>KI911932.1:0-5425 GCA_000517005.1 Microvirga lupini
GATGCTGCTGGCTCGGCGCTTCCGATCCCGAGCACCTTGCACGCTTCGCTGACGGCGCGGCTGGATCGGCTGCCAGCCGCCAAGCAGGTGGCACAGATCGGCGCGGCGATCGGCCGGGACTTCGGCCATGAGCTGCTGGCCGCCGTGGCGGGACTGCCTGCGGTGTCCTTGGCGCAGGGACTGGACGAGCTCGTCAATGCCGGTCTCGCGTTCCGGCGCGGCACGCCGCCGGAAGCGACCTACACGTTCAAGCACGCGCTCGTGCAGGACGCCGCCTACGTGAGCCTGCTGCGTGGCACACGCCAGAAGCTGCACGCCCGGATCGCCCAGGAGCTGGAAGAGCGCTGGCCGGACGTGGTCGAAACCCAGCCTGAGCTGCTCGCCCATCACTTCACCCAGGCGGGACTGACCGAGCGTGCGGCGGATTACTGGCAGCGGGCCGGGGAACGCACCTTCCGGCGCTCGGCCGTTGCGGAAGCCATCGGCCATCTCACCCGGAGCATTGCCCTCGTGCGGACCTTGCCCGAGAGCCGCACCCGGGCCGAGCGCGAGCTCCATCTCCAGACGATGCTGGGTCAGGCCTACATCGCCCGGCACGGCCACGCGGCACCCGAGACCGCCGCCGCCTTCGCCCGGGCGCAGGAGTTGGTCGAGGCCGTGGGCGATGTCTCGCAGCGGTTTCCGGTGCTGTATGGGTTCTGGGCCGTCCAGTTCGTCCGCATGGCGCTTCCCGAGCAGCAGACGCTGGCCAGGCAAATTCTCGCCTTGGCCGAACAGCACCCCGACCCCGAGCGGCTGTGCCTGGCGCACCGGATGTGCGGCGCGACGGACGAGGTGGGCAGCGAGTTGCTCACCGCCCGCGAGCACCTCGAGCGTGCCGTTGCGCTGTACGACCCGGAGCGGCATGGTTCGACGGCCTTTGTCTTCGGCCAGGACCTGGGAGTGTCCGCGCTCGCCCACCTGACCTGGGTGCTGTGGCTGCTGGGCTACCCGGATCAGGCGTCGCGTCGCCAAGCCGAGGGATTGGCCCTGGCGCATCGGGTCGGCCATAGGAACACCCTCGGGTTTGCGCTGATGTACAGCGCGCTGGTGGGTGCTTTCGGCCGCGACGACAGCTCGGCCGCGGTGCACGCGGCGACGTTGCTGGAGCTGGCCCGGGAGCACAAGCTGGACCTGTGGGCCGCGAGCGCAACGGTTGTCCAGGGCTGGGCCATGGCTCGCCACGGCCGGGAAGCCGCCGGGATCGAAGTCATCCGGCGCGGGCTCGCGGATTGGCGGAACAGCGGCGCGGAATGGATGCGGCCGTTCTTCCTGGGCTTGCTGGCCGAGGCTTGCGCCCGCTCGGGCGACATACAACGCGGGCTCGGGGCCCTGGACGAGGGGTTGGCAGCGGTTGAGCGAACAGGCGAGCGTTGGCCGAAGGCCGAATTGCATCGCCTGCGCGGGCAGCTTCTGGCAGCCCTGCCGGACGGCAGACCGGACGAGGCGAGCGCCGCGTTCGAGCGCGCGATCGACATCGCCCGACGTCAATCTGCGAAGTCCTGGGAGCTGCGTGCGGCCACCGGTCTCGCCCGGCTCTGGCGCGACCACGGCAAACCTGCCGACGCCCGCACCCTGCTCGCCCCCGTGTATGCGGGGCTCACCGAGGGCTTTGGGACCCCAGACGTTATTGAGGCGACGGCGCTGCTCGATTCCCTGAAGTGCCTCGAACCAAGTCGATCTCGTCAGGCATGAAAGCAAACTGATCGAATGACCGCACCGGGTCAGGCACTGATGTTCCCGGCCCCTTCGGTACGTCTGGTTACGCGAGGATTGCTGCCCTCGGGCTTACATCTCAAGAGTGCCAGGAGGAGACCTCCCCGAACGATGTCAAGGATGCCACTAAGGCTAAAAGGTGCTAGGTTGAACCGGTGGCCGCGGAGCGTCACGTTTGCTTGGAGGGCAGACCGTGGACGTAGGAGCTTGGTTGCGCAGCCTCGACCTCGGCCAGTACGAGCAGGTATTTCGCGACAACGCGATCGACCCGACGTTGCTGCCTACCCTCACCGCAGAGGACCTGCGCGAGATCGGTGTTACCCCGCTTGGTCATCGCAAGCGGCTCCTGGAGGCGATCGCAGCCCTTCGCGAAGACAGTGCCCGACAAGGCGTGCCAGCCCCGAACACATTTTCTCGTCCGCTGCCTACGTCTCCAGACGAACAGGCGGAGCGGCGCCAGATCACGGTCATGTTCGTGGACCTGGTCGGTTCGACGGCACTGGCGTCCCGGCTCGATCCCGAGGAAATGCGCGAGCTGATCCGCTCTTTCCAAGACCGGGTGGCAGGCAATGTCGCACGGTTTGACGGCCACTTGGCCAAGTTCATGGGCGACGGTGCCCTCGCCTATTTCGGCTGGCCGCAGGCGCACGAGGACGACGCTGAGCGAGCCGCACGGGCCGGGTTGAGCGTTGTGGCCGCGATCGCTGACCTCCGTACCCCGTCAGGCGAAGCCTTGGCGGCACGAGCCGGCATCGCCACCGGCTTGGTCGTAGTGGGTGACCTCATTGGCCGAGGAGAGGCGCGGGAGCGGGCGGTGGTCGGTGAGGCTCCCAACCTCGCCGCGCGCTTGCAGGCTGTCGCCAAGCCTGGAACCGTGGTGGTCGACGAGCCCACCCGGCAGCTCCTGAACGGCGTGTTCGAGATCGATGGCCTCGGCCCGACCCCGTTGAAGGGCATCGCCGAGCCGGTCGGTGCGTTCACCCTGGGTGCCGAGAAGGTGGCTCCGAGCCGGTTCGACGCTCATTCCGCCGCCGTCCGGCCGCTCGTTGGGCGGGAGAGCGAATTGGGCTTGCTCGTACAGCGCTGGCGCCAAGCGCGTGCCGGCGAAGGCCAAGGCGTCCTGCTCCTCGGAGAAGCCGGGATCGGCAAGTCCCGGATCGTGCGCGCCCTCACGGATGCGTTGCAGGCCGAGGACCACGTTTGTCTCCGCTATCAGGGCTCGCCGCTTCACACCGACTAGGCGCTATGGCCGGTTGGGCAACAGCTATCCTTCGCGGCCGGCTTTGACCCGAACGACGATGACCATACGCGGCTGGAAAAGCTCGGCCTTTTGCTCACGCAAGCAGCGGAGGTGGACCCGGACACCTTACTCCTCATCACGTCCGTCACCGGCCTCGTGACCGCCGATGTGGTCACGACCGAAGCCACGCCGCGCCAGCGGCTGGAACGGACGCTCGCCGCCCTGCTCGACCAGCTTCTCGGATGGGCCCGCCAGCGGCCGGTGCTCGTGGTCGTCGAGGATGCTCATTGGCTCGACCCGACCACGCTTGAACTGTTCGACCAGGCGCTGGGGCGGACCGCAAGGATGCCGGTCCTCATTCTCCTCACCAGCCGCCCGGACACCCTGCCACAGTTGAGCACGCATCCACACCTGACCCGTCTGACCCTGAACCGCCTGTCCCGCGAGGCAACGGCACGGATCACCTCCGATGTCGTGGGCACGCCACTACCACCTCACATTACTGAGATGATCCTGGACCGTGCGGATGGCGTGCCGCTCTATGCCGAGGAACTGGCGAGGGCCGTGCTCGATGCACGGACGGACGACGAACTCGATCATCCATTGCACGCCGGTGCCGTCGTTCCGTTATCGCTCCAGGGCTCGCTGATGGCGCGGCTCGATCGGCTTGGGCCGGCAAAGGAGGTGGCACAGACTGCCGCCTGCATTGGCCGCGAGTTCGACCATGCCCTGCTCGCAGAAGTCACCGCTCTTCCCAAAGCGGACCTGACGCAAGCCATGGACCGTCTTGCGTCTGCCGAACTCGTCTTCCGCCGCGGCACGCCGCCCGAAGTCCAATACACGTTCAAGCACGCCCTCCTGCGTGACGCCGCCCACGAGAGCCTGCTGAGGACGAGAAGGAGGTCCGTGCACCAGCGCATCGCGGATGTGCTTGACCAGGCGGTGACCCAGGGAGCGGAGGTATCGCCGGAGGTCCTGGCGTACCATTGCGAGGAAGCCGGGGCGCCGGAGGCCGCCACCCGGCATTGGCTCGCGGCCGGCAAGCGGAATGCCCGCCGTGGCGCCAACGTCGAGGCGCTCCGGTGCCTGGAGCGTGCGCTCCGTAATCTTAAAGGGCTGCCTGACACCATCGATGCCAAACGGCTGGAGCTGGATGTCCAGCAGGCTCGGGTCCCGGTGCTGATGTCCTTCGGAATTGCGGACCAGCAAACCGCAGAGAGCGCGGAGAGGGCCCTCGCCCTCTGCGAGGAGTTGGAGGTGACCGATCGGGTTCTGCCGCTGCTCTTCAGCCAGTTCAGCTATTGCATGGCCCTGGCACGATTGAGGCAGGCCCTGGAGATTGCGCACCGCATCGTCGGGCTCGGCGAAAGCAGCGGCGAGACGCTGCCTCAACTGGTCGGCCACCGGGCGGTCGGCTTTTGCTGGTCCCGGATGGGGGACCTCCCTGTGGCGGAGCGGGAGCTGGAGACCGCGGTGCGGCTGGCGGGAACGGTCGAGGCGCCGGACCTTGCCTTCGAGTTCGGCCATGACCTGGGGATCACCGCGCGGGCTTACCTGGGAGACGTGAAGCTGCTGCGCGGCGAGCTCGCGCATGGGCGCAGGCTGGCGGCGGAGGCATTGGATGACGCCAAGCGCCTCGATCATACGCTGACCCTGGCGGTGATCCTTCGGAACACCTCGGTCTTCGAGGCCCTGGTCGGGAACTGCCACAAGGCCCAGACGCTGGCGTCGGCGCTTCGGGACCTTTGTGTCGAGCGGGACGTTCGCCAGTGGCGATACTTGGGTGAGCTGTTGTCTCTGTGGGCGTCATTTCGCGCCGGGCAGGACGTAACGCTGGACCAAATCTGGGAGGCATTCGAACGCCAGCAGGAATCCGGGTTCCTCCTGGACACGCCGGTCAATCTGATGCTGGTCGCGGAGGCGTGCTTCGCGGCGGGCGACCACGGGCGCTCGGATCGCATGCTCCAGGAGGCGCTGACTCTGGTCGAGGCGACAGGCGAGATCTGGGTTCGCCCGGAGCTGCACCGGAGAAGGGCCTGTTGCGCGTTGGCGGCGACAAATGCTTCCACGCAATGCGCCGAACGGTGGCTCTCGAATGCCCTGCATGAGGCACGACGACAGGGGAATCGGGTCGCAGAACTGCGCGTAAGCCATGATCTTGCCCGACTGTGGGTCGAGCGGAGCGAATGCTGGAAGGCGCAGGACCTCCTTGCTCCAACTTGCGGCTGGCTGGCCGAATGCAGCGATCTGCATGACCTGCCGGAGGCCCGAGCGCTGCTGGACGCGCCGCCGGTTGCGTGAGGGTGAAGCTTGTGGTGGAGGGCTCTTTCAAGGAGGTTGTTCCACGTCTCAGAACACGCCGTCCTCTGGCGGATGGCAGTGCAGTGATCGTACGCGGGTGACCCTGTTTCGCCAGTAGGTAAGCTAATT
>KI911932.1:5525-5662 GCA_000517005.1 Microvirga lupini
GGCCTATACCCTCTGCTATGCCGCGTAATTGGCCAAACTCGAGCTTAGGGGGTCTGAAATGGAACGTCCAACGTGCGGACAGTTACCTTCTCCGGATTAATGTCGTCCGGATCATCAAGGGGATACTTTTTAGCGTT
>KI911932.1:5762-6254 GCA_000517005.1 Microvirga lupini
CATCTCCCTCATGTGTAAACTAAATTACGCCTCAACAAAGGACGTGTCAATCTAATGAAGACAGCTAACATCCAGTAAATATCCCGATAATACTCCTCCGTAGCAAGAGCATGCGGTCCCATAAACAGCCCATGCGTGCGGCATAATTAGGTTGACATACCCGGCGTAATTTGCCTGACACGCATTCAGCCGCCATGGCCGCGCTCGATTTGCTCGATCAATGCCGCCAGGGTTGCCAGATCATCTGGACGCACGAACGACCTACCCGCCGCGACCTGAATGAAAACATCGGGTTCGTCGACGTCCGTCCATGACGCAAGCAGCGAGCGAAGCCGTCCCTCCGCGTCGTAGAACATGACGCGGTCCTCGCCCCAGTTCTGCTTGCGTGTCGACAGCACGAAGCGCTGGCCGCGCCACGGATGGAACGGGTGCGTGACCTCGAACTCTATACGCGCTTGAGTGTCAGCACGAACTGCAGTCCCGAACTTGAAA
>KI911932.1:6354-6777 GCA_000517005.1 Microvirga lupini
CAGTAATGTGCAGCGCAACATTACTCGACGATTGGGGCCCGGAGCCGCTCACCCCTGAACAGCAGCGGGATCTGATGGAGATCGTCGAGGATCGGTACGATTCCGGCTCGCTGCTGATCACGAGCCAGGTGCCGGTGGAGAAGTGGTACGAGATGATCGGCATTCCGACGCTGGCGGATGCCATTCTCGACCGGGTTGTCCACAACGCCTATCGCCTGAGTTTGACGGGCGAGAGCCTGCGCAAGACCCGCGCGCTCGACGGGGCGGCTTGACCTTCGCGGGAGTGTCACTCACGCTGCAACACAAGGACCCGGGGACTATCCTCAGGTGGCCGACTTCAGATCGGAATCATGGCCGGCTTGAAATCGGAATGCATGGCCGACATCGCGTCGGAACAACTGGCCGACTTCGTCGGAATCCGCA
>KI911932.1:6877-7371 GCA_000517005.1 Microvirga lupini
TTAGCGGCACCGGGAGAGGTCATGCCGCCGCATGCGTCACATGCAGCACTGGGGCGGCATTGCAATCCCTCTTCCCGGCGACCACGATGGTCCGTGGACGTTGAGAGTGTAACAACCCGGCAGGAGACGAGAGACGATCATGCTTGTTGAGCGCATCCTTCCATCCGCCCGCGACCGCCTCGCGCTGATCGACAATGACGCCCCCGTCACGCAGGCGGCGGAACTCATGTCCAAGCCCCACACTGATCTGGTCATCGTGTGCGGCCGCGAAGCACCTTGTTGCACGAATAGGCGATTTGGCTGCCGAGATTGGATCGCATATGAGGACTGTGCCTTCCAGATCTCGGATCTCCACCGTGCCGTTCAAATCCAATGCCGCTCGCCGTCACCACATCCCGAAGCAGCGGCACCGGGTGACAAATTGGGCGGAGTACGATGTAGCCCTGCTTCAGCGCGGAAGCCTTATGGTCTGGTTCTCTGACGAGGCGATTGCC
>KI911932.1:7471-9425 GCA_000517005.1 Microvirga lupini
GAGGTCCGGGTACTCTCGACGAGCCTTGTAGAGGCCGCCGTCAGCCGGCTGAAACGAGTGATTGGAAATGCCTTGCGCTCACGGACAGATCGGTGTCGCAGGACGGAGGTGGCCATCGCCACCAATGCGTTAAACTGCATGCTTGAACTTGGGCGCCCAAAATCCATCTGAGTTGCCTAACTTCAGGCGAGGACAGGTGAAATGCATGGCTCGGCCGATCCGTGCAACACGATCACCAGGAGCAGGATCTCGGAAGCCGAAGATGTGACTTCATCGCTGTGCAATGATCTCAGATCCACGGCTGTTCATCGCTCTTGCAAGTCTCTCAAGACCAACTCTGAGCCTCTCCATGTGGTCTTCTGGGGTTGGATATGTTTTGGCAAGCCGCATAAGGCCCAGTCTGAGCTTCTCCATCTGCTGTTCGCGTGTCGGAGCCTGTAGCTCAGGAGGCGGAAAAATCATGATTGGAGGAATCGGAGGAACGGGCAGATCCAAGGTTGGAGAGGAGGAAGGAGACGGGAGTTGGGCCACCACAACGGGCTTTGACGGCGCAACTGGTCGCTTTGCGATAGCTTTTCGCGGTGTACGCTTGCGCACGACGCGATAGTGCTTCTTTGTTTTCTTAGAGATGCGGGATTTAGTCTTCGCCTCTGCGGAGATGCCAAAGCTTGTCTGGCTGAAGTCAGGTGCGGACCACCCGAGCACGAGCGCGATGGCAAAAACCGGCGCGTACTTTGTTCGCATGCGAACCTCACTACAGACGGTGGGTACACCAGACACTTGGTAAAGAAGAAGGGTGCGACCGTTTCTCTCCCGCAGGCCGAAGACGATGATGAGTATTCGGCCATTTCTATGAAAATCATAATTGAGGATCATCTGGTGCGTATACGCAGCCTTTTTGCGTAATACCTTTGAGGTATCTGCCGCCTGGGTGAAGCAGGCGCCATATGCTTCAATTGCGATAGGGCGGAAACTATCAGGATAGCGCATTTTGGAACGGAACTATTGTTCATCCTGGCATCCCAGAGAGACAGTAGCTCGTCACGCCTATGGCCACTTGGCAAATCGGATGCAGTGGTCACCCTGGGCCGAGATTTATAGCGGCCCTGCCCGTGTAATCCGTTCTTAACGTACCTCATATTCCATTCGGTCCATTCGAACGGGACTGATCATCACCAGAGCCGTCGCGAGCCCAGATTACACCAGGAGGATCTTTTGCTGAGCCGGAGCGAGGATGCGGCGCTATTTCTGGGCCGCGTGTGTCACGGCTCTATTCCTGCCTTCTGGCTCCAATAAGCTGATGACCTTTTCCGCTTTCACGGCCTCGCTTGCCGCCAAGGGTGTGCCCTATCCAACGGCTGTCGCAGGCGTCCTGACGGCAGCGAAATTTCTCGATCCCTTGGCGCTGATCATCGGATTGTGGCCTCACTGGACAGCCCTGGCGCAGATTGGCTTTACCGCTGGCACGCTCTGGATCACTTACGGTCAATCAGTCATGGGGCTGATCTTTCGTCCCCGACAGAACTTGGAACTCTTCCAGAATTTCGCGATCATTGGGGGCTTGCAGTTCTATTTCGCCAGTGGGCCGGAAGGAGGGAGCCGAACCAGTCTTCGATGAGAATGAACGAAGGGCAACACTTTCGCAGTTTGCTCACGGACCATGCACTCTGAAAGGGCAGAGGATGGCTGTTGGATTAAGCCGGTTTAACGGGTCGTATCGCCGCCATGGCTCATCATACATCAAACTTTCAAAAGCGGGTTGGCTGACCGGAACTGCCACCGCGTTTCTGATCGGGGAGCATGAGGATCTATGGGGCGGGCAGTGAGAGGGCTCCTTTGGAAGGAGGTGATCAGGCCCGATCGACGGCAGTGCACAAGAGCCGGGACTTCGGGCGGAATTGTTGCCCCATATGTGGACGGCCCCCGACTCGCAAGAGCGTTGAACAGCGTTTGC
>KI911933.1:0-730 GCA_000517005.1 Microvirga lupini
CCATGTACTGCCCGCCGTTGATGGACAGGGTCGAGCCGGTCACGAAGCCGGCCTCGTCGGCGGCCAGGAAGAGCACGCTGCGAGCGATCTCCTCCGCCTCGCCGAGACGGCCGACGGGAATGAGCGGCAGGATCTTGGCCTTGAGAACCTCTTCGGGAACGGCCCTCACCATCTCGGTGGCGATGTAGCCCGGCGCGATCACGTTGACGGTGATGCCCTTATTGGCGTTCTCCTGCGCCAGCGCCTTGGCGAAGCCGATCACGCCCGCTTTCGCAGCGGAATAGT
Source organism: Microvirga lupini (assembly GCA_000517005.1). Classification (GTDB taxonomy): domain Bacteria; phylum Pseudomonadota; class Alphaproteobacteria; order Rhizobiales; family Beijerinckiaceae; genus Microvirga; species Microvirga lupini. The sequence goes on from KI911933.1 coordinate 286, forward strand.
TCGCCTGTCCCATCTGGCCCTTCTGGCCGTTGATGGACGAGATGATGATGATGCGCCCGAACCCGCGCTCGCGCATGCCCTCGATCACGGGCCGCGTGCAGGTGAACATGGAATCGAGATTGGTGCGGATGACGGCGGACCACTGAGCGTAGGTCATCTTGTGGAACATGCCGTCGCGGGTGATGCCCGCGTTGTTGACCAGGACGTCGACCGGGCCGAGCTCGGCTTCGACCGCCCGGATGCCGCTCTCGCAGGATGCCGCATCGGACACGTCGAACTTGAAGACCGGAATGCCAGTCTCCGCCTTGAACTGGTTGGCGGCTTCGTCATTGCCGCCGTAATTCGCGGCAACCTTGTAGCCTGCGTCGTGCAAGCCCTTTGCGATCGCGGCCCCGATGCCGCGGGTGCCCCCGGTAACCAATGCGACGCGCGCCATGCTGTTTCC
>KI911933.1:830-1500 GCA_000517005.1 Microvirga lupini
AGCTACGAACGTTACGCTCATGGTTAAATGTCCCAGTCACAGCACGGCGTGGCCAGCCACTTGTCAACGCAATTCGGCCCGCCGCCTTCGGATTATAGATATGATGTTCTGATTTACGTTCTTGACGTCATGAATCATGAATTGTGCCGACACCTGATCGAGGGCGGCTCAGGCGGCTTTCCTCCTGGCTCGCACACGAGATTGACCGCGGTGGTCCGTTCGACTTCGTCAAACTCAAAGTAGCCGCAACTGTCGAGGGTCGTGCTGGCCTGGCGGCTTGGGAGTAGACCTCGAGCCAGAGAGTCGGTAACAGAGGCGTAGCGTCTTTTGGCTGAGGCATCTCTATCGGTCGCACTTCCTCAGCACTGAACCGGGCCAATGTCACGGTTCGTATGCTGCCAGGTTGGCCCGGCATCACGGCCGGTGCGGCGCGACAGCACCGGCGCCCAGTCTTCCCGATGGTGCGGCCAGCCGGCTTGGCGCGACAGCGCCCCTTCCAGATGATGCGGTGCGAAGGGCACCAGTTCGATTGCATCTGCCTGCATGGATTCGGGTCACCTCATATCTCGTGCGGTTCACGATAGAGGCAGCGGCACGGAAGGTCGTTCTGGCCTTGAAGAGGACGGGCGCACCGTTCTGCTGAAGACGGGCGGAATACGGCACATTCTGC
>KI911933.1:1600-4152 GCA_000517005.1 Microvirga lupini
ATGCAGGATGACCGCCAGTTTGCGGGCTACCGCTACGGCCGCGCGCTTGAAGCCGACCCGCCCCCGCAGCTTGAAGCCCTATCTCCATTGTTCAAGTAGCAGCGCCTGACTCGGCCTTCCATGTCACCATAGCTTGGAGGCGATGAAGGTGGGTGGCGAGGACCGACTGATGCGAGCGAGGTAGAAAGAACAGGTTTCGGGCGACTGAATAGACGGAGGTGAACCGCTGCAGCCCTCCTGCGGACCGAAAGCCTTGCATCATCCGCTCTCGTTTCCTCAGCGGCACATGCGAATTCTCGGTCCTGTTGCCAGACCCTTATGCCGCCGGTGCTCCACTCTCGGCATGACTTGCCGTCTGGCGGCTCCGTATGAGGGAAGTTTAACAGTGATGATGCACTTGGATGCCATGCCTTGCTTCCTCATCAGTCGGGTCAGCAGACGTTTGGCCGCCGTCGTGTTGCGGCGGCTCTGGACAAACTCATCGAGCACGTACCCGTCCTGGTCGACGGCCCGCCACAGCCAGTGCTTCTGGCCTGCGATGGTGATCACCACCTCATTGAGGCGCCAGCGATCTTCCGGTCAAGGAGTGCGTCGGCGGATGCGGATGGCATACACTCGGCCGAACTTCTCGGCCCAGCATCGCACCGTGCCGTGGCTGATTAGGATTCCTCGGGTGGCCAGCATTTCATCCACCATGTGGAGACTCAGGGAAAAGCGGAAACTGAGCCAGACCGCGAGGCTGATCACCTCGGCAGAGAAACGGTGGCGAGCGTAAAGCGATGGGCGAGGCCTCTTCATATCGCCCCCTGCCAGCTGCCGCTCGCATCTCGTTAGTATGACGATGCCAGCGGATCACCGTTAAGGTCGGTCTCGAGATGAATGTTCGTCGTGACATCTGCTCGTTCTGGTCTGGCCGTCAATGGAACTTGAGCCTGGGCCTCACGACTCGGTTCACGTGCCCGACCAGAATCAGCGCAATTCCTTTTAACCATCCGTGGACCCCGATCAGATGCATTCGGTAGAGTGACAGGTAAACGATACGAGCGATCCGCCCCTCAACGGCCATGCGACCGCCGACCAGGTTGCCCATCAAACTGCCAACTGTCGAGTACCGGCTAAGAGACACGAGCGACCCACGATCGCGGTAAACGAATGTCTCCAGCGGCCTGTCGGCGATCAGGGAGAGAACGTTGCGATAGGCTGTCCTGACCATCTGGTGGGCGGCCTGCGCGCGCGGCGGCACCGGCCGCTCAGAGTCGTCCGGCTTGAAGTAACAGCAATCACCAATGGCGAAGATGCGATCGTCCCGCGTGGTTTGGAGGGTAGGACGGACGACGAGCTGGTTGCTGCGGGTTGTCTCCAGACCTGCAATGTCCTTCAGGACATCCGGTGCCCGCACACCAGCCGCCCAGATCTTCAGGTCCGCTTCGATCACCTCACCGGTGCGGGTGCCCATGCCGGTCGAGGTGGCCTCCATGATCGCGGTGTTGACGAGTACCCTTACGCCAAGCACCTCCAGTTCCTTGTGGGCGGCTTCAGCGAGGTCAATGGGCAGAGCGGGTAGAATTCGAGGACCGGCCTCGACCAGGGTTACGCGCAGGCGGCTCTCGTCAAAGATCTCCAGCCCGTAATGTTTCAGCGCGGAGGCAGCATTGAAGAGCTCGGCGGCGAGCTCGACGCCGGTGGCACCACCACCAACAATGGTGACATTGACATAGGCATCTGCGCCAGAATCCGTGGTCATCGTGCGCGATACGCGCAGGCAGTGGTTCAGCAATTTTTGCCGGAAGCGGTCTGCCTGCTCGCGATCCTCCAGGAAGAGGCAGTGCTCGCGCACACCGGGGGTACCAAAGTCGTTGGATACGGCACCGACACACAGAACCAGATAGTCGTAGCGTATCCTGTGGCGCCCAATAATTTCGGTGCCATCCTCATCCAGGATCGGAGCCACCACGACCTGTCGCGCCTCCCGGTCGATTGTCTCGAGGCTGCCTAGGAAGAAGCGATATCCCCATCGATGTCCGTGACTGCGATAACCAACCTCGTCCAGGTTAGCGTCGAGCGATCCGGCTGCGACCTCATGCAGGAGCGGTTTCCAGATGTGGGTTTGGTTTCGCTCAATGAGGATCACGTCGTAAGCATCCCGGCCCAGCTTGGCGCCAAGCCGGCGTACGAGCTCGAGCCCTCCGGCTCCGCCTCCTACGATAACGATCTGAGTTTTCATAGCCTTTCCGAACCGGCCTCCGATTATGTGGGCTGCAGCTGTTTGGATTGCTGACACATCATCTCAGAGTATTGCCACGCAGCTTGTCCGTTACCGTAACGATCTAAAACACTCGGCTGCAAGATAGGGTCATTTAGGCTTTGGCTCGCGGCCTTGTTGCCGAGTGCCGCCTGCGCGGCGGCCAGGCGTGCGATCGGCACGCGATACGGCGAGCAGGACACATAATCGAGCCCGACCGACTGGCAGAAGTGGATCGAGGCCGGATCGCCGCCGTGCTCGCCGCAGATCCCGAGCTTGATGTTGCTGCGAGCTTTCTTGCCGCGTTCGG
>KI911934.1:0-513 GCA_000517005.1 Microvirga lupini
TCAGACGAAGAAGAAGTCCTTGTAGCTGATCTCGCGGCCGATCTTGTTGTCGTAGGTGACGGTGGCGATCTCCAGGGCTTTCTGCTTCGTGCCCGAGCCGGCGGCATCAAAATAAAGCTTGTAGGTCTTGGCATTCACCTTCTTGGCGATGAAGAAGTCGTCCTTCTGCTTCGCCTCGCCGAGGGCGAACCAGCCCTTCTTGATCGCGATCGCCTTGTCGAGCGAGGCGTTCTTGCCCTTCAGGTGCTTGGTGATGGTCGCGTTCTTGAAGGCGGCATCGTCGAAGTAGAACGAATCGTACTTGAACTGGGCGTCCTTCACCTTGTCGATGTGGCTCTTGTAGGTGCTCTTGGTCACCTTGAAGTCGAACAGGAAGGCATCCTTGTTCAAATCCACCTTGCTCTTCTTGCCGCCAGTGAGCGTGTCCTTGCCGGCGCCGCCCGAGAGGATGTCGTTGTTGCCGTCGCCCTTGAGCGTATCGTTGCCCGCGCCGCCGAACAGACGGTCGTTGCC
>KI911934.1:613-3874 GCA_000517005.1 Microvirga lupini
GCTTTCCCAATCGGGATCACCGGCACAAGGCCGGTGATGACGGGGAGTTGGGTTATCGAAGGCTCGTCGCCTTGACCCACCAGTTCGGCCGCGCGGACCTGACGGCCTTCGCCGCCTCGGCGGCCGCTTCGCAGGAATCGTAGAGCCCGAACACCGTCGCACCCGACCCTGACATGCGGGCCAAGCGGCAGTCGGTCGTCTGCCGGAGCAGACCGAGCGCTTCGCCGATCAGCGGCTGAATGCGCAGGGCCGGCGGCTCGAGGTCGTTGCGCGCAGCTTTCAACGTGTCGATGAGTGCGCCTCGTTCAATGATCGGATGGTTCGCTCCCGCCAGATCCTGCCCGGGCTGCAAACCGAGCGCCTTGAACACGGCCGGCGTCTCGACCGGCACGCGCGGATTGACCAGCGCGGCGAACAGGCGCGGCAGGTGCAACGGAGCCCCGAGTTCCTCGCCCGCTCCCCGCATCATGCGTGCTCGAGGGTCCAGACAGACGGGCACATCCGCTCCCGTCAGGCGGGCCGCCTCCCGCACGGCAGGATGAGACAGCGGTAGGCCGTTGAGACGGGCCAGGAGCCTTAAGGCCGCCGCCGCATCCGACGATCCGCCGCCGATTCCGGCCGCTACCGGCAGACGCTTCGTGAGATGGAAGGTGCCGAGCTGCAGGCCTTCCACGCGATCCGCCAGAAGGCGCACGGCCTTCAGGACGAGATTGTCGGCATCGCTTCCGGCAAGAGATGCGGTCGGACCGCTGAGCTCAAGCGCCAGCCTTGCCCCCGGCTCGAGCCGCAGATCATCGCCCGTGCCGGCGAACGCCACGAGGCTTTCCAGCTCATGATAGCCGTCCGCGCGAGGCCCGAGCACGTGGAGCGTCAGATTGATCTTGGCGGGGGCGCGGGTGGCGAGCGGCTGAGGCATGGCGCTTCCATGCCCGAGAGCGGGGTTGTTGGGAAGAGCGCCTCGTCATAGTGGCACCCCTCCAAACCTCATCCTGAGGAGCCGCGGAGCGGCGTCTCGAAGGAGGATCCAGTGCACTCTGGAGACGCCCTCGTCCTTCGAGACGGATTGCGGACGCAATCCCCTCAGGATGAGGGCTTAGGTTTGAAGCAACGTGGAAACGAAAATGGCCGGGACGAGCCCGGCCATGAGATCGAAGATGAAGAACGTGGAGATTACCCGCCGTTGTGCTTTGGCACTTCCGGCTGCGGCGGCGGTGCGTTTTCGGCGGCGGCCGGCTTCGGATCCTCGTCCAGACCGCTGTCGATCTTCTTGAGGATCTTCACGAGTTCCTCGTGCTCCGGATCCGAATTCTTGGCGTGGTCCCATTGGAACTTGGCTTCGAGCTTGCGCCCGACCTGCCAATAGGCATCGCCCAGATGGTCGTTGATGGTCGGATCGCCCGGCTTCAGCTCGACGGCCTTTTCCAGTTCGCGCACGGCATCGTCGTAGCGGCCCATGCGGTAATAGGCCCAGCCGAGCGAGTCGATGATCATGCCGTCGCGGGGGGCGAGTTCCACGGCCTTCGTGAGCATCTTGAAGGCCTCGTCGATGTTCATGTTCTGGTCGACCCAGGAATAGGCCAGATAATTCATCACCTGCGCCCGACCGGCCGGAAGCCCTTCAGGAACGAGTTCCAGAGCCTTCTTCAGATCGACCTCCGCCTTGTCCCATTGCTTCGCGCGCTCATAGGACGTGCCGCGATAGAAGTAGAGGATCCAGTGGCCGCGCTCCGGCTGACCGATCAGGTTGATCGCCTTCGTATATGTTTCGGCGGCCTCGGCGAATTTCTTGCGCGAGCGCTGCACGTTGCCTAGCGCCATGACGACCTCGACGTCATCCGGGCGCTCCTTCATGAGCTTCTCGAGGTGGGCGATGGCGTCGTCGCCCCGCCCCATCAGCTCGTAATTGTGCCCGATGGAAATGTCGGCGCTCGGACGGACGGGAGAGTCCTTGGGGATGCGCTCGAAGATCGCGTTGGCCTTGTCGTACTGCTTCAGGCGCTCATAGACGTCACCGAGGGTGACGAGGGCGAGCGGATGATCGCCCTTCAGGTCGAGGCCGAGGCGGAGATAGATGATGGCGGTGAGCTCGTCTCCTTGAGTGTTGCCGACGACGCCAAGGCCGTAGAGCAGTTCCGCGGCACCGTCCTGCGCGTTGGCGACGAGCGGCATGAGGGGCTTGCCCTCCTCGAGCGCCTTCGTGGCCGCGCGAACGATGGGATGACGCGGCGCCACCTCGTCGAAGGCCTTGTAGATCTTCAGCGCCTCGTCCTTGCGGCCGCGCTTGGCCAGGAAGCGGCCATAGGCATCGACCACCTGCAGGGTGTTGCGCTCGCCCTCATAGGCCGCCTTGAAGCGCTTTTCGGCCTCGGTCGGGTTGCCGACCACATCCGCGATGAGAGCGGCGTGGTATTCCCTAAACTGGTCGAAGGCGCGCTCGTTCTTGAGCTTGTCGACGGTGGCGAGCGCTTGCTTGCCGTCCTTGGAGCCGGCATAGGTCCAGGCGGTGAGAAGCGTCGCCGTCAGATCCGCCTGACGGCCGCGGGCTCCCTTGGAGAGGCGGGCGCGGGCATCGGCGTATTTCTGGTTCTTCAGGGAGCGAACCGCGAGGGCGAACTGCGCCAGGTTGTTGGACGCATCCTGCGCCGAGAGACGCTCGGCCGCACGAACGGCCTCAGTCATGGAGCCGTTGGCCAGGAACGCCACGAAGGCCCGCTCCAGAAGCTCCTGATTGCGGGAATCCTCCTGGATCGCCTCGCGGAAGAAGATGGTTGCAGCCTCGGTATCCCGCGCCGAACCCGCCACATAGGCGGACAGGAAATTGCCTTCGAGGCTCTGGGCAGGCCTCAGGATCTCGTCCTCGGTGTTCGCGGCAACGGCCGGGGCGGCCAGCAGGCCGGCAGCCATCAACATCAGGGCAGGCAGGCCCTTGCGGGCCAAAGGCATTTTCAAAATGGGCACGAAGCGCGGCTCCAAAAATCGCAGCATCTCAGACCGGAGGAGATGTGCGCCAAATCAGGCCGGAGAATGGCGTCTCCCTCTCATGGCCGCAAGGGGAAGATTGCCGCTGGCCGCGTAAAAGCCGCGTGAGGGGACAGAATACCTCCACGTCATCACCGGCCTTGTGCCGGTGATCCCGATTGTGTGAAGCGCCACGCCTTACCGTGTCGGGATGGCCGGGACAGGCCCGGCCATGACGTGGAAGTTACAACTAACAGCCCCGCCACACTGCAAAGGCTATCTCACATATTCACGTAATTCGGT
>KI911934.1:3974-8713 GCA_000517005.1 Microvirga lupini
CATCCCCTTGTCCATCGCAGTGCTGACGATCTCCGACACGCGCTCGCTGGAGGATGACAAGTCAGGCGCGACTCTGGCCGAGCGGCTCACCAAGGCGGGCCACAGGCTCGGCGACCGGGCCATCGTGCCGGATGACGTCGAGGCGATCCGCGGCAAGGTACAGGGCTGGATTGCCGATCCCACAATCGACGTGGTCATCACCACCGGCGGCACGGGCTTTACCGGCCGAGACGTGACGCCGGAAGCCATCGAGCCCCTGTTCGACAAGCGGATGGACGGCTTCTCCGCAATCTTCCACCGCATCTCCTACGACAAGATCGGCACCTCGACGATCCAGTCGCGGGCGACGGCGGGTGTCGCCGGCACGACCTTCATCTTCGTGCTGCCGGGCTCGCCCGGCGCCTGCAAGGATGCGTGGGATAGTATTCTGGCGAACCAGCTTGACTATCGGCATCGGCCCTGCAATTTCGTCGAGATCATGCCGCGCCTCGACGAGCATTTGAAACGCGGAAAGCTGAAGGCCTGAAACGCCGACCGGCCCTTCGCCTCACACGAGCGAAACGCTCTCCTCGACGTATGAGTCCAGGACCAGATCGTCGCTGGCACCCATGAGCCAGAGGTGATCGACCTCGAACCGCAGGATCGCCCGATCCCACCAGCTTTCGATCAGCTCGGCGAGCGCTGCCGCCTCATCCGCATCGAGATCGTCCGTCATGTTGTAGAGGGCGACCACATACAGGTCGGTCTCGCGGCAGCCCAGACTGCGTTGGATCCGCCGGAAGACGTTCTCTCCGTTCCGGCTTTCCGGATAAGCCCGCAGGTACAGGCGGCCCCGATTCACGTTTCCGGAAAACAGCCCGCGCAGCTCGACGGCGATGGGCCCGAGCCGGGTCAATCCTCGCCGCTTCTCCGCATCGAGCACTGGCGGCGTGTCGGTCGAGAGCGAACCGCAGATCGTCGCGTGCAGCTTGTGTTTGCGCCGGTCCAGCAGATTCCAGGCGATCTTGTCGGCAAAGGGTGCTGCTCTCATCGCCTCGTCCAAATCGCGATAGTCCGGCGACTGGTTCAGAAGATCGCTGAAAACCGGCAGCACGAGCGAGAACACCCGCTCGTGCCGGCCCATGACATTGGACGACCCCTCGCGGGTCTCAATGAAGCGTGGATGGTCGGGAGCGACCAGAGGCAGATGCGCCAGCCGATAGGTTTCATCGAGGGCAAGGCCTTCCCCGGCCTCAAAACGGGTCAGGCTGCGCTCGTAGCCGAGCTCAGCGTCCGGGCAGAACACGATTGTCGAAGATGAAGCAGGCATCGCGGGGTTCTTAACGGAAGACGGGATCGCGCTCGACGCTCGCCGCAAGGCGTATGGGCATGCGAGCCCTGACCTCGTTCATCAGCACGCGGCGATGGACCAGATCCCCTCCCCGCACCGATGAGCGCACGAACAGGTTGAAAAGAGCATTGAGCAAGCCCGCCCGCTGACGCCGCATCCGTGCCAGCCCGCATTCGGGCTTGGAGAGAGCGACGAAACGGTCGAGCACCCGGATCCAGCCCTCCTGCGGAATGTCGCCATCGTCGAGACACAACAGCCAGTCGCGCCGGGCGGCTTTGGCTCCCTCCGTCCACGAGCCCCGCTGCGCGATGATCAGAGTTGCCCCTGCGGCATCGGCCACTTTCGTGAGGGTTTCATCCTGCTTGTCCGTCAGGATGACGGCATCACCGATCAGCCCGGCGGCAACGGCCGGAACGAGGGCACTCAAAGTAGCGGCAAGGGCCTCGGGCCCATGGGTGACGCGAACGAGAACAGTAATCATATGAACACTATAGCCCCTCTTTGCCGGCTCGTCGCTAGGACATTCTTGTCGACTTCCTCTTGATTTTGTTCCTGTTTTGTTCTTAAGCTTAGAGCCTCCAAAGACAGATTCGTTCGAGGCCGCCATGAGTGTTCGCGCTAAAGATCCTGCCCGCGATCCCTTCCACACCCGGCCTGTGAAGCGCACACCGCTGGAGGCTGCGGAGGCCGCGCGGCGGCGCATGGACGACCCGGCTTATCGCGTCGAGGTGGACCGCCGCCGGGGCCGGGGCGCGTCCGCGAACCCGTCCGGACGCTACGAGCCGGCGCAGCGCGAAGGCTTCGACGACGGCTGGGATATCGAAGAGGAGCTTCCCCCGCTGCCGACCGAGGTCATCGTCGAGAAGCCGCGCACGATCATCACCAAGAACGACTCGCCCGATATTCTCTTCGAGAAATCGATCAACCCCTATCGCGGCTGCGAGCACGGCTGCGCCTATTGTTTCGCCAGACCCACCCATGCCTTTCAGGGCCTGTCCTCCGGCCTCGATTTCGAGACCAAGATCTTCGCCAAGCCCAACGCGGCGGAACTCCTGGAAAAGGAGCTGCGCGCCGCAAATTATCAGCCGACGACGATCGCGCTCGGCTCCAACACCGATCCCTACCAGCCGGTGGAGCGGCGCTTCCGCATCACGCGCTCCATCCTCGAAGTGCTGAGCCGGATGAACCACCCCGTCGGCATCGTGACGAAATCGGCTCTCGTCACCCGCGACATCGACATCTTGAGCCGGATGGCTGAAAGGCAGCTCGCCAAGGTGGCAATCTCGGTCACGACCCTGGACCCGAAGCTCGCCCGCCGCATGGAGCCTCGCGCCGCCGCTCCAGCCAAGCGCCTGGAGACGATCAGGAAACTGTCCGAGGCCGGCATTCCCGTCTCGGTTCTGGTCGCTCCCATCATCCCGGCGATCAACGACCATGAGATCGAGGCCATCCTGAAGGCCTGCGCCGAGGCGGGCGCCCAGGAGGCTGGCTATGTGCTCCTGCGCCTGCCATACGATCTCAAGGACCTGATGCGCGACTGGCTCGCCGAGCATTATCCGGACAAGCTCAAGCACGTCTTCACGCTGCTGCAGGAGGCGCGGGGCGGCAAGGATTACGATGCCGAATGGAGCACCCGCCAGTCCGGCATCGGCCCCTATGCCTGGATGCTCGGCCGCCGCTTCGAGACCGCCGCCGAACGGCTCAGACTGAACAAACGCTCCTTGAGACTGCGCAAGGATCTGTTCAAGGTGCCGCCGAAGGAGACGGGGCAGTTGAGTTTGTTCTAGCTTGCTGCCTTGTTACAAACCCACTCCACGCCATGGCCGGGCTTGTCCCGGCCATCCCGATAACGTGAAGCGCTGTGCCTTTCGAATCGGGATCACCGGCACAAGGCCGGTGATGACGGAACGGGTGCGACTCCTGTGAATGCTCATTAGGGATGACAATCGCCCCGCCTTCCCGCTTTCATCCTGCACATGACGGAACCGATTCGCCTGAAGCAGAAATCCGGCCTTGGCCTCGACCGCGAGCTTTCCGCCCGCGCGCAGGGCTTCACCTGCATTGCCGGGCTCGACGAGGTCGGGCGTGGGCCGGACCTACCAAGCGCAACTATACTACTTCAAGGAAATCAATAATTTAGATACCGTATATGTCCTACTCGAATATACGATTGATTGCTCACGCACTTTGCACGAGCGTCTTTTATGAGACGTCTACTCTCCCTGGTTTCCCGCACCATTCGTTTCGGTGATCGTCAGCCGAGTTCTCTAGCCCTTGCGAGGCCGGCACTTTCCAAAAAGGCGTCTCGTCAAGTTGATGTCTTGGCTTTCCAAGGCGGCCCGGCCGTGCGGCGTCCGTTGCGAGCGGATCTTCAAGCGGCGATATTCGACGGAATATCGCCGCTATTTCCCTTAGTCACGAGGATGAGTTCTATAAGCCCGCGTTTCATCGCCTCCTCTTCGGAGGTTGCCGGTGCGTACGCACTGTCAAACGCCGGTGACCGAAGCCTTCCGAATTCCTGATTAGTGTCTTAGGTCACGGGATGCCAGCATACCTTCAACCAGACACCGCAGTTTGCGTAAGGAGCCTCCCGACCAAACTCGCGCGACTGCTTCCAACTCATGTTGATCAAGCGGGGTAGCCCAGCGTTGGTCCAATCCCTGCTCCGCGAGGATGTCAATTATAATCATTCGGGAGAGAGGCGGCAGATGCTCGCTGCTTGGCTCCGGGAACCTGATGATCCGGCAACGGTCCCTCAATGGCCCCGACAAGCTTGCAAGTGAATTTGCCGTCATCAACCAATTGACGTGAGAGAGGTCGCACGGCGCCTGTACATATGGGTCGTGAAAGCGACATGCCGTCTCCCGCTCAAGGAACGCCAGCAGTGCATCGTGCGCCTGACCATTATGGCGGGACGTCCCGGCCTTCTCGATTTCGTCCAAGATGGCTCCGGGGCCCGCGATCTTGTAGCGGGTGATGAGGGCAAATGGCAGCGAGGGCTCGCCGGTGGACCAGCGACGTGCGGTACCCGCAAATGTGCCGTCTGAAATCCCCCCACAAGGGATCACATCATGCGGCACAGCGAGTACCTTCAGCAGGCGGTTGGCAAAGCGGGACTTGCCGCATCCGGGAGGGCCTACAAGGATCGTCGGACGGATCTGAACGTAGGAGCGAAGTGCGACCTCCTTTAGGATCCAATCGATGACATCCAAGGCGTACGGAAATTCGACACTCAATGTTGCACGCGCTTCTTTCAGATCGGGCGTTGACACCAGCGGCAGGGCCTTCCCGGCCAATCCCTCAAGTTCCTTGGCGACCTTCTTGCCCTCCCCCGTGTTCGCATTCCCAACGTTGTTGAACACGATTGCTGAGCAGGCGAAGTCAAGACCATCATTGCTCGGTCGCCCCT
>KI911934.1:8813-16347 GCA_000517005.1 Microvirga lupini
GCCCGTGTCCACAGGCCGTATCACTCTCCGCAGCCGCCTTAGCCGCTTTAACCAACATGGCTTGGGTTTCGATGATACTAATCATCGAACGCCCGGTGAGAGCCACCGCTCTTGCAGGGGGTTGTCGACTCCAAATCCTTGCGCCTTTCCTCAGGCAGATGAACTCGGGATCGGAGGCCGAATAAGCGAGCCAGCCCAGGGCGGTTGAAATCATCTCGACGCCGGCTGCCCATTCATCCTGGTAATGCTCCAGTCCGATGGCCGCAGTCAGTGTCTCGCGGGCCAAGTCTGTCGCAGCACGGTAGTCTCCAAGGTGCGCGAGATATATCCGGCACCGCAATCGCCAGGACTCGACATCGTCGGAGAAGGTGGCCGTGGCAACCGCGAGAGCGTCTGCAAGTGCCCTCACCTCTTCGCTCGCTGGACTGACGGTCAATTGCTCCAAGCAGTAAGCCACTGCTTCGAAGTGGAGGTGCTCCGCCTTCTTCCGGATCCGCGGCAACAACCTCTCGGCGAACGTTTGCATGTCCACTTGGATGTCGTTTGCTAGGAAAGGCATTCCAAGAAGCAATTCATGCTCGGTTGGCAGGTGAAGCCCCGCCAAAGCAGCATTTCTCCTTCGATCGAAATGCCTCCGTGCGCGCTCGATCTCGTGGGCCGCATTCCGCTTTAACCCTTCGCTCGCCATGGGATCACCCTAAGGATGATGACAGGCTAGGAACGTTCTTCGGGCGCCCGAGACGGTACCAGCGCGAGAGCGATCTCGCCCAACCATGCTCTGCCGCAAGCACCCAGGTCCCGGACAACACCATATGGTGATAGTCTTCTGCATCTGGAGACAGCTCGGGCACATTGCCGATTACGCCAAGGCTTGCAAGATCCCTGACCTCGAAGCTCCAGTCATTGATTGCCCGAGCCTGAGACAGGGTTCCCGCTGTTGGAGACCATCCGCGCTGGATAGATCTCAAATCCGATGCAAGGCTTTGGAGCCGTTCGGCCAACAGGGAAATCTCGTCACTGCTCAAGATCCGTTTGTTGTGAACTACGATCATCAGGTTGTTCCCTTGCGTCAGTGCGTCATCCGCTAATAGTTGTGTGGATTGCTCGGCAGAGACGTTTCCGAACGAGAAGTGTTCGCAATCGCCAAGGCGACCGGTCTAGTAGTTGTGAAGGGCGGAAGCTTCGAGTTTCCGGGAGGAGCAAAACCGCTGGCCTGCGCGAAAAGCTTACTTTCCTGGATCTTCCGGCTGCCCGAGCCGATACAAGTGCTCAAGCGTCAGTGCCCAGCCACGCCGTTCGGCAAGGATCCAGAGATTAGGCGAGAAGAACCCGAGCTGCCTCCCCTGCCGATTCTCCGCTACCTGCCCAAACAGTGCTTTGACCGGAAAGAATTCAGTCGACCAATTTTCTATTACCGGGGCGTTAGCAAGGTCACGCTCAGTTGGACCCAGACCCGCATCAATTGCTCTTAGGTGTGCCGCTAGACGTTCAAGTCGGTCTGCGGCCAAGAGCATTTCCTTGGATTCATCAAACTCAAAGCTATCAATTTCGAACATCCTTGTCCCTCTATTCAGTCACGGGATCATCTGGGTGAGTTCCGGCAGGTCACGTGGGGATCGCAAAGGTTCTCACGGACCTCAGCTCGGAGCCGACCAAGAGCATGATCGCTCGCAGCGACCCGCCTTGGTCAGTGCTCTTTCCTTGGAGCACGCCGAAACCTAGGTCAGATGGAGCTTCATCCGGTCCATCGGTAACCTGCTCAGAAATGCGAGCAGGGTCACCGGTAGCCGCATTCTAAGCTTGGTCACGGTGTCTCCCGCCGAATTTGTGGGCATCCACTGCATCAAGCGTGTCGTCATGCGGCCCTCTCCTTGATTCGCTCCTGGATAGCCGATGATTGAAGCCAAATCCAGCTCCTTGGCGTATTTTGCGCCATATCAGTCCTATAATAGGCCTGATATGGCGCTTTTCACGCCAATTGTTGACAAGCTGGAATTCTTGGCCGTCGCGTGCTCATTGGCAGCCATGGACCCGTCTCCCGACCTGCTTAGGGCTGCTCGTGCCGCGCTTGGACTCAGTCAGCGTGAACTCGCTGAAGCAGCGGGGATCAGCTTGCGCTCGCTGACCCGCCTCGAAGCGGGACTGGACCTGAATTCTCGGTTCCATCGTGCCGCCAAGGAAACCTTGGAGTCCTTGGGTGTAACATTTGAATTGGATGACGGAGTCTTCGGCCCTGGAATCCGGGTCAGGCCAGAGTGTTTAGGTCACGCGCGCAATTCGACCTCAAAACCGTAAACACCTAACTCCATCTGCGCGGAACCCGCCGAGGGCACGATCGAACTCAAATCTCACGCGGAAAGCCGAGGACTCCTACGAAGGATTCGCTCGTCGAGCCGAGAGGTCCGGAGCCACCAATCCAGCTTTCAACCGGCGATGCCTTGGTGCCGCATTCGCGGTCGGAACGATCCATAATGCCGTCGGGACACGGCCTCACGACTTAAGGCTGGCGGCTGGAACATTCCAAGATCCGAATCTGGAGCAAGTCTAGCGGCGCGCAGCCGTCGCCAACCGCCGATATGTCGGGGTATCCGCAAGAGGAGGCGCAATCGATCGAATCTGGTCCAGGGCATCCGTCAAATCACGGGGGATCACCGCTCCTTCTGAAGTTCCGATCGTCAGGTCGAGCAAGCGCAGAAAGGCTCTCGCCTTCGTCTCGTCATTGATGGCGGCAAGCTTCTTGGCCTCACCTTCTCTGCCGTACATCCCGTAATCCACCATGGACCAGCAGTCGAATGGGACCAGGAAGCGTTCGATTGCATCAACAGCTTCGGCAAAAGCATTCCCCGACGTCGCCGGAAGATCGGAGAATGCCCTACTCACACTGGCAGACGCGAGAGAGCGCTCCTGTGGCCAGACCTGCTCAAGGAATGGGGCGGCTGACGACCGAAAGATGTCGGCGGGAGAAGCAATAGCTTGGCTTTCAGGGGAGCGACCTGACAATTCGGATACGAACTGTTGGACGGTGTTCGCCGCATGGGCTCGAACTTCATCATCCAGTGTTCGCAACATTTGCAGCACGCGCGAATTGGGAACGGCCGGGTCACGGCTCTCACGGAAGGCGTGAAGGGATTCCACGACCAGGCTAAAGACAAGTTTCCGTCTCGTCTCCCGCCCCAACCGTTGATCGGTTGCCCTTTCCGCCATTGTGCCACCAATGATCTTCAGAACCTTGGTGAAGTGGGTCCGGCGAGCAATGGCCCGCCAAAGCGCGAGTGAGGCCCCGTCGTGGTTTAGGAGGGGAGCAACAAGGTACTCCCGAGACCAATCCTGATCGGCCTCAAGGAAGTATGGCAGCGCCTCGATCAGACGGTGCCGGACGATCAATCCACTGCGGCCCTCTGCGGCAATAAGGGTATCACGCATTTGACGCAAAACGCTTCCTTCGGCAAAGGGACTAGGCACCTGCCTCAGTGAGGGACATGCTGCCAGGAAGACACCGACCAACTTTCCCGCAGGCGTGTTGAGTGTATCGAGATCCATGGGCTCGCGATCAGGATCAGTTGAACGTGCGGTGACACTGAGATCGACATCATCCTCCGGTTCCGGGGTCGCATTTGTCGCGTCCACGGCGATCGGCCATATTCGCAACCAGACATCTAATCCCATCGTAGACCCAACGACCTCCTTCTTCCAGGAGTCGAGCCAATGACTGATGCCTTCAACTGCGGCCAGCAAGGTGCTTTGAGTTAACTGGCTTAAGAGAAACAGAACCTGATCGGTCTCAGCTTGGAGGTCTCGTTGCGACGTCTCGGTATTGCGCGGGATTCGTGGCGAGTGCGCCCACCCGAAGTGACTCCAGATCGTGGGGAAGCCGGCGCCACCATTGCCAGTCGCGTTCAAGTCACGGAGAACGAGTGCAATCTTGTCAGGCTGTCGTAACCACTCGCGCGCCCTCTCCGCGGGATCTTCCTCCCAGCCACCACGACCGCTTGAAAGTCCGGTTTCAAGGGCCCGCAACCGGGTGGCCCCTTCAAGAGTATCGTATCTGTCATCCGGATTGATGGAGACCGATCGAACCATTGTCCCACCGGGGAAACCTTCGTCGATATGCATTCCTTCGAGTTCGGGAAAGTGCTTGATTTGATCCGCCAGCCATGACCTGGCACCCGGTGGAAGCTTACCTCCGCAACAGTCGATCCGTCTCAGTTCCCGAACGGTCCAAAACAACCGGGAACTCCTGACTTTCTCGGCTTCGGCTCTCCTCGGCCAGAAGTTTCGCGGCGGACCTTTGCGAAGACGAGCGATAATCGTCTGCCGGACGCTCGGGTTGAAGTCCCCAAACCGCTTAGCCCGAAGCTCGGAAAGCTCGGGGAATTCATCCAAATCCCAGAACTTTCGATCATCAAGTCCAAGCAAGACTATAGCTATATCATTGTCTGAGACCAAGTGAGGACTTCGCGCCGCCGCTGCCCACAATCTGAAATGGATCGGGGTGTCTATGAGCCGCCACCTTTGAATGAACTGCGAAGCAGTCGTAGGCTCCAAGTCAGCGATGCGAGAAACAACGGCGTAGAGGAGCTTGACCGCCGGCGCGATCCCGTGATGGTAGGAATCGGGATCTCCTTCGCCCCTCCCAGCAGCCGGCTCCACATAGTAGACCCTTCCCAGATCCCCCAGCATCCATAACCGTCGATGACCGTCCCAACCGATCCGGCGCCCAATTTCGAGCCCATGATTGATGGCACCTTCAAGCGCTATTGCCAATGCCTTCAGGAAAGGAATATCGGTTAGACTTCCGATCTCCAAAACGTTCAGGTCAACGAGGTCACCACTCGACAGGCTCGTCGATATTAGGTCGTCAACCGATCTTGGTCGGCGCGGTTTCTTCACGAGTTGCCACTGCCAGGATGGAATGGGCTCGACCTTCAATTGCGGCGCGACAAGGTGTACGATCGCAGCGATGAGAGAGCCAGAGCGGTCACCGGCCTGGAGCCGCTCCCAAACGTCATAGATAGCTGTAGGTGACCGGTCGTCACCATTACTGGCGAACCAACTTTCTTCGATCAGACGCCATGTCGTCGCCCACGGCTCCTCAAGGACGCCACCGCCGGGGTTGTCCAGCAAGTCCTCAATCGCAATCCGCTGGATCCGGTCCGTGGATTTCAATCGCAGTGCCCAGTTGATCGTTTCGGCGTCTGCAAGCCGGTTCTTAAGGAATGCGACAGCCGCTCGGAATACGCCCCGATCATGGTCATCAAGAACAGCCCAAGCGGGGGTCATGGCCGACGCCCCCGTTCCTTCTTGGCCCCGATCTCCAAAATAGCGTCAAGCCAATCGAGATCAGCCTTTGCCTTAGACGCCAGTTCCGACAGCCTGATCCGCTCGCTGGTGTTGCTCCGCCTGATAAGGTGGTCGAACAGATCGCAATCGGCCTCAGGAGCCGCCGAACGCGAGACCTTAACGATTCGACGGATCTCTGCGTCGATGGTAGCCGTCCTACCGTTGATTGCGGAAAGCTCTGCCCACCGTTCGAGAGTGGCCAGCAACTTCGCGTGTGCGCCGCTTGCGTCGTAGTGAATCGGCGTGATGCCACGGCCCCTCCAATCCTCCAACGCGATGGGATCGGGAGTATCGGTACCGAAGAACGTAAACCTCTCCTTGAGGTCGTCGAAGCGCGTGCCATCTGCGGCAACCGCATTCAAGAGGTATCTCATCGGTGGGTCATTGGCGCTGTATCCCACCAAAACTAGGTGGAACAGGCGGGCAGCATCATAGATGAAGTCCGGCACCACACGTCGCCGCAAGTAGAACTCACCGAAGTCCTGATCGGAAAGAACAAGTTCGGAGGCACGCAGTTCACTGGCCGCAAGCGCTCCGTGAATATGCAGCACGCCGGCGAAATCCGTTTGCCGTGTTGGTCGAGGGATTGATCCAAGCGAATAGGTACCTCCCGCCAATCGAAGGCGCTTGGCAGCACTTTCGAGAAGAAGGTCGAAGTTCGTCGTGACGATCGTCGTCACTCCACCTCGGTCCGCAAGGCGCATGAGCGCACGGTGGATCGGCGCCGGACTGTGTCCCACCGTGCGAAGGCGGCTAGCTACCTCTTTCCTGACGCGGCTATCACCGCGTGTTTGATCATCCAATCGCCGTTCGAACATTCCGAGCACGACATCATAGTCCCCGATGAGAAACCGCTTTACTTCCGCCGTCTGGCGGTCTGTCAGGCCGGAACAATCAACCTGCCAGCGATTGCATGCCACGTGAGGCACATTGGCGAGAACATTGTGGACGCTTGGATCCAGCGCGGCATACACGTCGAGGACGAGTTCCCGGAAGTCAGGCAAGCCAGCGGGCCGCGAAACTCCGGCTCCGCAGATGAACAGGACCTCGCCTCGAGCATGGGCGAGCATTAACCTTTCGGGAATCGCCGCCAGTCCGGGACCAAGTGATATAACGCGATCTTCCGCCGAGACCCCAGCAACCATGACCCATGTCTTCGTTACGATCAAACGACGACGCTCTACCTTTGGACGCGGCTAGGCAAGGACGTGGAGTGGCGTTGGTAGCAGATTCCACAGAATAAGTGAGTCTCATAGGGAATGCGCTCGGCGCAAAAGTGTTGGTGCGAAAGTCAAATCGTGACGGAGTGGATTGTCCCAATACGCCGGAGCTCGCTGGAATGGCGTTGATCGGATATCCGAACGCGGCAACCGCCTCGCCCGGACAAAAGCCTGCTTGACTTGTATTAGCCTACTTGCCAGCCACTGGGCAATTTTGGTCGATTGATGTTCGGATGGCGCTTGAGGAAATGTACTTCAGCGCATAGCTCTGTTCCGAGCACAAGAGCCGCGATCGCAGGCTTCGTCCATTGGATCGAGAGCGTCTGCCGCGATCTCACCGGCTATGCCGTCGCTTCAGCGGAAGAGTTTTCCAATCCCATCCAGAGAGGTGGAGCGTCAGCGGGGGGCGCCAACCGTACTCGAGGCGATGGATGTAAATGGCATCTTGATCCTGATGGACGTTAGGCAATACCGATCCATGCAGAGAGCGGCGATATGCTGGGCCTCTCCTCCATGACGGTTGCATGGAAAACAGTGCGTGTTCCTTGCTATCACCCGGACGAGCTATTTGAGGTTTACTACAATTTATAAGAATCCGGTAAACTGATATGTTATCTTAATATACCACGGTATCAACCAGAACCACACCAACAGGTTGATCGGATTATAACGTTCAACGTGCCGCCTATTGCCGATAGAAGGATGTTACTCGTGTTTCCCTAATGCGGGGAGCTAGCCAATAACTTTGCTTCAGCAGTTGCATGGAGCGCAGTCATGGCGTTTTGAGCTGGCGGGCAGCGCCGGACCCGCGGTCCCGCAAAGGGACATCCCTGACGCCTCAGTACTGTCCGATGCGCCTGTATTGCGCAGATACTCGGTCGACTTAGCGAATGTGCCGAATGCATGGTCCGGCCGTGCGTCGCAAGATGATGTTGGCGGACTGACGAACGTGAGAGCTGCATCAATGTATTCGG
>KI911934.1:16447-29460 GCA_000517005.1 Microvirga lupini
CGGACTGACGAACGTGAGAGCTGCATCAATGTATTCGGCCTCGATGTGGAGCCTCAGCTCCGGGCCATCATGGGGATCCGCGCGCATCCAAGACTCACTACCGGAAAGACCTCTGCGGGCCAAAATGGCACCCAGTCTCGTGGTTGCGTCGGGCAGACCGTTCGTCCATCTCCTTTCAGGCACGGCGGGATATTGGCTAGGCGCTGCGTAAGCTGCGTCCGGGAGAGCTTGATCCGCAGCACAATGACACCGCGCTGATCCTGGCCGACGAGGTGGAAGCTGTTCTTGCCCAGATCGATGCCCAGGGTGGCGATGGTGGCAGAGGCAGAAGATCGTGACAAGGGACGTGCTCCTTACGTGGCTCGAAGCCCCCCAGCTTACGAACAAGCGGGGCAGGAGCACGGCCGGACCATCCCATTAGCGGTCCTCGGCTGCCCAGCCGGCAACTTGATCATCGGGATGGCTTCCGCATAATGAACGGCAACGCGAGTGCCCTACAGGATCCCCAGTGAGCAAGCCCGAGGTCTTCATCATTGGGTCGCTGGATTTCGACGAAGAGGAAAAGCACCGTGAGGGCAAAATGATCTTCCGCTCGCTGGGTATGTCAGGGAAGGATCCGATTTACCACTACATCCGTACCGCCGCCGAACTCGAGCACTTCATCGGCGTATTCCGGGACAGTGATTATCGTTACCTCCACATCTCCTGTCACTGCAACAAGAGTGGCGTGTTCACGACACTTGAGAACATACCGACGCAGCGATTTGCCGAGATGGTTGGCCCTGCCCTTGACCGGAAGCGTCTTTTCTTGTCGACATGTCAGGCCTCGACGCTAGCCATGGCTGAAGCGGTGTTCGCCGAGGGCCGCTGCACCTCCCTGACCGGACCTGTGCATACGATTTGCTTCGACGACTCCGTAATTCTATGGACCTCGTTCTACCACCTGATGTTCAAGGCGAACGAGAAATCCATGACGCACAATCAGATCAAGCAGACGCTCGCCAAGTCGGCGCTGCTGGTCGGCAAGAAGATGAACTTCTTCACCAAATCGAAAGGCCGGACCGAAAAAACAGTCCTTCCAACCCAAGCTCCTTCTCTCATCTCCTGACATGATAGCTCCGCAGGATTCCGTTTGCACCACGGGTGTCACTTCGTGCCCTCTGCTGGGAGTTGGTGGACTGTTGGGCTTGATCTATGGCTCCGGCAGCTCTGACCTCTCAACGCCCCGCGCGACTAGCTAAAGCTTCGGACGGAGATTCGAATCCACGTCCCATGCCCCTGGCTCATCTCGCGGAAAACTGGATCCGGGCTTCGGCTCAATCGAGGCGCTGCTTCAAGGAGGTGAGCACCAAACGCAAAAGCGGCTTCCATTTCAGGGCTGGTGCCTGAAGTGCTGCACATGGTCAGATGCACAAGTCTACCTCGAATTGAGCATGCCAAGCCCAGCCATTGGATATGCTGTGCGTCGGGATCCGTCGATCGAACGTTTCCCGAGGTTCGGCTTACGTTTGCGGATGACCCTCGGCGAAAACGAGGGTCTATTGCGAATAGCCAACCCATGCAGAGCTACCGACGCTCCAGACATCCCAGGAAGCTGTATCCATTGCTACGATCAACCTGGGTCGCGCCGTAGGGCCAGAAGTCGCGGAGCACCTCGGCGTGAGGGTGCTTGAACTTCTTATGGGCCGGATCAGAGGAAAACAGGCTGACCACCGGCTCGAGAGACTTGGCAAGACCATCATGCCAGTTGACACGCGCACCATGATGCATGACCTGGAAGAACCCCGATCGCGCCAAGCGGTCGGCGGGAGTGTAGAACCGCTTGAATGCATCAAACCGCGGCCCTTCGTCGAGCGTCCCGTCGCCCGTGTGCATCTGGCAAAATCGATCGTTCTCCGCCGCGAATGCGGCACCATAAGAGGATCGAAGACGAAGCGGGCCCAGCGGTCCCGAATAGAGGAACAGTGATATCAGGTTCCGCGCTTCCGAGGATGCGCCGAAGGTGCGATCATAGAGACCCTTAAGGCTGGCGAGCGCACTAACACGCTTGTCGGGATCATCCCGCAGGGTGGCCATTAGCGGTGTCGCCGCCCTGAGAAACGCCGGGGTTGCGTTCGGAGCCATCCCGGCGTCGTTGTAGGGAACGAACTCCCAGAATCCCGGAACAAAAATTCGGCCAGCCCTACGAAGGAATCGCACCTTTGTGCCCGCCTTGGGGAATCTGACTGGATCCCTGGCGGACTCCGACGGCGGCTTTCCTTCCTCAATCTTCAGGGCATCATCGCGCCCATCTTCCGGTCCGATGTCGGGCCCCTCAGGTGACTCCGGGGCATCGTCAGGGCCGGCAGCCGGCACGAATACGATCTCGCCGATTTGACCTCCATCGATCCCGAACAGGAACGTCACTGGATCTATGAAAAAACCGAAATTTGGATCATCCGCGCCGATCCCAAGCTCCAAAGCGATGACGAGGCGCCGCCAGAGAGGGATGTAGGGAAGAAGAACTGTCTCGACCGGTGAGCTTTTTACCAAGCGCACGAAACCGCTAATGTGGTCATTGTCGAAATGGGAAAGCACCGCGAGGCGAATCCTATGAGATTTTATCAACTTCTGCTGTCGACTGAATCCATCGAGTGCTGCCTGTAGGATCGAGTCCGAGGACGTCGTCCCGCAATCGTAGGTCCACGTGAGAGGAGGCGCATGCCGCCGAATGATTGAGCCAGTCGAGAACAATCCTTGCCCGACTGGCCACCAATCCAAGAGTAGCCATCTGGTCATGCCTGGCGTGGCGCGGTGGGCATGACCGACATCGGGCAGGAACCCATCCGCATTTGGTCGTGCAATCGCCTCAGAAGCGGCCATGTAGGCCAGCGTCTCGGCGGATGACGCCGGTGGTTCTGCCGGCAGCCTCTCGCCACCTGCAATCTCGGCTATGACACGATGGTTCAAATCGCGCCCCGGTCGCGTGAAATAGGCTAGGATGGCCTGGTTGGTAAGCCTAGGCCGGATCTCAAGCATTCCTTTGATAAGGCGAACCTCGGCGACAGACAGTTTCGATGCTGATCCCATGCCCCATGGCCAATCGTACACGAACAATGACTGCAATAACTGGCGCACGGCCTCTCGGGCCTAGAGGCTTGGGCCGGCTTCCCATTCTCGCAGGCGTTGCGGTACGCATGTTCACGAACGCCGTCAACCGAACATTTTCTCCACAGGATGACTGGTTTCCTGGCGGCGAGCACCGGCAGCGCGCGGGCGGCCCGTGGCGGCTCTGCGTCCCCTGACCTTCGTCGAAACTACGACGCTGCGCTACCGCAGGGCTGACTGAACGCTAGGGTACGCAGATTTGGCTCCTACTCTGGGGGTATCAGCAGCTATCAGACTCACATTGAGCCTGTTGGATCAGCGCACAGCATTCGAAACGCTCGGACCACTTGAGAAACCGAGTTTCCCCGCATTCCACAGATATAGAACAAATAGCGAACATTTCGATATCGACCGGAGTTCTGAATCAGTAACATCGCAGCTCTTAAGGAAGTGATGATGACCGATCGGGTTGAGCCTATATGCGACATGGACGAATTGGAGGCTGATGTCACGGCCGTGATTCATGCCTGTGGCGATCCCAGGACTGCCGTCAAGGCCCTTCTCGTCGAGAACCTCATTCAGGAGCAGCGGATCGAACGCTTAGCCTCCGCACTGTTCTTCGGTTACGTGCGTGGGCGGACCGGCGTCACGCCGGTCCAGGGTGGCTTCAGCCACCGTGAAACCACCCGATCATGATGGTCCCCACCTGTTCGGCGTCGTCATCCATGCTCCGGCCACCGGGGAAAGTGCGGAACTTCGAGAGGTTGATCCTATGCGACATGGCCATCCGAGAAAGTCCCGGCGTTTCATGACACGGGACATCGCCGACAGGCTCCTTGAATCCCTGCGGCCGACTCGTCATCTCCTCACGCGGATGCTCGCGGAGATCCCGATCGGCGGCCCGGAATATCGTCAGATCGACCGTGTGATTCAGGAGATCGATGGACTTGCCGAGATCCTGATCGACGATGTGACCCACTACCATCAGAAGGTCCATTCCGTGCCGAAGCCCGACACGGGACGTGGCGGCGAGTAGACATCGAAAGACACAGGTCCACGCCGCACTGAGCGGGCGCGATGGACTTTCGAGACGGTGCAGTCTCAGGCAATCGGCAGTTGCCCCAAGGTCCGGTTACCGCCGCATCACCGACATTCGGCGTACGTCCGCCCTGTGCCGATAGTGTTGAAAAAGACCGCAACTGCCGCTTTTGCTGTGATCAGCATACAGGATACTGGGCCCCGTTCGGCACACAGACCCTAGTAATAGATCGACGAAGTGGGGCTTGGGAGTTTTTCAACGAAGTCTGCCATTAAGCGACCTTCCGGATTTCGCGGAAGGTCGTGTGGGATGGGTAAAACTACTCCTCCTGCTCAGAACGCCTCTTTCTTCACCAGGTGCAGGTAGGTCGGATCGAACTCGCCGACGGCGTCGCTCCCGAACAACGGCAGCGTCTCCTTGTTTATCCGGATCGTCGGTATGAGTGATCCAGGCATCGGCGTTTGAGAGACCTGTGTGCTCCCGCCTGATGGCAGAAGAGCGCCCATGCCTCGTTACTTCTTCCATACCTTCAACGGATCCGCCTATTCCGACACCGAAGGGGGCGAGCTTGCAGGGCTTGAGGAGGCCTACCGGGAAGCCGTCCAGACCGCCGGTGAGATCCTTCAGGGTGATGGCGTCGACTTCTGGACGGGCTCGGATTGGCACATGGAGGTCACCGATGCCGCCGGCAAAGTCGTGTTGAGGCTTCGCTTTTCCTCGGAAGAGCTGATGGGCGAGGCTCCATGAGATCGCCTGTCTTTCCCGAGCTCGAATATAGTATGGCTGAGGTCTCACAGCGAGACTGCTATGGATAAAGGTGACGTCGCTGAAGGCGTCGCCCCAGCGGAGATGGACCTCCCGGAAAGCAGCGCGTTTGGGCAGGCCCACGGTAGGCTTGGACCTTCTGAGCTGGATTGGATCGGGCGCGAGCTGCGCGAGTACCACGACGCAATCCTTCGTGAGCCTGCGCCGGAACGGCTCCTGGCCCTAATCGATCGAGGCCTCGCACGGAGGGTGTTCCATTGACCCTCGACCCGTGCCTGCGCGATGAAATCCTGGCCACTGTTCCAAGCCTGCGCGCCTTTGCCCTGTCGCTGGCAGGCCATACGGACCTGGCCGACTATCTCGTCTAGGACACGCTCGTGCGGGCTGTTGCCAACATCCACCGCTTCGAGGCTGGGACGAACCTCAATGCGTGGCTGTTCACAATCCTGCTCAACCTCTTTCACTCCGAGTACCGGAAGAGACGACGCGAGGTCGAGGACGCAGACGGATCCTATGCGGCCCGACTCTCTGCCCACCCGAGCAGGCTGCCTGTCTTGTCTTTGAGGACTTCCGCAATGCTCTGGCCCACATCCCTGTTGACCAGCGTGAGGCCCTGCTTCTGGTGGGAGCCGAAGGCATCTCACATGAGGCAGCTCAGGTCTGTGGGGTTGCTGTGGGATAATCAAGAGCCGCGTCAACCGAGCACGATCCCGGCTCGCTCAGATGCTGGACGTTGAACAGGTAGAGGAGTTCAGTCCTGACCCGACATTCAAGGCTTTGTTCCAAGGGACGTTTGAGACCTGAAAGGGTGCATGGTCGTTCCGGCACCTTAGCACACTTGCAGAACTGCGCGTGATCCCTACAGGTCTGGCCGCTCCTCTGCACTCACCAGCTCGTGAACGTGCCTGACAAGCGTCGCCACACAGTTGGGCTTAGGCCGTAGGATGACGCTGCCACCCGCCTTCATGGCATCCGCCGCGATGGCGACCTTGTCCGGACGGTAGACGACGACACCGGCGCAATCGAAGTCGGCTGCGAGTTGCGCGCCCGACACGTTGATGCCGCCCCTGACATCGGCGCCCCGCAGGTAGATGTTGCGCACCTTCGGACCAGGGTATTCCGGTAGTCTCTCCTCGGGGTTTTCCCTGAACCTTGCCGAAAGGAAACCCGGGTCATCGGGGAACGTGGCAGGCTCAAAACTTGCGGCGTACGAGCGATACCGTCAGGGGCGTCCACGTACAGGGACCTGCATCATGCGATGACGTCCGCCAACAGCCCGTAACGCACCAGGACCGTGCCCAGCGAACGGTAGAACTTGACCAGGTTCTTCCAAGGGCGATCGATGCGGCTCATCCCGGTCAGGGCGGCCACGATGGTCCCGACATTCGTCTCGCCCCGGAGCACGAGCCACCCCCCCCAGCACGAGGATTCCGACAACGCCGAGCGCAGCCAGCGCATTGAGCGCGGCCTTCGACGACAGCTTGAGGACGTGGATCCGCCGCCGGGTGTGGAGGACGTCATCGAAGGTGGCGAGGATCGCCTCCTCTGGCTACGGGCTCGCCGCATCGACTGTCCGGTCCGCCGCCGTCCGCAGAAACTCCAGTCGCTGTTTCACCAGGGCGTTCACCGGTCGTTGAGCGGCGACCACGATCATGGCCTGCGGCACCGCCACCGCAACGATGAACAGGCCCAGGAGCGGCTCGCTGGCCGTAATGAAGACGAGGATGCTGAGAAAGGTTCCGAGCTCCAGGACCGGGGTCGTGACCGCCTCGCCGACGAAGAGGCCGACGCTTTCGGCCTCGGCGGTCAGCATGCTGACAACGGTCCCGTCCGCTGCCCGGCTTGGATCATCGGCACGCCGTTTGTGAGAGTGGTTGGCCAGGATGCGGCCGCGGATGTGGCGGACGATGGTCTCGCCGAGCATCGCGCTCCGGTATTGCAGGTAAAGCTTGAGGGTGATGGCGAGGAGGGCTGCTGCCGCATACTGGGTGCCGAGCACCAGCACCTGGTGCAGCGAGGTGCCGCCGTACGCCAGCCCATTGATCAGCGTCTGCTGGAAGTAGAGCGGCACCGCTGCCAGCACCGCAATCGAGAGCGAGAGCCCGATCAGCAGGAGTTGCGTCCGTTTGGTCTTATGCCAGAGCAGGCGGTAGAACTCGGACAAGCGACGGCCTCCACGCCATCATCGGAGCGGAGGGGCGTAGAGGATGCCGCCCATGCTCCAGAGCTGGTTGAGGCCGCGCGGAATGCCTAGGCGCGAGTTGACCCCGACGTTCCGCTCATAGATTTCGGCGTAGTTCCCGCCGGCCCGGACGGCGCGGATCGCCCAGTCGCCCTCAAGGCCCAGCAGCCGGCCCAGCCCGCCCTCAGCACCTGCGAAGCGCCGCACGTCCGGCTTGCGGGAGCCCGCCGCCTCGCCCGCGTTCCCCGCCACGATGCCAAGTTCCTCCGCATTGACGAGCGCGAAGTTCACCCATTTGACCACGTTGAACCAGGCGAAGTCGTCTGCCCGCGTGACCGGTCCCAGAGGTTCCTTTGAGATAATGTCGGGAAGCACGACCGCATCGGCGGGTCGTGCAAGTTTGAGGCGCTCTGCATAGAGCGCCGAATGGTCTTTAGACAGCACATTGCACTGGCCCGACTGGAAAGCCTCGAGGGCGGCCGCAGCGCTTGGGAAGGCGCGCTCCTCGAACGTCATGGAATTGGCTGCGAAGAAGTCGGCGACGTTGAGCTGGCTCGTCGTTCCCGCCTCAACACAGACCCTGGCCCGATCAAGCTCGAGGGCAGACATGACGTTGAGGTCCCGCATGACCATGAAACCCTGGCCGTCATGGTAGGTGATGCCCGCGAAGGCGAGGCCGTGGCCTGCTTCCCGTTCCAGGGTCCAGGTTGAGTTGCGGGACAGGAGATCGATGCGGCCGGCCCGCAGCGCCTCGAACCGCTCGCCCGCAGACAGCGGCACGAACGTCACCTTGGCAGGGTCATTGAAGATCGCGCCGGCCACGGCGCGGCAGAAGTCCACGTCGAAGCCCGACCACTCGCCCTGTCCGTTCCGCTCAGAGAAGCCGTAAAGGCCTTCGCTGACGCCACACTGCACGGTGCCCCGCTGCTTCACTGACTCAAGCGTTCCGGCCGCGACCGGCGTTGTGGAAGTGATGACCAGTGCGGCAAGGCCCGCGGTCACAGAGGTTACGAAGGCTTTGGCGACGGTCCACATGACGCGTGATCTCCGTGAGCAGTGGGCGGGCTGATGTCTCAGGCGGGGTCACAGGCTGGCGCCGTGGCGCACGACCACCTTCGTGCCGAGCGGCACGCGGGCGTAGAGGTCGATGATGTCGCCGTTGGCGAGGCGGAAGCAGCCGGATGAGATCGCGTGGCCGATCGTTTCCGGCTGGTTGGTGCCGTGGATGCGAAACACCGTCGAGCCAAGGTACAGCGCACGCGCGCCCATCGGATTGCCGGGACCGCCAGCCATGAAGCGTGGAAGGTAGGGCTGCCGGGCGAGCATCTCCGGCGGCGGACGCCAGTCCGGCCACTCGGCCTTGCGGCTCACCTGCACCAGCCCGGACCATTGGAACCCTTCGCGGCCGACGCCGATACCGTAGCGCAGGGCGCGGTTGTTGCCCTGGACGAGATAGACGAACCGCTCCGAGCTGTGGACGACGAGCGTCCCCGGCGCCTCATTGGACCGGAAGAACACGACCTGGCGGGCATACGGCCCATCGCGGATCACGGCCTCCTCGGTCGAGATGCGGCCCGGCTCGTCGCCGACATCAAGGGTTTCCTAGGCGACTGCCGGCGCACGCACCTGAGCCTTCGTGGGCATGGGAAGGAAAGTCATTAGGGCGGCAAGCCCCATGAGCACCTTTGCAGGTACAGAGTATGACAACGGCGTCTCTGGGGTCATGACATTCTCCGGCATCAATGGACGGCGGCGTTCGTCAGGCACGGCAGCGCACGTACACGAAGGTGCCGTAGCGCCGGTGCGCGTCTGGATCGACGAAGCGCATCGTGATCAGGTTGTCGGTTGCGGAGAGGATCTCGCGATCCTGCGGGTGGCCCGGGGGCGCCTCAAAGCCGACAAAGGTTCTGCCCGCCGTATCGCCCTTGAGCCTGAGCTCGTAGCGCTTCGGGTCGTCGGCGACGTGCATCATCACCCCGTCCGTCGGCCCTTTCGAGATCGCATAGGCCTGGCTGCATTGGGCCCGTGCCTCGGCCTCGGTGCGTCGCCGGTCCTTCTCGTCGTGGAACGAGGCCACTCCCCATCGTCCGATCAGACGCTCGCGCTCGAAGGCAGCGGGCGCAATCGGGCCGTTGGCTGCGGTCGGGACTTGGTCGGCCGTCGACATGCAGCCGCCGACGGCAAGTGCCATCACCGCACCGGACAGGGCCTGTCGACTCCGCATGGCGTCTCTCTCCCCAAGTGCCCTTCGTGGACGGAGGAACTATGCAGTGGCTCCGTCATCGGGACCATTGGGGGAAACCCTGAAGATCGCGGGGATCTTCCCTGAGCGATGCTCCGCCAGCCCCCGAGCAGGTTTCGATGACGCTCCGACAGCGGCGGATTGCGACACCGCCGCAGCCTGGAGGGAGCCCGTGGCCGTCGGCTTCTTTTGGGGCCAGCCGGGGATTTCCGGAGGTATTTTCGGGACATGACCCGATAGCCTATGCCATCCCGATGCGGGAGATTGGGATGCGGCGGACCGTTCGAAAGGGAGGATCGACATGCGATGGCCCCACTTCCATGAGGATCTCACGAGCCTGGTCACCGTGGGCGTGCTGGCCGAGGCGGCGGCGGAACTCGACCGGGCGCGGTTCCGTTGTGCGCAGGCCTATGAGGTCCTCACGGGTGTCCGGGATAGACTCGACCGGGTGCTTGATGATGCCTACGGCGTGGGCTCGTTCCGTCCGATCGAGGATCTCTTCCGCGAGGAGGAAGCTGCGTTGGCAAAGTATGAGGCAGCGGTGGCGCGGCTGGCCGCGTCCAGGGAGCGCTGTGCCGGCCTGCTGTCGGCGCTGGCCAGCGAACGGGAGCTGATGCGGCAGCCCTGTTCCCGCCATCGTATCCACTGATGATGGGCCGGAGGGACTGCCGGGAGTTTCACGCCGTCAGTTCAGGGGAAATCCCGGCGGCCCTCCGGCCGGCCATGTCCCACAACCGCGGCGCGCATGCGATTGCCGCACGAGAGGGTCCCGTCCATGCCTCCGCCGTGCCCCATCCACCGCCCGCCATGGCCTCTTGCGCTCGTCGTCCTGGGCGTGGGCTTGGCCGGGTGCGCCAGCTCACGGGGAGCCCTCCTGCCCGTTGCTGGAACGGTGCCCGGCGCGGGCAAGGTCGACATGCTGGTTGCCACCACCCGCATGCGGGCGGCCGACCCAGGGGACTTCTTCTCGGGCAACCGTGGTCCCGAGCTGTCCTTCGCCGAGTTCACGGTGTCGATCCCGCCCGAGGCCAACCGCAGGCAAGGCGAGGTGCAGTGGCCGCAGAAGGTCCCGGGCAATCCCGCGACCGATTTCGTCACGCTCAAGGCCGATGTCATCGACCGCAGGCAGGCGACCGCCTGGTTCCACCGCACCGTGCGCACCGTGCCGCAGCGCCGTGTCCTCGTGTTCATCCACGGCTTCAACAACCGCTTCGACGATGCGGTCTTCCGCTTTGCTCAGATCGTGCACGATGCCGACGCCCCTGTGGTGCCCGTGCTGTTCACTTGGCCCTCGCGCGGCAGCATTTTGGCCTACGGCTACGACAGCGAGAGCAACACCTACTCGCGCAACGCCCTCGAGAGCACCCTGCGCACCCTGGCGAGCGATCCGGCGGTCGGGGAAATCTCGGTTCTCGCGCACTCCCTGGGCAATTGGGTGACCCTGGAAGCGCTGCGCCAGATGGCGATCCGGGACGGACGCATCGCGCCCAAGATCCGCAACGTGCTGCTGGCCGCGCCCGACGTGAATGTCGACCTGTTCCGTGAGGCGATCCTGGACATGGGCAGAAACCGTCCTTCGTTCACCCTCTTCGTCTCGCAGGACGACCGGGCGCTGGCGATCTCGCGCCGCATCTGGGGCGATACCGCGCGCCTCGGAGCGATCGACCCCGAACGAGAGCCCTACCGCACCGATTTGGAGCGGGCGGGCATCACGGTCCTCAACCTCTCGGGCCTGCGCACGGGCGACCCCCTTAACCACAGCCGGTTTGCCCGCAGTCCCGAAGTCGTGCGCATCATCGGCCGGGAATTGGCCGAGGGTCAGACCCTGACCGATTCCCGTGTCGGAGTCGGCGACCGGATCATCCAGGTCACGGCAGGGGCCGCGTCCGCGGTGGGCACCGCAGCAGGCCTTGCAATTTCCGCGCCCGTCGCGGTCATCGATCCCCGGACGCGCGAGAACCTGGGGAACTACGCGGATGACATCGGGCGCAACCTGTCCGGAGCTGTATCGCCGTAAGGCATTGCATGCTCAACCTGCGGTCCCTGACGCTGCAATTGAGGGTCATGGCTGCTTTCCGTTTCCGCCGTCGACAGGCGAAGGCAGCCAGGCAAAGCTCAGCCAGGCAGCTCCGTGAGCCATAAGATCGATGCCGAGCAGAAGCGCGAGACCCCAGAGCGTCGTCCTCGGGAAACCCGCCAGGATGGAGAGGCCCGCCAGGGCGCCGAACAAACCTGACAGGACCATGATCCAGCCGTGCTCCTGCCAGGAACCCACGCCCAGCCGGATGCGGACGAGACCGGACAGCAGGAGCAGCAACCCAACCGCGTAGGTCAGGATCAGATTACCGGAACCGGGCTGGCTCAGGAGAACGATGCCGACCGCCAGGTACAGCACGCCCAGGAGCGCCTTCCAGGGAAGTCCGCCCGTTCCCCTGGTCCAGAACGCGTGAAGGATCTCAAACGCCCCGACTGCAACGGCAACGGACCCGATGAACATCGTGCTGACGATCGCCACGAGGGCGAGATCCGCCAGGACGACAGCCCCGGCTCCGACAAGGACGATCCCGAGCAGGACACGAACCCAGGTGGGCGGAGAGGCTAACCCGCGGCCCGCACGCGCCGAGCCAATGTCATTGGCAGTCATCACGTTGTCCCCTGTTGCCACAGCGGGAAGGATCCCACGAGGTCATGACGGTTGAGCGGTCATCGTGCCTGCGGCTTCCCCGCCCTCGCTCGGACTCGGGGCGTGCGCCTTCGAGAGCGCGGCCTGGAGCCTGGCCTCCTGCTCTGGCGACAGCGAGGAGCGGATCACGTGCCCCTTGAACCCCGACAGCTCGGCCAGCACCTTCTCGGGCTGCGATTTCCGGACCAGGAGGAACAAGGCCGAGGTGTCGGGCTTGAGCGTGTCACCGATGGATTTGACGAAGCTGTCGTCGATGCCGTAGTCGATCATGCTTCCCGACAGCGCACCCGACCCGGCCCCCACGGCGCCGCCGATGGCAAAGCCGGCAATCGGATTCAGGAACAGGAGGCCGATCAGGCTGCCCCAGATCGCGCCGGACAATCCGCCCGAGGTGGCCCCGAGGCTCACCAGGTTGACGCTCTGCTTGATCCGAACGGCACCCTCGGCATCCCGGATCGCGACGACCGCGTCCTCGAGATCGATGAGGTATTCCTTCTTCAGGCGCGTCAGTTCCGTCAGTACGCGGTCCGCATCATGCGGGTTGTCGAACCCGACCACCACCAGTTCAGCCATGGATGTCCTCCCGACGGCGATGACAAGCCGTTGCGAACTGTGAGAGTACCGGCAGGTGGTCCAACGTCCATCAGGCGAAACCCCGACTCCAGGCGGGGAATGACATGGGTCGGGCACAAAAATGCTGCCGACGGGTTCGGACGGATGCTGCTGAGGACAGCGTCGCCGGGACTTGTGCAATGACCGCCCCCGGCAGGCATGCGCGTGCCTGCGGTTGCCGGCGCCCTTCCTCGGGCTTTCCCTGCCCGAACCCGGGGTTTTGCCCGATAGGCAAGGCACGATGGATTGGAGGAGGCTGTGCAGTGTCCGCGATCGAGCGGGGCCAAGACTTCTCAACTCGGGAGGAATGCAGCATGCGAAAGATCATGACCTTCATTGCGGAAGGTGCGGTCACATTGTCCGTAGCGGCCTGCAACACGCCGGGCGAGCGGGCCGCCGGTGG
>KI911934.1:29560-36862 GCA_000517005.1 Microvirga lupini
GTAGGCCTGTCGGAACCCTCCTAAAGCGGTAAACGATCTTCCGGTCGGTCGGCTGTCCCGATCGAGTCCGTGTCCTTGCCGTCCGGTGAGCCGAGCAAGACCGCAAGCCAACGCGTGTCGGGGTGGTGGGCGCAGAAGGTGAAGACTGCCACCGTGATCGGCACGCCGATGAAGGTTCCCGACAAGCCCCACAGAAAGGTCCACAGGAAGATCGAGAACAGGACCACGAATGGCGACATGGACAGTGCCGTGCCGGACAGGCGCGGCTCGACGTAGCTGCCGACCACCGACTGGATCACGTTGAGGCCGGCAAAGACCGCCAACACCGCCTGCCAGCTCTCGAATTCCACCATCGCCAGCAGCGTCGGGAACAGGGTGGCGACGAAGGGACCGATGAACGGGATGTAGTTGAGCGCGAAGGCGATAACGCCCCATTCCCGTGCGAGCGGCAAACCGAAGAGGACCGCGAAGATCCAGACGAGCGCCCCGGTGAGCAGGCTCATGAGCGTGCGCACCGCCATGTAGCGCCTGATCCGGGCCGCGGTCTGCGTACCGCCAGCGCCAAGGACATGAGCGACGGCCTGGTTCGGCAACGCATCGATCTTCCGGACCGTGCCATCCACCTCGAGCAGACCGAGGATCACGTAGATGAGCACCACCACCCAGAAACTCAGGGTCGTGTTCACCTGGCTCGTGAGCTTCTGCATGAGGCCTAAGAGCCAGCCGACATTGAAGTGATCGGCCCACAGGCTCGCAACCGCGATGCCCTGCTCCTCGAGCCAGGCCGTCGCCCGGTCGTAAAGGATCTGGAAACGGCCCATGTTGGCGAGGACCCAGCGGACGACGCGGCCGAAGCCCCAGGTGATCAGCGAGGCGAAGGCGACGAACACCGCAACCAGCACCAGGGTGCTGGCCGCGAGGGCAAGGAGCCGCGGCATCGCTGCCTGGAGCCGCTTCTGCAAGGGCCACAGCAAGGCAATCAGGAACAACGCGAAAGCCACGGGTGCGAACACGGCGCTGGCGACGCTCATCGCGCCGAGCACGACTGTCAGGCCGATCAGCCCGATCCCTGCATCCAGGATCCTTGCCCTCGCCATGCGGATCCTGTCCCTTGCCGTGCCGGTGCGCCATTCGACCAAGCTGAAGGTGGCGAGTCAATCGTGGCGAACCTCTGCCCCGGACAGGGCGGTTATCCGTGCCGCCTCCGGTGTTTCGCCGCCTCGCCCCAGGGTTTCTCCCAATAGCCAGATCGTCCTTGGGAGGCGAAGCTTCGGAACCGTTCCGCCGATCATCCGACCCGGGGAGCCAACCATGCCCTTTGGCCTCAGTGTCCCCACATCGCTCGACCGCTTCCGGCAGGGGACAACCCTGCTGCTCCTGCTGTCAGGAGCCCTTTGCCTCGGGGCGTGGCAGATCCCGGCGGCGCAGGCCCAATCGGCCTCTCCATCCGCCCGTTCGACAACGCTCTTCGAGAACGTCCGGATCTTCGACGGTAAGAGCCCGACGCTCTCGGCGACCTCGAATGTGCTGGTGCGGGGCAACGTTATCGAGCGGATTTCGACCGCTCCGATCGATGTTCCGTCACGGACGGATGCCCAGGTCATCAACGGGAACGGGCGCGTGCTGATGCCGGGTCTCATCGATGCCCATTGGCATGCGATGCTGGTGCGGCCGACCCCCGCGATGCTTCTCGCGAGCGACATCGGCTACTCAACATTGTTGGCGGGAGTCGAGGCCACGGCGACGCTGATGCGCGGCTTCACCACCGTCCGAGACATGGGCGGACCGTCCTTCAGCCTCAAGCGGGCCATCGACGAGGGGCTGCTGCCGGGACCGCGTATATACTCCTCCGGCGCCATAATCACGATCACCAGCGGGCACGGCGACTTCCGCCAACGCTCCGACCTGCCGCGCACCATCGGCGGCATGCTGGCGCGCGTCGAGCAGCTCGGCGGCAGCATGATCGCCGACAGCCCGGACGAAGTGCGCGTGCGGGCGCGCGAGCAGCTCATGCAGGGCGCATCGCAGATCAAGCTCACGGCCGGCGGTGGTGTGGCCTCCCCGTTCAGTCCGCTTGACGTTTCCACCTTTACCGAGGCGGAACTCCGCGCCGCGGTGGAAGCGGCCGAAAACTGGGGCACCTATGTGTGCACCCATGCCTACACGCCCGCTTCCATCCAGCGGTCGATTGCGGCCGGTGTGAAGTGCATCGAGCACGCTCATCTGATAGACGACGCCACGGCCCGGCTGATGGCCGAGAAGGGCGTCTGGCTGAGCACGCAACCCTTCCTCGACCT
Organism: Microvirga lupini; assembly: GCA_000517005.1. Taxonomy (GTDB): domain Bacteria; phylum Pseudomonadota; class Alphaproteobacteria; order Rhizobiales; family Beijerinckiaceae; genus Microvirga; species Microvirga lupini. The sequence goes on from KI911934.1 coordinate 31,858, forward strand.
GTCGCCTGCCAGCGGGCTCGGGCCGGCGGAACAGGCCAAGTTGGCACAGGTGGTCACCGGCACCGACCGCGTCTACGCCTTGGCGAGGAAATACGGGATCAAGACGGCCTTCGGAACGGACATCCTGTTCTCCGAAGCCCTGGCAAAGCGGCAGGGCGCCATGCTCGCCGCCCTCACCCGCTGGTACACGCCGGCCGAGGCGTTGGTCATGGCGACGTCGACGAATGCAGAACTGCTCCAACTGTCCGGGCTGCGCAATCCCTATCCCGGCAAGCTCGGCATCGTCGAAGAGAGAGCCCTGGCGGACCTGCTGCTGGTCGACGGCAATCCGCTTGAGGACCTCGACCTGATCGCCGATCCGGACAGGAGCTACCTCGTCATCATGAAGGACGGCAGAATCCACAAGGACACGCTACCCAGGTGACCACTTTCGATCGAACACGTCGGTGTGTCGGACAACTCCCCGTCCATCCCAGGATCGGCATGATCCAGGGTGACAGCCCCGCTTGGATTGGGTTCGGCGTACCTAGGAGCGCACTTTGCGGATGACGGTCGGTGCATGGCTGAAACGAATGGTCGTCGCCGCCGCCGTCCTTGCGGCGCTGGCGGCATGCCTCGTCATGGCCGGTCTCGCCTTCCGGGCCTGGGATGCCCTCCGTTCCCCGCCCTTGGAAGCCTGGCACACGTTCGTCCCAGACGAACCCAATGCGGATGTGATCGATGCCATGGATTGGGCCGGATACCTTCGAATGGAGGAGCAGCTCCTTGCCGACGTGAGGCGGGAGGTCTTCCGTGCTCCGGATGGTGACCCGGCAACCGCGCTGAACCGCTATGTCACAGGCAGCCCTGTCGACCCGCAGACCCTCGCAACCGACTGGAACCGCTCCTATGTCATGGCGCCCGATGGCACCCCGGTCGGGGCGGCCGTGTTCCTGCACGGTCTCACCGATGCTCCGTACAGCCTCCGCCATCTTGCAGCCGTCTACCGCGACCGCGGCTTCGTTGCCATCGGCATCCGCCTGCCCGGGCACGGCACCGTCCCTGCTGGCCTCACCGAGGTGGAATGGGAGGACTGGATGGCGGCCACCCGCCTCGCCGTACGGGAGGCGGTCCGTCGCGCCGGTGCCGGCAAGCGTCTGCATGTCGTCGGCTTCTCGAACGGCGGTGCGCTCGCGCTCAAGTACGCTCTCGATGCACTTGAGGACGAGCGGCTCGCGCGGCCCGAGCGCCTGATCCTGATCTCCCCCATGATCGGCATTACCGCGTTTGCCCGTTATGCCGGCATTGCCGGGTGGCCGGCGTTCTTCCCGGCCTTCGCCAAGGCCGCATGGCTTGGCGTCCTGCCGGAATTCAATCCGTTCAAGTACAACTCGTTTCCCGTGAACGGCGCGCGCCAGTCCTTTCAAGTGACCCAGGCGGTTCAGAGCCGGCTCGGCAGGGCGGCAGCGAGCGGCGGCCTTGCCCGGCTTCCTCCAATTCACACGTTCCAGTCGGTCGCCGACTTCACCGTCAGCACCCGGGCGATCGTCACGAACCTCTATTCCAGGCTGCCTGACAACGGCAGTGAACTGACGCTGTTCGACCTCAACCGGGCGGTCAAGCTCGGGCCGCTCATCGCCCGCTCGATGGAGACGATCGTCGAGCGGCTGCTGCCTCCGGCCCCGCGATCCTTCCGAATAACCCTTATCACGAATGCCGAAGCTTCCTCGCTGGAGGCTGTGGAGCGGTCGATGGAAAGCGGCGGGACGACCGAGAAGATCACGGCACTCGACCTGGCATTTCCAGTGACCGCCTTCTCGCTCTCGCATGTCGCCCTGCCATTCCCGGTGACGGATCCGCTGTACGGCTCACAACCGGAGTCGCGGGAGAGCTTCGGTGTCAACCTAGGCACCCTGACGCCTCGGGGCGAACGCGGCATCCTGGTCGTTCCACTCGACACGCTGGTGCGGATCTCGTCCAATCCATTCTACCCCTACATCGAGCGGAGGGTCACCGAGGGTATCCCGCCCGATGGCACCATCCGGGTGCAGCCAAAACCATGATGCCGGCGGATCGCAATGCGAGGGCGCAGACATGCGAACCGCCCCACGCGGTCCAAGCCCCCGCTTCGCCATCTCCGCTGATCGATCCACGCGCCGGGGACGTTGAGGATGACGTCGCCAGCCCCGACAGCCGATCGCTCCTTGCCATCGGCGGACGGCTCCTGGCGGAATCAGCTTGCCGAGACTTCTCCTGGCCTGGGTCATGCTGATCGGGGCCCCGGCCATCCTGCTCGGCCTCACACCGCCCGTCCTCTTGGGCTTGGCCGGCATGATGGCCCAGGAGGTCACCACCCTGCTGGTCGGGGCGTGGTCCTTGCTGTTTCTCATCGGTCTCATCACCCTGGCCTGGATCGGTGGCAGGCCGCTGCTTCGCGAGGCCGAGCGGGGCTTCTGGTCACTCAACGCGCTGGCCGTGCAGCCCGTCTACGCCTTGGTCCGGGAGGGCCTGAGGCACGTCGTGGGACGGATCATGCCAAGGGCAGGGCCCCGCCGGCTCGCGCATCTCTACGCGGCGGCGGCCGTCGGAGGCGGTCTCCTGGTGAGTGGGCTTGCGTTATGGCTCGTCCTGCTCGCTTGGCCCGCCTCGGGCTGGATCGGGGCACCGGCGGATCTCCTGGCGCCGCATCGGCTGATGGTCCCCGCGCTCGCGAACGCCGTCGTCATCATCGGGTCCTATGTCACGGTCGCTGCCCTGACATGGGCGCTCGCGGACGCAAGCCTGGGCAGACCCGAAGATCTCCCGACCTTCGACGGGATTCCGGTCAAGGGACGGACCTGGCGGGTGGCACACCTGTCCGATCTCCACGTCGTCGGGGAGCGATACGGCTTCCGGATCGAAAGCGGTCGCGCCGGCCCGCAAGGCAACGGAAGGTTGCGATGCGTCATGCACGCGCTCGAGCAGCTCCATGCCGCGCAGCCCTTTGACCTCATCCTGGTCACGGGAGACATGACGGACGCGGGCCGTGCCTCGGAATGGGCGGAGTTCCTCGACGTTCTCGCGGATCATCCAGGCTTGGCGGCCAGAATGCTGATCCTTCCCGGGAATCACGACCTGAACGTCGTGGACCGGGCCAATCCGGCCCGGCTTGAGCTTCCCACCAGTCCCGGGAAGCGCCTCCGCCAGATGCGGACCCTCCCGGTCATGGCGGCGGTGCACGGCAACAAGGCCCGCTGCTTCGCTCCCGGCACCCATCGGCTCGGTCCGACCCTGTCGGAGCGGCTTGCACCCCATGAGGCCGACATCAGAGCCTTCGCCGACAGGGGAGGCATCGGCCTCTCCCGCCGACTGGCTCCGCTCTGGAACGATGCCTTCCCGCTGGTCGTACCGCCGGACGCCGAGGACGGCCTCGGCGTGGTGCTGCTCAACTCGAACGCGGAGGCGCACTTCTCCTTCACCAACGCACTCGGCATGGTGTCCGCTCTCGAGGCGCAGCGGCTGGCGGCCGTCGTCGAGCAATATCCGCGTGCCGGCTGGATCGTCGCGCTCCATCACCATCTCGTCGAATACCCGACGCCGGCCCCGGCGTTCGTGGAGCGCATTGGAACTGCTTTGATCAACGGCTCCTGGTTCGTGCGGCAACTCCAACCGCAGGCCAGGCGCCTGGTGGCTTTCCATGGCCATCGCCATACCGACTGGATCGGGCAGTGCGGCGGCATCCGCATCGTGTCCGCGCCCTCTCCCGTCATGGGGCCGGCGAAGGACGGGCGTGTGTCGTTCCTCATCCATACCCTTGCCGTCGGTGACGGCGGCCGATTGCTCCTAGCGTCGCCGGAGCGGATCGAGATCCGGTTGTCGGACGGCGAAGGCCCAGCAGGCGTCTGAACGGACCGACATCCACCTGGCCCAGGTGATCGGGGTCTTGGGAGCAGGGGAACGATGGGCCTTGTCGCCAAGACGCCGACTCCCATCATTGCGACTTCACGAGGCCGGAAAATCCTGCAACCGCCAGCAGGCTCAAGGCCCATCCCACGACGGATTGGAAATAGAAGTAGGTCAGGGCGGACGTGCCCCAGCGCTTCGATGGATCCGGCCGCCAATACGCTTTCTGATCCATCTCGAGCACCGGCAGCAGGACGTCCAGGGAATACATCCAGGCATTGAAGCGGGGGTAGCTCGACGCCTCCCACTGCTCGCGGAAACAGGCCAACTGCGTTTGGCCCGCCTCGGCACGACCGCTCACGGACTGCTGCGTCGACGCGAGAAAGCGCTGCTCGGACTTGCCGACCCCGCACAGCGTCCACTCGGGCGAGCGCAGGACTACGGGGCTGTTCGGCTTGAAGGCGTCCTGTCGCTCCGCGTATCCGAAGATGACGACGCCGAAAAGCCAGAAGAGTGTCAGCCAGACGAACGCCAGCAGCGGCTGGCGCCCATACGCCACGGTGACTTCCAGAACGCCGTCTTTGATGGCGATCATCCCCCGCCACAGGCGGGACCGCGCGCGCTTCCGACGTGCCCGCCTTTGCAGGCGCTCCTTGGCAATGAGCACGGCGCGCGCATCCTCATCGTGTCCCATCCCGCGAAAGACCGTCGCGAGCTGCTCGAAGGGTTGCGGCCAGAAGTCCTCGCCCCAGCGCTCCGGTGTCTGCAACGAGAGCCAGGCGAGGCGGCCCCTGGCATCGACCGGCCCGTCGATGAAGGCCCCGTAGCGGCAGCGGTTCAACCGGACATCGCCTTTGCCGGGCCAACACGCGAGTTCATCATGGACCGTATCGATCGAGGCTCCCTGCATGTCCAGGAGACCCTTGACCTCGGCACCGTTGCGCAGGAAGAAGGCGCCTTCGATCAAGGTGCGGCTCAACTGGAGCGCATTGTGACCGGGATTGACGAAGGCCGCGCCGGTGCAGTCCAGGTCTCCTCCGACGTGAGATCCCAGCAGCCGCACTTCGCCCTCGACGGTGGCGGCGCGCAGGATGACGCTGCCACCCGCCTTCATGGCATCCGCCGCGATGGCGACCTTGTCCGG
>KI911934.1:36962-38154 GCA_000517005.1 Microvirga lupini
GACGACGTTCGGGCCGCGGCTGGGCTTCGGCGTCCGTCGATGCGCCCGTGCCGAGCGGGATGACCAGCACCGCGCCGAGCAATCCGGCCAGAAGGGAGCGTCGTGACGGCATCTCAATCTCTCCCGCTGTCTTCGGGTGTCATGACGGTTGAGCGGTCATCGTGCCCGCGGCTTCCACACCCTCGCTCGGGCTCGGCGGGTGTGCGCGCTCAAGGGCGGCCTGGAGCCTCGCTTCCTGCTCCGGAGACAACGAGGATCGGATCACGTGTCACTTATACCCGGACAGTTCGGCGAGAACCTTCTCGGGCTGCGACTTGCGGACCAGCAGGAAGAGCGCCGAGGTGTCGGGCTTGAGCGTATCGCCGATAGACTTGATGAAGCCGTCGTCAATGCCGTAGTCGATCATGTTCCCCGACAGGGCGCCCGAGCCGGCGCCGACGGCCCCGCCGATGGCAAAGCCGGCGAGCGGGTTGAGGAACAGCAGCCCGATCAGGCTGCCCCCACAGGGCTCCTCTCAGGCCGCCCGTGGCTGCGCCGAGGCTCAGCATGTTCACGCTCTGCTTGATGCGAACCGCACCATCCTCGCTCCGAATGGCGACCACGGCATCCTCGAGATCGATCAGGTATTCCTTTTGCATCCGGGTCAGCTCGGTCAGGACCCGGTCCGCATCGGTCGGGTTGTCGAACCCGACGACCACCAGCTCAGCCATGGGATGCTCTCCTTGAGTGGGACAATCAATGCAGGTCGAACACGTGCATGAGAGTATCGGTCGCGAGCCGTGAGGCAATCGGGTGCAACCCTGAGTCTCGGCGGGGATTGTCCCGAGGGCGCATCCCATGAACCACCGTCCCGGATGCCCGTGCGGCATCCAGGACGGCGGCATCGGTCAGGCGCGGAGGATGGCCGTAACCGGCCCTGACGGGACTTGTCCCGTTCGATTCGAGGGTTTCCCCCAATAGCCGAACGCGATTCGATGGCTGAAGCTGCACTGTCCCCGCCAGACCGCGCGGATGCGATTCGTAACCCAGAAGGGATGATCCGATGCGAAAGATCATGACAGCCATCGCCGCCGGTGCCCTCACGCTCTCCGTCGCGGCTTGCGAGACCCCTGGCGAACGGGCCGTCGGCGGCGGCGCCATCGGCGGTCTCGCGGGGGCCGCGATCGGTGGAGCGGCGACGGGCCGGGCCGGC
>KI911934.1:38254-38607 GCA_000517005.1 Microvirga lupini
CCCCGACCGAGAATACGCCACCGTCCGTTCCCACGACGCAGATGCCGAACAGGTCGCTCGGCACGCGGGCGAGCGCCGGATAGACCTGCGACACCTGCCCCTGGTCAATGGACCGAAAACGCTCGTGGGCTTCCGTCACCAGCCGCTTGACGGCCTCTGCGGACGGCAGCCGCCCGGTCGAGACAAAGGAGGATCCGGGGTCCACGATCGGGTTCAGCAGTTCCACACCTCACCTCCCTCTCGCGATCGTGGGACGCTCCCGGCGGCGTCCGATCGCCTACCAGCGCCCCCTGCGACGGACCCAATGGCCCGACACCCAGACCCAGCGTCCGCGGCGGGCGCTCCAGACCCAG
>KI911934.1:38707-47123 GCA_000517005.1 Microvirga lupini
ATAGGCCTCCCTTGGACACCGGCCCGGTGCGAAGGCAGCGCATGGCGGTTCGACCCAACCGGAAGGATGCCGGCCATGACGATGCAGGCCATAGCGCTAGCCGATGGCGCTGCCATCGGTTCCCGTCCGATCGCGGTTCTAGCGGCGCGGCCTTCCCGCCACCAGCCTGCCGCACATCATCGCCGATGCCGGGACCGTTACGTCCCCGCTCGTGCCCTTGAACCCGTGCGACGCCCATATTGGCGGCCGTGGTCGGTGCACCCACCCTGCCCTACCTGCCGTATTGTTGCCTCGGCATCGCAAGTCCCCTGCTGACGCTGGTCATCGCCTTCAGGCCATCGCGGCGGCTCCGTGAAAGCTGGACGCATGGAACCCAACCTGACATCCGGCAGTCTCGCCGTCCTGTCGGTCACGTTCAACCTCGCGCTTGGCCTCGTCCTCGGCGCGTCGATCGGTCTCGAGCGCCAGTGGCGGCAACGCCACGCCGGGTTGGCCACCCACGCCCTGGTGGCAGTCGGCGCGGCCGCGTTCACATCCGTGCCGGGGCTGCTCCCCTCCGTCGGGGATGCGACCCGTATGGGCGCCCAGGTTGTCACGGGCATCGGTTTCCTTGGTGCCGGGCTCATCATGCGCGACGGCCTCAGCGTGCGCGGTCTCAGCACGGCCGCCACCGTCTGGGCTACGGGCGCCGTCGGGGTGCTGGCGGGCTATGGCCTGCGCATCGAAGCCGCGGAGACCGCAGCCTTCATCATCGGAGCTAACCTCCTGCTCTCCCGTGCGGGCTCCTGGATCGAGCGATTGCGGCCGGAACCCGGGATGGCCGAGCGGTTCTACGTGATCGACATCACATGCGCGGCCAGGGACGAGGCGACCGTGCGCATCCAGCTCCTCCAGGCGGTGAGCGCCCGCGGACTGCGGCTGCAAGGCCTCGAGAGCCACACCGTGGAAGGGTCGTCGCGGGTCGAGGTCGAGGCAACCGTCTACACGGCCCGCCAGGAGGACACCCTCGTGGAACGGCTCGTCGGCGAGCTCAGCCTGCTGCCGCACATCCACGCGACGGGCTGGAGTTCCACGGCTCCCCCGGAGTGAGGCCGTGTCGGACGGGTCTCCGTCCGACCGCATCCTGCCGCCTTTGCGCAACCCACTGGGGTGGAGCGGGAGCCGACATCGGGTACGCGGGTGGAATGGACTTGGTGGCGTGAGCTTCCGCGGGGCCTGGTTTCCTGACCGCGACGGACACGGTGCCCCGAGACAGGATGGGGCCCGCCATTCCCCGCACCGGGAAGGATCTTTCGGCGCGGCCTCAGGCCAATTCCCGGTCCGCCCCAGGGTTAATCCCGATAGACCCATTGCTTGCGAGGGGTAACCTGATGGGTGACCGAGGCCGGCCATCTTCCCATCGAGGAGCACGTCCCATGCCTGAAGTGGCGTCAAGGAGCAATCCCGTTTCCGCAACGGCCCGATCCATGCCGACCCATCCCGGAGCTGTCGAGGAGATCAAGGTCCGACAGGCATCGGCGTTCTTCGAGGAGGCCCTTGCCTCCCTCGACCGCGAGGCGCACGCGAAGAAACCCGACTATCGATCCTGGGACCTGGGCGTCATCCGGCTGGAACGGATTTCACTGGTCCGGAGATCGGGAAGGATCCACCACCGCGGCACTGTCCGGGCTGATGACGGGTCCCGCGTAGGCCATATTCGGTCCGGCGCGTCAGCGTACTTGCAGCAAGGATCGCCACCTGACATGAATTGCCGGATCCTGATCACCTCACTCGACGAGGAAGCCTCCGAGCAGATCTTGACCGCGTCCCTTCCGTGTACCGTGCCCGGGAAACCGGTGCTGTCGCGAGGCACGGAAAACATGGTGGCCCTGAGTTCGTGGCAAGGTACCCTTCTTGCGGACCACCTCCTCTCGTTGGCCCGTGTGCTGCCCTCGATCCCGAAGGCGCATTGGCCGATGCTGGGTGCGGTGACCTGCACCCTAGTTCAGAGCTGCCTCGTTCCCGCGCCGAGCAATCCCGCACGGCCCGACACATCGAGAGCCACGGCACTTCGCGAGCGTCTCCGCTGCGTCGTCAGACGGAACATGAACTCGACGGATTTCGATCCGGAGGCGCTCAGGCGGCTTGTCGCGATGTCGCGATCCAAGCTTTACCGTATTTTCGAGGGGATTGGCGGCGTCGCTCGGTTCATCCAGGAAGAGCGCCTCGACGCCGCCAGGCACCGCCTCGCCGACATCGGGGACAGGACCCCGATCAGGGCGCTGGCCGGTGAGGTCGGGTTCCTCGAACACTCGACCTTCAGCAGGGCGTTCAAGCTGAGATACGGCAGCAGTCCCTCGGAATTCAGGGAGATGGTTTCCGCCCATCATCCTCTCGAGACACGTGACCATCGACATGACGCCGAGAGCATGCCTTGATCGTGCGCCGGGTCCGGGTGACATGTGCAGGCTTGACGATCGTCATCATCATATCCACACCGTCGGTCCGGAGCACGGTCGGGCGCTGCCCCTGTCTTCCGGACGGGCCAAGCTGCCGCCTCAATCGAAGCGGGACATTGCGCCAGCCCTCTGTTCACGGGCAGTCGTCGGCCGCGCCCTGATGGGAGCCACCCGCTGGCCCGGGTGAAGGGCCTGGACACCGCCGGTGACGACGACATCGTCCGGGTCGAGCCCCTGCGAGACGATCACCCTGTCGGAATCAAAGCGCAGGATGTCGACGGCTCGCAGCGAAACGGTTGACGTCGCGGGATCGACGATCCAGATGGCCGGCGATTGCCCGGCCCTAGTGAGAGCGCTCGCCGGAACCGCGATGATCGCCGGAGAGAGCAGTTCGATCGACCCGATGACGGTCGATCCCAGCCGCATGGCTTCCGGAGGATCTTGCAGGCTGACCCGGACCTGGAACGTGCGGGTCACGGGGTCCGCCTGCGCGGCGATCTCGCGGACGCGCCCGACGGCGACGACGGAGCGGTCATCGGCGAGGGCAACGCGGATGACCGGATCCTCGTCCTGCCGTTCGAGGAAACGCGCGGGCACGTTGAAGACGGCATCGCGTCCGTCGTCGCGGGCCAGTCGCACGATGGCCTGGCCCGGCTGCACGACTTCGCCGGGCTCGGCGCTTCGGGCCGTCACGACGCCGGCGGTGCTGGATCGAAGCTCCGTGAAGCCGAGGCGATCGCGCGCCAGTTCGACACGGGCCTCGGCGTCCTCGAGGCCCGATTCGGCCGCGTTCCTGGCCTGCAAGGCCTGGTCGAAGCGCGGCCGGGTCGTGAAGCCCTGCGCCATGAGCTGTTCCTGGCGGTCAAAGGCATTGCGGGCCGTGCTCACCTCGCCCCTCGCGGCCGATAGGGCTGCCTTCGCGGCCGCGAGGGCGTTCTGTTCGGTTTGCGGATCCAGCCGGGCAATGAGCTGCCCGGCGGCGATCCGGTCGCCGACGTTCACGGGCCGCTCCACGACCCGGCCGCCGATGCGGAACGCGAGCGCAGCGTTGTTCTCCGCCTGGATCTCGCCCGAGAGCTGGATATCGCTTGCCAGCTTGCTCGCCTCCACCGAGATGACGTCGACCGGTCGGCCGACGTCTGGCGACGACGGTTCACCTCGGTCGCATGCTGCCAATCCGAAAAGGATGACGGTGATCAGGGCCGGCCCCGATCGGACCCATGCAGCCAATCGTGAGGCCAGGGCAGTCGTATCGGTCATGATGGGAGCGCTCCCGCAACCGTCGGAACGGCGTCCACGGGACCGGCGGCGGACGAACGCCTATCAAACAGCGTGACATAAAGCGTGGGCAGCAGGATGAGGGTGAGAACCGTTGCGACCAGGAGCCCGCCCATGATCGCATAGGCCATCGGCCCCCAGAAAACCGTCGGTGCGATCGGGATCATGCCGAGAACGGTGGAGATGGCCGTCAGCATGATCGGGCGGAATCGCGTCGTGCTTGCGTCGAGCGCGGCCTCCACGACGCCCTTGCCGGCGGATCGCTCCGCCTCGATCTGCCCGATGAGAATGACGGCATTCTTCGTGATGATGCCGATCAAGGCGAGAACGCCAAGCAGCGCCACGAAGCCAAGGGGCTTACCCGATAACAACAGGGCCCCGACGACGCCGATGAGGCCAAGCGGAGCGATGCAGAGGACCAAGCCAAGCAGCTTGAAGCTGCGCAACTGCGCCATGAGGACCGTCAACATGATCAGGAGCATCAGCGGTACCACCGCGATCACGGAGGCCTGCGACTTCGCGCTCTCCTCGACGGTTCCGCCGACATCGATCCGGTATGAGGGCGGCAGGGTCCGCCTCAGCTCATCGATCTTCGGGGTCAGGGCGGAGACGGCCGTTTCGGGAAGGATTCCCGGCGCGACATCGGCGGCGACGGTCAGCGTCGGCACCCGGTCCCGGCGCCAGACCAGGGGTGTATCGAGCCCGTAGTCGAACGTGACGAACTGCGACAGCGGCACGGATTGCCCCCCCGGCAAGGCGACCTGCATGGTCCTCAACGTCTCGATCGAGGCCCGCTCGTCCTCCCTGGCGCGAGCGACGACATTGACGAGATAGATGCTGTCACGCACCTGGGTGACGACCGTCCCGGACACGACCGTGTTGAGAATGGACGCGAGCGCCGCCGAGCTGAGGCCAAGGCGCCTCGCCTCGTCTTGGTCGACCCGCAATTGAAGCTTCCGCGAGGGCTCGATCCAATCGAAATTGACCTGCTTGGCCTGCGGGTTCGAGGCAACGACCTGGGCCAGCCTCATGGCAATGGTGCGGACCTCGCCGATGTCAGGGCCTGTCACGCGATATTGCAGCGGCCAGCCCACGGGCGGCCCGAGCTCCAGGGGGTAGACCCGCCCGACCAGATTCGGGAACTCCTTGGCCAGCATCGATTCCAGCTTCACCTGAAGTCTTTCCCGGGCGGGCACGTCCTTTGCAACGAGCACGGCCTGGCTGAAGAAATCGTTCGGAAGCTGGACATTCAGGGGAAGGTAGAAGCGGATCGCGCCGCGTCCGACGTAGGTACTCCACCGCACGACGTCGGGATCGTCCTTCAGGGCGGCGTCGAACCGACCGACAAGTTCCTCGCTCGCGAAGATCGATGCGTTCTGGGGCATTGTCAGGTCGACCAGAAGCTCCGGGCGGTCGGACGCCGGGAAGAACTGACGCGGCACCAGCGGAAGGGCCAACAGCGAGGCGACGAACAGGCCGATGCTGACGGCAATCGTGAGCCACCGGGCCCTGATGGCGCCGGAGAGGAGCCGCCGAAAGAGCACGACCGTGCGGCCAGGCGGTGCATCGGCTGAAGAGGTCTCCGGCTTGGACAGCATCGCGACGCCGAGCACCGGCGCGAACACCACCGCCACGAACCAGGAGATGACCAGGGCGATGCTGACGACGGCAAAGAGCGAGAACGTATACTCGCCCGCCGAGCTCGCCGCGAAGCCGATCGGGACGAACCCGGCGATCGTCACCAGCGTTCCGGCCAGCATGGCCATGGCATACCGCTCGAAGGCATAGGTCGCGGCCTTGGCCTTTTCGTCGCCCGCCGCGAGGCGGGTCACCATGGCGTCGGTGGTCGTCATGGCATCGTCGACGAGTAGGGCTAGCGCGATGATCAGCGCCCCCAGCGAGATGCGCTGCATGTCGATGTCGACGACGTCCATGATGGCGAGCACGGCCGCGAGCGTCAGCGGAATGGACAGGGCGACGACCAGGCCGGGGCGGACCCCGAGGCTGATGAAGCTGGCGACGAGGATGATGGCCACCGACTGCCAAAGCGACGTCATGAAGTCGGCGATCGCGTGTTCGACGGTCACGGCCTGGTCGGCCACCAGATGCGGTTCGATGCCGAGCGGCAGGTTGGCGGCGATCCCCGCCATCGCCTTCCTGACATTGTCGCCGAGCGCCAGGATGTCGCCGCCGTCCCGCATGGCGATGCCGAGGCCGATCGCCTCCTGCCCGTTGACGCGAAACATCGGCTGCGGCGGGTCGGCCGGGCCGCGCTGTACCGTTGCGATGTCGGCCAGCCGGACCATCCGGTCGCCGACCGGGAAGTTCACGTCGAGAAGATCGGCTTCCGTCTCGAAGGCCCCGGATACGCGCAGGGCCATGGTCTCGTCCCGGGTCTGGAGCACACCCGCCGGCCGCACGAGGTTCTGGCTCTGCAAGGCCGCCAGGAGGACCGTCCTGTCGATGCCCAGGTTGGCCAGTTCCCTCACCGAGAACTCGACGAAGATCCGTTCGTCCTGGGCGCCGATGATCTCGATCTTGGATACGTCGGGAACGAGCAGCAGCCTGGAGCGGATGTCCTCGACATGGTCCCGCAACTCCCGGCGGGTGAAGCCGTCGGACGTGAAGCCGTAGATGATGCCGAACGTGTCGCCGAACCGGTCGTTGAAGAACGGCCCGAGCGTGCCGATCGGCAACGTATGGCGGATATCCGTCACTAGGTTGCGGACCTGATACCAGGTATCCTGCACCTCCGATCCCGGGATCGACTGCTTCAGGTTGACGAAGATCGTGGTCAGCCCCGGCGTGGTCGAGCTTCGCAGGAAGTCGAGGCCGGGTGTTTCCTCGAGCTGACGCTCCAGCCGTTCCGTGACCTGCGTCAGGGTATCTTCCATGGTCGCGCCGGGCCAGGCCGCGGAGACGACCATCGTCTTGATGACGAAGGCGGGATCCTCATTGCGGCCCAGACGGTAGAAGGCCAGGAGGCCGGCGGCGACCGCCACGATCATGAGATAGACCACGACGGAGCGGTTCCTCAAGGCCAGTCCCGACAGGTTGAAGGTCATTGCGGTTCCATCCCCGGCAGCTTCACGGATTGGCCCTCGTGCAGGAGACTGGCGCCGGCGGTCACGACGATGTCGCCTGCGGCGATCCCCTTCGCGACGAGGGTGGTTGCGGGGCCGGCACTGATCACGTCGAGGGTGCGCCAGATGACCTTGGCCGTGCCTGGATCGACCGCCCAGACGCCGACGTCCTGCCCCCGCCGCACCAGGGCCGTGGAGGGGATCGCCAGCGCGGTCTGCGTGCCTCCCCTGAGGGTGCCCGAGACCGCCGTGCCAAGCCTGAACGATGGCGGTGGATCGGTGAGGCCGACACGGACGGCAAAGGTTCGGGTGACGGGATCGGCCTGCGGAGCGATCTCCCTCACCCGGCCGTGAACCTTGACGTTCGGATCGCTCGCCAGACCGACGACGACCTCGACGTCCGGCGATGCCGCCCGAGCCAGATCGGCCGGGACCTCGAAGACGGCATCGCGCCCATCCCGCCGCGCGAGCTGCACGAGCATCCGGCCGGCTGCGACCACCTCTCCGGGCTCCGCACCGACTGCCGTCACCACGCCGGGCGCATCGGCCTTCAGGATGGTGAACCCGACGATGTCCTCGGCGGTCCGGACACGGGCCTGGGCCCCATCCACCTGCGCCTGCGCCGCCGTGCGCGCCTGTTCGGCGGCCTCGAAATCGGCTCGCGTGGTGATGCCGCGATCAACGAGTTGACTCTGCCTTTGGTACTGGTTGTCCGCTTGTCCCAGGGCGCCCCGGGCCGCCGTCAACGCCGCCCGCGCGGAGCGCAGCTCGTTGAGCTCGTTCTCCGGATCGAGACGTGCGACCACCTCTCCGTCGCCCACCGACACTCCGACGCGAGCAGGCCTTTCGACCAACCGGCCGCCCAATCGGAACGACAGGGATGCTTGGTCCTGGGCCTCGATATGGCCCGCGAAACCGACATCCGCTGACTTGGCGGCAGGCTCGACCACGATGACACGGGCGGGTCGAACCGGTGCCGGCGCCTCGACCTCGGCCTGGCATGCGGCGCACCAGAGCACGAAGGCGACCGGGACAGCGACTTGCAAGGGAGGACGAGAGCCGGAATCTCGAGACATTTCCCACATCCTACCTTCCGCAAGCCATCGGCGGGCCTCGCCCAGCTCCTCCGGCGCCGAGGCAGCAATCGGCGCCCCCCAGCCGATGGCCACAATGCACCTCCAAGATCGGTGACGCTTGCCCATCAGGTACAGGGTATCAGAAAGTCTCGATTGCGCAGATTAGCTCATCATCCCAACCCTGCGCGATGCATCCCATTTTTGGATGATGGTCCTCGCGTTGTGATGTTCATCCCACAAATTGGGACGGCCCGTCTAAGCCTGGGACGCTGCGCCGATGCATTACCGAACGGGCACGCTAAGCTCACTTGGGTCACCGCTGGGCACCGTTGCGTCGATGCGGCTGTGGCAAGCCGGTTCCCGGCGCGGCGGTCATTCCACTTGAGGCGACGGCGATGGCAATCATTCACACAGCGCCCAAGTCCCTGGACACCCAGCCCAAGACCGTCATGCAGCGGTTCCTCGACGGCGTCGAACGCGTGGGGAACATGGTTCCTCACCCCGTGGTCATTTTCCTGATCCTCATCGGCATCGTCATCGT
>KI911934.1:47223-47424 GCA_000517005.1 Microvirga lupini
ATAATCGCGCCCCGCCTGGGAGCATACAATCCAGGTCTGGCGGCGGATGGGACCACGACGGAGCAGGGTGCCGCACTCTCGGAGCAGGAGTCGCGCGGCCTGCGTTTCGCCGGGATCGGGCTGCTCGGGCTGATCGCAGTCTTCTGCCTCCTGACCCTTCCCTCGGGGGCGCCGTTGCGCAATCCCGAGACCCGGGAGCTG
>KI911934.1:47524-47728 GCA_000517005.1 Microvirga lupini
CGCTTCCCTCGCCGCGCGGATGAATCTCTCGTTCCGCGAGGATGTCGCATCGGGCCAGGGTGAAGAGACCCTGTTCAATCGTCAGTCAGGTCTGGCCGAGGTGGTGATCCCACCGCGCTCGGGCCTCGTCGGCCAGACCGTGTTCCCGGGCATGGTCACCGAGAGCGGCGACCTCGTCGTTCTCGCGGTGCAACGGGCCGGAGC
>KI911934.1:47828-48396 GCA_000517005.1 Microvirga lupini
GGGGACGCGACCAATGTCGTCACCGACTACGTGTTCATCAAGGGAGAGGCCCGCAGCCCGACGTCCGCCTTCGCCGCGGCGATCGCAAAAGGCTTTGATCAGGCTTTCCGGAAGGCCCAAGGAGAGGTGAAGGATCATGAGGGTGAAACGGCCGCAGTAGCTTTCACGCACACTCCATCCTACCCGCCCTTCAATCTGGATGAGAACTCGCCCGTGGTGCAGCGCGCGACCAGGGCCATGACCGCGCTTGGCCTCAAGCCAAACTACCTGTTCTCGAACGGCGGCCTCGATGCCAATTGGCTCGACAAGCACGGTGTCCCCACCGTCACCATCGGCGCTGGGCAGGCGGAGATTCACACCATCAAGGAATACGTCAACCTGACGGAATTCGCCACCGGATGCCGCCTCGCGTTGCTGCTGGCCACGATCGAGGACTAGGTGGATAGCGACATCACGCCGTTTGATCCAGGTCCCGTCGTCGGCTCATGCTGCGACGCCTTCCACTCTCGCTGTTCGCCGACGACATGTCCGAACGGCCCCACGAGGAGATGAGCGGTTGAGCCCCATC
>KI911934.1:48496-49384 GCA_000517005.1 Microvirga lupini
CTTCGCCCTCGTCGTCGGGTTCGCCCAGAGATACGACCGGTCCGCCGGCGTCGGTACAGTCGTATCGCTGATGCTTCCCTACGTCATATGGATGTTCATTCTCTGGACCGCCCTCTTTGCCATCTGGAAGATGCTCGGGCTCCCATGGGGACTATGAGCTGATGCCAGAACTCAACGGATGGAAACGATGAGCAGCTCTGCGATCCCCCTTGATGTCGCCGCCGCGGAAGATCACCTGATGCGGTTTCTCGCGGTCGAGGGCGTGACCGGGCAGGAAGCCCGGATCGCTGCGGCCGTCTCGGATGCGCTTAGGAAGGCCGGCGTGCCGGCTTCCGCGATCCGCTTCGATGAGGTGAACACACGCATCCCCGTCCCGACGGAAACGGGCAACCTGATCGTCGATCTGCCCGGAACCCGGCCCGGTCCGCGCCTGCTGTTCTCCACCCATCTCGACACGGTGCCGCTCTGCGCCGGCGCCAAGCCGAGGCGTGAAGGCGACCGCATCGTCTCGGACGGCATGACGGCGCTTGGCGGAGACAACCGCACGGGATGCGCCATTCTTGTCGTGCTTGCGGAGACGCTGCTGAAGCACAACCTGCCGCATCCGCCGATCACCCTGCTGTTCACGGTCCGCGAGGAGAGCGGCCTGCACGGTGCGCGCGAGCTCGATCCGGCCGATCTCGGCGGCGCGGTGATGTGCATCAACGTCGATGGCCAGGATCCGAACGATCTGATCGTTGGCGCGGTCGGGCAGGAGAACTGGCAGGTCGAGATCACGGGCAAGGCCTCGCACGCAGGCGTGGCACCAGAGAAGGGCATCTCGGCGACGCTGGTCGGCGCGGTTGCTCTCACCGAGGCTCAACGTGAGGGATGGTTCGGCAATGTGGC
>KI911934.1:49484-49775 GCA_000517005.1 Microvirga lupini
CCTCGTTGGCATTCCGCTGCTCGCCGGCACGATGGCGATCATCGTCCTCTTCGGCGAGCGCCTCCTGCCCCAGCGCAACGGCGCCAAGATGCCGGCCGACCTCAGCCGCCATGCCAAGACCCTGGTGGAGCAGTACGGTCTCGCCGACGGCATCTTCCTGATGCGGGTGCGCGCGAACTCGCCCTATGTCGCATCCTCTCCGTCCGACATCGATCTCTCGGCCTTTTCCGACGTGCAGCTCGTGGCCGTCCAGGACGGCGAGAGCGCCGCACCGCTGCGCCGTCCCGTGGA
>KI911934.1:49875-58145 GCA_000517005.1 Microvirga lupini
CCACCGCGCTGATCGTCATTCCCATCGGCATGGCGGCGGCAGCGAGCATGGGCATCTCGCCCCGCCCGGTGCTCATGAGCACCGCGGTGGCCGCGGCTGGCGCGTTTCTGACGCCCATCGCAACGCCGACCAACCTGATGGTCATGGGTCCGGGCGGCTACGCCTTCGGCGATTACTGGAAGCTGGGACTGCCCCTGCTCCTCTGGTTTTTCGTCGTAGCGGTCTTCCTCGTACCGTTGGTGTGGCGGTTCTGATCGGACAGGCGGTGATCATCGATGAGCGATACCGACTCGAGCCACAAGGATACCCTGACACCCTTCCGGTCACATGGGCTGCTCAGTCTCTGGGCCGTGCTTTTCGTCGTCTGGATGGTTGCCAATTCCACGATGGCCGTCGTCGTCGTATTGCTCGGCGCGGCGATCACGCTGCCCATCGCCTGGATCCTCGCGTCCTCCGGCCATACCTGGAACCGGATCCGCTGGACTCCCGACGGGCTACTGCACCTCTCGCTCTACGGCGGGACATTCCTCGTCGAGCTCGTCAAGGCCAACATCACCATGATGCGCCACGTCTATGCGCGGCGGATCGATATCAAGCCGGGCATCGTCAAGGTCCGCACCCGCCTTAAGTCGCCGATCGGCCGGCTGGCCCTTGCCAATACGATTGCGCTCACACCGGGCTCGCTCGTGATGGAGTTGAGGGGCGACACGCTCTTCATCCACCTGCTCGATATCGACGGCATCGACGCCGACGCGATGGCCGATGCGATCGTCAGACCGTTCGAAAGGCATCTGGAGCACGTCTTTGGCTGAATCCATCGTCCAGGTCGCGGCTGTCCTTATCCTTGGCGCCATCTTGCTTGCGATCACCCGGCTGGTGCTCGGGCCGACGCTGATCGACCGGATCGTCGCGATCGACATGCTGACTGTCATCTCGATCTCGCTCATCGTCCTGTATGCCCATGTATCGGGACGGTTCGTGTATATCGATGTCGCCCTCGTCTACGGATTGCTGAGCTTCCTGGCGGTGCTGGCGATCGCGCGCTTTCTGGAAAAGGGACTCTAGCGCATGCTCCAGCTTCTCATCCTGGTGGTCTGTGCCGGCATTCTCGTCAGCGGGCTTCTTGCGGTGTGCCTGAACAACCTCATGGCCGCGATGGTGAGCTCGGGCCTGGCCGGCCTGTTCGCGTCCGTGTCGTTCCTGCTGCTCGCGGCTCCGGACGTGGCGATGGCAGAGGCGGCGATCGGCTCGGGCCTCACCACCTTCATCTTCATCTATGCCCTCCGCCATGCCGGCCAAGGGGAACATGAACCATGATCGAGCTGACCGGAAGCCTGTTGATCGTGACCGGCGCCGTGTTCCTGTTCTCGGCCGGCCTCGGCCTCGTGCGCATGCCGGACGCCTACACCCGCATCCAGGCCGGCACCAAGGCAACGACCCTGGGCAACATATTGATCGTGGCCGGCCTTGCCTTCTACCATCCGGGATGGTCCCCCAAGCTGGCCCTCGTCATCTTCTTCGTCCTGATGACCAATCCCGTTTCCTCCCACGCACTGTCGCGCGCCGCGCATCGGATTCGCACGCCGATGACGCCGGCAACCGTGACGGACGCGCTCGCGGACGATGGGAAGTCCGGCGAAGCAGGGGGAGCACCATGATCCATCGCGCCGGCGTGCTGTTCGCCGTCACCCTGTTCGCGCTGCTCTTCATCCGCCTGGCCGGCGGCTATGCGGAACGGTCGGCCCTTCGCCCGCTTGCGGAGCACTACGTGTCGCAGGCCCCGTTCGAACTCGGGGTCTCGAACATCGTCACCGGGATCCTCATCGCCTATCGCGGCTTCGATACGCTGGGCGAGGTTGCCGTGCTTTTCATGGTGGCGGCCAGCGTCGGCCTGCTTCTCAGGAAGGACGAAATTGACCTCGGGGAAGCGGAGGCATCCCGGCGCAGGCCCGCCAGCGAGATCGTGATGACCGGCTCCCGGGTGTTGCTGCCCGTGATCCTCACGTTCGGCGCCTACGTCATCGTCAACGGTCACCTGTCGGCCGGCGGCGGGTTCCAGGGCGGCGCCATCGTTGCCTCCGGGGTCATGTTGCTGCTCCTGGCCGATCCGGGAGCACGGCTCAACGCCGCGGCGCTCAGCGTGATCGAATCCTTTGCCGGCCTATCGTATGTCGCGATCGGCATGCTCGGGCTAATCCTGGCCGGTGGCTTCCTCGATCCACGTTTCCTACCGCTCGGCGAAGCCGGGACCCTCATCAGCGCCGGTGCCATTCCGTTGGTCTCGGCGCTGCTCGGCATCAAGGTCGCGGCAGAGCTCAGTGTCATCATCAACCGCTTCCGAAGTTGAGCGATCCATCCCATGGCAACGATCCTCCCAGTGTCCTTCATCCTGCTGATCACGGGCTTCGGGCTCGTCCTGATCGGCCTCTGCGGCATCCTGATCCATCGCCATCTGCTTCGCATCATAATCGGGTTCGCCCTGTTCGGCACCGGACTCCACATCGTCATCGTTGCAACCGGCTACGTGACCGGCGGCACGGCCCCGATCATCGACCGGGCCCTCACGCAGGCCGAGGCGGGGCGGGCGATCGATCCCGTTCCTTCCGCATTGGTGGTAACAGCCATCGTCATCGGCTTCGCGGTGACGGCCATCATGCTCGCCTATGCGGTCCGTCTCCATTCGGCCAGGAAGACCTTCGACATCGGTGCGTTCACGGAGTCGAAATGGTAGCGAGCCTGTTCCATCCGCTGAACATCTTCGTTCTCGGACTGGCCGGCGGATTCGCCATTCCGCTGCTCTCTAGGATCGGTACCGCCTGGCTGTCCGCCGGCTTCTTTGTCGCACTCGTCGGGATAGCGGTCGTCAGCGCCGTCGCGCTGCTTCGCATTCTCGCTGGCGAGCCGCCCATCGATATCCTCACGGCAGGATCGCTGCCGCCCGTCTCGATCAGCCTGCGCCTTGGCCTGGCCGAGGGATTTGTCGCTGCAAGCGTCAATGTCGTGGCCATCCTGGGAGCGCTGCACCTTTGGGACCGGCTGCGCGGCAACTACGCGGCGCTGCTGCTCTACCTGGGCCTCACCATGGGCATCAACGGCATGGTGATGACCCGGGACCTCTTCAACCTCTTCGTCTTCCTGGAGATCGTCTCCATCGCGACCTATGGACTTCTCGGGCTCGAGCGCACACCGGCCGCGTTGGGGGCGGCGTTCAAGTTCATCATGGCGACGGTCATCGCGTCGTCGTTCTTCCTGCTCGGCACGGGCCTACTCTATTACGTCACCGGCACCCTCGGCATCGATACCCTGATCGCCACCAGGCCCGACATCACCGGGCCCATCGGCGCGGCTGCGCTGCTTCTCCTGCTTGCCTGCCTCGTCATCGAACTGAAGCCTTTCCCCGCCAACGGCTGGGGCCTCGACGTCTATGAGACCGCGCCGAGCGGCATTGCCGCGATGATCTCCGTCGGTGTCTCCGCCGGCGTATTCTTCTCGCTCCTGAAACTGCTCCCCCTGTTCGAGGACCAACTCCCCATCCTCGCCGTCTCGGGCGGAGCCACGTTCCTGTTCTCCAACCTGATCGGACTGAAGCAGTCCAACGTCCAGCGGCTTCTCGGCTATTCGTCGATCGGTCAGATGGGCCTGCTCATCCTCGGACTGGCGCTTCTGCATCAGGTCGGCGCAGTGGCATCGACTCCGCTGGTGGTGGGCGGCCTCTTTCTCAATCATCTTCTCGCCAAGGCCGGCCTGTTCTGGATCGCCGCCGTGATCCGGCAGCGTGATCTCGACAAGGCTGTCGGCCTCGCCGGCCGCCCGCTCCTCGCGGGGCTGCTGACCCTCTTCCTCGTGGCCATCGCCGGCCTGCCGCCCTTTCCCGGGTTCTGGGCCAAATGGGAGCTGGTCATGCAACTGACCGGCGCTGCCGAGCTGCCTTGGGTCGCGCTGATCCTCTGCGGTTCGCTGCTGGAAGCAGCATACATGTTCCGCTGGTTCACCCGCGCCGTCTGCACGCAGGACAGCGGCCCGACCGAAATGCCGCCGGCCGCCGCGTTGTTTCCCATCCTGGCCGTCGCGCTCCTTCTGTGCATCTCCGGCTATGCCGCGGCACGCGCCTCGGGAGCAGGCGCACCCTGGATGTTCGTCCCGCTCCTTGCCGGCCTCATCCTCTATGCGCTCGACCGCATGCCGGGCCGGGCAAAGAATGTGCTGATGCTTGCCGTCGTCCTTGTCACCGGCGGTCTCCTGGCGCAAGCCGCCCAGGGCCTTGCCTGGCTCTTCGCGATCCTGCTGCTCGCCGGCAGCCTCGTCATTGCCGCGGCGGGCCTCTACAGGGTTGATGACCGCCCTGGCTACCATCCGATGCTGGCAATCCTCCTGCTGTCCATCCAGGCGCTGCTGCGATCGTCGACGAGCCTGGAGTTCTTCTTCAGTTGGGAGATCATCACTCTATCGACCTGCTTCCTGATCGCGAAGGGCCGGGGTGCCGGGCCGCACGTGCTGGGCTTCCTGCTGTTCTCTTTGCTGTCTGCCTTCCTTGTGCTGGCGGGTTTCGCCGGGATCGCCGCGGTCAGCGGTACGACCAACCTGGATGCGCTGGTGACGAGCGGCCCGGATGCCAGCATCGCTTTCGCGTTCCTCGCGGCCGGCTTCTTGGTCAAGGCGGGTGCGATCGGCGTGCATGTCTGGCTGCCGGGCGCCTATTCCGAGGCCGACGATGATTTCACCGCGATGCTTTCCGGCGTGGTCAGCAAGGTTGCTGTCTTCGGTCTGCTCATGGGAACCTACCTCGCGATCCGCTCCGAGGTCGGATTGGAGCTCGCGCATGCGATGGCCTGGCTCGGCATGCTGACGACGATCGCCGGAGCTCTGATGGCGCTCCGGCAGACCGATTTCAAATGCCTCCTCGCGCTCTCCAGCATGAGCCAGCTCGGCTACATCATCACCGCGACGGCCCTCATGAGCCACCTCGGTTGGGTGACCGCGCTCTATCTTGTCGCCAACCACATGATGGTGAAGGGAATCCTCTTCCTCGCGGTCGCCGGAATCATCCTGCGCACGGGCACGCGCAACTTTGCGGACACGGGTGGGCTTGCCCGCACCATGCCGATCACATTCGCCACCGTGCTCGTCGCCGTCATCTCGATGTCGGGTCTGCCGCCGCTGATGGGCTTCGGCGGCAAGTGGCTGCTGTTGAGCGCCATGATGGACAAGGGGTGGCATTTCCTCGCGATCGCCGGGCTCATCGCGACCTTCCTCGGCTTTCTCTACATGATCCGCTTTGTCGGCGGTCTCTTCTTCGGTGCACATGGAAAAGATCAGGCTGTTGTCGGCGAAGCGCCTATGACGCTGCTCATCCCACAGTTTTTGCTGATCGCGGGCATCGTCATTCTCTCGCTGTTTCCAAAGCTGCTCATGGCGCCGGTTTCAGCCGCGATCGACCCGCAATTCGCCTCGACGCTGGTTTGGAAAGGGATGTCCCTGGAGACGATCTACGGCTACTGGAATCCGACGCCGACCATGATTGGCGCGGTGGCGGTCGCGGTTATCCTAGGCCTTGTCCTCCGGCTCGTCCGTCCTCTCCCCCGGCCGGAGGCCGTCGATCCGCGTTGGTCGGTCGTCCTCGACCGGTTTGTTTCCGGTCCGCCGATGCCCCCCGTCGCCGTCGTCTTTTGGCGAAGCGTCGCGAACGGCGCCCTTGCCGCCGCGGACCTGGTGCGGAGGCTGTATTCCGGCAACAGCCAGACCTATGCGCTGTATGTCCTGGCCTACATCCTGGTCATCTATGTCGCGGGCACCGGGCTCACCGGGCTGTGGCTCGGCGGCTGAGCGTGAGCACCGATGCAGCGTGCCGCACGACATCCTCGGCTGGGCGGAACGCAGAGGGCGGGTGATGCCGGACCGTGCAATGAGCAGGATGGCGGGGCCGATGGCTTGACCCTGTGTCCCACGACCGTGCCGAGTGTCCCATTGCGCCATGCGGCGCGAGAATCCGCTTGCCGTCGAAGTTGCGGCAACTCACTTTGTGCACACACCTAACCTGAGGCTTGGTGGAACCGGGGAAATCTCGCCATGTCCGGTCTTGTCGTCGTCCTGGGCCTGCTCGCCACCGCGATCGTGATGTTCGCGATCAACAAGCCCCGCCTGGACGCCGTGGCGCTGATCATGCTCGCGGCGCTGCCCCTGACAGGCGTACTCACGATGCAGGAAGCGCTCGCAGACTTCAGCGATCCCAACATCGTCCTGATTGCCGCCCTGTTCGTGATTGGCGAGGGACTGGTGCGAACCGGCGTGGCCCAGGGACTCGGCGACTGGCTGACCACAAAGGCCGGGGCCGACGAGCTGCGGTTGACCACTCTCCTGATGACGGTCGTCTGCGCGCTCGGAGCGACCATGAGCTCGACGGCCGTGACTGCGATCTTCATCCCCGTGGCGCTGCGGATCGCGCAAGGCACCGGCATCCCGCCCGGCCGATTGATGATGCCGATCAGCTTCGCGGCCCTGATCAGCGGGATGACGACCCTGGTCGCGACGGCGCCGAACCTCGTGGTGAACAGCGAACTCGAGCGTCACGGCATCGCGGGCTTTTCGTTCTTCAGCTTCGCGCCGTTCGGCGTCCCCATCCTGGTGCTGGGCATCATCTACATGGCGTTCGCCCAACGCTGGTTGCCGGCTGAAAAACGGGCGCGGACCGGCAACCGGCCGACATTCGCAACGTGGGTCGACGAGTATGGCCTCGCGAACCGCGAATACCGTCTTCGGGTGACCGACCGCTCGCCGCTGGCCGGCAAGACCCTGGAGGAACTCGACCTGCGTGGCTCGTCCGGGGCAAACATCATCGCCGTCGAGAGAAGCCGCAATCTCTCGTGGGAGCTGCTCCGTCCGACGGCCAAGACGGAGATCAAGCCCGGCGATGTCCTGCTGATCGACTTGCGCTCGGATGGCAGCGGCATCCAGTCCATCCGGGACGAGTTCCTCCTCGAGGAGTTGCCGCTGGAGGGGACCTATTTCAGCGATCGTTCGCAGGAAATCGGATTGGCGGAGATCATCGTACCGCCGTCGTCGGATCTGGTCGGGCACTCGGTGATCGAATCGCGTTTCCGGAGTCGTTTCGGACTTTCGGTCATCGGCCTCAGGCGGGGCCGGATCGTGCATGACCGCAGCCTCGTGAACGAACGGCTCGAGATTGGCGACATGCTCCTTCTCGTGGGGACGTGGAGCGATATCGAGCAACTCCGGTCGGACGACGGCGACCTGGCCATTATCCGGCTTCCCGCAGAGCTCGACGAGGTTCTCCCGGTCCGGGGGAAGGCCCTTCAGGCCGTCGCTTGCCTGGCGCTCGTCGTCGGCCTGATGGTCAGCGGGGTCATCCCGAATGTCCATGCCGCGTTGATCGGGTGCCTGCTGATGGGGCTGCTGGGGTGCATCGACCTTCCCAGCGCCTATCGCTCGATCGACTGGAAAACCATCGTTCTCATCGTCGGCATGCTGCCATTCTCGATCGCGTTGCAGAGGACCGGAGGAGTGGATCTGGCTGCCGACTTCCTGATGAGCGTCACCAGCGACGCGGGCCCGCGTGTTGTCCTCGGGACCGTCTTTGTCATCACCGCACTGCTCGGCATGTTCATTTCCAACACCGCGACCGCAGTCCTGATGGCACCGGTCGCCCTTGCGGTGGCCAAGGACCTGAACGCATCGCCGTATCCCTTTGCCATGATCGTCGCCTTGGCCGCATCGACCGCGTTCATGACCCCGGTCTCGTCGCCGGTGAACACCCTCGTCGTCGGCCCCGGGAACTATTCGTTCGGGGACTTCATAAGGCTTGGCGTGCCCTTCTCCATCCTCGTGCTGATCGTTTGTGTGATCCTGGTGCCTTGGATCCTGCCGATATAGCATGCGTTGGAGGCGGTCCTGCAATGGCACCAGGGTGGACGTAATCCTGATGGTCAGGTGGCGCACGGCAGACTGCCTGTCTCGGATTGCTACCGGAACGTAACGCCTCTGCTGCGAGTGCTGTTGCCCAGGTCAACGTCCGGAATTGCGCATGATGATGTCAGGGTTGCCAGAGATCCAAGGATAGCCGCCGTGCCGCGGCGAACCTCCCTGGAAGGTCAAGCCGGTGTCGCGGTCGCCTACTCCCGCCCGGAGCGCCTGCGTCCTTTCGCACGGCCCGGCGATCACCTGAAGAAGGCCGCCAGCTCACGATGGATGTCGGCTAGCGCCTGGGCGACGAAAACGTCGATCCTGCGGAGCAGATGGCCGTTGGGGATGTGCTC
>KI911934.1:58245-60341 GCA_000517005.1 Microvirga lupini
AAGGTCAGCCCCGTGCCATGTGTGGACGGCTCCCTGTTGGCAAGGGATTTGTTGAACGCTTCTGCCAGGTTGGTCGGTGCGGCCATGTGTTCGACCTGTTGGAGCGGTGCTCATGACCGCTGGCCATAATGCCCTCCGCGAAGGGGTCCCAACCATTAAGTCGCATTCCAAGATGCTCTGGCACTTGTGGGGTGTCCCGCTTCCCGGTTCGACCGGATCCTGCATTAACGTCCTTTCGCCCTTCCCAACCTTGGTCTCGTCAGGTGTTCCGACGAGGTATTACGCCGCCTGCCCGACCACCGGCTCCCGATAGCGCTCGCCCTTGGCCATGATCGCCCACACCATGCGAGCCATCTTGTTGGCCAAGGCCACCGCTGCCACCTTCGTGGCCCGCCGCGCCAGCAGTTGCACGAGCCAGGGACGGCGCGTTCCATGCCGCTGGGCATAGCGGATCACCGCCAGCGCTCCTATGGTGAGCATCGAGCGCAGGTAGCGGTTGCCCTGCTTGGTCACCCCGCCGAGTCGCTCCTTGCCGCCACTGGAATTCTGCTTGGGCACCAACCCAATCCAGGCCGAGAGATTCCGGCCTGAGGCGAAAGCCTTCGGGTTGGGAATATGGGCCACCAGGGCGGAGGCGAGCAGAGGACCAATGCCGGGGATCTCAGCCAGGCGGAGGCTGACCTCGTTGGCCCGGTGGGAGGCAGTGATGCGCCGGTCCATCTCGAGGATCTGGCGCTTGAGCAACACCAGTTGTTCGCCTAGGGCTAGAACGCAGGCCCGGGCCAACTCTGGAATACGCTCATCGCCATCGCGGACCAACAGCAGCAGTTCGTCGATGCCCTCGCGGCCGATCTTCGCCACCACGCCGAACTCGGCCAGGTGGGCGCGGATGGCGTTGGTGAGCATGGTCTTCTGCCGGACCTGCATCTGTCGCACCCGGTGCAGCATCAGTACGCTCTGCTGCTGGCACGTCTTCGTCTCGACAAAGCGCATGGTGGGCCGGGTGACTGCCTCGCAGATCGCCTCGGCATCGGCCATGTCGTTCTTCTGTCGTTTTACGTAGGGTTTGACGTAGGCCGGCGGCATGAGCTTCACCTCATGGCCGAGGCTCTGGAGCTCGCGCGACCAATGATGGGCGCTCGCACAGGCCTCAATGCCGATCAGGCACGGCGGCAGGCTGGCAAAGAACTTAAGCACCTGCCCTCGCCTGACCTGACGTCGGATGATCACTACCCCTTCGGCATCAATACCGTGCACCTGGAAGACGGACTTGGCGATGTCCAGACCAATGGTGGTGACCGTGCTCATGGGCTGCTCCTGGGCTCCTGGCTGCTCGAAGCAGCCATGCTACCTCACCGCTGGGTGGGAGCCGTCCACAGCATCATCAAGAGACGTTCCCGGTCTCGCGCCGAAGTTCGGCTATGCCTTGGGAAACAACTTGACGAGGCAGTACGAAAGCAGCGCACACAGTCCCACGATGGCGACGTGATGCAGGAAGAAGGCTGGCGTCGAAGTCTCGAAGTCCCAGAATACCAAGGTCATTCGCATGAACAGTTTCGACATGACATCGACGACGTGCAGGCTGTGAATCCCGTAAGCTGCGATCACTCCGGCCGTTGCACGCAGAACGAAGGTGCGGAGCTTGCTGCTGCCCGCGACACCGGACCACCTGCGCACTAAGCCCATGATCATCGGCCCATGCAACCCAAGATGCGCCCCGACGGCGAGCAGGACCAGGTAAGCCACCAAGGTATGGATCTGGCGCGAGGTCGGGGTGCTGGTCAAAGGCAGGAAGCTGAAGACCGCCTGGGAGATGATCACGCTGGTCACGACGAGAGCCAGCATGGTCATCAGAAGGGAAAGAGTGATCGTCTTGGCGACAGCCCTGCGAGGCTCGCGCCAGCCCTTCGCAATCGTGCCGTACCATCGGCGATTGAAGATACCGTGAGCAATCAATAGCAGGAACAGAATGGTGCCGATGACCTCATGGGCTGCATTGCCGAGCCAGTCATAGGCGAGAGCGGCCAGCAATAAGCCGACTGCTAAGTAGGTCGCCATAAGTCTTGCAACGCAGGAGCTGCGGGTGTTCCCTGGGG
>KI911934.1:60441-76624 GCA_000517005.1 Microvirga lupini
GGAAGTCAAGGAACAGGCGGAACAGGAACAAGGGTCTCACGGGATGTAGGCCCGCATCCTGTCGATCGTGAACATGTAGTCGTTCGCGGCTTGGGACTGATGGCAGGATTGGCAACGTGCGGCGATGGCAGTCCGCCGAACCTGTTTGTCGGTGCCGAACTGCTGGAAGTGCCAGTCGCCGGTGCGCTGCTCGGCTGCGAAGTCGAGGCCCCAATCGATCCCCTTTTCCATGACGAAGTAGCCAGTCAGGGCGCCGCTGTCGTAAATCTCCAGCACAAGACGCGTGCCTGGGGGCAATGGCTGGCCGGCCTTCGCGATATCGATGGTTTCCCTGAGGGCATAGGCCAACTCTCCGCCGCTGCCGCGCCTGTAGTCACCATACATCACCATCTGGTCGAAGTTGGCTGGAAACCTGACGCGATTGGTTTGAGCCTGAACCTTCGCTCCCAGCGTGAACAGGGTCAGCAGGGCGAGAGTGATCGCGAGTGGGGACATCCGGAACATGGAGATCATGGAAGCCTCTGTGGCAGCCGCAAGGCTTGAGCGTTGCGCGGGAAGCGGTGAGCGAGTGCCCCGGCCTGACCTCCGTTGAGGTCGGCCAGAGCTTCGGTGCGGAGCAGCGGCGATTAGAGGTTGCTCTTGAAGAAGGGCGCCAGCTTCCGGGCTGCGATGGACGAACCATCGCCGTCGTAGAGGTCCATGTGGGTGGCGCCGTCGACGATGAAGAGTTCCTTGGCGTTCGAGGCAGCCTTGGCATGAAGCTCCTGGCTGTGCCACAGCGAGCCTGCCTCGCTACCGGCGACCATCAAGAGCGGCTGCGTCAGGAAGGTGTCAGCCCCCTCAAACCCGGTGAACGATGCCAGGGTGCTGATGCTGGTCATCAGCATCTGGTTGGTTGAGTTGGGATGCTGGCCGCGCGGCGTCAGGTAGTAGTCGGCGGCTTCCTGTAGGTCGCGCGGGGCGGTCGTGTCGCCGATCTTGGGAACGTAGTTCACGTAGACCGACGCGGCACCAGTTGCCTCGGCCGAGCGCTGCTTGGCAACGGCCTCCAGCGTCTCGATCAGAGCGGATTCCGGAGCCTTGCCATCCCAGCCCTTGCGGGTGGCGGCACCGACATCGACCGCGCTCACGGTCCCAAGTGCCTTGATGCGGCGCTCGGTCATGGCCGCCTTCACGGTCGTGCCGCTCCCGGCGCAGACACCGAGGGCACCGATGCGCTGCGCATCGACATAGGGGAGCGAGACCAGATAGTCGACGGCGCTGTAGATGTCCCCGACGCGCTTCATCGGATCGTCGACGAAGCGGGGCAAGCCGCCGCTGGCGCCCTGATGCGCCGCATCAAAAGCCAGGGTGACGAAGCCTTCCTCAGCCAGTTTCCGTGCGTAGAGGCCGGCGGTCTGTTCTTTGACGCCGCCACCGGGATGGACAACCACGATGGCCGGGTACTTCTGGTTCCAGTTGAAACCCTTGGGATAGTAGACGTTCCCGGCCAAGGTGATGTCGTTCTTCTTGAACTCGACGTTGCTGACGGTGACGTCTCCGGCCTGCGTGCTGGTGACGGTGCTCTGAGGTGCCGGAGCCGGGGTGGCGGAGACGGCTCCAGCCAGCAGGACGCCGACAGAGACAATGGAACTGCTCAGGAGGAGCTGGCGGCGGCTCAGTCCAGCGATCTTGCTCATGGTGTCGCCCCTTCGTGCTTCGGTGAGGCCCCAGCCGCCAGTGCGCCTGTGACCAATCGAAGTTAGTCGGTCGGACATTCAGAGATTAGCCGGTATGATTTGCATGGGCTTAGAAAGCTGTTTTCTGAATGGGAGGCGATTCGGCCAGAGGGACCATTCCTCTCGAGGTCAGATGCGCCTACCCGCGATAGCGAAGCGCCTCGATCACGAGCGCGAAAGCCGGCGAGTGCTGCCGGCGGCTCGGATAGTAGAGGTGATAGGCAGGGCGCGGCGGGCACCAGTCCGATAGAACCCGGATCAGCTTCCCCTCCTTGATCGCCGTTTCCACCTGATCCTCGGGAAGGTAGGCGAGTCCAAAGCCGTCGAGCGCGGCTTGGCGCATCATCCCCACCGTGTTGAAGGCGGTTCGTCCCTGGATCCGCACCTTGAGTTCCTGACTGTCCTTTTGGAACTCCCACGCATAGAACGCACCGTGGGTCGGCAGGCGGAGCTTGATGCAACTGTGCTCGATCAGATCCTGCGGGACGGCAGGCTTTGCGCGGCCTTCAAAATAGGAAGGAGCGCCCACCACGGCGATGCGGAAGTCGGGGCCAATCCGCAGGGAGATCATGTCCTTGTCGACCTGCTCCCCCAGCCGCACGCCTGCGTCATAGCGATCGGCGACGATGTCCTTGAGGCCGTAATCACTGATGATCTCGACATTGATGTCGGGGTACTCGGCCAGGAGAGGGGCAAGGGCCGGCCAGAGAATAGTCTCAGCCGCATGCTCGACGGTAGTGATGCGGATCGTCCCGGCGGGCTTGTCGCGCATTTCGCTGAGGGCGGCGATCTCGCTCTCGATCTCGTCGAAGCGGGGCCCGATACTGCGAAGGAGGCGCTCGCCCGCCTCGGTCAGGGAAACGCTTCGGGTCGTGCGGGTGAGGAGGCGCAGCCCCAGGCGGGCTTCCAGTGTCCGGATCGTGTAGCTGAGCGCGGATTGGGACACGCCAAGCTGCGCCGCCGCCTTGGTGAAGCTCCCCTCGCGGGCGACCGCGATGAAAGCCGTGAGATCATTCACGTTGTCCCGACGCATTCAGAAATCCGTTTTCTAAGTCCATGCCGATAATACCATCTAATTGAGGATTCCCGGATGCGGTAGATACAAGGCTCGGAAACAGGAGACTGACATGAGCAAGGTCTGGTTCATTACAGGTGCCAGCCGGGGGCTGGGCATCGATATCGCCCGGAAGGCCTTGGTCGCAGGACACTCCGTCGTCGCAACCGGGCGCAATGCGAACCGCGTGCTCCAGGCCGTGAGCGCACATGACAACCTGCTGACCGTCGCGCTGGACATCACCGACCCGGACGCCGCGATCGCGGCCGCGAAGGCTGCGGTCGATCGGTTCGGCCGCATCGACGTTCTCGTGAACAACGCCGGCAACTTCTATGCCGGATACTTCGAGGAGATCAGCGCTACGCAGCTCCGGGCGCAAATGGAGACGAACTTCTTCGGCCCACTGAACGTGACCCGCGCCATCCTTCCAATCATGCGTCAGCAGCGCAGCGGCCAGGTGATCACGATCACGTCGACCGCGGGCCTGATCGGGCAGGAATTCGTGGTCGCCTACGCGGCATCGAAGTTCGCGCTCGAGGGCTGGATGGAGTCGCTGCGCTTCGACGTGGCACCCTATGGCATCCGCACGATGTCGGTCGAGCCGGGGTTCTTCCGCACGGAACTCTTGGTCGAGGGTGCTTCGACGATCTGGCCGGAGCTTTCGATCAAGGATTATGCCGACCGCACGGCGCAGACGATCACAGCCTGGAAGGGCATGAACGGCCAGCAAGGCGGAGACCCGGCCAAGCTGGCCGCTGCCCTGGTGACCCTGTCGGACTCGGGAGAACTGCCCCTGCGCTTCGTGGCGGGGGCCGATGCCATGGCGGCTGTCGAGGCCAACCTGAAAACCATTCAGGGGCAGATCGACGCGCATCGCGACCTGTCGGCTTCGCTGGCTTTCGACGCCTAGCGGTCTTCCGACCCGTATCCTCGGCTGCCCCGAAGCCCGAATGCGCATGAGGAACCGACGTGAGCACCAGGAAATCCATCCTCCTCCTGGCCCTGGCTATGGCCGCCGTGGGAATTGCCGCCTTCGCCTTGATGGCTGTGAAAGACCGGACCTACGTCGCGAGCGAGGCCTACGCGCCGGTGGGCGAGCCGAACCGGGCGGTCGCGGTGGTCTACTACTCACGCTCCGGCCATTCCGAGGCCGTCGCCCGGGAGGTCGCGCGCGCGCTCAATGCGCCGATCGCTCGCATCTCGGCAGACTATCCTCTCGACTTCTCGGGTCAGGGAAAGGCGGTCTCTGATGCGAATGCCGGCGAGCTGCCGCGTATCGAGGTTGAACCCATCGATCTCGATCCGGTTCGCCGCCTCTTCCTGGTGTCGCCGACCTGGATGTTCCGCCCGGCGACGCCGCTTTGGGCTTACGTCGAGCAGGCCAACCTGAAGGGCAGGGAAATCGTGCTCGTCACGACCGGCAACAGCCGGTTCGAGCAAACGGAGATCGATGCGTTCGCAAGGCAGGTCGAGGCACGAGGTGGCCGACTCACTCAGCACCTCTTCCTACGCCGGGGTCGCATCTACTGGCAGAAGAGCCGCGAGGATCTGCTGGCTGAGGCTCGCGCGCGAATACGCGACCTCAGGTGAGGTGGCGGTAGATTGATCAGAATACAAGGACGCAAATCCAAGAGGATGGATGACATGGATAACAGTCGACGAAACTTTCTGGAGCTTTGTCTCGTCAGCGGCGTGGCTTTTACTGCCGGCATTTCGCCATTGTCTGCGGCATCAACCAGTACATCAACCAATCAGCAGCCTGGGAAAAGAGAAAGAACTATGAAGACGCGCAAACTTGGCACACTTGAGGTTTCAGAACTTGGCTTCGGCTGCATGAACCTGAGCGGCAACTATAACGCTCCCGCACCGAGGGAGCAGGGCATCAAGACGATCCGCACCGCGTTCGAGAATGGCGTGACCTTTTTCGACACGGCGGAGGTCTATGGTCCTTACACGAACGAGGAGTTGGTCGGCGAAGCACTCCAGCCCATTCGCAACCAGGTGAAGATCGCCACGAAGTTCGGGTTTGCCATTGACGGCACCGTGGCCCTCGACAGCCGCCCAGCCCGCATCCGCAGGGTCGTCGAGGAATCGCTGGCACGGCTGCGGACCGACCGCATCGATCTCTACTACCAGCACCGCGTCGATCCGGCCATGCCGATCGAGGACGTCGCCGGCACGGTGAAAGACCTCATCCAGGAGGGCAAGGTTCTTCATTTTGGCCTGTCCGAGCCGAGCGCGAAAACCATCCGTCGCGCCCATGCCGTGCAGCCTGTCTCTGCCGTGCAGAACGAGTTCTCCTTGTGGACGCGCAATGTCGAGCTGAACGGTATCCTCGCGACCTGCGAAGAGCTGGGCATCGGTCTTGTGCCGTGGTCGCCGGTTGGCGCGGGCTTCCTGACCGGCGCCTTCGACACGACCACCAGGTTCGATGAGAAGACGGACTTCCGGGCTGGCTTCCCTCGTTTTTCAAGGGAGTTCATGCCGCTCAATATGCCGCTCATCGAGTGGCTGAAGGGCTATGCGACCAAGAAGGGCGCAACGCCCTCGCAGATCGCCCTGGCCTGGCTGCTGGCGAAGAGCCCGAACGTCGTCCCGATCCCCGGCACGCGCAGCGAGGCGCATCTGCTCGAAAACCTGGGGGCGAGCCGCGTGCAACTGAGCGCCGCCGACGTGCAGGAGATCGATACGTCTGTGACCAAGTTCCCTGTTTTCGGTGACCGCATGGGCAAGGACCATATGGCGTCGATTGATTACACGGCCTGACCGAACGCCACCCATCAGGTCTCGCATCGAAGCCGCGAGACCTGATGGGAATGTGGTGAAGGCGCAGCAGACCCCTAGTGTGTACAGAACTCTATGCAAACGGCACGAGGTGGGCCGAGGATTCACAGAACTGAAATTGCAGAACCGTGGCAAACGCGAACTGTGTTGGAACAGCTAGAGTCAGCTCTGGGTCAAAGTGTAACCTAGAGCGAACTTAATGAAGGTCCGCTTGTCGCGCCTTTGCAGAAGTTCAGCGTACTTCCGGAACGTGCCATTTGGAGACATTCATCGCCGTCAGCGAAGGCCTTCCGTCTTGGCAGTCGATTGGACGGCGTGATCAGTTCACGGGTTGCGCCTCCGGGAACGTCCATGCTCCACTCAGGATGGCGGCCTTCGGGCGGTACAGCCGCACCATGTAGTTCCACCCCGGCATGATCGGCAGACAGTTGACGACCTTGCCGTCGCAGCCGCCGAACTGGACCGCGACAGAACCGTCCGCGCTCTTCTGGGCGGTGATGTTGTTGATCGAGTAGGCATTGTACGGATTGGGCTGATAATAGCCTTGAGCGTTGTACAGGCTGATTGACCAGAAGCCATCGACCGGAACGTCCTTGACGTCCAGCCGGTACACGGTCTTGCCGTCATTCCGAGGTGGCGTGACGTTGAGATAGAGCGCATCCGTCTCCGGGTTGCCGCCCCAGGCCGAGGCCGCTCCGATCAGCCGGCGGACCGGATCGACGGCCTCCTTCGGGCCGAACATCCGCTTGGTATCGGGCAGTGTCGACGCCAGGACGAGCAGTGCCTCACGCACGGTCTTCTGGCTGGCTTGGTCCCAGCGCGGCACCTCGAACTTTCCTGGGCCTCCAGGCTGCTCGACCCGAATTGCGTCCTGCAACGCGTGGACAGCCGCCACGTCCTTTGGGTCAACTGGATTCACCAGGGTCCGAATAGCAACGATGACGTAGCGGGTTCCAATCTTCTCCTTGGACAGGGTATGGCTGCCGGCGCCGTAAGCGACCTGCGGGGTATACTGGTCCTCGTCGATCACCTGCATCGACACGAAGCGCTGGCCCACCTCGGGCACCGTGATCGTCGCCGGTCCGGTATCGAGATCGAACACGGCCGCGGAGTAGAGGGTGTCACGATTGAGGCGGATGACCGTCTGGTTGTCGACCGCAGCCGGTTCGCGACGATGCACGAACTTGCCGAGACCGCCGTCCTTCACCACGTTGCTCAGATAAAGGTCGCTCTCGGCCCGGACGAAGTTGTCGGGGGTGACAGGAACGGTGCCTGCCGCAGGGGCCTGAGCTTGCACTTGCAACGGTATCAACAGAGCGGCAGCCGCCAAGACTGCCTTCTTGATCGGTCTCATGATGGTCTCCTGCTTGATGGGCTCACTTCACCATTGTCACTGCTGCGGGTTGCCACTGACCGCTTGTCACAACTTCCTTCGGCACATAGGTCCTGAACGTCAGCGAGAATGGCTTGCCGTCCGGTGACGGCAGCCAGTTCGACTCCGGCACGCCGGCAATGGGCTTCGGGCCGATGCCGATCTTGAGCGAGCCGTCGGCTTCGGGCGTCAGGTTCGAATAGGTGTTGAAGTTGAAGCGGTTCAATGGATTGGGCACGACGCGGTAGTCGGGCACGCCGACCAGGATCACCGACCAGTAGGCATTCACCGCGGCTTGCGGCAGCCGGTCAGCCGGGAAGTGCATGACGTAGCTGCTGCTGCCGGTGAGCGGCTTCTCGTCCGCGTCCCGGGTGGCCACGAAGTAAATCACCTCGTCGGTCGTGTTGGCCCAGATGCCGGCGAAGTTGAGGACCGTGCGCAGGCGGTAGTCCTTGCCGTAATTGCCGGTCGTGCCACCACCGATCCAGTGGTTGCGATACGGAGCGCTTTTCGTGAAGGCGTAGTCCTGGAACTCGGGGATGACCTTGCGCAGTTGCGCATCGACGGTGGCACGTGCCTCGTCGCCCGATGCCACGTAGGCTGCGACGGAGCGGACCTGCTGCTGCATCTCGGCGGCATTGGGCGCCACGTCGAGCGCGCTCGCCAGCGTCTGCTCCACGTCATCGAAGATCTCGGCCCCGATCAGGTCTTTGTTGCCGAACATCGGCATCGCCGGAGGCAGGGCGACCACGGGCGTCCCAAGAGGGGTGGCCTTGAACTGGCGCTGGAGCTTCACAGCGCCGTCCGGATCTCCCTTCAGCTCGACGCGCGCCAACATCTTGGCCTTGCTGGAGTGCAGTTCGATCCGCGAGACGTCCGACGGCAGCGCACCATTCCAGCCCGGCTTGACCAATGCGAACTTGCCAGAAGGCTTCGATGGGAACGTGCGCTCGTTGATGTTGACGACAACTTCGCCC
The DNA here is from genome assembly GCA_000517005.1 of Microvirga lupini. Lineage (GTDB taxonomy): Bacteria > Pseudomonadota > Alphaproteobacteria > Rhizobiales > Beijerinckiaceae > Microvirga > Microvirga lupini. The sequence continues at coordinate 68,347 of KI911934.1, forward strand.
CACTCGTCGAGGATCTGGGCGGTGTAGTAGCGATCCTTGACCTCTGGCACCTCCAGGATGACAGGTGTGCGATCATCCACCGCGAACCAGGCTTCCAGATAAGCGACATCGAAGTTCGGGTTGACGAAGTCGGCCGATCCGAGGGGATTGTAGTGAATGGAATTGTAGGCGAAGCCGGGCGCCTTGCGGTCCATGTGCTCCTGCCGGATCACCAGGGCACGGCCGAGCAGGTAGATGTAGGCATCGGCAATGGCGGCATCATTGGGCTTCGGTACGCTGGCTGGTCCTTGGGCGAGCGCCGGCGCGGTGAACAGAGCGGCCATCAGGGCCATTGCGTACCTGCGGTTCAGAAGCATTGTGCTGTCTCCTGCAAGGTCCTGCCGCCCCCTTGAGGCCGATCAGAACGGATTGACGTAGTTCAGGATTGCCGTTTGACGCAGCAACACTTGCCGGATGACGTGGCTCGCCTTGACGCGCTCGGTGAAGATCGCGGCCAGGCCCGTGCTCCCGGCCGGCAGGCGGCGCGCCACCTCTGGGTTGTCGAGCTTGATCCGAACGATGAACGGCGCTGCCTGGACCTCCGACGGCATGACGGCGAGGCCGCCGGGTTGCGACTGTCCGGTCGCGATGGCCTGCAACACCGTCTCCACTTTCCCGGGGAAGACCTCGCCCGGCAGAGTCTTGAACGTGATCTCGACCGGTTGCCCGACCTCGATGTAGCGCACGCTGATCTGCGGGATCTCCACGCCGAAGATCGCCTCTGACGTATCAATGAAGGCCATCACGGGTGACTGTCCGGTCACGCGAGCGCCCTTGCGCAGCGCCAAATTGGTCACGTAGCCGTCGGCCGGCGCCCGCACGGTGGTGCGGTCCAGATTCCACTTGGCGCCCTCGAGTTGCGCCTTCAGTTGATCGACCTCGGATTGCCGCTCCTGCACATCGAAGGCGCGGCCGGTGTCGCGGCGTTGCAGCTCGGAGAACTGGCCGAGACGCAGTTCCGCCAGCTTGAGCTGCGCCTCAATGGCCTGGACCTGGGCCTGGTAGGTCGTGGGGTCGATCCGGAACAGCACATCGCCTTCCTTGACCGGAGTGTTGGCCACGGCCGGAACGTCGATGACCTCGCCTGCAACCGAAGGGACGATCTGCACCGAGTTGCGGATCACCGCTGCCGGTCCCGAGGGTGCGCCCCAGCCCATCGGGATGAACAGGCCGACCAGGAGGAGGAGCAGGACGAGGACGGGCGACAGCTTCCAGAAGAGGTTGAACGGAATGAACCGGAGCCAGACGAACAGGGCCAGGATCGCAATGTAGGCATTGAGCAGGACGACGATCATGGGGACGGCTCCCGTCGTTCTGGCGCGTCGACATAGGCCCAGATCAGGACCAGCGGCCAGAACACGAAGCCGAACACCAAGGTGGCCCAACTCCCGACGGTGACGGCTTCTGGCCAGGGGTGTCCACGCTTGCGGGCGATGCGGCCAGGCATCATCCCGAGCGCCACGAAGACTGCCACGAGCGTCGCCACGAGGACGAGAAGCACGATCCAGGCGAAGATGTCGATCAAGGACATGGGCTGCTCAATATCTGGCCATCACGGCAGGTGTCTGGTTTGGCGGAGCCTGCCCGCCCAGCGGGAACGAGACGGTAAACAAGCCGATGGTGCCCTGAAACCGATTCTCGGTCTCGATCTCGCGCAGCACCTTGATCCTCGTGGAGACAGGAGTCTGCCCGACCAGGAAGTTGTAGCCGATGGTGCCGCCCACCGCCGTGACCCTCCCCTTGTTCGGGCCGATGCGGTTGCCCTCTCCGCCATCGTCCGAGACCTGCTGGTAGTGCGCGGCCAGGAAGCCGACTGACAGTTCCTTGGTCAGGTTCTTGCTGATGGCGAGATCGGCGTGGAAGGCGTTGCCGCTGTCGTAGTCGGTGTCCGGGTTCTCACCGTTGAACTCGAAGCCGAGAGCGCCCGAGATATCGAGGCCGAGTTCGGGATCGAGGTAGGTCAGTGCACCATAGACATCACCGATCCAGCGATTGAAGGCCACGTTGGACAGCTCACCGGCCTCATAGGCTCCCGCCGGGATGTTGGCGGACACGCCTGCCGTCCAATGGAACTTGCCCGAATGCCAGCCGATGAAGCTCGAGACCACCGGATCGCCGAAATTAAGATCCTGATCCCGCTGCTTGAACAGGAAGGTTCGTCCTAAACGTGGTGCCGCAAGGAGGGCGCCCGCGCTCACGAAGGGATCGCCGAACGGCAGGGTGGCCGAGAAGGCGAGATTGCCGCCAAGGATCTCGAGAGGGGTGACCCAGATCGGCGTCAGGAAGTCGACATAGGCGCGCTGCTTGACATTGCCAACCACCGCCCCGCCGATCTGGAGCCTGCGGCCGCCGGACAGTTCGCCATAATAGTAGTAGGCATCGTTCTCGAAGTAGAACCCGGGGGGTGGGACGACGCCGCCCAGCGTGGAGCGCAGGCCGGGGACGTAGAGACTGACGCCGCCCTCCGTTGCCTGGGCCGGGGGAACGGCAAACCCGCCCAACAGAGCGAGCAAAGCCAAGGCTGCAAGACGTCGCTGCATGGATTGCCCCTCGGCCTAGTGCTCGAAAGTATTACCTAGATCGCATTTTCCCAAAAGCGAGAGGAGCATTACCCCAAAGCGGCTCTGAACGGGGTGGAGGGTGATGAACCTGCTGCCGGGACAGTCTCCTTCGGATCAATGAGTGCCGAACAGCAGATGAAATGAAGGTCCGCTCAGCGCCTCATGAGCAGAACCTCGGCCTACTTCCGAGAAGTGCCAGGTCCGGACGTCTGCGACGTCCGGACCTGCAATTCTCTTAGGCGGCGGCCCGTTCACCTGCGGGGCGGCGCCGAAGCTCGGGCCTGACGAGGGCTGGCGGCATGTAATTGGCCTCATTGAGACCCACGTCGACCCCGGGCGGAACAATCCCGTCGATCCGATCCAACACGTCCTCGCTGAGCCGCACCTCAGCACCGGCTAAGAGGTCATCAAGGTGCTGCATCGTTCGCGGTCCAAGGATCGCCGACGTCACACCCGGATGAGCCGTGACGAAGGCCAGCGCCAGATGGGTGAGCGACAGGCCTGCCTCCTGCGCCAGCAGGATTAGTTGCTCTACGGCCTCGAGGCTGCGCTCGTCGGAGAACTGCTTCGTGAAGTACTTGGCGCGAGGCGAGTCGGGCATGGGCTGGCCCTTGCGGTACTTGCCCGTGAGCATGCCTTTGGACAATGGGCTCCAGACCATCACGCCCATGCCGTATCGCTGGCAGGTCGGCAGCATATCACGCTCGATGCCGCGATCCAGGATAGAGTAAGGCGGCTGTTCCGTGCGGAAGCGAGCGAGCCCACGGCGCTCCGCCACCCATTGAGCCTCGACGATTTCGGACACCGGAAAAGTCGAAGAGCCGATCGCCCGAACCTTGCCGGCCCGCATCAGGTCTGTCAGCGCGGAGAGGGTTTCTTCGATGTCGGTGTCCGGAGACGGCCGGTGCACCTGGTACAGATCGATGTAATCGGTGCCGAGCCGTCGCAGCGAATCCTCGACCGCGCGGGTGATCCAGCGTCGCGAGTTCCCTTGCATGTTGGGATCCTCGCTCATGGGGCCATGGAACTTCGTGGCCAGCACCACGCTGTCGCGTCGTCCCTTGAGAGCCTTGCCGACGATCTCTTCTGACTCGCCTGCGCTGTAACGGTCGGCGGTGTCGATGAAGTTGATCCCGGCGTCCAGAGCTTTGTGGATGATGTGGATGGCCTCGTCGTGGTCGGGGTTGCCCATCTTCCCGAACATCATGGCGCCCAAACAGTAGGGGCTCACCTTGATGCCGGTTCGTCCGAGTGAACGGTATTGCATGGCATTGTCCTTTCCAAGCTGGTCACGGCCGTTCCTTCATGTTAAACGGAACGGCATTCCGCTTAAATACGGAACGTCGTTCCGTTTATCAAGAGGTATAGACGACTTGTCTGAGACGAAGGCCAAGAGACAGCCCCGTGCCGATGCGCGGCGCAACCTAACCGCGCTGCTCGATGCTGCCATGGAGGTGTTCGCGACATCGGGCGTCGATGCGCCCATCAGGGAGATTGCCGAGAAGGCCGGGGTCGGAGTGGGCACGCTTTACCGGCACTTTCCGCAACGGTCCGACCTGATCGTCGCCGTGTTCCGAAAGGAAGTGGACGCCTGCGCTGCGGCAGCCTCAACACTGGCCGAGCAGTATGAGCCTGGCGAGGCACTGGAGCGCTGGCTGAACCGCTTCATCGAATTCGTCGCGGCCAAGCGGGGCCTATCTGCGGCCCTGCATTCGGGTGATCCGGCTTACGACCCCCTGCCCGCGTATCTGATGGAGCATCTGGCCCCGGCTGCATCGCGCCTGCTCCAGGCGGCAGCAACCGCGGGCGTCGTGAGATCGGACGTCGAACCTCCAGATCTCCTGATGGCTGTCGCGCACCTCTGCTCGCCAGATGGCAAAGGCGGGATTACGGAGGGGGCTCGACGAATGGTGTCCTTGTTGATCGACGGAATTCGCTACAACGCAAGGAGACGACCTTAGTTGCCCTTCAACGTCTGCGAAGGGTCAAAGTGTAACGAAGAGTGACCTCAATGAAGGTCCGCTCATGCCGCCAATGCAGAAATCCGGATAAGGTCAGCCCAGTGCCAGAAGAAGCCCTTAGCCTTGCCGATATCTGTTGATCAGGTCACCCGGGTGACGGCCGATGGCGTCCATGAGCCATCGACGATTGCAGCCTTCGGCCAGTAAGCCCGCACATAGAGGGAGTAATCCCCACCCTTGGGCGCCGGCAGCCAGTTGGCCCGCTGGATTGCATCCGCCGGTTCGTCAGCCTGAACGTAGAGCGTGAGCGAGCCGTTATCGGCCAGCCTCAGGTCCTTGTTCTTGGTTCCGAGCGAGTGAAGCTCAATCGCGTTCGTCGGATTGCCACCGTCGACGGTCGGAAGCACCAGAGGGAGGTCGTATGTTAGCTCCTCGCGCCGGGTTCCACACGAGGTCCAACGGCTTGTTGCCCTGCCAATACCCACAAAGGTTCCGAGATGTCGGATGGACCAATGCACACGGCGGCACCCAAAATCTCGGACTTGCGAAATCCGCCCATCTGGTCAGGGAACCTGCCACATCCCCGGATAGGCCTCGCTTGCTTAGTCCTGTCCCTTGGATTTTCCCGCGTTCCAGAGCCTTAGAGGATTGCTGGGCCTGTCTCGTCGGAGGATGATCCTCCGGGGCAGGTTGACCGGGAGGAAACCCATCTCGGCGAGCGATTCCCCGAACGACTTGGCCTCGGTGTCCGGAGCGGGTTCCGGCTTTTCCGGCTTCTCGGTCTTCTCCGCCACGTAAGTGCCTCCTGGAGAGGGTTAGCATGCTGCCACAAGGTGTCCGCAACCAGCCGCGAGCGGATCTCGCAGTAGTGGCTTATATCAGGTTCGGCACCGTGTGGCCGCCCCTGTCCCTCCTACCTGACGTCAAGGAGTGGCGGCCCCGACTCGTCAGAGGAATATCTATGCACTCTTGTTCCCTAGCCAGGGGACCTTTCCGTCGTCCGGAAGCCGATGCTACCGGAAGGCATCGAACCTAGGTGCCCACCAAAACTGGAGGGATTCCTCGGCCTTCGCAACGCAAGCCGGCGCCGCGGCCGGAACAGTTTCCCGCTTCAGCCCGGGATGCGTACGAAGTGAGCAGTCATATGACGTGAGATAGGCTCAAAGGTCTGACGGTGATGGCGAGTTGGACCGAGCTGCATCAATGCGGTCAGATGGTTTGCAGTCCCATACCCGGAATTCTTATCCCACAGATATCCGGGATGCCGTTTGGCCAGCTTTACCATGAGACGGTCACGACAGGTCTTCGCGATGATGGATGCCGCTGCGATCTGGGGCACCTTTCGGTCGCCCTTCACCACCGCCTCACAGGGAAGATCGAGACCCGGCGGGATATCGATACCATCGATACGAACTGGCTCGCGGAGTTCAAGGCGCAGCACTGCACGCTTCATGGCATCGAGTGTCATGGCACGTATGTTGCTACCGTCGATCCGTCTTGCGGAGGATGCGGCAACGGATACCTGGGCTGCGCTGACGATTTCATGAGCCAGTTCATCGCGCTTTTTGGCCGACAATCGCTTACTGTCGTCAAGTGCCCCCAGTAGTGCCTGAGGGATCGAAGCTGGATCGAACCATACGGCCGCGACAACGACAGGTCCACATAGTGCGCCGCGACCAGCCTCATCACAGCCGATCAAGGCGGGATAGAAGCTTGCCATGGCGGGGTCGAATGGTTTCGTCATGGACTGCTCCGAACGATTTTCTGAAGCGCATGATAGAATGCTGCGTTGGCCAATTCCAGTATCCCGCCGCGCCAAAGTAATGCCCCCGTTCCGGCGTCGAACTCGAGTTGATGGTCCTCGCCGTTGTCCCTGACATTCTCAAGAAACCTTGCGGTAGCAGCGATCTCGATGGCCGTGAATTTGGCGCCGGACGCAGGTGATGACCGGGAGCCCCCGGCCTGCCTCGCGACTTCCGGTTTCAGGCCAACGTCTACCGGGGCGAGCTTCGAGTACAGATTTTTCAGAAGATTCAAACGGCGCTTCAGGCTTATATTCTCATTCTGAATCGATTGCACGAACGCCGCTACACGAAGGTCTGGAATGGACGCGGCTAGGTCTTCCGACAAGGATGGGGGATTGGCTTCACCCCCCAGGCCGAAGTGTAGGATATAACCGTCGATCAGGTGACGGAAGTCTTGACCCTCCGGATTTCGGATCGATTGCGCCTTCGGCCCAGCACGTCCGATGGCCCGGATTGCGCGGGCCACCGACGCGACACGGAAATCTTGAGATTTCACGTGCCGCAGGTGTTCAAGCGCATCCCAGACATTTCTCAGGTTGTTCTGCTTTCGGAGGCTCTGAGTACCGGCCATGAGTTCAAGATAAATCTGCTCTGCGGCGTTTGAATTAGATGGTTCGAAGTTCTCAACGATTGGGACGATTGCATGAATTTTGGCGCGGTCTGCCTCCGGCCTTGTCGGCCGGAGGTGAGGCTTGGATTTGGCGATCCTCGACTTGGTACCCATTATGAACTCTCGCAGTATCAGATCTAACCGTTGAACGTTTCACCTAACGGGAATTCGTAGTGTCGGGCCGCCACAGGCCGAGAGTTCCCGATCATTGTCCTTGCGTGGGACGCGATACATCCCACTGCCTCCTGCTATTCGTTGGAGCGACGGATGAGCCACGGTGTTCGTGCACTCAGCGCGCACGTCAATCATCATTCGCACGCCTAATCCCTCGCCTTTTTTCAGTTCACTCGAACGCCAGGCAATGCGACTGGCTTGGAAGCACTCACCGAGCTTGCAATCACCGCCTCAAGCTCCTCCCCAATTCCAAGTTCCTCGATGGTTCGACGCCCAATCGCGAGATCGTTGGTCACGGCGTCACCAAGCCTTACGCGGAGGAAAGCACTTGCTTCGTTGCCGACTTCAATAAGTTGCTCGTCAGTCAAGGTAACAAAGACCGCCTTGCGCCCTCCGCGTGCAAGCATTGCGTCGAACAGCCTTGCCCGGCGCAGGGCGGGCACGCGCGCATCCAGGCTCTGATAAACATCGGAGTTTCTGCAAATGCGATCCCATAGATCAAGTTCGGTGCATTCCTCAAGCGCGACGCGGAAGTCGTCCATATCCCCGTTGAGGACGAGCGCAGTCTTGCCGGTTTTCGCAGCGGCTCGACGCTCCTTCATCACAGCTTCAATGCGCTTGATGAGCTTGAGCTGACCGATCCAGGATTGGGAGAGAAGCTCAAGCTCCTCCTGGATGCCCCGTTCGACCTCTTCCGCATGCGCGAGACGCGCATAGTCGCTGACAGGGTTGACACCCTGGTCGGCAGTGATGGCGGCTGTCTCCAGTTTCCGCCTCTTCTTGGCCGCTTCGGTCAGAAGCAACAGCTTTTCGCGAATTTCGCCGCCTTTGGCGTTGAACTTGGCTACCAGACCCCCAAGGAATCTCGGACCGGAGACGAAGAACCGGCAGAGCGCGCAATTGCGTGGACCGCCCGGCACCGGTGCATAGACCCTCTTGCCCTTGTTGAGCAGTTCCCCCCCGACGTTGCACATTGAGGCGCCAACCGGGCATACTCCCTCATCCATTTCGGACCAAAGCGCTGACTGCCTGCCCTGAGCCAGATGCAATCCCTCGTCGGAATTGTACGCAGTTATTGATCCGGCTTGGGTGCTCTTGAACTCCACGACCGGTCGGCCCAGGTCGACG
>KI911934.1:76724-83437 GCA_000517005.1 Microvirga lupini
CTCGTGAACGAGTTCGAACTGCATTCCCTTGAGGTATGCCGCCCAGTCGAGGGATTCCGTTTCAGAGAGCTTCTCCCAAGCCTCGCGAAGGCTTGCCGTGATCTTTCCTGCACTGGGCTTGTTGTAATAAATCGTCATGAGCACGGTCGCGTGTCCGGCCACGAACTGACTGAGAATATGGATGGGCACTCCCGCGCCCGCGAGGGCAGTGAGGCCTGCAACACGCAATGAGTGCGGATCGAAAATCGTGCCTGATGGATAACCGCCCCTTTTGGTTTTGGTGATCAGTACGATTTTGCTTCCATCATTGTTGGTGATACCCTGAGCCTCCAATCTCCTCTCGAGTTCTGCGACCAGGAACCGCCAAAACAGTTGTAGCCGACCGTCGGTTGGTGGCTCTTGCGGATAGGATGGACTAGCTGCATCACGAAAAAGGAAGCATAGTTTATCCAGTCGCTTTGCCACATCGCGTGACACTAGCAGCTTTGGGTCGCTTGCAAGGTCCGCTCGCGACAGGGGTCGCAAGCACGGATTGTAGACCTCTTGCCAGTCGCGCACCCGACAGAACAGGTCGATGATATCCTGGTTCTCCCAGGGGATATCGTAACCGTTCTCCATGAAGAGTTCTTCACGGTCCTGTGTCTTGTTCGTCGTGATATAGAGACCATTGAACCAACTGCCGGCGTCGTGGTCCCATATTCTCTTAAGGAGACCGTTCGACTTCTTTCGATTGCGCCGCGTGGTTGCGTGTCGCCCGGTATTCCGGACCCAACCACCCTGCGAGGGGCGGTATTCTACCGAATCGGCTTCCCCGCTATCGAGCAGGCGAGCCTGGAGGCTTCGGATCGGCAGCATGAGCCGAAGCAGGAAGAGATGGGATCGTACTGGCGACCAGATCCGCTGCGTTTCTCCAGTCTGCGGATCCACCCAGTCAAAATAGTCCGCCGCGATCGTCTTCGGCCATGCGAACGTCGGATTGCCGTTTTCGTCGGGGCTTTCAATAATCTCGCGCATCATGCGGAGAAAACGAACAGGTATGGCGGTACGGTGCGTCTGCCCGCTGCTACCGGATTGGGTCGGTATCTCCTCCGGATCGATCGGGTTAATGTATTCGCGGAATGGCACGCCATCCTCGTCCAGACCGTCACTTTCCAGCAGCCAAGAAAAGAAATGGGAGGTCGCCATCAGAGTGGCAGAGACATTCCTGTCGTTCTTCTTGGTTGCCACCTTGACGTAGTCGGGGAAAGTTTGTCGGGGCTCGTAGTCGCGACAGCAATATAGCAATGGCGATGGCGGGATGTCCTTGTTCTCGATAACGTAGTCCAAAAGGACATTTAGGTGCACCACCTCATACCTGAGACCGACCCGGTTGGTGATTGTCCCCAGGTACGTCGAAAGCCGATCACGCCATTGGTTTACCCGCTCATCGTCCTTTCCTATCGCCCATCGGAAGTCCGGATCCGCTCGTGGCGCGAGTAGTGGCCGGAAAAATGCCCGATAGGACTGTGGGATTTTCTCAAGTCTTGCCGCCTTCTTAGCGTAAAATCGCTTTTGAGCAGCAAGCAATTGCTCGCAGAGGCCGTAAACGCTATTACCTGGTGGCTTCGGCGAGAAAGGTTCAAGGGCAGTGATGATCTCGGGACCAATATCGCCTACCTCCAGTATCCCGTGAATCATGAAGGGAAGCAGCCGCAAAGCACGGCGTTGTCCGGTCCATCGTAAACGTGCGAGCATATCCGAAATAACGGGTGCGAGCCCACCGTAGAAGCGATTATCAGACGGCGGAACAGTTAACGGAGGGACAAGCCGAGTGGCCCATAACTCGCTAGCTGGAAACAGAACGAGTTCGTGTTTCCAAAGTAACGCGAGGCATTCCACCACTCGGCTGGCCTGGCCCGAGCGTCGCCCCATCTTTTTCTTGCCCTGCATGGCACTCGATTTGGCACGTGCTTCAACCTCTTGGAGGTGGTCCACTAATGCGTCAAGTGCCATGGCGAAATCTTGAGCTTCTCTTGATAAAAAGCAGGCTTCTACCAGGGACCTAGTGGTGTGAGGATATCCTACGCTGCCTCCACTTCGCTTCATTTTGTTACGGTTGACAAGCCCCGTCACATAATCGTTCCACTCCCGACACGCAGCAAGCAATCCATCCTGGGAGAATCTCGGGCTTACGCAGAACTTCGCGCTGGCGTTGAAGTATAACTTTCGACCGGTGATAGACGATATGGTTTCGCTATAACTGGAGTGGCAATGCTTCAGCATCACAGGTACTCTAGCTTAATGGAACAAATAGTCAGAAGTGAGTTGCGCGGCTCGCAAGCGGCAACTGTGCATAGATGTCGTGCAGGATCCCGCTGCTCAGACGTTGGGAAGCCTTCCCCAGTTTACGGCTGACTTCGCGCAACTCAGGCTGCGTATAAACAACTTGAGACATTGGCGACTTGTGGTGCAGGCAAATTTGAATGATCTTGCTGTCGAGTTTTGCGTCCTGGAGGTCTTGCCCATACGCATGCCTGAAACCATGACTTGTCGTGCCGAAGTCTTTGCCTACCTCGAGTCCGATACGCCGGATCGCCGAACACAGGTTCTTGTGGTAGGTATCAAGCTTGTATGGCTCGCCCCTGCTCGGCCCCGGACTTTCGTTTATGAACAGGTATGGATGATTGAGGCCTGACGGGAGCACATGCCTGACATAGCTTTGGTAGAGTTCCCAAAACACTTGGCCCATCTCTTGCGGGAACCAACGCACGACTGCGTAGTGGTCTGGGGCGCCATGGTCGAGCATTAGTTCCTTCCAACCCGCATGCTCTTTGCCGCTTTTCAGGTTTCGCGGGATGCGTCCATAATGCGTTTTGAGGAACTCTCTGCGGTTCACATGCTCGATCTCTCCCGTTAGGGGATTCCTGTAACTGAACTTGCCGAGTTCCGGATGGTATAAGCGGACCTCGGCGTGGCCGGGATGATGTCGATCCTCCCGCACGTCAGTCACGAACATGTGGAATGGTTCGCTGGCGCGTAGCCCACCATGCCGCTCAAGGAGCGCAATCATCATGTCGCGTAGATTGTATTGCTCAGTGAGCGAGCCCCGAGATCGCCGCCGAAATCCTTGGGTCAGTAGGATAGGGAAACTCTCTCTCGGAAAGAATGGTGGCCTTTTCTCCGTGACCTTCGGCGCCCTTGGAGCGACGACTTCGCGAGAGGTGTTTGCAATCTTGTGATTCGCCTTCGCGTTTCCAAGGTGCTTCAGCAGGGAGTGTGTGTTTCGGATATCAAGCTGCCTGTAAGCGGCAACCCGCTCCGCGAAGTTGGCTGCCGTCTCTGGATTTAGGCTCGGTGTTTCCAACTCTTTGGCGCAGAAATCTGCAAACTGATTAACGTAGCCGATCACGTCTGCGATGGTGTTCCAACTCATTGGCAGCCAAAAAAGACCTGTCGTATCCGATCCATCGTGTCCTGTCGTTCCGGCGGTCAGCGCCTGCACGAAATCACTGAGGTAGGAGGTCCTTGCCCTCGCGTCTGTAGGCGGGGGTACGGCTAGGGTGTAATCGTAGAGGAGCCCCACGGACCGGCACACTTTACGTTGCCATGCATGACTCCTGCGTCGATGCCGATGCACGTCAAAGAAGCGAACGAGTATCTGCATGACACCATGTTCAGTGATGACGACTCTCATCCCGTCTGGTCGCCCGATGACCGGTAGCGTCAACGTTTCATGAAACTTGGGTTCTGCTGTACGTCGACGCGACAACGCTTCCTCCTGTCAGCCAATTGTTATGTCATACCGTTTTAACTTGAGCCCTGTAAGCCGCACGGGTCACGTGACCCGAATGGGCTGACGCCGGTCACAGCCCATGCCACATTGTTACTCAACTGCTGCGCCGTCACTACTAACGGAAAAGGCGCGCCGTGAGAGTTGGCCTGAGAGCCCTTAAGACCTAGAAATCCCATTGACGTCGTTCAATTTCGCAGGTTCCCTGCCGCTACCGGATACAGGAGACTGCTTTTGTTTCGGACCGCAACCCTGGTGAATTTCGCTCGGCCCGAGGGTTGACAAGGATCCGTCCAAATCGCTCTACGCCGCGCGCGAATCCTTTGAAATCGTCGAAGCCCCATGCCAGCCAACGATCGTTACTTTGTTTAGGCCGTTTTAGCCGTCGAGGACTCGGCAGCGGGCGCTGGTCAATGAGCTGTCTCGAGTCCTTGGGGCGATATTCACAATATCCACACTATCCACAGACCATGAATCCATCAGTTCTGCTGGACATCTGAGATCACCAAGATGGGGGCCGGCCCGTGGACTTGGAACCGCGTTAGGGAGATTGCTCCCCAGAGGGCCTGGCAAACTCAAGCTGAACCTGCCTTCCGGCTATATGGACGATCAGGGGCCTGAGGGGAAACGGTTAGCCGGGCTACCTAATCGGGCTGGGCGAGCGGTGGAAGTGCCCTGGATATAACGGCCCAGGTTCACCGACCCGCGCAGGCCCGGCTCTGCGCTATGTGGGGCTACGCGCCGGGCCTGCGCTCCCCAATCGCACTCCACTTTATGGACTTTAGATCCTCGGAGCTGAAACCCTCGGAGACCCGTTTCCAGAAGTATTTCGTACAATGGCAATATGAGTTCGGCGAGTGTGTCGTTTGGGCGGTCCACCGGGTCCAATGAACGTAATTCATGCCGCCGTGAACACCTTAGGCCGGACAATAGTATATTCACGCGCGTGGCAATATGGGCCGCTGGCGGGACCGGTGGTGTCGGCGGCGGTCGTGCTCGATCTCGACAAGGTGCCGCAAGGGCTCGCCGACTCGAAGGCGCTGACGGCGGCGAAGCGCGAGGCGCTGTTCACGGAAATCCTCGCGACCTCCCATGTCGGCATCGCCTCGGTGTCGCATCAGGAGATCGACACCATCAACATCCGGCAGGCCTCGCTGCTCGCCATGTGCCGGGCGCTCGCCGCCCTGCCCTGCAAGCCGGACATCGCCTTCGTCGACGGCAACGATCCCCCTGGCCTGCCCTGCGCGACGGAAGCGATCATCAAGGGTGATTCGCACATCGCCTCGATCGCGGCGGCGTCCATCGTGGCGAAAGTGATCCGCGACCGCATGATGACGCGGCTTGGGAACACTTATCCTGCCTATGGTTTTGCCAGCAACGCGGGCTACAGCACCAAGGCGCATCTCACGGTGATTGCGAGCAAGGGTCCCTGCCCATACCATCGCCTGAGTTTTTCACCCCTGCGCCAAGGGTTACTGGACCTGTAACCTCCCTTAACGCTGATTAACGAAAAAACCCAATATTTTCAAAGAGTAGGCAAGTTTTGCCGATCCAAAATATTTGGTTTTTCGCGCGTTTGGAAACCTCCTCTTTACCCTATCCCCTCATGATCCGGAGTGTCAGTTGCGTAACCGGTGATCACCCATGGGTACCTTGCGTACCGGGGCTGCCGGCGCCGCCTCCCGGATCCATGTCTCGCGTACCGGGCGGTCTGCGCCGGCTCCTCGGACGGGGCGTAAAGCGCCCCTCTCCGTTCTGCCGCCGTCTCTTCCTCTCAATGAGATCCTTCTCGGCGACTGCATCGCCAATCTCGAGAAGCTCCCACCTGAGAGCGTCGACGTGGTCTTCGCGGATCCGCCTTACAATCTCCAGCTCGAACAGGCGCTGACGCGCCCCGACCAGAGCCTCGTCGATGCCGTCGACGACGACTGGGACAAGTTCGCGAGCTTTGCCGATTACGACGCGTTCACCCGCGCCTGGCTTCTCGCCGTGCGCCGCGTGATGAAGAAGAACGCGACGCTCTGGGTCATCGGCTCCTATCACAACATCTTCCGTGTGGGCGCGGCCCTGCAGGACCTGAACTTCTGGATCCTGAACGACATCGTATGGCGCAAGGCCAATCCGATGCCGAACTTCAAGGGCCGTCGCTTCACGAATGCGCACGAGACCATGATCTGGGCCTCGAAGAGCGCGGATTCGAAGGGCTACACCTTCCATTACGATGCGCTGAAAGCTGGCAACGAAGACGTGCAGATGCGCTCGGACTGGTTCATCCCGATCTGCACCGGCGACGAGCGCCTGAAGGATGCCCAGGGCCGTAAGGTCCACCCGACGCAGAAGCCGGAGGCACTGCTCGCGCGCATCCTGCTCTCGTCGTCCAATCCCGGCGATGTGGTGCTCGATCCCTTCTTCGGCTCCGGCACGACCGGCGCGGTAGCCAAGATGCTCGGGCGGAACTTCATCGGCCTCGAGCGCGATTCGACCTATGCCAAGGCGGCGCGGGCCCGAATCGACGCAGTCGAGCCGCTCTCCGACGTGTCGATTTCGGCAGCCCCCGAAAAACGCACGGAGGTGCGCGTGCCCTTCCTGTCGCTCATCGAGAGCGGCCTTGTGAAGGCGGGCGAGACGCTGGTGGACGAGCGCCGCCGTCACAAGGCGGTGGTGCGCGCCGACGGCACCCTGGCGCTCGGCGCCATCGTCGGCTCGATCCACAAGATCGGCGCGCTGACCCAAGGGTTCCCCTCCTGCAACGGCTGGACCTTCTGGCACGTGGAGCGGCAGGGCAAGCTCGTCTCCATCGACGAGTTCAGGGCGAAGGTTCGGGCCGAAATGGCGGCCTGACAGCTTCCAGAAGCTACCCAAATCATTTAAAGGGCCAGCCCTGCGCTGGCCCTTTTCGTTTGCCGCACTAACCTTTTCGTCACAGAGGCGTCATCCAACACCG
>KI911934.1:83537-87520 GCA_000517005.1 Microvirga lupini
CGCGGGGAAGCCTTATCCAAAGAGAGGAATTGCCCCGTGTCCTTCAAGCGCCTCCTGCCTTTGCTCGTCGCCCTCGCGCCCGCTTTCGCGCAGGCCCAGGGGCTCTCCGGCAACCTCGTCCTTTATACGAGCCAGCCCAACACGGACGCCCAGCAGACCATCGACGCCTTCAAGGCGAAGCATCCGGGGGTCAACGTCTCCTTCGTGCGCGACGGAACCCCGAAGATCCTCGCGAAACTCAGCGCCGAGTTCGAGGCCGGACAGCCCCAGGCCGACGTGCTGCTGATCGCCGACAGCGTCACCATGGAGGGATTGAAGAAGGAGGGCCGCCTCCTGGCGCACGAGAAGGCCGACGTCTCGGCCTATCCGGCCGGCACGCACGACGCCGAAAAATTCTGGTTCGCCACCAAGCTGATCACCACGGGCATCGCCTACAACACCAAGGCGGGCTTCAAGCCGGCCTCCTGGCAGGATCTCACCAGGCCGGAGGTCAAGGGTCAGCTCGTCATGCCGAGCCCGCTCACCTCGGGCGCAGCCCTCATCCATGCCGCGACGCTGACCGGCAATATGGACGGCGGCTGGAAATATTACGAGAAGCTCAAGGACAACGATGCCGTCGCGGGCGGAGGCAACGGCGACGTGCTCAAGCAGGTGGCCGGCGGCCAGAAGCTTTATGGCGTGATCGTCGACTACATGCCGATCCGCGAGAAGGCCAAGGGCGCGCCGGTAGAATTCGTGTTTCCGAAGGAAGGCGTCTCGGCCGTGTCCGAGCCCGTCGCCATTCTCAAGAGCACGAAGAACCCGGACGCTGCCCGCGCCTTCGTCGATTTCCTGCTCTCGAAGGAGGGGCAGGAACTGGCGCTGAAGCAAGGCTACATCGCGGCCCATCCCGCCGTCGCGCTGCCGGCCGGCTATCCGGCGCGCGAGCAGATCAAGGTCATGAGCTTCGACGCGGCCAAAGCGCTCGCGGATGAAACCAAGAACAAGGCGGCCTTCGCCGACATCTTCGGACAGTGAGACATCGCATCCAGAGCAAGTCGTTCCTGGAGCGGGGAGGTTTCGGCCTCCTCGCTCTTGTCGCTTTGATCGTCTTCGCCTTCGACGTCCTGCCCGCAATCCGTTTGCTGTCGGCGGCGCTCTTTCCCGGCGGCGACTTCGCTCCCGACGCCATGCTCTCGGCGCTGTCCGGCCGCTCGGCCATGAAGGCGGCCCGCGCGACGCTGGAAACGGCGCTTCTGTCGACGCTCCTGGCTCTGCCGCTCGGCACCGCGATGGCGCTCGTCCTCGGAATCACCGATATCCGCGGGCGCCGCGTCGCCTCGTTCCTCTTCGTCCTGTCGGTGATGATCTCGCCTCAGGTGATCGCGCTCGCCTTTCTGCATCTGGCCGGTCCCGCCTCTCCCATCCTGAACACGCTCGGCCTGGCACCTGAAGCCGGCAGCGCCAACCCGATGCTCGGACGTGGCGGCATCATTCTGGTGCTCGGCCTGCACCATGCGCCGCTCGTCTATGTGGTGATGAGCGCCGGGCTGAAGCGCATTCCAATCGCTGTCACCGAAGCGGCCCGCATCGACGGCGCGCGACCCTTGGGCATCCTGATCGACCACCTGATGCCGCTGCTGCGCCCGCATCTCGTCGGTGCAGCCCTGCTCGCCTTCGTGGCCGGCATCGGCAATTTCGGCATTCCGGCGCTGCTCGGCGCGCCTGTGAACTACCTGACTCTTCCCGTTCTCATCTATCGACGTCTGTCGAGTTTCGGCACCGGCATGATCGGCGATGTGTCGGCCCTCGGTCTTCTCGTTGCGGCCATCGCGATCATCTGCGTCGCGGCAAGCCAGTTCCTGACCACGAAGGAGAGCGTGCATCTGGAAGACGACACGCCTCTGAGGCCGTTCTGGCCTCTCGGCCGCGCGCGCATCGCGGCCGAGATCTTCATCGGCCTTGTCCTCGCCATGACCCTCGTTCTGCCGATCCTGTCGCTGCTGGCGGCTGCCCTCGTTCCGTCCTATGGCATGCCTCTCTCATTCTCGACGGTCACTCTCGATAATTTCGTCGAAGTGCTGGCACGTCAGGACGTCACGATCCGCGCCTTCACGAATTCGCTGCTTTATGCCGGCGGCGCAGCACTCGTGCTGGCATTGCTCGTCGTGCCGGTTGCCTACGGATTGATCCGCCTGATGGGACGATCAAGAATTCTCGCGGTGTCGCTGCTCGAAATCTCCTATGTGCTGCCGGGCATCGTGCTCGCCATCGCGTGCATTCTCCTGTTCCTGAAGCCGCTGCCGCTCTTACGCATCTCGCTCTACGCGACGCCCTGGATCATCCCCTTCGCCTATCTCGCCCGCTTTCTCTCGGTGGCGCTGAAGCCCGTGCTCGCGGGTATGGAGCAGATCGATATCGCACAGGAGGAAGCCGCAGCTATCGATGGGGCCCGCCTGGCGCAACGGCTCTTCGGCATCGTGCTTCCCTCCCTGTTTCCCGCCGCCGTCGCCGGCGGATTGATGGCGTTCCTGCTCGCCTTCAGCGAACTCACCGTCTCGGCCCTGCTCTGGTCGGCCGGGACGGAGACCATCGGAGTGGTGCTCTACAACCTTGAAGAGGCAGGCCTCGCGAGCCAGGCCTCCGCAGTCGCCGTCGTCATCATCGGTGTCGTGACAATCGCCATGCTCGTCCTCGATGCGCTGGGCAAGCACCTCCCGGCGGGTGCTCTGCCCTGGCAATGCGACATGGAAGGCGAGCTGCGCGCGAACGCAAAGCCGTTTCACGCGCCTGCCCGCGCTCCTGCCATCAGCCAGCTCGAACCAAAGCCGGCGCTCGGCGCCTGACGCCTCGTCAAAACTGAACAGGTCTCCCACGCTTCTGGCAGGCTGCGGGAGAACGGCCTTTGCGCGATGGTGCGGCCTGCATCAAAGGCCGGAACATCCCCCTATGCCGAACCCGGTTCAACGCTTTAGCATCCTGTCATGGCTTCTTCGTCTCTCGATCCCTTCCACCTCGCCTTCACGGACCCGTCCTGGGACGACCTGCGGATCTTTCTGGCCGTGGTGGCTCATGGATCGATGAACAGCGCCGCGAAGGCGCTCGGCCAGAGCCAGCCAACCATCGCGCGACGCATCAAGGTGCTGGAGGAGACGCTGGGCCTCTCCCTCTTCCAGCGCGGGCCCAACAATCTCGAACTGACGGAAGCGGGACAAGCCATTCTCGAAGCCGCAAGCCCCATGGGCGACGCGGCCGCCGTCGTGTCGCGAACGGCCGCGGCCTACCGGCCCGATCCCGATGCGCCGGTGCGGGTCACGGCCACCGCTTCGGTGACGCTGTTCCTGTCGCTCTATGCGGCGGAGCTGCACGAAGCCGCAGCCCCCGTGGAGATCGCCTATATCCCGACCCGGCGCAGGCTCGATCTTGCCTCCGGCGAGGCCGATATCGGCCTGCGGATGCGCAACCTGCCGGAAGGCACGGACGATCTCGTGGCCAGAAAAATCGGCCAGATCGCCTTCGCCATCTATGCGCGCACGGAAAATCCCAAAGCCGTCATCGCGCCGCCGGAAGATCCGACCCTTTCCCGCCAGGCGGCCTACGTGGCCGAGTTCGCGCAGGGGCGCACCATCGCTGCCCGCATCGGCGACATGCCGATCCGCTATCAGGCGGCGAAGGCGGGCTTGGGCGCAGCCTTCCTCCCCTGCTGGCTCGGCGATTCGGACCCTGACCTCATCCAGGTGACGAAGCCGGAAGGCGACCTGATCGAGGACGTCTTCCTCGTCATGCATCGCCGCAGCCGAAGCCGCCCCAACGTGACGCGGGTGGCGAATGCGCTGGCCGCGCTTTTCAAGAAGAATCAGAGGGCGTTGGTGGGCGGGTGAAAAAGGCGTTTCCTCCCTCCCCCTTGCCGGGAGGGATTGAGGGTAGGAGTCGCAAAGTCAGAGTGCTGCGCTTCATTCAGAGCGTACGAAGGCTGCTACAGCCTCACCTCTCCCATGGAGAGA
>KI911934.1:87620-108927 GCA_000517005.1 Microvirga lupini
CCTTGCCTGAGTGATCACCCGATCAAACCACCCCCACCCTGTCCCTCCCCGCAAGGGGAAGGGCATCACAGCCACTCAACGCGTGTGAGCGATCTTAGGCCCTCTTCGCCTGCTTCTGATCCGATGCCTTCGCCTTCGGACCTGGAATCTCCCCCAGCGCATGAACCAGTACCTTCTTCATGGCGCCGGGCAATGCCTCTTCGTGCAATTGAAGGCGCGGCGTCCAGCGCATCTCGTCGGGCGCGGGCGTGCCTTTCGCGACCTTGGCGAAGAGCACCGTCAGCTCCAGCGGGAAATGGGTGAAGACGTGTTTCACCGTGCCCGGCAGGCGCTGCCAGCGGGCCTCGATGGGCGCATCGAGCACGGCGCGGGACGGCTCGTAGTCGGGTTCCCAGGTACTCGTCGGCGGCTCGGCCATCCCGCCGAGAAGACCCTGCGGCGGACGGGTGCGGAGCAGGATCGTGTCGTCGGCACGCAGAACCACGAAGGCAGCGCCTTTGCGCAGCTGCCCCGTCTCCTTCTTCTGCTTGCGCGGAAAGGTCTCCTGCAGGCCCTCGGCGCGGGCCCGGCAGGGCACCATCCAGGGGCAGAGTGCGCAGGCCGGGCGCTTGGGCGTGCAGATGGTGGCGCCGAGATCCATGACGGCTTGGGCGAAGTCGCCCGGCCGGTCGTCCGGCACCAGTTCCTCGGTCAAGGCGCGGATCAGGGGCTTGGCCTTCGGCAGCGGCTCCTCGACCATGAAGAGGCGGGACATCACCCGCTCCACATTGCCGTCCACCGCCGCCGCCTTTTCGTTGAACGCAATGGCTGCCACGGCCGCCGCCGTATAGGCGCCGATGCCGGGAAGCTTCAGGAGTTCGGCCTCGGTCGCAGGAAAGTGCCCGCTGTGCTTATCCACAACCGCCTTGGCGCAGGCATGAAGGTTGCGGGCGCGGGAATAATAGCCGAGACCCGCCCAGGCCTGCATGACCGAATCCGAGGGCGCCTCGGCCAGGGCCTGCACGGTCGGGAAGCGCTCGAGAAAATTCAGGTAATAGGGTTTGACCGCCGCGATCGTCGTCTGCTGCAGCATGATCTCGGACAGCCAGACGCGGTAAGGATCCGCGGTCACGCCGGGCTTGGCACGCCACGGCAGGTCCCGCCGGTGACGGTCGTACCAGGCGAGAAGATCCTGCGGGTCGGGCTTGGTCGCGCTCGAGGCGGGCGTTAACATGGGATTTGGAATAGCGTTCTACACCGTATATTCCAACGCGGCTTTTGGACATTCAACATGAGACGACCGAGGCCTCTCGCCCGCCCCCTCGCCGAGCTTCTCGACGTCTGCCTGTCTCCCAGCCTGGCGGCGCAAGGCTTTGCCACGTCCGATATCATCATGGCCTGGCCCGATATCGTCGGCGAGCGGCTCTCCGCCTTCACCCAGCCGCTCAAGATCGAATGGAAGCGAAAGGCCCCCCATGCCGATCCGGAGGCGCGTCCGGATCCGGCGACCCTCGTGATCCGGGTCGAGAGCGCCTTCGCCCTCGAACTCCAGCACCTCGCCCCCAATGTCATCGACCGGGTGAACACCTATTACGGCTGGCGCTGCATCGGAAAGCTGGTGCTGAAACAAGGGCCCGTGCGGCGGGTTGAGAAGAAGCGTCCCGCCGCCCGCACCCTCACCCCTGCGGAGAGGGAAAAGGTGGACAGGGCCGTTGAGCCCATCGAGGAGGAATCCTTGAAGGCGGCGCTCGACCGGCTGGGCCAGGCCATCGTCAGCTCCGGTTCACGCACGAAAGCGTGAGATAGCCGGCGCTTGCCTCAAAGGCCAAGTCATTCTACCGCAGGACGAAATCTCTTCAGGAGCCCTCCACGATGATCACCCGGCGTCAGACGCTTCAGCTTCTCGGAACCGCAGCCGCGACCGCCTATCTCGCCACGAGCCTTCCGGCCTTCGCTCAGAACGTGTCCGTTCAGGACCTCGCGGTCCAGGGGCCCCTCGGCGACGTGGCCCTGGGGCCTGAAAACGCCAAGGTGACGATCATCGAGTATGCCTCGCTGACCTGCTCCCACTGCGCCAATTTCCACAAGACCACGTGGCCGGAGCTGAAGAAGCGCTACATCGACACCGGCAAGGTGCGCTTCGTCCTGCGGGAATTCCCCCTCGATCCGCTCGCCACGGCGGGCTTCATGCTCGCCCGCTGCGACGGCAACGACAAGTATTACCCGATCACGGACCTGCTCTTCGAGCAGCAGCGGAACTGGGCCTTTGTGGACAAGCCGCTCGACGCTCTGCGTGGGCTCATGCGCCAAGCCGGTTTTTCACAGGAAAAATTTGATGCTTGCCTCAAGGACCAGAAACTATATGACGCAGTCAACGCTGTGAAGAACCGGGGTATGGAGCAGTTCCGTGTGGACTCCACGCCGACTTTCTTCATCAATGGTCAGCGTCATCCTGGAAGCCTGTCGATCGATGAGATTGAGAAGGTCATCAAGCCTCTCCTGGGCGAATAAGCCCCATCACCCTGCCCCCGAGGGGCGGGACGGGAAGGCGCGTCCATGAAGCTGACGCGCCTTCGCATCGCAGGCTTCAAGACCTTCGTCGAGCCCACCGACTTCCTGATCGAGCCGGGCCTGACCGGCGTCGTCGGGCCGAACGGCTGCGGCAAGTCCAACCTCGTCGAGGCCCTGCGCTGGGTCATGGGAGAGAACTCCCACAAGAACATGCGCGCCACCGGGATGGACGACGTCATCTTCTCCGGCTCCGGCGGCAGACCGGCCCGCAACTGGGCCGAGGTGATGCTCACCATCGACAATGCCGAGCGCACCGCGCCCGCCGCCTTCAACGACACGGACCTGTTGGAAATCTCCCGCAAGATCGAGCGCGAGGAAGGCTCCACCTACCGGGTCAACGGCAAGGAAGTCCGCGCCCGCGACGTGCAGATCCTCTTTGCCGATGCCGCTACCGGCGCCCGGTCGCCGGCCCTCGTCCGCCAGGGCCAGATCAGCGAGATCATCTCCGCCAAGCCTCAGGCCCGCCGCCGAATCCTGGAGGATGCCGCCGGCATCGCCGGCCTTCATGCCCGCCGCCACGAGGCGGAGCTACGCCTCAAGGCCGCCGAGGACAACCTTGTTCGCGTCGAGGACGTGATCCGCGAGCTGGAAAGCCAGATCGAGAGCCTGAAGCGCCAGGGCCGCCAGGCCTCCCGCTACAAGAACCTCTCGGCCGAAATCCGCCGCCTCGAAGCCCTGATGTACGCCATCAGCTTCGCCGAGGCGCGGGAGCAGGCTGCCACCGCCGAGCGTCAGGTCGCCGAGGATCTCAAGGCGGTTGCCGACGCCACCGAGGAGCAGACCCGGGCCGCCACCGCCCAAGCCGTCGCCGCCCATGGCATTCCGGCCCTGCGGCAGGCGGAGACCGCCGCAGCCGCCGCCCTGCAGCGACTAACCCATGCCCGCACCGAGCTCGAATCGGAAGAGCGTCGTTCCAAGGAGCGCGTGGTCGAGCTTGAGCGCCATATCGGCGATCTCAACCGCGACATCGCCCGCGAGGCGGCACAGCGCACGGACGCCGAGGCCACCATCGAGCGCCTTCAATCGGAAGCCGCCGAAATCGCGCTCACTACCGACGGGGCGGACGATGTCCGCGCCGAGGCCGAGGAACGCCTGCAAACCGCCGAGGCCGAGCTGGCGGAAGCCGAAGCCGCCTTGAGTGCTCTCCAGGCCCAGACCTCCGACCTCAATGCCCGCAGGGCCGCCCTGGAGCGCGCCGTGCGCGAGGAGATGGAGCGCGCCTCGCGTTTCCGATCCGAGAAGGAGCGGCTCGAGCGCGAGATCGCGACGCTCTCCGCTTCGCCCGAGGACGGCCCCTCCCTCGACGATCTGCGCGAGGAGATGGCGATCGCCGAGGAAACGGCCCAGGGCGCCGAGGAGGCGGTGATCGAGGCACGCGAGACCCTGTCGGTTGCCCGCGAAGCCGAGAATCGCCTGCGCCAGCCCCTCAATGAGGCCGAACGCAAGGCGCAGCGCCTCGAGACCGAGGCACGCACGCTCGCCAAGCTCGTTACCTCCGCGACCAGCGACCTCTGGCCCCCGGCCGTCGATCAGATCACAGTTCAGAAAGGCTACGAGACGGCTTTGGGCGCGGCCCTCGGCGACGACCTCGAAGCCTCGATCAACCCTTCGGCGCCTCACCATTGGGCCGAGACCCATGCCGGCGAGAACGATCCGGCCCTGCCGGAAGGCGTTCGCTCCCTGGCGGACCTCGCTCAGGCTCCGGCTGCCCTTCAGCGTCGCCTGCGCCAGATCGGCGTGGTGAGCAAGGCCGACGGGCTTCACCTGCGTGGCCTCCTGAAGCCCGGCCAGCGCCTCGTCACGCAGGAAGGCGACCTGTGGCGCTGGGACGGCTTTACCGCCGCAGCCGAGGCGCCCTCTCCGGCCGCCCGCCGCCTGGCGGAAAAGAATCGCCTCGGCGATCTGGAGCACGAGGCTGCGGAAGCCCGCGAGCAGGCCGAGCACCTGCGTCATGAGGCGGAAGCGGCGGTTGAGGCCGTCCGCAAGGCGGCCTCCCATGAAATGCAGGCCATCGAGGCCGCCCGGCAGACCCGCCAAGCGCTCGATGCCGCCCGCACGCGGCTTAGCATGGCTGAGCGGAAAGAAGCCGAGCTCGGCCAGCGTCGCTCGGCCCTGCAGGAAGGCCTCGCCCGCCTCTCGGAGAGCGAGGCGGAAGCGCTGGAACGCGTGCAGGATGCGGAAAGCGCCCTGCAGGACCTCGCTCCCGCGCCCGATCTCGAAAGCCATCTGCTCGAAGAGCGCACCCGCGTGGCCGAGCGCCGGGCGGCCGCCTCCGAGGCCCGAGCCGCGCTGCAATCCCTCATGCACGAGGCCGAGCTGCGCCGCCGCCGACAGGATTCGATTGCCGCCGATATCCGCCTCTGGACCGAGCGCGCCGCCCGCGCCGCCAAAGCGTTCGAGGATCTTGGCGAGCGCCTGGAGCGGGCGCAGGACGAGCACCAGCGCCTTTTGGAAGCGCCCGACACCTATCTCCAGCGCCGCCGCGCCCTCATCGCCGAGGTTGAAGAGGCCGAGGCGAAGCGCAAGGAAGCTGCCGACCACCTCGCCGATGCCGAGACGGCCCTCGCCGAGTCAGACCGCGCCGCCCGCGCCGCCCTGGAGGCTTTATCCGCGGCCCGCGAGGCCCGCGCCGGTTCCCAGGCGCGCCACGAGGCCGCCATTGCCCGGCTGGCCGAGATCACTCGTGCCATTGCGGAAAACCTGGAAACGACGCCGGCCGGGCTCATCGAGCTTGCGGGCCTGAAGGAAGGCGTCGAGCTGCCCTCCCACGGGGAGATCGAGACCAAGCTTCACTCCCTCAAGAACGACCGGGAGCGCCTCGGCGCCGTCAACCTGCGGGCCGACGAGGAGCTGACCGAGCTCGAGACCAAATACAACGGCATCGCCGGCGAGCGCGACGACCTCGTCGAAGCCATCAAGCGCCTGCGCCAGGCCATCGGCAGCCTCAATCGCGAGGGCCGCGAGCGCCTGCTGGCCGCCTTCGACGTGGTGAACAACCACTTCAAGCGCCTCTTCGCCACCCTGTTCGGCGGCGGCACGGCGGAACTGACCCTGGTCGATTCGGACGATCCGCTGGAAGCGGGCCTCGAAATCCTCGCCCGCCCGCCCGGCAAGAAGCCACAGAGCATGACCCTGCTCTCCGGCGGCGAGCAGGCCCTGACGGCCACCGCGCTGATCTTCGCCGTGTTCCTCACGAATCCCTCGCCGATCTGCGTGCTCGACGAGGTGGACGCGCCGCTCGACGACGCCAACGTGGAGCGTTACTGCGACCTCCTGGCGGATATGGCCCGCCAGACCGAGACCCGGTTCGTGGTCATCACCCACAACCCGATCACCATGGCGCGGATGGACCGCCTCTTCGGCGTTACCATGGCCGAACGGGGCGTCTCGCAGCTCGTCTCCGTCGACCTGCAGAGCGCCGAGCGCATTCTTGAGGTAGCCTAGCGCATCGTGCGGACCCAGCGGGCCGGGCCAGCGAAAAGTGGTCCCGGTTTTCACTGGCGTGGCCCTTCGGGTCCGCTCTCAACGATGCGCTAGCTCAGAATGGAAGCATCGGATGGGTCCTAGAAGTGGAATCCACTTCTAGGTCCGATGCTGTAAGGCTTTCAGCCTTGCCTTGCTTCAGCCTTAAAAACATGTGCGCTTTGAGCCCGGGGCCGCTCGAAAACACCGTTCTCATAGCGATTTCAAAGGCTTAGATCTTTTCAGACGGTTCTTGACAGGGGGGACCCCCGCTCATATGGTGCGCCCGGCTTTCGGGGCTGGGCTTCCAAGCATTTTCCCGCAACGCTTCAAAGGAGATCGCGATGGCGGACCCTCACGAGCGGAACGGTGACAATGAGCGGAAACCGGGCAGCGCCGACGATGCCGACCTGTCAGCGAGGCTGAAGTCTCTCGACGCACGGATCTCCCAAGCATCCGCGCAGCGAGCCGAGTCAGAACCTCGCGCCCGTCCGACGTCAGATTCCAGCGCTCTCGGCCAAGCCTTCAGGCTCTCGGCCGAATTCGTTGCAGGAGTCGCGGCCGGTGGAATTCTGGGTTGGATTGTCGACCGCCTGTTCGGGACTTCCCCTTGGGGTCTGATCGTTTGTCTGATACTCGGCTTCTGCGCCGGGATGCTCAACCTGATGCGAGCAGCCGGGATGGTAAAGTCGGCCCGGTATGACGACAAGCGCTGACGGACCGGACTTTCGAACGCCGAACGGCATTTGATAACATCGAACTTTGAGAGCGGATCATGGCGAGCCCGATCGAACAATTCCAGATCAAGCCCATCATTCCGGTCATCAACTTCACCAATTCGTCCCTGTTCATGATCGGCGCCGCCGCCGTGATCGTGGGCGGCCTGCTGTACGCCACGCGCAAGCGCGCCGTCGTTCCGGGCCGCGCCCAGTCCGTGGCCGAAGTCCTGCACGATTTCGTCGCGAACACCCTGGTCGATGCGACAGGCAAGGAGGGGATGAAGTTCTTCCCCCTCGTCTTCTCCCTCTTCATGTTCGTGCTGACGGCCAACCTGCTCGGCATGATCCCGGGCTTCTTCACGGTCACCAGCCACATCATCGTCACCTTCGCCCTGGCCATGCTCGTCATCGGCACGGTGGTGATCTACGGCTTCATGAAGCACGGCACCCACTTCCTCGGCCTCTTCGTGCCGTCAGGCGTGCCGGTATGGCTCCTGCCCTTCATCGTGGTCATCGAGCTCATCTCGTTCCTCTCCCGCCCGATTTCGCTGTCCCTGCGTCTCTTCGCGAACATGCTCGCGGGACACATCGCGCTTAAGGTTTTCGCTGGCTTCGTCGTGGCGCTGCTCGGCGCCGGCGGTGCCCTGACGATCCTCGCTCCGCTGCCGCTTCTCATGGCGGTTGCTCTCATGGCGCTCGAGTTCCTCGTCGCCGCTCTGCAGGCCTATGTCTTCACGGTGTTGACCTGCATCTACCTCAACGACGCGCTGCACCCGGGCCACTAGGTCTGCGCTGAGTTACCCCTTCCCTCCCGATCACAGTATTCCCAAGGAGATCACAATGGATCCGGTTGCTTTCAAGTTCCTCGGCGCGGGCCCCGCCTGCATCGGCATGGGTCTCGCCGCTATGGGCGTTGGCAACATCTTCGGTAACTTCCTCTCCGGCGCTCTGCGCAACCCGTCGGCGGCCGACGGCCAGTTCGCACGCGCCTTCATCGGTGCGGCGCTCGCAGAAGGTCTCGGCATCTTCTGCCTCGTCGTCGCTCTCGTTCTGCTCTTCACCTAATCTCAAAACGGTGATCGGGAGGCTGAGGCGCGCTAAGGCGCTTGCTTCGCCTCGACAAGGGTGACGGCGGATTGAACCGCCGTCATTCACGTTTGTAGGATTCTTTATCCTTTAGGATCTGCTCCATGGCTCAGGCTCAGACGACCCATGCCACAACAGAGGCTCACGGCGGCGCTCACGAAGATGTCGGATTCCCGCCCTTCGCGACGGAAACCTTCGGTGGTCAGCTCCTCTGGCTGGCGATCACCTTCGTGGTGCTCTACACCCTGCTCTCACGGCTGGTCCTCCCGCGTCTGGGCGGAATCATCGAGAACCGCCGCGCGATGATCGCCAACGATCTCGACGACGCGGCCGCCATGAAATCCCGCGCGGAAGAAGCCGGCACCGCTTACGAGAAGGCTCTCGCCGAGGCTAAAGGCCGCGCACAGGCTCTCGCGCAAGAGACCCGTACCAAGCTCGCGGCCGAGAGCGACGCGAAGCGCAAGGCCCTCGAGGCCGATCTGAACCAGCGTCTGGCCGAGGCCGAGGCCACGATCACTTCCAAGAAGGCGGAGGCCATGAGCCACGTGGATGCCATCGCCCGCGATACGGCTTCCGCCATCATCGAGCGCCTGACCGGCAAGGCTCCGGCCCCGCAGAAGGTCGAAGCCGCTCTCAACCAGATCAAGGCCTGATCGGGAGGTCCGCATGTTACAAAGCGCTGAATTCTGGGTCGCGGTCGCCTTCGTCATTTTCTGGGGCATTCTGTTCTATTACGGCGTTCCCGGGAAAGTGCTCAACCAGCTCGATTCCCGCGGCAAGCGCATCGCCGACGAACTGGCCGAGGCCAAGCGCCTGCGCCAGGACGCCGAACGGCTCCTGAAGGAATACGAGGCCAAGCGCGCCGCTGCCGAGCGCGAGGCTGCCGACATCGTCTCCACCGCCCGCGACGAGGCCGAGCGCCTCGCCCGCGAGGCCCAGGAGAAGATGGCCGATTTCGTGAAGCGCCGCACGGCCACTGCCGAGGCGAAGATCGCCCAGGCCGAGGCTCAGGCCTCCGCCGAGGTACGCGCCGCCGCCGTGGATGCCGCCATCAAGGCCTCCGAGCGCGTCCTGCGCGACGAGATCACCGGCGCCACCGCCGCCTCGTTCGTGACGCAGAGCCTAAACGACGTGCGCAGGAAGCTGCAGTAAGAGCGTCGTTCCGGACGAAAGACCTCAAAGGCCGCCCTTCGAGGCGGCCTTTTGTTTGGAGAATATCATGCTGCTGATCTTCGATTGCGATGGCGTCCTGGTCGATTCGGAACCCTTGAGCTGCCGGATCGACGCGGAGATCCTGACGGAATGCGGCGCGCCCTACACCGCTGAAGAGGTGGCCCGCGACTTCACCGGCGTCAGCGTCAAGGACCAGATCACGCGCATCGAATCGGAACGCGGGATCAGGCTTCCCGACGATTTCACGGAACGGCTCAACCGCACCCTGTTCAAGCGCTTCGAAACGGACCTGAAGCCGATCGAAGGCGTACGTGACGCCATTCTCTCCCTCCCCTTCCCGCGCTGCGTCGCCTCATCCTCCATCCCGGAGCGGATTGCTCTGTCGCTGCGCGTCACAGGTCTGGCAGACCTGTTCGAGAATATCTTCAGCTCGACCCAAGTGGCGCGCGGCAAACCGGCACCGGATCTGTTTCTGCACGCCGCGAACCAGATGAACGCGCGTCCCGAGGACTGCCTGGTCATCGAGGACTCCACCGCAGGCGTTCAGGCGGCGCTTGCTGCCGGAATGCGCGTCATCGGCTTCGTCGGCGGCAGCCATTGCGGTCCGGAACATGCCGAGAAACTACGGCAAGCGGGAGCACAGGCCATCCTCCACAGGATGTCAATGCTTGCAGAGGAGCTCTAAAAGTGAGGTCCTGTTGCCTACGCTCCACCGGCGTCCCGGGTTAGTTTGCGAGGCCTTCTCCTGCCAGCTTACCCGAAATCACCTGAGCCTCCACAGAGAACAGATCCGGACGAACTTGCCGCATTCTTTCTCCGAGCGGCGCGGCCAGCGTTCGTGCATATTCGATTGTGATATGATGTGTATCGCGAAAGATCAGCACATTGCCGCCGACAGGATAGCATAGCCTCTCATCACAAAATCGATCAGTGAGATCGATGAAACTGACATTCCCGGGCTTTGAGCTGAGCAGAATACTCGGATCGGTGCCAATCAGCCGCATACGAGGCAACGAGCACTTGGCGATGTCGTGTGCATTAGCCTCTACGCACTCGAGCACTCCCTGTTCCATCTTGGGATTGTCGCGAATCGCGATGACAGAGATGCCGCTTTCAGCAAGGCGCTCCCATTGCTCCAGATACCCGACAGGCAAGTACTCGTTCGGCTTTGCCGAAATCGTTCCGCGCCGGGATGATGTCGTAAAAACCGCGTCTGGCTTAATCCTTGCTAGAATGCCATGCACATCCCTGTTCCATTGCTCGCATGAAGGATTGCCTTTTCTGACAGGCACAAAAGGACATGCACTCTTCGTGACGGCGACAATTCTCCACTTATGTTCATACGCAAGCTTTTCGAGTGCCGGCAGCCAATGCTCCGCATGCGAGCCGCCTACGAGCGCGATCGTCTTTCGGGCCTCCGCGATGACACCATAATCGCAGGTCCGGACCTCGGGATCTTTCTCGTTCTGCTGACACCGATTGGCATGCTTGCCTTTACCGGCTGCAGGCGTCGGATAGATCGGGATTCCCGCTTTGACGGTCGTGGCGAGTGCGATCGGGTGTTCACCGCCAGGATAATCCTGAAGCCTGCGTTCCACCACTTCCTTCTGACTTATCTCTGCCATTTGGTTCGTGACGAGCCATAGTGCGGAAAGGGCAACAACCGGCACCGCAAGCAGTGCAGCCATGGCATGGAGGTGCCATGCTCTCCGCTGACCGATCTGCGATCGCATGACCGGCTGCTCGAACCAGCGCATGGTTATATAGGCCCCGCACAGAGCGATGCCGATAACGCTCAATCCCCCGAACAGTCCTACTTTTGTCCTCGCCTGTATCAACATGACGAAGATCAGGACTGGCCAATGCCAGAGATAGAAAGAAAATGAAATATCGCCCAAAGTGACGAATGGCTTGGATGCCAAGAGCCTGTCCACTCCTAGCCGTGACCGACTGTCCCTGGATATAAGAACGAGAGCTGCTCCGACTGTCGGCCAAAGCGCGACATATCCGGGAAAGTGAGCGGATCTGGAGAAGACGAAACCGCAACTGACGATGGCCAGGAGGCCGATCCATCCTGCGCAAAGGCGAGCGCTTGACGAAAGCTTCAACTGCGGAAGGATGACGGCAATGATGCCTCCAAGGGTAAACTCCCACACACGCGCCAGCATATTGAAATAAGCCTGGGAAGGATTGCGCCCGGTCTCGATGACTGAATAGGCAAAAGACGCCAGGAAAACACAGACCAAGGTGGCGACAACAGAGCCGTAAGAACGGTGATTCTTTGAGAGGGATGTCGCCGCAAGCAACAGAAAGGGCCAGATGACATAGAACTGCATCTTGACGGAGAGCGCCCAGAATTGTTGAACTGGACTGGGAGCTTCTTCCCGCGCGAGATAATCGACCGCGTTCATCATGAGCTTGATATTCTCGAGATGAATAGCGCTGTACAAAATCTCAACAAGAAAGCCGTTCACCCGCGCCCTCGGCATCCATAGGAATGCCGCCAAAAGCGTGAGGGTCAGGACCAAGCAGGCCAGAGGCGCGGTTCGCTTCAGGATCCTACCCCAGAAAGAAAAGATACCGATTGTCCCGGTCGTCTCAATCTCCCGATAAAGTGAACCGGTGATGAGAAAACCCGAGATGACGAAAAAGACGTCGACGCCTCCGGATACGCGCCCGCCCCAGATATGGAAGACGGCAACGAGCAGGGCGCCAATCGTACGAATTCCCTGGGTCTCAGGGCGATAGCTGGAAGCGTTCTTGGAAGCCGTCATCGAGCCTATCTTCGCCAGTCACGATGTCGGAGCGCGGCCTGCTTAACGAACTGATCCGCTCAATCGAGAGCCCTCACCCGCAAAGCATTGCTGCGCTGGAGCCCAAGCCTGCAAAAGCTTGTCCGGCATCATGCCGTTTTGCGGTTACGTTACAACATGCATAGACAAGATCGAGCGATTTGCCTCCTCTTCGAACATGTAGGCTCTGCGACATAGCTGCTCGGCCACAAAGCTCGACAGATGCGCAAATGAAAATGCCGCCCACCGGGCGGCACTCTCTTGATCGTAAAGGACGACGGCTCTTACTCCGCCGCTTCCGCCACCGGCTCGGGCGGGGTCCATTTGAGCACCGGATTGCGGGCGGCGCGGGTCTCGTCGAGGCGGCGGCGCGGGGCGTGGCAGGGGGCGCCGGTGAAGCGTTCCTTGTCGCCGCCCTTGGCAGCCATGGCGAGGTCGCGCAGCGTCGCGATGAAGAGGTCGAGGGACGACTTCGATTCGGATTCCGTCGGCTCGATCAGCATGGCGCCATGCACCACCAGCGGGAAGTACATGGTCATCGGGTGATAGCCCTCGTCGATCATGGCCTTCGCCACGTCGAGCGTAGTCACGCCCGTGTCCTTGAGCCACGCATCGTCGAACAGGACCTCGTGCATGCACGGCTTGTTACCGAAGGGCAGCGAGAGGAGATCCGACAGGCCGGCGCGGATGTAGTTGGCGTTGAGCACGGCATCCTCAGAGGCCTGCTTCATGCCATCCGCACCGTGCGACAGCATGTAGGAGAGCGCGCGCACATACATGCCCATCTGGCCGTGGAAGGCGGTCATGCGGCCAAAGGGCTTTTCAACGGCATCCGCTTCCTGCTCGACGAGCTCGAAACCATTCTTGCCCGCGCGCACGAACGGCACCGGCGCGAAGGGCGCGAGGCGTGCGGAGAGCACCACCGGGCCGGAGCCCGGACCGCCGCCGCCGTGAGGCGTCGAGAAGGTCTTGTGCAGGTTGATGTGCATGGCATCGACACCGAGATCGCCCGGCTTCGCCTTGCCCACGATGGCGTTGAAGTTCGCACCGTCGCAGTAGAAATAGGCGCCAGCGTCGTGGATCGCCTTGGCGATCTCCGCCACCTGGGGCTCGAAGAGGCCGCAGGTGTTGGGATTCGTGAGCATGATCGCCGCCACATCGGGGCCTAGCAGCTTCTTCACGTCCTCCACATGCACCCAGCCGTCCTCGCGGGCCGGCACTGGCTTCACCTTGAAGCCGATGAGCGCGGCGGTGGCCGGGTTCGTGCCATGGGCCGAATCGGGCACGAGCACCACGTTGCGGGTTGCGCCCTCGCCCTTGGCCTTGATGGCGGCTTTGATCGCCATCATGCCGCAGAGCTCGCCATGGGCGCCGGCCTTCGGCGACAAAGCAACGGCCGTCATGTTGGTGAGCGTGATCAGATAGCGCCCGAGTTCGTTCATGAGTTCCAGCGCGCCCTGCACGGTCGAGACCGGCTGCAGCGGATGCACATCGGAGAACCCGGGCAGGCGCGCCATGCGCTCGTTGAGACGCGCATTGTGCTTCATGGTGCAGGAACCGAGCGGGAAGAGTCCCGTATCGATGCCGTAATTCTGTTGGCTGAGGCGTACGTAATGGCGCATGGTCTCGGGCTCGGAGAGACCCGGCAGGCCGATGGCTTCCTTGCGCTCCAGCCCTCCGAGGCGCGGCTCAAAATCCTCCGGCTCGTCGAGGTCGACGCCGGTCGTATCATAGCGCCCGATCTCGAAGAGCAGCGGCTCGATCTGCGCGAGCGCCTTGTTGCCCGTGAAGGTCGGATGCGTGGTGGTGCCGGCTTCTCCGGCAGAAGAGGGGCGTCCCTGGCGGTTCAACATCACAGAACCTCCTTCAAGGCGGCGACAAGGGCTGCGCGGTCATCATCGGTGTTCACTTCGGTGGAAGCGACGAGCAACAGGTTGTCGAGGCCGGCACCCGGCAGGAGGCGCGAGACGGGCACGCCCGCGAGCACGCCCTTCTCGGCGAGACGCTCCACCACTTCGGCCGCAGGCTTCGACAGCTTCACGGTGAATTCGTTGAAGAACGTCTTGTTGAGCACATCGACGCCCTTCACCATGCTAAGCTGATCCGCCAGCTTCACCGCATTGGCATGGTTGATGCGCGCAAGCCGCGTCAGGCCCTTCTCGCCGAGCAGCGTCATGTGAATGGTGAAGGCCAGCGAGCAGAGCCCTGAATTCGTGCAGATATTCGACGTCGCCTTGTCGCGGCGGATATGCTGCTCGCGGGTGGAGAGGGTGAGCACGAAGCCGCGATTGCCGTCCGCATCCACCGTCTCGCCGCAGAGGCGGCCCGGCATCTGGCGGATGAACTTCGACTGCGTGGCGAAGAGGCCGACGTAAGGACCGCCGAAGTTCAGCGCATTGCCGATCGACTGTCCCTCGCCCACCACGATGTCGGCGCCCTGGCTGCCGGGCGAAGCCACGAGGCCGAGCGACACGGCTTCCGTGAACACCGCAATCAGCAGCGCGCCATGCTTGTGCGCCTTCTCGGCAATCGGCTTCAGGTCGCGCACGTTGCCGAACACGTCCGGCGACTGCACGACGACGCAAGATGTCGTGTCGTCGATCTGCGAGAGAATGTCCTCGGTGCCGGCCACGTCCGGCGCCAGGGTGACGGTTTCGTCGCTCGCCATGTCGGAGAGCGTCTTCACCACGTCGGCATAATGCGGATGCAGGCCGCCGGAGAGGACGGCCTTGCGGCGCTTGGTGACGCGATGCGCCATGAGCACCGCCTCGCCCGTGCCGGTGGAGCCGTCATACATGGAGGCATTCGCCACTTCCATGCCGGTGAGGGCTGCGACCTGCGTCTGGAACTCGAAGAGATATTGCAGCGTGCCCTGTGCGATCTCGGGCTGATACGGCGTGTAGCTCGTCAGGAACTCGGAGCGCTGAATCAGGTGATCGACGGTCGCCGGCACATGGTGCTTGTAGGCACCGGCGCCGACGAAGAACGGCACGGAGGAGGCCGAGATATTCTTCGCGGACATGCGGGAGAGGATGCGCTCCACCTCCAGCTCGCCCTTGCGGCGCGGCAGATCCACCGGCTCCTTCAGGAGGAGGTTCTTCGGCACATCGGCGAACAACTCATCGGCGTGGTTGACGCCGATCCGCGCGAGCATCTCGCCGCGGTCGGTGTCGGACAAAGGCAAATAGCGCATCGGCAAAAAACCTTGGGTGAGTTAGTGCGAGGGAATGCCGGCCACGACAATCTCCGTGAGAACGGAATTGGCGATGAAGCATTCCTTGTGGGCGAGGTGATGCATGTCGGCGATCTGCTCCGGCGTCGGAACCTTGTCGCCTGAGAACTCGATTCTCGGGTCGAGGGTGACCCTGGAGACGAAGAGCTTGCCGTTCTCGTTCTTGGTCATGATGCCAAGCGCCTCGTCTTCATAAAGATCGACGACGAAGCGTTTCTTGGCGGCGATCGACAGGAAGGTCAGCATGTGGCAGCTGGAGATGGCCGCAACGAACGCTTCCTCCGGATCGATCGCGTCCTCCCGCGAGAGAGGCAACGGCACGACGGAGGGCGAAGCAGAGCCCTGCACTTCGATGCCGCCATCGAAGCTCCAGATATGCCCACGGCTGTAACGGTTGTCGGAGAAGATCTCGTCCGCTCCCCGCATCCAGCGGATCGTCGCCTTGTATTCGTGCGCCATTGCCATGCCTGACTTAGAGTATCCAACTGAGCCTCACCCTGAGGAGAATTGCGTCAGCAATCCGTCTCAATGGGCGAGGCGTCTCCAGTGCTCTCTGGACCCTCCTTCGAGACGCCGCTCCGCGGCTCCTCAGGATGAGGACAGAGTTTCGGTGAACGCTCGACTCTACGAGATCGACTTCACGAATTCCTGGTACTGCTCTTCGGTCATGAGGCCGTCGAGCTCGCTCGGGTCCGTGAGGCGGATCTTCATGAACCAGCCGCGGCCGGCGGGATCCTCGTTCACCGTGCCGGGAGAGGCTTCGAGATCGCTGTTGACCTCGATTACTTCGCCGGACACCGGCGCATAGACCTCGCTCGCGGCCTTCACGCTCTCGACGACAGCGGCTTCGTCACCCTTCGACAGAGTCTTGCCGACACTCGGCAGCTCCACGAAGACGACGTCGCCGAGCTGGCTCTGCGCATAGTCGGAAATACCGACGACGCCGGCATCGCCTTCGACGCGGATGTATTCGTGATCCTTGGTATAGCGCATGGTCATGTATGTCCCCTGGAAGTTAGCGCTTGTAGCGATGTGGTGCGAAAGGCATGGCCGCGACCTTGGCCGGCAGCGGCTTGCCGCGAACGATGAGATGAAGATCCGTGCCGACAGCGGACACGTCCTTCGCAACATAGCCCATGGCGACCGGGCCGTTGACGGTGGGGCCGAAGCCGCCGGAGGTCACGGTGCCGACCTCGCGCCCGTCGGGCGTGGTGATGACGGCTCCCTCGCGGGCCGGAGCACGGCCCTCGGGCCTGATGCCGACGCGAACACGCGCAGCCCCGTCCTTGATCTCGCGCTGGACGCGCTCGGCTCCTGGAAAGCCCCCCTCCTCGCGGCGCCGCTTC
This sequence comes from Microvirga lupini, assembly GCA_000517005.1. GTDB lineage: Bacteria > Pseudomonadota > Alphaproteobacteria > Rhizobiales > Beijerinckiaceae > Microvirga > Microvirga lupini. The sequence goes on from KI911934.1 coordinate 103,981, forward strand.
TGGATCGACCAGATCAGGCCCGCTTCGATGGGCGAAGTGGTGGTGTCGATATCATGGCCGTAGAGGCACAGGCCCGCTTCGAGGCGAAGCGAATCGCGCGCACCCAGGCCGATGGCCTTCACCTCCGGATCGGCGAGAAGCGTGTTCCAGAGCTTGGCGGCATCTGCGGCATGGCAGGAGATCTCGAATCCGTCCTCGCCCGTGTAGCCGGAGCGGGAGACGTGACACCGAATGCCGTCGATCTGCACATCGGCCGACATCATGAAGGGCAACGTGGCGGTCTCAGGCGCAAGCTTGGCGAGCACCGCCTCGGCCGAAGGCCCTTGGAGCGCCATCAGCGCCAAGCCGTCCCTGGGGTTCAGGGAAACACCCTTGGGCAGGCGAGCCTGGATATGGGCGTAATCGGCCTCCTTCATGGAGGCGTTCACGACCAGATAGAGCCAGCCCTCATGACCGGGGGCGCCGACGCGGGTGACCATCAGGTCGTCGAGAATGCCGCCATCGTTCGCCAGAAGCTGCGAATAGCGCTGCTGGTTCGGCTTGAGGTTCAGGACGTCGGCGGGAATCAGCGTCTCGAGGGTCCTGGCCACGGTCTCGTGGCTCTTGTCCTCGGCGACGAGGAAGGCCTGGCCCATATGCGAGACGTCGAACAGGCCCGCATGTTCGCGGGTCCAGTTGTGCTCGGTCAGGATGCCGGTGGGGTACTGCACCGGCATGTCGTAGCCGGCGAAGGGCACCATGCGGGCGCCGAGCGCCACATGCTCGGCATGGAGCGGGGTTTGCAGAAGCGGCTCGTCGCTATGCGCATGCTCGGCCATCGGATTCCCTCAAAGGTGCGCGTTCCATCGAGCCTGACGGCCCGTTGCTGTGCGCCCCCTCTGTCCCGAGACCTGAGAGATTTCCCTCACCGCTTTTGCGGCAGGTTACGCCCGTCGGTGGGCGACGCTTGAAACGTCGCCGCTTTCCAGAGTGCCAGCTCCCGCGCGGTCCTTTGGCCTGAGCGTTTCCGGGGCGGTTGCGCCTTCGGCGCCGGACGTGAGAGGTCCGGTCTCTTCCGCGGGGATCATCGGCTGGGTTTAAGCTCTGAAGAGGATTTGCACTCCTGTCAACAAAGCAGGCTGCCGCATTGGATATCTCCCCGCCTTAATTGACGGCAGGGCTTCAGCGCTCCATGTTAGGCCCATCATCCGCAGAAGGGGAGAACGCGGCCTGATCCGGTCGGCAGCTCCTGGCATCGTTGCTCGAACTGATCATCGCTCTCGCTCTCGTCGCCCTCAACGGCGTCTTTGCGCTTTCCGAACTCGCCATCGTTTCCGCCCGCCGGGCCCGCCTCAAGACCATGGCCGAACAGGGCCGCTCGGGCGCCAACACGGCCCTGACCCTCATGGAGGATTCGGGCCGCTTCCTGTCCACGGTCCAGATCGGCATCACCCTCGTCGGCATCCTGGCCGGCGCCTTCTCGGGCGCGGCGCTCGGCGACCGGCTGACCCAGTTCCTCCTGGCGGAGGGCATGCCCAGGGGTGCGGCCGAGCCTCTCGGCTACGGTATCGTGATCGGCCTCATCACCTATCTCTCCATCGTCATCGGCGAGCTGGTGCCCAAGCAGCTTGCCTTGCGCAATCCGGAGGGCATCGCCTGCACCATGGCTCCCATGATGCTGGTGCTCTCGAAGGTCGCGGCCCCCGCCGTGTGGCTTCTGAACGCTTCAACCAGCCTGATTTTCCGTCTCTTCGGGGCCAAGTCCGACGACTCGTCGACGGTCACGGAAGAGGAGATCAAGATGCTCGTCGGCGAGGCCGAGAGCGCCGGCGTGATCGAGGAGGAGGAACGCCGCATGATCTCGGGCGTGCTCCGCCTCGGTGATCGCACCGTGCGCGGGCTCATGACCCCTCGCACGGATGTGGACTGGATCGACCTGGACGACGATGAGGAGGCGATCCGCGAATTGCTGATCGAGACCCCGCGTTCCCGCCTGCCCGTCAGCGAGGGCACGCCCGACAACGTGATCGGCGTCGTCCAGTCGCGGGAGCTTCTCGCGGCCATGCTGTCGGGCCAGCCCCTGGACATCCGCGGCCACGTTCAGCCGGCCCCGGTCATTCCGGATACGCTCTATGCGCTCGATGCGCTGGCCACCTTGCGCGATGCGGAGGTGCCGATGGCGATCGTCCATGACGAATACGGGCATTTCGAAGGGGTCGTGACCCCGGCCGATACCCTGGAGGCCATCGTCGGGGCCTTCCGCTCCGACGGCGAGGCGCCGGAGCCCGACGCCATCCGCCGCGAGGACGGCTCCTGGCTGCTCGCGGGCTCCATGCCGGTCGATGAAATGGCCGAGATTCTGGGCGTCACGCTGCCGGAGACGCGCAGCTATCACACGGTCGGCGGCCTGGTGATCAGCGAGCTGCAGCACCTGCCCAACACGGGCGAGCATGTGGATGCGCTCGGCTGGCGCTTCGAGGTGATCGACCTGGACGAGCGCCGGATCGACAAGGTCCTGGCCGCTCCCCTCAACCAGAGAGCAGGAGCGGCAGCTCTCTACTAGGTCTTAGCCGCGGCGGCCCGTGGCCGCGCGGCCGCCGAGGCCGACTTCGATCTCGAAGCTGTTGGCATAGGAGGCGGGCACCACGATGCCCTCTTCGACCACGGAGACCGTCGTCTGGGTCTGGCCAGCCGGGATCGCGGCCGCGACGCTCCTCGACCGGTTGGCGAAGACGGTCGAGCCGTCCTTCACGACGATGTGGATCGGCACATTGTAGCGACCGGCCGCTCCGCCGACGCCAACCAGCGCCCGGGCTTCGACACCGACCCTGACCAGGGTCGAGCCGTCCGGCTGGCCGATACATTCGCGGGCAATTTCGCCCAGGGCGATCTGGCTTCGGATCGAGCCTTCCTCGCCGCCGCCGCGTACCTGGAGGGCCGCACCGCCCTCGACCACTTCGATGGTCGGGCAATAGACGTCCTCGACCACGGCCCGCTGGGCCGGTGCCTGGGTCGTTCCCGCCGTGAGCAGCATATCGCCCACGCCGAAGCCGCCCTCTCCCGGCGCACCGCAGCCCGTCAGGGCCGACAGGCCGAGCACCGCGAACGTCCATCCGGCCTTCCGGCCCAATCCATCTCTCATGATCGCCCCCACCTTCTTGTTCATCTGTTACGGGAGGGCATCGAACCCGCCCGCGAAACCGTTCAGGGACACGGGAATCCCGATCCCCTCCTCAGGCGTCTGGAAGACGATGAAGGTGGCCGTCTGACCGGTCTTCATCTGGCTGATCAGACTGTCCTCCATCACGACCTCGGCCACGCAGCCCGTGGCCAGGCAGCGCACGAATCCGGCGCGGCCGATATCGGTCTGGTCGATCTTGAGCCCCAGGCCTGACGGCAACAGGATACCAAGAGGCGCAACGACGCGCAGGAGGCGGCTTTTGCCGTCGGCGGTTTTCAACACAATAATGACGAGTGTGACATTAGGCCTGTCCTCGGCGGCCACGTTCTGCACGAGAGCGCATTGCTCGGCCGTGGCGCCGGCCGGAGTCTCGCAGCGCATCTGCCATTCGCCGTAGGTGTTCTTGACCATGCCCTGGGCATTGGCGCCGCTGGCCCCGAACAGGGCCGACAGCCCCAGGATTGCCGCCGCACAATGGCGAGCCCACCGCGATGCGCCCATCGGTTTCTCCATTCATTAACCCTGCTCAAGGGTCGCGGCCGGGGCCGCTTCGGTCCATCTTTGGCCCGTTGGGACCATGGCAGAGGGCGCAATGTCAAGCGAGAGAGGCCGTTTGGAGGGGCGAAATGCTTTTTGGCGGTTATGACGCACAGTTTGGAACGCTTCTACCGTTGCGCTTCAGCGCGTCCTGTGATCTTTGACGCAGATCAAAGGTGATGGCGCAAGCCGGGCACCGCCTTCCGCACGCCCGCGCCTTCCCCGATGCTTTCATGGCCCTGGGCCATCACATCTTTAGGAGCTTTGGAACGCCGATGCGGATCGAGACTGGACGTCGATCGGTGACCGCCCTCTCCACGGCAGCGGTCGCACTTGTGTTGGGCATAAGTGAGGCATGGGCCGCCGCCGGCCGGCCTTCCCCCTGGGAAATGGGCATGCAGGAGATGGTGACCGAGTTGGGACACAGCGTGTCCAACTTCCACACCTACTTGGTTTGGCTGATCACTGCGATCTGCCTTTTCGTGCTGGCACTGCTCCTGGTGGTCATCGCCCGCTTCAACGAGAACAAGAACCCGGTTCCCTCGAAGACCACCCACAACACCCTCATCGAAGTGGCCTGGACCGTCGTTCCGGTTCTCATCCTCGTGGCGATCGCCATCCCGTCCTTCCGTCTCCTGCGCCAGCAGCTCGTGCCGCCGCAGGCCGATCTCGTGGTGAAGGCGACCGGCTATTCCTGGTACTGGGGCTACGAGTACCCGGCCGATCAGGGCGGCGGCTTCAAGTTCGATTCGAACATGATCACCGAAGCCAAGGACCTGAAGCCCGACCAGCCGCGTCTGCTGGGCGCCGACAACTCCATGGTGGTGCCGGTCGGCAAGGTCGTGCAGGTCCAGGTGACCTCCGCCGACGTGATCCACGCCTTCGCGATGCCGTCGTTCTACATCAAGGTCGACGCGGTTCCCGGCCGCCTGAACGAAACCTGGTTCAAGGCCGAGAAGGAAGGCGTGTATTACGGCCAGTGCTCGGAGCTCTGCGGCAACGGCCATCCCTACATGCCGATCGAAATCCGTGTCGTGAGCGAGCAGCAATATGCCGCTTGGCTTGCCGAGGCGAAGCAGAAGTATGCTTCGACCGAGAGCCCCGCTCCGCTCAAGTTCGCGACCGCTCAGTAATTGTAAGAAGGACCACAGAGGTCTCATCATGGCACATGCAGCTGATGCCGCTCACGCGGATCACCACGATCACCTTCCGACCTTCTGGCGCCGGTGGTTCTACTCCACGAACCACAA
>KI911934.1:109027-132153 GCA_000517005.1 Microvirga lupini
GGACACTAAGTCACGAGAGTGGGCGGCATCACGCCGCCCGCTCCTCCCCAGAGGGCTTGCGATGACAAGCCTTCCGGCGAGGAGCCGACAATCTGGAGGCCTTTTTGGCCTCGTCCCGGCATTTCGGAAGATCAATCAGTTATGAGCACCATGTCGAACAGTCTGACCGAAACCCAAGCAGAGCCCCTTGCCACGGCAGGCCTCTCGCAGGGTGACGTGTCCGACTTCTTCGCCCTTCTCAAGCCGCGCGTGATGTTTCTCGTCGTGTTCACGGCGCTCGTCGGCATGGTCGTGAGCCATCCGGATGTTCATCCGGTCGTGGCTTTCGTGTCGCTTCTGATGATCGCCGTCGGCGGCGGCGCATCCGGCTGCCTGAACATGTGGTGGGATGCAGATATCGACGCCGTCATGATCCGCACCCGCAAGCGTCCGATCCCGGCCGGGAAGATTCAGCCGGGTGAAGCCCTTGCCTTCGGCGTGACGCTCTCCGTCGGATCGGTCATCATTCTGGGCCTCGTCAGCAACTGGCTGGCGGCCGGGCTGCTCGCCTTCACCATCTTCTTCTACGTGGTCGTCTATTCCATGTGGCTGAAGCGCTCGACGCCGCAGAACATCGTCATCGGCGGTGCGGCGGGCGCCCTCCCCCCGATCGTCGCGCAGGCCGCCGTCACCGGCCACGTAGCCCTGGACAGTATCGTGCTGTTCGCCATCATCTTCATGTGGACGCCGCCGCATTTCTGGGCCCTGGCCCTAGTGAAATCGAGCGATTACGAGCGCGCCGGCATTCCCATGATGCCGAATGTGGCCGGTCCCGATTCCACGCGCTTCCAGATCCTGGTCTATACCATCCTCCTGGCCCCGCTGGGCCTGGCGCCGGTGGCGCTCGGCTTCGGCGGACTGGCCTATGCGATCATCGCACTGATCGGCGGCTTGGGCATGCTGGCGCTGGCCGTCCAGGTCTATCGCCTGCGCCAGGGCGAGCCTGCCATGCGGGTCGCCCAGCAGCTCTTCGGTTTCTCGATCCTGTATCTCTTCCTGCTCTTCGCGACCCTTCTCGCGGAGCATGGCTTCGGCTTCTTCCGGCCGGTTTTCGGGTGATCGAATGGCCGACAACAAAGCTCCTCATAGCCTGACCCCCGAGGAACAGAAGCGCCGCCGCAAGCGTTCGCTGGCTCTGGCGCTCACTCTCGGCGCTCTCGTGCTGATCTTCTATGTGGTCACGATCGCAAAGCTCGGGCCAGGCGTCATGCAGCGCCCTCTGTGAGATTGAACCGATGGCAGAAACCTCCAACCTCCAACGCAAGATGCACCGCACGGCCTTCGCCTGCGTCGGCATTGCCGTGGGAATGGTCGGCCTCGCCTATGCTTCGGTGCCGCTCTACGATCTCTTCTGCAAGGTCACCGGTTTTGGCGGCACGCCGATCGTCCGCGATGCCAACGGCTCTGAGGTCATGGACCGGACAATTGCCGTCCGTTTCGACTCCAATGTCGCGCCCGGTCTGAACTGGCGCTTCGCACCGGAGAAGCCCGAGGTCACGGTCAGGCTCGGCGAGACCACGACGGTCTACTACAAGGTCACCAATACCGGCGACAAGCCGAGCACGGGCATCGCCACCTACAACGTGCAGCCCGATCTCGCCGGCACCTATTTCTCCAAGCTCGAATGCTTCTGCTTCACCGAGCAGACCCTGCAGCCGGGCGAAACTCTGGAATCAGCGGTCGTGTTCTACGTCGATCCCCGCCTCGTGCAGGACGGCGACGTGAAGGACCTGACCTCCCTCACCCTCTCCTACACCTACTTCCCCTCCAAGGGGGGCAAGCCGGTGGCGGAGGTGACATCATCCACCCAACCCATTGCTCAATAAGGGACGTGACAAGCTGGGCGGAAACGTCTTAAAGCGAGTTCACATTCGAGGCACGGAGACGACACGAAATGGCCGAGGCCCACGCCAAGAACCACGACTACCACATTCTGGAACCGAGCCCGTGGCCGCTCATCGGCTCGGTCAGCGCCTTCCTGATGGCATCCGGGTTCGTGACCTGGTGGAAGGACATCGCCATCGCCGGCATGCATCTCGGCCCCTTCATCTTCGGCGCGGGCATCATCGGCGTGCTCTACACCATGCTCAGCTGGTGGACCGACGTGGTGCGCGAGGCCAATACCGGCTACCACACCCGCGTGGTTCAGCTTCACCACCGCTACGGCATGATCATGTTCATCGCCTCCGAGGTGATGTTCTTCGCCGCCTGGTTCTGGGCCTATTTCGATGCGGCTCTCTATGCTGGCGACCCGCAGCTCTATGCCCGCGTCGAGGCTCTCGGCGGCGTCTGGCCGCCCAAGGGCATCGAGACCTTCGATCCCTGGCACCTGCCGCTCCTCAACACCCTGATCCTGCTCACCTCCGGCACCACAGTCACCTGGGCGCATCATGCGCTCCTGGAGAATGACCGTCAGGGCCTCAAGGCGGGCCTGTGGCTCACGGTGATCCTCGGTCTGATCTTCACCTGCGTTCAGGCCTACGAGTACAGCCACGCCACCTTCGGCTTCAGCGGCAACATCTACGGTGCCACCTTCTTCATGGCGACGGGCTTCCACGGCGCGCACGTGATCATCGGCACGATCTTCCTCGCCGTCTGCCTGCTGCGCGCCTATCGCGGCGACTTCACGCCCAAGCAGCATCTCGGCTTCGAGTTCGCGGCCTGGTACTGGCACTTCGTCGACGTGGTGTGGCTGTTCCTCTTCGCCGCCATCTACGTCTGGGGCTTCGGCGGACACGCAGCCGGCCATTAAGCCGCTCGCTACAACAAACTCAGCAAGGGCGGCTCTCACGGCCGCCCTTCGCTTTTGGGCTCCCCGGCACCATCGGCCTTGGAGTTCGTTGACCGGCAACCCTTCTGGAGAAAAGCCGTGGCCCATGATCCTTCCGCTCCCTCCCCCATTATCACCGGCCTCAGGGGCCTGTGCCCCCACTGCGGCAAGGGACATCTGTTCAAGGGCTATCTGAGCGTTCAGCCGAAATGCGAGGTCTGCGGCCTCGACCTCGCCTTCGCCGATACCGGCGACGGCCCGGCCTTCTTCGTCATGTCCTTCGTCGGCATCGTGGTGGTGGCGCTCGCCCTCTGGGCCGAGTTCGCCTATTCCCCGCCGATCTGGCTCCACCTCGTCATGTGGACGGCCTTGAGCATCATCCTGAGCCTTGTCCTGGTACGGCCGCTCAAGGGTGTTCTGGTGAACTTGCAGTACCACCACAAGGCCGAGGAAGGGCGCTTCCAGAAGTGACCGCCTCGTCCCACAAAGGCCGCTCGCTGATCCTTCCCGGCTTGGCGGCGCTCGTCGCGCTCGCCATCCTGGTCGGCCTCGGCACCTGGCAGCTCCAGCGCAAGGCCTGGAAGGAAGACCTGATCGCGCAGATCGAGGCCAGGGCCTATGGCGAGCCCGGCGCCATCCTGCCGGAGGCCGATTGGGCCGCTTGGCGGGCCGATCAGGACGAGTTCCGCAAGGTGCGCGTGACGGGCACCTTCCTTCATGAGTTCGAAGCCCCCGTTTACGGCCTCGCTCCCGGCGAGCGGCAGGGCGCCCCGATCCAGGGCTATTACCTGATCACGCCCCTGCAGCTCGCGACAGGCGCCTTCGTTATGATCAACCGGGGCTTCGTGCCCACGGACCTGCGCGATTCGACCCGCCGCCCGGAGAGCCAGCCCTCGGGCGAGGTGACGGTCACCGGCCTCGTGCGGGCGCCCGAAGCCCGCAACCCCTTCACGCCGAACGATGATCCCGCCCGCAACCAGTGGTTCGCCCGCGATCCGCAGGCCATCGCCGCGCCCCACAAGCTCGAGCGTGTCGCGCCCTTCCTGATCGACGCGGATGCAAACCCCAACCCGGGCGGCTGGCCGCGCGGCGGCCAGACCCCGCTCACCCTGCCGAACAACCACCTGCAATACGCGCTCACCTGGTTCGGCATCGCGCTGACCCTGATCGGCGTCTTCACCGCCTTTGCGTGGCGACGGCTGAAGGGTTGATGCGCGCCAGAAGCGGCTTGCCGTCGCCGGTCGCGGCACCTAATGTCCGGCCGAATTTTCCAGGAGATCCACCGTGCTCCATGTCTCGACCCGGGGAGAAGCCCCCGCGCTCGGTTTCGCCGATGCCCTGCTGACCGGTCTTGCCCGGGACGGCGGCCTCTACCTGCCGGAAAGCTGGCCGATTCTGGCCCCGGACGCGATCCGGGGCTTTGCCGGTAAGCCCTATGCGGAAGTGGCGAAAGCTGTGCTCGGCCCGCTGGTCGACGGCGACATCCCTGAGGCCGCGCTCAGCCGCATGATCGACGAGTCCTACGCCTCGTTCCGCCACGCCGCCGTCTGCCCGCTGACCCAGATCGGCGACAATCTCTTCGTGCTCGAGCTGTTCCACGGCCCCACACTCGCCTTCAAGGACGTGGCGATGCAGCTTCTCGGCCGCCTGATGGACCATGTGCTCAAGGCCCGTGGCGCCCGCGCGACCATCGTGGGCGCGACCTCGGGCGACACCGGCAGCGCCGCGGTCGAAGCGTTCAAGGGCCTCGATCAGGTCGACATCTTCATCCTCTACCCCCATGGCCGCGTCTCGGACGTGCAGCGGCGGCAGATGACGACGGTGGCCGCGCCGAACGTCCATGCGCTGGCGGTGGAAGGCAATTTCGACGATTGCCAGAACATGGTGAAGGGCATGTTCAACCATGCCCGCTTCCGCGACGAGCTGCAGCTTTCGGGCGTGAATTCCATCAACTGGGCCCGCGTCGCCGCGCAGGCGGTCTATTACTTCACCGCCGCCGTCGCGCTCGGCTCCCCCCACCGTCCCGTGTCCTTCTCGGTGCCGACCGGCAATTTCGGCGACATCCTCGCCGGATGGGTCGCCAAGCGGATGGGCCTTCCCATCGAGCGGCTGAAGATCGGCACCAATGCCAACGACATTCTCGCCCGCACCCTCGACTCGGGCTCCTACGAGATCAGGGGCGTGCAGCCCACGACATCGCCGTCCATGGACATCCAGATCTCGTCGAATTTCGAGCGTCTGCTGTTCGAGGCTTATGGCCGCAACGGCGAGGCGATCCGCCGCCTCATGGCGAACCTCCATCAGTCGCGAGCCTTCATGATCGACGCGGAGCCGCTCGCACGCATCCGCGAGGAGTTCTCGGCTGAAGCCGTGAACGAGACGAACGTCATCGAGGAGATGGCGGAGACCTATCGCAGCACCGGCTATGTGCTCGACCCGCACAGCGCCGTCGGCACCCGCGCCGGGCGCGCCTTGCTCAAAGACAGCCCCGAAACTCCCGTGGTGGCCCTGTCCACCGCCCATCCGGCCAAGTTCCCGGATGCGGTCGAGCGCGCGACGGGCGTTCGACCCGCACTTCCGCCGCACATGGCTGATCTGATGGAGCGCAAGGAGAGCTTTACGGTTCTTCCCAACGACCAGGCTGCGGTCGAGCGCTTCATCCGCGAGCGCGCGCGGGCGGTCAAAGGCGCAGCCGCATGAACCAGCATTTCGTCCACGAGAAGCGGATCGAGATCACGACCCTGTCCAACGGCCTGATGGTGGCGACCGAGCGGATGCCCGCGATCGCCACGGCGACACTCGGCGTCTGGGTCGGCACAGGCTCGCGGCACGAACAGGCCCATGAGCACGGCCTCTCGCATCTCATCGAACATATGGCGTTCAAGGGCACGGCCCGTCGTTCGGCGCGCCAGATCGCCGAGGATATCGAGAACGTGGGCGGCGACATCAACGCCGCCACCAGCGTCGAATATACGAGCTACACGGCCCGCGTTCTCGGCGAGAACGTGGACGTCGCCCTCGATGTGCTCGGCGACATCCTCATCAACTCGGCCTTCGATGCCGGCGAGCTCGCACGCGAGAAGGGCGTGATCCTGCAGGAATACGCCGCCGTCGAGGACACACCCGACGACCTGATCTACGACGCCTTCATGGAAACGGCGTTTTCGGGCCAGGCACTCGGCCGTCCGATCCTCGGCACGCCGGACACCATCAGGAGCTTCGACGAGGCAACGATCCGCGCCTTCCTCGCCCGCGAATACACGCCGGGCAAGATGGTGCTGGCCGCCGCCGGCGATGTGGATCATGCCCGGATCGTCGACATGGCGGAACGCCTCTTCGGCGGCATGCCGGCCATTGCCCCGCGGCAGCCGGAACCGGGCCGCTACACGGGCGGCGAGAGGCGGATCTCCCGCAAGCTCGAACAGGCCAATCTGGTGCTCGGACTGCCGGGCCTCTCGTTCAAGGATCCCGGCTATTACGCCGTCCATCTCTTCGCCCACATGCTCGGCGGCGGGTTGACGTCGCGCCTGTGGCATGAGGTGCGCGAGACCCGCGGCCTCGCCTATTCCATCGATTCCTTCCATTGGCCGTTCTCCGATTGCGGCCTGTTCGGCATCGGGGCCGGAACGGCGGGCTCGGACGTGCGCGAGCTGATGGACGTGACGCTCGCCTGCATGGCCCAGGCGACCCGCGACATCAGTGAGGTCGAACTGATCCGGGCCAAGGCCCAGATGAAGGTAGCCCTCCTCACGGCCCTGGAGACGCCCGGCGGCCGAATCGAGCGCGTCGCCCGCCAGCTCCTGTCCTGGGGGCGCGTGGTGGCAAGCGAGGAGATCGTCCGGAAGGTCGATGCCCTCGAGGTGGACCATGTCCGCGAAGCGGGACGCCGGCTTCTGAAGGGTACTCCCACACTCGCGGCCATCGGCCCCATCAAGGAGCTGCCATCACTGGACGACATAGCGTCCGGGCTGCGGGGCTGAAAATTTCCCCACGCCTGCCCTTACGTCATGGCCGATTCTCCTCAATCCCGCCGCAAAGTGACCCCATCCGGCGGTGGTAACAATAACCAATGAGTCCTGCGGACAAGTAGGGAGCCTCTCCGGCTCCAGCTTGCTCTCAAGCCTCCTGACCGGTACCAATCCTGTTCCACTGTTTTAGTACCGGACGAAAGACCGAAGCATTGCGGATCGTATCTTTCGCCATAACCCTTCTTTTGGCGGCATTCCTGGGGCTGGCTTTTCCGTCGTCCGGCTGGGCGGTGGAATCCGTGCGTGTCGACCCTAAGATGAAGGCCATCGACCTCACCCCGGCCATCGAGCGCTACAATTCGGACGGGGACGAGATCAGGATTTCGACCGCGCCGGGGCGCGACGGCATCGTCCGCCGCATTGCCGTGAAGGCCCGCGAGGCCGGCACCCGGCCCGACTGGATCGTCTTCGCGCTCACCAACGATACCGACGAGCAGGTGGACCGTCTCCTGGTCGCGCCGCATTTTCGCTTCACCGGCTCCGGCGTTCTCTGGCCCGATCTCGGTGCGACCCGCATCGCGGCGATCACCGCGAGCCAGGGCATCCGGCCCGACCGCGACGACAGCGAGGATGCGGACATCTTCCTCATCACCCTCGATCCGGGCACGACCGTCACCTTCGTGGCGGAGCTGCGCTCAAACAACCTGCCCCAGCTCCATCTGTGGGACGCAGACGCCTACAAGGACCGCGTCAACGGGCTCACCCTCTACAAGGGCATCATCATCGGCATCGCGGGCCTCCTGGCTCTGTTCCTCACCATCGTCTTCGTGGTGAAGGGCGCCCTGATCTTTCCGGCTGCGGCGGCTTTGGCCTGGGCGGTGCTGGCCTATGCCTGCATCGATTTCGGCTTCTTCCAGCGCATCTTTCCGATCAGCGAGGCAACGGAACAGATCTACCGCGCCGGTGCGGAGGCGGTGCTGTCGGCAACGCTCCTCGTCTTCCTCTTCGCTTATCTCAACCTCAACCGCTGGCATGTGCGCTACAGCCACGTGACGGCCTTCTGGCTGTTGTTCCTCGGAGCCATGGTGGCGCTCGCCATCGTCGATCCGCCGGTGGCCTCGGGCGTGGCGCGCATGTCGATCGCGGCCGTGGCCGGCATCGGCTTCGTGCTCGTGATCCATCTGGCGACGCACGGTTATGACCGCGCGGTGATGCTCGTTCCCACCTGGCTTCTGCTGGTCGCCTGGGTGACGGCGGCGAGCTTCACGGTCGTGGGTCAGCTCTCGTCTGATCTCGTCCCCCCTGCCCTCGTCGGCGGCCTCGTTCTCGTCGTCATGCTCATCGGCTTCACGGTCATGCAGCACGCCTTTGCCGGCGGCGCCTTCACCCGTGGCTTCGTGAACGACACGGAACGCCGGGCACTGGCTCTGACCGGTGCCGGCGACATCGTGTTCGACTGGGACGTGGTTTCCGACAACATCTTCGTCAGCCCGGAGGTCGAGCATCAGCTCGGACTCAAGCGCGGCTCGCTCGAAGGCCCCGCCTCCGCCTGGCTCGACCTGATCCATCCCTTCGACAAGGACCGTTACCGCCTCGCCCTCGATGCGGTGATCGAGCAGCGCCGCGGCCGCCTGACTCAGGATTTCCGCCTGCGCTCAGCCTCCGGCGCGCATCATTGGTTCCGCCTCAAGGCTCGGCCCGTCATCGGCTCGGACGGCGAGGTTCTGCGCATCGTCGGCACGCTTGCCGACGTCATGGACAGCAAGACCGCCGAGGAGCGCCTGCTGCATGACGCCGTGCACGACAACCTGACGAGCCTGCCGAACCGGCAGCTCTTCTACGACCGCCTGGAAGCGGCCCTCACTTTCGCCGGCCAGGACGATTCCCTGCGCCCCACCGTTATCGTCATCGACATCGACAAGCTGAAGGATGCGAATGCGTCAGCGGGCTATGCCGCCGGCGATTCGGTGCTGCTCACCCTGTCCCGCCGCCTGAGCCGCCTGCTCAAGCCGCAGGACACCCTGGCGCGCATTTCGGGCGACGAATTCGCCATCATCCTGCTTTCCGAGCGCGAGCCGGATCGCATCATCTCCTTCGCCGACATGGTGCGGCGCGTCGTGACGACGCCGTTCACCTATGCCGACCGCGAGATCTTCCTCACCGCTTCCATCGGCATCGCCCTGTACGATCCGCAGATCGCCGCGCGGCGTGAAGAGGTGCTGCGGAATGCCGAGATCGCCATGGCCCATGCACGGCGTCACGGCGGCGACCGGATCGAGGTCTTCCGCCCGACCATGCGCTCGGACCGCAGCGACCATTTCACGATGGAAACCGACCTTCGCCACGCGCTCGACCGCAACGAGATGAAGGTGCTGTTCAAGCCCATCGTGCGCCTGGAGGACCGGACCATCGCCGGCTTCGAATCCATGCTGCGCTGGGACCATCCGCGCCTCGGCCGCATCGGGCCCGAAGACTTCATGTCGATTGCCGAGGAAACCGGCCTCATCATCAAGTTGAGCGTCTTCCTCCTGGAGCAGACGGGACGCGAGCTTTCCGCCTGGCAGAATGCGCTCGAGGTCGAGCCGCCGATCTTCGCCAGCGTCAACATGTCGAGCCATCACCTGCTGCGCCACGATCTCCTGCAGGACGTGAAGACGGTGATCGCCCGCACGGGCGTCATTCCCGGCACTCTCAAGATCGAGATGACCGAGAGCCTCGTGATGGAGAACCCGGAATACTCGGCCCAGATGCTCGCGCGTTTGCGCGATCTCGGAGCCGGCCTCTCGCTCGACGATTTCGGAACGGGCTATTCCGCCCTCTCCTATCTGCAGCGCTTTCCCTTCGACACGATCAAGGTGGATGAATCCTTCGTGCGCCTGATGGCCTCCGGCAAGCCGGTCATCCTGCGCTCCATCGTCAAGATGGCGCATGAGCTCGGCATGGAGATCGTGGCGGAGGGTGCGGAGAGCGAATCGGAAGCCATCGAGCTCTACCAGCTCGGCTGCGAATATGCGCAGGGCCCGGTCTTCGGAGAGCCGATGTCGACGCTGCAGGCCCGCCAGCTCGTCGGCGCGGCTCCTGCGGCCGCATAAGCGCTCAACATTCAGGCGTGGCCGGTTTCCATCGACAGCATCGCCGGCTCGATCCCGATCCGGCGCAGGGCCATCTCGTAGCGCAGATCGGCGGCAGTGTTGAAGATCAGCTCCGCATCGGCCGGGCAATTGAGCCAGCCATTGGCCTGAAGCTCCGTCTCGAGTTGCCCGGCGCCCCAACCGGCATAGCCCAGCGCCAGCACTGCATTCTCCGGCCCGTCGCCGCGGGCGATGGCGCGCAGAATGTCGATGGTTGCGGTCAGGCAGATGCTGTCGTCGATGGGCAAGGTCGATTGGGCGAGGTGGAAATCAGGCGAGTGGAGAACGAAGCCCCGGCTCGTCTCCACGGGCCCGCCCATCAGCACCTGCATGTTGCCGACCTTCTGCGGCAGGCGGATCCGATCCGTTTCGGGCAGAATCTCGAGCTGCACCAGCAGATCCGGCATGTTCAGGTTGGCGGCAGGCCGGTTGAGGACGATCCCCATCGCTCCTTCCGCCGAATGGGCGCAGATATAGATGACGGATCGCGCGAAGCGTTCGTCCATCATGCCCGGCATGGCGACAAGCACCTGCCCGTCCAGGTAGGGGGATGTGGTATCGTACGTAGGAAACTGAGAGCCCATGTCCTGAATTCTGCCTTGCCGGACCTGTCACCCGATCACAGGATCGTGGATGGCGGGCCCGAAGATAAATGCATAAGGGAAGCGCGTCAGGGAGGTGTCAGTTCCATGGCATTCATGTTCCGCGCCGCATCGGTCGCGATTTTTTTGATTTTGTCCTTTGTTACAGTCGTCGCGCAACCCGTCAAACCGTCCGCGTCAGCCCAAGGCTTCCACTCTCGCGCTCGCCTGATCTCAGGGGGGCAGCAGGGTAATGGCTGGCTTGCAGGCATCGAGATCACCCTCGATCAGGGCTTCAAGACCTATTGGCGCAATCCGGGCGATTCCGGCCTGCCGCCCCGGTTCGACTGGTCGGGATCCGAGAACCTGGCCGGCACCGAGGTACGCTTTCCCGCCCCCTACCGGCATGAGGATGCCGCCGGCGTGGCCTATGTCTACGGCAAGAAGGTCGTGCTGCCGGTTCTCGTAAAGGCCAAGGACAAGGATAAGACGGTCAAGCTTGTCCTTTCCGCCGAATACGGGGTCTGCAAGGACATCTGCATCCCGGCCCGTGCCGATATGAGCCTCGACCTGACGGCCGACGGCCCGGACCGGAGCGCCATCGAGGCCGCTCTTGCAAAGGTGCCGCGCCCGCAAGCCCTGGGAGCGCAGGCGGACCTGTCCATCCTCTCGGTCACCTCCCTGGTCCAGGACAAGCCCGCTTTCTCCGTCACGGTCCGTGCCCCGGAAGGCGCAAAGCCCTCCCTTTTCGCCGAGGGGCCGGAGAACTGGTATCTGTCGACCTCCCTGCCCGACGATGCGAACCGCTTTACCGTGATCGTCGAGGAAAAGCCCAAGGATGTCTCGGGCCCGGTTCCCCTGCGCCTGACCCTGGTGGCTGGGGGCAAGTCCGTCGAGACGGAGATCAGCCTCGACGGCAACGGACAGTCGCGCTAGGGAAGATCATCGATCGGTACGGTTTGGAGAATTTACTGATGCCCATCCAGGTTGGAGAACGCCTTCCCCAGGTCACCTTCCGCATCATGACGCCCGACGGGCCCGTGGCCAAAACGACGGACGATCTGTTCAAGGGCCGCAAGGTGGTTCTCGTCGCCGTGCCAGGCGCCTTCACCCCGACCTGCCATCGCAACCACCTGCCCGGCTACGTGCAGAAGAAGGACGAGATCAGGGCCAAGGGCGTCGATTCCATCCTGGTGACTTCGGTCAACGACGTCTTCGTTCTGGACGCCTGGAGCAAGGCCTCCGGCGCCGAGGGCATCGAGTTCCTGTCCGACGGCAATGCCGATTTCGCCAAGGCCGTCGGCCTGTCCATGGACGGTTCGGGATTCGGACTCGGCACGCGCTCACAGCGCTATTCCATGGTCGTCGATGACGGCGTGGTGAAGGCGATCAACGTGGAGGACGCTCCCTCCAAGGCGCAGCATTCCGGCGCCGAGAACATCATGAAGGATCTCTGATCCCTTCTCAGGGACTAGCCGAAAAGTCACATCCTTCGTCATCATCGGCCTTGTGCCGGTGATCCCGATTGCTTGAAGCGCAGCGCCTTTCCCATCGAGATAGCCGGCACAGGGCCGGCCATCACATCGAAGGTTTACGCCGGAGGGTTAAACGCCCACTCTCCGTCCCTGCTTCTTGAACGGCTTCATCGCGGCAACCGCCAGTTCGTCGACCCTGATATTGGTCGGGTCGTCCGCATGCCCCTTCACCCAATGCCAGGCGACGTCGTGCCGGGACGCGGCCTCGTCGAGTTCCCGCCAGAGATCCTCGTTCTTCACCGGCTTGTTGTCGGCCGTGCGCCAGCCCCGCCGCTTCCAGTTATGCATCCATTGCGTGATGCCTTGGCGCACATATTGGGAATCCGTGAACAGGTCGACCGTGCAGGAGCGCTTGAGGGCGTTCAGCCCCTCGATGGCGGCCCGGATCTCCATGCGGTTATTGGTGGTGTGAGGCTCCCCGCCGGAAATCTCCTTCTCGCTGCCCTTGAAGAACAGGATCGCCGCCCAGCCGCCCGGCCCGGGATTTCCCGAGCAGGCGCCATCCGTGTAGATCATCACGCGCTCCGACCCGCTCATGCGTCGAGCCCGTATTCGCGCGCATGCTTCACATGGCGGTGGAAATTGAGCTTACGGTCGTATTCCAGCGGATCCTTCGGCTTCACCAGGGCGCCCGGCGGCACGTTGAGCCAGTCGACGAGCCGCGTCAGCATGAAGCGCATGGCGGAACCGCGGCAGAGCACCGGCAGGGCCTCCACCTCTTCCGCATCGAGCCGGCGCACCGACTGATAGCCCGCCAGCATTGCCCGGCCCTTGGTCAGGTTGAACGAGGCGTCGATCTCGAAGCACCAGGCATTGAGGCAGATCGCGACATCGTAGGCGAAGGCATCCGTGCAGGCGAAGTAGAAGTCGATCAGCCCCGAAACCTCGGACCCGATGAAGAAGACGTTATCCGTGAAGAGATCCGCATGGATGATGCCAGAAGGCAGGCTGCGGGGCCAGGCTTCTGCCAAGCTCGCGAGCTCCCGCCGCGTCCGCTCCGCGAGGCCGGGTGACACCGTGTCGGCCTGAGCCTCGGCCTGGGCAAAGAGCGGCGCCCAGGCCTCAAGCGAGAGGGCATTGGGCCGCTTCATGGCGAAGTCCCGGCCGGCCAGATGCAGCTTCGCCAAAGCAGCGCCGAGTGCGCCGCAATGCTGCGCCGTGGGGCGGCGGACCGCGATGCCTTCGAGGAAGGTGATGATGACGGCAGGCCGCCCGGCCACGCGACCGAGGGGCTCGCCCCGGCGGTTGTTGACCGGCAGCGGGCAGTTGAGTCCCTTCAGGGCCAGATGCTGCATGAGGCCGAGGAAGAAGGGCAGATCGGCCTCCCGCACGCGCTTTTCGTAGAGCGTGAGGATGTAGGAACCCTTCGTGGTGTGGAGGAAATAGTTGGTGTTCTCCACGCCCTCGGCGATGCCCTTGTAGGACAGCACCGTGCCGATCTCATAGGTATCGAGGAAGGCCGAGAGCTCCTCGTCGCTGACTTCCGTATAGACCGCCACCGCTTACTCCGCCGCCTGCTCACGAAGCTCGCGAGGCAAAGGAAAGAACACGCTCTCATCGGCCGTCGACACGCTCTCGACCGACACTTCGTAGCGCCCGGCGAAGGCGTCGATGATCTCCTCGACGAGGATCTCGGGCGCGGACGCGCCGGCCGTGATGCCGAGGCTGCGGATGTTGCCGAACAGGCTCCAGTCGATGTCCTCGGCCCGCAGGATCAGCCGCACCAGCGGGCAGCCCTCCCGCTCGGCGACCTCGCGCAGGCGCTGGGAATTGGAGGAGTTCGGCGAGCCCACCACGATCATGGCATCGACCATGGGCGCCACGCGCTTCACCGCGCCCTGGCGGTTCGTGGTGGCGTAGCAGATGTCTTCCTTGTGCGGGCCGACGATGGAGGGAAACCGCGCCCTCAGCGCGTCCACCATGTCCTGGGTATCGTCGACGGAGAGGGTCGTCTGGGTGACGAAGGCGAGATTGTCCGGATCCACCGGCTGCAGCCGGGCGATATCGTCCACCGTCTCGACCAAGGTGGCCGCCCCCTCAGGCAACTGGCCCATGGTCCCGATGACCTCGGGGTGGCCCGCATGGCCGATCAGGATGATGTGACGGCCGCGCTTGTGATGGATCTGCGCCTCGCGATGGACCTTGGTCACCAGTGGACAGGTGGCATCGATGGCGAAGAGGTTGCGGGCCTGCGCGGCGTCCGGCACCGATTTGGGAACCCCATGGGCCGAGAAGATCACCGGCGCCTCGGTGTCGGGCACCTCGTCGAGCTCCCGGACGAAGACCGCGCCCTTCCGCTTCAGGTTTTCCACGACATATTTGTTGTGCACGATCTCATGGCGCACATAGACCGGCGCCCCATGGATCGCGAGCGCCTTCTCGACCGCATCGATGGCACGGACGACCCCGGCGCAGAAGCCGCGCGGGGCACAGAGCAGGATGTCGAGAGAGGGCTTCGTCATGATCTGGCGATGTGGCGAGACGAGCCCCCTCCTGTCAAGCGGGAGCGACGCAGTTTCGCGGTGGGGAGACAGCGCAGTGTCCCCCTCTCCCGGACGGGAGAGGGGCAGGGGTGAGGGAATGTGGCCTCTGAGGCGGCTCAGCATTGGCGCACACCCAGCCTTCATCCTGAAAGGCTGGCTCATAAAGGAGCAGAGCGCCACCAGGCCCTCTCCCCCACAAGGAGGGAGGGTAACAGCGCCTGCATCCTAAAGTGAATCACTAGTGATTTATGGGCCAGGCTTTGAGGAGGTCACGTGAGTAACCGTCTCGAAGGATCAGGGCGCCTCCAGAGGACACTGGATCCTCCTTCGAGACGCCTGCTGTGCAGGCTCCTCAGGATGAGGGCACTATCAGGCGTAACCCTCAGCACCTTCTCCGGCACTGGCCTTCCCTCACCCCAACCCTCTCCCATGCGGGAGAGGGAGAAGCGCCACGCTGGTTTCAGGGTTCGCCCAACTGCACCGATCCCACGTCTCCCTCTCTTCGCATGGGAGAGGGAATGGCGCTTGGCATTCCCGGCCGGAGCGCAGCGGAGGGGAAGGGGATCCCCTCATACGCGCCGTGCTATGGATCCCCTTCCCGGCTTCCGGCCGCCGGGGGTGACACCCTCCGCGTCATGGCCGTCCCCGGACTTGATCCGGGGATCAGTCCCGGCCATCCCGATCAAGAAAAGCGCAGCGCCTCACTCGATCGAGATCACCGGCACAAGGCCGGTCGAGATGACGAGGAGACAGAGCGATTATTCCCGAACCTGTGCGGCGAGGCACGAGGCGTGGCAATTCTCGTCAAGAAACGCTCGCTCTTATCCTTGAGAGTCCCTAGAAAGGTGAAACAGCCCTTCATCTCCCTGATCGCTCATGGCCTCCACCGCTTCCCATGTCAGCTTCCTTCCACCCATCCTGACCTTCTGCGGGGCAGCGGTCGTGGCCGTGCCCGTGTTCCGGCTCCTGGGGCTGAGCGCCGTGCTGGGCTATCTCGCCGCCGGCGTCGCCATCGGGCCGTCGGGCTTAAGCCTAGTGGAGGATCCGCAGACCATCGCGACGGTCGCGGAATTGGGCGTGGTGCTGCTCCTGTTCATCATCGGTCTCGAACTCAAGCTGTCCCACCTCTGGGAAATGAAGCGGGACATTTTCGGCCTCGGCTTCGCTCAATTGGCCGTGACCGCCCTCTGCCTCGGCGGAGCGGCCTATGCGATCGGCTTCTCGCCCAGGGCCTCCTTCGTCACGGGCGTCGCCGTCGCGCTCTCGGCCACGGCCATCGCGCTGCAGATGCTGGGCGAGCGGAACGACCTGCGGAGGCCTTACGGCCAGCGCTCCTTCGCGATCCTGCTGTTCCAGGATCTGTCCGTCGTTCCGCTGCTCGCCATCCTGCCGCTCCTCGCCTCCGGCGCGGCTGCAGAGGGTGGCTCCCTCATGGATCGTCTCCTGGCGGTCGGCGAAGCGATCCTCGGGATCGCCGCCGTCGTGCTGATCGGCCGCTATGGGCTCAATCCGTTCTTTCGAATTCTCGCCCGCAGCGGCGCCCGCGAGGTCATGACCGCCTCGGCGCTCCTCGTGGTTCTCGGCGCTGCCCTGCTCATGCAGGAGGTCGGCCTTTCCATGGCGATGGGCGCTTTCCTGGCCGGATTGCTGCTCGCGGAATCGAATTTCCGCCATCAGTTGGAGGCCGATATCGAGCCCTTCCGCGGCATGCTCCTCGGCCTGTTCTTCATGAGCGTCGGCATGTCGATCGATCTCGCCCTCGTTCGCGAGCAATGGCTGCTGCTCGCCATCGCGGCGCCCGCCGTCATCTTCGGCAAGAGCCTTCTCATCGCCGTCCTGTCGCGGCTGTTCGGCGCAAGCTGGCGCGACGGCCTGCGTTCGGGAACGCTGCTGTGCACGGCGGGCGAATTCGCCTTCGTCCTCCTCCCCGTCGCAACGGGGCTCGGCCTCATGTCCGCGGCCGAGGCGCAGCCGGTCACGGCGCTCGCCGCCATCACCATGCTCCTGGGCCCGCTCCTGTCGACCTTCATCGAGAAGATGGTCGCCAATCGCAGCGAGAGCGAAGAGCAGCCCGACCTGCAGGGATTGGCCGGCCATGAAGGCGAGCTTGAAAGCCGCGTCCTCGTGATCGGGTTCGGCCGCTTCGGCCAGATCGTGAACCAGGTGCTGCTGGCGCAGGGCGTCGAAGCGACCGTGATCGACAAGGATGTCGAACGCATTCGCGATGCGGGACGTTTCGGGCTTCAGGTCTATTACGGCGATGGAACCCGCCTCGACGTGCTGCGCGCAGCAGGCGCCGAGAAAGCCGAGATGATCTGCATCTGCATCGACGATCAGGAAGCGCTGATGAAGATCATCGAGATCATCCATGAGAACTTCCAGAACGCCCGCAGCTTCGTGCGCGCCTTCGATCGCATCCATGCCATCGAACTCATGAACCGGGACGTGGATTATCAGATCCGCGAGGTGTTCGAATCCGCCATCGTCTTCGGACGGGCGGCGCTCGAGGAACTCGGGATCGAGCCTGAGGCGGCGGCCGCCGCGGCCAATGATGTGCGCAAGCGCGATATCGCGCGCCTCGTGCTGCAGAAGGAAGTCGGAACCATGGGTGGCGCCGAGCTTGTGGTGGGCGCCAAGATCACTCCCGAGCCGCTCACCGTTCCCACGAGCAGGGCCAGGGCTCTTAGCCCGGAGACGCGGGACATTCTCGGCGAAGGCGTGTTGTGATGGATGCTGAGCCCTCGGTGAAAAAGGCCGACGCCGCGAGCGAACCTCCGCGCTTCGTGGTCGGATCGACCATGCGCCACGTCCTCGTCATGACGGGAACGGGAGCGGCCGGTCTCGTTGCGATCTTCATCGTCGATCTCGTGTCGCTTCTCTACATCTCCTGGCTGAACGATCCGAGCCTGACGGCCGGCGTCGGTCTCGCCACGGTCGTGATGTTCTTCACGATCTCGATCAATGTGGGCCTGATGATCCCAATCGGAGCGCTCGTCTCGCGCGCGCTCGGCGCGCGCCGGCCGGACGACGCGCGCCGCCTGGCGACGTCATGCAGCCTTCTCATGGCCGTGGTTGCGGCCGTCGTCAGCCTGATCATTCTGCCTCTGCTGCCGCTGATCTTGAGCGCCATCGGCGCGCGCGACGATGCCTATGAGGTCGCGAAAAGCTTCCTCTGGATCACGCTGCCGACGAATGGTCTCATGGCCATCGGCATGGCGTTCTCCACCGTCCTGCGCGCTGCGGGCGATGCCAAGCGCAGCATGTATGCCACCCTGTCCGTGGCTGCCGTCACGGTCGTCCTCGACCCGATCCTCATCTTCGGACTGGGCCTGAAGGCCAATGGTGCGGCGCTGACCATCAACATCGCGCGCGTCGCCTATGTCTATGTGAGCTTCCTTTACCTCACCCGCGCTCACAACCTTCTAGCTCGGCCGGATTGGAAGGCGATTGTCGGTGATGCGCGGCCGTTCTTCGCCATCGCGGTTCCGGCCATTCTCACCAATATCGCCGCTCCCGTTGCGAATGCCTTCTTCACGGGCGTGATGGCGCAGTTCGGCGATCAGGCGATTGCCGCCTCCGCGATCATCGACAGGGTCACACCCGTATCCTTCGCCGGCGTCTTCGCGCTTGCCGGTGCCATCGGCCCCGTGCTCGGACAGAACTGGGGCGCGCAGCGCTATGACCGCATGAAGCAGACGCTCAAGGATGCGTTGACCTTCACAATCGTCTATGTCGGCAGCGTGTGGCTGATCCTGTTCCTCGTGCAGGTTCCGCTCACCCGGGCTTTCAATGCGCCGCCGGAAACGGCCGAGATCGTCCAGGTCTTCTGCCAGCTCAGCGGCTTCATCTGGTTCTTCATCAGCCTCGTCTTCGTGGCGAACGCCTCGTTCAACAACCTCGGCTATCCCCTGCTCTCCACCTTCTTCAACTGGGGCCGGGCAACGCTGGGGATGATTCCCTTCGCCTATTTCGGCGCCGAGATCGCCGGCCCCAAGGGAGCTCTTGTCGGGATCGGCGCAGGATCCGTGGTGTTCGGCATTGCGGCCGTCATCACTGCGTTCTGGACAATCCGGCGCTTGGAGAGGCAAGCTGTTCCCGCCTTGTGAGGATCCAGCCGCAGGCGTTTCGCATTCGAGGAGGCTGCCATGTTCAACTGGTTCGATCTGATGCGCCAAGCCCAGACCAGTGCAGCCCTGGCGTCCCTCGCGCAGCAGTTCAATCTTTCAGGCGCTCAGACGCAGAAGACCATGGCGGCCTTCATGCCGGCCTTCGCCATGGGGCTGCAGCACGCCACCGCCTCGAGCGACCCGGCGCGTCTGTTTCAATCCATGATGAGCGGCGCCTATCAGAATTTCTGGCAGGCCGCCGGCAACCCCTTCACGCCGCAAG
The DNA here is from genome assembly GCA_000517005.1 of Microvirga lupini. GTDB lineage: Bacteria > Pseudomonadota > Alphaproteobacteria > Rhizobiales > Beijerinckiaceae > Microvirga > Microvirga lupini. Next base: position 127,924 of record KI911934.1, read on the forward strand.
CGCAGCAGGAAGGCAGGAGGCTGCTGGATCAGCTCTTCGGCTCCGATGAGGTCAGCCGCCGTGTAGCGCATCAGGCTGCGGATTACGCGGGCATCAGCACCGAGACCATGCAGCAATTGCTGCCGATCCTCGCTGGCATCATGGCCGGCGGCATGGCGCAATGGATGACGGCGCATGCGCAGGCCATCCAATCCTTCGCAGCCTCGAAGGATAACGCAAAGGACAAATCCAGCAGCGCCAACCCCTGGGCGGATCTCTGGGCCGGATGGATGACCGCGACGGCTCCCGAGAAGAAGCACGCCAATCCGTTCGAGGACATGATGGCAAGCGCTCTCAAGGCGCCGCCTCCGAAGGCGCCGGAAGAGGAAGCCCCCTCCACGCCCTCCTTCGACGAGATGATGGAGAAAGGACGCGAGTTGCAGCTGCAATATCTCGCGTCCCTTCAATCGATCTTCAGCGATGCCTGGCAGAGCCAGGGCAAAAAAGGTTAGGCACAGCGCTTGACCGGCGTCACCATTGGAACCACGGGTCGAACCGGCTTTGCCGAGTGATCGGGCTTTTCGGCGCGGGAATGTCGCTCCGCGCTTCGAACCAACACCCATGATGGATTGCGCGTGAACGGCTCGGCGAGCGCGCTCGACACATCGCTGCGCATCAGCCCGATATCCTTGAGCATCCGATCGTCGAACTCAGCGAGATTTTTGACTTCTCGGCGGTGCTTCAGGGCCTGGACGAGATTCGTGAGCGCGCGGGCGAACTGCCCCAGAGCGGCCGTTCCTGAGAGGGTCATCGACGATAATGCAGACCGGTTCATCGGAGGTCTCCTTGCTCTCACTTCAATTCGTCGGCCTTGGAAAGCCCTGGAATGGTACGTTCCAGGGCATTCCAGGAGCGTTCCAGGGAAATCCCTGGAACGTTTCATAGGACAGAAAACTCACATAACTATTTGAAATTGCTACATAAATTTCACTTTCCTCAGGATCTTATACCATGGAACGTTTCATCACTTGAAACGATTGTTTGAGATATGTATCATCACCATGTTTGATGATGAGGTGTCGCCATGCATCTGCTTGATATCGACCAGCTTCGGACCTTCGTGGCCATCGCGGATACGGGATCGTTCACCCGCGCGGCGGAGATCGTGCACAAGACGCAGAGCGCGGTCTCCATGCAGATGAAGCGGCTGGAGGATCGTGTCGGCAAGCCGATCTTCGAGCGCGACGGGCGCCTGTCGAAGCTCACCGACGAGGGCGAGCGCCTGCTCGATTACGCGCGCCGGATCGTGCGGCTGAACGCCGAATGCATGGCCTCCTTCGACGACAACGAGCTCACCGGCCGGGTGCGCCTCGGACTGCCCGACGATTACGCCGACCGCTACCTGCCGGAGATCCTGGCCCGCTTCTCGCGCTCCAACCCGAAGGCCGAAGTGACGGTGATGTGCGAGCCGACGCCAAACCTGATCGAGCGCGTGCAGCACGGGGATCTGGACCTCGCCATCATCACCCATGTGGACCGGCGCGGCCCGTCCGAGATCGTGCGCATCGAGCAATTGCTCTGGGTCACCTCCACGCGCCACGGAGTGCATGAGGAAAGCCCGATTCCCTTGGCGCTCGGCCGCCCGAGCTGCGACTGGCGCCACTCGGCGACGGAAGCGCTGGAGAGCGCCGACCGCCCCTTCCGCATCGCCTATGTGAGCTGGCATTCTACCGCCGTCGGCGCGGCGGTCCTGGCGGGCCTCGCGGTCTCCGTCCTGCCCGAGAGCGCCGTGCGTCCCGGCATGCGGATCCTAGGGCCCTCCGACGGCTTCCCGGCCCTGCCCTCGTGCAAGATCGGCCTCATCCGCGCCCGCGGCGAGGAGAACCCGCTTGCCGACGCGCTGGGCTTTCACATCAAGCAGTCGCTCGACAATCTCGGCTCGACCCGCACGATGGCGCCGCTGGCGGCGGAGTAATCACGCTTTCGCAGCCGGCCGCCGCAGCACGAGCACGTTGCCGACGAGCGCCAGCACGACGCCGATCATGGCGAGCGGCGTCCACACATAGCCCTCGACCAGGGTCGAGACCGTGAGCGCCACGATGGGAAACAGCACCGTGGCATAGCCCGCCCGCGCGGCGCCGAGGCGGCGCAGCAGGGTGAGATACGACATGAAGGCGAGCACCGACGCGCCGACGGCGAGGTACAGAAGCGAGCCGATGTATTTCACCGTCGGCTCGATGATGAATGCGTTGCCGCGCACCAGGTTGAGCGCCAGCAGCACCGCGCAGCCATAGGTCATGCCCCAGGCGGTGGCGGAAAGAAGCGGCACGCCCTGGCGCTGCACCACCGTCGAGATCATGTTGCCCGAGCAGAAGAACAGGGTGCCCATCACGCACAGCCCCAGGCCCGTCAGCGCCGCCGCGTTGAAGCCCGCGCCCGCGATCTCCGGCCAGAACAGCAGGCCGATACCCACCACGCCGATGAGGCCGCCGAGCGCCACCCGCGGCTCGACCTTCTGGCGGAAGATCACGAAACTCAGCACCAGATTGAACACGGAGGCGAGCGAGAACACCACCGAGAGCAGCCCGGACGGCACGCTCAGGCCCCCGTAATAGAACGACAGGAAGTTGAACGAGAACAGGCAGCAGCCCACCGCCACGAAGCGCAGATGATCGGCGAGCCCGAAGCGCACCCGGTGCCCGGTGGCGAGCACCCATCCCCACATGAGTACGGCCGCGAGCAGGAACCGCCACAGCACCGACATTTCCGGCGCCACCACCCCGAGCTGCGCCCGGATCCCGATCCAGCTCACGCCCCACAGGAACACGGTCGCCGCATAGAGGCCCAGCGTTGTCCCGTCGATCCCCTTCAGGTTCGGCGCGGGCATGGCGGCGGTGGCGTGACTCATGGCATTCTCGTCCCTCTTGAGACCACCGGAATACGCCCGAACCAGGCATCAGTACAAATGATGAAAACTGATCGATTTCCGTTGGAACCGTGATGGAACGTTCCAAGGCGCCCCCCTGGAACGCCCCGCTGGAACGGCGTTGAAACGGTTGGAACGGCTGGAACGGGCGTTCCAGGGGGCGGGTCGCTCTGAAAAAGGCTGCCTCCCGGATGGCGCCGCGCGACGATTTGGGATCGCGAGCAGGATGTGTCGCCGTTTCCCTCTCCCTTGCGGGGAGGGGCAGGGGTGGGGGAAGGCCAGTGCCGGATGTGGTGCTGAGGCAAGTGTGTTGCTGCGGAGGTGACGGTGTTTGGCTGGTGAAGCGCCCCACCCTCACCCCTGCCCCTCTCCCAGGTGGGAGAGAGGAGGCTGTAGCAGCCTTCATGCGCACTGAATGGTGTGCGCCGCTCCGACTTTGCGACCCCCACCCTCCATCCCTCCCCGCAAGGGGGAGGGAAACGCGTGTTCGGGATGACGAAGCTCGCTCAGCTCCCAAGCTTGACCGTCCGCCCCTTCCCGCAATATTGTTCATGTTTTGTTCCAGTCATTCTGAAGAGCCGATTGCCATGACGTCATTGCCCTCCTCCCCCGCCCCGTCCGATTCCGACAGCCCCGGCCCCTCGGGGTTTCGGCAAAAGCTTCCCCCTGAGCGGATCGCCCTCACGCGCGAGATGGTGGAATGCACCACCCGGTCCTTCAAGCATATCGGACAAGAACTCGGCGTCTCGCCCTCCACCATCTCGCGCTATGCAACCGAAGGCGGCTGGCAGCGTCCGGCGGGCGCGGCCCCGCCGCCCAACAACATCGCCCGGCGCAACCCGGAGCCCTCGCGCCAGCGCAAGCCCTCTCCCCCGCCTACGGGCGACCGGCGCGAGCAGATCGTCGACAAGCTCTGGACCCTCGCGGAGCGCCATGCCGAGATCCTGGAGACCCAGCCCATCGAGCGAGCCGAGCGCTCCCTCCAGCCGCTGGCCCGCCTCACCCGCACGCTCGGCGAGATCGACAAGCATGTCCGCACGCCCCTCCCCGCCTATGAATACGAAATCGATGCCCCCAAGCCCCGCCGCAGCCTCAACGAACTGCGCGACGAACTCGCCGCCCATCTGGAGCGCATCAACCGCGAGGAAGGCTATGGCTGGGACGTGCGGGAATGGTGGTTCATGGATGGCGGGGGATTTGAAGGAGAAGAGGCTCAAGATCTGGAAACAGGCCATCAGTGGATCTTGAGAAATCCTCAGCTGTATCCCGCTTCTGACCCTGGGTGTGTCAAAACGCGGCCGATGGTCTGATCTCCCAGCCTTGGG
>KI911934.1:132253-133925 GCA_000517005.1 Microvirga lupini
TTGGCGCGCTCTTGCCGCGACTGGCATCAACTCCTGGAAATGTGCGCGCTCTTTGACACGCTGATCGGCGACGCGGACGGCATCTACGACCCCAGCACCTACAACGACCGCCTGCTTTTAGGCCTCAAGGGCACCATGAGCGAGGCGGAATTGCACGTCCTCAAGGCGCGCATGCATGAGGGGCGGCGCGCGAAGGCGGCTCGGGGCGAGTTGGTGCTGGGCCTGCCGCGCCTACGTCTACGGCCGGCGCCACCATGACGGTCGCCTGCGGGTGCCGGGCCAGCCGCACAGCGGGCGCCGCTTCCGACGTGATCCGCAGACCTGGATGGTGCTGCAACAGGGGGCCTATCCGGCCTACATTGACTGGGGCACCTATGAGCGGAACCAGGAGCAGATGGCCGTCAACCGCAACCGATACCCTGGCATTCCTCGTGGCGGCGGCGCGCTCCTCGGGGGCTTGGTCGCCTGTGGGATGTGTGGCCGGCGCATGTTCACAGGCTACAACGACGACGGCCATGAAGCGCGCTATGTTTGCAACCAGATGGCCGCCACCTTCGGCGCCCCGCGCTGCCAGTCGATCAGCGCCCGCCCGGTCGACGAGCACGTGAGCGCGCTGATGCTGAGCGCGCTAGCGCCGTCGGCGATCGAGGTGAGCCTCCAGGTCGCTGAGGATCTCGAACTCGAGCGCCAGCAACTGCACGAGCAATGGAAGCAGCGGCTGGAACGGGCCGGCTACGAGACTGCGCTGGCGCGGCGCCGCTACGAAGCGGTCGATCCGCAGAACCGGCTTGTGGCCCGCACCCTGGAGCGGGATTGGGAGGCGGCCCTCACGGCCGAGCAGGCGCTTCGTGCCGAGCATGAGCGGGCGCTAGCCCGGGCACCTGAGCGGTTGACGGAAGAGGAAAAGGCCACGGTGCGGTGCTTGGCCAGCGACATTCCGGCCCTGTGGCGGGCTCCGACGACGACGGCGCGCGACCGCCAGGCCATTGCGCGTCTGATGCTCGAGCGCGTCGTGATCCTCGTGCACGGCGAGAGCGAGCGCACGGACCTGACGTGCCATTGGGCTGGAGGCGTCGTCACCAAGCACACGCTGATCCGGCCGGTTCGGCGCTTCGAACAGCTGGAGCATTTTGACCAGATGCTCGCCCAGATCACCGCGATGCGGGCTCAAGGCGCAACGGCGCAATGCATTGCGGATCGTCTCAATGCCGAGGGCTGGCGGCCGCCCAAGAAACGCACCTTCGATGCCGCCATGATCCGGCGCCTGCTGCAGCGTCGCGGCCTTGGCACCAAGCGCCCAATCTGGTCGGGCAACGTGCCCCGGATCGATGAAACCGAGGTGACCTTGCAGGAGCTGGCCGACCAAATCGGTGCCCACCGGCAGACCGTTTATGGCTGGCTTCGACGAGGCAAACTCAAAGGGCGATTGGCGCGGGTAGGTACACAGCGCATCTGGCTGGTTAAACTGACTGACACCTCAGTACGAACCACCAATAGAGAGTCACCATGACAACACGATCGAAGAACTCTGGCGCGATCTGAAGCGGCATCATCTTGCTCACCAGACTTTCCCGGGTCCAGACAACCTCGATGAGGCCATCCACGAGGCGGTCATGATGCTCAATCGCGAACGACATCGCCATCCGTTGGCCAACCACCGAATCGCTGCTTA
>KI911935.1:0-610 GCA_000517005.1 Microvirga lupini
CTCGGGGAACACCGCCGTGATCGCTTCGGGAAAGCCCTTCAGGCCGTCCACCACCGCAATCAGCACGTCCTCGACCCCGCGGGTCCGCAACTCGTTCATCACCCGCAGCCAGAACTTGGCCCCTCGCTCTGCTCGATCCATAAGCCGAGGATCTCCTTGGCGCCGTCGGGCCGCACCCCAAGGGCCAGGTAGACAGCCTTGTTGCGCACGGTGCCCTCATCGCGCACCTTGACCCGGATCGCGTCGAAGAACACCAGCGGGTAGAGCGCCTCCAGGGGGCGGTTCTGCCACTCCGAGATCTCCTCGAGCACCGCATCGGTGACCGCACTGACCAGATCCGGCGAGACCTCGATGCCGTAGAGATCGCGCAGGTGGCCCTGGATCTCGCGCACGCTCATGCCGCGGGCGTACATGGACACGATCTTCTCATCGAAGCCGGGAAAGCGGCGCTGGTACTTGGCGATCAGCTGCGGATCGAAGGTGGCCAGGCGATCCGCGGGATCTCCAGGTCGATCTTGCCGGTGTCGGTCAGCACGCTCTTGCGGCCATAGCCGTTGCGGGTGTTGCCGGCCTCACCCTCCTGCTCGAGATGGTGGTCCATCTCGGCATT
>KI911935.1:710-3995 GCA_000517005.1 Microvirga lupini
GAGGAATCGTGAGATTCCCCCCTATCCCGATTAAGCTTGCTATTCGCACCTGAGATTGAGAGGGGACGGAATATGCTGGCGGAAAAGCCACTCACCTACGGCGAAGATGCCCCAACTTACTACTCCTACCGATCCCTTGAGGATCTGGTTCAAGAATGCACGCCGGATACACTGAAGAGACAAGAGGTTGCGTTCGCGGTCAATGGCTTCGATCCACTGGACATGTTCCTCAACATCTATGTGCGCCCTCACTCAAAAATCCACGAGCAGTACGATTTCCCTCTGGTGCACATCCGCCTTGCGGGTTCTACGGCAGACGAGATGCTGGAAGAAGCGTTTCGCGCTGCACGTGAAACCCCGAGAGGAACAGGACCTGGAGGGCTTATGTACGGGAAAGGAGCCTTCCGCTCTGTGGTCAATTACCTCCAGCGTGAATTGCCTGGACGAGGTTTCAAACGCATCTTCCTCGAATGCGTTGAAAATGAACTACTAGGCTTGGCAGCTGAACGATATGGGTTCCGAAGGATTGGAGATTCCAAGGCGCCCGATTATGTGAAGTTGCTCGCGCCGTAATGACCTGCGCTCCGTCGCGAGTTGGAAGTTCCTTGAAAATCTACTGGATGAAAACCTCCGAGGCCTTCCCGGGCGACAGTTGGCTGGAGACGCAATTCACATGCTTCGATGAAGCCAAGCCGGATCGGCAGAGCGACAGTCGGTGGCACGCCTCCATTGGCAACGTCCATCAGGTCCCGGCCGGACCTGAGGGTGGCCTCTGGGCCTGGAGCATGACGACCGTCCTCCCTAGCCCGAGGTTCCCGTTCCCTATCAGTGGCAAGAAATCCAGCCGCGGGGATGCTAGGCGCCGTGTTATCGAGTGCTATAAGCGGATGCTGAAATTCGACGGCAGGCGCTAACGCAGTCTTCTTCCCTCGTTGCAGATGAATGTTCTCGCGTTGGCGGGCAAGCCTCCCGAAGCACAGAATATCTCTCCGCATATTTTCCAAACATCTTGCTCAATCCGCGTGCACATTTTGCACGCGGATGGACATCCGGAGGGCGTTCCATGTGTATGGCGCATAAGTCAGATGCGTTGGCCTATGTATCGCACTGCAAGGTCCAGCCTTATACTTTGGTTCAACAATAAGACTGGAAGCGCTCGGAAGCATCGACGGTCTAACGTCATAGGAGAACTCCGATGCCGGCTATGCCCTTCAGCAGATCTTTTGCAACACACCCTGCTCTCACTAAGCAGCACAAGCGAAACCTCTTTCGGCGGATCGTTGACGCCATCGGCGAGACCAATCACCGACGAGCCGAGCGCGAGGTTGCTCTCTTTTTAGCCCGCCATGGCGGCCAGTTCCCGACAGTGTCGCTCAATCAACGGTAGAGCGCTCTAGCCGCCGCTGAGACCATCTCTCGTCCTCTTCCTGTGGGAGCCTTGCCATGATCCTTCTGAGCTTTCTCCATTTTGTCCGCTCTGTCTGGAGCGAGGCGCGTCAGATGCAAACCGCTGCAAAGCGCCGCTACCCACACCTGAGCGACTGGGGCTAGCAGCCTGCACCTAGCCTACACCCTCGTAGGAGCAACCTGCCCATGTTGATGTCACTCATTATGCCAAAGGTTCAGGCGTGGATCACCTATCGCGATACAGTACGGGAGTTGCAATGTCTCGATGACGAGGAACTGTCGGACCTTGAGATATCCCGCAGCGACATCAAAGACGTGGCCTGTCGAGCGGCGCAGTAGAGGCACGCTCCGGTCGCTCTCTAAGCCGAGAGCCATTCTGCCACTAGGTCTCTGACCCGCTTGGAGAGCTGTCGCCTCGTGTTACGGATACTCGCCTTCCAAGGTAAAGCCGGCCTTGAGCACGACTTGATAGTGGCCGACCTCGCCATACTCGATATGTCCACGGGTCTGCAGGATCTGTTGCAAATTTCGAGTATAGCCATCTCAGGTGTCGTTTTGGCGCTATGGCATGCTTCGTTCGTCGCAGCTTTGAATGGCTCTTGCCTCACACCTATGCAAAACGATGGTGAATCATCCCATCCTCACTCCGCATACCCAGAGACAGAAGGAATGGCACTTTGGACGGCTCCCTCATGGGTCGGTTCGAATCAGGATGATGATGAGAGGCAGGAGAGAGGTTAATCGCACGCGTCTGCGGAATGCCCCTCTGCTGGAGAATGCGTCTGTGGCAATCGTTGGCTTGGAATAGCTGGCTGGAGAGCCGGTCACATTGTCGTTCTATAGTCCAGCTAGCTGCCTGCTCTTCCTGACAAGGAGGGTGAAATGGATCGACGCGTCTGGATTGCGCTTGCGGTCGTGCTCATCGTGGTAGTGATCGAATAAGGCCTGTTCTCTCCAGCATCGGCGCCCTCGGTGTCACACGGTGAGGCGACCATCATGCAGGATGCTGTGATCGCCGATTTTCCTCGACACGAGAGTTCTCCTTGACGAGGATAGGGCAGGAGTTCTCGTTAACGTGACATCCCCGCTGTAAGGATCGCTCAGCGCTACAGCGTTGATGATGTCAATTGGGTTGTCCGCGCGGACCGTGAGTGGCGGATGTCTGGACGTAACCGCCGTGGAGACTTCATCCGCGTGGGGATCAATGCCCGTTCCGGTGACGTTATTCGCATTGTCAGAGGGCGGTGAGCATCACCACCGCTCCATACCGATTAGCCAAGAAGCCAGAGCGAGAAGCCTCTTGCTCCGGATGACGTAAGCGGCTCATCCAGGTTAACCCACAGACCTTTTAGCGAGGAACTTCCCCACTCAGGCGGAGAGGCCATTGCCTGGCTTTGGAATGAAAGCTGCCCTTGAGAACCGTTCAATCTCTGCTAAGTGGTGCATCCGGCAGGTAGAGGGGTATAATGGCAGCCCCTTCTGACCTGCTGTCGGAGGCGACCCGTGGCACCGGTCTGCTTACGGGACTTGACCCCTGCGGAACGTGCGGCGGTCCACAAGTTGGCCCACTCCCACACGGCTCCGGCCCAACGCGTACAGCGTGCGCAAATCATCTGGCGGGCCAGTTGCGGCGAGACTGCCTCGGCGATTGCAGCCCGGGTCGGCCTTGATGGCGAGACCGTGCGCAAGCGCATCCGCCGTTTCAATGCAGAAGGTCTGGAAGCCCTCAAGGACCGGCATCGCCCAGGCCGCCGACCAACCTACACGCCCGAGCAAACGGCCACCGTGATCGCCACCGCGCTCACCAGGCCTCAGACGCTAGGGCTGCCGTTTGCCGCTTGGACCCTGGATCGGTTGGCGGCGTATCTGCATGAGCAC
>KI911935.1:4095-15807 GCA_000517005.1 Microvirga lupini
TCTGAGGGGTATCGGCCCTGAGATTGCAACGGTCCTCGCCAAGGAGGTGTTCTACCGATGCTCTGCCAGCCGGCGCCACGTGGCCGCCTATGCCGGGCTGACCCCCCAGTCCGTTTGCGAGCGGCCGCAGATCGCGCGAGCAAGGCATCACCAAGGCTGGTAACGCCCGCGCCCGCAAGACGCTGATCGAACTCGCCTGGCTTTGGCCGCGCAACCTGATTGTTTGCAACGCGGACGCTACTCGCCGGCAAGCGCTCGTCCCGCAAGGTTGAACGGGGTCGACAGGACCGTACCGGCGGCGTTGAACACATAGGCCCCGGCTTGGCGCAACGGGTCGCCACGGCTCCCATCGGTCACTACCGTGGAGTACATGGCCGCGAAGGTGACGAAGCGATCTTGGTTGAAGGGGTCCGACGCACTCAGCGTCGAGATGTCGATCACTCTCAGGTCGGCTCGCCGAGCAACCTCCTGAACCCTGGGATCCGCCACGTCCAGCCGCCCCACCCGGTCGCGTCCGCCCGATAGGCGGCTTGAAACGGTGAGCGCCCAATCGTCCTTCGACACCAGGATCGTCAGCGGCGGTGACATCGGACCGATCGCTGACACCTGCGTCCGGAACACGTCGACGTCGATGTCCGGGGCTGCGAGAATGACGTGAAGCCCCTCGAGCACGCCATCCCTGCCCTGAAGGCGAAGCTGGCGCAGGGTCTCCATCGTGAGCCACGCACCCATGCTGTGCCCGGCGACCATCACGTCCCGCACTGAACGTTCCCCAGCCAGTGTGGAAAGAACATGGGCAAGATAGTCCCGCGAGTAGGTGACGGCGTCCTTGTCCGCCACATACCCGGTGACAGCCGCCTCGGACGGCCAGGCGAACAGGACCGGCACCGTGTCCGGCTGCGTGTCGGCGCTCAACTGAGCGAGGCGGAACAGGGCTTCCTGGAAGTTGTAATTGTAGCCGTGGACGAAGACGCCCACATCCCTGTTGCCCTGAGCTGCCCGACGGCCGACCTTTTTGCGGAAGGTGGCCTCGTCGAGGGAGGTCTGGCGAACCGTCACGAAGCTGGTGGCAGGGTCCGGAGCGGTGCCGGGCCATTCGATCTCGCCCGTCCTGTGTCCCGGCGGGATGGAGATGGTGAACTCGGCATAGTTGAGGTTGGGCGCCCCGCCCGCTCGTGAACACGTTCTGCCCCGGCGAGCTCCGTTCCCGGGTCGTGGCCACATAGACGGTAACCAGACGGGTGCCCGGAACCGTCGCTGCAACAGGCGCCAGAACCTCGGGACCGGGCCGGCCTGCGCAGGCGCTCAGAACAAGCGTCAGCAGGCTCATCATGAGCAAGGAAACAGACGGGAAGTGCTGGGACATGACCAAAGGCACCTGTGGCGGCGGGTTGCTTCTATGAGTCGGCCTGCGAGATGAGGTGCAGGCCTTCCGGCGTGATGGCGTAGAGTACCCGCCCGTCCGTTTCCCGGGCCGCCTCACGATCAGGTGAAACCATCGTGCACCATCCCTTCTTGAGACAGCGGCCCAAGGGTCCATCCGTCACCGGCCGGGGACCGTACGCAAGCTCCCGGAGGAAGTCGATCTCTTCCTGGCGGGGCCCGCGGGCGGGTCGCTTTCTCTGGTACAAGGCTTTCATGGTTGTCTGGACCCCACCATCAGGGTGCCGAAGAAGGATACTCCGATCCTGGTTCGAGGCTGGGTCGGGCGACAATCACGGCGGTCGTCTCGGTCCAAGCCCGGAGTGCCCGCGCGTGGGCGCAGAACGACGACAGAGGTTGGCAAAGCCGTGAGGACCGGATGCCCTATGCACCACGTTTCACCCGCCCCCATTCCTGCTTGAGGATGGCCTGGGTGACCTGAATGATGTCGCGGGTGAGACGTTCCACGCGCGCTTCGACATCGTGTCCCGGCGAGGGCCGCCGAAGCTGGTCGATGCTCTCCTGCATCAGGGCATTGAGCCGCTGGTGATCCTGTTCCAGCGGATTGAGCATGAGTTCGATATGCGTTGCGGTCCGCATCAGTCCCTCCACCCGCCTGAACAGATCGGGATCCCGGGCAATGACGATGTGGGCCGGCTCCTCGAGAGACTGCCGCATCACCGCCGCGGTGAGAAGCTGCGAGTTGAGGCTGGACACCAGGTCGCGCAGGGCTTCGATCCACTTCTGACGGTTCACCGACAAGACATTCGTCTTGAACTGCAAGCCGGCAATCCGCGTGTTGACGTACGGCCCGGCCACCGAGGCGATCATTGCGGTGCAGGCCGAGATCAGGGTGATCCACTGCGGGTTGAACTCCATGGCGGTCCATCTCCTGTGTGAGCGCAGGTCCCAGACGAACCTTCACCCGAATGTTCCGTGCAGGCATGGCTAGCGGATGGATGCGACGTAAAGCGTGCCGCCCAGGATCGACAGGGCGATGACGAGCGGGAACCACCGGAGCATCACTCACCCTGATCGGACGGGATAGCGAGAGCCAAGCCCCACAAGGCCTCTTCGACGACGGCGGAACGCTCCGCGTCCGTACGGTGGGGTGGGTCGGTCACGAGGACCCGCTCCATGGCCTGCGCCAGGCACCGTCGGGCGAACCCCTCCGCCAGGGCCCGGCTGTCATCGATCCGGAACACCCCAGCCACCGAGCGGTCGTCGAGATACACGGTGATCCGCTCCACGGTCGGCCCCAGGCTGTCCTGGAGAAACGCCTCGCCCAGGTGGGGGAACTGGCCGAGCGCCCCAATGATCAGGCGCAGGGTGGCGATGGTAGCCGGGTTGTCCAACGTCTCGAGAACCGCGACTCCGAGGGGTCGCAAGGCGGATGCCGGATCGGGATCGTTGGGATCGGGCGCCGGTAGCACCCGTGCGATCCGCTCGGCTTCCGCCCTGATCAGGAATCCGAACAGCGCATCCTTGTTGTCGAAGTGATGATAGATGGATCCCTTCGAGACCCCGGCCCGGGCGGTGATCTCCTCCATGCTGGCTCCTGCGTAGCCGTTCAAGAGGAAGACCTGGCGGGCGCCGTCCAGGATCTGACGCCTCTTGAGGGCAGTGCGGAGATCGAGGCTCTGCCCGGTGTCCGAACGATCATTGCTGCTCAGCATGAGGATCCGTTCCTTGTGACGAGAGGGGTGATGGGCCCCGGCGGCACCCGCCGGGGCCCTGGCCCGATGCGCGTGCGGCCTGCGTGGAGGGGCACAGGGCTGCAGTCTGAGCATCGAGCTATTGGTTTACTGGCGGTTAAGCCAGCTCATGCGCGGCCTCCGCCGATACGGGCTTGGTCCTGGATCGGGAGGGCGCCTTGATGCGGAAGCAGGCGACGTACAGCGCCGGCAGGAACAGAAGGGTCAGCACTGTGCCCACGATGATGCCGCCCATCATCGCGTAGGCCATTGGCCCCCAGAACACCTCGCGCGAGATCGGGATCAGCGCCAGGCTCGCCGCCGCCGCCGTCAGCAGGATCGGCCGCGTCCGGTGGATGGTGGCCTCGACCACCGCGTCCCATGGGGCCACACCGTTGCGACGCAGGTTCTCGATCTCCACGACGAGGATCACCGAGTTGCGGATCAGGATCCCGATCAGCGCCAACACGCCCAGGATGGCCACGAAGCCCAGCGGTGCACGGCTGGGCACCAGAGCCGCGACCACGCCAATCAGTCCGAGCGGAGCCACCGCCACCACCAGGAAGAGACGCGAGAAGCTCTGCAACTGGACCATCAGGATCGTGGCGATGGCAAACAGCATGAGCGGGATCACCGCCGCAATCGGCCCCTGGGCCTTGCCGCTGTCCTCCACGGGCCCGGCTACCGCAACCCCGTACCCGGCCGGGAGTGTCTGGGTGAACTCCTGCACCTTCGGCTCGAGCTGCTGCACGATCGTCGCCGGCTGGGTGGCGTCGAGGATGCTGCCCTTGACCGTGATCGTCGGCACCCGGCTGCGGCGCCAGACCACGGGCTGTTCGAGCTCGTAGCGGAAGGTCGCCACCGCCGCCAGCGGCACAGACTGGCCGTCCTTGCCCGGGAGTTGCAGGTTCTGGAGCGTCTCGATCGATTGCCGCTCGGCCGCCCGCGCCCGGCCGACCACGTCGACGAGGTAGATCCCGTCGCGCACCTGGGTGATGCTCGTGCCGCCGACGATGCCGTTCAGAGTCCCGGCAATGTCCTGGGACGTCACGCCGAGCTGGCGGGCCTTGTCCTGGAGGACATCGACCTTCACCACCCGGGCGGGCTCGTTCCAGTCGAAGGTGATGTCGCTGACCAGGGGGTGCTCGCCCGCAATGGCGGCGAGTTGCTGGGCGTAGCCCCTGACTTTCTGGATGTCGGGCCCGCTCACGCGGTACTGCACGGGCCGTCCCGCCGGGGGGCCGAGCGGAAGGAGGTTCACGTACACGTCGAGGCCGGGAAAGTCCTGCCGGGCCATGGTCTGGAGTTTGGCCCTGACGCGCTCACGCGCCTCGATGCTCTTGGTCACGATGATGATCTGACCGAAACTGGGACTTGAGGGCTGCACGTCGAAGGAGAGGATGAACCGCACCGCGCTCTCGCCGACATAGGACGACCAGTGATCGATGTCAGGATCGCCCGCGAGCGTGGCCTCGAAGCGGTCCATCTGGGCCTTCGTCTCGGCAATCGAAGCATTCTGCGGCAGGGTGAAGTCAACGACGAGTTCGTTGCGGTCCGAGGACGGGAAGAACTGCTGCTCGACGAAGCGCATGCCGTAGATCGAGGCACCGAACATCGCGACCGTCACGCCGATGGTCAGCCAGCGCCAGCGCATGGCGCCGACGAGGACACACGAGAGCACGGCCCCGAGGCGGCTCGGCTTGTCATGATGCTTCTTCATCGTCTTCGGCAGCAGCGTCACGCCGAGCAGGGGCGCGAACAGGACCGCGACGATCCATGACAGCAGCAGCGAGACTGCGATGACCACGAACAGGGTGAAGGTGAACTCGCCCGCGGCGCTGTTGTTGAGCCCGACCGGGATGAAGCTCGCGACGGTGACCAGCGTTCCGGTCAGCATCGGGAACGCGGTCGAGGTGTAGACGGCGGTCGCGGCCTTCTTCAGGGTGTCGCCCGCCTCCAGCCGCGCCACCATCATCTCGACGGCAATCATGGCATCGTCGACGAGGAGCCCGAGCGAGATGATGAGGGCGCCGAGCGAGATGCGCTGCAACGAGATGCCAGTATACTGCATCACCACGAAGGTCATGGCGAGCACGAGCGGGATCGACAGGGAGACCACGAAGCCGGCCCGCATGCCCAGGCTCACGAAGCTGACGACCAGCACGATCGCCACGGCCTCGAACAGAGCCTTGGTGAAGCCGCCGACGGCCTCCTCGACCACCACGGGCTGATCGGATACGAGGTGCACGCCGGCGCCGATCGGCAGGTCGCCGATGATCCGGTTCATCTGCTCCTTGAGCGCCTCGCCGAACGCGAGCAGGTTCGCGCCGGGCTTCATGCCGATGGCAAGCCCGATCGCCGGCTGGCCGTTGACCCGGAACAGCGCCTGGGGCGGATCGGTGTAGCCGCGGCTGATGGTGGCGACGTCGCTGAGGCGGAAGAAGCGGTCATTGACGCGCAGGTTGAGGCCGCGCAGGCTCTCCTCCGAGGTGAACTGCCCGGTGACCCGGACGCTGATGCGTTCGGGACCGGCCTGGATGACACCGGAGGGCGTGATCGCATTCTGGGCCTGGAGCATCTGCACCACATCCTGCTGGCTGATGCCGAGGGCGGCGATCTCGCGCGTCGAGAACTCGAGGAAGATCACCTCGTCCTGGGCACCGATCAGATTCACCTTGCCGATGTTCGGCACCGTGAGCACCTTGGCGCGCACGTCCTCGACGTAATCGCGCAATTGCCGCTGCGTCAGCCCGTCCGCGGTGAACGCGTAGACGTTGCCGAACACGTCGCCGAAGTCGTCGTTGAAGAAGGGCCCCACGACACCGCTGGGAAACTCGCCCCTGATGTCTTTCATCATGTTGCGGACCCTGACCCAGATGCCAGGCACGTCACGAGCCTTGGTCGTGTCCTTCAGATTGACGAAAATGGTGGTCTGGCCCGCCGTGGTCTGGCTGCGGGTAAAGTCGAGGGCGTCGAGCTCCTCGAGCTTCTTCTCAATCCGGTCGGTGACTTGGCGGGCGGTGTCCTCGACCGTGGCGCCGGGCCATTGGGCGGCGATCACCATGGTCTTGATGGTGAACGACGGATCCTCCTCGCGCCCCAGGCTCATGTAGGCCATGGCACCCGCGATGGCGGACACGATCATGAAGTACCAGACCAGCGAGCGATGCTCGAGCGCCCAGTCGGACAGGTTGAAGCGTGGCTTTTCCATCAGAGGCTCTCGTCTGCGATCTTGACTGTCTGGCCGGAGGAGAGGCTGTTCACGCCGGCGGTGACCACGCGGGTGCCGGACGTGAGCCCGTTCGCGATCTGCACGGAGGAACCGTTCCATGCGGCAACCGTCACGTCCTTGGTCGACACGGTCTTGGTGGCGGGATCGACGATCCAGACCATCGTCCGGCGGTCCCGTTCCATCAGGGCCGAGACCGGCAGCTCGATGCCGGGAGAGGCCTGGGTCGCCACCGCCGCGGTCACGGTGGTGCCGAGCCGGAAGCTCTCCGGCGGCTTGTCGAGCGTGATCCGGACGCGAACGGAACGGGTGGTGGGATCCGCCTGCGGGGCAATCTCCCGCACGGATCCGGTGGTGCGGATGGCGGGATCGAGTTGCAGGGCAACGTCGAAGCGGGCACCCGAGGTAAGGCCGCGCCCGATGCTCTCGGGCAGATCGATCACCGCCTCCCGGATGTCGGCACGAGCCACCGAGGCCACGGTTTGCCCCGGCTGGACCACCTGACCGAGTTCCGCCCCGACCGCGGTGACAACGCCGTCGAAGTCGGCCCTGAGCTCGGTGTACCCGAGCTGTTCCTCCGCCTGGGCGAGATTGGCCTGGGCGCGCGTGACGCCCGCCTCCGCCGACTCCCGGGCCTGCCGGGCCGCCTCGAACTGCGCCTCGGATGTGATGTTCTGCTGGAGCAGCGTGCGCTGGCGGGCCTCCGTCGCGGCCGCATTCTCCAGTTGGGCGGTAGCGCTCGCGAGGTCGGCCTGCGCCGACTGAACCGCAAGCCGGTAGGTGACCGGGTCGAGCGTCGCCAGGCGCTGGCCCTTTTCGACGATGTCGGCGACGTTGGCGTCACGGCTGATGATGCGGCCGAGGACCCGGAAGCCGAGGTCGGACTTGAAGCGTGCCTCGACGGTTCCGGCGAAGCCCACGGTCCTCTCGGCTTGCGGGGTGACGACGACGGAGAGAACGGGCCGGACGACCGGTGCCTCGGCATGCTGTTCATCCTGGCAGGCGGCGAGCAGGCCAACGGCGCCCAAGGCCGCCAGGGAGGTCAGAATGCGCTTCATTGAACCGCTCCCTTGGCCAAGGCGACCACCTGGTTGGGCCGCAGCAGTTGCGCTCCGCCGATCACGACGACGGCGCCCGGCTGGATCCCGTCGCGGACGATGATCTTCTCAGTCTCGTAGCCTTCGATGGTGATGGGTTTGAGCGACACCGCCTTGGTCTGCGGATCGACGGTCCACACGGCCGGCTGGCCGCTCGTGGATGAAAGGGCGCTCCACGGGATCACCACGAGCTTGCGCGGCTGGAACCGGCCCTCTCCGACGATGGCGGCGCCCAGCGCCATCGCAGCCGACGACTGCTCGATGCCGACTTTGACCCGGACCGTTCCACTGGACGGGTCCACAGTTGGGGCAACCTCGCGCAGGGTGCCGGTCGCCCGCACGGCAGGATCGGACACAAGGGTCAGTTCAATGGCGGGATTGGCGAGCTCACGGGTGAAGATCGACTCGTAGAGGTTGAAGACCGCGTCGCGCGGTCCGTCCTGCGCGATCGAGAAGACGGTCTGCGCCGCCTGCACGACCTGCCCCGCCTCGACATTACGGGCCGTGATCACGCCGGGAACGCCGGCGCGCAGGACGGTGTAGGAGAGCTGGTCCTGCACGGTGCCGAGTTGGGCTTTTGCGGTATCGAGGGATCCTTGGGCTGTGCGGAAGGCTTCCTCGGCCTGGTCATGCTCCCGCTGGGTCGTGAAGCCCCGCGCGAGAAGGGATTTCTGGCGCTCGTAGGTGGACGTCGCCTGGCGCAGGACGGCCTCGGCGGCCCGGACGGCGGCCTCGGCCGCGGTGACGCTGGCCTGCTGCTCCTGGGGATCGATGCGGGCCAGCACCTGATCGACAGTCACGTGGTCGCCGACATCGGCAAAGCGCTCGGCAACCCGGCCGCTGACGCGAAACGACAGCTCGCTCTCGACCTGCGCCCGGACCTCACCCGTAAGTCGGACCGTGGGGGCATAGTCCGTCAACGTGGCCGTTTCTGTCTGCACGATGATCGGGGGCTTCTCCGGCAGACGCGCATCCTGCTGGCAGGCCGCAAGACCTGTCACGGCAAGCAGGGCCGCCCATAAGGCCGCTCTGCGCCCTCGATTGCTGTACTGCATCCGGTGCCTCTCCGCTCAAGTCTTGGGCCAATGCCAATGCGGCTGAATACTTGCCGGTAGTCAAAGCGTCCAATATATTGTTTTGCGGCTTACGATTGGGAAATCATATCAATGGACCTGCGCCAGCTCCGGTACTTCGTCGCGACGGCCGAGGAATTGCACTTCGGGCGGGCCGCCGAGCGGATGCATATCGCGCAGCCGGCGCTGAGCATTCAGATCAAGGCGCTGGAAGACACCCTAGGGGTGCGTCTCCTCGCCCGAACCAACCGGGTGGTGACCCTGACGGAGGCCGGGCGCCTGTTTCTCAAGGAGGCCCGCCGCACCCTCGAGCAGGCGGAGCACGCAGCCGTTGTGGCCCGTCGTGCCGGACGGGGTGAGATGGGACATATAGACATCGGGTACGACGCCAACGGCGCCTATTCGGGAGTTCTCTCGGCGACCATCCGGCATTACAGACGGCATGCCCCCGACGTGGAGCTTGGGCTTCACGAGCTCCCTCCAGAGACCCAGGTCATGGCCGTGATGGAAGGCCAGATCCATGTTGGCTTCGTCACCAGGCCGACTCAGGCACTGCCCCAGGAACTCGATGCCATCCGTCTGGCAGAATGGCCATTGCGGGTTGCTCTTCCTTCCGATCATCCCCTGGCGGACCGCAGCCGCGTCCCGCGGGAGGCGCTCGCGGATGAGCCCTTCATCGGCTTTACGAAATCAGCCGGTGAAAACTACGGCTCATTTGTGCAGCAAGTGGTCGGCTTTATGCCGCGCATGGCATACCAGGCCGATAGCGGCTTTGCTCTCGTCAGCCTCGTCGGCGCCGGGCTAGGGGTGGCGGTGGTCCCCTCATCGATCGGCACGATCAATGTCGGCGAGAGCGTGGTCTATCGGCCCATCCTGGGCGTTACGGAACGCCTCGGGATCGATCTTGTGTTTCGGCGGGATGAGGAGGATCCCGCGGTGACCAATTTCCTGACAATCGTACGCCAGGGGGAGCGATAAGGCCTCTGGGCAGCGAAGGTCTGGATTGGGTCGAGCCTGTGTGGAAACGCTTTGATCTGCTAAGCTGATCGTGATCGGCGGAGGTCGAGATGAAGCGTTTCGTTGAAGGGATCAGCGCAAGATCTGTGCCCGATTGAGCGCTAAGGGAGTACGTAGCAGGAACGTGTACTCTCAAGCAGGCACGTTGAGCTAACGAACGGCCCAATACGATTTGGTTCAGGTGTCTGAGCAGCCATACAGCGCTGTGGGAACGTTGCCAGGAAGAATGCAGCTGCTTGGAGGATCGGCTGGAGCGCGTGGCTCTGCTTAGCACGCGGCGCAGAGAAGATTAGGCGGAAGGATCAACGGTTTAGCCAATACGCGTCGAAGGGATGGCCCCTAACATTGAGGATCAGGCTTCAAGTCACGCCTGACAAGTTCCCAATCCGTTCTACCTAAGCGCTCAATCAGACACAGATCTTGCGCTGGCCCCAGGTTGCCAAACTTTGTCTTTACTTGGCGCGAGTCGGGGACTTCGCAGGGGTGAAGGTCGACTGCGCGGCAGAGTAGAGGGCGCCGATGGGCGCAAGGCTGTCCTGGGCCAGCTTGGCATAGAGCTCGCGGGTCTTCGTCGATTGAGCCATGAAGCCTTCATAAGCGCTCTTCACATAGTCGGTCTGAACTTCGATCGCCTTGTCGAGCGACTTGACGCCGACGAGCTTCTCAAAGGTGGCGGCGCTCTGCTCGAAGGACTTCTTGGTGTAGTCCGCCGTCTCGACGACGATTGCCTTCGTGCCGGCCGTGACGGCATCAACAGCCTTCACGGTGGCGTCGAAACTGTCTTTGCCGAGCTTCTGAACGGCGTCAAACTGCTGGTTCATGGGAGGTCTCCAATAGGGGCGTGGGCCCTCGGACAAGTCTAGCCGCGTCATATATCGGCTGCCCGTTTATTGTGCGTTGCACAATTAATGTCAACAGGAAATTGTGCGACGCACAATTGGATATTATTCTTACAGATCCTTTAATTTTAAGACCGTTGAAGCTTAGGCGGTTGCCGCGCCATGCTGCATTGCGATATGGCTTGTGAAGCTTCGTGATCACAGTCCATCTCTTTGCTGCCCAGTCTCACGAAGTCTGCTGCCGAGTCCCGCGTCCCTGTCCAGCGTTCTTTCACCAAGCGGAGAAATCCGGCCCTCGTTACCGCTGCAGGTCTCTGCGGCCGGTGGTGCCGGATATCTGTCCGCCATTTTTGCGAGGAATGATGACGATTAACCGAAGCATTGGTCAAACCCCGCCCGATAAGGCCAACGAAATCTTCGCTCAGTTGCTTGCCACGTCCAACGATGCCGTCGAAACCCGCGAGCAGCTGCTCGCGAGCTTGGCCCAGGAACTGGACCTGCTTGCCAACCTGCAGGAGCAGCACCTCTTTCCGGTGCTGGAGAACCACCCGGAAACTGCGGAACTCGTCCGCGGCGCGCGCGATGACAACCGGCAGACCAGAGCCTTCCTGGACAAACTCGGGGGCACGCCGAAGGATGACGACACGTTCCTGGCCAAAGTCACGGAACTGAGAACGGTGTTTCAGCAGCACATCCGCAACGACAAGAACGAACTGCTGCCGGTGGTGCTGAAGGTCCTGAACGAGGATGAGGTCGAGGCTGTCGTCGAGAAGGTCGAGGAGGAGATCGCCGAGGCAGAGGAGTTCCGACGGGCGGCCAGCGAGCCGCGACGGACGAGGCGTGGGCGCAAGCAAGCCGCAGCGGTGCCGGATGCAGATGAGACCTTGCTGGCTGTGATTGAGGCTGCACCCGAAGCCATCCTGGACGTGGAGCAGGAGATCCAAGAGACGGCTCAAGCCACCGTGCCTGCAGCCTCCGCCATCGTCGACTACATAACCAAGATCTCTAGCGGGTCAGGGTCAAGTGACCTCCAGCCTGTTGGATCATGTCTCCTGGAATCTGCAAGCCATCGCCCGCTCCAACAGGATCCTGGCTCGAGGGGCAGGAACGTTCGCGCTGGAGTGGTTCAACATCCGGCAGGAACGCCTGCGGGACTGTCGGGAATTTCGTGTGGGGCCATTACGATGATCATGAGGGAGACATCGCATGGCACGCCGCAAGGAACCCCGCATTTCCGACCACCTGCTCGATCAGCTGTTGGCCGGGGCTGACGCCAAGTCAGCCTTTGCCAAGGATGGCCTGCTCGACGAGCTGAAGAAGGCGCTCGCGGAACGCGCCTTG
>KI911935.1:15907-16357 GCA_000517005.1 Microvirga lupini
CGAGGAGGCCGGCGAAGCGTCGGCAGGGGAGCGTGCAGGCCAGCCATTGAGCCGCGAAAGTCCAATATCCCGGGTGCCGACGGCGTTGACGTTCCGGAAGGCAACACGGATGAGCGCGTTAGGCGAGTGCTCAGCCGACCCGGCGTGGTCTGAGACCCTGGCATGCACGGATGCTCCTTGTTCGGGAACCGGGAGATCTCTGGATTGGCCACCCAACCCGTCCTGTGGGGGGATGGTCCGCAGTGGGAAGGCGAGGAGTCGTAGCCGCTGATGAACGATCCAGAGAAGTCTGACTTCGGCATAGTAGCTGTGAAGCCGACGAACAAAGCCGGGCGGCCGGTAGCGGAGTGGGTGGAGCCAAGGCCGGGGACCAAGGGGAACGCGCAACAGCAACGCATGCACCGGACACAGGGCCGGGCTCGCATGTCCCAGTCGCTGGATCGCGTACGG
>KI911935.1:16457-18570 GCA_000517005.1 Microvirga lupini
ACCCAGGTTCAGACCTGCATCGTGCCTCTGATCCGCTCGTCGCTGGCCTTCGTGTCGTACAAGGACCGCAAAGTCGTGGCGGCAGCCTTGAAGGAGGTCTACCGGGCCAAGGGTGCTGAGGCCGGCCAGACGGCCCTGGAGGCGTTTGCGACCTCTGTCTGGGGCCGAAGGATGAGGCCATCGCGGCCGCCTGGCGGCGCAGCTGGGCGGCGGTGATCCCGTTCTTTGCCTTCCCCGAGGAGGTGCGCCGGATCATCGACACCACCAACGCCATTGAGGCGCTCAATGCCAAACTGCGCCGGGCGGTGCGGGCCCGCGGGCACTTTCCCACCGACGAGAGTGCGTTCAAGCTGTTGTTCCTGGTCTTGAGGCAGACGCAGAAAGAGGGGAAGATGCCGCCCCGCGAATGGGGCATGGCGAAAGCCCAGTTCGCCATTCTCTTCGAAGGCCGCTTCAGGCTGGGATGATGAACCCGGCCCGTACACGGAAATTCTGGCAGTCTCACGCCTGCTGGAGAACATGGACGGCCTTAATGATCTTCTGGCCTGCCGGTCCATGCCGGATTTCGTCCGCCTTCAGAGTGCTCTCGTGCGTCAAAACGTCGAGCAGATGATCGACAACAGCCAGCGCTTGGCGCAGCTCACAGCCCAGGTGGCTCAGGAGGCCGCCCGGACCCTTACGATACAACCCGAGCACGATCGGCGCGCTCGCTAAGGATTGGTTTGAAACGCTCCCGGCTCCCGAGCCGGGAGCCCCACATCAGGGACCCGGCGGCACTGCAAGGCTGTTTGTTACAACCGATGTCGCTTCGATTACCTGTGTTTCCTCACGTGAGCCGCCCCTGCATCGACAACAGCCGACTTGGTGCGCATGCGACTGAAGCTTCCGATCACCCGCCTTTTGAAAGCGCAGCGCCGGTGGGAGAAGACCCTTCGCACGGTCACGGCGACCTCGCGCAAGCTCATCACCAAGCCGCGCAAGACCAGACCCAAGAAGAGCAAGCTCATTGAGGTCAGCGCCTTTGGGTCCAATCCGGGCAATCTGCGGATGCTGACCTACGGGTACCGTCAACTTAACTGAGTAGAGGCCGTCTTCTGGCGTTTTCAGCTCTTCCCCGGCGGGTCTAAGCTCTTGAAAATGCGTGGCCCGCTCCGGACCTAAACACCGGAAAGAGCAAAGAAAAGCGTTAAGTCGACGGTGCCCTCATGCGACACCGCTCCTGAAGGCGAAATTAACCCGGGCGTGATATCAGGCGGGCTTCACCGAGCCGAGAACGATGTCCCGCCTCCGATCCGTCCTGACGCGCCTGACGATGCCGACGATTTCCAGCACGCGGGAGCTCGTCCGCTACGTCGTGCTCGTGACCGTCTTCGGCCTCGCCGCAGCCCTCGCGCTCGACGTCACCCAGCAGCTCCTGTTCTTCACCACCTGGGCCGCCGCCCTGAGGTCATGGGCCCTGACCGTCATCGCCGTGGCCGGGATCGCAACCCCGGTCGCCGTGATGTTCGCACGGGCGCAGTGGGAGTTGCAGAGTGCCAAGAAAGCCTTGGAGGATCTCAGCCGGACCGATCCGCTGACCGGGCTGCCGAACCGGCGCGCCCTGATGGAGGCGGGCGAGGCCCCAACCCTGCAGACGATGGTGCTGGTCATCGCTGATGTCGACCGCTTCAAGGCCGTGAACGATACCTATGGCCATCGGGCCGGCGACGCCGTTCTTCAGGCCGTCGGACGGATCATGACGGCGCATCTGGCCGGTTACGGGCTGGTGGGGCGCCTGGGCGGGGAGGAGTTTGCTCTCATTTCAACGAACGCCTCGCTTGCGCAGATCGTCCCCGCGCTCGGTGACCTGCTGCGGGCGATCGAGACGACCCCGTTTGTCACGCCCGGCGGGGTTGTCCAGATCACGCTGTCGGCCGGGGTTGCGATCCGCGATCCGTCCGAACCGTTCGAGCGGCTGTATGCGGAGGCCGACGAGGCACTTTACCTGGCCAAGCGCTCCGGCCGCAACCGGATCAAGCTGTCGGCCCGGGCCAGAGCGGAACTGCCTCCCGACACGACGGTGGACCGCTCCAACCTGGCATAGGCGCGCTCTCCCAGGCTTCGCGCCGACACG
>KI911935.1:18670-20305 GCA_000517005.1 Microvirga lupini
CAGGTTCACCGCGCTCTTCCACCACATCACTGTCGATACACTCCGGACGGCGTTCTACGCGCTCAGGCGCAAGGCCGCCCCCGGGGTGGATGGCATGACATGGCAGG
This sequence comes from Microvirga lupini, assembly GCA_000517005.1. Lineage (GTDB taxonomy): Bacteria > Pseudomonadota > Alphaproteobacteria > Rhizobiales > Beijerinckiaceae > Microvirga > Microvirga lupini. The sequence goes on from KI911935.1 coordinate 18,778, forward strand.
ACTACGAGGCAGAGCTTGAGCTCCGGCTTATGGATCTGCACACCCGGGTCCAACGGGGAGCGTACCGCCCGCAACCTTCACGCCGGACGTTTATCCCGAAGGCGGATGGGAAGCAGCGGCCGCTGGCCATCGCAGCTCTGGAAGTCAAGATTGTCCAAGGGGCGACCGTCATGGTGCTCAACGCCATCGATGAAGGCGACTTCTGCGGCTTCTCCTACGGGGTTCGACCGGGGAGAGGGCCGCACGATGCGCTGGATGCGCTGTGCGTCGCGATCGACCATCGGAAAGTGAGCTTCATCCTGGACGCCGACATCCAAAACTTTTTCGGGGCGGTCAGTCAGAAATGGCTTGTCCGCTTCCTGGAGCATCGGGTCGGCGATAAGCGCATCATCCGTCTGATCCAGAAATGGTTGAAGGCGGGTATGCTCGAAGACGGGGTCGGGACCGTAGACGACAAGGGGACGGGTCAAGGTTCGGTGATCTCACCGCTCCTCGGCAATATCGACCTGCACTACGCACTCGATCTGTGGGCGAAGCGCTGGCGACAGCGTGATGCTGCCGGCGACATGGTCATCGTGCGCTATGCCGATGACGTGGTGGTCGGCTTCGAGCGCGAGGACGACGCCCGTCGCTTCCTCGCTGCGATGCGCGCAAGGCTTGAGGAGTTCGAACTGTCACTCCATCCGGACAAGACCCGTGTGATTGAGTTTGGTCGCGTCGCGGCGGCCAATCGCAAGCGGCGTGGCCTCGGGAAGCCGGAGACCTTCGTGTTCCTCGGGTTCACGTTCATCTGCGGCAAATCGCGCAGCGGGCGCTTCCAGCTTCAACGGAAGACCCGCGGCGACCGCATGTGGACGAAGCTCAGGACCATCAAGGAGGAGTTGTGGCGTCGGCTGCACTGGCCCATACCCGACCAGGGGAAATGGCTCAGGCAGATCGTGAGCGGGCATTTTGCCTACTTCGCGGTGCCGCCAAACGCGCGCGCATTAGCGGCGTTTCGGCACCATGTGGAAGAACTCTGGAGGCGCACGCTTCGGCGGCGGAGCCAGAAGGACGGATTCGCATGGGACCGGACCACACAAGTGGCAGACCACTGGCTTCCGAAGCCACGCATCCTTCATCCCTGGCCCGACGTGCGCTTCGCCGTCACACACCCAAGGTAGGAGCCCGGTGCCTTAATTGGGCTCGCCGGGATCTGAGCGGGGGGCGCCCGGTAACGGGCGTCCCTACCGCACAAAACACGTCTTCCAATTGCACGGTGTCACTGAGCATTTTGGCGTGAGACGAGCGATCTAATGATTTCAGTGGCTTAGCTTCTAGCTTGAGAAAGAATTTGGGCACTTAACCTGAGCTCCGGCTCACAAACGTTGTCTGGATTTGGAGCGGAGTGAGCCTGGCGGGGCCACAGCCGATTCGAGCATTTGAGCGCGCATCAATGCTAAGCAGTGCATCGGGTTAGTCGGAATGGAGCCGGGCAGGGGAATGCCCGAAGCCGTCTGACATGGGCAGATAACTTGCGATTCCAAAG
>KI911935.1:20405-29120 GCA_000517005.1 Microvirga lupini
GGGGATGCCCCACCCGGCTCTGCTCAGGACGAAAGAACGGCTCCCACACCGCCCACTCCGCATCGCTCGGGCCCTCCCTCGCCGCCATTCCGCTGATGAGGAGGGAACGGCCATCTCACGCCAGGTTCATATGCCCACGCCGGTTGGAGAGAAAAGTTGTGTAGGCAGCTGGAGCGGCCCCTACAGCGATCCAACTGCCTGCTTCGCCTGACATCGGGGGTTGGCTTCAGGCGATCGTCCGGCGAAGCACCATTCTCGTCCGTGATTGCTGATCCCACCGAACAGACACGATCAAAGCGGGATCCCGGTTCGGATGTCGATCAGACGACACGGTAATCGACTTAAACCATGGTGTTATTCGGTTAGACTGAGCGATCCCAAGGCAGGCTGAGAGCTTCGGCTGCTGCATGCCCAAATCCATCCCATAGTGCAAGGGTGGTGAGAACACAGTGCCAAATGTATGAAGCAAGCCGGATCGACTGCTCCGCTAGGCCGCCCATCGGGGCGGCCTTAAGTCTCCCGGCAGGAGCAAAGCCGTGATAGTTCCACGATGTGGGTGATCATCGCACCATCGCGACGAAAGTCTTTTCGTCTACCGATATCGTGATCGTATGGCCCCTCTGGGCCACGGTCTTATTTCTCGGGCATCGCCGAGGAATGGTGCGAGGAAATCAGCCACTTCCCGTCCTTGTACTCATAGGTATAGGTGTAGCGGGCCGGAACCAGCGAGCCGTCCTTGAACGTGAAAGTGTAGGTGCCCGCATCCACCGCCCCATTGCAGCCGATCGTGATGACGCGGCTGTCGATCCTGCCGCGCGGCTGGTTCTTGAGGAAATGCTCGAAGTAGTCGATGCGCTCGGCCTGGGTCAGGCGCGGCTTATTCGACAGCGTCGGCAGCAGGATGGCGTCGGTGGCGTAGTTCTTCGCCACTTCCGTGGCCTTCAGCGTGGCGAGGGAGGCGTTCCAGCGGTCGAAGAGTTTGGCGATGTCGGCCTCGCTGGCCGCGGCGCAGCTCTGGGACGAGGCCGCTGCCGCGGCGGGCTGCGCCTGGATGACAGCAAAGGCAAGGGTGGCGGCAATCACAAAACGCATGGGTAGGCTCCTATCTGGCGGTCCCGCCGGGCACGCCCCGGCAGCCGACCGCAATGGCCCTTGTTCTAAAGATGCTGTCGGCCGCTCTTCGTCTGCCGATTGGCTGCATTCGCATCTGCCGAATGGCATAGTTGACGTCCGGGGCAAAGCGGACCTATCTGCATGTGATCGTTACCCTTGATCATCATTCTCCGGCACTTGGCGATGCATGACATGGAGCAGAGAGCGGGTCTGGCGCAGGCCTCCACTGTCCGGGAGCTCAGATCGCTCTATCGGGCTGCGGAAGCGCGCGCGGCGCGCCTCCGTTTTATCGTCGAGATCCGGGCCTTGCTCGATGCGGCAGCATTTGAGGATATGGCGCCCGAGGTCCTGCCCCGGCTCGCCGCCTTCGCCGGAGCACTGCAGGCGGCCCTCTGGGTATCAGCCTCCCATGGCCGCCAGGCGATCGAGGTGGCGCTCGGGCGAGCCACGCTCGATGCCGAGCAGGCAGCGGCCCAGATTGTTCTGCATTCCAGCAAGAGCGGCGTCCAGTTGCGCCTTGCCTTCGGTGGCTCATCCGCCGGCCGGCCGATCGACCCCGATGATCGACAGGCGCTGGAGGTGGTCATGGGGCAGATCGTCGACACAGTCGGTATCCAGCGGCAGGCGGCGGAGCGGATCGACCTGCTGGGCGATCTGGAAAGACAGCGTAACGAGCTGTCCGCGTTCGTGGGGCGCCTTATTGACGCACAGGAACAGGAGCGTCGACGCGTCGCCCAGGATCTTCATGATGGCTCGGCTCAAGTTGCCGCAGCGCTCGGCTATCGCCTGCAGGCGATAGCCGCCCGTCTCGGCGAAGCCGATACCCTTAGGGCCGATCTCGACGAACTCGCCGCGCTGGCCCGCCAGTCCGTCACGGAGATCCGCGCCGCTATCGCCGACCTTCGGCCGCCGGAGCTCGACGATCTCGGTCTCATTGCAGCGTTGCGTGCCCGCCTCGATGCTGTCGAGGGGCTCGAAGTGGTCACCGATCTCGATGAGGCGGCGGGACACTGGCCCGCCGCCATGGGGATCGTTTTCTATCGCGTGGCTCAGGAAGCCGTCACCAATGTTGTTAAACATGCCCAGGCAAGCCGCATCGTCGTCAGAGTCTTCGAGGTCGACGGCTGGGCCTATCTTGAGGTGATCGATAACGGCAAAGGCATCGACGGAATAGGCTTGCCATCGCAGCGTGGTGAGCGCCTCGGCATCGTCGGCATGCGCGAAAGGCTTGCCCTTCTGGGCGGTCGACTCGAGATCGGCCCCGCTGCCTCCGGAGGCACCAGGCTTTATGCGAGGGCTCCCCTGATCCCAGAGACGGGGAGCTGATGAGTGCTTCGATCCTTGTCGCCGACGATCACGACCTCGCCCGCTCCGGTCTTGTGGCGATGATCGGCGGCGAGCCCGATTTTCGGATTGTGCGCGAAGTCCGGGATGGCCTTGAGGCCGTCGAGGCCTGCGCGATCGACCGACCCGATCTTGCCCTGCTCGACATCCGCATGCCGCACCTCGACGGGCTGGGTGCCGCGCGGGAGATCCGTCGTGTCTCGCCCAAGACACGGATCATGATGATCACCATGCATGACAGCCTCGATTATCTCGAAGCGGCGGTCGATGCCGGGGCGTCCGGCTACATCCTCAAGGATGCCAGCCGCGACGACATTCTGAAGATGATCCGGCGGGTCCTCGATGGTGAGGCCTTCTTCGATGGCGGCTTGGTCGCAAAGCTCATGCGCCGCGCCGCAGCGAAGCCTCCGAAGGGCAGCGATGCCCTCGAAGCGCTGACCGTCCGGGAACGGGAAGTTCTTGTGAAGGTCGCCGAAGGTTTGACGAACAAGGAAATTGGACGAGCGCTCCGCATCACCCCAGGCACGGTCAAGATCCATGTGGAGCGTATCATCGAAAAGCTGAGCGCCAGCGACCGCACGCAAGCCGCTGTGATCGCGGTACGTGGTGGTCTCGTGGGAACTGCGGAGCCCTCGCCATGATCCGCATCATCCGGGGAGCGATGCGACGCTTCGATGATCTGCCTCTCAGAATCAAGGGCATCATCGTCATCGCTGTGCCCCTGGCCCTGCTGCTCGCGGCGCTGGCCTCCGTCTTCATGGCCGACAGGCAAAGCCGCAGCGCCGAAGATCAGGTACGGCTGACCCTTCAGATCAAGTCCGATATCCAGGAGGTCCACGCTCTGATTGCCGAATCGGCGACCGGTGTGCGGGGATATCTCCTCACCGGTCAGGAGTCCTTTCTGGCACCCTACAGGCGCGCACGTCTGGCCCTGCCGTCCGTGATCGATCGCATGAGCGGGCAGATTGTCGACGAGGAACAGCGGGCAAGGCTCGAACGGGTCCGGTCCCTGATCGAGGGAAAACTCGCCAGTCATGACGCTCTTCGCCAGGCCGGAGCACTGCCGCCAGACGAACGCGGTGACTTGAGTAATGCTCTCACCGAAAGCAAGCGCCATCTCGATCTCGTTCGTGCCGAGATCAATGCGATGGCGCAACGTGAGGAAGACCTTCTGCGGAGCCGGAGCGAGGCGGCCGAGCGGGCCCGAGATCTCTCCAGGACTCTCACCGTCGGTGCCGGTTTCCTCGGCTTTCTCGGAGCACTCACCGCTATCCTCATGTTCTCGACCGGCATTGTGCGCAGGATGCATCGGCTGGAAAAGCAGGCGCATCGGCTGTCGCGTGGCGAAGCGGTTGCGGTCGAAAGCACAATTGATGACGAGATTGGCGATCTTGAAAAGGCGCTTGAACTGGCCAGTGTGCTCCTGAAGAAGCGTGAGGCCGACCTTAAAGAGAGCGAGGAGCGCTTCCGCCTGCTGGTTGAAGGCGTGTGTGACTATGGCATCTTTGCTCTCGACCCTGACGGGAAGGTGGTCAGCTGGAATACTGGTGCCGAGCGCATGACTGGCTATACGGCTGGAGAAATCATCGGGCAGAACTTTGCCAGCTTCTATCCTCCGGAAACCCGGGACAGCGCTCCAGCGCGAAAACTCAGCGAAGCGGCAGCCAACGGGCGAGCGGAGGAGGAGGGCTGGCGGATCCGCAAGAACGGCACAAGGTTCTGGACCCATGCCGTGGTCTCGGCCCTGTACGATGACACAGGACACCTGCGCGGCTTTTCCAAGATTGCGCGCGATGTTACCGAGCGCAAGCGCTTCGAGGAGGCCTTGCTCGCCGCCCGCGAGGATGCCGTCCGCGCCAACAACGCAAAAAGCGAGTTCCTGTCGCGGATGAGCCACGAGTTGCGCACGCCGTTGAATTCCATCCTTGGCTTCGCCCAGCTCCTGGAGTTGGATGTTGCCGACGAGGATTCGAGAGCCAGCGTGGCACAGATCCTGAGAGCCGGTCGCCATCTTCTGAGCCTCATCGATGAGGTACTCGATATCGCTCGAATCGAGGCCGGGCGGATGGACCTCGTGGTCGAGCCGCAACCGGTCGGAGAGATCATCGCCGAAGCCATTTCGCTCGCCGGCCCTCTCTGCAGCAAAAGTCAGACCCGTATTATTGTTGAGGAGCCGGCCGAGACGGCCGTTACCGTGTTAGCTGACCGGCGGCGGCTTTTACAGGTGCTTTTGAACCTGTTGTCGAACGCTGTGAAATATAACCATCACGGCGGCACAGTCGTTATCGGTCACTATGCCCGGGAGAGCTGCGTCCGGATCGATATCAGCGATGACGGGCCCGGCATCCCGCATGAGCGCATCGGGCGGCTGTTCACACCGTTCGACCGGCTGGGAGCCGAGAGGGCTGGGGAGGAGGGAACCGGCCTCGGTCTGGCGCTCTCGAAGCAGCTCGTGGAAGCCATGCGCGGCACTCTCTCCTTCCAAAACCGGCCCGAGGGCGGCGCGATCTTTTGCTGCGAGCTTCCCCGCGGCCGCCCTTTGCTCGCACCCGCCAAGGCGCCGAACCTCGCCACCAGCACGAAGCGTGCGAAGGCTGAGCAGAAGTTGATCCTTTATGTCGAAGACACTCTCGCCAGTCTAGCACTCGTGGAGAAGCTGATCGAGCGCCGCTCCGAACGGTTGTTGCCGTCCATGCAAGGCCGCCTCGGGCTCTCTCTCGCGCTCGAGCACAGGCCGGATCTCGTTCTGCTCGACCTCGATCTGCCGGATATCAGTGGCTGGGACGTTCTGCGCCAGCTGCGGGCCGATCCGCGCACGCAAACGATCCCGGTCGTGATAGTCAGTGCGGATGTCCGTTCCGAGGTCCGCGACAGTGCCCGACGCGAAGGCGCCGCCGGCCATCTCACCAAGCCCCTGGACATCGACCAGTTCATGGCGACCCTCGATGAGGTTCTTGGTGCATGATCGACTCAACCGACCTGACCCGGCGATCGACCATCCTGATCGTCGATGACGAGCCCGCCAACATCGCCTTGCTGGAGCGGCTCCTGAAACGGGAGGGCTTTGAGAGGCTTCTCAGCACCACCGACCCTCGCGAAGCCCTGCGCCTGTTCCAGGCCAACGCCGTCGACCTGGTTCTCCTCGACCTGATGATGCCGGACCTCGACGGCTTCGCCCTGCTGGAGACCTTCGCCCGGCTCATCCCCCCGAACAGCTACCTCCCGATCCTCGTCCTCACCGCCGACGCCACCTTGCCGGCGCGTCGCCGCGCGCTTTCCCTCGGCGCCAAGGACTTTCTGACCAAACCCTTCGATGCCGTCGAAGCGCTCCTTCGCATCTTCAACCTTCTCGAAACCCGGATCTTGACACTTGAACTCGCCAAGCACGGCTTGGCGCCGCCGCGCTCGGAACGGCCCCGGCTCGATTGAAGTGCAGCAGGGACGAGTGGGTAGCTTGGACTAGACCATTGGGTGCTTCGGCCCTCTGCGCCCTGCCTTTTGGGACAGGATGTCTGTTCATCAATAGTAGTTGTTCGACGGCTGGGTCGGGTTCTGCTTTGATCCAAGCAAGGCTGAGATCACCGGAACGCGCCCGAATCGATCCTGTGCCGATTGAGCTTGTCATAAAGGGTTTTGCGGGCAACTCCGAGCACGTCGGCTGCGGCGCGCACGTGACCGTTGTGACGGGCGAGGGCATCCCGTAGCAGCGCGGATTCATAAGCGTCGATCTGCATGGCGAGACTCAGTCGGCCCGCTTGAGCGTCTGGCGGTGCGGCACGAGCAGTTGCGAAGGCATTGTCACATCAACGTGTTTTACATGCTTCTAATGTCTTTCCCGAAGCCGCCTGATTGTGCCATTTCAATTGGTTAGCCAGACTGTCTTCCGGACCAAAAGGCCTCTACTTGTTTGATGTGACAATGCCCTCAGGCCAGTTTTGGATGTGGTACTTCGCCCGGAAGCGCGGATGGCAGGCAGACTTGCGCATGGACATGGTACACCAACGTGCCGTGTGGGAGGCGTAACACCGCCCCCGATCAACCCGGCGCCTCTTACCTCGATGCACCAACGCTGTGTGCCATTTCAGATCTGCCGCTGTGGATATCCGCAAGCTCCTTCGCGATAGCGGTCGCTCGCGAGGCTGGGTTCAAGTCACAGCTCGAATTCGCCGAGCGCGCGAACATTCTCATGTTTTGCCAGTCTGTGACGGAATGCGATGACGCCTTCGTAGCACAGAGATAGTGAAACTGCGTCAGGGCTGCTGCGAATGCCCCGATTTTGAAGATCTGGCCGCTAGAAGCGCTGCGCCGAGAAGGGACCCGGATCGATGTCAGGAGCAGTTCTCGCAACCAGGTGGGTAACGATGCGGGCGGTCACCACGGCTTGGGTCAATCCGTAATGACCATGCCCAAAGGCATACACAATCCGCCTGTCCTGAGTTGGGTAACTGATCACAGGCAACGAGTCCGGCATCGATGGACGGAAGCCCATCCACTGCCTACCACCCTGGAGCACAGCGTCTGGGACAAATTCTTGGAAGCGGCGCAGCAGGACGTCCATGCGCTTGAAGTTAGGGGCTGCCTTGAGCCCGCCGAACTCAACCGAGCCGCCGATCCGATCACCCGTGTCCAGTGGAGTGAAAACAAATCCATGGCCTTCGAATACCACTGGTCGGCTCAGGCCCAATGTCCCTGGAGGGAATGTTGTGTTGTATCCCCTCTCGGTATCCAGAGGTATGTTGTCACCAAGCCTTGCCGCAAGCGGCTGCGACCAAGCTCCTGCTGCCAGAACGACAGCCTCAAACGTCTCCCTGGATCCATCCCCGTACGAAAGTACGATCCCTCGATCCTGAGAGGCGATCTCCCTTACATCGTGGGCGTCGAACCGAGCGCCACGTTCGAGTACTTTCTTGGCCAGCGCTAGAGTGAGCTGATTGGGATCACTCACGTGACACCCTGCCTCATAATGGGGCCAGCGCAAGATCTGTTCCTGATTATACGCTAAGCTAGAACGGATCAGGAACTCGCATTCCCGTCCCCCTGGTGATCTCATCGTCTGGCGTCGAGGCGCTTATGAGAGATTGCCGCTTGGCGCTCTTGGCGGTCAGCCAGGATCGTCATGGTAACGATACTCAGAACGTAACGTGTGGATACGCAGGGCGGCAGCTGTACGGAGTTCGTAGATCTCGCACGAATGTCAGGCTCCTCGGGAGCGGTTGAGCCGACACTATGCGAGGTAATCGATGGCCCGCCGAAAGCTTCTGACCCCTGACGAACGCCAGGCTTTGCTCGGCATTCCCGACGACGAGGAGAACCTGATCCGGCACTACACCTTGTCTCCGCAGGATCGTCTCCAAGCTGAAGTCCGCCGACGGCCTCACAATCAGCTCGGCTATGCGGTCCAGCTCTGCATCATGCGCTATCCGGGTCGAGTGCTGGGTATGGACGAAGACCCGCCCGCTGCAGTGGTCACCTACGTGGCCGAGCAGTTGGGGATCGCCCCGGACGTTTTTGCATCCTATGCGCGCCGTATCCCAACGCGCTTTGAGCACAGTCACCGCTTGGCGAAGTACCTGGGCGTCCGGACTGCCACGCGCGACGATCGCCGTGCTGCTCTTCTGGCAGCCGCCGAGGCCGCGGGCGCGACCGAAAACGGTCTACCGATCATGACCGCGGTCGTGAACGAGTTGCGCCGGCGCGGAGTTCTTCTCCTGCCGGATGCGGCTCTCGAGAAGATCGGCTTCGCCGGCCGTGCCATTGCCCGACAACGGGCGGAGGCCGCTCTTCTGGACGGACTCTCGACAGACCAGATGGAGCAACTCGAGACCCTTCTCCTGGTCGACCCAGCCGTCCAGCAGACCCGGCTCGCGTGGTTGCGATCGGCTCCAGATGCGCCAAGCGCCGACAATCTGATCGGCCTGATGGACCGTCTGACGTTTGTGCGCGCGTTGGCGATCGATCTCCAGCGACAGTCACGAATTCATCCTGAGCGATGGACCCAGATTGTGCGAGAAGGAGATGTGACACCCGCGTGGCTGGTGGGCGACTTTGGCGCTCGCAGGAGACGAGCCACCCTTGTGGCTCAAGCCATCACGCTCGAACAGACGCTGACGGATGCCGCGGTCACGATGTTCAACAAGCTGATCGGACGGCTCTTCGCGCGAGCCAACACTCGGCACAAGAAACGGTATGTTGAGGCTCAACAAGATACGACCAAGGTACTGCGCCTGTTCCGGGACACCCTGCGAGCTCTCGTTGTCG
>KI911935.1:29220-31390 GCA_000517005.1 Microvirga lupini
TTCGTGCTGCCTCTGTCCGCCGAGTGTCCACATAACGAGCGATCATGTCTTTGGTCTCTTCGCCCTGACAGGCCGGAGATTTGCTCCGCGGCTGCGCAACCTCAAGGACCGGAAGCTCCACACCTTGGAGAGGCCGGAGACCTATCCTGCGCTGCAGCAGCACATTGGCGTGCCGATCAACACCAGCCTGATCATGGAGTACTGGGACGACCTGCTTCATCTGGCGGCCTCGATCCAGACACGAGCTGTCGCACCATCGGCAATCCTCAAGCGGCTGGCCGCCTCCCGCAATCCCAGCCAACTCGCCCGCGCCCTTCGCGAACTCGGCCGGCTAGAGCGCACGCTATTCATGATCGAGTGGTACTCCGACCCTGTGCTGCGGCGGCGTTGTCAGGCTGGCCTGAACAAGGGCGAGGCGGCCCACAAGCTCAAACGAGCCGTGTTCTTCCATGAGCGTGGTGAGATCCGCGACCGTTCGTTCGAGAGTCAAGCCTTTCGGGCATCTGGATTGAACTTGGTGGTCAGCGCGATCATTCACTGGAACACAGTTTATCTTGGACGGGCCGTGGACCATCTCCGCCGTCATCGGCGGATTATTCCAGCTGAGGTACTCAAACACGTGTCGCCATTGAGCTGGGAGCATATCAATCTCACGGGCATTTATGCATGGGGCGAGAAGCCTACCCTCGTCGACGGCTTCCGCCCCTTGCGCCTACCGAGTGCCCTGGCCCGCGCCGCATGATCCGACCGGACCAAATGAAGGTTCTTTGTTCGTTCTAGCTTAGCGTATAATCAGGAACAGATCTTGTGCTGATCCCAACCAGCCCAAACTCGGCTCCAGAACCGGGGCGCCAGGGCGAACACAGCCATCCCGCAGCTCTGAAAAGCTCGGAGCAGACCGGCATCGCTCCCTCTGGCCGACTAAATCAACAAAATCGGCACGGAGCGGACGTGAGCCGAACTTCTGCAATAGGAAGGTGAAGTGGACAATCACACGGCCACGCTCAAGGGCCGTGTTGTTGCTCCCGAAAGATCGGACAGATCACCCCGGTTGACGTGAGGCAATGAACTCACGCGGGGAGCGATAGCCCAGCGCCTTGTGCGGGTGAAGGCTGTTGTAATGCTCGAACCATAAAGGAAGGTTCTTCAGCACGGTCTGCGCATCCGGGAGCGGGCTTACCTGGACGTAATCACGGTCGAAAACAAAGGCGAAGCTTCCTGGCGACGTTTCGTGCATAATGCCGAGCGTTGGATCATAACCATCTGAAACCGCTTTGATCTGTACCTCACTTAGCAGAACGGTATAGGCGTAATTCAGAATCGCATTGACCGTATGGGTTGCGTTCCGATTTCCCGCAAGAGCGCGTCCGGAGGTGCGAAGGCACCGTCAATTCAACGAGCTGAAGGCAAAGCGCCTCCCTGGATTGACAGATCAGAAGCCCACCGCAATGCCTGTCACCTCGGCCCAAGCCGTGAAGGCTCGGGCGCGGGACTGGCGCTGATCAGAGGCGGTGCTGTTGGCGGAACGGCGAAAGAGGTTAGCCACTTGATCGTGGACTGAAAGGAAGCGTTGTGCGTGCCCGGCTGACTTGAAGCGCTTCATGATCCGCTCCCGTCTTCGGGTCGGCTGATGGCTGTTTTCTGCTCGGTTGTTTAAGCCCTTATGCTGTCGGTGCTCGACACCGGGCATGATCTCTCGCTTGGCCACACCGTAGCTCGCGAGTTTGTCGGTGATCATCACGCGGGGTGCCATGCCCTGCTTCCTGAGCAATGTCCGGAGCAGACGTTGGGCCGCCTTCGCGCTGCGGCGGCTCTGAACCAGAATGTCGAGTACGGCTCCGTGCTGATCCACGGCCCGCCACAACCAATGCTTCTTGCCGGCGATGCTGATCGCAACCTCATCCAGATGCCATTTGTCTCCGGATGCGGGCAGACGCCGGCGAATCCGATTGGCAAAGCTCCGGCCAAACTTCAGCGCCCACTGCCGCACCGTCTCATGACTGGCCAGGATGCCGCGGGCTGCGAGCATCTCCTCCACCATCCGGAGGCTGAGCGGAAACCGGAAGTAGAGCCAGACGGCGTAGCTGATCACTTCAGCCGGGAAGCGGTAGCGAGTATAGCGGGAATGGCGGTCATCACTCACGGATGCCCCGATCCCGTCACCTTCGGG
>KI911935.1:31490-34969 GCA_000517005.1 Microvirga lupini
GTCAAGCGCGTCCTGCGGGTGCATTTCTCGGCATCTGATGGATCAATCCCTTTGTTCGATCGAACGGACCATCCCTTCGTCCCGACCTGCCTTCCCCGATGCGCCGAGGCCGGGCGGCGGTCAAGGATGGCCGCAGGCCACCGCGGAGCGGCGCAGCAGCGTCCTTGAGGGCCGCCCGGTCGTCGGTGCCACGCTGGCTGGAGGCCGAGACGCTTCGCATCGTAGTGCATGGCAGCGTTCATCCGCCGGGCGGGTTCTCCCCCATGTCGGCCAGCAGCCGCTCGATGCGTGCAGCGACGGCGCAGTGCCGCTCCACCTCCCGCGGCCAGTCGCGCGACCGGGCATCATCGGCGAGCCTCAACTCGACGCCGTGTCGCTCGCGAAGCCGCGAGGCGTATGCGGGCGTCGTCACGAACCGCGGGCATGCCAGGTACAGGTCGCACTCGCATGGGCCCTCCTCGGGCAGGCGCAGGCAGTGCCCAAGCTCGAGTTCGGTCTTCAGGAAGTTGGCTTTCAGCCAGTCGATCGCGCCTGCCGACAGCGTGCCGGAGCGCACCGCCTCGGCGCCGGGGCCGGCGATCAGGGCTCCCGGACCAAGCACCGCTTGGTAATCACGCAACACCTCGGGGTCGGAGATCCGGGCGTAAACCATCGACATCCCCGGGCTCTGGTGCCCGAGCACGCTCATGATCGTGTCGAGCCTGGCGCCGCGTTCTGCGAGCTGGGTGCCGAGCGTGTGTCGGAAGCGATGCGCGCTGATCGTGCCGTGGCCCGACGCGTCCACGAGACCGGCGTTGCGGCAGGCCTGCTGAAGCGCCGCCTCGAAGAGATAGTACGCCGATATCAGTTTGCCCCGGACGACGAAGAGGTGGCGGACGCGGCCGCCGGTCAGTTCGTCGGTGAACCCGCGGTCCGGGGTGTCTGCCCGCAAGGCCATGACGCCCCGCAGCGCCTCGGCCGCCTCGTCGTGGAGCGGGATCGTGCGCTCCTTGTAGGTCTTGCCCGCCGGCAGACGCAGCCGATGCGTGCCGTCGGGGGAGCGGTCGAGGCAGTCGAAGGAGAGGCGGCGGACCTCGCCACGCCGTGCGCCCGACCAGCGCAGCGTCAGGAGCGCTGCGCGCCGATACGGGCACGGCAGCGCCCGGATCGCCTCCATGATCCGGTCGAGCTCCGCTTGCGGGATGAAGCGGGGCACGCGGTCGACGACGCGGGGTTTGTCGCGGTAGTCGATGAGCAACTGCCCCGGCCCTTCCCAGCCGAGCACAACGAGATCGCGGAAGAACAGCGCAACATCCGACGTCCTGCCGCGTCGCGTGTGCGTGGCGAGCCGGCGGCCCGTCGTCGGCAGGATGTTCTCGGCCATCACTGTCAGGAAGCCGAGCACGTGATCACGGGTCACCTGCGCGAAGCTGCGCACCTCGGGTGCTGCGGTCGCGAGATACTCGAGGAGCCGCCGCAGCGAGATTTCTCGATGGCAGACAGTGTTGGGGCGCAGCATCGGCCTTGAGATGTCCAGCCAACGGTCGACGAGCGCGCGCATCGCGGGCTGAACCGGCGGGCGGAAGGCCCAAGGCGGCATCTTCTTCGCCGGCTGCCGCTCCGACTGGCCGCGGTGGTAGAGGATGACGGCAAGCTGGCCGCCATGCGTGATCCAGCTCTTGGCCCGTCCGCGTCGGTAGGCATCGGCCGAGCCGAAGAACCGGTCGATGCTACTATGCTCCGCGAAGTCGCGGATGGCCGCGAGCAGCCGGTCGACATGCTCGGCGCGCAACCGATCGGGATCGCGGACGCCCTCATGCATGGCGATCCGGACGACCGACCACGAGATCGCCTGCCTGATCGCCGCGCGATTGTAGCCCAGCGCCACCCCCTCCTCGACGAGCCGCGGAATGCCGAGATCCATGTCCAATTGGGAGGCCACGACGAGCGGTCGGGTGTTGCCGACAGCGAGCAGCCACGGATAGTCGAGGCGAAGCCGGTCGGTGAGGGCTAGGAAATAGAGATAGGGGCGGGCCTGGTAGGACAGACGGAAGCTGGCCGCCCCCCGGCGCTCGCCACTGAGACGGCCGACCCGCTCGGGCAGCGGCCGGGCGAGCCAGGCATGGAGGTCGGGCCAGCAACTTCGGAAGCGCCGGTACACCTGCAGCTGCGCGTGCTTGTACTCGGCGCAGATCGGCTGGCGAGCGACGTGGTCGGCGAACTCGGTCGCGTCGCAGTGGTCGGCGAGGACGGGCGCCGGCGGCGGGTTGCCGCCGGCGAGCGCCGCCGCCGAGATCGAGCCTGCGGCCCTCACGAGGCGGGCCCGTCCATGCCAAGGGCGCGCCGGTACTCGGCGATCACCGTGGGATCCGAGACACGCGTGTACACACGGGTGGACTCGGGTGACGCATGACCGAGCCGGCGCATGAGCGCAAGCTCGCGCATGCCTCCCTCCCACATGCGCGTGGCATGGGTATGCCGGAGAGCATGGGGCGTCACGCGGGGCTTGCGCACACCAGCACGCTCACAGGCGCGCGCGAACAGCTTGGCGAGCGCGGCATAGGACAGCGGCTCGCCGCAGCGCCGGCCATGGCCGCCGACGAGGAAAAGGAAGGCGGAGCCAGTGTCACGCGGGCGCTCGAGCGTCACGTAGTCGGCAACCGCGGCGAGCGTTGCCGGTTCGTGCAGGTCGACGATGCGCTCGCGGCGTCCCTTGGCGCGCACCCCGCGCGGATGGTCCTCACGATGGCGCACGACGACGCGCCTGCGGCCGTAGGCGACATCCTCGAGCTTGAGGCCGAGCGCCTCGCCGGGCCGCAGGCCGCCGTCGAGCATGAGGCGGACGAGCGCGAGATCGCGTCGACAGCACAGCGCAGAGAGGATGGCCGTGACCTCCTCGCCGGACAACGGCCGTGGCACTTGGCGCACCGTCCTTACGGCGAGCGTGCGCCGGATCGGCGCGGTGCGCGCGATGCCCTCGAGGAAGGGGCGGTGCCGATCGACTGAGCGCAGCACGGCGCGCGCCTCGACCTTGGCGATCGGATTAGGACCCGCGTGATGGCCCGCGAGCATGGCCCAGTCATAGAACGCAGAGATGGCGGCGAGCGCGCGGTTGACACTCGCCGGCGACAGCCGCCGTTCGGCATCGATGCCGGAGCCTCTGGCCCGCCTGGCGTGGGAGGGTATGGTGCGCAGGTGGATGAGGAGCGCGATCGCACGAACTGGTGTCAGGGTCGTCCAGTCAAGTTCCGCGGTGGTGAGGAAGGTCCAGAGGTGACGCAGATCGTATGCGTAGGCGGCGATGGTGTGCGGCGAGCAGCCCCGCGAGGCCAGATAGACGAGATAATCCGTAACGGGCGCGACGGAAGTACCGACAGAATCCACGAGTTCGACCGGAACTGATGATCTGAGGCATCGCCGAACCGTGAACATCGCAGGCCTCCAGACCTGGGTCGGCCGCAGTGGGAGAATAGCACTTCGTGCTGCCTCTGTCCGCCGAG
>KI911935.1:35069-49013 GCA_000517005.1 Microvirga lupini
GGCAGATCCACTCAGCCGGCAAAACAAGCGGAGTACGTGTCCGTTGGGTCTCGCGATGGCCGGCCTCGATCGCCGAGAGCAAGCTTGGGATATCACTCCAAGCCCAGGATCTCCTCGTTTCCCATGCTCCTTGTGCTCCGCGCGCTCGCACCTTCGTCGAGCTCGAACGCAATCTTCAGGATGACCCTGAACTGGGTGATCCGTTCGTTCTCCACGACGGCTTCGAACTCCTTGACCCAGACCGAGCGAATGTTGTGCAGCGTGCGCGCGGCTCGCTCCACCGCCTGACCGGTCGCCTCTTCCCAACTGTCCGGTGACTGGGCTGATAACTCCACCATTTTCACGATCGACATTTGTCCCTCCTTCGCTCCGGCGCCTGAACAGGTGCCTGGAGGGAAAGCGCCGGGCGAAGGTTGCCGTTCCTGGTCAGGGATCCCGCTGTCCATGACCATCACCTGGGCTATGACAGGGAGGGAACGCAATGCACTGCACTGACCAATATCCCCGGATGAGCGGCCTCACGCTCCCGGCGCAGCGGTTCATAAGCGCCTTGGATCTGGTATTCTTGCCAGCAGCCTTGTGAAGAAACACCCGATCCCGGAGCTGTCCAATGCCCAAGCTGACCGTGAGTTGGGATGAGAACGGGCCTCTGCTGCAGACGGCCGAGGTGGAGAACCCGTTAGCGAACCGGCGCTGGAGCGCTCCGATCGGACAGCTGACGGAGGACGAGCGGCAGGAACTGCTCTCGGCTGCCCAAGCCCTGGCGCAACTCATCGCTGATCTGGCGGCTGAGGATACCTTCTTCAGCAACCCCCGCTAGCGCGCAAGGCGTGAGGATGGCAGTGCCTCTGCGGGATCCCGTAGACCAAGAGACGCTCTGACTTTTAATCAGAAGGTCCTGGGTTCGAGTCCCAGCGCGCTCACCAAGCTTCTCAATGACTTACGGGCACATTGAGAGTGGATCGCCAAGTTTGCAGGATTTAGCGTGCGCACCCCGTGCACACCGGATGATCGCGAATCTTGTGGGGTGCTGGTCGGCGCTCGCCTCTCAGAGATAGGTGCTCGCGGACCCAGAATGCTCGCTTGGTTCGCGAGGACGCTCAGAGGCGCTTTGATTCGTCCACCCATCGTACCAGCCGTCTGCTGCCAAACGATCCACCAGTCCCCGGCCCCCAGCAGCAGAATTCCCAGACGGGACAGAGTGGTTGCCCAAGCTGAAATGGCATTGCCTGGATGGTCAAAAGGGCGTCCATCCGCCCCAATTGCCAAGCTTGGGATCTCATAAGCTGCTTGTGAGATCTCACAAACCGAGCTATAAACTTAAATGTTTGACAATTCTTCTCCGTTTGCGAGTACCCGGCCGCCCGGCCCGAACACAAAGAGTTCCGTCGCGCTCCAACGACTCAGACACGCTTTACTGACCTGTGAGATCAAGCCTGGTGCGATCTTCGCGGAAGCCGAGATCGAAACGCATTATCGCTTGAGCCGCGCAGGCGTTCGGGCGGCGCTCGCATCCCTTGCTGCCGGCGGGCTTGTGACACCCCAGCCCCGCCAAGGTTGGCGCGCGGCTCCCATGACGGGGGCGCACATTGGCGATCTCATCTCCGCTCGCCGGCAACTCGAGCCTGCCTTAGCCAATAGAGTCCTGACGGACAAAGATATCGAGCAGCTTGAAACCTTGGTAAGGTTGCACGCCGCCGTCGCTGAGCGGGACGACCCCCAGGCTCTTGTCACTGCACGTGTTAACGATCGGCAGATCCTCAATATCCTCGCCGACCGTACAGGCCTTTTTCTGCGGCGATGGCTCACAGAAGTTTGGGATCACACCTCACGCGTGGTGCATTTTCTAGAAGGAGCGGGTGCGCACTATCGGCCATTAAGCCGGGAGCCACTGATTGCGGCCTTGAAAGCGAGTGCCTTCCAGACGGCGGCGAAAGAGCTTGAGCGCGACATTGCACACTTCGAGACGTTTGTTTCCGATGCTCTGTTGCGGTTGCCGGTACAACTTGGAGGAGGTGCCCCGAAACTCTCAGCGCGCCGCCGCAAAAATCGTTCCGCGGCGCCTTCCGCTGACACATCAAAGAGCGAGCCACACGGAGGGAGCGCGCCTCCTATCCAAGGGAGAACCCAACATGCCTGGGACAAGAACTAAGCTTGCGGCAGCTTTCTTCGGACTGTGTTTGGCGCTGGGCGCGCCAGGATCGCTCCTGGCGAAAGAGCGGCTCACCGTCGATCTCGTGAATGAGCCATCCTCGCTTGACCCTCACGTGCAATGGAACCCGGACAGCTACTACGTCTACCGCAACATCTTCGACAACCTGATCACGCGCGATGACAAAGGCGAGATCGTGCCGCAGATCGCGACCTCCTGGAAGTATCTCTCCGACACCGAGATCGAGTTTCAGATCCGCGATGGCGTGCTGTTCCATGATGGCCAGAAGCTTACGCCCGAGGACGTGGTCTACAGTGTCAAGCGGATCACGGATCCGAAATTTGGCAGTCCGCAGCTGGGCCAGTTCAACAAGATCACGAATGCCGAGGTGGTCGGCCCCACTGCCGTCAAGCTGACCACCGATGGGCCGTACCCCGCCTTGCTCGCGCAGCTCGTCAAGCTCTCCATTGTGCCGAAACACGTGGTCGAGGCAGTCGGCAAAGACGCTTTCAACCTGAAGCCGATCGGTAGTGGCCCGTACGCCTTCCAGGACTGGCAGCGGGGTGTTCAGGTGACACTCACGCGCAACGACAAGTACTGGGGCCCCAACGGGCCGTTTACCTCTGCGGTGTTCCGGGCCGTGCCAGACGCAGCAACGCGGGTGGCAAACCTCCAGGCGGGCACGAGCGATCTCGCCGTCACGCTTGATAGCGACCTCGCCGCACAGATCAAACCATCGCCTAAGGCAAAAGTGCTCTCGGTTCTGACTGAGCGCGTCGCATATCTCGCGATGAATGTTCAGAAGGCACCCCTCGATGATGTGAACGTCCGTCAGGCCATCGCCCATGCGATCGACAAGGAAGGTTTGGTCGAAGGCATTCTCGGCGGCTACGATAAGCCGGTCCCGGAATTGCTGACGCCCGCGCATGTCGGCTGGGTCGAGGGCATTCAGGCGCCTCCTTACGACCTTACCAAGGCCAAGGCTCTGATTGAGGCGGCGGGCCCGAAGGTGAGGCAAGAGATTTCACTGTTGACTTCGCCCGTTTACGACCAACGCGTCGTCCAAGCCATCCAGCAAATGCTGGTTGAGGCAGGGCTCTCGGTGAAGATTGAGATGACCGACATGGCCACCTGGCTGAAGCAGATGCAGAGCGGGCCGGATGCAATCCCACAAATGGCGTTCAGCCGCTGGTCGTGCGCCTGCCAGGACGCAGATGGGGTTCTCTTCCCGATCCTGCATTCCTCGAGTGGCTGGGCGAATGCGAAAGATTCCGAGATTGAGCGCCTGCTCGTCGAGGCGCGCCAGACGCTCGATGCGAAAAAGAGGCTTGAGTTCTATCGCAGCGCCCACGAACGGCTGGCGAAAGAGCTATTCGTCGTGCCGCTCTATCAGGTCGGCATCATCTATGGTGCAGCGAAGGGCCTTGAATGGCAGCCAACGCCAAATGAGAGCATGTTCCTGAACCGAATGGCCTGGAAAGACTAATCGAACGGATTGGGTCATCTCATGCGGCGCTTTCTTATCCGGCGGTTTGGTCAGGTCCTCGTCACCATCTTTGGTGTCGTAACTCTTATCTTTTTCCTCCAGCGCCTCACGGGTGACCCAACCTATCTGCTTGTGCCCGAGACGGCAACACAAGCCGACATCGATGCAATGCGCCGCTCGCTTGGCTTCGACCGGCCATTGATCGTCCAGTACTTCTCGTTCCTGAAACAGATCGCCAGCTTCGACCTTGGCCGCTCCGTCATCCAGAACGTACCAGTGTCAAGCATCATCGCGTCGCGCTTGCCGTACACACTGCAACTTGCCGCAGGCGCACTCATTGTCGCCTGCGGCATCGGGATCCCGGTTGGCGTCGTACTGGCGCTTTATCGGGAGAGCGCTGTTGCTCGCATGCTTGCCAGCGTTGTTCTCGCCGCCCAAAGCATGCCCACCTTCTGGAGCGGGATTCTGCTGATCCTGATCTTCGCAGTGACGCTCGGATGGCTCCCTCCCTCGTCCACCGGGGGCATTGAGCATCTGATCATGCCGTCCGTTGCGCTTGGGTTGTTGAGCATGGCGACGTTCGCACGCATCACCCGGACATCAATCCTTGATGAGCTCTCAAAGGAATACGTCCGTACCGCTCGCTCGCGCGGTGTGTCCACGACGCGCCTCCTGGTACGGCACCTAGCTCGCAATGCCTCGATCCCAGTCATCACGGTGGCCGCTCTCGAGATCTCGAACTTGCTCGCCGGAGCGGTCATTGTTGAAACGGTCTTTGCCTGGCCAGGGCTGGGGCAAGTGACCGTCCAGTCCATTCTGGCCCGTGACTTCCTGGTGGTGCAAGGAATCGTGCTGCTGGGTGCCTTTGTGACCGTTGCTTTGAACGTCGCAGCCGATCTTCTCTATAGCGCCGTCGACCCGCGTATTCGTCTTGATGGAAGCAGACGATGACACAGACCTTCGTTTCAGCCCAGCCCTTGCGGCGATTGACGCGGGTCCGCCTCGCTCCCTGGGCGCCTGTCACACTCATTGTCGTCTTCGTCCTTGCCGCGATTTTTGCTCCACTCATCGCGCCCTATGACCCGAACGCGCAGAACCTTCTCGGCCGCATGAAATCGCCCGGTACCGTGTCGCGCAGCTTCTATTATCTCCTGGGCAGTGATGAACTTGGCCGTGACTTGTTGAGTCGCCTGATCCATGGTGCGCGTGTCTCGCTTTCCGTTGCCTTTGCCTCTGTCATTTTATCTGGGACCGTCGGCGTCCTACTCGGGATGCTCGCCGGCTATCTCCGCGGCTGGGTTGAGGTCATTGTGATGCGCGTTGTGGATGTATTTCTGTCGATCCCGGCTATTCTGCTCGCGATCATCACGGTCGCTGTCCTCGGGCCGGGCCTCATCAACGTTATCGTCGTTCTCGCGCTGACTCGATGGCCCCGCTATGCCCGCGTTGCTTATGGCCAGACGCTTGGCATCGCTAACATGCCATATGTGAGGCTCGCAACCTTCATGGGGGCAGGGCCATTTCGGATTCTTTTTCGTCACATCCTTCCCAACATCATTGGGGCGGTGACCGTCGTGGCGACGCTCGAATTCGGCTTGATGGTGCTCTTCGAAGCTGGCCTCTCCTTCCTTGGCCTCGGCGTACAACCGCCGACCGCCAGCTGGGGAGCAATGCTGAGCACCGGCCGCAACTATCTCGCGACCGCCTGGTGGATCGCAACCTTCCCCGGGGTGTGCCTGTTCCTGCTCATTCTCGCCATCAATCTCATTGGCGACAATCTGCGTGACCGGTTCGACCCACGTTCGCAATGAGGACACCATGGATTTCTTTTCCGATCTTGCTGGCAAGCGTGTCGTTATTACAGGCGCATGTGGGGTTATTGGACGCTGGATCGTCGACGCGTTCCGCGCTGCCGGCTCAGAACTCTGCTTGACTGACGCGGGAGACGCGGATCTCACAGCCTACGCAGCCGGGATTGACCTCGGCGAAAGCGGCTTTGCGCACGCCGCCGATCTAACCGAGGAGGCCTCAATCGACGCCCTCATCGCTGAGATCAGCAAGCGCTGGGGCTCGCCTGACATCCTCGTCAACAATGCGGGCATCTACCCGAGTGGCTTTCTTCTTGACATCTCGACCGAGGAGTTTGACCGGATTTTTTCGATCAATCTGCGCGCGCCCTTCCTCCTCACGAAGGGGGTTGCCCTCCAAATGATCCACAAAGGCGTCAAGGGCTCTATTATCAATATCTCGTCGGGAGCCTCGCGCAAGATGCGCCGGACGGTCGTGCCTTACTGCACGTCGAAGACCGCACTCGATCGGCTGACCAAAGGCTTCGCCATCGAGCTTGCCGAATTTGGTATCCGCGTGAATGCGCTGGAGCCGGGCTTCGTCGCGGGGAGCTCGGTAAGCAATCTCACGGAGGATCACGTCAGGAACACGATTGCGGCGATTCCGCTTGGTAGACCCTCGACGGCTGCCGATGTTGGCAATGGTCTCCTCTATTTGGCAAGTGATGCCTCGGCATACGTGACCGGCGCAACGCTGACCATCGACGGAGGCAATTCCATTGGCTCGCTCGCCGTGCATCAGGCCAAGAAGCACCCGCTCTGAGATCAACACTATGACCATGCAGACAACCCGATCCTCTCACTCACCCGCCTATACTTGGCCCGAGGGACGTCACAGCGCCTTCTGCTTTACCGTCGATGTCGACGCGGAATCGCCACTTCTCTGGAACCTGAAGGACGAGACCTCGCCGCGCCTCATCGGCCAGCTGGAACAGCGGCTGTTCGGTCCCCGCGTTGGCATCTGGCGCCTTCTTGATCTCCTGGACCGTTTCGCTATCAAGGCCACGTTTTTCGTGCCGGGTGTTGTGGCCGAGAACCATCCGGAACTGCTTCCCGCTTTCGTTGAACGCGGACATGAGGTCGGCCTTCACGGATACTTCCATGAGATCGTGTCACAGGTCTCAGATGCCGAGTTCACCGGTGCGCTTGAGGCTTCCCTCGAGATCTTCCGCAAGCAGATTGGCGTGGTTCCACGGGGCTTCCGCTCCCCCGCTTGGGAAATGACACCGCATATGCTGAATGAGCTGAAGGTACGTGGCTTCTACGACAGTTCGCTCTCGGGCTTCGATCACCCGTATATGATCGGTGATGTTGTCGAAGTCCCAGTCCAATGGGCGATTGATGACGCTGTCTATTTCAAGTTCGTCGGCGGCGGCGCGGACTCCTGGCCCCCGTCGGCTCCCGGGCCAATCCTCGACGCCTGGCTCGACGAATGGGAAATGCTGCATGCGGACGGCGGTCTGCTGATGCTCACCGTCCACGATTGGATTTCGGGTCGCGCTCATCGCATCCGCATGCTGGAGAAGTTGCTGCACAGGATCACGGGTGAGCCGACCGCCTGGATTACAACTGTCGGCGAGATTGCGGCTCACCATAGCAACTCCGTCAACAAGGGCCGCTACATCGTGCCTCTTCGTAACCCCGAGCTGATCGCCGAGCGCCGCTTTGGGAGGGCGAATTGATGCAGACCTTTACACTCCGCAAATCCGCCATACGGTCCCGCCACGGACTCGTGGCCGCACAGAACGGCTACGCGGCTGACGCCGGTGCCGCGGTCCTCGCCCGCGGGGGTAATGCTATGGACGCGGCGGTCGTCACGGCGCTGGTGCTGAGTGTTGTCGAGCCATGGCTTTCGGGCATCGGAGGTGGCGGCTTTCTCCTCCATGCCGATGGCTCGACGGGTGTGGTGAGTACTCTCGACTTCAATGTGATTGCGCCGGCCGGCCTCGATCCGAACGACTATCCGCTTACTGGCGCGGATGTCGGCAATTGGTTTAACTGGCCTGCGGTTGAAGGCGACCGTAACGTATCAGGCTATAGCTCAATTTGCATCCCTGGCGCGGTTGCTGGGTTCGCAGCAGCTCTGGAGCGCTTTGGAACAATCTCCTGGGCGGAGGCCGTCCAGCCTGCCATTGAGCATGCCGAGCGCGGCCTGGAAGTAGACTGGTTTGCATCCCTATCCCTGGCGATCGACGCAGCCGCGCTAGCCAAGTATCCTGCAAGCGCAGAGCTCTTCCTGGATAACGGCAGGGCTCCCCGCGCCAGTGACGGTGAAGCGCCTCACTTCCGCCCGATGCCAGCCAAAGCGCGCCTCTTGAAACGTCTTGCCAAGGCAGGGGCACGCGACTTCTATGAGGGTGAGATTGCGCGTGTTCTTGCACAGGACCTGGAGGCGGGCGGATCTGCGATCCGTCTGGCTGACCTCGCAGGCTATCAATCAATGTGGCGGGAACCGCTCGTTGGCCACTATCGTCAGTTCGAGGTGAACGCCATCTCTGGGCTCAGTGGCGGGCCGAGTTTTCTCGATGCCAGCGAGCGCCTGTCGACAGCCGACCTCTCAGCTGGCGCCAGCATGGCTGATGCGGCGCTCGCCTACGCGATTGCCATCCGGGATGCGTATCATGTGCGTCTCACCACAATGGGCCATGCAGCAAGTCCTGAGGCGGGTTGCACAACTCACGTCAGTGTGGTGGATGCCTCGGGTTCCATGGTGTCCCTGACGAATACGCTCCTGTCGCGCTTTGGCTCTAAGGTCGTGCTGCCCAATGCGGGCATCCTCATGAATAACGGTATAATGTGGTTCGATCCGCGCCCGAACCAGCCAAACTCGATTGCGCCTGGCGTAAAACCTTTGGCCAATATGTGCCCGCTCATCTTGAAGACCGATGGGATGCCGTACCTGGCGATTGGCGCTGCTGGTGGACGAACCATCTTTCCAACACTTCTGCAACTCGTGTCCTATATGACTGACTTCGGCCTCTCACTTGAGGACGCGTTCCATACGCCACGGATTGACGCCAGCACACCAACGATCAAGGTCAATGCGCGCGCAGAGCCTGGTGTCGTCGCCACCATCGGAGCAAAGTTCCCGGTCGAGATTGTCGAAGACACTCTCTATCCGGTGAGCTTCGCGATCCCGTCCGCCGTGATGCGTGAGTCCAGTGAGAATGTCGGTATGGCTCATCCAACCAGTCCCTGGGCGGCTGTTGCGATTGGGAGGCCAGCCAATGAACACTGAGCCGAGATCTTCCGAGATAAGGGATCTCCTGTCAGTCGAAGATCTTCGCATCAAAATCGCTGGCATCAATGTTGTCGACGGCGTGTCGCTCTCGGCGCGCCCGGGCAAAATCGTGGCGATCGTCGGGGAGAGCGGTTGCGGCAAGAGCCTGACTGCCTTGTCGATCCTGAGGCTTCTGCCAAAGGCCGCCCAGATTGCCGGCGGGCACATCTACCTTGAGGGCGACGATCTGACGGCGATGGATGAGAAGGCTCTCCAGGACATCCGCGGGAACCGTGCTTCCATCATCTTTCAGGAGCCGATTGCCTCGCTGAATCCCCTCATGCGGGTGGGTACCCAGGTCGAAGAGGCCCTCATGCTTCACCGCGGCCTGTCTAGCGCCGCAGCACGGCAGGAGGCAATTGCCATGCTTTCCCATGTCGGCATTCCGGACCCGGAACGGCGCGCCCGGCAATATCCATTCGAATTATCAGGCGGGATGTGCCAACGCGTTATGATTGCGGCAGCTCTGATCTGCCGTCCGCGTCTGCTCATCGCCGACGAGCCGACGACTGCACTCGACGTCACGATCCAGGCTCAGATTCTCGACCTGATGAAGCGCCTCAGGGATGAGGTTGGTACCACCATTCTCATTATCACGCACGACATGGGTGTCGTTGCCGAAATGGCAGACGACGTGGCCGTCATGTACGGCGGTCGCGTGATTGAGAGCGGACCGGTTGATGTTATCTTCGCCGCGCCGGCACATCCGTACACACGGCTTCTCCTCGAGACCGTTCCGAAACTCGATGGTGCCCGCAAGACAGCACTGCGCACGATCGTAGGCATGGTCCCGAGCGCGACCGCCTGGCCCGAAGGATGTCGCTTCCGCAATCGCTGTCCCCTCGAGACCGATGTCTGTAAACAAAGACCAGGGCTCGAGCCCAAAGGGCAGGTCTGGCATCGTGCCGAATGCTGGCATTCTGATCGCGTCGCGGAGATCGCATGAGTGAAACGTCCGCACCCCTCCTGAGTGTCCGTGACCTTAAGGTCCATTTTGCCGTCCGCGGGTCTCATCACGCGGTTGTAAAGGCTGTCGACGGCGTCTCCTTCGACGTGCCAGCCGGGCGGACGGTGGCGCTGGTTGGCGAAAGTGGCTGCGGCAAGTCGACGACCGCTTACGCTATCATCGGCCTTGAGCCAACGACATCGGGAAACATCTATTTCGCGGAGCATGACATCACTCATCTCGATAAGCGCGCCCGGCGGGCGCTCGCCGGCGAGATGGAGATTGTGTTCCAGGATCCGAGCGCTGCACTGGATCCTAAGATGACGATCGGTGATAGCATCACCGAGCCGCTCGCGATCCAAGGCTGGCCCCGCAACAAGCGGCGTCAGCGGGTTGCCGAACTCCTCGACCGAGTTGGATTGCCGGCCGGTTTGGCGAGCCGAACACCAAATGCCCTGTCAGGTGGACAGAAACAGCGCGTCGTTATCGCCAGAGCTCTTGCGCTCTCCCCGAAGCTTCTCGTGCTTGACGAGCCAGTCTCAGCCCTTGATGTATCAATCCGCTCCCAAATCCTGAACCTGCTCATGGAGCTGCAGCGGGATCTCGGCCTCGCCTACCTCTTCATCTCACATGATCTGTCTGTAGTTCGGCACATAGCCGACGATACAATCGTTATGTATCTGGGAACAATCGCCGAACAGGGCGAAACCGAAGCACTCTTTCGCGGGCCCCAGCACCCTTACACGCAGGCACTTCTGTCGGCTATTCCGGTGCCTAACCCCGTGGTACAGCGCACGCGCGAAAAAATTATTCTGTCAGGCGACCTGCCGAGCCCACTCGCCCCACCGCCCGGCTGCCCGTTCGTGGGCCGCTGCCCCATCAGCATCGATCGCTGTCGTCAGGTGCGACCGATTCTGGCTCCTGCCGCAACAGGCACGAAGGCTGCCTGCTTGGTTCGCGTTCCCGCCGCTGATCCCACCTTTAACGAGAGGTTAACCTGATGCCCGTCTTGCCTCGTATCTCAGCTTACACTGAGGAATTGGTCGCAATCCGGCGCGATATTCACGCACACCCGGAAATCGGCTTTGAGGAAGAACGAACATCCGAACTCGTGAGCAACAAGCTATCGAGCTGGGGGATCGAGGTCCATCGCGGCATCGGTCGGACTGGCGTCGTCGGGGTACTGCAAGGCCAGCCAGGGTCGCGTCGGATCGCGCTCCGGGCAGACATGGATGCTTTGCCGATGCAGGAGCAAACCGGATTGCCCTTCTGCTCTCAACATCCTGGTCGCTTTCATGGGTGTGGGCATGACGGACACACCACCATGCTGCTTGGTGCCGCGCGGTACCTTGCCGAGACGCGCCGCTTTAAAGGAAAGGCGGTCTTCGTCTTTCAGCCTGCAGAAGAGGGGCTCGGCGGGGCTCGAGCGATGCTTGCCGATGGCTTGTTCGAGCACTTTGCCTGTGACGAGATCTACGCCATGCACAATACGCCGGATCTGCCCCAGGGTTCGGTAACGGTTGGTCCAGGACCTGCGATGGCGGGCGCCGACTTCTTTGATGTGACGATCACTGGTCGTGGCTCCCATGGTGCGATGCCACATCAGTCGGTTGATCCGCTCGTCGTGGCGAACGCGTTTTTCCAGGCGGCGCAGACGATCGTCAGCCGCAACGTCGATCCTCTCAAAGCGGCGGTCCTCTCGATCACACGCATGGGGGGAGGCTCCGCGTACAATGTGATCCCCGGTGATGCGCATCTCGGCGGGACGATCCGGGCTTTCGATGATGAGGTGCGCTCCCTCGTGCGCCATCGGCTGCGGGCACTTGGCGCCGGGCTTGCGGACAGCTTCGACGCACGCATTGAGATTGACATCCGGGACATCTTCACTGTCCTCGTCAATCATGACGAGCAGGCACGTGCGATGGCTGAGATCGCGGGCGAAATTGTCGGATCTGAGAATGTCTCGGATGTATCCTATCCGTTGATGGGCAGCGAGGACTTCGCCGACATGCTCAAGGTTGTTCCGGGTGCCTATGCCTGGATTGGTATGGCCGATGGCCCAGCATTGCATCATCCGAAGTTTGTTTTCGATGACTCGATCCTGCCCGTTGGTGCTTCACTTCTTGCTCGCCTGGTTGAGAGGCGAACGACTGTCTGAAGCATTGGCGTCGGCATTTTGGCCAAGCCTTGAGGAGCTCATCCTCATGACAGGTTCAGCAGGGCGAGCAAAAGCTCCGCGGGCAACAAACTGACGAGTGATTGATGACCATTGTGCGAAAGAATCCACCCAACGTGGCAGCACCGGTCGGCCGGTATCACCATGTGGCGATCGTCCCCGCGGGTTCCGAGATTTTAGCGATTTCTGGCCAACTCGGGCTTGCCCCGGACGGGTCGCTCCCGGATACGATCGAGGATCAGCTCAAGAACGCCTTTGGCAATATCGAGCGAATTCTCGAGAGTGAGGATCTCGATGTGCGCTCCGTGTTCAAGATCAATATGTGGTTGGCCAAGCCAATCGACAGGGAGCGATATGTCGAGATCTGGCGGAGCTTTCATCAGGACGACCCTCCTGCCACGATGTTCGCCTATGTGGCGGGTCTTATTCGTCCGGAGTATCTGGTTGAGGTCGAAGCCTGGGCCGCGCGAGAACCAGCATAGGGTACTGGCACGGACTGCGTCGCAATCTTTTTTGGAGTTTCAGCGGTTCTGTCGCAAACTCGCTTTTTACTTGTCAATACTGTCGGTTCCGCACTGACTGGTTGTTGTGGAATCAACGGCTTAGCGCCACGGCCACGGCGCCAAAGTGGCTCTAACAACTCCTACACTTCGAGTTTGTGACAGAACCTCGAAAGGCAGTCCCATGAACATCAACGCGAATTTGATTACGGAGCGGCCGACCTTCGTCACCCAGCTAGAGTGCTCCTGGACGGGCGAGATCTACGAGGCGGACCGGCCACATAACCTGTCTCGCGCGGGTAAGCCCTTGCTGGTTCGCTACGATCTTAACGGCGTGCGCGCCTCGCTCAGCAAAGAGGCCCTCGCGGCAAGGCCCAATGATCTTTGGCGGTGGCGCGAACTGCTCCCGGTGCGCCGGGTTGCCGATATCGTCAGCTTGGGGGAGATGGCCACTCCGCTCATCCCTCTCTCGCGGTCCTTAGAGGATGTAGGGAGAGGGGAGGTTCTCGTGAAGGACGAGGGAAGGCTTCCAACCGGATCGTTCAAGGCACGCGGGCTTGTGATGGCCGTCTCCATGGCCAAAGCCTTCGGCCTCAAGCACCTGGCGATGCCGAGCAACGGCAATGCCGGGGCGGCTCTTGCCGCCTATGCGAGCCGCGCCGGCATCCACGCCACCATCTTCTGCCCGGAAGACACGCCCGAGATCAACCTCTCTGAGATCGCGCTGCAGGGAGCTGCCGTCTACCGGGTGAACGGACTGATCGACGACTGCGGAAAGCTGGTGGGCCAGGGCCGGGAGGTCACGGGATGGTTTGATGTCTCGACCCTGAAGGAGCCCTACCGGATCGAAGGCAAGAAGACCATGGGCCTGGAACTGGCCGAGCAACTCGGCTGGGAGCTTCCGGACGTGATCTTCTATCCGACTGGTGGCGGTACAGGTCTGATCGGCATGTGGAAGGCCTTCGCGGAACTGGAGGCGATAGGCTTTATCGGCAGCAAGAGGCCACGGATGGTTGCCGTGCAGGCGGCCGGTTGCGCGCCAATGGTGCGAGCCTTTGAGGCCGCGACTGAAACCGCGCCCCGCTGGGAGGGTGCATATACGGTGGCATCTGGGATTCGCGTACCCCAAGCGGTCGGTGACTTTCTCATTTTGCGCGCTGTCCGCGAAAGTGGTGGTTTTGCCATCGCCGTATCGGATGAGGCGATTCTGGCTGCGATTGCGTTGGTGGCACGGGCCGACGGCCTGTTGCTGAGCCCGGAGGGGGGGGCGACCATGGCAGCCTACACGCAGGCGCTGGCCGATGGCCGGGTTCGGCAGGATGAGCGTGTCGTGTTATTTAATTGCGCGACAGGGCTGAAGTACCCGATGCCTCCGGTCCACGCATCGCTCGATCGAAGCAAGCCCATCAACTTTGCAGAGCTTGTCTGAGGCCGAGCGAAAACGCCAGTCAGGGTCGGTGACTCCGTCGGGTTCTGTCGCAAACCGTTTGTTTCAGAGTTTCAGGTACTCTGCCGAAAGTCTCAGTGGCGGGGATGGCGTGTTTAAGGGCGGGCATT
>KI911935.1:49113-50498 GCA_000517005.1 Microvirga lupini
CAATTGGAAATACTTGTTCCGCGCGATCGACAAGCATGGTCAGTTGATCGCCTTCATGCTGTCCAATCGCCGTAATACCAACGCCGCCTATCGCTTCCTGCGCAAAGCCATACAGGTGATGAGCCACTCCCCGCCGTCATCCATCACGACGGATAAGCTGGCGTCGTACCCCAAGGCAATCCTGCGCCTGCAGAACGAAGGTTTACTGTCAAAGGATGTCGAACACCGCACCTCGAAATATCTGAATAACATCCTTGAGGCGGATCATGGCGCGCTCAAACGAATGATCCGTCCGACCCGCGGCTTTAAGACGATGAAAACCGCCGCCGCAACGCTAGCGGGTTTTGAAATCATGCGCATGATCCGGCGCGGTCATTGCATCCTGCGGAAGCGTCGAGCGACAGGCGAGATCCGTTTCGTCCATCAGATCTTCGGTCTTGCTGCCTGAGTGACCCGTTCGACGCGCTTCGTTATGCCTTTCTCAAGTTACTGCAACAGTGCCCGCCTGGGAGAGTTAACGGGTGTGACCACAGCATCACTCATCCGGCTCACGGCCCGGTTGGAGAAGCTTGGTGTGATCACCCGGAAGCGTACCAAAGGACGGCATGGCAAGGGTAAAGCCTAGTCCTATGCTCCAGGTTTGACGGGTGATGTCTCACATACAGACATTCTCGAACTGTTGGCAGCAGTGGAACTGACAAGTCCTCATAACGCTGCTGAGGCATGACCAATGCCGTTCGCAAGGGCTAACTCAACCTCACCGGATCGCTTCACGGTTATGCCGAGCGAAACGCAGCGGCGAGGGCGCTCTAACATGCCCTCGCCCTGTCCTCTGCTCCCGGTTCTGGTGGATGTTGCGCCGGCAGCACCCAGCACCGCCCCTAGTGTCGAGATCCGCGCGAACTGCATCCGCGCAGATCGAGGGCGCAATTGCAACGGATCATCCAGCCGGAGGCGCCAGCGCACCCGGCACGTTGCCAAGGCGACTTTCACAACGCCGACGGACGAGGCAGGGCGGACACCACGGACCAACCCAGGAAGCGAGTTCCCGCCTTCGCCAGAGTGGCGGCTAACCCCTTTTGCTCTTGTGAATCCCTATGCCGGCACCTTCGGTCCCGAAACCATCGCGCCTGAGAAATGTCCCCTGCCCTTCGGGCCTTCCTCGCGATCAGGTTTTGCCTTGCAAATTTCCCTCTTGCTCAGGTGCGCTGCTTCGCTCCGCCCCCTTGGAAGGGGTTCAGGCCCGCCCGCGCCGTCATGGCCGGGTTTCATCGCAACGGGGTCTTGAGCCCCACCTTCAAGGAGAAAGACTATGAGAAACGTCGCTCAGTTCGAGATCCGCGGTCAGGTTGTCCGCACCGCGCAGGTCGGCAAGGCCCTGAAAG
>KI911935.1:50598-50761 GCA_000517005.1 Microvirga lupini
CCCTGCACGGTGGCGATGGAGGCCTGCGGCAGCGCCCATCACTTGGGCGCGCGAGATCGGCAAGGCTTGGTCATCAAGTCCGATTGATCCCGCCGGCTTACGTGAAGCCGTTCATTAAGCGGCAGAAGAATGATGCGGCCGATGCGGAGGCGATCTGCGAGGC
>KI911935.1:50861-51029 GCA_000517005.1 Microvirga lupini
ATGGCCACTGCCCGCGTGATCCTGAGTGGGATTGAGATGATCCACATGATGCGCAAAGGGCAGGCGAAGTACGCCTGCAATCCGCAGCCGTCATTGGCCGAGCAGTTCGATCTGATCGCCGCCTAATCGTTGGGAGGGGATGTCACGTTAACTGAGTATAGCCGTGGA
>KI911935.1:51129-52396 GCA_000517005.1 Microvirga lupini
CGATCTGTGAGAAAATCCCTCTGATGGACTGACTGGCGCAGCTCAGGCCATGCCGTGCTCCCGTGATGCGACAAGGCAGAACACGGCCGATGTGTGGGAGATGCTTCCTGGAAAGATGCACGCTTGGGCCAGAATGCCTTACACATTGCTCCCGTCAGGCGGTGCGGAGGGCAAATCTTGGAAGCCAGCGCAGACGAATCCATTGCTGGATGTTGTAGGTCAGCACTGCCCAGAGTGCTTCAGTGCTGACCTTCCTCAATCCACGAACATGAAAGCGCCGGAGAGCAAGCTTCTCTTTCAGCCAAGCATTGACCAGCTCCGCCACCCGTCCACGCTCGCGCAGCAAGGTCCGCGTCTCGAGTGTCGCTTGACGGGCTCGAAAGGCGCTCACCACTGGATCCTCACGGGTCACCACGATGGAGCGCCCATAGCGCCGGTTGCCAGAGCAGCACTGCCCTCGCTTGGAACAAGGCCCACAATCCGCCTGACGGGCGCGGTAGCGCACCATGGTCCGCCCCGGTCTCGCCTCCTGACCGTAGCACACCGCCAGGCGCTTACCTTCCGGGCAAACGTAGGTGTCGGAAGCCGGATCATAGCGGAACTTGTCCGGCAAGAACCCTTCGCCGATGCCAGCTCGCGCAAAGCGCTGCCTGGCACGCCCATCACCTTCAGTCCATGGGCCCACCAGTTCAATCGCCTTCTCAGACACGGCCAGAATGTTCTGGCGGCTGGTATAGCCGGCATCCACCACCATCTGCTCGGGCGTCCGGGCCAGCCGCTGTTCGATCTGCGCTACCGCCGGAACAAGATATTCGTAATCAGGAGCGGCTTGCCCGACATGCAAGCCGACTACGATGCCATGGGCGGCATCGGTTGAGATCTGGACATTGTAGCTCAAGCCATAATGCCCATCCCGATGGCGCATAATCCGCGCCTCCGGATCCGTCGTGCTCACGCCGATCTGTTGCGTGCTCGCGCGAGCATAGCCGGGGCGTTTGGCGGCGCTGATCTGCTGAACGTTGACGAGCGCTTGTTCGAGCCGCTCCATGCGCTCGCGGCGCGCCCGCTCGCGGGCCGCGGCTTGCCGCGGTGTCTGGCTCCCACTGCGGGGATCTCCCATGACGGCAACATATTCCCGAGCCGCAGTCAGATGCTTGCTGATCTGCTCTTCCTGCTTGAACGAGCCGGGACCAGCCTGGGCCGTGATCTTCGTGCCGTCATGCGTGACAATCTGTAGGGTGATGAGCCTCTCCGCACTCAAGATCCC
>KI911935.1:52496-52615 GCA_000517005.1 Microvirga lupini
GGGGCAGCTATGCAGCCCGGGGAGCGGCCCTCGACCATGGGACGAATAATCGTGTCGCGATGGCAAGCTCCTGAGGCCGATTTCTCACCGCTTGCCCCACAGATCCTTCTCCCGACATC
>KI911935.1:52715-52850 GCA_000517005.1 Microvirga lupini
GGCTACAAGGTGCATCTGACCGAGACTTGCACCGAGGGCGGACCGCATTTGATCACGCATGTGGAGACTACGCCGGCACCGGTCGTCGATCGCGACGCTCTCGACGACATCCATGAGGCCCTTGAGACCAAAGGT
>KI911935.1:52950-53305 GCA_000517005.1 Microvirga lupini
TCTCCGAGCCCGGCGGACCGCACTCTCAGACCGGCGGAGAACGAACCTGACCCGCTGACGGCAGGGTGCCATCCGGGCTCAGCGCCGTTCGATGGCGGCCAGAAACCCAGACTCAAGCGGCCAGGCCCAGCAGCCTCCGTCATGGCTCCTGATGGGAATGTACGCGGGGCCCAGCTTCTGGGCATCTGCCGGCTGCCGCAGCGGCACGGCCCCGAGCCGGGAGGCGGTGAGCGGGTGGCATCGGATCAGCGGCGCGGCTCTGGTCTTACGTCGGTCGGACGGCATGGTTAGCTCCTGGTCATCTGTTGCCTGGGGCGGGCCCCGGAGGCGAATAGGCAAGAAGCGCGCCAGGTCG
>KI911935.1:53405-56434 GCA_000517005.1 Microvirga lupini
GCGCTCTAAGAACCGCTAAAGATCAGGTGCAGCCTTTAAGCGCGGCCGTGACAAGGCCTCCTCTTCCCAACTGGCCTGCCCTCCCCTGCTACCGTGATCGCCATGGAAAGACGGCTCTGACGCTCCCTCCGGCAACTGAGTTGCGCAATGGCGGGCACCGGGCTGGCCGGAATCTGTCCTTTGCGCGACGTATCGCCCTTGCGATCGCCTCGGCGCTACCATGCAGAATAGAGCTATTCCGACCCTGATTGCTATTCGCATGCTGTCGTCTACAACGACGACCATGATCGATATTCCTACGCTGATTGGCTACAGCGCAACGCTCTTCGCAGTGATCGGGGGGATCTTTCTGTTTTTCTGGTTCAAGGAGAGCGGCTCAGTTCGCTATCTCTGGTTCGGACTGCCTTTCCTGCTCGGCTTTCTGGGGGCGGTATTTCTCATCAACCCCTCCATTTTTCCCGGACTTTGGGATCTGCGCCTGGGCAGCTGGTTGATCCTGCTCGCGTACGGTTTTGCGTGGCAAGCTGTGCGCGCCTTCTATCGAAGGCCGATCCTTGTCCTCGCCTGCGTCCTGCCGACACTGCTATGGATGGCCCTATCGATCCTGGTGTTTGGGCCATGGAATTGGCCAGCTGCAAGCGCCGGAATGAGGGCACTCATCGTCGCATTGTTCAATGGCCTTGCCGCCTACGAGCTTCGGCGAAGTGACAGCGATGATCTGCCGTCGCGCCCAATCCTGCTTTGGATCTTCGCAGCCTATGCTCTGTTCGCACTGATCCGGGCTCCGTTCACTGCGATCCTGCCGGCCCCATTGGGTGCTGGCGCAACTGAAGCCTGGGCGGTTGTGGTCTACAATCTCAGCGTGGTCACCCAAGCGCTGCTGGTGGGGGCGTTCATCATCTCGATGACCAGAGAGCGTCTGGCCATGGAGCACTATCGTATGACGCTCCTTGATCCGCTCACGGGCGCATACAACCGGCGGGCCTTTGATCGGCAGACCAGCGAATGGGCCCGATCCTCGTTTCCGGCTCGTACACAGGTCGCCGCTCTGCTGTTCGATATTGACCATTTTAAACAGATCAATGACAGATTTGGCCACGCTGTGGGCGATCAGATTATCGTCCTGGCTGCTCTAACGGCTCGGGATGTCGTGCGCGATTCCGATATGGTGTTTCGCATGGGCGGCGAGGAGTTCGTCTGCCTTCTGCCCAACACAACCCGCGAAGAGGCCGTTCAAGTCGCGGAGCGTCTGCGCAGCTCGTTCCAGACGGCGGCTAAGTCCATTGGCGACAAGCCGGTCAACGCCACGCTAAGCGTCGGCATTTCGATCTCCAGTTTCTCGACGGTTTTGCCCGATGGGCTGCTCAGGAGGGCCGACGAAGCTCTTTATCAGGCAAAGAACAACGGACGCAATCGCATCGTCTTGGCAGAAGCGTAATCCGCTTACGACGCTGAACGGTGGCATGATCGTCGCTAGTCAACCGAGTGCGCTGCTTGGTAAGGCGAATTGGCTTCGGTCGGCAAGATGTAAAGGCTTTCAAGATGTAAAGACTTTAGGGAGGCGGAGGTATAACCACACGGCATGGCCGATTATCATCTCCTCGAGGTCTCGTAGACTGAGGCTACCGGCGAGATACCGCAACACCCGCAGCAGGATTACCGAACGATGATAAGGGCCTCCTCTTGAACATCACGCATTTCCAGAGCCGCCGGAGGTGTACACCGAACGAAGTTGTCGGTAGGTTTGCGACAATACCGTCTGGTTTTACTTCCAGTTCCCCTTGGACCTGCGGCTCGTCGAAGAGATGCCGCTTGAGCGCGGAATTATCGTTTCCTATGAGACCGTCCGCCGCTGGGCCCTGAAGTTCGGACCGGACCACGCCCGCCGCCTCAAGCGCAAGACGCCTAGCCGCCATGACATTTGGCATTTGGATGAAGGTGTGGTCGCCAAGGCTAGGCAGAAGCACCGGCTCTCGGGGTCGTTTATCAGGATGGCTATGTGCTCGATGAATTTGTTCAAACCTGCCGCAATACCAAGGCATCCGAGCGCTTGCTAAGGCGTCTGTTGTGGAAGAGGGGCCTAATTCCCAAGCGCATCAACACCGATCAACTCGTCTCTTACGGAGCCGCCAAGTGGGAGGTCATGCCAGGTGTCGACCACTGGTCGCATAAGAGCCTGAATAACCGGGCCAAGAACTCGCACGTTCCGCTGCGGAAGCGAGAGCAGGTGACGCAGGGCTTTCGATCGCAAGGAGCGCGGCAGAGATTAGTCCACGTGTTCTCTGCCGTCCGCGATCTCTTCGTTCCACCCGCTCCGGACGCTCCGCTCCTGCAACGCACCTTCACTGCCTGACCGCTGTGGCGGAATGGAACAGGATGGCCAACATCGCGGCCTGAGTGGCTCAAGCGGCGATGTCGGCCTCAAACTGTCCGGGTTCAGTTAACGTGAAATCGCCGCAACACCATTGGTGCCATCTGACAATCGTTTGGCAGTCACCTTGGTTGGATAAAGGACTGCTTTTCAGAGAGAAGAAGCGCCCTCTGCCAGCACCCAGCAAAATGCACTGACGCAAAATCCGATACTGATCAGCAACCAGAACGGCGTTGCCGATTGATGCCAATCACGTACAAACCCATTCACGGATTTCGCATTGGCCGATGTCGGATACGCAAGCCCTAAGAGCAAGATCCTCCGCGTCTTTTCTAGTCATTGCGGACTTTGCCGCCCAACGTGCCGTTCTGGCAGATTTGTCTTTGCTCACTGCCAAAGCGCCACACTGGTTATAGGGAAAGCCTGTGCCATCATTATCGTCCCAATGACGATGATTGCGGAATACGACCACAATTGTACAGTCGTGCCCACCAGCTCGCTCGCAGTGCTTGAGAGCATTACCTTCAGCTTCTGGTCGATCAGCGGCGCCCCAAAAGAAGCCGTGCTTTTCGTCGCCCGCCGAATAGGCAATCGCCGCCCAGATTCCTTTCGCCTCGACCTGTTTAGGTGGGATGCGGGGGCGTTGTCACGTTAACCC
>KI911936.1:0-1811 GCA_000517005.1 Microvirga lupini
ACCGGTGCAGTTCTTGTTCCGCGAGGTGCCACACTACGAATGGCTGTACAGGCTCCGACTGAGTTGGATTTTCGACAGTGAAGTGCACGAGGCCCTGCAGAAGGATCCGGCCTGGCCGCATCCGGACCGTTCCGTAAATGCGGTCAACGACGGCGACCGCGAGACTTACACACGATACATCGAGGGACAGCTGGCGGGGCGCCCTGACCTTGTCGCCAAGGTCATCCCGTCGTACCCGCCGTTCGGCAAGCGGATGCTCCTAGATAACGGCTGGTACAGAACCCTACTGAAGCCACATGTTACGCTGGTAGACGAAGCCGCTGCGCGTGTTGAGGGCAGGTCGATCCATGCGATTCATGGTGAAACGCATGGGGCAGACGTTGTCATTGTCGCCTCGGGCTACGATACCACACGCTATCTACTTCCGGTTCAGGTGATCGGGCGCAACGGTCGGACGGTACGTGAGGTCTGGAACGATGATGACTGTCAGGCGTACCTTGGCACCGTTGTAACGGGATTCCCGAATTTCTTCATGCTCTACGGCCCCAATACGGCGCTTGGTCATCGCGGCAGCTTCATCTTCACAATCGAGAGCCAAATCGATTATGTGCTGAGTGTTCTGCGCCAGATGGGCGAGAATACGCTTGTCGAAGTAGAATGCCGGCAAGATGTATATGAACGTTACAACCGGAAGATCCAACAAATGCACCAGCAGATGATCTGGAGCCATGCCGGCATGTCCACTTTTTTCCGCAACGATCGAGGGCGAATCGTAACAAATAGCCCTTGGCGTCTGGTGGATTATTGGAAGTTGTTGAAGGAGGCGGATCTCGGTGATTACCGTACCGTGCCGCAGGTTGGTTCCCGATTAGAGGCTTCGGATGAAACGGTTTGAGTGGGCGGTCAACGACCCCCGCTCGCGACTACGGCCTCGACCTTCTTGACCGCGGTCGCCTCATCGGCATTATGCTGCCATGACGCTCCCCGGAACTGTCGCAAACCGTTCGGTAACTCAGTTCGGTCTACGTCTCCGGCAAGCTCCGGAGGTACATGATGTTCAAAGGCCGTCATTTCGATCGCTCGGTGATCCTGCTGTGCGCCCGCTGGTATTTGGCCTATGGCCTCAGCCTGCGGAATCTGGAAGAGATGATGGCAGAGCGGGGCGTGCTGGCGGATCATGCCACCATCCACTATGCTCCACTCTTGCTGGAGCAATTTAACCGGCGTAAGCGAGCCGTCAGCCGAAAGTGGCATGTTGATGAGACGTATGTCAAAGTTCGCGGTCGCTGGATGTACTTGTACCGCGCGATTGACAGCCACGGCGACACGGTCGAGTTCTGGTTCAGCGAGAGGTGCAATCTCACTGCCGCCAAACGGTTCCTGCGCAACGCGCTCAAGCGGCACGGACGGCCAGAGAGGATCGTCATCGACGGAAGCCAGACTAATCGAGAGGCTATCCTGTTGTGCGACACAACAGACCGGCTCCAAGACAGAACGCGGCGTGATCTGAAGCCCATTCATATCCGCCAAAGCGCCTATCTCAATGATCGGATCGCGCAGGATCATCGGGCGGTCAAGCGGCGGATCCGGCCGATGCTCGGCTTCAAGTCCATCAACAGCGCTCGGGCCATCCTGGGCGGGATTGAAATGGTTCACATGATGCGGAAAGGACGGGCGAAGTCTGCCCACAATCTGCAGCCGTCACTCGCGGAGCAATTCGGTCTGCTCGCCGCATGAGCTCTCCACAAGCACCTGATCCTTTCTCGTCTCTGATCCGGATTTGCAACAGAACCACCGAGGGTCGGTCAGAT
>KI911936.1:1911-2322 GCA_000517005.1 Microvirga lupini
TGATCCGGCACCGCCAGCCAGACCTTGTCCTCCATCGCGTATCTCCTCACTATGACCAACACCGCCCCACTGGTGCGCCGCTTTCGTGAGGATCATTAGCAGACCTGAGCTGCAGCTCAATCCATTCATAGGCCTTGGCGAGGACAGCCTCACGATCCGGAGCCATGATCAGGGTCGGGCGCTGCTTGGGCAGTGCTACGAGGCCAGCCATTCCAAGCCGTTCCGGCTGAGGCAAATCTGGTAGCCGTTGTGCTCCACGAGGTCAGTTTGCTGAAGGTGATCAGGATCAGTCATGGTCGTGATGGCATGTGTTGGCTCTACGGGAGACGCACAGGGTGATCGTCTCGCCCATCTGCTGGGATGGGTCAGTCTGTGGTCGGCCTGGAGGGACTTGAACCCCCAACCAGGCCG
>KI911936.1:2422-2778 GCA_000517005.1 Microvirga lupini
CTTCTCGAATGCGATTACAAGCACATCCCTATACGCAAAAGGCTTCTTTGGTTCTTTGACTACGACGGAAGAGACGTCATGGTAGGTCCTCCTGTCATTGCAGACAAAGAAATCATTCGGCCGGTCCATTTCCACCTCTCCGATCGGCTGCTTGCGGACATCGGTCACGGTGCTGAGCCCTCCAATGACGTTGACGCGACCGATCATATAGGAAACAATGAAATCCACACCATCCTGATGCAATCCCTCAGGCGCTGGCTCGCCGCTCACGCCTTCACGTGCGATAATCCTGTAGGGATGAAGTTTGACATTCCAGTGCCTGTGTCCAGTGGTACTGGAAAAGATGCGGCCGAAGT
>KI911936.1:2878-3736 GCA_000517005.1 Microvirga lupini
GGCATCGACTATATCGCCCGCCACAATGGCCTGGTCGCAGCCGTGACACAGGCCGACATCCGTACGTCCGCCGAACGTATCTTCGGCGACGGCCGGATGCTCACGGTGATTGCGGGACGGCCGACAGGGGTGTGACGAGACCGTGTTGCATGGATCGGTTGGTGAACGCACGTCGCCCATCCCATGCCTTTCGTTCCCATGTCTTTCGTTCAGGTGATACGGACGGACTTCGGACGTGCAAGATCGAGCATCCGGTTCAAGGCATCAACGGCGATGGCGACCTCCGTCTTGCGGCGCCGATCCGGTCGCGAGCGTAAGCCGTTCCCGATCACTCGTTTGAAGCGGCGGATGGCGGCCTCCACCAAAGCCCGACGCGTGGACCCGGACCGCTTCTGCCAGCCCCTGCTCGGCGATGCTGTGGAGATGTCGGTCGCGCTGGGTCGGAGCAGTCTCCCCATCCTCGCTCGCCACCGCCGTTGATCGGGGTGGAATGATGACGTCAGCGTCGGGATGGCGCGCGGCGACAGTGTTGTACACACCCTCCTGATCGTAGGCGCCATCACCGATGAAACAGGCAAGTGGAGCTGTGATCTGGTCGAGCAACGACGTGACCTGCGAGCCATCATCGACATCGCCGGTCGTCAGCTCTGATGCGAGGATCTGCCTGGTCTCGGCATCGACGCCGATGGGCAACTTTCGCCAATCGCGGCGCCTGCGGGTGCCGTGCTTCTCGATCAGCCACGCGCCGGGTCCGCGCAGCCGCAGGCCGGTGCTGTCGACCAGCCGGTGAACCGGTCCGCCGGAGCTCGAACATGGCCGTGGCACCTCCAAGGTTGCAGCGCGGCGGCTCAGGGTGGA
>KI911936.1:3836-10548 GCA_000517005.1 Microvirga lupini
ACTGCGCCCAGTTGGGATCAGCGCAAGATGTGTTCCTGATTGAACGTCGGCATTATCAACCATGTGTAGACGTATATGGACCCCGCCCGATTGCAACACTCGGCTGGATCAGGATCGATGGTCACAACTGCTGACGTATATCCGGCTTCGTGATGCGGCTGGACATGATCTTCCGCCGATTGAGTGGCTCTCCCGCACTTTGCGTGGATGAGTCGCAGTAACGTGGCCCGATCCCACCGACTTCCAGCGGCAGAGCGGGGCATGAACTTGCTCTCGCTCATGCCCGGCTGCTGGATCCGCCACGTCACTCCTCTAGGCCAGAACGCCCTCATTGTTGCAGTCGAGGGTCGCGCTTCCCATGGCCGCTGTCATCGCCACGCTTGGAGTTGCGCACAGGAACTACGAAATTCATGAAGGGAATTCGCGCGTGCCATCCGGCAGGTCAGAACATTCGCGGACATCCTCCTCCAACACGTATGGCGCGAACAGTCGATAGCCCTCGCGCTTCTTGACCGTGGCGTTGGTCAGGTCCTTGTTCGCGGCAGGCGGAGGGTCAGCAAGAATGCCGCGGTTGACTAGCGCACGTCACTTGAACCCCGAGCGGCCCTGCATCCAGCTGATCACGACGCCATTAGCAGTCCAGTTTGCTGTACGGATTGCCAGGTCGTCACTGCGTTAAACATCGAGGTGTCTGGCCCATGCATTCAGTTCCTGCTCCACGGCGGCGTCACTCCCGAGATCAGATCCCAAATAGACCTCCTGCAGTCGCTAACACAGTGTAGGCCGGCGGAGTTTGTTAATCTGGACATCATTATTGCAGCGCTTAACGCGCAACCGGCATCGTGCCCAGCGGGTTGCACGAAGATGTTTTCGAAAAGCCCTGAATGCGGCAGCTTATGAGACCTGTGCGTGGGTGGCGAAATCGCGACCTCGATGGACTGTGAGCGATGCCCTCCACCTCGCTTCTCCCAGACCGACGGTGTTAACGCGCGGTGTTCGCCTCAAGGGGGGTGAGCGCGCACTTCGCCTTCGATCAGGCCGTCTCCGGCATTAGGGCCATCGCCGTTCGTTGCAAGTGGTAGGCGGTCGCCGTCAATCTGACCTGCAGGGCTGCTTTGGTCAGCCCCAGCCAGCGCATGCGGCGCAATCCGGAGCTGCGCTTCCAGGTGCCGAAGATCTTCTCGATCCGGCATCGCACGTGCTGGACGTGATAGTTCCACGCCCGCAATTTCCGCAAGGCGTTTCCAGCTGGCCGACCCCATACTCCTGTCTGGACCACATGTGGGCGCCCGTCTTTGGCCTGCACCGCGGAGGCAAACATCGACCCGCGGTAGGCGCTATCGGCGTAAACATCACTAGGGTTCTCCGGCAACGCCCCGCCGCCAGCCCGCCCGTCATGGATGTTGCCGGGTGTAACGGTCAATTCCTCGACGAGAGCCGTATCAGCATCCGCCGCCACATGCACTTTGAAGCCGTGAATGGCCCTGCGCCGCTTGTGCCCGGCCCAGGCCGCCTCCTCATCCCGGTGGGTGGCCGAGGCAATCACCGTCGCATCGACCAGCGTGCCTTTCTTGATGGTGATCGCTTGGGCTTTGAGCTGGCGTGTAACCTCATCGAACAGCACCTTCTCAAGATCGCGCTGCACCAACTCGCGCCGGAACCGCACGAAGGCGGAGCGCTCAGGGGTGGGCTCATGGGCGGCGAACCCGCAGAAGCGCCGGAATGAGGCGCGGTCTTCCAGCGCCTCAGCTAGCTTCACGTCCGACAGATCGTACCAGATGGCCAGCAGCAGAGCGCAAAACAGGGCCAGCGGTGGCCAGGCAGGTTCACCCTTGGCCGAGGCGTAGATGTTGACCAGCTGCCGCTCCAACGAGGACCAATCGATCAGCTATCCAAAGCGTGGATGTGTCTAATCGAAACAAACAATTTTACAAGCTTTGCAGAACGTCGCATAGGGACAGTTCAAGGAAGCCCTTAAAGGAAGTTGTCGATGTTTGCGTTAGCTCCGAGGAGCATTTTCTGGTGTACGCCTTCCGGCGTGCGCCGAACGTCAACCAAGCGGCATGTCCATTGCGGCTGGGTTCTTCGGCCATCCGTGCACGCTACGTCGTGTCGGCTGGACGCGATAAGCTCTTCATGCATAGGCGCTTACCTCAAGAAACAGCAATAAAGATGAGGTCTTCCATGCGCTCTGACCTACAATGGAGATTGTGCTGGGAAAATGAGTTGCAACTGGCCGACCATGTTGAACTCTCCGACTTCTTCCGAAAGAGCTATGGACGGACTGGGGCCTTCAACGCAAAGCCATTCGATGGCGGCCGCAGTTGGGCCGGTGCGAGGCCGGAATTGCGCGCAATCGGCTACGACGCGCACGGCGTAGCGGCTCACGTTGGCATACTGTGCCGCTTCATTAAAGTTGGCGAGGTCGATCTACTGGTGGCCGAAATGGGGTTGTACGGGATCCGTCCGGATCTTGAGGGACTCGGAATCAGCTTTCCATTGAGCGCTGTGTTTCCAGTGCTGCAGCAGCTTGGGGTTCCATTCGCTTTCGGCACGGTTCGGCACGCGATGCGGAACCATGTTGCGAGGTTCTGCCGAGGCGGCGTGGCGACCATTGTGTCGGGCGTTCGCGTACGGTCAACCATCGCAGATGTGCATCCCAACCTGCCGGTCACGCGCCTGGAGGACGTGCTCGTCTTGGTTTCGCCAATTGGACGCTCGATGGACGAGTGGTCGTCCGGCGCCCTGATCGACCGAAACGGCCCGGAACTATGAAGCGGGACTATATATGTGAAGTGCCAAGTGGTGCGCTGACGCTGACCTTCGACGACGGTTCCAATCCATTTTTCACACCGCAGATCCTCGATGTATTGGCGGAACACCGGGTGCCGGCGACTTTCTTCATCATCCGTACCTACGCCGCAGGCCGGCCGGAATTCATCCGGCTCTTTCGAGCATTGGGATGAAGGGCAGCACGTCGCCTCCTGACTGAATATGTTGCATTTCAGCGGCTTGCGTGCGCCCGACAGGACGACGGGTGGTGAACACACGACGAGGCGCGCCTGGAGGTGTAGGAAGATCATTTCCCCAGCGAGGGGGCACATGCGATAGCACTTCAGGCGCGTTCGCTCATCTCGTCCGGGCCTGATAGTCGATGGTGATGTGCTCAATGGTGTCGGCGTGCCTGGATAGGAGACGAAATGCGAACGCTACTCATTGATCATCATGCAAATCTTACTCGCGTGCTGCAGCGATCGCTCTTGGATTGCGGTTTCGCCGTTGATGTGTCTCATACTCTCGATGAGGCCTCGATTGCGGTTTGTTGCGCACGGTATGCAATTCTCCTGCTCGAGTTGGCCCTGCCGGATGGAAATGGCTTGGATTGGCTGAGGCAGTTGAGACGCGAGGGGCATTCGATTCCGGCCATCATAATGAGTAGCCGCAACGATCTCGATACGCGAATCGCGAGTCTCAACGGTGGTGCGGATGATTTCCTACCCAAGCCCGTTTCTACTGATGAACTCGTCGCCAGGATGCGAGCCATTCTACGACGACCAGCACAGGCAGTCGATCCCATCATTACATATGGCAATCTCACGTTCGATCCGATCGGGCGACACGTTTCCGTTGGTGGTCAGCCGCTAAAGATCGCGCGCCGCGAGCTGTGCATTCTTGAGCATCTGCTTAGCCGAGCAGGCCGCACCTTGCCGCGGGCGCTACTTGTGGATAGCCTCTATGCGTTCGACAATGAGGTATCAAAGAATGCGCTTGAAGTCGGAATCTATCGCTT
The DNA here is from genome assembly GCA_000517005.1 of Microvirga lupini. GTDB lineage: Bacteria > Pseudomonadota > Alphaproteobacteria > Rhizobiales > Beijerinckiaceae > Microvirga > Microvirga lupini. Next base: position 7,627 of record KI911936.1, read on the forward strand.
ACGCGGTCTCTTGTATCAGTCCGGTGCGACGCTACGGATCACGACCGCGCGCGGCGTCGGCTACATCCTTGAACTGACTGACACGGCCTCGGAAGCCTAGTCAGTCACAAATGAAAGCACAGTCTGCCTTGAAGATCGTTTCGATTAATCGTTCTGGCGGCCATCGACGACTAATCGTTGTTAACCCCACGAGATCTATCATGCTTCCTCCTCTTTTACACCTCCTCTACGCGGTCATTCTGCTATTTCCACTGACTGCCGCGGCTCAAATGAAGCGGGATGACCGAGGGCAGCCACGGCGGCCCGCTCCTGACAGCATCAGCGGCACGCTGGATCTTACCTCTTCGCTTGGCAAGACAATTCATCTGTCCGCGCCGGCCGCGAGCATCTTTGTTGCCGACCCGACGATTGCGGATTATCAGGCGCCCTCGAACAAAGACGTCTTCGTCTTTGGCAAGAAAGCCGGGCGGACCAGCCTGTTCGCCCTGAACGAAAATGGGGAGGCTCTCGCCGAGTTGCTTGTTGTCGTCAGGCAGCCGATTGATGATTTGCGCGCCATGTTGAAGGCCCAGGTTGGCGACTATCGAATCCAAGTCAGCTACACACCGCGCGGCGCGATCCTTAGCGGTACGGCACCCAACGCCGAGGCCGTCGACACCGCGGTGAGAGTTACTGAGCAATTTCTCGGTGCCGGTGCGCTGGTCGTCAATAAGATCCAGGTGGTCGGGTCGTTGCAGGTCAATCTGAGCGTGCGCGTAGCGGAGGTCTCTCGCAGCGCCATGAAGGAGCTCGGAATCAACCTCTCCGCTCTCGGACAATTCGGCACTTTCAGTATCGGCGTGTTGCGCAGCGGCAAAGATGCTGGTTTCGGGGCGACCAGCGGCGGCGGTACAGTCGGAGCTGGTTTCAGCACCGGCAATGTCAATGTCGGCGCGTTTCTCGATGCATTGGCCAAGGAGCACCTCGCGGCCGTCCTCACTGAGCCGAATCTCACCGCGATGTCCGGTGAACCCGCCAGCTTTCTCGCCGGCGGCGAATTTCCTATTCCGGTCTTACAGGCCAATCAGCAAGTCTCGGTCGAGTTCCGCAACTTCGGCGTCAGCCTGGAGTTCGTGCCAACCGTTCTCAGTAACAATCAGATTAACATCCGCGTAAAAACTGAAGTCAGCGAATTATCGACACAAGGAGCGGTCAACTCCAACGGTATCTCCGTGCCTGCCCTCTCCACGCGGCGTGCCAACACCACCGTCGAACTCGCGAGCGGTCAAAGCTTCGCAATCGGTGGGCTAATCAGGCGTAATTTCAACACGAACATTGGTGCTTTTCCGTGGCTCGGCAATGTGCCGATCCTCGGCGCGCTGTTCCGCTCGTCCTCATTTCAAAAGGAGGAGACGGAATTGGTTATTATTGTCACGCCCTACGTTGTGCGGCCAGGCTCGAACCCGAGCCAGATGAGTGCACCCACCGATCGCATCGAGCCGCCCTCAGACATTGGGCGTACTCTGACGAACACGTTGGCAAGTCCGCCGCGAGGCAGTGGTGCTGCCCGCACCAGCGTACCAGGCACGACGAGCGGTGCCGGCTTTGTCATCGAATGAGGATCGCTAATGACCTTGCGAATTATGTGCCTCCTGATCGCTCTGGCGACGAGTATAGGCGGCTGCACAAACACCGGGTCGCTCTATGCCGAGCCGACTGCGCAAGCGATCCTGGTCCAGCAAAAGAACCATGTCTTACTGTTGCAGAGCCTTCGCGGTGCCGAACGACAGCGTCTGCATGACTTTATCACAAGTGCTAGTCGCGGTCGGCTTGATGCGGTTCATCTTGACATCATCGGCTCGCCCCGGCTCGGCGCGCAGGTAGCCAGTCAGGCCCGCGCAATCGGCGTTGACGCTTACAACATTCGGCTTTACGGCCCCCGCATCGACCAGCACGACAGCTTTGCCGTGCGTGTCGAGGCGATCATTTACGAGGCACGCCCTCCCGTCTGTCCGCCGCTTTCCATCGTTGGCCCCTCATTAAATGATAATTCTTTCAACCAAACTCTTGGCTGCTCGACCCGCAACAATCTAGAGGTCATGGTCAACGATCCGCGCGACTTGCTCGCCAATGAGGCTGTGAGGGCGAGCAATGGCGATCGTGCGGCCATTCCAATTGCCACATATAGGACCTTCGCGAGGGGTGATAACAGCAACTTGGAACATGGAACTCGCGACACGGTATCGTCACAACCCGCGCCAGTGGGCACGACCAATGAAGATCCGTCGCGATAGCGGCAACGCCCTTCATGATGCGAATGCGAGTCATTCAAGATATAATCTAAGTAGAGCATCCGGCAAGTCATGCCGCCCTCGGCGGGAGGGCAATGCCGGGCGAGCGGCGTGGGCGATGCCGGTGGCGGGTGCCCCAGGCCAAGGGATGACGGTGCGCATTCCAGTAGACGGTGGAGCACTGGATCGCATCGACGATCTCGTCCCAGGTCTCGAAGCGCCGACCCGCCAGGGCTCGATCAGGTTGAGGGAAGCGGCATCCTTGGGCTGGAACACCATCTCCCAGCGCGGATGGGCCAGCACGAACAGCAACACGTCCGTGGTGCGATGGGAATTCAGGTTATCCATGATCGCGTACACCCGCTCGGTCGGGCGCGGGATCCAAGTCTCGAAGTGGTCGAGGAAGTCCACCCAATGGGCGCGACCCCGTCCCGGATAGGGATGCGTGAAGGCTTCCCCCGTGGCCGGACAAAACGCGCCACAGACATCGCCCTTGGCGCGGCGACCGTAGTCGATCTCCTGCCTCGCGCGCTCAGCCGGTCGCGTCCGGGTCTGCACCAGCGCACGACCCGCGGAACTCTTGGCGCTCACCGGTCCCATTTCATCGCGACAGATCCCACAACTGCCCGCAGGTCGTGCCGTGTAGAGTGTC
>KI911936.1:10648-11040 GCA_000517005.1 Microvirga lupini
TTAGATGGGGCATTGCCGCCACACACGGTCCACACCACGTTGCCCAGAATTCGACGATGTACACTGTCCCGGGCTCGAAGCTCGCGAGGGGCTTGCCACGCAGCCAGCTCTGCACTTTGATCGGCGGAGCCGGGGAATTCATGCGCAGCACATCGTCCGCGCGGCCTTGAGGTACTTCGCTGTCAGCTGATTTGGTCATGGCTTTCCTTCATTTGCCCAGGCCCGTCGAACCACGAGTGCAAATCGCATGCCAGCCGGCTCTCGCTGATATTGCTGCACTTTTCGAATCTCGCCTGTTGCCTTTGCGACACGTGTCGGATGTCCGACACGCATTCCGGATTGCGCTCAGCTGCTTGCTTGCCACACATTCCCCGATACGGGCGGCCGGCAAC
>KI911936.1:11140-17288 GCA_000517005.1 Microvirga lupini
ACCTCATGCAGGTAGGCGGCCAGCCGATCGAGCGTCCAGGCAGCAAACGGCAGCCCGAGCGTTTGAGGTTTTGGTCAGCGCACTCGCAATCACAGTGGCGGTCTGCTCGGACGTGTAGGTGGGCCGGCGACCCGAGCGATGCCGGTACTTGAGGGCTTCCAAGCCTTCCGCATTGAAGCGGTGGATGCGCTTGCGCACGGTCTCACCATCACGGCCCACGCAGGCGGCAATGGCTGATGCGCTCTCGCCACGACTGGCGCGCCAGATGATCTGAGCGCGTTGCACCCGTTGCGCCGGAGCCGTGCGGGAGTGGGCCACACGCTTGACGGTCGCGAACTCGTCAGCGGTTAAGGCCCGTAAGCAGACTGGTGCCATCGGTCACCTCCGCCAGCAGGTCAGAAGGGCCTGCCATTATACCCCTCGACCTGCCGGATGAACCACTTAGTCTCGCTTGCACTTGAGCACGTGGATTGGATTTCGGGTGAGCGGCTGATTCGCCTTCCTAACATTATCTCACTGAATCTGGCGTGTCGGGCCGTCCGGAGATTCTAGGCGGCGAAGCAGATACCAAGCTGACGCGCAGGTGCGAGGCGTCTGCGGCGCGCTTCTACGCGAAAGCCAGGCTATCGCGATCGCGCCGACCCATGCGGCTCGTGCGGCAGCGGTTGCAGGATAGCGTTCGCGGTGTCGGCCCTGCCGTCAAGCGCGAGCGACAGGTTGAGATTGTTGCGCAACATCTGATTTCGTGGTGCTGCTCCGAGCGCTTGCCGATATAGCGCTTGTGCCTCGTCATGACGCCCCTCGGTGTCCAGGATAACACCCTTGGCGTTCAACGCACGCACATCACCGGGGACTGCAACCAAGAGCTTGTCGAGTACCTCAAGCGCCTCATGCGGGCGTTTCCGTGCCAGCAAGGCCCTGGTAAGACCGATCGCCGCATCGACATTGCCCGATTCCCGCTGAAGCGCATCCCGCAAAGCCCCCTCGTCAATCTCCAAACCGATGGCCCGCGCAATGCGTTCGCGCATGGCTGGATCGATATCCTTGGCGCCGAGCAACTCTGGCGCCAGCGGCGTCTCCACTGAAGGAACTGGTTTATCCCAGCTCGCGCAACCGCCGAGAGGCAGAATGGCGAGTACAGCGAGGAGAGCGGAGGCCGGACGAAATGAACCCGACGGCGACGTGACTGTCTTCTTACGCGAACTCATCCTGTCCTTCTCACTCCGTGATTGAGTGCTGCGTTCCATCAGCTGGCGCAACGTGCATATTTCGATGTTCCTCTACCGATCCCTTATTCGCCACAGCCGTGAGATGGAGGGATCCAACGGGCTGGATCGTGAAGTCCGAGGTGAGGTCCTGATAGGACAGAACAGCAAGATCAATCCCGTTACGGGTGAGAAAGCCGCGGACGAAGCGCCGGACGTCCATCGAAGCTAGGATGACGGGACCGGGCTGACCAGGCACCATGTTGGAATGGATCTGACGCATTTGCGACAGCAGCATCTCGCTCTGCCGGTCCTCCAGAACCAAGTAGGGGCCGACGGCAGTATCCCGAACGGCACTGCGCACAATATCCTCAGTTTCACGTTCGATGATAAAGACGGGCACGACACGGTGCACGTTGGCATAGCGGTGACAGATCTGCCGCCCCAGACCTGAGCGAACATATTCCGCGAGCAGGATGACATTTTGCTCACGTTCGCTCCATTCGGCTAAGGCCTCCAAGACCAGCCGGGTGTTGCGGATCGGGATGCCCTCGTCCAGCAGGCGGCGCAGTACCTCGGCGATACGAGGAATCGGCGTCGTACGTAGCACCTCCTTCACCAGATCGGCATATTCCTGCTCCATCTGGCTCAGCAACTGGCGCGTCTCCTGAATACCCACGAACCGCGGTGCATAGCGGGTCAACGCCGTATGGACGCGCAAGGCAAGGATTTCGCTAGGCCAGTGATGCCCGATGCCGGCGGCTGTGAGAGCCGGTGCATGGCTTTGTTCAATCCAGATCCGATCGGTCCCTGGGTCATGCCGAAACGGGATGCCGCTCAATTCAATGTTCGCGCGGTCGTCGGCGAGTGCGAGCTGCGTCGGGTCCATCAAGTCCTGTTCCACCGGCACGCCCTCGACATCTATCCTGAACTCCGAATCGGGCAACTGCTGGTCAACCTGGACAGGAATTCGGGGAATCATGATGCCGAGATCAGCTGAAACCAGTCCCGAAACGCGTGTAATGTGCTGGTGCAATTCGTCCTCGTCAATCGCATGTGCCAAGCTCCGCGCAAGGAACAATGCGAACGGAAGTGCCTCCGCAGGCACCGATTGCGTGTGAGGCCGAGCTGGAGCCATAGCAGTGACATTGGCGCCTTTCTTAGGGCCTTTCACAAAGCTCGCTGTGGCGAAGACTGCAGCCAAGATGAGAAAGACGGGCAGAGGGAAACCGGGAACGAATCCCATTACAACTAAGACGCAGGCCGCCAGCCGTACCGCGTGCGTACTAGCCGTGAGCTGGTTAACGATGTCGGTACCAAGATTGAACCTGTCAGGTCCATCTACACGAGTGACGATGGAAGCGGCGGTAATCGAAAGCAGCAGCGCGGGAATCTGCGAAATTAAGGCGTCACCTATTGTCAGCAGCGTATATTGGTGCAGCGCCTCGTCGAAGGACATGCCCTTAGAGAGCAGGCCGATAGTAATCCCGCCTAGCATGTTTATGCAGATAACCACCAGCCCGGCGATGGCATCGCCCTTCACGAATTTCATGGCGCCGTCCATTGCGCCTCGAAGTTGGCTTTCTCTCTCCAATGCGGCCCGCCGGCTGCGGGCTTCGTTCTCATCAATATGGCCGTTGCGTAGCTCCGCGTCGATCCCCATCTGCTTGCCGGGTAAAGCATCGAGCGTGAAGCGCGCCGACACCTCTGCGACGCGTTCGGCGCCCTTAGCGAGAACGATGAACTGCACCATGGTCACGATCAGAAATATGACGATGCCGACGGTAATGTTGCCTGATATGACGAAATCGCCGAATGTGTGGATGATGCTGCCGGCGTCCCCCTCAGCCAGGATCAGACGCGTGGTTGCGATGGTGAGCGCCAGACGAAATACCGTGGAGATCAGGATGACGCCCGGCAAGGACGAGAGATCGAGTGGCGAGCTAATATACAGCGCAACCATCAGCAGCAGTATGGCGAATCCCAAATTGAAACCGATCAGCGTGTCAATCACTATGATCGGGATCGGCATGATCATCATTGCAATCGCCAGAAGCAGCATCAACGCTACCATCAAATCCGGGTGGGCCGGCGCGCGCGCGATGATGTTACGCAGGATGTTGGTCATGCAGACCCTTCTGTTGGTTTGTTAATAAGGACTGTGGCGCCACGCAACGAGACATAGCTTTGGAAGACGGCGCGCGCCTCGTCCTGGCGGCCGGCCCGCCGCAGCGCATGAGCACGCAGGAGCATCAAGGGAAGGCGCGACGACGGCTGGTCATCAAGTGTGTCCAGTCGATCCAGGATCGCGAGCGCTTCACCGCCGAGGCCCTCCGAGATGAGCGCATAGGCGAAAATGCGCAGCAGGTCGATATCTTGACAATTGTCGTGCGCGACGAGCCGCAATAGCGCCAGGCTTTGCGCGCTCTGCCCACACGCAAGATGGACGTACGAAAGCGCGCAGAGCAAATCGCGCTCCTGCCCGGAGATCAGCAAGGTGTCAGCGGGATTGGAAACATCTGTCGGCGGGATAGGCCTGACGAAATGCACTCCGTCTAGCTCAACCATTGCTAGCCTCTGATTAAGCTGTTCCGGTTCTGCCGGAGCAGGATCAACCGCCGCAGCTCCTGCTGCAAGACGACGAAACTTTCACGCGCCATCGCATCCTCAGGCACCGCCGATAGCGTCTCCGCCAGGCATTCCCAAAGAACACCATGCTGCTCTGCGCGCAGAACGTCGGGATGACGTAGGCGTGGCGTGACGAAGGAGAGCAGGCCATGTGCGAGATTGCGACCATAGAGAGCGGCCGGTACCGCGCGTGGGTCGGTGTCATTTATCCGGGTACGCACCTCGTTGAGACTGACGCGCGTGACCGCATCGATATTGGCGGTCTCCAGCACGGCCTCGATCGCCCCGTCGAGCCGGAGATCCTGCGCGTGCATGTCCTGCCCGATCAACGTGTGCGGCTTGCCGCCCTTTGCATGAGCACCAGCGATCTCCACGCTATTGGCTTGGCGGTTGGCCGGCGCGATTGCTGGCGCACGATCGGCAATGTTGAAGCTCTGCGACGAGGGGCCGGGTCCGACGGGGTAGCGAGGCAGCTTGACCATGGCGTTTTCCTTATCTTCCTTCCCAGCCTCGAAACTCTAATAGAGGATGGCAGCAAGGCGGCCGTCCCGGCTCAGCAGCACACGCCCCTCCTCAATGCGATTGACCGTCCATCCATCCTTCAACAGGGCGCCGACGAAATACTTCTGGCCACTGACAAGAAGATAGGGCTCGGGTCCGCGCCAAACGGCTTCGACGGCGATTGAGGATGGCGCCGTCTCCTCCTTGACGGTCACTGCGTTCACCAGTGTTAGCGCGCCGCTCGTACGATGATCGAACCATTGCTGGACCCCCTGCCATCTCGTGACTTGGGCAGGCGTAACGGTGCCATCAGCGGTCACAACACCCTGTCCGGGACCGACTTTGATATTGGGCAGGCCCGCTCTTTCAGCTTCCTCTTGCAGTACTTCGGCTGCTGCGTGGATGGCCCGATCATCAGGCCGATTGATGGTCAGCGTCGGTACAAGTTCAACGGCAGGCGGCGGATCAGCGCTTGCTACAGCGGCACTGGCGTTGTAGAAGAAAATCGTTGAGACTGTGCCGATCGCGAGAGTGCTGAGTAGCACGATAACGCGTGCCGAAATCGAGACACGCGACATGCCAACCGAGCCAGCTTCCGCAGAATCCTGCACCGACCAGCGAATGGACATTGCACCCGCATAGATAATGATAGGAAGCGAAACAACAACGCGCTCGCCTGCAGCAATATTCCCGCTGCCCTCTATGCTGATTCCGGCTGCAAGTGCCTCGATCTCGATCGCATCGCATAGGAGGGTGATACGAAGGTGATGCTGTTCGAGCCCTTGTTCGACGAAGACCATATCGGCATCGAGCCCGCTGCCGATTAGGCTCGTTCCATCAGCCACTTTGCCGGTTAGTCCGGAATAAAGCCCCGAGAGCACTTCGAATTGTAGGGAGACGGCTTCATTCACGGATAATCCCCTGAACAAGGAGAGAAGCCACACGGCAGTTGCGGTACGGCTCCCTCCGATTTCGCATATTGTTCCAACCGCCACCAGGACGGGAAAAGCGGGACGGTGGAACTGTCCCGCTTCCAGAATTACTGTACGCGCTCGTCGGCCACCTTCTTGATGGCCGAGAGCTCCAGGTTAACGGCGCGTAACATCACGCTTCTCTCAGAAGCCTTCAGGGAAGCCGCCGTCAGGGTTGCGATTTGTGCCTGGAACGCGGCCTCCCCAGCTGCATCAGCAGCTACGGTGCCAAGCCCAGCCAAGCCAAGACCAGCAAGGCCGCCAGCAGTCCCACCAGTCCCACTGGTAGAAGCATTAGTTTTAGGCATGTCGTTTCACCTTTCTGCTAAAAATGGGCCGCCATTGGCGGTCCCTACTTCCTGAAGTCAAACCATCCGACCTCAGGAATCCTCTTCTGTTTCGCCCAGGACCTCGTCAAAATCAGCCGTGGCATCGTTCATAATTTGCATTGCGACCGAACGGAGAGCCGCCTGGAAGGCTTGTTCGCGTTGAGCTGTAAGCTGCAAGTCACTCCGAGAATCGACCTCCCAGTTTCCACGTCTGTTTGCGCCATCCGGTCGGTCATGGCGAGGTCTGTTTGCGCCATCCGGTCGGTCATGGCGAGAATCCCGTTTGGGCGCGCGCTGCCGGGATCCTTTGGTACCTCCACGACCGGCACGGGTCAAGGACACACCAATGCCGCCAACCCCACTTCCAACTGCTCGAACCATAGGGTGCCTCTACGTTGATATCCTCTACGGTCAATAGGCGGCAGCGCCGCCTAAAGATCCGGATTCTCATGTAGGCCCCTTAGCTGTCGACAAGCTGACGTATCGCAGAAAAATTCACAACGAGCCAATGGAG
>KI911936.1:17388-17655 GCA_000517005.1 Microvirga lupini
CCGCCTGACTGTGGCCAGAATGGCTGCCGAACAGGAGCAACGATGAGCAAGAGACCCCGCCGCAATCACTCTCCGGCCTTCAAGGCCAAAGTGGCTCTGGCCGCTGTGAAGGGCGAGAAGACCCTGGCCGAATTGGCCCAACAGTTTGATGTCCACCCCAACCAGATCACCCAGTGGAAGGCCCAGCTCCTCGACGGGGCTGCCGACGTGTTTGGGGTCGAGAAGGCTGCATCGGCAAACCCGCCGGTGGACGTGAAGACGCTGCAT
>KI911936.1:17755-18654 GCA_000517005.1 Microvirga lupini
AGTAGATACCCACAAGCAACACCTTGGTAGAGGAATATTCCACCGCTTGGAGATGATGAGGCTGGTCGTAGTGCCCAAACATTTCGTCGCTTATCCAGAAAAGATATGTTCCAGTAAGTATCTCTATGTTCTGACTCCTGAGCGAAGCGATCTGCTCTTGGATAGCCGACCAGTTCTTCGTAAATCGAAGCTGATATTTTAATGAGAAAGCTTCGGTGTCGGGTACAGATATCTCAGAGTTGATGTGCATTCGAAGGGCTTCGATGCAAGCTTCAAACTCCTCAAGACGAGCGGCGAGATCGGCGCTCACTTCCATGAGATCAAGATGCCAACGGACTCGGCCACAGTTTGTAAGCTGGTTCCGCAGCCGATCCGGTTCGACTGGCCGTATCATGATTTCCTCAGTAGCCTTGTAGTCAAGGCTTTCTGCCTTCTCGTCGGTGGGAGTATTCACGCCATCTATGAGGTGCCCGAGCGGCACCCCTACGCGATTCGCAACTTGCTGTAATGTTGTGTCTTTGACAGGGATGCTCAGATCGATCCTGTGGAGCGTCTTCCAATCTACCCCTGTAAGAGCCGCAAGCTCTGCCTTGCTCTTTTCGTGATCTTTCATCAGCTTCGCGATTACACCGCGCTGCGCTTTAAGCATCTTCTTCGCCATCATTCTCTCCAAGCGTTGCCTTATCATTGGCGAGAAAGATGGGAATTAAAACAGGAATTCTTCGGAAAATTCGGGGAATTTTCGATATGGACCAAGGAATAATTTGTTCTCCATTGCCACAAAATTCCCGACCGCCGCAGATGTATCGTTTGCGTGATCCCAGGCGGTGCAGCACTGCGGGATACATTTGACGCCCATACGCGTCTCATACGGCTAAAGTTATTGATCCGGCTTGGGT
>KI911936.1:18754-21765 GCA_000517005.1 Microvirga lupini
CAACTTAGAGACGCCCGCTGATCGAAGACTAAGACCTCTACGAGACGATGAGGCAGCGAGCATCAGGTACTCAGACCGCTTTTTGATCGGCACCTTCCACCAGTTCAATATGAGCAACCCTCTCCTGCACCAATCAGAAACTGGTTCATTATCGTAAGCTTGACTATTCATAGTGAACTGCCAACATCGAAACCATTCTAACTGAACCATTCGGGTTTCGATGTTTGTGCGAGCGTATCTTCGGGCGTCAACAAGCCAGCAGGATGCCACCCGCGCCCGTGAGCAGCTTGAGGCGTTCGCAAAGGAGCGCGGCCTACCTATCGCTGCGTACTACATAGAGAATGAGTCCGGCGCGAAACTCGACCGCCCTGAACTTTTCCGGCTCCTGTCGGATGCCTCGCCAGGGGACATCTGTTTGACCGAACAGGTTGATCGGTTGAGTCGCCTCAACGCAGCAGATTGGGAGAGGCTGAAAATGGAACTCGCCACCCGTCGCGTTCGGGTCGTGGCGCTGGATCTTCCAACCTCGTGGACGATGCTGAATCCGAAAACCGACGACTTCACGGGTCGTATGTTCGACGCCATTAACAGCATGATGCTCGACATGCTCGCCGCTGTGGCCCGCAAAGATTATGAGGACCGTCGCCGCAGACAAGCGCAGGGGCAAGCAAAAGCGAAGGCGGCAGGGCTTTACAGGGGACGGAAGGAAAACACCGCACGCAATGATGGGATCGCGTCTATGCTCCGTGCCGGTTCGTCATGGTCGCAGATCCAGGCCGCTACCGGATGCAGCCGCGCGACCGTTTCCAAGATTGCCAAGCGCCTCGTTCCTGCGAATGCGGAGCGGCAATAATATCTCGATAAGCAATCAGAGATCATCGGCACGAGATCATCGGCTATCTTGAGGAGATACCCTCCACTCGGGGGCTGAAGCTTATGGATAAGGGATTCCGAACTGTCGGCTGGTATCTGCCCGACAGGGACATAACGATGGATGCCAACTGGCGGGTCATCTGCAGGGGCGGGAGCCAGTTACTTCGCCTGCTAACCAGTCGATGACAATGGGCAGGCAGACGTTTCGATGCTTGCCATTCGAACGCAGAGAGCCGGTGAATGGCCAGCGAACATCGTAACTGTGGTCCGCAGCATCCAGGTGCCGGGCGCTTCCTTCGACAGGTTGCAGCGGAATTGACCCGACGCGGCATCATCGCCCTTCGTAGAGGAGATTGGTCAGCGGTTCAGGTGAAACGGGTGCTGACACGGGTCAACAACGTCGTCGAGAACCACTGACCTTTTTCGTAAAACGGTTTTCGTTTCCGCCTGCTGGGATTGGGCACGAAGAATGGCAGCTACACTCCGGCCTATGGGGCGGGAAGGCCATGTAATCGGGTACTCCTGACCCGCTTCATCAGACAGTTTTCGCTTCCGTCTGGCGGGATCACATGCAAAGAATATCGGCAACAATCAAAGGCGGGGGCCGTTATGAAAAAACCAGTTTCGATCAAACTTGAACCAGGAGATGTCGCTCTGGTGCTCGGCACGAGTGACGGCGATCTCACCCTTCAAACCGTTACAACGCCGGAAGTGGACGCCCTTTACGAAACCGAAGAGGACGAGATCGAGCTTCCGCTCAATGTTGCTTTGGCTGTCGCGTTGGAGAACCGCATCCAGAAGGACGATACCTTCATGGATGAAGTGATCGGTTGGAACCTGGAGGATGCCGAGATCAGGAAGAAGGTCGTCACCCTTGAACCTGGGCAAGTCGCGATAGTCCTGGGTGACGTAGACGGGCAGATATCCCGTCAGTTGTTCACGACACCGGACATCGACAAGTTGTTCGACGGGGACGAGGACGAAGACAAAGAAGTTGAAGTCCCGGCCCACTTCGACTTGGCATACGCGATCATGATGCGGTTGGAGACGGAAGAAGATTTCCGAAAGGAGATGTTCGACTGGCTGGATCGCAGGAGAGACGCCGCCGAGGAAGAGGCGTAAGCCGATGCGGCGAGGTCTCTGCCTATTGGCGGCTCTCATTGCTGCCATCATCGCGATCATGCCCACCCCCTCTGGCATGACGCTCCCGATGTATGCCCTCGCATATCTCAGCGGGAGCGCCGTTGGGATGCTGCGTGATCCCTTCACGTGGATCGGTTTACTGTTGGTCCTGGTTGTAACCGTTCGCTACCCAGTACTGGGGTTACTCGTGGCGGTTACAGCCTCGGCAATCATCCTGATGATCGGATGGTCCTGGCAGGATCAACTCGGCATTCCAGTAGATCGACGGCTGATGTCGGGGCTTCGTACGGCAGCCCTTCTTTACTTGATGGCCGCTCCGATCCCGCCTGTAGTCGGCTATTTTCGCAACCTGGAGGACAAACCAACCGTACCTACTGGTGGGTAAACCCTGATACTCGCTATCGTCAGTCGTCTTCTTTCGGTTCCTGCTCGATCTCAGCCAGAGTTTGTACGTTCATTTCGAGATCGGTCTGGATCCCAACAAGCTCATCCCAGAGGTTGGAATACCGCTCATCCGAACTGTCGTTCTCGAAGTACAGTTGATCGAGGAGCTTCCTGACTGACTCCGCCGCCTCAATGATGGACGGCAATTCTGCTTCGATCTCGGCCCTTAGTTTTGGGTTTACCTTCCAGGCGTCGGTTGCTGTTTCTGCTCGCTTGGCAAGGCGTCTCCACTTCACGAGATTGGCTCGCGTTTCCTTGAGAACGTCTTCCAGTTGATCACGGCTTACCGGGGTGAAGTCCTTCGTCTCGTTGTCATAGAGATGGGCATAGGCCCGTTTGCTGCGGGTCACTCGGCCATGGTCGGAATGATTTTGCTGGGACGACGATATGGCAGGTGGAAGATCAAGGGGCGCAAGTGCATTGCGCTCTTCAGCCCTGCGTCTGTTATCAGCGGCTTGAGCGTCAAATGAGCGATTAGCCCACCAGATACCCAGCGCCACGACCAGAAAACCAGCACCCCACCAAATCATTCCAGCCCTCGCTAACGTCTA
>KI911936.1:21865-22142 GCA_000517005.1 Microvirga lupini
GCCTTGGCCCGAGATCGACCTCGACAAAGCTGTTCCCTGGGTCGAGAGCCGCACGGGCAAGACCCTGGCGGCTTCCCAGCGGGAGGCTCTGAAGCTGGTGCTCGGCTCCAAGGTGGCGGTGGTGACCGGTGGTCCTGGTGTGGGCAAGACCACCCTCCTCGACACGATTCTCCGGCTCCTGGTGGCCAAGGGCGTCAAGGTCCTGCTGACGGCACCGACAGGTCGCGCGGCTAAGCGCATGACGGAGCAGACCGGGTTGGAGGCCAAGACCATCCAC
>KI911937.1:0-804 GCA_000517005.1 Microvirga lupini
CGGATTGAAAATCCGCGCCCGTTCGCCAGCAGTATCTTTTCCGAAGCAAGTCCACACAAGCCGATCGCGGCCCAGAAGCTCGCCAAGTCCCTGCCGGAAACCGCTTGGCAGAGCGTCACCTGGCGCGAAGGCTCCAAGGCGGCGCTGACCTCGCGCTTTGCGGCCGTGCGGGTTCGGCCGGCTCACCGCGACTACTGGCGCGCGAGCCTGCGGCCGGAGGAGTGGTGCCTGATCGAATGGCCCGCAAGCGAGAAGCAGCCGACCAAGTACTGGCTCTCGACCCTGCTGGAGGACATCACCCTGCCGGAGCTGGTTGATCTGGCGAAACTGCGCTGGCGCATTGAGCGGGATTATCAGGAGCTCAAGCAGGAGATCGGCCTGGGCCACTTTGAGGGACGGGGCTGGCGCGGCTTTCATCACCACGCCACGCTGTGCCTTGCGGCTTACGGGTTTCTGGTTTCCGAGCGGAGCCGGTTTTTCCCCTCAGCGCCCGTCCGCCCCGCGATCCGCAAAGCGCCACAACCCTCGAAGGCGGGCGATCCCAGGGGCCGCGCCCATCATCCGTCCCGAACGTCACCTCGCCCAGTCGATCGCCACCATCCGGGCTGAACTCATCTGCGCTCTCGTGCGAAGGCTCCCACGATGTCCCTGCTGCCACACAAGGTTTATGACACAGTAGTACTTCTGTAATGGGCCGTTGGATGTCAATCCCCTGAATGACTGTCCTGTCGCCGAAGTCTTGCTTCTGTTCGGGGTCGGCGCGCGGCCGCCCCACCATGCCATCAGAGAGGATGCGGTCAGCGC
>KI911937.1:904-4838 GCA_000517005.1 Microvirga lupini
GCAAGAATGCTGGAACTTCCTCAGGGCCGCCGGATATGCGTCTGTTTAACCGTCCGATGCTTTAACTTCAATCCTGTTGCTTATTTTGTTCATAAGCCAGTTTTATCTTTGAGCAAGGCGAGTACCCTTGCGATGCAAGTCTCGGCATCATAAATGTCAGTTTCAAGCCGGAGGTCTGGCTTCTCTGGCCGCTCATAACGCGAGTTGACGCCTGTGAAGTTGGTGATCTGTCCTGAACGAGCCTTGGCGTAGAGGCCCTTCGGATCACGACGTTCGCACGTCTCAAGCGAGGCATCGACAAAGACTTCAAAGAAGTCAATCTCACCCGCGATCTCACGAGCCATCCGACGATCAAGCCGGAATGGCGAGATGAGAGATACAAGCACAATGAGGCCGGCTTCGGCCATTAGCCGCGCCACCTCCGCCACTCGTCGCACATTCTCGACGCGGTCTGCGTCCGTAAAACCTAGATCTCGATTCAGCCGATGGCGAACGTTGTCGCCGTCGAGGACAAAGGCGTGACGTCCTTGCCTATGAAGCAGCCGCTCAACGTGATTAGTAATGGTCGACTTACCGGAGCCGGACAGTCCCGTAAACCAAACAATCGCTGGCCGCTGCCCCTTCTGTGCGGCACGCAGAGCGGGGGTTACATCGAAGTCCTGCCACCGCAGATTACTGGCTCTCCGAAGCGGGAAATCAATCACGCCTCCTCCCACAGTAGCGCGAGTCCCGCAATCTATAAGTATGAAGCTGCCAAGGTCACGGCTCTCTTTGTAATGTTCGAAGGCCACCGGGCGCGCCAGCGCAAGGTTGCAGGCTCCAATCTCGTTTGTCTCCAAGACTTTCGCCGCACTTGTGTCAAGTGTCTCAATATTCTTCCGGTATTTGAGCTCGGTCACCTCCGCCGGCAAAAGCTCCGTGCCAAGCTGCATTAAGTAGGAGCGACGTGGCAGAAGTGGTTCGTCCGCGAACCAGACAATATGCGCTGCAAATTGATCTGCCACAGCAGGCGGGGCACCAGGATCGAATAAGACATCCCCACGCCCGATATCCACGTCGTCCGCCAGCACCAGGGTGACAGCCTGCCCAGCAGTCGCTTCGCCGAGGTCTCCATCCATAGTAACAATGCGTGCTACTGAGGTGTGGCGACCCGAGCGGGATCCCGCAACCCGATCTCCCGGACGAATTCGTCCTGAGGCAACAAGCCCAGACAGTCCGCGGAAATCTGCCCCTGCGCGGTTAACCCATTGGACTGGCATACGGAACGGCCGCGCCGCGGCATCCTCGTCAATGGTCACCGCCTCTAGCCATTCAAGGAGCGTTTGCTCCTTGCCCCAATCTAGATCGCTATGGCGCCTCGCAACGTTCGCTCCCGTTAACGCCGATACCGGAATAGAGGTAACACTGGTGATGCCAACGCTGACCGCTAAGGCCTCGAACTCCTCCGCTGTACGGTGGAACACGGCCTGCTCATAGTCGACGAGATCCATCTTGTTGACCACGAGGGCAACCTTGCTGACCCCCATCAGCGCTAGAATAGCGATGTGTCGGCGTGTTTGGCTCAGAATACCCTTCCGGGCATCGGCAAGCACGATGGCGGCATCCGCGTTCGACGCGGCCGTTACCATATTCCGGGTGTACTGCTCATGTCCCGGCGCGTCTGCTACGACGAAGCTTCGCTTTGACGTGGCGAAGTAGCGGTAGGCAACATCAATCGTGATCCCCTGCTCCCTCTCGGCTGCAAGCCCATCTACAAGAAGCGAAAAGTCAAGCCCCTCAGGCCCACAGGGGCGTCCACGGCTGTCCTTCACTAGCGCCGCAAGGTGGTCATTAGGTACGAGACCGGCGTCATACAGCAGCCGCCCGATAAGTGTACTCTTGCCGTCATCAACGCTTCCACAGGTGGTTAGGCGCAGAAGTGGCGCAGGCTTTCCTGAGTGCGAAGGGGTGCTCAAAAGTAACCCTCCTGCTTCTTACGCTCCATGGAGGCAGCCTGATCAAAGTCAATCAGGCGCCCCTGCCGCTCTGAGACCCGGCTTTCAACCATTTCAGCAATGATATCTTCGATGCTTGCAGCACATGACTCGATTGCTCCCGATAATGGATAGCAACCGAGAGTGCGGAAGCGCACGGACAGGATTTCAGGCCGCTCACCATGTCCAAGTGGCAGCCGGTCGTCATCGACCATAATGAGCGCACCTCCGCGACGGACAACCGGCCGAGGTCGAGCACAGTAGAGTGGAACAACCGAAATTTTCTCAACTGCAATGTACTGCCAAACATCAAGTTCAGTCCAGTTCGAGAGAGGAAAGACTCGCATGGTCTCGCCCTCGGCAAGTTGGGTGTTATAAAGCTTCCACAACTCAGGCCGTTGCTGACGCGGGTTCCACCGATGACCAGGCGCCCGCACTGAGAAGATTCGCTCTTTGGCGCGTGATTTTTCTTCATCGCGCCGAGCTCCTCCAATCGCTACGTCAAACCTCCCAAGATCAAGAGCTTGTCGGAGCGCAGCCGTCTTCATAACCTCGGTATATGTAGCCGAGCCGTGGCTAAATGGAGTGATTCCGGCGGCAGTCGCCTCATGATTGGAGTGGACAATCAGGTTGAGTCCTAGTCGGCGCGCGGTCTCGTCGCGGAATTTGATCATCTCCCGGAACTTCCAGCCCGTATCGACATGGAGGAGTGGAAACGGAGGCTTCGCAGGATAGAAGGCCTTTAGAGCAAGATGGAGCAGAACTGACGAGTCTTTGCCAATGGAATAGAGCAGAACTAGGGAGCTCGAATGATGCCGCGACCTCGCGAAAGATAGTTATGCTCTCTGCCTCAAGCCGTTCGAGGTGAGAAGCTTTGGTCTCAAAGGATCTGTACATGCTGCTGAAGTGGCTTCCACTCAAGCCTAATCTAGGCGAAACAAAGGTTAAAGATCGAAACGGGTACAACCTAAGGTTAGTCGTGCACCGTGAAACCTCATGCAATCATCCTCGATGATGGGGGCACAGTAAAATCCCTATTATCGACCCATGATCTACCTCCGGTTCTCAGGAATGAATCACGCCTCGACCTAGCGCAGAACCCGAAGAGTCCAATTTCCGGTCCGATGCTCTCGTGGCTGCGAAGGCCTGTCAGACATCACCAACCTCGAAGAATCTCGCGTAAGGTCCGTCCCTGAAGTGAAGCCGTAACTCATGAAAGTTCTGTACCGTTTGGTCCAGCGGTCGCGTTTCCTGGCGCTGAAGGATGACGCGACCGGAAAGCTGAAGCGCTGCAACCCCAAGGAAGTCCCAAATCGTTGCTAAGAGCGTGGTGGATTCGTGAAGAAGACTCTCGTATTCGATTACAAGCATGTTGGTCGACGCAAAGGAGCGCGTCACCCGAGTGTGGAAATCGTCGGCGGTCTTGAAGTAGGCCTCGCAGGAGGCGATCGACAATTTGACCCGCGGCGGCGGAGCCGCATCGTTATTCGAACCGAACTTCAGCCACTCGCCGCTTTGCCTTGCCTGCACCAGCGATCGCAGCGATTCCAATGTGTTTCTGCGAGTCATAAGGATGACCTTGAGGCCGGGCCAACGGGCCAACTCGTCAAAAAAGCCTGGACGTTTGTGGAACTGAGGTTCGTTGATCTTGCACCCAACTTGCGTCACCTTCTTGTCACTCCGCCTGGGATAGCGCAAATAGGCAAGTTCTAGGAGCTCGCGATCGCTGCGTAGCAGGCGATCCTTATCAGGCCAATTTGTATCATACGTGTTGAGCAACTCACCGTTGCTCAACACGTTCGGATGCTCGTTCAGCAACGCTTCGAGATAGTGTGTTCCAGTCCTTGGCATCGCAAGGATCGAAAATGGCTCAGGCGACGGTGCGGAGTGGGTCATTGTATGTGTTCTCAACTAGTATAGTTCTCGGAGATTTGAGTGGCGCCGGCACAAGAATTCTCTGC
>KI911937.1:4938-5524 GCA_000517005.1 Microvirga lupini
GACCGCCGGCAAGGTCCGTCTTGGGGTGATCACGCGCTGGGACGAAGCCTTGCGCAGCGTGCTGGTGGTCGGCGCCACTGCTGTCATCCGGCAGTTACGGCGCGGCCAGGGAGCGCCTGCCTCGCCCTGGCTGGTGGAGTTGCTCAAGCGCAAGCCGCCCAAGCTGGCCGCGGTGGCGCTGGCCAACAAGATCGCCCGGATTGCCTGGAACCTCATGGTGTCGGGCGAGCGCTATGCCGCGCAAGGCATTGCCGGTTGGTACAGGCCGGGCCGCTTAGATCTTCGGCCTGACACGATGAGCCAGATGAGCCGATGGCTCGCTCCCGTGCAGAGCCGATGACGGACCTTGCAAGGTGACAAGGAGATGGTGTGATCGATCGATCCAAATCCCGAGACACTCCGCAAATCGTAGTGGCCCGCAAGGTCGCACATCTGTTTGGAACTCGGGTCGCGGAACCCATCTTGGCCGGCGTTCATGGGCGAGCGCGACACCACAGGCCGGACATATGACCGCAAGCGATCCGATCAAACTATGTCCAAATCTTCTTGCGAGACGGGGGCCGTCCACATATGCGATCTGGTCGAG
>KI911937.1:5624-11360 GCA_000517005.1 Microvirga lupini
GCGGCGAGCGGGTTGATCCGGCGTTTGTGATGTCGAAACCGGCATCGAGCGGGAACTTCGGAAACATAGTTTCCAAGTGAGGTGGGTCGGAGGAAGGGCTCGTGCGTTGCCGCAGGAGCCTTTTTGTTGGCCGGACTGGCTGCGCCGATCAAGCCACCTTGGGCGCCGCAACTGGGGAGCTCGTCGCTTCCTTGATCCCTGGCGGAAGCGGCTTGCCGTTGAGCGCGGCTTTGAGACGGGCATCGTCGCACTCGCCTTCCCAGCGCGCTACGACGACACAGGCGACTGCGTTGCCGACGAAGTTCGTCAAGGCGCGACACTCACTCATGAAACGGTCGACGCCAAGAATCAGCGCCATGCCGACTACAGGCACGCTGGGCACGACGGAGAGCGTCGCCGCCAGGGTCACAAAGCCCGAACCGGTTACGCCAGCCGCGCCCTTGGAGCTCAGCATGGCCACGAGCAGCAGCAGGATCTGGTCGGTGATCGACAGAGGCGTGTCGGTCGCCTGGGCGATGAACAGCGCCGCCATGGTCATGTAGATGTTGGTGCCATCGAGGTTGAACGAGTAACCGGTCGGCACAACGAGACCCACCACTGACTTGGAGCAGCCCGCCCGCTCCATCTTGGCGAGCAGCGCGGGAAGTGCCGATTCCGACGACGAGGTGCCCAGCACGAGCAGCAGCTCCTCCTTGATGTAGCGGATCAGCTTGAGCACCGAGAAACCATTGTAGCGCGCCACAAAGCCAAGCACGCCGAGCACGAAGATCAGCGAGGTGAGATAGAAGGCGCCGACGAGAAACGCCAGATTCTTGATGGAGCCGATACCATATTTCCCGATAGTGAAGGCCATCGCGCCGAAAGCACCGATGGGGGCCACCTTCATCAGAAGCCCGACGATATTGAACACGGTTTCCGACAGGGCTTGAATGAAGCTGAGCACCGGCTTGCCCCGGTCGCCCATGAAGGCGAGGCCGAAGCCAAACAGGACCGAGAAGAACAGCACCTGCAGGATTTCGCCTGATACGAAAGCGCCGACGACCGTATCCGGAATGATGTTCATCAGGAAGCTGACGATGGATTGCTCATGCGCCTTTGACGCATAGGAGGCGACCATCTTCGGATCCAGCGACTTGGGATCGATGTGAAGGCCGGAGCCGGGCTTCAAAACATTCGCGACGATGAGACCGACGATCAGCGCGAGCGTCGAGAACGTCAGGAAGTAGATAAGCGTCTTCGCCCCGACGCGCCCGACCTTTTCCAGATTCGTCATGCTGGCGATGCCGCTGACCACGGTCAGGAAGATCACCGGCGCGATGATCATCTTCACGAGCTTGATAAAGGCGTCGCCGAGCGGCTTCATTTGTTCCGCAATGCCCGGCTGGAAATAGCCGAGCATAATGCCGATTGCGACAGCAATCAGGACCTGAACATATAGAATTTTGTAGAATGGCTTGCGCGTCGGCGCGGCGGTCGCGATCGGATGAGCCACTGTTGTCCCCTTCTCCTGTTGGGCAGGCCCGGGCGGCGGCTTCCCGATCGATCAAACCGATCCCGATCCGCGTCTTCTCCGAGCCGCATGGTTTCCTCGAAAGCCTGCCTCGTGAGGGCGAACCTCGGTTTCCGACAGGCCGCGAGACTGTATGCAAGCCTCGTGCCAGCCGCCGCGGCTCTAACAATTTGAGCAACCTCTTGAATTTACTCAGAATTATTCTCCAAGGAGTCTGCCTAGATCCTGCGTTGTGCGGAAATCGTGACAGAAGCTGGCTTGATCATGCGGTTTTCCGCACAGGGGCATGGGCGTGCCACAGGGCCGCTTAGACGGAGGAGACATATTCGGCTATAGAGGAGCAGCCCACCACACTTTGCAGTCATGACGGCCTCCTCCCCCTCACCTCTCCTGGAGAATACTCCCCCACTGCTCCTCCCGGCTCGCTTCCGCCCGGCGGTCGAATGGGCGCTGCTCGCCCTGGCCCTGCTGCTGATCCTGGTTGCGAGTGTCTGGCAAGCCGGGCGCTGGAGCCGGGCGTCCGCAATGGCAGAACTGCGCCGCTCAGCCGAAACCGCCGTGCTCCTGCATGTGGCCGCACTCCGCAACGAGGTGGAGAAACAGCGCTCGCTGCCTTTTGTCCTGGCGCACGATCCTGACGTCGTGGCTGCCCTGCGCGGCCGGGAGACCGCTGCGCTGAACCACAAGCTCGAATGGCTGAGTCGCGGCAGCCGCGCGGCCGTGATCTACATCCTGGACCGGAACGGCTCCACAATCGCAGCCAGCAACTGGCGCGAACCCACGAGCTTCGTGGGCCAGAACTATGCCTTCCGCCATTACTTCCAGGCTGCGCTCACGGATGGCGCCAGCGAGCAATTTGCCCTCGGCACGGTGAGCCGCCAGCCCGGCTATTATCTGTCCCGCAGGGTCTCTGACCGGGACGGGATCGTCGGAGCGGTGGTCGTGAAGTTGCAGTTCGACGGGATTGAGGCGGAGTGGAGGCGCGGCTCCGAACCCTCCTATGTGACCGATGCCGAAGGCGTCGTGCTTGTGACGAGCCATCCTGCCTTGCGGTTCCGCACTGTGGGGCCGCTCACCGCTGAGGTGCGGCAACGCGTGCGCGAGGAATTTCAGGTCGGACCGGCCGACCTGCAGCCGCTGCCGTTCCGACCAGTTGGAGGGGATGGCAACCACGTCGTGGTAGAGATGCCATCCGACCATTCCGTAGGCGAAGGAGCCTTCCTGCACACAGCCAGACCCGTGCCCACCACCTCCTGGACGCTGCACACCCTGGTCCCGCTCCGACCAGTGGTGGAGCGCAGCGAGACGCAAGGGCGCATCATCGCCAGTCTCGGCACGATCCTTGCTGGATGCGTGTGTGGAGTGGTCCTTTCGGCGCGGCAGCGGAACCACCGCCGCAAGCGGCGGCAAGAGGCTATCCGCGCCGAACTGGAGGAGCGCGTCGAGGCCCGAACACGGGATCTGCGCGACGCCAATCTGCGCCTTGAGCATGAAATCGAAGAGCACCGCCGGACCGAGATAGCCCGGCGTCAACTGGGCGATGAACTCGTCCAGGCCAGCAAGCTTGCCACCATGGGTCAGATTTCCGCAAGCGTTGCGCATGAGGTGAACCAGCCGCTCGCGGCCATTCGCGCCTATGCCGACAATGCCGCCGTGCTGCTGGATCGCGATCGTTTGACCGATGCGCGGGCCAACCTGTCCCACATCGCCTCGCTCACCGAGCGCATCGGCTGTATCACACAGCACTTGAAGACCTATGGCCGGCGCGCATCGGGGACTATCGAGCCGGTATCGGTTCGGGCTGCCCTCGACGGCTCGCTGATGCTGGTTGAGCATCGCATTCGCCGGCAATCCGTTGCGGTGACGATGGATGTGCCAATGCGGGACGTCCGCGCCTTCGCCGAACTCGTCAGGTTCGAGCAGGTGATCGTCAACCTGATCCAGAACGCATTAGACGCGCTCACAGCCGTGCCGCAGCCACGCCTGACAATTACCCTTCGGGCCGAGGAGGGGCGTGCTATCTTGACCATTACGGATAACGGCGGCGGAATCAACGCGACGGATATGGCGGAGCTGTTTACGCCCTTCTTCACCACCAAGAGCGATGGCCTCGGTCTGGGTCTCGCGATCTGCCGCGACATCGTGCACGACTTTGGCGGCTCGATCACAGCGGCGCATGCGAAGGGTGGCGGCGCCGCCTTCTCGATTGAGCTTCGCGAGGTCCCATGACAGCAACGCTTCAGGTCGTATTCGTCGACGATGAGGAGGATGTGCGCCGCGCGAATGCCCAGAGCCTCGAACTCGCCGGGTTCGAGGTGCGGCCCTTCGGCTCGGCTCAAACCGCCCTCACCCATCTCGGAGCGGACTTTCCCGGTGTGGTGGTGACGGATGTCAGAATGCCGCTTATGGACGGGCTGGAGTTCTTTCAAACCATCCGACGGATCGATCCCGAGCTGCCGGTCATCCTGGTCACCGGCCACGGCGATATTCCGATGGCCGTGCAGGCGATGCGCGCCGGGGCCTACGATTTCCTGGCGAAGCCCTATCCCGCCGACCGTCTCATCAGCAGCGTGCGCCGCGCTCTCGACAAGCGCGGCCTCGTACTGGACAACCGTCGCCTGCGGGCAGAGCTTGACCGTGCCCGCCAGGCTGACGTCATGCTGCTCGGGCAAACATCTGCGATGGAGCGCATCCGGAAGACGGTGGCGGATCTCGCCGACACTACGGTGGACGTGCTGATCCAGGGCGAGACGGGAGCCGGCAAAGAGGTCGTTGCCAATGCGCTCCACCGCTGGAGCTCCCGGTGCGATCGACCATTTGTTGCGCTCAATTGCGGCTCGTTGCCGGAGAGTGTCATCGAGAGCGAGCTTTTCGGGCATGAAGCGGGAGCCTTCACGGGCGCACAGCGCCGGCGCATCGGTAAGATCGAGCATTCCCACGGCGGTACGCTCTTTCTCGACGAAATCGAAAGCATGCCGCTGGCACTTCAGGTGAAGCTGCTGCGCGTGCTGCAGGAGCGTTCGGTCGAACCGCTCGGCACCAACGAGGTCCGCCCCGTGGATCTGCGAGTGATCGCCGCAACCAAGATCGATCTGGCGGAGGCGTCCTCGCGAGGCGCATTCCGAGCAGATCTTTACTACCGGCTCAATGTCGTGACCCTCCACCTGCCGCCCTTGCGCGAACGCCGGGCAGACATCCCACTCTTGTACGAGCATTTTCTGACCCAGGCGGCCGAGCGCTTCCGTCGGCCGGCGCCGCCTGTCGAACCGGATCTGAGGACTTATCTCCTGGCGCATGATTGGCCCGGCAATGTGCGGGAACTTGCCCATTTTGCCGAGCGGGTCGTCCTCGGCGTCGCGCCCGAACTCAACGCTTTCGCAACTGCTCGTGCCGCACCGCTCGACGCCCCAGCGGGCCGACCGAGTCTCGCCATGCAGATCGACGCTTATGAATCCGCGCTGTTACGGGAGGCCCTCGCCCGTCACAACGGTGATGTGCGCGCCGCCGCCGACGGGCTCGGAGTTGCCCGCAAAACCCTCTATGACAAGCTCAATCGGCACAAGATCGATCCGGGCGAGTTCCGGTGATTTCAGCCTTGCTTGGATCAGAGCAGAACCTGACCCAACCGTCGGACAACCACTATTGATGAACAGACATCCTGTCCCTGGAGATAGGGCGCTGGGTGCCTAAGCACCCAATGGTCCAATTCGGGTTGCCCTCTCATTGCTGACGCACCTCAATCGAGCCGGGGCCGTTCCGAGCGCGGCGGCGTCAAGCCGTGCTTGGCGAGTTCAAGTGTCAGGATCCGGGTTTCGAGCAGGTTGAAGATGCGAAGGAGCGCTTCGACCGCGTCAAAGGGTTTCGTCAGAAAGTCTTTGACCCCAAGGGGTCAGACAAGGTGCGCCGGGAGACCGGCAAGGAGTAGATGGGGCGGATTCAAACGGTCGTCGCAACACCCTGGAAGAGGAGGTTGTGATGAGCATTCGAAAGCGGCGGTCGGATCGGTCTGGGCGAGCCCCGCTACCGTCACCAGGCCGGCCACCTGTGGCGGGACGCGATGAACGACGCCGGTTCTGGCGGGCGATTGCAAGGGGAATGAGCAGCGAGGATGCTGCGGTCGAGGCCGGTGTGTCGCAACCTGTAGGAACCAGATGGTTCCGAAAGGCAGGTGGCATGCCCCCAGCGATGTTCAGATCCTCGGCCAAGCCCCTTTCCGGGCGATACCT
>KI911938.1:0-1820 GCA_000517005.1 Microvirga lupini
AACGGTGTGCCATTCCGCATGGACCTGTTCGGCGGAAGCAAGTTAAAGCCGCCGCAAGAGACCATTCCACAAATTGCCGCCCGCGCTCCAGATAGAGTGAAGGCAGAGTCTAAAGGGGGGAGGCTGCTGGCGGTTCCGTATGCCGAAACTGCACCGGGCACGGCCTTCGAGCAGCTGTCGCGCGCCTGGGCGCCTTTCAAAGAGGCCTATTATTATACTCAACGCAGGGGGTTTGCCGCGCCACCGGCCATCAGTCTCACGCCCTACGACTCCGCGCTGGAAGGCGCCTTCAATCTATTGCTGCTGCCGGACCGCCCTGCCAATGAGGAGCATCCCTTCAAGCTGACTGGGCCGGAAGGCCCGATTGCCTTGCGACCGCATGACGGCTGCGGCTTCATCAAGGCCTCGCTGGCCGAGCGCATGGAAGCTGTTCGCCGCGCCGGCCAAAACGACGGTCCTGATCGGGTGCATGCCTTTGGTGAGGGAAGGAGATCGGCCGTGCCTGCCATGGCGCTGCAACACTATCCGCGCAGCGAGCAGGTGGCCGACGAGGCGCGAGAGAAGGCCCAGACCTGGCTCGAGAGCAAGCAAGGGCAACAGCTGTCGTCCGAAGAGCTCTATCGCACTGTGACGGGCGGACATATCGATGGTCCCGGCGCAGTTGCCGTACCCTCCAGCGATGGCTGCCTGCATGTGCCGACGCTCAAGAGCGAGACCTTGACCGGGACGGAGGGCGTGCTGATCGGGCGATCCCCCTACGACAAGCCCAACCTGCGCCCGTTCGCCGCCGAGCAGGTCAAGGCGGCAGCTGATGGGGACCCGACGGCGGCGTTCCTCGATCGGTGCGTTGCCATGCAGTACAGCTTTAATGTCGCTCAGAAGTCGGGCGCCGAACTGGCCGCCGACGATCCGACGTTTTTTGCCAAAGGCATTCTGATCGTGGTGCCGGACGAGATGTGGCCAGCTGAGTTCGCCGACCGTGGGTTGGTGATGTCTGCCGAGGACGTCAAGTGCCATTCGAGCTGGACCAACGGTAAGGACCGCGCCAAGGAGGACACGCTCCTCGACTGCGTCGGTAGCCTGCAGGCGACCGAGGTGTTCGCTCCGGGCTCGCTGGTTGCCGTCCCGCCCGGGGAACAGAAAAAACTCGACGGCGACTTCGATGGCGATGCCGTCGTTATCGTCGGTGACCGGCCGCAGCTTTACCAGCATGTGCGCACGTTCGATCAAAAGGAGCAAGCGCGCGGGCTCCCCTCCCTCAAGCCGCCTAAGTCGCATACCCCAGCCATCGAGGGCGGGCGGTATCAGTTCAGTCGTGCTCGCCAGATCCTCGCTGCCACGCAGAATGTCTTGGAAACTTATACCGGCCTGCAGCGAAGCTTTCTGGCGCAATCCCATGAAGCACGGCGCTGGTTTGCCGAGCGTGCCATCTTTGGCACCTATGAGGGCGTTCACCACGAGCTCAGGCAAGAGATCGATCAGCTGTTGGGCCAGGAACAAGTAAGTCGCGAAAGTATCCAAGACAAGCTCGCGAGAGCGAGGCGCGAGATCGAACACGCAGAACATCCGGTCGCTCGCGAGATAGCCGAGTTGCTCGTCGCCGACCTTGAGGCATGGACAGAGAAGCCCGATGATCCACTCCGGCCCGAAACAGTCGAGCGCGCGACCGACGCAAACACTCCGCTCAGCGCAGCACTCGCAGCGCTTTTCCCGGATCTGGCGGAGACCTATCCGGCAACTTCTCGGCCAACGGACCGCATCCGGGCTATCTTCGACCACTATCCCGCGCGCATCGATCCCCGCCCGGATGGCTACGATGC
>KI911938.1:1920-2181 GCA_000517005.1 Microvirga lupini
CGGCCGGGTGCAGCGTGAGGTGCTGGGCATCACGATCTACAGCCATCGCAAGCTTGAGATCCTGCTCAAAGGCTTCAACCAGGCCTACAACCGGAGACGCCAGCGCGTGCTCAAGGGCGCCTCACCCGAGCAGGTCGTGCACCGGCGCCTGGCCGCCGAGCCCAGATTGGCCAACCCACGCTACAAACCGCCCGATCCCCATGCTTTGCCTCAAGCCCTCCACGTCGTCGCGGCCGCCAAGGAGGTCTCGCATCCAGACAA
>KI911938.1:2281-3664 GCA_000517005.1 Microvirga lupini
CTCTCGCGTTGCAAGACTTATGGCGGCCTACTTAGGGTTTTGGGTACTGCCCGACAACCTGACGACCCGACAGCACGC
The DNA here is from genome assembly GCA_000517005.1 of Microvirga lupini. Classification (GTDB taxonomy): domain Bacteria; phylum Pseudomonadota; class Alphaproteobacteria; order Rhizobiales; family Beijerinckiaceae; genus Microvirga; species Microvirga lupini. The sequence goes on from KI911938.1 coordinate 2,360, forward strand.
CTGCATCACCCGAAAGTTGTTCCAAATCCGCGATGTGCTGCACTAGTGCCGAAGATCAAGGAATTCGACGGGCCCTGAGAGAACAAGTGCACGCAAAATGCGCGTCGCCCGCCGGAGCGAAATATCGTGGAGATCGACAGGTCTTCGTTCAGTCGGAAAGCGAGAGACTTTGCGGCGATGAAATCCAAAACATCGCCGCCAGAGTACTCGGATCTCGTGTCCGCAAAAGCCGCGCGAACGGCAATGGTCGCAAGGCTCGGCGGTGGCACCTCGATGATACCGACGAGGCGTGATATTGTAGTTATCAGCTATGTCGGACCATCGGTCAGGTGCTTTCTTTTGCGAGCGTCACTTTAGATCCGAATCTTGAGGCGACGTGGTGCTCAGGGGACGTCGCGTCGCTCGATCTGCGATCATACCCATCAGCGCTTCCATCGGCCCTCGCTGGAAGAAGCGCAGCCAAAGCACCGCGAAAGCGACTCCTGACCGAAGCCAAGAGGGTAACGGGGTTTGAGTCAGGGCGGCGGGCGCCCGGTCAGATAGGTCTAGATCCCGATCAGCCAGCCTGCGAAGCCGACCACGCCTATGCCGACAGGGTTCCCGCGCCAGCGGCGGCGCAGCGCCACGACGTCCTCGGTGACAGCCTCCACGCCTTCAACCTTGTTTTTGACCGACAGCATATCAGTCTCGAAGTGGGTGGTCCGCAGCACCACCTCATCGCCGGCACTGTTGCGTTAACCTCGGCAGCGTAATCCGGAGCGGCCAGTCGAGGAGCCGTCCTGTTGTCGATGTTCAAGCGCCGCCGCTTTCCGGTTACGATCATCCTTCTATGCGTGCGCTGGTACTGCAAGTATGGGATCAGCTATCGCGACTTGGCTGAGATGATGCAGGAACGCGGTGTCGCCGTTGACCGATCGACGATCTTTCGTTGGGTTCAGCGCTATGCTCCGGAGATCGAGAAGCGGATCCGGCCCTACCACGGAGCTCGCTCAGGCTCCTGGAGAGTGGACGAGACCTACGTCCGCGTCGGCGGCAATTGGAAATACTTGTTTCGCGCGGTCGACAAGCACGGTCAGTTGATCAGCTTCATGCTGTCCGATCGCCGTAACACCAACGCCACTTACCGCTTCTTGCGTAAAGCCATAAGAGCGATGAGCCACGATCCACCATCATCCATCACAACGGATAAACTGGCGTCGTATGCCAAGGCAATCCTGCGCCTGCAGAACGATGGACTATTGTCGAAAGATGTCAAGCACCGCACCTCGAAATATTTGAATAGCATCCTTGAGGCGGATCATGGCG
>KI911938.1:3764-6367 GCA_000517005.1 Microvirga lupini
GCCGGGCGGACCAGCGTCATACTGCCGGGCGTCTGGGATTTGAGGCGCGGATTACCTATCCCTACCATCCGCGCAGCGGCGAATTCATCGTCATCGTCGGCGCCAAGCGACATGCGGGATGCGATCATCTCATCATCCGTCAGCCGGATCGGACCCTGGCTCTGCTCCCGGCCTGGATGATCGAGCCGAACTCACCTTCGTACGAACTCATCCCCCATCCGCGCCTTCCGGTGGAGCGTCTGGCCGAACTCCACACTCTGATCAGCATGATCCTACCATCGCCTCGAGGGGAATCGCCCCCGGCACGAGGAGCTGGTGATGAGGAGCGAGCGAAGCCGTCAAGGAGATCTGTTCGAAGAGCCGAGGATCAACCCGCCGCTTCCCATCGCGTTGCGGGCAACACTCGCCCTCATGCTCCAAGCCCTGCTCACGGAAGCGGCAAGACTGAGAATGTCAGTCGCCATGGAGGATCAAACCGGCGAGGAGGACGGCCATGACCAAGATCACGCCTGATCACCTGGCCCGGAGCGCCTTTGTCTATGTGCGGCAATCGACAGCCGACCAAGTGCTCCACAACCATGAGAGCCGCCGGCGCCAGTATGCACTGGCCGAGCGGGCACGAGCCCTGGGCTGGACGGCCGTCGAGATCATCGATGACGATCTCGGCCGATCCGGGTCTGGCATCGCCAGGCCAGGCTTCGAGAAGCTGCTTGCCGCGATCTGTGAAGGCCGTGTCGGTGCGGTCGTCTCGATTGAGGCCTCCCGATTGGCTCGCAACGGCCGGGATTGGCATACGCTCCTGGAATTCTGTGGATTGGTCGGCACGTTGATAGTCGATGAGGACGGAATTTACGACGCGCGCCACCCAAATGATCGGCTTTTGCTCGGCATGAAGGGAACGATGAGCGAGATGGAACTGTCGCTCTTCCGGCAACGCTCGGTGGAGGCCCTGAGGCAGAAGGCGCACCGGGGGGAACTCTTCCTGACTGTTGCGGTCGGCTTCCTTAAGGTGTCCCATGATCGCATCGAGAAAGACCCGGATCGGCGTGTCCAGGAGGCCATCGGTCTCGTCTTCACCAAGTTTGCCGAGTTGCAAACGGTCCGGCAGGTTCACCTGTGGATGCGCCAGGAGCGCCTGCCGTTGCCGGCGGTCGGCTCCGGCCCTGATGGGCGAACCGTTACCTGGAAGCTTCCAATTTACAACACCCTGCGACACATTCTGACGAACCCCGTATACGCCGGGGCCTATGCTTTCGGCCGGACGGGCAGTCGCGTGACCATCGAAGCAGGACGAAAGCGGATTGTCCGCGGCTTCCGCAAGGACCGGGGCGATTGGGAGGCTTTGATCCTTGATCATCATGAGGGTTACATTAGCTGGAGTGAGTTCGAGAGGAATCAGCGCCTGATCAGCGACAACGCCAATGGTCAAAGCTTCATGAGCCGCGGCTCCGTGCGACGCGGAGAGGCGCTCCTGGCTGGGTTGCTTCGGTGCGGGCATTGCGGCCGCAAGCTCCACATCGCCTATAGCGGGAGCAACGGACGAATAGGGCGCTACCATTGCCGCGGTGGTCATCTCAATCATGGTGGCGATCCGTGTATCTCGTTTGGCGGAATGCGCATCGATCAGGCTGTTGGCGCCGAAGTCATCGATCGCCTGCAGCCTCTCGGGATCGAAGCCGCGATCATGGCGGTTGAAGCGCAGCACGTTGAGAGGACGGCGAAGCGACGCCAGCTTGATTTGGCGCTTGAGCAAGCTCGCTATGAGGCAGCCCATGCACGCCGACGCTACGAAGCCGTCGACCCCGACAACCGACTGGTCGCCGCCGAACTCGAATACCGTTGGAATGAACGTCTGGTGGCGGTGCGGGCTCTCGAAGAGGAACAAACCGCCATGGCAGCGGAGCCTCAGCCGGCACTCACAGATGCAGAGCGAGAACGTCTGCTGGCGCTTGGGGCCGATCTCGAGCAGGCTTGGAACAGTCCTGGAGCAACATCAGCGACGCGCAAGCGGATCATCCGGACCGTGATTGAGGAGATTGTCGTCACGGTCGGCGAGGCCGCTCTCAACTTGGTCATCCGGTGGGCTGGTGGCGATCACACCGCATTGAGCGTGCACAAGAACCGTGCCGGCGAACACCGGTGGAGCACCGGGACCGATGTTGTGACGCTCGTCAGCGCCTTGGCACGGCAGATGCCGGATCGCGCGATCGCTGCCGTGCTCAACCGGGCAGGAAAGCGGACCGGCAAGGGCAATGGCTGGACCCAGGCGCGGGTGCGATCCCTCCGTAACCACCGCGATATCCCGCCATACCGTGACGGCGAACGCACGGAGCGAGGTGAAGTGACGCTTGAAGAGGCGGCAACGCTCCTGAACGTGAGTGAGGCGACGGTTCGACGATTGATTCAGGAGAAAGTCTTGCCAGCGCATCAGCTCTGCGTCGGCGCGCCCTGGGTTATCCGGCGATCCGATCTTGACGATCCTGCGCTCAGGTGCGCGGCGGAGGCACGACGTTCGCGGCGTCCGCCGTCTGACGATCCGCGCCAGAATATCCTGGAATTATAAGGGGGCTGCGTAATGAGCATTATGAAGCAGACTCGGGCGG
>KI911938.1:6467-6610 GCA_000517005.1 Microvirga lupini
AGCAGGAACAGCAGCACGTCCGTGGTGCGATGCGAACTCAGGTTATCCATGATCGCGTACACCCGTTTGGTCGTCCTCGGGACCCAAGTCTCAACGTGCTCCAGGAAGTCGACCCACTGCGCACCGCCCCGTCCGGGATAGGG
>KI911938.1:6710-6984 GCA_000517005.1 Microvirga lupini
AGTGGTGCATCCGGTAAGTCATGCCGCCCTCGGCAGGAGGGCGACACCGGGCGCACGGCGTGGGCGATGCCGGCGCCGCGTGCCCCAGACAAAGGGATGACGGTGCGCATTCCAGGAGACTGTGGAGCGGCGGATCGCATCGCCGATCTCGTCCCAGGTCTCGAAGCGCCGGCCCGCCAACGCCAGGGAGCGCAGGATCTTCCACCAGGGCTCGATCAGGTTGAGATAAGCCGCGTCTTTGGGCTGGAACACCATCTCCCAGCGCGAATGGGCC
>KI911938.1:7084-7337 GCA_000517005.1 Microvirga lupini
CAGAGCGTCCCTGACCGCATTCTTGAGATGACCGTGGGAGCTTTCGATCGAGCCGTTCTCATGAGCGATGCCCTTGTTGTTGCGCGTCGGCGTCATGCGGTAATGCGTACACAGCTCGTCATAGCGCCGCGTCAGGTCCTGCCTGGCATTCTCGTCGAGGTTGCGGAAGGCCGCCGACAGGCTGTCGCTGCGATGCTCACACGGTGCACCGCCAAGGGACCACAGAGCGTTCTGCAATCCCTCGGCCAAGGCC
>KI911938.1:7437-7862 GCA_000517005.1 Microvirga lupini
TGCGCATTTCGCGGATCGTGAGCAGCCGTTTCACGCGATGGTGAGCGCTCATTTCATAGGATCGTGAGCAGGTATTTCACGCGATCATGAGCGGCCGCGTCGACCGACGAGGTGATGGAGTCAGGAGTTTGGGGCGCCGTCAAGAGGGCGGGCTCTGGCGTTGTGCTTTCTCATGCTCTCGCCGGCGAGTTGCAGACGGTGGGCGTTGTGAACGAGACGATCCAAGATTGCGTCTCCAAGAGTGGGATCCCCAATCAGGTCATGCCAGGTGTCCACGGGAACCTGGCTCGTGACGATGGTGGATGAGCGGCCGTGACGATCGTCGAGGATTTCCAGAAGATCGCGTCGCTCGGACCCGGTGAGCACGGACAAGCCCCAATCATCGAGTAATGTGCAGCGCAACATTACTGGACTAACGTGCACTG
>KI911938.1:7962-17286 GCA_000517005.1 Microvirga lupini
AAAATCTGACAGACCAAGCCGACCGGGCTCATGCGTCTGACGGAAAATGACATCCTGCTCCTGGCCATGCAGGGCGCGCCATGAGCGGATCCGGCGCTCAAGGGTCCGGCGGATCCCTTGTCCAAGTTCAGGATGACGTCGCATCATCTCCTCAAAAATGGCAATGGCGCGGATTCCCGGCGCGGCTTTGAGGAGGGGGACGACCTCGGCCTCGAAGAGGTTCTCGAGGGGATCTGGCCGCCGGCGGCTGCGCGGTTGCTTCTTCTGGGATGGCAGCCGGGCATCGTTGGCGAGGCGATATCCGGTGGCAGTGCTGAGGGATGCCTTCGCGGCGGCGGCCGCGACGGAGTTGGTTTGGAGCAACTTCATAAAAAGCCTCATCTGATGATCGGTTACATGGCAGCCCGGCACAAAGTGATTCCCCTTGTTTGGAAAACCACCGCCATACCGGGCCGACCGCGATCAGCAGACATCAGTCCCTCACGGAAACTGCGCCGCGGCGACGGCCATAACTGTGTTCAGGTCACGCCCTCACGCCGTCACAGCCTCCGCCGCAGATTCTCATCTTGATTGACGCCCATTCTTATCCTGATGGTCGCGCGCCAGGGCAGACCTCGTAAAGGTGGCAAGGCCGTCCACCAGTGCGTCGAAGACGACCCGACATCGCGGACTGGACCTGAGATCTTGGTGCATCACGATCCAGGTCCTGAGATCAAGCCTGAGTTCGTCCGCAAGAACGCGGACGAGCTCAGGACTTCGAGCTGCCAGCGGAACCTGGCACATGCCGATGCCGAACCCTGCCCGAATGGCAGCAAGCTGCGCAAGATCGCTGTCGGCCTTCAATGCAAAGTGCATCCGCTCAAGGCCGCTGATGCGCTTGAACATGCTCTTGATCGCCGGGGTTTTGCGGTCGAACCCAACCAAGTCATGCCGGCGCAAATCGTTAAGGGTGGAGGGAGTGCCTCGCTGATCCAGATAACGCCTGTGCGCATGAAGCCCGAGCGTGATCGATCCCACGTGCTCTGCCACAAGAGCCTCATGCACAGGCTCAGCCATTCGGACCGCGATATCAGCCTCACGCCGGAGGAGATCGTCAAGGCTGTTCGATAGCACCAGTTCGATGACGAGTTCAGGATACCGCGCCCGAAGAGTTGCCAGAATGGCGGGCAGGACTTCGACGCCGATCACCTCGCTCGCACCGATCCGGACCGATCCCTTGACACCAGCGCCATAGGCGGAGGCGGCCCGCAGCAAAGCCGCAGAGGCTGTGGCCAGCATCTCCGCATAGGTCCGCAGTTCGAGCGCCGCCTCCGTCGGCTCCAATCCGCGCTGTGAGCGCACAAAGAGGCCGTATCCGATGGCAGCCTCGAGCGTATCGATATGACTGGCAACCGTCTGCCGTGTAAGGCCGAGCACCCGGGCCGCTCCGGCGAGCGAATTTTCAGAGAGAACGGCAAGGAAGGTTTGGTAGAGATCCCAGCTTGGTTCGGCTTTGCTCATACGTTTCGGTACAGCAACCCCATGCATTGCTCTGCCCTACGGGAACTTCGGCGGTGGAGGAAGGTCAAGGCCGGGCAGACCACCTGGGGCGTTGGGATCGCCGCCTGGCATGATCAGGTTATCCAGTGTCTTCTGCACGGCGTCTTGATCGATTTCCTGATGGCTGCCGAGCCAGTAGGTCACCGACTCCGGCCACGCGATCACGATGATCACGAGGATGAGCTGCAAGATGATCCACGGGATCGAGCCCCAGTAGATGTCCGAGCTCTTCACCTCCTTGGGCGCGATGCCGCGCAGGTAGAACAGCGCGAAACCGAAGGGCGGGTGCATGAAGCTCGTCTGCATGTTCACGCACAGCAGCACACCGAGCCAGACCAGATTGATGTCGAGCGCCTTCGCCACCGGAACCAGCATCGGGATCACGATGAAGGCGATCTCGAAGAAGTCGAGGAAGAAGGCGAGGAAGAACACGAAGATGTTGACGAAGATCAGGAAGCCGAGCTGACCGCCCGGCAGGCCGGACAGGATGTGCTCGATCCACTTGCCGCCGTTCACGCCCTGGAACACCAGGCTGAACACGGTAGCGCCGACGAGGATGAAGATCACCATGGCGGTGATGCGCATGGTCGAGTCCATGCCATACCAGACCAGGTTCCAGGTCAGGCGGCGGTGCATGGCGGCGAGCACGAGACTGCCCACGGCTCCCATCGCCCCAGCCTCGGTCGGGGTGGCCAGACCCATGAAGATCGTGCCGAGCACCAGGAAGATCAGCACGATGGAAGGCACCATGCCCCACAGCACCTTGCGGATCAGCGGCCAACTCCTGAGGGTGCGGGCCTCCGGCGGCAGCGGCGGCACCTTGTGCGGCTTGAAGATCGACACACCGGCGATGAAGAGGACGAAAAGAGCCACCTGAAGGAACGACGGGCCGATGGCGCCCAGGTACATGTCACCGACGGAGACGCCGAGCTGGTCCGCGAGCACCACGAGGACCAGCGATGGCGGGATGAGCTGGGTAATGGTCCCGGAGGCCGCGATCACGCCGGTGGCGATGCGCATGTCGTAGCCGTACTTCATCATGACCGGCAGCGAGATCATGCCCATGGCAATCACAGACGCCGCCACCGTGCCGGTGATGGCGCCGAGGATCGCGCCCACGAAGATGACGGCATAGGCCAGACCACCGGGCACGGGCCCGAAGAGCTGGCCGGTGCCGTCCAGCAGGTCCTCGGCAAGCCCCGATCTTTCCAGGATAACACCCATGAAGGTGAAGAACGGGATCGCCAGCAGCAGCTCGTTCGACATGATGCCGAAGATCCGGTACGGCAGCGCCTGAAGGAAGGGCAGCGTGAAGTAGCCGATCTCGATGGCAATCACGCCGAAGAACAGGCCCAGGGCAGCCAGCGAGAAGGCCACGGGGAACCCCAGCAGCAGGAAGATGATGAGCCCGCCGAACATCAGGGGCGCGGTGAGACCTTAATCCAGCATCGTTTGTCTTTCAGGCAGGCGCGCCGACAGTTCGGTCCCCGCATTGGATCAGTTCGCAGTCGTCTGTCACCCCACCTAAGGAGCGCAGAGACTACTGAAGGGGTTTTTCGTAGACAGCCACTTCGCCCGCAGGCGCCTCGCCTCGCAGCGCCGCAACCCGCTTGATCAGCTCGGAGATGCCCTGAAGAACCAGAAGCGCGAAGCCAAGCGGGAGCAGCATCTTCACAGGCCAGAGGATCAGCCCGCCGGCATTGGACGAGACCTCGCCCGAGCGGAAGCTGGTAGTGAAAAAGGGCCAGGCCATGAACAGGATGGTGAGGATCGCGGGGAAGTAGAAGAAGATTAGCCCAAACACGTCGATCCAGAGCTTGGCTCGGTCGGAACGAGAGCCATAGAACAGGTCAACCCGCACATGCTCGTTGAGCTTGAACACCCAGGCGGCGCCCAGCAGGAAGGTGCCGGCGAACAACTGCCACTGGATCTCAAGCCAGGCATTCGACGAGGCACTGAACAGATAGCGCGACACGGCATTGCCGGCGCTGATCATGCAGGCTAGGAACACAAACCAACTGGCGATGATCCCTGCGAACCAGCTCACGCGGTCGATGATGTGGCTGAGGGCCAACAATCCGGCCATCGGTGACTCCATGATACGAGGTATGACTGGACCCAGAGGGCGGCTGCGCGGCCTATAAAGCAACGGTCGGCCGGTGCAAGTAGCACACCAGTCACATTCGACGAAAGATGAATGGGAAACGTCTTGAATTTCCATCTGTTAGTGCCGCGAGGATCACTCATTGGGGCTATCGACGCAGTACGGGAACCTGGGGAGCTCCGATCAAGAGAGCTTGGGCTGCCTACGACGACCGGCGCTCCAGAACTACTACAGCAGCTTCATAAGCCTAAGGGGGAACTGGCACTGACGGTCATCCTCGGCATATGGTCTAGGTGAGATCACGGTCAGTTGAGGTCAGCTATGTCGGGTTTCCTGTTACTTTCCGGGTGCGCCTTGATCCTTCTCGGGGGTGGTCTCGCGTATGTCGGTCTACCAAGGGATGGAATGATCAGATCATTCGCAGCTACTGGGTTAAGTGGGCAAGTCTATACCTTTGCGATCATCATCAGCCTCCTCCTGGGCGGAACCCTGTTGCTGAATGGCGTGATCAGTTAATTGGGACTCGCTGAGAGTCAGGCCTGCCACTTCCAGTATCGTTTAGCGATGCTTCATACTTCTTAGGGGAGTGAGTGTCCGGTCTGCCATTCTGCCTTTGTCTCACCGACCTGCCGCAAATAACCCGACGAGGACGAGCGAGCTATCGTCCTTGGCCTGTCTCGGCGGAACGACGCCTTCGTTGAGGACTGAGATCGCGGGCAGGAATTCAAGCGTGCTGAACAGTGAAGGTCCGGAATGGGTCAACTCCAGTTGAAACCAGGGCTGTTCTCAACGTCCGCTCTACCCTCCCAACCAGACGAACAAATCCCCACTTTTAAGGGTGAGGCAGACTAACGGGTCTCTTCAGGAAAAGTCTGAGGCAAATTCGAAAAATAATTGCATTCGTAACAAGCGGTTAGCGGAAGCCGTGAGGCATCCTTTGGTAGCGTCTACAGTGTGGAGTGTGGACGCTCGCATTGGATAGCCATAATTCGGCAAAGTGCTTCCTCAATGCGCGCATCGGTCCGCCTCACCTACTAAGACGTGAGACGAGGTTCTCCTGCAATCGTATCGAAACCTCACCAAACCGGTCGAAACGAGAGGCCGCCCAAATGGGCGGCCTTTTCTTTTGTCGGTCAATGTCGCTTTGTCCGTTCTCAGCCTCACTGCGGACGCTCGGCGGACTTCTGGAACGTGTCGATACTGTTGAAAAACTCCCTGGAGTTGGTTCCTCGATCTATTACTAGCGTCAGTGCGCCAGATCAGGCCCAGCATCCTGTATGCTAACCAAGCAAAAATGGCAGTGTCGGACTTTTTCAACAGCATCGATCCATTGCGGAACTTCGGCAAGACGTTCTGATCAGTCAGTCCGAATAAGCGCTCGCGCAGCATCCCGACCGGCGGCAAGAATGCGATCCGACAATTCGGTTCCTTCGACGGCCCGGGCGAGCTGAAGCGAGCCGATTAAGGTCGCATAGATGCCCATTACAGCGGCTTCGGGATCCGGCGTGTTCGCTGGCAAACCCGCGGCGAACTCGTGCGCGATGGCTTCAAAGCGCTCGGCATAAACCGCGCGGGCTTCGAGCGGCTGACGAGCGAGCTCGGGCAGGAGCGCGGCGAGCGTGCAGCCGCTTGCGGGGTTATCGCGATGCTCCGGCGAGAGATAGAAGGCAATCGCCGCCTCGAGCCCGCCGTCGGCGATCATCTCGCGCATCTGCTCGGCCTGCCCGTCCATGGTTGCGGCCACGGTTTCGCGCACAAGGTCTGCCTTCGACTGAAAGTGCGGGTAAAACGCACCGTTGGTCATCCCGGCGTCGCTCATGACGCCGGCCAGCCCGGTTGCGGCGATGCCATCGCCGCGAAAGCGTTCTGACGCGGCCTCAATAATCCTTTGGCGCGAAACGTCCTTGCGCCCCTTCTCATATCGCATTGGCGGCTCCTGCGAATTTTTCCGTTGCATTACGATCATAATATCACTAAGTGATCATAATTCAATACCCGCCATCAGCGAGATTCACAAGGAAGATTGTCATGAGACTCACTGGCCGCACCATCCTGATCACGGGCGGGTCCGCCGGCATCGGCCTGGCATTTGCGCTCAAATTCCTCGAGCTCGGAAACGAGGTTATCGTCACCGGCCGCCGCCAGGCCGTGCTCGATGCGGTGAAAGCGCAGCATCCAAGGCTCCATACGATCCAGAGCGACGTGGCCGACCCGGCGCAGATCGCCGCGCTCGCCGCGCGCATGAAGGCGGACTTTCCCAAGCTCGACGTGCTGATGAACAATGCGGGTATCGGCGTGCCCAAGAACCTGCGGTCTTCGGCGGCAGACCTTGCCGGCCTGATGCAAGAGATGGACGTCAACGTCGGCGGCGTGATCCGCATGACTTCCGCGCTGATCGACACGCTTACGGCCAATCACGGAACCGTGATCAATGTGTCGTCCTTGCTCGCCTTCGCGCCGGTTCCGGCCATGCCGATCTACAGCGCCACGAAGGCGGCTGTGCATTCCTACACCCAGTCGCTGCGCTTTCAGCTCGAGGATTCGGGTGTGGAGGTCATCGAACTGATGCCGCCGGCGGTGCAAACCGACATGACGAGCGAGTTCGGCGAAGCCAGGATCAGCACGATTACAACCGACGAATTGGTCAAGCAGACCTTCGCAGCTCTTGCAGCAGGCAAGCGCGAAATTCGGCCGGGGCAGACCAATCAGGTCGCCTTCATGCGCCGCCTGGCTCCCGACCTGATCAACCGTCAGCTCTGGAATGCGTCGAAGGCGCTCGTGCCGGCTGCGGCTGCGTAGGGCGACCGCAAGCCTCATCGGTGAGATAAGGTCATGAAAGCATTCATCCTCGACCGCTACGGAAGCAACGACGGGCTTCGGCTTGCCGAAGTGCCGGCGCCTGAGCTGCGACCCAACGATGTTCTGGTCGAGGTCCACGCTGCCGGCGTGAATCCGCTCGATTCCAAGATTCGGGACGGAGAGTTCAAGCTCATCCTGCCCTATCGCTTGCCGCTCATCCTGGGAAACGACGTCGCCGGTGTTGTCGTCGCGGTTGGTCCGAATGTGCGAGCGTTCAAGCCCGGCGACGAAGTCTACGCGCGACCGGACAAGGACAGAATCGGGACATTCGCGGAGCTCATTGCGATCGACGAAGCCGACGTGACGCTGAAGCCGAAGAACCTCACGATGGAGGAAGCGGCGTCAGTCCCTCTGGTCGGACTGACCGCCTGGCAGGCGCTCGTTGAAAGAGCCGAGGTGAAGAAGGGGCAAAAGGTCCTTATCCACGCCGGCTCCGGCGGCGTGGGAACAATGGCAATCCAGCTGACGAAGCACCTCGGCGCGGAGGTGGCCACGACCACGAGCTCGACGAATATCGATCTTGTGAAGCGGCTGGGGGCGGATACCGTCGTCGACTACAAGAAGGATCGTTTCGAAGACGTCCTCCACGGTTACGACGTTGTGCTGAACAGCCTGGGCAACGATACGCTCGAGAAATCCCTCCGCGTCCTGGCTCCAGGCGGCAAGTTGATCTCGATCTCCGGGCCGCCCGATGCCGAGTTCGCGAAGGCCAACGGATCGAGCTGGTTGCTGCAACTGATCATGCGCTTCCTGAGCGCGCGAATCTCCCGAAAGGCCAGGCGCCATGGAGTTACCTATTCATTCCTCTTCATGCGGGCGAGCGGTGAGCAGTTGAGCAAGATCACCGCGCTCATCGAGGCAGGAACCATTCACCCGGTCATCGACCGCGTCTTCCCGTTCGACGCGACGAACGAGGCTCTGGCCTACATCGAAACGGGACGCTCGAAAGGCAAAGTCGTCGTCAAGCTGAAATGAGGACGGTCGCCGGGGTGACCGTCTCAAGCGCGTTGCGCGAGGAGATCGACATGAGCACACGCCAACAGCCACAAACCGCGCTGCCCCGCACTTGGAGAAATGTGCCGACCAGGACAGTCGATGTCGGCGGGACGAAGTTCGCCTATCGCGAGCTCGGACCGGAGACGGGCGTGCCGGTGATCTTCCTCAACCACCTGGCCGCGGAACTGGATCGGTGGGATCCGCGCGTGGTCGACGGCATCGCCGCCGAGCGCCGGGTGATCGTCTTCGATAATCGCGGCATTGGCGCATCAGAAGGGTCGACGCCCAATTCGGTCGAAGCCATGGCGGACGACGCAATCGCCTTCATCCGTGCCCTCGGCTTCGAACAGGTCGACCTGCTCGGCTTCTCCCTTGGCGGCTTCATCTCGCAGGTGATCGCGCTGGAAGAGCCGCACCTGGTTCGCAGGATCATCCTCGCGGGCACGGGGCCCGCCGGCGGCGTCGGCATCGACAAGGTGACGCGGGTGACGATCCGCGACATGATCAAAGCTGCCCTGACGTTCAGGCACCCCGAATTCTATCTCTTCTTCACCGGCACCGCCAATGGTCGCAGGGCTGCACGTGATTTCATGAAACGGCTCGGGGAACGCACCACCAATCGCGACAAAGGGGTCTCGATCCCGGCTTTCCGCACTCAGTTGAAAGCCATTCACGCGTGGGGGCGCCAGGCCCCTGCCGACCTGTCACGCATCAAACATCCGGTGTTGGTGGCGAATGGCGACCACGACAAAATGGTGCCGAGCATCAACTCAACGGATATGGCGCGCCGCCTCCCGAGTGCCGAGCTCGTGCTCTACGAGGACGCAGGGCATGGAGGCATCTTCCAGTATCACGAGCAATTCGTGTCGAAGGCTCTCGCGTTCTTCGAGAGGTAGTGTCCGCTTCTTCCACAGCGACAGCTCAATCATTGTGGAGTTGATCGAGTCCGAGACAGTAGCGCCCCCAATCGCGCGTCAGATCACGGCGCTTTGCCAGAAAGTCGGTTCGCCGATACGCAGCCTCAACTTTATTAGGAATCGCATGTGCCAAGGCAGCTTCCGCTACCTCCAGCTTCCCCCTTCGATGGGTCCCTCGGTCCTTCCCCACGGGTAGCAGTTCGGGCCTGGGGTGGGGTCAGGGCATGCGGTAGCGGTGAGTGCTTGGGAAAAGTCCACGAGCACCACGGCCAGAAAGGCTAGCAGCAGCCCCTGGATCACAATCTCTATTTTGGTTGGAGTCCTGATTGGCATCGCCCCGCCATATCATTCAGCTCACCACTCCAAAAAGGGGCTTCTGCGAAGTACGTACTCTGACTTCGTTGTCTTGACACTTGACCTTACAGGCAGCAGAAGCGCGTCATGACGGCACCATCCTTTGATGCACATTCCGCCAGTTCTTACTCTGAAGGCCCGCCTCGACAGGTTCCAGGCTACTCCAGCCTTCACCGTATGGTATCGCTGTTACTCGCAGAGCGCACCCCTCCGAATGGTCGGGTGCTAGTCCTAGGAGCAGGTGGAGGACAAGAACTCAAGGCGCTCGCGGAAGCGCATTCAGGATGGTCATTCGATGGCGTGGATCCATCTCCCGATATGCTTCGGCTAGCCGAACAGGTGGTGGAGCCGCATACCGCACGCATACAGTTGCATGAAGGCTATATTACTGACGCCCCGGAAGGTCCTTTCGATGCTGCTACATCGATACTAACCTTCCATTTTATCCCTCACGACCAACGGCTCGAAACCGCCTTGTTGCACGGATGAGCGATTTGGCGACCGAAGCCGCATGGCATAGGGGAACTGCGTCCTCCTGATCTCGGATCTCCACTA
>KI911938.1:17386-17467 GCA_000517005.1 Microvirga lupini
GGGGTCAGGCCGAGCCAGGCGGCAAAGTGGCGGGCCGAGCGGACCGCCTCGGGGGCCGGCGTTTTCATCCCCAGCATGGAG
>KI911938.1:17567-17647 GCA_000517005.1 Microvirga lupini
ACCTGCACCTTGTAGCGCCCGAAGGCCTCCTGCGAGACAATGGCGCTGATCAGACCGAACAGACCCTCGCGCCCGAAGGA
>KI911938.1:17747-17829 GCA_000517005.1 Microvirga lupini
TCGTTCCACCCCGATCAACGGCAGTGCTGAGCGAGGATGGGAGACCGCTCCAACCCAGCGCGATCGGCATCTCCAAAGCATC
>KI911938.1:17929-18235 GCA_000517005.1 Microvirga lupini
TGTCAATCGCACTTACGCGCAATTCGCGGAGTTTATTCCTCACGTGCGACGACTTAGAACCGATAAGCTCGCTAAGCAGCCCGACCTTTCAGCGTCGCGTACAAGGAGAGACCGGCCTCGGGTCGCGATGACCCCGGGGCCCCGCCCGTCCCAGGTATTCTCGTCAGGATGGTTGGCAAACCCGAAGTTGTACTCCTCGGGAATAGTGGAACTATTGGTTCGAACACTGGTAGTGTACCTGTCCGAGCCGCGCACGGATCGGCTGCAATGGTACTAATGCTCGGCTCATTCGACACGGAGATAGAA
>KI911938.1:18335-18519 GCA_000517005.1 Microvirga lupini
TGTAGGGTGGCAGGAACAGGAACCAGGCACCCTTTTGCTTGAGACACTGCGCGGCTTTCTCACTCTTGTGCGCCGGCAGGTTGTCGAGGATCACCACGTCACCGTGCGACAGCGTCGGGGCGAGTTGGGTCTCCACATAGGTCTCGAAGATGCGCCGGGTCATCGGCCCGTCGATCACCCAGGG
>KI911938.1:18619-18808 GCA_000517005.1 Microvirga lupini
AGCGGACTCGGCATGCGGCGGAGCGTGTGGAACGTGGCAACCGATCTCCATCTCGGCTGTTGCTCCGAAATGTCGGTCTCTGGATGCTGCCCGCAGTCAAATCGCGATCTGAGAGGCATTCAGATCTAGAGCAACGGGCATTCAGACGAATCCATACCCGGCCGCGGTGAAGTAGTTGCGGCATGTCTC
>KI911938.1:18908-19722 GCA_000517005.1 Microvirga lupini
AGGAGGCATTCCCCTTGGATAGCGCTGTTCCATCGGCAGTGTTCCGCGAAATTCGCTGTAGCGGCAGTAAGCGCCTCAACCAAGGGGACGCGTGAGAAGGATCGAAGAGACAGGGCCGCACCTAAAGACGGCCTCGGGCCTGGTGCTGCCATTTGAGCCATTGCTTGGTTCAACGAAACCGTCAGTCCGCCGCGATGACAACTGCCGCTGCGAGAAGGCAAGCCCAATGATCAAACCTACCCACCTGAGGACGTGAGCGAGGACGTCATCGGCTGGATGAGTTCCTTGAGGCTCAATGGGGTCATCATCAAAATCCATGGCTACATCAGTCGCCCTGAAAGGTACGGGTAAGAGCCGTTTGACGTTCTGGCGAACGATCCAGTCGCAATCACATGCAGCCGCTTGCGATCAACCGATGGCATTGCAGATCCCATCGCCAAGCCCAAGGGCAGATCCGGCCTCATCACGGGCGCTGCCGCGAGGACGTGACACGGGCAAGCTCCTCTCGGATCACTTGCGCAGTCTTGGGCCCGATGCGTGGGAGCGTGTGGAGCTGATCCGCACTAGCCCTGAGCCGGTCTAAGGTGGTGATGCCCTGTCTCCGCAGAGCTTGCCACGCCTCATACGGCAGACGTAGCTCTTTGATCGGTCCTCCGATGCGCTCCCACCTTGTGTTCGGCATGCTCTCACCCTGAGCCTGACCCCGTTCAGGCGATTTGCCGAACCTTCACCACTACTTCCTTGGGCTGCGTTCGCCTTGGATCGCGTTGTTCCGGCAAGGCGCTTGTCGGGAATTCGCGGCCTTATGAGAAGG
>KI911938.1:19822-20117 GCA_000517005.1 Microvirga lupini
GCGCACCTCACCGTTGGCGCTGCAAGCGCATCATACGGCAGACTTGGTTGGACTTCCTTTGAGGATGGGCCCGATGATTGCCTCCAACCTTCACCTCAGGATCAACTGGTCAAGGGATCGCGGTCGACAGCCGCAAGAGTTTCCCCGCCTCGTGATGGTCCTGGTGGTAGTCCTGGCTCTTGTGAATGTCTCGGCCACGGTACTGATGGCAGGAAGCTGGGCGAGCATCACCACCGGTATGCTTGCGCTTGAGAGAAGCATCCAGGATCGCCCGACCGAGACTGTCAACTGAGCC
>KI911939.1:0-296 GCA_000517005.1 Microvirga lupini
AAGCTGATTGCGCTCTGCGGTGACAGTCTCAATCTGCTGCCGAAGTTGCGAAATCTCAGTCTGGAGCGTGTGCTCCTCAGATCTCGGAGACAGGACGGAGTACACGAATAGACCCCAGCCGATTGACGTAGCAGCCAGGAGGCCTTTGCCTGCTGCACCGAGCTGCAGCCTGACTTGGTTTTTCACATAGCTCATAGGCTTACTCGCGGATCGTTAGCTGAAATTCTGAGCGCATTGTGTGCTCACATCAGCTCCGCATTGGATCGAGCTTGTGACGCAATTGGGACCGTGCGAGA
>KI911939.1:396-4987 GCA_000517005.1 Microvirga lupini
GAATGAGGGTGATTGGGGCGAGCGCACGACAGCCGTCTGAACGCTGGATCAATGCGTGCGCGTAGTTGTGGCAGCCGCGCTTGATCGGCAGTCTTGCGGCGATACAGTGAGCTCAAAGCGCTGCTGTCACTGGCTTCGAACTCTCAA
The DNA here is from genome assembly GCA_000517005.1 of Microvirga lupini. Classification (GTDB taxonomy): domain Bacteria; phylum Pseudomonadota; class Alphaproteobacteria; order Rhizobiales; family Beijerinckiaceae; genus Microvirga; species Microvirga lupini. The sequence goes on from KI911939.1 coordinate 544, forward strand.
CTGAGACGCCTGCGATCCAAGAGGAAGAATGCCCACAATATGCAATAGGCAGCGGGCTCTATGCGGTCAACGCTGACCAAACGAAAATGCCCTGACAGAGGTAGCCGTGCGGAGCTCACTGTCAGGGCGAATTTTATGGTGCCGGTTGCAACACCACGCTGCAATAGTACTCCAAGTGCACCGAAGATTCAACACGCGCTGCGGGCAAGCGCGGAACGCCTTGGCGAAAGGCAGAGCACCGGACCTTCTACCAGGGCGCATGCGATGTGTTCCGGCGTCGTCCGAACAACATGGGCGCAGCAGTAACGGGCCGATGTGTGGATCCGCACAGCATCAATCGTTTCGCCCATTTCTGCTCACGGCGCATAAGTCATTACTCGCTTCAGCTTCTGTCGATGCTGACGAGTTGTCTCCTTCGCCCGACGTATGTTTATTTGACTTAGCCCGCAGCCGTGATCATGATCTCGACCAGAGTATCTTCGCCAAGATCGGAGACGCCCACAGTGGCCCGCGCAGGGAAGTTCTCGGGAGAAAGCCATCGCTTCCAGGCCGCATCCATCTCAGCTTTTCGGTTGAGATCCGTCAGGAAGATGGTTGCAGACAGCAGGCGGGTTTTGTCCGTGCCGGCCGTCCTGAGATACTCGTCGAACTTGGCGAGGATCTGTTCCGTCTGCCCCTCGAGTCCTGCCGACATATCGTCGGCGACCGTCCCGCCGACGAATACAAGTCCGTTGTGCACGACGACGCGATGCATAATAGGCGTTTGAATATGCCGCTCAGTCACTTGGATTTTCCTTGGTTAGTGGGTCTTAGAATGATGCGTGTCGGCGAGGTCGGCCAGAACAGCGACTTTGGCGGCATCCGACTGCGGCAGGGAGGCCAGTTCGCGCAGCCTTAGCGGCTTGATCGGGAAACGCAGCCGGTAATAGCCAACCTTGTCAGGGCTCACGCCGCGTTCGTCCGCAATCAATTCCGTGACCGTTAGCCCGCAGAGCCGGCCCTGGCACGGTCCCATGCCGGACCGCAGGAACACCTTCATCTGGTTCGGGCCGATCGCGCCCGCGTTCACCGACGCCCGGATCTGGGCGGCGGAGGTTTCCTCGCAGCGGCAGACGATGGTCTCAGGATTCTGCGGAACCCGGAACGCCTTGGAAGGCCGGTAGAGGGCATCGAGAAATTCCCGGCCTCGTGTGACTTTCGTGAGCTCCACCTTGAGCGAGGACGCACGCCGCTCGCGATCCTCACCGCCGATCAAGCCAAGCCGGGCCGCGCACCCAAGTCCTGCCAGCTTGCCCTGGAGGGCCGCCGCTTCAGCACCTCGAATTCCTGCTCCATCTCCCGCGATCGCAATTCCGGGAACGGAGGTTTCATACCACTCATCAACCTGTGGTCGGAAAGCAAGCTGCGTTTCATCCCACACATGCTTGCAGCCGGCCGCATTCGAGAAATTGACATTCGGCGCTACACCCTGATGCAGCAGGAGAAGGTCTGCAGGCATGCGATGGTCCCGCCCGTCCGCCGTCCACACGACCTCGTTCAACTCTCCTGTGCCTTCGGCTGACAAGGCCGTGACCCACCGAACCACCTTCGTGCGGCGCAGTACCGTTCGCAGGAGCCGCAATCCCTTGGCGACATAGGGTGAGGTCAGGAACACCGGCACATAGCGCAAAGCCTTCAGCCAGTTGCTTTTGGGTGTCGTGTCGAGAACTGCGGAGACCGTCGTGCCAGCCTCGATCAACTGAGCAGCCAGGAGATAAAGCAACGGACCTGTTCCGGCGATGACCACCCTCCCCTCCGGAATGAGCCCGGACGTCTTCAGTGCGATCTGGGCGGCGCCGGCCGTCATGACACCGGGCAGCGTCCATCCTGGAATGGGAAAGGGCCGTTCAAGCGCACCGGTTGCAAGTACCACCTGCCCCGTGCGGATCAGGCGTGCCTCTCCACCTGCTGAAACTCCGACTTCGTGGCCAATGAACTGGCCTCCTTCACCATTTGCTGGCCCAATGCTCCACGCCGTCGTTGCGGGAGCGTACTGAGCTCCCGAGCGAAGGAATGTCTCGGCAATCTCCCGCCCCTGCCAGTAGTCCTCTCCCAGACGCTGACGATCTGCCGTATGCGCAAGGAGAATGGACCGGTAGATCTGGCCACCGGGTGTCTGGTTCTCGTCGACGAGAAGCGTCCGCGCTCCAAGGGTTGATATCGTCGTTGCGGCGGAAAGTCCGGCTGGCCCAGCGCCGATGACAATGACGTCATAGGCATCGGCGAGATCCTTGACCGTGTGGGCCGCTTCGCCCCCCGTGGAGTATGTCATTGCGCCGGCTCCGCTGACAGGACATGCGAACCCTTCTGGGTTTCGACCTTCATCCCTCCCTGCACAGGGACAAGGCACCCCTGCCGATTGCCCACGCCGTCGATCCTGACGAGACATTCGAAGCAAACGCCCATCATGCAATAGGGCCCTCGCAGTGCGCCTGAAACGGGTGTTGTGCGGCAGACACGGATCCCCGCTGCAAGGAGTGCGGCAGCGACGCTGTCCCCTGCTGACGCGGTGATCGGAATTCCGTCGAAAGTGAAAGTAACCTGATCCCTGTTGCGGTCAGGCGCACGCCGGAACATGAAACCTCCTGGTTCCGAAGACCGAAATCTCATCCGGGATCACCCCGGCAGCGATCGCTTGCGCTAGATTGTAAGCGTGTTGGGAGGCCAGGGTGACGCCTGAATGTGCCATCGCGACGAAGGCGCCGGGATGGGATTGGGACTGTTCGTAGACAGGGCAGCCGTCCAGCGTCATGACCCGAAGGGCTGACCAGGTTCTGACGACATTCAGGTCTGCCAGCAGTGGGAACATCCTGATGGCTCGATCGGCCATGACGGACGAGATTGCGTGATCGATCGTGAGATTTGTACTGTCTGCCTCCTCACTGTCGCCGATCATGACACCGCCCTCATCCGTCTGGCGAACCGTGACGATGGGATGGCGCAGAAAGGGAGAGGCCTTCTCGGTGACGATGATCTGCCCTCGGCTCGGCTTCATTGGGGCGTTGAGCCCCACCATGGGAGCCAACCGGGCGTTGCCGATGCCGGCTGCCAGAACGACTTTCGGAGCCCTGATCTCGCCCCATGCCCCCCTCAGCACAAAGCCGCCGGCGTGAGGCTCGATCGTGTCAACCACATGATCCGCCCAATATTCGATGCCACCGACTTTTAAGGCGATGTGCAAAGCCCGGAAAAGCCGGAGCGAGTTCACGTGTCCGTCCAGAGGACAGTAGATCGATCCGCTCACGTCAGGGCCGATCGCAGGGAGGAGCACCTTCGTTTGCCCATGATTGAGGACTTCGTACGGATGTGCTACCGCGCCGGGCTGGTTGTGCAGTCTCTTCAGCGCATCGACGTTGGCCTGCAGTTCTCGGTCGGAAAGACAAAGGGTAAAGCCGCCGGGCTGATCAAGGCCGACATTAATTCCAGTATCGGATTTAAGATCCGAAGCCAGCTGAGGCCAAGCCGCGGCTGCGGCCTTCGTCCAGGCGGTGTAGGCGGGGAATCCTAGGCCCTTCCCCTGAACCCAGATCAGGGCGAAGTTCGCTCGGGACGCGCGCAGCGCGATGTCGCCCTCATCCAACACGCAGACGCGCAATCCCTGCCGTGCCAGTCCCCACGCCAGGCACGCACCCATGAGACCGCCGCCGACAACGACGATGTCGGGCTCCGCATGTATTCGACTGACTGCCATTCCTGTCATCCGCAAATGCGGGGCGCCCACGAGCGCCCCGCTAGGCATGATGAGCCTCAGCCTTGAGGCGTGATGTTGGTCTTGAACCACTTCATCGAGAGCTTCTGGATCGTGCCGTCCTTGATGGCGCCCTGAATAGCCTCGTCGAAGGCCTTCTTGAGATCGGCCTCATCCTTGCGCAGGCCTACGGCGATGCCAGCGCCGAGCAGGCCACCCGTAAGGGACGGACCCACGACACCATAGTACTTGAAGTCAGGCTTCTCGAGTGTGCCGATGACCTGGGCTGCTCCAGCGAAGACCGCATCGATTCGGCCAGCCGCGAGGTCGAGGTCGTGCTGCTCCGTGGTTTTGTACTCGCGGATCTCGGCCGTGCCCTTCAGGTACTGATCGGCGAAGTTGGCCTGGATAGTCGAGGTCTGGACGCCAATGGACTTGCCCTTGAGGAGCGGCTTGAGATCCTCGATCGCCTTCTCGGTCGCCACCTGCTGGGTCGAGAGGTTGAACGCTTGGCCGGTGCCCGGGAGCTTGGCCAACGGCGAGTCCTTTGCTGTCATGAAAACGCTTGGGGTATCCGCGTACGGAATGGTGAAGTTGATCACCTCCTTGCGCTTATCGGTGATGCTCATGCCGGCCATGATGGCATCGTACTTCTTGGCGGTGAGCGCCGGGATGATGCCGTCCCAGTCCTGGGCCACGATCTCGCACTTCACCTTC
>KI911939.1:5087-5813 GCA_000517005.1 Microvirga lupini
TGAGGCGCGCGAGCAGGCCATTGAGGCCGTGCGCCGGCAGATCGGCGAGACGATCGGAGAGGCCTGCCGCAAGGCGGCCTAACCTGCCAGGAATCCCAGGGCGGAACACGGCCAGCTTCTGCCGTTCCGTCTCATACGGGACCGTGGGTCGGCGGCGCGATTGTCCGCCGCCGACCTTACCTTGCGCAACCATCCGTTGAGATTGCCCTCACCGGATGCTGGACGTCATGGACCGCACGGGATTCAGGTTGAGATACGGGAGCTGGCCAATTATGGTCAATGCCCGAGTGAAGCTACTGGACAAGACCAGAATAGTGGTTGCATTGGGGAGTCCTCCGGCTCGTGAAGATCCCGTCGGACAATACGGATGGCAGATGAATGACGTCGCGGCCATCGTCCTCGCTGCCGGGCGGGGCACACGGTTTCCGTCCGGCCCGAAGCTGCTGGCTCTGTTGAACGGCAGGCCGCTTGTGTGGCACGTCGTCGAGGCGGCAGTCACTTCCTCGGCTGAGCCCGTGATCGTGGTCACGGGTCATCGGGCTGCCGAGATGGAAGCGTCTCTGGAAGAATTTCCGGTCCGGTGCGTTCGCAACCCCGCTTTCGCGGAAGGACTCTCGACATCGCTGAAGGCTGGGTTCGCTGCCCTGCCGCCCCACACCAAGGCGGCTGTCGTTCTCCTCGGAGACATGCCGCTGATCAAGGCCAGCCTGATCGACACCCTTGTGA
>KI911939.1:5913-7797 GCA_000517005.1 Microvirga lupini
AGAACCAGGAGAAGTTGACCCAGGCCTAGCAGATGGAAAAGCTCGCAAAGCCGAAGCCGATCATGGCAGCGGCGTAATGGCCCTCCGCCAGCGCATGGGCGAGCTGGGAAGCCGCGAGCCCGAAGCTGACGATGAACGTCAGGTCAAACAGCAGTTCGAGCGGTGTCGCAACGCGGTGGACCTCGTGGGGATCGCGCCCGCCCATTCGCGGGCGTGATGGTGGTGCGTTCCGGGGTCGGCCGGCGTAGCGGTCATGGGCGGTCTCTCGTAGGCGATCACGACGGCAATCCCACATGCGAGGATGCGGATCCCATATGGCCAGGACATTCAAACTTCAGCGTTCCAGATCCTAGATTAGAACCCGCCGATTAGCCACGCTGGTCAACAGTCCTCCTAGGCTTGGACGGAAGGCAGGAACGGTTCATTGGGAGTGCGGCACCTGCGGACCACCTTCGGAAGCCGGCCCTGCCCTTCAAGGAGATCGCCATCCCCAGCGCCCTCATCGGCCAGAGTCTCTCCGCCCACGTGTTCCCGAGGCGCATGCATGTATTGCCGGGAGATGGGCGGCGGCTGCGCGCTTAGCGCGGGCAAGGATGTCTCTCATCGAAGGACTAACCGTTGCTTCGCACGGTCAGGCATCGATCCCAATCCGGCGCGCCTCCGAAACGTTCGACGAGCGTGTCGATCAGAACCCGAACCTTGCCCGGGACATGGGAGCCCGGCGGGCGCACGATGTGGATGCTGTACTCGGGTCTCGGATAGTTCAGCAGGAGCGGTTCAAGGGCACCGGTCTCTATGGCGTCGGAGACCAGGAACGATGGAGCGTCCGCGATCCCGAGGCCTGCGATCGCCCATTGGAGAATGGCCTCCCCGCTGTCCGACCTCAGTCGCCCCTCGGGCCGGATCGCGATCCGGCGCTTGCCCGACTGGAATTGCCACTCGGGCACAAGGCTGCCCGTGTAGATCAAGCATTCGTGCGCGGTGAGATCCTGCGGCGTCCTCGGCCGGCCGTGAAGGGCCACGTAGTCAGGACTTGCGACCAGTACTGCGCGAACGGGCGCTATCCTACGAACGACGAGACTGGAGTCCCTGAGGGAGCCGATGCGGACCGCGGCATCGAACCGCTCGCCGATCAGGTCCACCACCCGATCGGTATAGGACACGTCAATCTCAAGATCAGGGTGGGCCTGGGCGAGGTCCGCCAGGACCGGCACCAGGTGACGCACGCCGAACGACAGCGGTGCGGACAGGCGCAGGCGCCCACGCACGGACCGGCCCTGCTGCGCCACCGCATCGCGTGCCTCCTCGAGTTCCGCAAGGATCCGATCGCATCGCGTCTTGAACTCCAGGCCGGCCTCGGTTGGGGTGATGCCGCGCGTGCTCCGGCTGAGCAGCCGGGTGCCGAGATCTGCCTCCAGGCGCGTGATTCTCCGACTGATGATGGACTTCGAGACACCCAATCGGGCCGCGGCACGGTTGAGCCCGCCGCTCTCGATGACCTCCACGAAAGTCCTCAGATCCTCCAGCTCGGTCACGGCGGTGTTCCCCCCTAGGCAACAGCATGGTGCGGACGATGCGACTTCTGCTGCATCCGATGAACCATTACCTCGGTCGTACCGCAAGGACCAGAACCCTTGGAAGGATTGTCATATGTCCACAGCTCTCGTGATCACCAGCAGCGCCCTCGGGGAAGCCTCCGTGTCCAGCCAGCTCGTCGCGGAAACCGTCGCTCGCCTGCGGTCTCATGATCCCGCCCTGCGGGTCATCGCCAGGGATCTCGGCCGCGATCCCGTTCCGCATCTCAACATCGACTCGGCCACGGCCCTACGTGGCGGCGAACCGGTCAACGAGGCCCAGGCGGCCGCGCGATCCCTGTCGGATGGA
>KI911939.1:7897-8197 GCA_000517005.1 Microvirga lupini
TGAGCAAGAAGCGGGTCGAGCGGATCTGGCGGCAGGAGGGGCTGAAGGTGCCGCAGAAACAACCGAAGAAAGGACGGCTTTGACTCAACGACGGATCCTGTATCCGTCTGCGGCCGAGTATCCTAACCACGTCTGGTCTTATGACTTTGTCGAGGACCGCACCCATGACGGGCGCAAGTTCCGCATGCTCAACATCATCGACGAGTTCACACGCGAGTGCCTGGCCATCAGAGTGAGCCGGAAGCTGAAAGCTGTCGATGTCATCGACGTGCTCTCGGACCTGTTCATCCTGCGCGGTGT
>KI911939.1:8297-9171 GCA_000517005.1 Microvirga lupini
GTGCGCTGCCGTTGACGATCAGTCGGACGGGCGTCGTGGACGCGGCTGGCAGGCTGTCCGATGAAACAGGTTGCGCGGCTGCTCCAGTGGTGGCGGCAAGCGATGCCGCTCCTCCGGCCATTTGCATGAGTGAGCGGCGGGAAAGTCCGCTCTTGGAGGCATAGGTTCCTGACGTTGAGCGTGCCTTGCCCTTCGGGGCATCATAGTCAGACATAGTCATGCGAGCTCCTGGTTGATATGCCGGGTGTGCCTGGCCGAAGACGCATCGACAGCTGGGAAACTACGCGCTAGGCGTTCGGCAGCCCAAACGCGTCCGTACCATTGCGGTGACGCGAGCGGCGGAGGGGCTCCGCCGCCTGCAAGGTCAGATCTGGTTGTCCCAAGCCGCGAGCTGATGATTGCGCAACATGTCCTCGATTTTCCTCGGCACCACGTTGCGGAACTGCGACGGCGGGAGGCCTATACGCCTGGCAGTTCGAGAAAGATGATGAGCGGCTGGAGGTTCGTGTTGACGGGCCGTTGATCTTCAATGATGGCGACCTGATCCTCGATGCGGCGCTCGCCGGCCATGGGCTTGCCTACGTGTTCATGAGCCATGCCGAGAAGCACTTGACCGAGGGGACCTTGGTACGCCTTCTCGCTGATTGGTGTCCTCCGTTTTCTGGCTATCATCTGTATCACCCCAGCCGCCGCCAGACGCCGCCAGCCCTTGCGGCACTGATTGACACATTGCGCCTGCACGCACGCTAAGATCTTCCCTCTGAATGCCACCCCTTGTGCCATATCTTGAGATGGGTCAGGAGGGTCGCTTGGTCTGCCTTCTGAAAAGTGATCCTCCCTGAAGTATGGCTTTTGAGCCGAAGGAGGACTGAAG
>KI911939.1:9271-9703 GCA_000517005.1 Microvirga lupini
ACAGTCGCACACGTGCGCTCGCGGCGCCAAATAGGACTGGATAGGTAGCGGAGGCGACGCCCATGCCAATCAGCAGTCGCCCGTCGCGCATCGAACGCGGTGCCGGAGTGCGCCGAGACCAGCCAAAGCGCTCGGCGCCGAGGTCATAGCATTGTATCAGGGAGCGGCTAGAGAAGGGCTTGTTCTCGCCCTCGTCGATCTGCGGCTCGTTGCGGCGGCGCAGCTCGATCGGGTCGATACCCAGCGCGTAGGAGAGTTCGTCGATCGCCGACTCGAGGGCGAAGATCCGGCTCGCTTCACCCGGGCCACGCATGTGGTTGGGAGTTCCGGTATCGAGCGGCGTCAAGCGATAGTTCGTGCGCACGTTAGGGCAGGAGTACATGTATTCCGTCGCCGAAAGCAGGGCCTCCATGAATTGCTCGTAGCGGCTTG
>KI911939.1:9803-10189 GCA_000517005.1 Microvirga lupini
GGTGTGACGGAGGTCACGTACTACAGGTGGCGATCCGAGTACGGCGGGTTCAAGTCGGATCAGGCCAAACGCCTCAAGGAACTGGAGATGGAGAACGCCCGGCTGCGGCGAGCCGTCTCGGATCTCACCCTGGAGAAGCTGATCCTGAAAGAGGCTGCCTCGGGAAACTGGTAAGCCCCGCCTGCCGTCGCGCCTGTGTAGATCATGTGATCGCCAAGTACGGCGTCTCAGAACGGCTGGCCTGCCGTGTTCTGGGGCAGCATCGCTCTACGCAGCGCAAGATCCCCAAACTGCCAGACGATGAGGCGGCGTTAACCGCGGACATCATCGCACTGGCCACCCAGTATGGCCGCTACGGCTATCGCCGGATCACGGCTCTGCTGGGA
>KI911939.1:10289-10420 GCA_000517005.1 Microvirga lupini
GAACCAGCGGCTGCCGCCGCTCAAGACAGACAACGGCCTCACGGATCTCACCCGGATCAGGATTGGGTTGGAACAGCAGATCCACCCCGCCGCCGCATGGAAGCCGGATGTCGATGTAAGGGGAACCTGCA
>KI911939.1:10520-27050 GCA_000517005.1 Microvirga lupini
TATCGATGTCCTGAATGATGGCTGGATCTTCAGTAGGCCATTCCAGAACATCCGACCTTCCGCGTAGAATCGAGCCTGCGCCGACATCCCCAGACAGCCCTTCGATTCCGGCCTGAAGAGCACGCGAGAGTACCACGGGATTGCCTCTCTGACCGTTGAGGACGGGGACCAGAGCCGACGGCTCTCCCCTGCCCTGCCAGCCGGCGATGAGAGTGTGGATGAGATCATCTCTCACAAATGGCATATCCCCGAGGAGGATGATGGCGGCCCGTGCCTCAGGCGGCAATGCGGCGAAGCCGGCCTTCAGCGACGTCGACAATCCATCGGCAAACAGGGGGTTGTGGATGATTCTAACGGGAAGCCCCTGTAGCTGGGATTGAACCTCCTCTGCGCGATGGCCCGTCACCACGATGACAGGATCTGCCGTTGAATTGACTGCGGCCTCGGCCACATGGCGAACGAGGGTCTTGCCCCCGATCTGAGCCAACAGCTTTGACTCGTCGCCGAAACGGGTGCTTCGCCCCGCGGCCAGGAGAATGGCTGCCACACCGCTCATTCCTCACTCTCGCTTTCCCCGCCCTCACGCGGCTGGGGCCTGGAGACGATTTCCATGAGAAGCCCGCCGACGCCAAGGGACATGATGTCTGCCCGTGTCACGGGTACATTCGCCAGAAGGCGATGCAGGATCCAGTCGAAGCCGTTCTCCTTCGGAGACCGGGCGCAGCCAGGTGCGCCAATGATGGGCTTGCCGGCAATCGAGCCCACAAGAAGCAGATTGCCCGGATCGACCGGCATGCCGAAATGCTCCACCCGGCCGCCGGCTATCTCAATGGCTGAAGGAATGACGTCGCGACGGTCGGCAATGGCCGAGGCTCCAAAGACGATGATGAACTCCGTATAGCCACTCGCCTGTAGAGCCAGTTCCTCCGCCAAGATGGAGACTTCGTGAGGCACGCGGCGGTCCTGAGCGATCCGGGCGTGCGCCGGCTCCAGCCGTCTGGCGAGCACGGCAAGGGTCTTGTCGATGACGCTTGGCTTGAGGCCTGGCAGGATCGTTGAGACAACCCCTATCATGCGCCGCGTATAGGGCGCGATGCGCAAGGCTTCCTTGCCGGCTCTCACGATCCCATTCTGCAGCAGGACTTCTGGAATGGCATAGGGAATGATCTTGACGGTGCCGACCATCTCGCCTGCGACAACAGCCTTGTAGGCCGGCAGGGTGGCGGCCGTCATGGCCTCATCGACGGAATTGAGGCCGCTGATTGCTTCGGCATTGATGACGAGAACGCCCGAGGTTTCAGCGTAGAGATTGGAGCGCCCGGTGAACGGCGCTTCGACAGCGACGTTGCTGCCTGCAAGCGCATGAGCAAGCCGAGAGGCCGCCTCGTCTTCGGCAACGTCACCAGGTTCAAGCCGGGCTGCGATGAGGGTCTCGACGCCGGCCCGCTTCAGGTGCACGGCGATGTCCGACGTGACGAGGGTTCCTTTCTTCATGACCATCTCGCCGGCCCGGACGCTGTGAGCCGCCAGGGCCCCAACGGCTTCCTCGACTGGAACCTCTCCGAACTTCACGCCGAGCGCCTCCGCTCTTTACGCAGACTCGCGACAATTTCAGCCAAGATGGAAACTGAGATCTCCGCAGGCGAGACGGCTCCAATGTCGAGGCCGATGGGCGCATGGATCCGAGCGAGATCCGCTTCGGTGAACCCGGATGCGGTCAGGCTCTGAACGCGGCGCTCATGGGTTTTGCGGGAGCCGAGCGCGCCGATGTAGAAACACTTTGATCGTAGGGCGGCCATGAGCGCAGGGTCGTCGATCATCGGATCGTGGGTGAGCGCGACGACGGCCGTATACGGGTCGATCCCGATGTCGGGGAGAACGGTATCGGGCCACTCGGCCAGCACCGGCACGTCCGGGAAGCGCTCAGGGGTCGCGAAAGCCGTGCGCGGGTCGATGATCGTGACATCGAGATCAAGGCCTTTGGCCATGGGCGCGAGTGCCTGGCTGATATGGACAGCCCCGATGACGACCACCCGCATCGGAGGCGTCTGCACGTTCAGGAAGAACTGGCAACCATCCCGTTCGACGAGCCTGCTCTTACCCTGCCGCAGACTGTCTTGCAGTTCCTGGGCCAGCGGGTCGCTTCCAACCTCGGCTTCCCGGACAAGACGCTGCTCGCCCGACGCAACATCGGTCACAAGGACGGCGGTGCGCCGGGAGGCGCGCTCTTCGTTCAGGTCGGACAGGAGGCTCAGGCGCATGCCGTCTAATCCACCCGTTCCACGTAGACCCTGATCCGTCCTCCGCAGGACAGCCCGACCTGCCAGGCGGTCTCGTCGGCCACCCCGAACTCAAGCATGCGCGGCTTTCCGTCGGCGATCACGTCCAGGGCCTCGGTGATCACTGCACCCTCGACACAGCCTCCGGAAACAGACCCGAGAAAATTTGTATCCTCATCGATTACCAGATGGCTGCCGACAGGTCGGGGCGCCGATCCCCAGGTCTCAACCACGGTCGCGACCGCGACCCCCCTGCCCTCGCGCCTCCAGGTCTCAGCTGTCTTCAGGATATCGGTTTCAGTGGAGAGCATGGAATCCCTTAGTGAAAGGACCAGCATCGGGCGGCCGGATCTCAATAGTGCCATCACCGGCTCTTGAACCGCAACCGGGATGTGCACAAATCTCGCGTGAAACTCAGACATCAGGCACAGAGGCAACATACCAGACATTTACAGGCATTGGCTCGCGGCATCTGATCTGTGATGGAGCATCACCTCCCATCGGTAGACTTACAGGCAGGACGTTCGACGGCATCTACAGCCGCTGCATAGTGGAGCACGCTGCCGATTCCTGTTAAGGCCGAACGGCCGGTGTTTCCACGGGCATGCCCTTTGCGCGGGTCATCAGGAAAAGCTCGAGATCGACATATTCCTGCGAGCCGTAGGGATACGGTTCCGCCCGCACTGCTACCATGCAGTTTCGAAGCCGCCGCTGCAGGGATCCCATGCTCTGCCACTCCAGGCGATAGAGAGGATAGCCTGTCGGATGGGACTGAGGGATCACGCTGCTGGCAAGCCTTCTGCCCCAGTTATCATCATGACAGTTAGCGCAGGAGAAGTTCAACTGGCCCTGCCGTAGTTGATACAGCTCCTGGCCCCGGGCGCGGAACGGTTCAAGACGCTCGTCTTCACCCGTCGTGATCGGCATGCCGCGCGACTGCTTCCCAATGAAAGCCGAGAGAGCGAGAAGCTCCCGACTTTCGAGTGGAAAAGGCGTCACGTTCTGGTTGGTCTTCTGACAGACATGGATGCGGGTCTGAAGATCAATCGGCCGTCTGCTCTCGGCGAAATAGACAGGATAGCGTGCTGCAACGCCCTTCATACTCACGGCTGCATCCCCATGGCACCCGGCGCAGGAGCGCCCGGCCGCACCAGCCTTCACATTCCAGAGCCTCTCGCCCTCGGCAACCCACAGCATGCCTGGATTCGAGAAGTCGTCCCGTTGGGTGGCCTGCGATTCCGGGCTCATGAAATCGAATCCGGACTTACGCTCCGACAGCGGCGACGATTGAGCAATGGCGAGAGAGATGCAAAGACTTAGTGCGCCTCCGAACCCGGCGGTTAGCGCAAAGCCATTCAGCGCACCCCTCATTCGACCGCGATCTCTGCTGTCTCGAGATGGGCCTGCCCCCGATCATCGATCCATCGGAACGCGATCCGCCCGCTCTCCGTTGCTGTGGTGGTGAAGGACAAAAACGGGTTGGCGGCTATGGCCGGGAACAGATCCGCGCTGAAGATCTCTTCGCCGTTATACGTGCAGATGAAGCGATTGATGATGTCTCGTGGCACGAGCGCTCCGTCGGGCCCGGTTCGATATCCCGTCTCCATCGGATGCGAGATCAGGGCCTTGATCTCGATGATGTCGCCCCGCTTGGCCTTGGCGGGAACATTTATGAGCGCGCGTGTCATGTTCAACTCTCCACACAGGCCGGCAAGGTGACGATGAGTTCGGCCTTGTCGGACCAGAATGTGCCGTCGCTCAGCTGAGCAATCGCAACGATGTTCTGGGAGTCTCCCAAGCGGATGCGGGTAGAGACGAGGGCTCGCCCGGCCCGTGGGCTTAAGTAGAAAAGGGCCACGTTCGGCTGGGGATTGCGTTCGTTGAAAACGGCGACCCTCTTCACGTAGTCCTGTGCGGTCATTGGGCTTTCGACCTTCACGGTCAGGGGTACGGAGTTTCCGTTTTCCACGAGCGGGGGAATCTCGAGAGCCACCCTTCCCTCACGCACCTCCGCCTCGCCGACGAAGGCTTTGATGGCAGCAGCCATGCTCTCGGGCGTCGCCCGAGCGGGGCGTGCGATGATCAGCGCCAGAGCGCCCGCGCCGGCTGCAAGAATTTCACGCCTTGACGTCTCAATGGGTCCTGACTGCCGGCTCATGGCGTCTCCGTTAGCGTTTTGAGGAACGCCACCACGTCCTCGACCTCCTCTGCGCTCAACACGGGCTTATCCTGCCAGTTCCTCCCGACTCGAACGAGACCATCCATGTTGTAATAGGGCGGCATGATTGTCGCAGGATTCAGTTGTCTGCTGTCGACGATCTTGAGTCTCAACTGGCCTTCCGACCACCGGGTTCCCACCCCTGTCAACTCGGGAGCGAGGTTTCCCTGAAAGCGCTGCTCCGGAAAGGGGCCGGCATGGCACAGCAGGCAAAGGCCTCTCTGACGATCCACCACGATGGCACGACCGCGGACAGGATCTCCCCTGATCCCGGTCAGCGGCTGCGGGATTGCGTCACCAACGATCTCATAGGAGCGCAGGACCTGCGCCATCACTTGGCTGGGAATGATGGCGAGAAGAGCCAAAGCCGCGGCCATCGTCGAGAGATCATCAGCCATAGACTTCACTGGTGATCGTTTGGAACCAAGTTTCGGCATAGACAGCTTCCTGAGCCCTGAAAGCGGGCGGTGCGTTCACAGGGCTCGTGCCGCCAGCACCCTCCACTTCGGTCAACATCCCATTGCGTGGACTGTACACGCCGGCGACGGAAATCCCGTAATCGGGCGCCACGAGGCTGTAGCACGTGTTGATCAGCTTTGGCTCAGTTGGAGCCTCGCCCCGAAGGAGGCTTGAGATTGCCGCAGCACAGACCTTTCCCTGGGCGTTGGCGGAGAAAGCTGACTTCGGCATGCCGCCCGCAATCGAGGCATCGCCGATCACATGTATATTCGGTTGAAGGCGGGACTCGAAGGTCACGGGATCAATAGGGCACCATCCGCTCCGATCCGCAACGCCAGCCACTTGAGCAATCTGGCTGGCGCGCTGCGGCGGGATAACGTTGACGACGTCGCCTTTATGCCGTCCGAAATCGGTGACCAGCGTCCTAGTCTTCGCGTCAACTTCGATGACCTTACCGCCGGACGACAGGGACACCCACTCGATCATGTTGGGATAGAGATCCTGCCACGCAGCTTGGAACAGACGCTGTTTGGAGAAGCTGTCCTTGGCATCCAGGATGAGGAGCTTGGATCGTGGCTTATGCGTCTTGAAGTAATGCGCAATCAGGCTTGCCCGCTCGTAGGGTCCTGGCGGGCAGCGAAACGGATTGGCGGGAGCCGCCAAGACGAACGTACCACCATCATCCATGGCTTCGAGCTGACGGCGCAAGAGAGTCGTCTGCTCTCCAGCCTTCCAGGCATGCGGCATGGCCGCGGCCGCCGCCTCGTCATAGCCGGACAGGGCATCGAGCCTGATGTCAATCCCTGGAGATAGGACGAGGCGGTCATAATCTAGCAACGAGCCATCCTCGAGAACGACGCGCCGGGCTTGCGGATCGATGCGGGCTGCCCTTTGTCGAACGATGTCGATCCCACCCTTCTCGACAGCATCGAGCTTGAACTGTTGTGTCTCGACCGGACGCAGGCCCGCAAGCACTGCGTTGCTGAAGGGGCATGCGGTGTAGATAGCGTTCGCCTCGACGAGGGTTACGGCCAGTCCCTTCCGCTTCAGTTCCCGAGCGCACGTGGTCCCTCCGAAGCCGCCTCCGACAACGACCACCTTTGGCGAGGCCTGGCCAGTCGCCCGGCGGGGGAATGCAGCGGCGGCGGCTCCCATGGCTGCCGCTTTCAGAAGCGTCCTTCGGGTCAGGGCTTGAGACATGCCCACCTCTCAGCGTTGCTGACTGAGCCAGGATGCAATGGCGCGGGCTTCCTCGTCCGTGAAGCCCCTGGCAATGCGATCCATGACCGTTGCCGGACGCTGTCCCGTGCGGAAGTCCTGCATGGCAGCAACGATGTCTCCCGAGGGACGGCCGTGAAGCGGAGGAACAGCCGCACTTGGGGCGGCTGGGCCATGACAACCGGAGCAGGCTGTGGCACCGGGAGGCGCCATGCTTTGAGCCACCGCCGGCACCACTCCGGACATCATGCTTCCCAGCGCGAGAGCAGATGCCAGACGCTTCCTGCTCACGGCCTCAAGCCCTGCGCAGGTCGGCTTTCGTCAACGGACCGGAGCGAATTCGCTTTCCAGTCGCAGCGAAGATGGCGTTCAGCACCGCTGGCGCTGCCACAAAGATCGTCGGCTCGCCGACACCGCCCCAGAAGTCTCCTGACGGCATCACGATGGATTCAACTGCGGGCATCTCGTCCATCCGCATCATCTGGTAGGAGTCGAAATTCTCCTGCTCCACCTTGCCATCTTTTAGAGTAATCTCGCCGTAAAGCAGGGCCGTCAGGCCGTAGGCGAAGGAACCCTCGATCTGGGCTGCAATCTGCTGGGGATTGACCGCGTGGCCGCAATCTGTCGCCGCCACAATGCGATGAATCTTGAGAACCCCGTTGTCGCCGACCGAGACCTCCGCACAAGCCGCAACGTAGCTGCCATAGCCCATGTGCTGGGCGAGCCCGCGGTAGACCCCTTGCGGCGCAGGTGTGCCCCAACCTGTCTTCTCGGCCACCGCGTTGAGGACAGCGAGGTGCTTGGGATGGTTGACGAGCAGCTTGCGCCGAAACTCCAGCGGATCCTTGCCGGCGGCATGCGCCAGTTCGTCCATGAAGCACTCGAGGTACAGGGCGTTCTGATTGTTGTTCACGCCGCGCCAGAAGCCCGGAGGGATCGGCGGATTTCGCATGGCATGCTCGATGAGCAGGTTTGGGATTGTGTAGCCGAGCACACCCTCCGTCCCGCTTGGATTTAGGCCCTGGAATGTGGCGGGATCCCGCCCGTTCTGGAGACCCTGGGGATTGACACCCGCCAGGATGGACTGACCGGAGATGCGCATGTGCAGTCCGGTCAGGTTCCCGTCCGCATCGAGGGTCCCAACCATCCTGGCCTGAGTGATCGGGTGATAATGTCCGTGCAGCATGTCCTCCTCACGGGACCAGATCAGCTTCACCGGTGTGCCGGGCATTTGCTTGGCAATTAGCACTGCCTGTCGGACGAAATCGTGGCTGGTGGACCGCCGGCCAAAACCACCACCAAGATGGAGGCGGTAGACATCGCACTTGTCGATGGGCAGGCCTGAAGCGGCAACAGTCGTCGCAAGGGCGGCTTCGGCATTCTGCGTGGCTGTCCACACCTCGCATTTGTCGTTGGACCACAGAGCCGTGGCATTCATAGGCTCCATGGTGGCATGGTGCTGATATGGGAAGCCGTAGTCGGCCTCCACTTTCTTGGCGGCATTTGCAATGGCTGCTTTGACGTCGCCGGCTTGGTTGCCGACGAAGGCCTGCTCCGCGGTCAGCCCTTCTTTAAGCATCCGGTCAATGCCTGCACTGGAGAGGGAGACATTGGGCCCCCCGTCCCATTCGGTGGGTAGGGCATCGAGCGCCGTCTTGGCACGCCACCATGTGTCCGCAATGACCGCAACCGCGTTGTCACCGACAGCGACGACCGTCTTGACTCCGGGCATGCCTTGGACCTGTGCAGCATCGAAGCTCTTGAGCTTCCCGCCGAACACCGGGCATGCCTTGATGGCAGCGTTGAGCATCCCTGGACGCTTCACATCGATGCTGTAGATCTGTGACCCGTTCAGCTTTTCGGCGGTGTCGAGCCGCTTGACGGGTTTTCCGGCAATCGTCCAGTTCTTAGGATCCTTGAGTTGAACGTCCTTCGGGACTTCGAGCTTCGAGGCTGCCTCGGCGACCTTGCCATAGGTTGTTGTGCGACCTGATGGAGAATGAGTGATCACGCCTTTCGCGACTGTGCACTCGCTGGCCGGCACTCCCCACCCATTGGCGGCGGCCTGAATCAGCATCTGCCGGGCGGCGGCGCCTCCCTTGCGCATGTAGTCATGCGAGTCGCGGACACCCCGGCTTCCGGCCGTCTGGAAATTGCCCCAGACACGACTGCGGGCCACGTTCTGGCCCGGCGTCGGATACTCGGTTGTTACCTTCGCCCAGTCACATTCAAGCTCTTCCGCAACGAGTTGGGCGAGACCTGTCAAGGTCCCCTGCCCCATCTCGACGCGGCCGACCCGGACCACCACCGTTTCGTCCGGCCTCACCATCACCCAAGCATTGATCTCAGGATTGCTTTGCGCAAGCGCTCCTCCGGTGAAGGGAACGTTGAAGCCCAGCGCCAGTCCTCCGGCTGCAGCCGCGGAATCGACGAGAAATGAGCGGCGAGATACATCGAGTGCTGCAGGCATTGATCCCTCCTGATCCGGTCAGCCGCGGTTCTCTGAGGCAGCGAGCTTGATGGCCGCCTTGATGCGGTTGTAGGTTCCACATCGACAGATATTCGTCATCTCGGCCACAATGTCCTCGTCAGACGGACTGGGGTTGGCCTGAAGAAGCGCCGCAGCGGCCATGATCTGACCTGCCTGACAATAGCCGCATTGCGGAACGTCGAGTTCGAGCCATGCCTTCTGCAACGGGTGCGAAGTATCCGGCGATAAACCCTCGATCGTCACAATCTTCTGTTCGGGCGTCACCGCCGATACCGGGAGACTGCAGGAGCGTGTGGCAACGCCATCCACATGAACGGTACAGGCGCCGCATTGGGCGACGCCGCAGCCATATTTGGTGCCGGTTAGTCCGACCTGCTCGCGTATGACCCACAAGAGAGGCGTGTCTGGTTCAGCATCGAATTGATGAACAGTTCCATTGATCGTCAGGCTGATCATGCCTCGCCTCCGAATTCTGATTGCGGCTGCAGTTTTCCATGATGCTCTCGATATGAGCCTTAGAACTGCACAAATTCCAATCAATCGTTTGTGACTGAAGGCACACCCTCTCTATCCTGACAGCGATCTTCCGGTATCGATGAGGTATCGTGACAAGATTCGGCCCACAGTTATGAAGGGTTCGCCGGCCGATCGTTCGGTCAGAACGTAGAGATGCATCCTGATGCGAACCCCAGAAAGACAAGCCGGTATAGATTATTGAAGTTACGGCTAAAATTTTCGGCTTGCATCCTCCACAAGGACCATCTGGGGCAACAATGGTGAGCAGGCTGCATTGCACAGGGCACTCCATCGGCCATGACTCACATACTGCCGGTCTCGCAATCGCCGAACGAATCTTCTTGATACAAATTGGTACAATTTTTTGTGACCTCCCGATGCATTCTTGCGCCTCCGCATACGTCACGATTTTACTTGCGCGATCTGGAGACGCCGCTCAAGGGCTTCAACCAGGCCTACAACAGAAGACCCCAGCGTGTGCTCATAGGCGCCTCACCCGAACAGGTCATGCAACGGCGGGAGGCCACCGAGCCCAACCTCGCCCACGCTCGCTTCAAGCGGTCCGGACTCAGAGCATTTCCCCAGGCCCTCCTGGTCGTAACTGCCACCAAGAATGTCTCGCATCCAGAAACGTCACGAGACAAAGACGTTCTCGCTGTTGTGGCCCGCGCCAAAATCCTGTGCCGATGCCCCTTGCATCGGGCGGAAGCGCAGAGAAGCCATAGATCGCCGTTCATTCACACAGCGATATTGACACCACGTAGTGGAAGTTGGCGGCAGCGTACGTTCGTTGCGCGCGAGGGCCTTCAGATTAGGCTCAGATGCATGAATGACGCACCCGATCCCATTTGGGCATAAGGCGCTGCTTGGCCTGACGCAGTGCCGCTCGGTCCATATTGAAGCTGGCGCATGTCATCGGCTAGCCAATTGCGATCTCTAATCCTTTGGCCCACCATCCAGATGGCAACGTCGCATGCAGTTTCTCAAGCGGCTCCGGTTGCGTTCGAGCTACTCAACCGAGGATAACTCATCAGAGCGGTAACTAGATCCGACGAGTCGATGCTGCTGGTTGTTCAGCCTTCACAGGCATCTCGTCATTGGAGAGCCGGAGCAGTTCTGTTGCACGCGCCTGCGATGACGTTAAACGTGCGGCGTCAGCAACCATCACGTTTATCACCGCCATGGCTGCGATACATGTGCCAACTAAAACAGGGATGATGACCTTAATCAAGGCAAACTCCACGGTAACGCTTGGTCACACAGTAGCGCGAAACTGTCTCAGAACTCTGCCACTTCAGCCAGTTTCCGTCGCACAGTGTCACTCGAGCGCCGCGTGGCACAATTTGTTACAAATTTCAGGTGATCACTGCATTAACTGGGATGGCGGTAAGGGCAGCCAGAAGCCACGCTTTTCTGGGGTCGACGACCTCGTAAGTTGTCTTGAGGTGTACTTCAGGGCTTTGACCGAGGAGGCATCTCATGGGTGAGTTGCTTGTGCTTTGGGAGCCTGGGACGGCACGATTTTCACCGTAATTCCCGCTGGCCCTCAGCTTGCCGCGGGTGGGCTCCTGGTGGGTGGTTGGCGGGCTCATTTGCCTGATCCGTAACGGTCTGCAATGGAACTGCGCTTATGACGTGCGAGTTCCACAAAACATTGTACAATTGGGTTAGGCAGCGGAGCCGGTTGGGTGTGCTGGCATATATCTTTGCGACTCCTATTGACGTGCCGGTGGCGGCAGAAGCTCGGAACATGTTCGCTGGGCTCAGTGCCCGCCGTCGGAATGCGATCGGTTTTGACCGCTGTGCTCGTACTTTCATTTCAGCCATCTGCATCGCAGTGGCCACCAGTTCCTATGTCAATCGCTAGGCCATGAGAGTAGTGCGATGCAGATGGCTGCTGAAGGGCCAATGATCAACTACTCACGCGGAGGCAAACTGATAGATGCTCTTAGTCCTGTTAGCTGATTTTGCAAGCTAATATCGCCGCCGTGGTGCCGCACAGTTGCACGGGCGATCGATAAGCCAAGACCAACCCCACCAGTCTCTCGGTTGCGAGAGTGCTCGAGGCGGAAGAAGGGGGAGAATACCTGCTCTATAAGATCTTCTGGAATACCTGGCCCGTCATCCTCCACATGTATCTGGATGGTGTCCGGTCCCCACGCTAGACTTACCCGTGCTCGGTCCCCATACCGGACAGCGTTCTCGATCAGGTTCCTGATAGCGCGGCGTAGGGCGTCAGGGCGGCACCGGTAATTTATGGCTGGTCCTTCGACAAATGTGACGTCTTGACCTAAGTCAGCAAGATCGTCGCAGAGACTCTGGGCTAGAGCGGCCAAATCGACTGTCGTTGTTCTTTCGTAGGCAGCCTCATCACGGGCGAAAGCGAGCGCCGCCTCGGTCATTGCCTCGATCTCGTCGATTGTACGGAGCATCTTGTCCTGCAACTCGATGTCCGAAACGAATTCCGCACGCAAACGGAGAGATGTCAACGGCGTCCGCAGATCATGTCCGATTGCGGCAAGCATCCGCGTGCGGTCCTGCACAAACCGATGCAGCCTTGCCTGCATCCGATTGAATGCCTCTGCGGTCTGTCTGATGTCGTTGGGTCCTATCTCGGGAACAGGCGCGATCGTTTCGCCTCGACCAAGTGCTTCTGCAGCAACAGCCAAGCTCCGCATCGGCCTCGCGACGCCGCGAGCAACAAAGATACTGATCACAGACAGGATAGTTGCTGTGATTATAAGAGAGATTGCGGATTGAGACGTGAACATTGAGTTCACGACCGGTTTTGAGTAGGCCGCGTTCAACCACGCACCGCTATCGAGGCGGACCGTGAGACCCATTCCCTTCGGGTCATCTATGTAGGCAAATTTTGCTGGACGGGACAGTGACCATGCCGTGGAGGGTATGTCAGTCCACTCCGGCGGAGCGGTAGATGCCATGGCGGCTATCCCACTTACGGCTGAGACGGCTGCTGGAGAAGTATTGCCACCAGGATTTGTGGGACGGTTGACAGGGGAGTCTTTCAAGTTGGGTAAAGGCTCAGCCAGTTGGGCACGGGCTTCATGTTGCCAAGCAACTGCGCTATAGGGCTCGTCATGCGAGAGCCAGAACCGGCTGTAGTTCGTGCCGCTGGCCCTCAGAATATCATAGTGAATTCCCGAGGGTGTTGTTTCAAGGAGCCGAGCCAGTGATGCCGTTCGGCTGAAGAACTCACCTTTCGCTGCCGCACGTAGGGCTTGCCCGCGCTCGTCCCACGATATCAGGAAACCGATACCTTGTGATACTGCAAGAGCAAGGAGCATGTAACAGATAAATTGGGCCGCCAGACTACGGGACCACAAGTGTCTCATTCTTGAACGACCTCAGCTGTGAAACTGTAGCCGCCGCCCCAGTGGGTTTTGATCAGAGCCGGTGTTTTCGGATCAGCTTCGATCTTCTTCCGGAGGCGGCTGACCTGATTGTCGATGCTGCGGTCGAAACAATCAGCGGCCCGACCAACGGTTAGATCAAGTAACTGGTCGCGGCTTAGCACAAGTCCCGCGTGGTCGATGAAAGCGTTCAGTAAGCGAAATTCCGCCGTGCTGAGAGGAACAA
Organism: Microvirga lupini; assembly: GCA_000517005.1. Taxonomy (GTDB): domain Bacteria; phylum Pseudomonadota; class Alphaproteobacteria; order Rhizobiales; family Beijerinckiaceae; genus Microvirga; species Microvirga lupini. The sequence goes on from KI911939.1 coordinate 23,299, forward strand.
CGACCCCGTCGCTGCCAACAAGCTCATGTCGCCCTGCATGCAAAACCCAACGGTCAAACCGCAAGATCTTAGCCTTCACTCTGTTACGCTGCAGGGGAAGACTATTAACACGCCGAAGAACGGCTTTGACGCGCGCGAGGAGCTCCCGTGGGTTAAACGGCTTCGTCAAATAGTCATCTGCGCCAATCTCTAGTCCAATGATGCGGTCTGTTTCATCCGTCATTGCGGTGAGAAAGATAATAGGCAGGGAAGTATTACTCCGAAGCTGGCGGCAAACTGACAGCCCATCCTCACCTGGCATCATTACATCAAGAACAATAAGATCAGGTGCACTTCGCTCAAGCAGCCGTCGGAGAGCTGCAGCACTTTCTGCAACGCTGGTGCGGAAGCCGTGCTGGGACAGGTACTTGCCAACGAGGTCGCGAATATCTCTGTGGTCGTCTACGATCACGATGTGTGGTGCTGGTTCCATCAGAGCTCCTACGGATGTCTGGTCAAGTATTGTACAAGATTACGCAGAAAGAAAGCACATGAAATTTGTAACAAAGTGTGCCAGCGCGTTCGTAACAAATGTTCCAAGTTCTGAGGCTAAAGCAATAGCAGTTCTGACGAGGTCATCGGGGCTACGCAGCGTGGTGGCTTCGTGATTCACTTGTCTCAGCCCTCTTCCTGGGAAGAGATGAGTGATGACCAAGCCGTACTCGCTGGATCTGCGCCGCCGGGTGACGCGGTTTGTCGAGGCGGGGTACTCCTGCCATGCCATGGCCCGGCACCTTGAGGTCTCGGTTGCCTTCGTAATCCGACTGATGGCGGCGTACCGGGCCACCGGCAGCCTGGCGCCTAAGCCGGAGGGCGGCTGGCGCTCCTCCGAACTCGCCCCGCATCGAAACTTCCTGTTCCGCCGGGTTACTAAGAGTCTTAGCCTAGCTATGTCTAAATGTTCCTACGAGATGGGGCCGTTCTCTAATCGCGGGTCCCCAGTCAAGCGCAAACAACTCTGGCACCTTTACTTCTCCCCGGGTTACGGTTCTCTCCACGGTCGGCACTGGCCGCCGCCTCATCGGGTTCAACAGCACGAGCCTTCCAAAGTCCACAACGTGATCAGCTGGAGGATCGAGCTCTCACAGGCCCCGCTCACGGAATGACCCGTACCCTCGCCCCGGGGAGCAAGCACGGCACCTGGCGCTCACCTCACGATGAAGGCTAGGTCAATTCTATCCTCCCCTTCTCACTTCCCATGCGGCAACGGCCTCCATCTTGCTCCACCGGAAGGGCTCGCCCGTCCGCCAAATCGCATGCAGGATGACGGCAAGCTTGTGGGCCAGGGCCACCCGGGCCTTGTTGAACCCACTGCGCTGCGCCAGCCGCACGGCCCAGGCCTCGAGCAGCGACCAGCGCTGCACCTGGGTCAGCAAGACACCGGCAGCCTCGAACAGGTACGATCGCACCAGCTCGTCCCCGCATCTGGAGATGCGGCCGCGTCGGTCGACCTCACCGGACTGGTACTGCCGCGGCGTGAGACCAAGATGGGCCCCGCCATTACATGACTGCCGAAAGCGCTCCGGGTGCTCGATCGCGCTGAAGATGCCGGAGTGAAACTGGTTCTTCCGCAAAGTGTGTGGTGCCGAAGTGGCTTGGCAGGAGAGGTCGGCATTTCTTGGACGTGAACCTTTCCTTTGCAGGTGGCGCCATGTCCAAACGTCTTCTGCCTCTCGTCCCGGATGGGTTGAGCGTTCTCCAGGTTCAGCCCGCGCCCGATGGTCTCGTCATCGTCACCACCCCACGGCCGACGCCGGTCGTCTGTCCGGCGTGCCAGGGGCCGTCGCACCGCCGGCATGGGTGCTATGAGCGCACCCTGGCCGACCTGCCGTGGCAGGGTTGCCCGGTCCGGCTACGCGTTCGCGTCCGCCGACTGTGCTGTACGAACCCGACCTGCACCCGACGCACCTTCAGCGAGCCTCTCCCGACGGTCGCAGCCGCATATGCCCGCCGCTCCCTGCGCCTCGGCGAGCTTCAGCGCCATCTCGGGCTCGCCTTAGGCGGAGAGGCTGGGGCTCGTTTGGCTCAGCGGCTGTCCATCCCTCTCAGTCCCGATACCCTGCTGCGGATCGTCCGGCGCAGCCCGCCATCGGCGCCTGTGACGGCTCGCGTGATCGGCATCGACGAGTGGGCTTGGCGCCGCGGCCGGACCTACGGCACCATCATCGTCGACCTGGAGCACAACACTGTCGCAGATCTCCTGCCGGACCGCGAGACCGCGTCAGTGGCCGGGTGGCTACGGGATCATCCAGAGGTCGAGATTGTCGCCCGCGACCGCGCGGAGGTCTACGGCGAGGGCGTGCGCCAGGGTGCCCCGACGGCGGTTCCTGTCGCGGATCGCTGGCATCTGCTGCGCAATCTCAGCGTCGCTCTGCAAACCGTTGTCGGCCAGCACCATGTTGCCATCCGCTCCGCCGCCCACGCGGTGTTAGGGGAGCGGATCAACGTGGCTCGGGCCGAGCACGCCGGGCATGTGCCGCTCACTGCGATGCAGAGACGCAGTCTGGCCACACAGGCCCGCCGTCATGAGCGGTATGAGGAGCTCCTTCATCTTCACGCAGCCGGAGCCTCGGTGAGCGGCATGGCCCGCGCTCTCGGGCTTGATCGCAAGACAGTCCGGCGCTGGCTGTGCGAGGGTGGACCGCCGTCGTGGCGCAAGCCGCGGCGTCCGACCCTGATTGATCCCCATGTTGCCTATCTGGAGCAGCGCTGGAGCGAGGGCTGCCGCAATGCCGCCGAACTGGCTCGTGAGCTTGCCCGACGAGGCCACGATGTCCGACCGCGGGTGGTGCGGGCCTGGGCAACGCGCCGCCGCCGCGCCGGGTCCGATGCGCTGGATGCCACATCAAGTGAAGTGATCTCCCAGTGGCAGCCACCGACAATCAACCGCGTCGCTTTTCTGCTGCAGGCGGATCGCATAGGGCTGGGGCGGGAGGATCGGGTCTTCATCGATGCTCTGCTGGCCAGAGCACCCGCCCTTGTGGCCATCGCCACGCTGGCAGATCGGCTGGCGTGCCTGCTGCGCCAGCAATCGAGCGAGAGCCTGGATGATTGGCTCAAGGATGCGCAGCATACGCCACTAGCCCGCTTTGCGGCCGGCCTGCAGCGAGACCTTGAGGCGGTGCGTGGTGCGGTGACGACGCCGTGGTCAACGAGCCCGGTCGAAGGGCAGATCAGCCGTTTGAAGATGATCAAGCGGCAGATGTATGGACGTGCTGGATTTGATCTGTTGCGCCAACGGGTTCTCCATACCGCCTGAGTTCGCGGCACCACACACTTTGCGGAAGAACCATAATTCAACCGGTATTGACACGCGCTGACGTAAGCCAGCGCTGAGAGGGCGCCGATGCCCGGCACATTCATCAGGAGGCGGCACTCGACCCGCTGGTGCACCTCTTGGCGCACCGCCTTGTCGAAGCGGGTGATCTGGTCCTTCAGCTCGCGCCAGACCTGTAGCATCGGCCGCACAATCCCGGCCACCTCGGGCTGACCCGCCACGAGGGTCTCGACCGCTCGGCAAAAGAGCGACCATGAGCGGGGCCAACCACCAGGCCAAAGACCTTCAGGGTGCAACGGATGTGGTTGGACAGCTGGGTGGTCATGCCGGCGGGCGCCGAGCAGGGCGCAGAGCCGATGCGCCTCGAAGGACTTCGCATGAACGCTGCGGTACCAGCCGGTGCGGACGATCTGCGCCAGCCCTTCGGCATCGTTGC
>KI911939.1:27150-31845 GCA_000517005.1 Microvirga lupini
CGCCCCTGGCGCGCAATCCATGCACGAGCCAAGGCATCAGCAGGCCGGTCTCAACGCCAACTTGGAGATCAGAGCCGTGTCGGCACAGCATCTGGATGATCGCCTCGGGGATCAGTCGGGGCCGTGCCGCGCCAGAGGCGACGGCCCTGCTCATCCACGATGCAGATCGTGGTCTCCTTTTGTGACACATCCAGGTCGGCGTAGTGAGTCATCATCTGCTCCTGCTCTGTTCGGCCAATCAGACTGTCGCCTGATCGGCGTCTCCGCCAGAGCTCTCGCGCCACCCGCGATTACCCGACGTCCACATATGCGATCTGGTTGAGCCAGAGGCATGCCGCAGTTACTTCACGGCGGCCGAATACGGATCCGTCTGAATGCCCGCCGCGCTGATTTCACGTCAGGATTCCTCTCATCGAGGGCGAACGAGGAACATTATCGCTCAATCAACGATTGATTAATGCCGCCGGTATTCGCTTTGACACGATCAGGTCCGATGCTCGACAGAGCAGGGCAGGAACGTTAGGACGGGCCTATGTTCAAGGTTGGGAAGTGAATATTAGGCAATTGCGCTACGGAAGCCGATACTTGTGCTATGAATACAGTCCGTCCGGAAATATCTTTGACTACATACATAAGTTCAGCGGTATCCCCCATTATCGGTCGTGCCTTGAGAAGCTCAAGCAGACTTTGAATGGCTGAATATCGCGCGGCTTCGATACTATCGAACAATGACCCTTGTTCATCACGATATAGCTTTCTGCCTTCGCATAGGTCAAAATACAGCATCACCATGATCACGCTCGAAGCGAATGCTCTCAATATTGGGAGGCGTTTGCTGATCCAAACAGAGCATATGACGTGGGCTTTGGTTTCTCACTCAAGGTGCTCAAGAAGGTGTCGTGTGTTGTCAGGATCTACCCAATTTTCCTGATTTACAGAGGTTCAGTTCGTTAGATTAGTGCTGGATATACACCTCGACCGAGACAAGATTTGGACCGTGTCTCTCCCCTCTTTCTCATTGCCGACATGAAAATCCTGATGTCGGATAGGAGCCTCAACTGCCGATATAGCAATCAAAATCCCAATGAGAAATCCTGCACCAATGATGAACTGCGATCTGATGGGTCCAGCAGCGACAGTAAGGTCATCAGCATAGGAAGGAGTATCTCTATACCTAGCGCGTTGCATATCAGCGTTCCCTTCATATGTTCATGAGTCGTAATGGATCACATACTTTCTGTAGCCTCGGTGCATTGGTAGTTGGGCCGAGTGAACCCAGTCAGATCGTTCGTCCCGCACACACGTCACCATCTGGAGCAACGGTTTCGGTAAGGGCGTAGTATCCTCTCAGTTCTCGCCGCATGCCGCTGAACTCAATGAACGATGGGGTAGTAGATAAACAATGGCGTTCCGTTCCTGCACCATCCCGGCCGGATCATCACAGATCGCTCCACACTTGCAGTATCGCTGCACGCAGAGCAGGAGGATCTAGACTAAAAGCCGACGGCTCGTGAAAATAGACCGCAAAATAGATCCTCACATAGCTAGGCTCCCTATATCGAAAGCTGAAATAGCAGTCGCGGTAGCCCGCGTCTGATCGACCCGCTCACAAAGATCAAATCGCAGAGTTCTCCGACCTCAATTCGTGGAGACCGTGGGGCTTACGTCACCAGTCCGGTTGACCAACGCATCGACACTCAGTGGTCCAGGGCCGGCAGCTGCGAGATAAAGAAAGACAAAGCAGAAAAGCATCGCAGCTTCTCCGTGGTTGAGCACTGGGAAAAATCCCTGCGAGCCATGGCCGACGAAATAGGCGAACCCCATCAGTCCGGACAATACGAACGCGACCGGACGTGAGAAAACGCCCACGATCAGCAGTAGACCGCCGCATAGCTCAGCGGTCAGCTGGCAAAGCTAAGTGGGTTTTGTCGCTCGAATATGCCGGCAGAGCATGGAATTGTAAGAAAGTGTATCGTTGACGCACCTAAAGGAGTCAATGGCGCTATCACCGTAGAATAAGCCGACCGAATTCCGAGCGCAAGCATCAAGCACGCATACGCCTAGCGCCTAAAAGGCAAATGGGGCTCACGGTAAAATATTGCGACAGTTTTTTACCGCGCTGGCAGACTTGCGTGACGATCCCATGATAGATGAGTGCACGTGGCCGTCGAAGTAGGAGAACAAAATATGACGCGTTGTATTTCAGCAGCATCAACGCTGACGGCGCCACGCGATGATCGGTTTTCTAAACGGACATCGGAGATACGGTTGCGACCATGCTGCCGCTCTGCACGTGCAGTGATGCGCAACAGGCAGCTTTGCAGACATCATGGCTCGCCCGACAGTTCGGTCCACTGCGAAGATCATAAGCTCGCGCTGCTCGTCGACATCGTTGCAGGGCTCAACGTCCCACGCATAATGTAATGGTGAACTTTCGTTATTGAGACATCTTATGCCAATTTCATCCTGCCATATGTCATTTAGCTTAAAAATCCGGAACGCTCTTGCCGTTCATCAATCAGCATGTAGCTTCTTCCTTTCGATGAGCGGCGGATCTCCAACTCTGAGGAGTGTCATATGAGTGTCTCCCGACGTGATCTTGTCGCGGGCTTCTTTGCCACACCTGCGCTAACCTTTTTGTCAGGCCGTTACCTGTCTGCGCAAACATCAGAATTCCCGCTGCCCCTTACTCCTGCCTGCGACGATGATCACGAGATCAAACCGCAATCCGCAGAAGGCCCGTTCTATAAGCCACAGAGCCCGCTTCGCAGTAATCTCACGGCCGATCTGCCAGGCGGAGTACGCCTGAGAATAGGGGGCCACGTGGTCGATCGCTCGTGCCACCCCGTCTCGGGCGCCATCGTGGAGCTATGGCAGGCGGACGCAAATGGGCAGTACGACATTGTCGGCAACCGCCTGCGTGGCTATCAAATTTCGGATGAAGGGGGCCGCTGGTCGTTCAACACGATCATCCCAGGATTGCACACGGGCCGCACAAGACACATACACTTTAAGGTGCAGCGCTCTGGAGGGCGTGTCCTAACCACGCAACTGTTCTTCCCTGGAGAGCCCGCTAATGACCGCGATTTCCAGTTTATACCACCACTCCTGATCGAGATTGAGAAGGTCGGATCCGAACGCCTTGGGCGGTTCGATTTCGTGATCGCCTAAGCCCTGAATCAGCCGAGCCGCACATTAGACAACTTGCAGCGTTCAACGGACGGAGACATCAAGGCTGTGAAAGAGAATGATGGCGGATCTGCTTTAACCGGGCCAAATGGCTTGAGAACAACGTCGTTGACGCGTCGTATCTCATATTCACCCTCCGGCCTGGTATCCCTTCAGCCCCACTCCTGCCGTGCACAATACGGGTTGAGGTGCTACCAAGGGCACGACCGACATCGTCGATCAACGAGGCCGCAGATGACCGGCTTGATGGTGCCGATCTCAACTTTAAACCGAAGACTAAGAGATATTATTCGCTCATCGTGGTGCGTCGAAGAGACGAATCGCCTACAAGGGCGCATTCAGCAGACTGAACTTGAAGGGCTCCAGTTCGCCTTCTACGCTCGGCTGACGGCCATTGCTGTCGTTTCCATCTGGCTCGTCTGGCTCGTGCCATGGCCGCGCGACCTCTACTACGGCGCGTACGCCTTCGGGTTCTTCCTCCTGGGTTACATTCCGTACCTCTTGCGCCACCGCCCTCATGGCGAGGCGATCAAGCTTGGCTTCATCGTCCTCGACGTGGCCTTGGTGACGGCCGCGATCCTGCTTCCACCTCCGGCCACTCTTGGCAGCGACTGGCCCGTCCAGACCCGCCTGCGTGGCCAGGAATTCCTCTACGTTCTCCTTCTCCTCGGAGAAGCTGCGCTCACCTACTCCCCGAGGAGGGTGCTCTGGACGGGCGTGTCGATCCTCGTCATCTGGTCGATCGGTGTCTTCACGATCTACTCCCAGCCGGACACGCTGCGGTTCAACGATGCGGCTGCGGAGGGCGCGCTCACGTCGGCCGCGGCCCTGGATCTCTCCTTCAAGCCTGCCTTTGTCGGCCTGACGGCCTGGTATACCCAGCTTGTTGCAACCTCCCTGTTCACCCTGCTCATCACACTCGCCGTCTGGCGCAGCCGGCGGACCTTGCTGAACCAGGTCGAGGCCGAGGTCGTGCGGGCGGATCTCGCGCGCTATGTCTCTCCGGACGTGGTCGAGGCGCTTACCAGGCGCGGCGGGACTGCGTTCGGAGAGCCGGCGACACGGACGGTGGCCGTCCTGTTTGCAGACATCGTCGGCTTCACCAAGCTCACCGAGCCCCTCTCGCCCGAGCGCACGTTCGCCTTGCTGCGGAGCTTCCAAGAGCGGAGCTGCGCCATCGTGTTTAAGCATGGCGGCACCCTCGACAAGTACCTGGGCGATGGTTTCATGGCGACCTTCGGCTCCATCGGCCTTCAACCAGACGCGCCGGCCCGTGCGCTCGCGTGTGCCTTCGAACTTCAGCAGGAGATCGAGCGCTGGAGCCGGAAGAGGTCCGCTCACGGCGCCAATCCGCTGCGTGTCTCAGTCGGGGTCCATTGTGGCCCGGTGACGGTCGGCAATCTCGGCGGCAGGGAACGCATCGAGTTTACTGTCGTGGGCGACGTCGTGAACGTGGCGAGCAGGCTTGAGGAGGTGACGCGCGAGATTGGCGGCTCGATCATCGCC
>KI911939.1:31945-32218 GCA_000517005.1 Microvirga lupini
GTGCTGTTCCGCAAGAAGCTGCGGCGGCACCAGCTTCTCACCTTCTTTGCCGGCCAGAAGCCCTGCACGGTGGCCATGGAGGCCTGCGGCAGTCAGATTGCGCTCCTTGATCACGAGGTCGCCCAGCGAGCCAAAGAGAACGAGATGGCGCGTCGGCTGATGACCATTCCGGGTGTCGGTTCGGTGACCGCAGTGGCCTTGGCGGCGCTTGCGCCACCGGCTGAGACCTTCAGGCGCGGGCGGGACTTTGCCGCCTGGATCGGTGTGACACCG
>KI911939.1:32318-33296 GCA_000517005.1 Microvirga lupini
GCGCCACGGGGCTCCAGCAGGCTCGTGGATGGCCCGCATGATAGCCCGCAAGCCGCCGATGCTGGTGCGGGTAGCCTTGGCCAACAAGATGGCTCGGATCGTCTGGGCTGTGATGGCGAGAGGTGAAGTCTATCGGGCTCCAGCCGCGGCCGCCTAGGCCGTCGCGTCGGTGGGGCTGTTGGGGCGTGGGAAGAGCGAAGGAGAGGTATGGCGCAACGGTCACGAGACGGAATCAGGAAAACAAGCACTGCAACGAGCACTTGAAGCGCGTGGCTCTGATGTGGACTTGATCCACGAACTCCCATCCGGGCCCGCGGCATGTGAGCCCCATGTGAGGCCGCACACATGTCAGACCCTGACCACGCGCTGCATCGATCCCGAAGAATCCTCTTGCGTCACACGGGGCGTCCACACAGGTTGCAGTAACTTGGATCGGGCACAACGAACCCCGTCATCAAACACGCAGGGCTGGCCTCAATGATCTCAAAGGTTTCCTGGCCAAAGGCCGTCACGATCCGCTTGGCCATGGCGGGTCCGATGCCACGCATTTGGCCCGAGGCGAGATCTTCTCGATGCCTTCCGCTCTGGTCGGCGGGGTGGTCTTCAGAACCTCGGCCTTGAACTGAAGCCCGTGTGTCCGATCACTGATCCACAGTCCGCTTGCGGTGATCCACTCACCTGCGGCAACGGCAGGGGTGTGGCCGACTACCGTCACAAGCTCATGCTTGCCACGCGCATGCACCTTCAGGACGGCAAAGCCATTCTCGGCATTGTGGAAGGTGACGCGCTCGACCGAGCCCGTGAGGGTATCCAGGACAGGTCTCTGCTCACCCCGTTGTGGTCGGAACATCTGGTTCATGCTGTCCGCCGGGAGGAATTCCCAGCCTCTTTGACTCTATCGCTGGATGCCATTGCTGACGAGGTGGGGTGCCTTGCGATCAGTTCTGTTGCAGCCCCCGAATTGAGCAGACAGGGCTT
>KI911940.1:0-1716 GCA_000517005.1 Microvirga lupini
GATGTCGGGACCAGAAACGCCCTGAACTGCGGATTCGAAAACGTGATCCCGGAGCTCAGGTTCTCGACCGTGATGTCACGCACCGTAAACGTCGAACCTGCCGCGACCGTCGAAGGGCTGATTGTGGCATATCGCTTCGTGCCACCGGCGGCGCGGAGCGGGAAAATCCCCATGTCGCTCCTATCCTGGGGCGAGAACCGGAACTGTGCCGAGCGGAACCACCCGACCTTATCCTGGGTGTAGAGTACGTCGCTCACCGCGACCCCATCCGTCATTACGGCCGGCGTCGTCTCTTCATGATCGAGGGTCAACGCATGTCCAAGCTCGTGCAGCACGATCTCCTGAAAGCCAAGCGAGTACGGAACCTGCCGCTGCGCGGTGAAGAGCGTGATGCTCGGATTGAATATCATGTCTGCTTCGATGATCCGGCCGCATTCGCCGTCGAGCCAAATGATCGTGCGCCCGACGCTCGTGCCCCAACCCGAGCCGTAGGCGGACTGCAACGAGGCATCCGAGAGCCAGGCGACCACGTTGAGGTTGTCGCGTCCGGTCGGCACTGTGGACCGGCGCTCACGGTTGATTGACACGACCGGATGCACGGAATTCCATTTGCCCGCCTCGTTCGCGACCATGTCGACCCAGAACTCAGAGTTCCAAAAGATGGCGCGCATAATGAAAGGCCGATCGTGGAACCCACAAATCACGAAAGCTTGGGCATTCGCGATCCCGGTCAGGCTGAGCACCGCACCCAGCACGCCCGCCCAGAGTCGTGTCATAGGCTCCTCCTTCGTCAGCAGACGAGCATTAGCGAGCGGCGCCGAGCGCCTGGATCACTCTCACGAACTCCTCTGGTGTCATCGCGCGCAGCTGCTGTTCCGGTACCGCTGCCGTCTCTGCGGCGATGATTCCCCCGGAGACGGTCGGCGCCTGTTCGCTTCCGGCTCTTGACCTGGGATCGGTCCCGTCTGCTGGCAGGAAGGCTCCGAGGCGCAGGTTTCCGTCCTCGACTCCGAGAACGATGCGACCCGTCGCGGTCCGGACGATGTTGCGCGCGGCGTCGACGATAAATACGCCGTTCTCGTCACCCATAGGTCGGCCCGGTTCGGTAAAGGGGATGTAGGTGGCGTTCATAGGTCGACCCGGCTCGACAAAGACGATGTAGGTGGGCCCGGGCACAAAACGTGGAACGTGGGTGACCCTCATCACCTCATTCCCGATCCTCCCTCCAGGAGTCGTGAGCGCTACGGAGCGCGTCTCGGGGGACCCAATCAACACCTCGTCGATCTCGAACCGAGTGCGCGTGATGATTAGACCGCGCGGATCACGCTCGCTGGTCTGCTCGGAGGCCCGACCACGGAACACCAATGGTGCCGAACGGGCGAGATCAGCGAGAGTGGGACGCCATTGGCGGGGCGTTGGGTTCGCCTGGGTGACGGCGCCCGCGACCGGGTCTGCCGATGGAGGCTGCTCGCCCGGCTTTGTGGTCTCCTCAGCTATGGCGGCCGGCGCTCCCGCCGCCGCAATTGGCAGTAAGACCATTCCGATTCGGAACAGGCTGCTAAGGTGAAAAAAGAAGCGCATCATCCGGAAGCCTTCCCGACGGTCGCTCACGGTACAACCTTAGCATAAGAACCCTCGACCGCAAAACAGCCGCCATCTGCTTTCAGTCGAGCTCTTTTACGGCCGCTGGAACTGCCGCGATGATCTCGTCTAAGC
>KI911940.1:1816-4540 GCA_000517005.1 Microvirga lupini
GGCGCCTCCCTCAGCGCGAGGCTTGTGGGTAAATGAAAGGGCATTTGGGGGCAACGATTCCCTCAGAAGAGTATCCGTGACTCAATCCGGGCATGACCTCGCCCAGTGGGTCCGCAGCAGCTTGGCTTCACAACGGCCGAGGCTCACTCAGGAGAACCTGATCCAGGAAGAAAACACTGATCAGATCCTCTCGGACTTGGCCGAGCACGCCACCAACCCTGCCGCTGCAATCTAATGCCCTATTGGGGCGAACTGCCCTTCGGGGCGATATTCGCCGACGTAGCCGAGCGTTTAGCCTCAGAGCTGGAGTGGGAGGACGATTGGTCCCAGACCAAGCGGCGCCGTCGAGCCGCTGTCCAAGCGTAACGGGGATCGCCTTCCAAGTGGTGGAGGTGATCACTGAGGCGGTTGCGCTCCAACCAAGTCAAAGCTGCCTCGAGTTCAGGCAGGGTCATCTGGCCTCGTCCCTTGTTGCCGAACACCCGCTTCAGCACCGCATTGTAGCGATGGTAGAGCCCCTCACCAACATGCGGCACCTGCAGGCCGGCTTCGTCCTCCACTGCCTGAGCGGCAACGGCCTCACCGATGCGAGCCCGCAGCCGCCGTTCCGTCGCGGATGGCGGCTCGATCAGGTGTGCTTGGTCGGCCTTTCGTTCTCGGCGGGCCTCTTCGAAGACCGGGCCGGGCTTCAGCGTTGCGTAGCGCAGACCCAGCGCATTGCTCTCCAAGGGCGTAATTCCACGTCCCTCTCCTTCATCCCGGTGTGCCGCGAGATGCTCGGCGAGCCAAGATGGTGTCTCCGCCTCAGCATTGCGCCGGCGTTGACGGGCCAGCATCCCCTGCTCAGCCTCGATGGTGCGGCGGAAGCGGACAAACAGCGGATCGTCCGGGTGGAAGACGAGGGCGCGCTGGCTCTCGTAGGGACCAGCATGAGGATCCACTCGCGTGGCTCGGGCGATCATCTGTTCAAGCCAGGGGCGGCTGCGGATGTGGGTGAGGGCAGCCACCACCGCGACCTCCGGCGCATCGAGCCCCTCGTAGGCCATGGCCACTGTGACCAGGATCGCCGGCTCCGCTGTCAGCCGAAAGGCGGCCAGCGCCTCGGGTGCACCACGCTCATTCGAGATCGCCAATCGCACCTCCCTCTCGGCCTGCCGGGGTGGCATCCAGCTTCGCAGCATCTCACAATAGCGCCGGGCACTACGCTGATCAGGCGCTACCACGAGCAGCTTGCCGAGACCCCGGACGGCCTCATCGGCAGCCAGCCCCCGCTCAGCCCGCCGGCGTGATCTGAGATTGCGTGTGGCCCTGAAGGCCTCCTGGAGCAATTCCCGTGCAAAGCCAGTCCGCAGAGCGGTGAACAGGGCAGGACGGGTTGTCTCGGTCGGGTAGGGGCCTGACAGACGATGGGGGCCCAGCCGGACGTCGTCCATCGCGGTTCGCCCTGCTTGCAACCAACTGGCCTCACCATCAAGGGCACCAAAGGTGATGGGGAGCACCGCGCGCTCGGCTACCGCCTGAGTTCGTGAGTAGCCGGTGATCGCCCAGCCGGGAGCCTCCAGATCAACCTCCTGCGTGCCAGCGTCGGGTCCAGTGCGATAAGGCAGCCACAGGATGCGCCGGCCATCCGCACGTTCCAGGGTCCCCGAGAGAAGCAAGCGCAGGGCTGCGGATTCCAGAAGCGGCAGCAGCGCCTGGCTCCAAGCTGAGGCATCTTCGTTCAGGGGAGGGGCTTGACCGGAACTTGCGGATGCGGCTGGCTCGTACTCGCTAAGAGTGGGCAGGTGATGGACCTCATCAACCACGAGCAGGGTGCGATGGCGGCGGAGTTCGGCAAGATGCAGGTCCGGTGCCGCCGCAATCGCTTGATACGTGGTGATGTACCCAGCCAAGCCCCGGCTCGGGTCTGGTTCGTTGTCGGCTGCACGAACTGAGAGCGCGTGGCCAAGCACGGCTCGCCAGACCGGGTCGGCAAAGGCCTCTTCTGCTTGCAGGCGGAGACTGTCGCGGGGCACAACCCAGCAAATCCGCTCGACGTGGCCGGCCTCGATCAGGCGAGCCGCAGCAATCACTGGGAGGAGGGACTTGCCGCCGCCAGGCGTCACTGCCGCCAGGATGTCGGTGACCCCTGTCGCTTCACCGCGTGTGATTGCAGCGACAAGGCCTGCAAGAGCCTGCTGATGCGCCCGCAGGGGCCTTTGAGGAGACGTGGACATATGGACCGGTCCGAAGGCAAATCACCAGCATCCAGCATGGGGCGTTTCCGGCGACGTGTGAATCCCTCCGCTAGTGCGGCGCGCTCTTGGGATCTTTCAGCGGCCGGAAGACGCTCTGACTTTTAATCAGAGGGTCCTGGGTTCGAGTCCCAGCGCGCTCACCATCTCAAACCCTTAACCGGCAAGGGTTTCAGACGTTCTCCGCAGCAGCCTCTCCTGTCGCAAGCAGTCGCGGGGTAACAGTAGGGGGTAACAGTGATCTTGGTGAGCGTTAATCCGAGGTCAGCATTGATCCCCAACTTGTCGTATCAGTCGGTTCACGCGATCAAGCGGAACTGCGCCAATATCATTGGCCCTGCAGCGTCCCTGTGGACTCAACTTGGTCACAGCAGAGGAATCATAATCCTTGTGTCGGGGGTTCAAATCCCTCCTCCGCTACCATAGGCCCAAGGCCTTTCCGGCATTTCCCCGAGTTCCCCATCAGAGCCGGTACCAAGCTGGTACCACC
>KI911940.1:4640-7216 GCA_000517005.1 Microvirga lupini
CGGCAACAGCGACAGCCGGAAGGGCGGCAGGCGGTCCTCCGGGCGGAAGAAATCCTCGGCGGTTGGCGACTAGCCGACCCAATGGTCGGCCGGACGGAAAGCAGATCCTCTAACGGTCACCCGTCCGGCCGTCGTCAAAAAAGCCCTTAAGCGTCCCGAAGGCATGCTCAACCGTGCTTTGGCGAACCTGCATGGCAACGGGTCGTGCCCGCAGTCGCTCCTCTATGGCGTCCAGCACCGCCTCATGCCTCTCAGCGTCGGATCCGCCGCTCCCGGTCGGTCGGACACTGCGCCTTGGGCGCACAACTTGAACACCGGGTGGTCCAGTAGACGTGGGGCGTCATGCCTTTCCCGACAGAGGCAGAGCGCCAACGCCGGCATGAAAGCCGTCTTTGATGCCTTCAACATCGTCTATGACGAGGAGGAGAAGCGGAGTTTCCTCTGGCTGAATGCCCAATCCCTCATCTTCACGCTGGCCAGCATCGTGATCCTGCCGGTCGTGCTGGATTTCGCCGGCTTGGGCACCGCGGTCGAATGGCTCCTGTCCCTGGCGCGCTGGCCGATTCTCTTAGCTGCAGTGATCGCTCGGCTGGCCGTGCTCTACCGCTACGGCCCAAGCCGTGACAAGGCCGAGTGGAAATGGGTGACGCCGGGCGGCATCGTGGCCTCCGTGCCGTGGCTGATCGGATCGATACTGTTCTCGTGGGATGTCTCGAACTTCGGCAGCTACAACGAGACCGACGGCTCGCTCGGAGCCGCCATCGGCTTCATGACCTGGATCTGGCTGTCGAGCATCATTGTGCTGCTCGGGGCCGAGATCAATGCCGAGATGGAGCACCAGACCGCGCAGGACACCACGCAAGGCTCGCCCCAGCCGCTGGGGGCGCGGCGCGCAGGTGGCCGACAACATCGGACCAGCCAAGGCATAAGCCCAGCCAACTGAGCTATCCCTTTGAACTGCTTCCCTGCTCCTGCCCGGCGGCATCCTTCCGATCCTGGTCGCGCACGAGTCAGTGGACCGAGCCGAGCGCCAGGATGGCAGCCGCCAACCCGATGATGGTGAGCGGCTCGGTCTTGGTCGCATCCAGGATGATGAACTTGCGCACGAGGGCTAGGAGCGCGATCAGCACCACCGTGCGCACCTGCACGATGCTTTCCTTGCGGTGCAGGACGCCGATGGTCGAGTGGTTAAACTCCAGGGCGATCAGCACGGTGAAGATCATGCCAAGATCGCCTCGAACACGCCCGTCTCGGCCGGGTCGAGCAGCCCGAACAGCAGCAGCATGAGGATGCAGACCGTCAGGTTCACCAGCGCCGCCGCAATCACCAGGCTGATCAGGCCGGTCAGAACGAGCGAGACGATCTGCTCGAAGCGCTCATAGATGCTCAGGCCGGGCCACGCCTCACGGGTTCTCACGCAGGGCGTGGTTCACGGCTGTCGCCGCCTGGCCTGTGCCCATCGCGGCGCGAGGACCGATCCCTCGGTTCTAGGGTGATCCCGTCAGAGGGCTGCTTCATGCATGATCCAGCTTCATGCATGATCCACTTGCCTCATGCGCTGGCACCACCCGGTGTGTTGCCTGGCGCGCCGCCCTGTCCGCCTTCACCTCCGGTGCCACCTGCGCTGCCTTGGCCACTCTGAGCACTCTGACTGCTTGAACCGCGGCCTTGCACCTGGATGCGGCGGGAGCGCTCCTGCCGCCCGGTCTTCGGTACGGTCACGGTCAGGACGCCGTTCTCGAAACTGGCTTGGACCTGCTCAGGGTCGACGGCGTAGGGCAGCCGCAACGAGCGCTGGAAAGTGCCGTAGGAGCGCTCGACGAAATGAAAGTTCTCCTTCTCGTCCTTGCGCTCGAACTTCTTCTCGCCTCGGATGGTGAGCACGTCATCATCGAGACTGACATCAATGTCCTGCTCGGTGACGCCGGGCAGCTCCGCCGTGATGCGGATTTCCTTGTCCGTCTCGGACACGTTCATGCTGGCATTGACGAAGTTGCCGCCTTGGCTTGGTCCGCCGGCCGGCAGCCCCGTGCCGCGGAGGGCCTCGTCGAAGAGGCGGTTCATCTCGCGGTGAAGCGACAGGAAAGGATCCCCTCCACCCAGGAGACCAAAACCGGAGCGGGAGGGAGTCAGGGGATTGCGAGCCATTCTCGTTTCCTCCTTGGACAGACTGAACGCAACCCGGCAGGAGCCAACAGGATCCACATGGCAGACCCGATCCGCGTCGACTCCCGACGGCCGGACGGCGGCTGAACAGACTTCGGACCTGGAAACCCAAGGCAGGTTTGCGAGGCCCTGCCGTTCATCAGAGCAACTGGATCATTCGATCACCTGGACGATCCTGCGGGTTCTCGGGTCGACCAGCACGGTCTGATCGTTCACCACCGTATAGCGATATTCGGTGCGCACGCCGACATCCTCGGGAACGGAGTACACTTCGACACTCGACGGGAGTTCCTCGCCGACCGTAACCCTCTCGGTGACCCGCACCGATGGCCGCTTCTCGCGTACCACGTACTGCTTCACCCGGGCGGACTCGTCCGCCGACAGGGCGCCGCCGGCAAGGGCGCCCGCCG
>KI911940.1:7316-11650 GCA_000517005.1 Microvirga lupini
AGTAGTTTGAGATATCACCCATTCGTCGACGAGGACTTGTTTAGGCTCTCGACGAGATAGTCTGCAAAGGCCCTGACCCGGGGAGTCATGTCCTTGCGCGTCGGGAATGCGACAGACATCTGAACAGGTGCCCGGATCTTCTCGCCCAGCACCTGAACCAGTGTCCCCGCTCGGATGTCGGAATCGCACAAGATGCATGGCAGGAGGCCGATACCCGATCCGATAAGGGTAAGATCGCGGATCATCTGATAGTTGTTGGTCTCGATCGAGGGTGAGGGAAGCAGCTCTCCGCCGAAAACGATGCGGTTCAGGAAGTCGCGAACGGCAGGCGGCGGCCCTATGAATGATCGAAGCTCACTCAGGCTGGTAGGTGCGTCATTAGCCTCAAGCCACTTCGGACTGGCAAACAGGCCGTAGGAGAACTCTGCGGCGCGACGGCTGATCATGTCCTGCGGATTGTCCAAGCCGACCCGGACCGCGACGTCGATATCGTTCGCCACCAGGTCGAGGACTGCATTGGTCAGGATGACGTCCACAACCAAGCGCGGGTGGAGCCGGCGGAACTCGGCAATTGCTTCCGCCAGGGGAGCTGTCGGGAAGTCTGCCGGCGCGGTGAACCGGACGGTGCCGGTCAGCTCCTGGCGCGAGACCTCAAACTCCTGCGCAATGGACCGCAACGTGCCGAGCGCACCCTGTGCCTGCTCGAACAGGCGGCGCCCATCATCCGTCAAGGTGACCGTGCGGGTCGAGCGCTTGAATAGCCTCACCCCGAGCCTGTCCTCCAGGGAACGGATGCGCAGGCTCACGGTCGAGCGCGGCATCCCGAGCCGGCGGGCAGCAGCGGAGAAGCCATTCGACGTGACCACCTCCACGAAGGTTGCAAGCGCGTTCAGGTCCATCATTGTCCATCCTGATGGACACACTGGCTAGCATTGGCCGTCTATTCTGTCGACCGGGATTGCCCCTATCTTCCGGCATCAATTATCGTCAGGAGCAGCAAGCTGTGAGCGCCTTCTACATTTTCGACAACCGCGAGGTTCGCGACCCCGCAGCCCTGGAGACCTACAAGACCGCTGTGGCACCCACCACGGAGGCCTATGGCGGACGCTACCGCGCCCTCAGCGGCGACATCGAACGCTCTGAGGGAGAGTGGGCGCCGAACTTCCTCGTTGTGATTGAGTTCCCGACGCTCGCACAGGCCAAAGCCTGGTACTCGTCACCTGAATACGCACCGCTGAAGGCACTCCGCATGCGGGCCGTCCGTTGCGATGCGGCTCTCGTCGCGGGTCTCGATAATCAATCAGCCTGACCGAAACCCGGTGATCGATCCAAGCCTTCATCCATGACTAATAAAAGCATTTTGCAAACCGATGACGTCAGCACTCCTCATGTCGATGGTAGCCTTCTCGCTTGCCGCTTCCATCTCGCCCGGACCCGTCAACGTGGTCGCGCTCTCATCCGGCATGCGCTACAGCTTTCGCCCGACCATCGGCTACATCACGGGGGCAACCACTGGCTTTACCCTGCTGCTGGTTCTGATCGGCTTCGGGCTGAACGAATTCGTCGCCCGCATTCCGCAACTGCTCGTGTTCGTCCGGTGGGCCGGTGTCCTGTTCCTCGTCTATATGGCGGTCGGGTTGGCACTCGATGGCGGTACCCTGTCCACAAAGGAGATGAAGGGAGCGCCAACAGTCCTGGAGGGAGCCCTCCTGCAATGGCTCAACCCCAAGGCATGGCTGGCCTCGGTGGCGGGGATGGGAGCCTATGCGGCCAATGGTGATTGGACGCACATCCTCGTCTTCGCGGCGATCTACTTCCTGATCTGCTATCTCTCCATCGGGCTCTGGGCCCTCGCGGGAGCAGTGCTGCATGGCTGGGCCGGCAGCCCGACACGTCTCCGTCTGCTCAACCGCATCCTTTCGGCTCTCCTGATTGCCAGTGCCTTGTACCTCGGCCTATCCGGCATCTCGGCATGAACACGGCGGAACAGGAGACGGCCGTCTCATCGATCGGAGCATCCTCGTGCGAATGCCAATGGCCTTGCTCAAGCACCTCAAACGTGTTCGGCTCATGCTGCTGGAGAAAGACGGTGGATCATGGCGGGAGGAACTGGCGAGAGATCCACTATCTCATCCTGCCCTGAGGCACATGAGCCTCGACCAGATCGCCGATCTGCCATTGGAGCGCCAAGCCATTCAGCGGGGCCTTCGGCACAGCGGCGGCAACGCGACCGCTGCCTCACCGCCTACACGGAGAACGAGGATGACCATGAACACCATCCGATGCGCGACGGTTCAGTTTCACCACAAGGCCGATGACAAGGCCTACAACATGTCGGTGGTGGAACGCTTCTGCCGCGAGGCCGCCGAACAGGACGTGAAGATCCTCGCCTTCCCGGAGATGTGCCTCACGGGATACTGGCATGTGCGTAATCTCGGCCGCGCGCAGCTTGAAGCATTGGCCGAGCCGGTGCCGGCGGGTCCCTCCATGCGGGCCGTCATCGCGCTCTCGGCCCGCCACGACATGGCCATCGGCGTCGGGCTGATCGAGCGCGGAGAGGATGGGCGGCTCTTCAACACCTACGCAGTCTGCCTGCCCGACGGCCAGGTGCATCGCCACCGCAAGCTCCACGCCTTCGAGAGCGACGACATCGCCAGCGGCGACAGCTACACGGTGTTCGACACGCCCTGGGGCGTGAAGGTCGGCGTGCTGATCTGCTGGGACAACAACCTCGTGGAGAATGCCCGCGCGACCGCCTTGCTTGGCGCCGACATCGTCATGGCGCCCCACCAGACCGGCGGCTGCCATTCGCGCAGCCCTCAGGCCATGGGCCTGATCGATCCCGCCCTCTGGGAGAACCGGCATAACAATCCTGAGGCTATCGAGGCGGAGTTCAAAGGCCCCAAGGGCCGCGAATGGCTGCTGCGCTGGCTGCCGGCCCGCGCCCATGACAACGGCTATTTCCTACTGTTTGCCAATGGCGTCGGCGAGGATGACGGTGAGGTGCGCACAGGCAACGCCATGATCATCGACTGCTACGGGCGGATCATCGCGGAAACTTGGAAGGCGGAAGACGCCTTGGTGGTCGTTGATTGCGACCTCGGCCTCCTGCCGCTCGCCACCGGCCGCCGCTGGATCCGCGGTCGCCGCCCGGATCTCTACGGGCTTCTCACGCAACCGCAGGGCCACGAGCTTGCACCACGACAGGCCCGGTTCTCGGAAGCGCCGGTCAACAGGCCGCAGGAGCGCGATTGAGCGTCAAGCCCAGCATCGTGGACCGATCGACGCGGCACCAACTTCCATGCTCTCGCCGGCACGATCGCGCGAATGGACAAGCCCACTTGGTTAGGGTCAGACGCGAGTGCTCGACCGCAGCGTATCGACGGAGTTGTCGACCACGAGAGGCGTGTCGAAGTACTCGATCTGCGGAGGCGCGCCGAACCGCGCTGCGATGCCTTGCCGCCAGGCGTCGGAGTACATCCTCTCGGCGTCCTCCCGGCTCGCCCACAGGTACACGCCGCCTCGGCACTGTTGCAGCAACTTGAAAAGGGCATAACGAACCCCGTCGAACGGGTCATTCAGGCTACAAGACCGAAGAGCTGATTAATGAGACGGACTTCGCCTGTCGCCTGACGTTTTCGCTGGGTGCAGTGACCGCGACGGATCATGCGCATGGTTTCAAAACCCTTCAGGGTCGCGGCCGCGGTTTTCATCGTCTGGAAGCCACGCGTCGGCCGTATCACACGCTTGAGCGCGCCATGATCCGCCTCAATGATGTTATTCAAATATTTCGAGGTGCGGTGTTCGACATCCTGTGGCAGCAGCCCGTTGTTCTGCAAGCGCCGAATTGCCTTCGGATACGAAGCCAATTTGTCGGACGTGATAGAAGAGGGAGGATCATCGCTCACTGCCCTCAGAGCTTTGCGCAGGAAGCGATACGCCGCTCTGGTATCACGCCGGCCGGACAGCATGGAGGCAATCAGCCGACCGTGTTTGTCGACCGCTCGGAACAAATATCGCCAGCGTCCGCCTACTCGTACATAGGTCTCATCCACTCGCCATGAGCCTGAACGATGTCCCTGGTATGGTCGCACCCGCTTCTCAATCTCCGGGGCATAGCGTTGGACCCAACGAAAGATCGTGCTTGGATTGACGCTGACACCGCGCTCGGACATCATTTCTGCCAGATCGCGATAGCTGATCCCGTA
The DNA here is from genome assembly GCA_000517005.1 of Microvirga lupini. Classification (GTDB taxonomy): domain Bacteria; phylum Pseudomonadota; class Alphaproteobacteria; order Rhizobiales; family Beijerinckiaceae; genus Microvirga; species Microvirga lupini. Next base: position 11,525 of record KI911940.1, read on the forward strand.
CTTGCAGTACCAGCGCACGCACAGCAAGATGATCGCGACCGGAAAGCGGCGGCGCTTGAAGATCGACAACAGGATGGCTCCTCGATTTGCCATCCCTCGCTACACGGCCAAGGTTAATGCAACGGT
>KI911940.1:11750-12088 GCA_000517005.1 Microvirga lupini
CCCCTGCTTACGACGGTTCACCGAATGGGATGAAGGTCCGCCCGGACGGTCTTCTGATTGTTGCCGATTACCGACGTGGACACCGGTCGGTCGATTCCGTGAATGGAGCGATCAAGACCATCCTTGGATCCGTCAACAGCAAAGGCTTCAAGGGGCTGAACGATCTTAGCTCCGCCGCCTGCTGTCGCAGGCCAGGGTCACGGCGTGGCCGACAACCCGGTTGTGGTCGCGGATCTGCCCCGGGCCGCCGCCCTTGCGAGCCGTGACCTAGACGTGTTGGCCAAGAAGGGACGCGGCTCGCGCCGCGCCACTCATACTATCAAGCAGCCTTGATCTTA
>KI911940.1:12188-34361 GCA_000517005.1 Microvirga lupini
ATCTGTCTGGGGATAGCGGAACTTCGTATCCGTGAGGCCCGCCGCGTCCGACAGCTCCGCAGCAAGGAGCTGGGCCGCAAAAATGTCGAGGATGCCGCGAGCAATGCGGTTTTCCTGCTGCGGCACATTCAACACGGTTAGAATATTGCCGTCCTCAATCTCCGGATTGGCGGTCACTAGGACAACAGGGCAGCCGATCTCTTGAAGTTGCTGGGCGATTTGTACTTCTCGCCCATCACCGAACAGGACCACACCGGTGGTCCTATCCATGGACTCCATTGGACCATGGAGGTAGTGGCGGGTATCGGCAGGCCCCGTGGGAATGCGTGCCGCCTCCCGAATGAGCAAGGTCGCGCCCTCAGCCGTGCCGAGAGCAGAGCCAGCACCGACGCAATCGATGGCCCTGCGGCCCTCAAACAGCTTGCCGATGCGTGACATCTTCTCGGCGGATCGGGACAGTGCGTCTGCGGCGAGCCCGGGTATTGCATCCCAATCCGTCCTTGTCGGTCCACAGAGCTTTTCGAGAAGAAGTCCTGCTACCAGTAGAGTTCCCGTATAACCAGTGCTGGACGGTGTCGCGTCGGAGCCGTTTTCGATCTGCAGATGACGGCCGGCCGCTTCCGCGAGAGGGCTTTCCGCGTCCTTAGTGATAGCAAGCTTGGCGGCGTTTGGGTGATGTTGCAGGGCTTGCACCGTTTCAACGCTCCGGCCGCGGTGAGAGAGCGCGAGGATGACATCGGCGAGATCTCCGCCGTTCATCATGTCGACCGGGCGTGTCGGGAAGGCGCGCCGACCGCGCCGTTGCAGCTCACCGGCCACAACTACAGCAGCGGCATAGCTCGCTCCGATGCCGGTAACAGCGACAAGACCGGACTTTAGCGGTTCCAGATCCATCGCCTCGATCTCCGTCCGGACGATCAAGCAATCCTTCAGCGACTCCGGTTGGCGCGCGACGGTGGAGCGGTAGCTCATGATTTCAGACCTTTCAGGAAGGGGCTTCAGAAGGGGGATGAGGCGGAGTGTGCCGAAGCTGCCAAAGGATCGGACAAGGCGGCGAGCGAGGAGGCAATCCGGCAAGCACCTTCGACCGGCGACCCCGGATAGACCTTTGCGGTCATCCGCCCGCCAAAACGCAGGGAGATCTGTTCGAAGAAAGCGTTGGCCAGCATCGGCTGTGAGGCAATGACGCTGCCTCCGGCAACGACCGTTGTTGCCACCGACCCGTTATGCCTCAGCCGCGCCACAAGATCCGCCAACTCCTTTGCACCGTCCCGAATGACCTGCCGAGCGAGGAGGGATCCTTTCTCTGCGGCTTCGAACACGATGTGCGCATGGCTGCCGAGGGCTGCCGCGCTGCCCTGACACCCGACGGCAGTCCCGATGCGGGCCGCGGACGGAATATCAAGGGCATGGAAAAGAAGCTGCACCAATGGTTCCGTGTCCGTACCACCATAATCGAGGTGCAGAGCCACAGCGCGAGCTGCTTCACGAACGAGCCCCGAGGCGCTGCCGTCATCTCCGATGATCCAACCCCAACCGCCCGCTACCAGCATTCGGCCCTTCGCCGTCCGGCACACTGCAATGGACCCGGTGCCGGACACGAGGCCGATCTGCTCTGTGAGACCCAGGGCCGCAGGTAGCAACTCGGCATCGTTGACGACCTTGACCGGGAAAGGGACACGTGACGCGAAGGCCGCCTCGAAGGCTAGACACTCCGCTTCATCGTCGCAGCCATGGGCCCCTACGGCTAGACTGGCAATGGGTGCACCTTCGGCGAACCTCTCCATCACGGACAGGAGCGATGCGGCATCCTGGTCCCACTCGCGTACACGCCATTCCGCTGTGGGCAGGACTAAGTCGCGACTCATCCCGGATGCGTCATAGGTACGGAGGTGGGTCTTGGTTCCCCCGATATCGATTCCAATCTGGAGTGGCATCATGCGAGCCTCTCCGATGTTCCATCCAATCCCATGACAATGACTTTCATTACTTCGTCTGTGATCCAAAACTTGCTTGATGGCTTCCGCAGAAACTGGGAACGTCTTTGTCAGGCGTTCGGGCGGATGCGCTCACCCGCTTCGTCGAATAGAAGGGCGCCGCTTATATCGAGCTGGGCGACACAATCCTGGCCGCCGCGGTAGCGCTTGCCATGGCTGCGGACAACAAGCCGCTCGCCACTCGGCAGATCAGTGTGGATATACGTCACGTCGCCCAGTTCCTCAACGAAGGCGACTTTAGTGGGAAGCGACATCGCTCCGTTGGTTTCATCAGACAGGCTGACATACTCTGTGCGGATGCCGATCTGAACCTTGGGGATTGACGGATCGAATCCCTTGAAGGGAAGATTGAAGCCTCCCGTTCCACCCACTCCTGCGAGGGTAATCTGGTCCGCCTGGACCTGCACAACATCCGCATCCATGAAATTCATGCGCGGCGAGCCGATAAACCCCGCGACAAACTTGTTCCCCGGATCATCATAGAGGTCGAGTGGCCGCCCACACTGCTGGATGACACCGCCGTTCATCACGACCATCTTGTCGGCAAGGGTCATCGCCTCCACCTGATCGTGCGTCACGTAGATCATCGTGGTCTTGAGCTTGTCATGAAGCTGGATCATTCCGCCCGCATCTGCACGCGCAGTTCGGTGTCGAGGTTCGACAGCGGTTCGTCGAACAGGAAAACCTTCGGCTCACGGACGATGGCCCGTCCAATCGCAACGCGCTGCTTCTGCCCACCGGATGGCTCTCCGGGGCGCCGCTGAAGAAGATGCTCTAACCGCAGGATGTCCGCGGCGCGCTCGACCTTTTCCTTGATCTTGGCCTTCTTGTCTTTGGCGAGCATCAGGCTGAACGCCATGTTCTCAAAGGCTGTCATGTGGGGATAGAGGGCGTAGGACTGAAAGACCATTGCGACGCCACGGCGGGCAGGGTCGACTGTGTTCACGACCTGTCCGTTGAGGCGGATATGGCCTGTGCTGATATCCTCCAGCCCAGATATCATCCTGAGCAGGGTCGACTTACCACACCCTGACGGCCCGACGAAGACGACAAACTCACCCGATGAAATCTCCAGGTTGACGTTCTTCAGAACATCAACCGCACCATAAGACTTCGAGACGTTGACGATTTCGAGCTGTGCCATTTGCTAGTCCTTAATCGCGTTCAACCCTGAGACCTTCAGGTCTCCGTCAACCTTTGGAACCGGACATCGCGATGCCTTCAACGATCTTGCGCTGGAAGATCAGGAAGAAGATCAGCGGTGGAAGCGCAGCGAGCAGGTTTGCCGTCATCACCACATCGACGGTCTGGTGGGAGTAAGGCGAGTTGAAGAGGCCGACCACCTGCCCAACCGTATAGAGGTCCGGGTTTGGCGCTACGATGAGAGGCCACATGAAATTGCCCCATGTCTTCATGAACGTCAGAATCGCGAGGGTCACCAAGGCATTTTTGGAAATGGGGAGGGCAATATAGCGGTAGAGCTCGAAATGGTTGGCGCCATCGAGCCTGGCTGCTTCGATCATTTCACGCGGGATCGTTTTCATAAACTGGATCAACATGAAGAGACCGAAGGCTGACGCGAGGCCAGGGACGACTAGGCCTTGCATGGTGTTCAGCCATCCGAGGCTGGCTGTCAGCAAATACGTCGGAATGATTGTCACGGCGGTGGGAACCATTAGAGACAGCATGACGGTCGCAAACAGGATCCGCTTTCCGGGAAACTCGAATAGGGCGAACTCAAATGCTGCCATCGACCCGATGATCAGAACGCCTGCAATCGTCAGGAGGCTGTATACTACCGATACGTAGTAAGCCTTCATGTAGTCGGTCTCGCGCATGATCATCAGGATCTTGCTAATGCCAGCGCTCAATGAAGTTGGATAAAGGCGTGGGTTGAGGGAGACCGGCGTGCCTGGCTCCGCGAAGACGACATTGACCATCCACCAGATCGGGAAGACCGCCACGATAGCGATGCAAATAGCCATGACCCATTTGAGGACTGTCCAACCGGAGATTGAAAACGCCACCGTACGGGTTGTGCCAGGAAGGGCTGCGATAGCTTCGGCCGTCATCTCTCATACCCCTTCCGTCGAAGAAGGAACATCACGGCTGTGAACAGCACGATGATCGCTGTCAAAATGAATCCATAGGCGGCAGCCTGTCCGAATTTCAGAGAGCCAAATCCGCGCCCCATCATGTCCATTACAGGGAAGAGGAGAGCGCCCTGGCGGCCGCCGTAGCTGGCGAAGGAGGAGCCTGTCAGAAGCCACGGCACGTCGAAGACCTGAAGCGCCGAGATAAAACCGTACGTGGTGACAAAGAAGAGGACTGGATAAAGCGACGGAATTGTAATGTAGCGGACCTGCTGCAGCCGACTCGCACCGTCGAGGCGCGCTGCTTCATAATAATCCTTCGGAATGTTCTTCAGCCCAGCCAGGATGATCACCATGTTGAACCCTGCCGAGACCCAGACATCCACGGCTATCGCCGCATAGAGCATCGTGCCCGTATCATTGAGGAAGTTGATGGACCTGATGCCGAACCAGCCCAAGATCATATTGAGGAGGCCGAAATTCGGCGTGTAGATCCAACGCCAGACTGTCGCCGCCAGGAAGGCGGGCAGGACGACAGGCATGAAGAACGCGCTGCGGAAGATGTTCGACCAGGAACCCTTGAAGCTGTTCACCAACAGGGCCAGGCCAAAAGCCACAGAGATGCCGAGCGGAACCGTAATGGCGATATACGTCCCGAGATTCCACATCGCCTTCTCGAAGTCCCGCGAGGCGATGATCCGTTGGTAGTTTTCGAAGCCGACGAAGCGTGCGCTGCTCGTGGCATTCCAGTCGTGGAAGCTGTAGAAGAAGCCGCTCGCGATGGGATAGAGGAAAAATACCGCGAACAGGAACATGAACGGGAAGACCATCAGGTAATGCGGTAAATGCTTCTTCGCTGTCACGATTTGCCTCACTGCAATCGTCTGGCCGGGCCCAAGGGCCTGGCCAGACGCTTTCGGATAGTCGCCCTCAGTTGCCTGCGATGCAGTCATTCAGCTCGGCGACGAGCTCCTTCGCACCCTCCTGCGGGGTCATGCCGCCATCTGCGACCTCTGCCGCGTTGTCCGTGACAATCGACTTATAACAGTTCGGATACGCTCCGACGAAGTAGGGCGGCTGGACCTCCAGCGCGTACTTCACCGCCTCGACCGACTTGGCGATGAGCGGCAGCGATGTCACCTCTGGATCGGCCATGGCGGCCGCATTCGCGTTGTAGCGGGAGAGAAGTTTCGCCCAGCGGAGCATCTGCTTCTTCTCGGCCACATAGGACGCGAACTTCCATGCAATGTCAGCATTCTTACCGGGTGCAACGGCCAGGATCTCGTAGCTCTTGATGCCTGCATGATCTCCGGCCTTAGCCGCGGGCACGAGCACGAAATCATATTTGAGGCCTGAATCGCGTGCGGCCTGCTTGTAGGTTGGATCGACCCACGGTCCGACGACATGGAAGGCGAGCTGATTGGTGATGAAGAGGTCCTTCGTGGCCTGATCATTGCGGCTCGTGCCGCTGGTGAGCGGTTTCATGTCCACGAAGAGCTGGAGTGCCTTTGCGTAGCTCTCAGGCTTAATGAGGGTCTTTTTGGTGGCGAAGTCGATACCCCATTCAGCATCTGGTCCAACAATGGCGTAGGTGCTGGCGACCGAGTTGAAGACCTGGGTCTGATCCGGCATCGCGAATTTTCCGGCGGCTTTCACCTTCTTCATCTGCTCAAACCATTCTGCCCAATCCTTCGGTGGGACAGTGGTGTCGACCCCAGCTTCCTTCAGCACAGTCAAATTTCGGAACATGATCTCGCCGAACCCGGTATAAGGCAGGCAATACATGGTTTGTGGTTTCGGACTGCAACTGGCGATCGCGTCTTTGTCGAACTGATCGCGGTATTCCTGCGGCATTGCCATCCAGCGCGAGTAGAGGTTCTCGAGCGCTTTGGCCTCGACGAGTTGCGCGCCGACAGCGAGCCCGTTCATGAAGACGTCGGGCAGATTGCCGCTGGCAGCGCCTGTGACTTGGCCTGTCGTGAGATCGTCGTCACCTTTGCCAGAGATGACAATCTTGACGCCTGGATTTTGGGACTCGAACTCCGAGATGAACTGCTGCTGCAGTTTGAGGGCTTCGCCCTGCGCAAAATCTGAGTAGACCCAATACTGAAGCGTGACGGGCTGCTGGGCTTGGGCGGCTGTTGCTGTCGCGATAGCCAGGGTCAGAATGCTCGCTTTTACGAGCCGGCGTAGGCGCTTCATAGATACCTCCGATGTAGCTGCTGTTCCCGGTGCCGCGCTTCGCCCAAAATAAATAATGGCTCCGCGGTCTGTTCTATTAGTTATGCAGCTTAACAAACAAATTCAGCCTGGCAACGGTCTTTCTCCTGTCGACTTAGAAATATGAATATATTCAGGGGGCGGCGATGCAGACGGCTTCCCTTATTGAAGCAGCCGCTTCAAAAAACTGAAATGGTCGGCAGGGAGTATCAGGCTGTCAAATCGTCGATCAAAAGACCGCAGGCATGCTCGGCCGTGAGCATTTCGATCCCGAGAACGGTTGCGTCAGAGCCGAGGATGCTGGTTTCAATCTGGGTTGGATGGGTCAACCGGTCTACCACCGTCCGGACATGCGGGAGGATAAGAGGGCTATTGCCAATGCCTCCGCCCAGTACGACAAAACCTGGATCGACGATGCTGACGGCAGACGACACAATAGCGCCGATGTCCTCTCCATGGCGGCGTACATGCTCGGCAGCTACCGGATGGCCTTCTTCCGCCAGTGCGAGGAGGTGCGCCGTGTCCTGTGGTGGATTTCCCGCCTCTGGAGGCCAGGCCTGGCGTACACGCTCTAGGAAGGCTTCGGACCCTACATAGGTTTCGAGTGCGGAATTCTCCGGCCTCAGACCTGGGCCCCACGGAAAAGACAAATGACTGACCTCGCCCGCACCGCCGTTGCGCCCACGCAGAAGTTGGTTGCACAGCACGATCCCCATGCCAATCTTGAGGCCAATTTGAACGTAGATAAAGTCGGGGCGCCCTCGCGCGACGCCGTGGCTGTGCTCTGCGAAGGCTGCGCAGTTCACATTATTCTCCAGAAGGAGCGGTACATCGGGAGGCGGTGTGAAATTCGCGAAGATATAGTTCTGACGGGTCGAGGCGGTATCGCCATCCTGGCCGACAACCCGCGATGGAAGGGCAATGCCGATCGCTCGCAAGGGACCCCAGGTTAGCTCTGTCATAGAGCGAACTGCTTCGACCTCCTCGGCAACCGCTTGGCTGATTTCCTCCGAGAGGTAGCGTTGGCTCGAGGAGAGGCGGAAGATGCGGCTGTGGAGAAGGCGGCGGTCGATGGTAGAGACGCGCAGGCGGACATGTGTCGAGCCGGCATCCACTGCAATGATGTGACCGGCCCCAGGGCCCAGGCGGTACATCGCAGCTTTACGCCCGAGGGCCCCCTGAACCTCGCCGATCTTCTCCACATACCCGACGCGGTCCAATTCGGATATAGACGAGGAGAGGGTAGGGCGCGAGAGGCCGAGGGTGGCCCCGAGTTGGGGCCGGGTAGCCGGACCGAAGGCAAATAGCGTCCGAAACACAGTTTTGGCGCTCGCCGTGAAGTTCGCCCGGCTGGCACTGTTGAGTGATCCCCCCACCCTCACATCCAACCCCCCCCTAAGTGTAAGGCAACTTAACAAAATAGGTATATTATTTAGTTCACAAGCGCAAATACCTTGTAATGACAGACTGCCAAGGGCTGAGCCGCCTCAGTTCGCGAACGTTGATACGCAGGTATGCCGGAGGACTGAAACGGATTGAGGCTGAGCCAATCAATCCAAAAAGGCGTCCACTCCCAATGGACTTGGAGTGCTCATGATCCGAATATCCCCAGGGTAGCTGGTTCTATACCGACGCTATTTTCTAGCGTGGGTCTATGGCTCAGGTAGACGGGAACTGGTGAAACAAGAGGCTGTAATCAGCCAAACTTTCGTGGTCTGCTCAAAAGCAGACCCACTCGCCGCTCCCCGAAACGGCCTAGTTTGACCCAGTCCTGACCTTGCATGCCGCAAGCATGCGCGATCGGCGATGGACTCAGTACCCGCGCGGAGGCTGGATGGGCAACGAAATGACGTCGAGGGTGGTTAGACCGATCTCATTAGGCCACCATCAACCCGGATGTTCTGTCCGGTGATGTATGCTGCACCCTCGGACGCCAGGAACGCGATCGTCGCGGCGATTTCATCACTTCTCCCGTATCTTTGCATCGGAACGGACTGCCGACGCTCTTCTGTTGCGGGCAAGCTGTCGATCCATCCCGGAAGGACATTGTTCATTCGGATGTTTTCGGCCGCGTAGGTATCAGCAAAGAGCTTGGTGAAGGAAGCCAAGCCCGCGCGGAAGACCGCCGACGTTGGGAACATCGTCGACGGCTCGAAGGCCCAAGCCGTCGAGATGTTGATGATGGATCCCGACTTCTGGGCTTGCATGACGGGCGTGACAAGGCGCACAGGCCGGATGACGTTCATGAGATAGATGTCCATCCCCTTGTGCCAGTCGTCGTCGCTGATGTCTAAAAGTGGCGACCTCGGGCCATGGCCAGCGCTGTTCACCAGGACATCGATGCGGCGCCAGTTCGACATGGTCAGATCAACAAGCTTGCGAAGGTCCTCATTCGACTGGTTTGACCCGGTGACTCCAATGCCTCCGAGCTCATGCGCCAAAGCCTCGCCCTTTCCCGAGGACGAAAGGATGGCGACCTTGTAGCCTTCGGCTGCAAGCCGTTTCGCAGCTGCGGCGCCCATGCCGCTTCCCCCGGCAGTGATGATTGCAACTTTTTCCGATGCCATGACAACGAACCTGTAAAGTGACGATCTATTGATATCCTCCACGCCCGCTGCGGCCGTGGAAGCCGACATTCATGCTGCGGCCTTGCTATTCTGCAGCCTTGAGTGGGGCCAGGGAGACATCGGTCGTGTAGTTCTCCCGCATGAAGTTAATGAAGTTGTCCTGGAACTGACGGGTATGAGCATGTGCCAGTTCGTCGGCGAGGTCGACGTTCTTCGCCGCGATCGCATCCAGCATGAGTTGATGCTCGTCGGTGAGAAGATAGCCATCTTGAGTCCGCTCGAGATACTCGAAGTGCAGATGGAGCATGCGCTGACCTTGGTTCAACAGCCGCTCGTAGAATGAGGCGAGGTATGGGTTCCTGCCGGCATGAGCGATCGCCATGTGGAATTGCTTGTTTGCCTCAGACATCCGCAGGTGGTTAGCCGTTCCCACCGCGGTTTCGAATTCTTTCTGGCGACGCGCGATGATCTTGAGATCTTCATCCGTCCGGAGCGCTGCCGCCAAGCGTGTGTTCATGCGCTGTGCGATATCGAGTGCCTCGACATACTTCGGGAAGGTCGCAACCTCAATGGGAGCGACGATCGTGCTGCGATTGGGAAGCGTGACCACAAGCTCGTCGCCTGCAAGCCTGATCAGAGCCTCGCGGATGGGTGAACGAGACATGTCAAATCGTTCCGCGAGAGTTGTCTCATCGAGAAGCTGCCCCGGCGGCAGCGCCAAGGCCAAGATTTCGTTGCGCAGCGTCTCATAGACATTTTTCCAGCCGCTGCCCCTGGTTCGCAAATTCTCTGCATTATCAGTCACTTAACATCTCCCCGCAGGTGCTGGACAGATAGGGCCAGGAATCCCGTATGCAAGCAATGTAAGATTTCCGCTTGACTTTGTCGACTGCCTGTCGACAGTCTCTGATCAGTCGACAACAAGTCGACAGATCCAGATTTCAGAAGATCGGTCTTAACCGGCAGTTGAAACCGCGCAGCTTGCGCCTCACGGAGGAAGAAGATGTTCTCAAAGACGCTTTCGCCCATTACTCGGACTCTGCCTGCCCTTGCCCTGGTCGCGGGCCTCTCAACCACTGCTGCAATGGCGCAAACCACCGAAGGGTATTGGCAGGGTGTCCAAAAGGCAGGCACCTTGCGCTGTGGCGCTGCCGTTGCCCCGCCCTATGTCATGCGCGACCCAGCCTCCGGTGAGTATTCCGGGTTCTATGCCGATCTCTGCCGTGAACTGGCCGAGGTCTTGAAGGTCAAGCCGCACTTCGTTGACACGACCTGGGACAACATCGTCGCCGGTCTTCAGGCTGGAAAATGGGATGTGTCGCTGGCCCTCAACCGGACCCCACCGCGGGCGATGGCGGTGCAGTTCTCGGTTCCTGCGATGGAGTACCAGATCTCTCTCGCCTACAACAAGAACAATCCGAAGATCCCTCAGGGCGCAAAGTCGGTCGCTGATATTGACAAGGAGGGTGTCACGCTCGCGGTCATGTCCGGAACGGCCCAGGACAAAGCCGTCTCCGCGGCTGTAAAGAAGGCAACGGTGCTGCGGCTGCCCGGCAACGACGAAACCCGCCTCGCTGCGATGTCGAAGCGGGCAGACATCTTGGTCGATGCATCCGACACAAACCTGCTCTTCACCCAGTCCAACCCTGACTGGATCGCTTTGAATCCCTCTCCAGCACTTGCAAAACAGGGCGTTTCGTTCGGCCTTCCGCGCCAGTTGTCGGCGGCCGACGTCGAGGTCGTCAACATCTTCCTTGAGGAGCGGGTCGCCACCGGTCACGTGGATGAACTGATCCGCAAGGCTGCTGACAAGGTGCTCAAGGGCACGAACTAGCTCTCGCAAGGGCCGGTTCGCCCCTGAGCAACCGGCCCTCCCTTTCCAGCTTTGATGACGGGATCGACCATGACGCAGTCATTCAGTCCTCCTCTCGTAAAGATGCAAAGTCTTCACAAGAGCTATGGCCCCGCTGTTCAAGTGCTCAAGGGCCTCGACATTGAGATGAAGCCGGGCGAGCGGGTTGTCGTGATTGGTCCGAGCGGCGGAGGAAAAAGCACCCTGCTGCGCGTGATGATGGGACTTGAGAAGATCGACAGCGGATCGATTACTTTCGGTGGCAAGCCCTATATCTCGGCAACCAACGGAAAGACGATCATCGACACCGATGTCCGGCGTTTGATCGGCATGGTCTTCCAGCACTACACGCTCTTCCCTCACTTGAATGTTCTTCAAAACCTTATTCTCGCTCCATGCAAGGTGCGCGGCGAGACGAAGGCAAGTGCGACCCAGCGCGCTCAAGCGCTTCTCGACCGCTTCGGTCTCGGGGCGAAGGCCGGGAATTATCCTGCCCAATTATCCGGCGGGCAGAAGCAGCGCGTGGCCATCGCCCGTGCCCTGATGCTGGATCCCAAGCTGATGCTCTTCGACGAGGTCACGTCCGCCCTCGATCCGGAGCTCGTCGCTGAGGTCGAGCAGGTCATCCTGCAACTCGCCGCTCAGAACATGCCGATGATGATCGTGACCCACGACATGTGGTTCGCCAAGAACATTGCATCCCGCGTCATCTTCTGTGCCGGCGGCGTGGTGGTGGAGGACGGCCCGCCTGAACAGGTGCTCGGATCTCCGAAGGAGGAGCGAACGAAGGAGTTCATCGACCGCGTCTTCCATATCCATCACTAGGAGGTGGAGATGAACTACTCGTTCGACTTCAATTCCATCTCCTTCGAGCCTCTTCTCAAAGGTCTTGTCGTGACCATTGAATTGACGCTCGCGGCAAATGCCATTGGCCTGACTTTTGGATTTCTCCTTGCGCTCCTCATCATGAGCCGCATTGCGGTGATCCGGCTTCCCGCCGTTCTCTTTGTCGAGTTTTTCCGCTGCACGCCCGCGATCATCCAGATCGTCTGGATCTTCTATTGCGTGCCGATGCTGTTCGACGTCTATTTCGACGCGATGACCATGGGCATCCTGGCGCTCGGCCTCAACCTGACCGCGTTCAACGCAGAGGCATACCGTGCCGCAATCCAGGCGGTTCCCAGAGAGCAGTTGGATGCTGGCATCGCGCTCGGTCTCAACCCGTTCCAACGGGTTCTGTACATCGTCCTCCCGACCGCGTTCAGGGCCTCGATCCCGGTCCTCCTCACGAACGGTATCGGCATCTTCCAGCAAAGCGCACTGGTTGCCATCGTGGCCATTCAGGACCTCATGTACCAGGGCAAGTCGCTCGCGACCGAGACCTACAGGCCCATCGAGACCTTCACGGTGGTTGCCCTGATCTACTTCGCCGTCTCGTTCCCGGTGACCCAGATCGTCGGCTACCTCGAACGCCGCCGTCAACTTCTGATGAGCTAGGAGATCTGGTATGGCGCTCGATTTCTCTGTCCTCGCTCGGTTCCAGAACGCTCTCGTACTCGGCCTCTGGACGACGATCCAGCTGACTCTGGTCTGCATCGTGCTCGGATGTGCCCTGGGCTTCCTGGTTGGGCTCGCGCGAACTTCCCAAAGTGCCATCCTGCGAACGATCTCTGGCGTGTACGTCGAGTTCTTTCGCGGCACCCCGGTGCTGATCCAGCTCTTCTGGATTTTCTTCTGCCTGCCCCTGATCCTCGGCGTCGAGTTGCCCAACTTCGTTTCAGGGGTCATTGCGTTGACCCTGTACATGGGAGCGATCACGAGTGAGACGTTCCGGGCATCGCTGAAGTCGGTCGGACGCGAGCAACTCGACGCCTGCGTCGCCCTCGGCCTTCCGCGGCGGGTTCAGGTGACGAGCGTCATCCTTCCACAGGCGGTTCTGCGCGCCATTCCCACCCTTCTGTCAAACTGCGTCAGCCTCTTCAAGGAAAGCGCGCTCGTGTCCGCCGTGGGCATCGCCGACCTAATGTTCGTCGGGCAGAACATCTCGAATAACACTGCCAAACCGGTGGAAGTGCTGACTGTCGTAGCCCTCATCTACTTCGTCATTGCATTCCCAATCGCCCGTGCCGTTTCCCTCGTCGAGCGCCGGGTCTTGGCGAAGCTGGCGATCTAGCAACAACCACCTTCAGGAACAGGAGACATCTCATGAAACTCAAAGGCGTCATGCCGGCCCTCGTCACTCCCTTCGACCGCAACAACAAGGTCGATTTCAAGGCTCTTGAAAAGCATATGCTCTCGCTGCGGGCAGCCGGGGCGACTGGCTGGGTGCCTTGCGGTTCCACCGGAGAGTATTTCTCCATGTCGAACCAGGAGCGGGAAGAGGTCCTCAAATTCGTCAAGGATTTCGCCAACGATGGCGAGATCCTCATCGCCGGCACCAACGCGCCTGCGACCCGGGAGGTCATCGAAATCACGGTGCGTGCCAGGGAAATCGGCTACGATACGGTGCTGCTTGCCACGCCTTTCTACACGCGTCCGACGCAGGAGGAACTGCTCGCCCATTACCGCGCGGTGCTTGACGCCGCCGACGTCAACCTCGTGCTTTACAACTACCCTCCGAAGGACGGCATCGAGATTTCCTTCGACCTCCTGGATGCTTTGGCTGACGATCCTCGCGTCATCGGGATCAAGGAAAGTTCCGGCGTCCTCCAACGTGCTGTCGACATCCACGCGCGCTACAAAGGGCGGATCGATCTGGTCTCGGGCTCGGATGACATTGCGCTGGACTTCATGTTCTGGGGGGCTGACTCCTGGATCTGCGGTCCGGCCAACTGCATGGCTAAGGCTTGCTGCGATCTGGATCGCACCTTCCGCTCGGGAGATCTAAACAAGGCGCGTGAGATGATGACGGTCCTATACCGGGCGATGAACATCCTCGAAAGCGGCAAGTTCGTGCAGAAGATCAAGTATGGCTGCGAACTGCAAGGCACGCCGGTCGGCGTCTGCCGCGCACCTCTCGGAGAACTGACGGCCGCCGAGAAGGACGAGTTCAGGAACGCAATGGAACCAATCCTGAACTGGTGATGCTGTCGGGTGGCGGGGGAGGCGAGCTCTGGCGACAAATCAGCTCTCCCCCTTGCCACCTCGGCACTCCCATCAGATGAGCGGGCCAACGTCACAAGGCAACGCTTCAGGCACATGTCTTGAGACACAACTTCGTGCGGAAGAGATGGAGCCAAATCAATGCGCTTCAAGAGAGTCCTGTCCGTCGTCGATTGTCATGCGGAGGGAGAAAGCGGCAAGGTGATCGTCGGAGGCGTGGGCCAAGTTCCGGGCGAGACCATATTCGACAAGCGTGTCTATCTCGAAGCCCAGATGGATGACATCCGGAAGATGGTCCTGTTTGAGCCGCGGGGAGCGGTCTGGCACAACGCCAACATCATCCTCCCGTCCAATCACCCTGACGCCGACATGGGATACGTAATCCTCGAAACGACCGAGTATCCGGCCATGTCCGGCTCGAACACCATGTGCGTGGCGACGGTTCTCCTTGAAACGGGGATTCTTTCGATGAAGGAGCCCGTCACCGAGTTGACGCTCGAGTCACCTGCAGGCCTGATCAAGGTCCGCTGCGAATGCTCCGGCGGGAAGGTGACGAGCGTCCGGTTCGTGAACCAACCCGCCTTCTGCTACCACGTCGACCGTTACATCGAGGTTGCTGACCTTGGCACCGTCAGGGTCGATATCGTCTACGGTGGAATGACCTACGCGATGGTCGACGCCGCCGAGCTTGGTTTCTCGATTGAGCCCTCGGAAGCACGCGAATTGTGTGAGGTCGAGCAAAAAATCAAATCTGCGGCAGTGCAACAGCTAGCGGTCGAGCATCCGGAGAACCCGGCGATACCGGGAATTACGAGTACGGAGTTCATAGGGCCGCTTCGCCGGGAGAAAGGCCAACTGATCTCGAAGAACTGTGTGATCGTCTCACCGGGCCGATGCGATCGTTCACCCTGCGGGACCGGCTCGTCGGCCAGACTAGCCCTGCTACATGCCAAGGGTCTTATGGAGCCCGGCGAGACGCTCATCCATGAGTCAATCACCGGGAGCCGCTTCACCTGCACCATTGATGGTCTGGCAACCGTTGGAAAGTACAGTGCTGTCATACCGGCGATCGCTGGTCAGGCTTGGATCACGGGTCTGTATCAGATGGGCATGGACCCGACGGATCCTTATCCCGAAGGTTTTACCGTGGCCGACACCTGGATGACCACAGTTTGAACTCCATGCAAAGCGTCTTTTAAGGCTAGGACTTGTCATGAGCAGCAATGGAGACCGTGTTGTCGTCGTAGGTGCGGGCATCATTGGCATCGCCATTGCCTATGAACTCCAACGGCGCGGGAAGGACGTCGTCCTCATCGACAAGGACGCTCCTGGCAAGGGAGCGTCTTACGGCAATATGGCTAGCATCGCAGTCACCGAGTTCCTGCCGGCCTCCCGGCCTTCGGTCTGGGCGCAGATGCCGAAGTGGCTGCTCGACCCCGAGGGCCCTGTGAGGATCAGGCCGTCCTACCTGCCGAAACTCACTCCCTGGTTCCTACGTTTCCTTGCAGCGAGCAGGCCGTCGAAACTGAGGGAGTTGGAAGCGGCAGGCGCGGCCCTGTGCCACCGCGTCTACGAGGATTTCGACGAACTTCTCAAGCATACCGGGTTAGCCCATATGCTGAGCGCGGAAGGCTGTCTCAGCCTCTACGCGGATGAAGCCGAGTTCCGAGTCGACCGGGAGCACATCGAGGTGCTGGAGCGGTTTGGCTTCCGGCACGAGATCCTCGGCGGCAATGCCATTCGCGACCTCGAACCCGCCCTGACGACGACGATTGCCAAGGCGGTCCTGTTTCCCGACAACCGCTCCGTCAAGGACCCCTACCAGCTTGTGGTGAAACTCGGCGAGCAATTCCTATCGTTGGGCGGACGGATCGAGCAAGGCGAGGTGGTGGACTTCGACAAGGGCGACGGCGTCAAGGCCGTTCGCCTGAAGGACGGCCGTTCCATCACTGCTTCACAAACCGTGCTTTGCGCGGGAGCCCATACAGGAAGACTATCCCGCCTGCTCGGTGAGCCGATCCCGCTGGAAACGGAGCGCGGCTATCATACCCAGATCATGGATCCCGGCATCTCGATGCGTCACTCCATCATCTGGCCGGCGCGGGCGTTCATGGTCACCCCCACGGCCGGGGGAATCCGCGTCGGCGGCACGGTGGAGATGGCCGGGCTTGATGCCGAGCCGGACTACCGGCGCGCGAAGGTTCTCGTCAAGCGGGCCAGGGAGGCGCTTCCCGAGCTCCGCGCCAACGAGGTGACCGAATGGATGGGGCACCGACCGGCGCTTCCGGACACTGTTCCGATCATCAGCCCGTCCGCGAAGCACCGCGGCGTGTTCTACGCCACGGGCCACGGGCATTTGGGCCTCACCTATGCCGCCACGACCGGCCGCCTCATTGCCGACCTTGTTACGGGCGTTCGGCCGCCCATTGATCTCAAACCCTACCGCGTGAACCGGTTCTGACGGCTCGCCGGACCAACGCGACAACACTGAAATGGAGCGATCATGCGCAGCGAACTCTACATCGACGGACAATGGGTCTCGCCAGTGAAGGGCGGCACCTTCGACATCGTCAATCCGGCCACCGAGGAGGTGATCCACAAAGCTGCCTCGGCCACCGCCGAGGATGTCGACATCGCCGTGAGGGCCGCACGCCGCGCCTTCGACAAGGACGGGTGGCCGAAGCTCCCCGGGCGCGAGCGCGCGCGGTATCTCAGGGCCATCGCCGATGGCATCCGCGCCCGGCAGGCGGAGATCGTCCGCCTGGAAGTTCTCGACAACGGCAAGCCGCTCCCCGAGGCTGACTGGGACATCACGGACGCCGCCGGCTGCTTCGACTTCTATGCGGGTCTGGCGGAACAGCTCGACAACAATCCGGAGGAGCCGATCGCACTGAGCGACGCCCGCTTCACGTCGAAGGCCGTGAAAGAGCCGATCGGGGTGGCGGGCGCAATCATCCCCTGGAACTATCCCCTGCTCATGGCCGCCTGGAAGGTCGCACCTGCGCTCGCGGCGGGCTGCACTGTGGTTCTCAAGCCGGCCGAACTGACCTCGCTGACGGCTCTCGAGCTTGCGGCGATCGCGGACGAGGCCGGGCTCCCGCCAGGCGTGCTGAACATCGTCACGGGCGCCGGCTCAGTGGCCGGGCAGGCCATCATCGACCATAAGGGTGTCGACAAGCTTGCCTTTACCGGATCTAATCCGGTCGGCTCGAAGATCATGGCCGCCGCTGCCCGCGACATCAAGCGCGTCAGCCTCGAGCTCGGCGGAAAGTCGCCGTTCGTGGTGTTCGAGGACGCGGACATCGACAAGGCCGTCGAGTGGATCATGTTCGGCATCTTCTGGAACCAGGGTCAGGTCTGCTCGGACACCTCGCGCGTCCTGGTGCAGGAAGGAATCTATGATCACCTGATGGACCGCCTCGTCGAGGAGAGCGCGAAGATCAAGATCGGCAATGGCCTCGAGGATGGTGTCCTCCTGGGGCCGCTGGTCTCCAAGCGTCAATACGATCAGGTGCTTGCCGCCATCGAGGGAGCCAAGTCGGCCGGGGCGAGGGTGGCTTATGGCGGGCAGCGTCCGGAAGGCTTCGACAAGGGCTACTATCTCCAGCCGACCGTTCTGACGGACGTCCCGCTCGACAGCGATGCGTGGAAGGAGGAAATCTTCGGTCCCGTCGTCTGTGTCCGACCGTTCTCGACGGAGGAGGAGGCGGTCGAGCTCGCCAACGACTCCCGCTATGGCCTCGCCGCTGCGGTGATGTCCGAGGATGATACCCGGGCCGAGCGGGTTGCGGCAGCCTTCCGTGCTGGCATCGTCTGGATCAACTGCTCGCAGCCTACCTTCACCGAGGCGCCTTGGGGTGGCTACAAGCAGTCAGGCATCGGCCGCGAGCTCGGGCGGTGGGGCCTGGAGAACTATCTCGAGACGAAGCAGGTCACCAAGTACGTGAGCGAGGATCCGTGGGGCTGGTACATCAAGCAGACGGAGACGGCATGATGAACTGGGATCGTTCGCTCGACCTGCTCCAGATGCATTGCCAGGGTGAGATTGGCAAGGTGATCGTCGGCGGTGCCCCGGGCATTCCCGGGGCGACCATGCTCGACAAGATGAACCACATCAACAATGTCGATGACAGCCTCCGGCGCTTCGTGACGTTCGAGCCCCGCGCGAGCGTGGCGATGTCGGTCAACCTCCTGGTCGGGCCCACGCGACCCGACGCGGATGCAGGCTTCATCGTCCTGCAAGCCGACCGTGCCCATCCGATGTCGGGCAGCAACTGCATCTGCGTCGTGACGGCGCTGCTCGAGAGCGGCCGGGTGCCGATGCGCGAACCTGAGACGATCGTGCGGCTCGACACACCCGCCGGGCTGATTGTCGCGCGTGCCATTTGCCGGAACGGCCGATGCGTGTCGGTCAGCCTCGACAATGTGCCGAGCTTCGCGGAGACCTTGGATAAGGTGATCGAGACACCCCAGTGGGGAAGCATCAGGGTCGATATTGCCTTTGGCGGGGTCTACTACGCCATCGTCGATGTGGGCCAGATCGGCCTCGACATCGCGCCCGCCAATGCACGTCAGCTTGCCGAGGCGGGGATCGAACTCAAGGCCTTGCTGGCGGAGCAGGTGAGCGTCAAGCACCCGCAACTGCCGGGCGTCGACGAGATCGCTTACGTGATGTTCAGGGGGCGCGAGCCGGACGGCGCCATCCGGACCTGCACGACGCTGAAACCAGGCCGCGTCGACCGTTCCCCCTGCGGGACAGGGAGTTCGGCCAACCTAGCGACACTCCTGGCGCGCGGAGAGATCTCGGTCGGCGATCGCCGGACATCGCGCTCGATCATCGGAGGCGAGTTCGTCGCGGAGGCCATCGGCGAGACCGAAGTCGGCGGACGGCGTGCCGTGCTGCCCAGGATCACGGGGCAGGGTTGGATCTATGGTCGGGAAACCCTCAGGCTCGCTGAGGACGATCCCTTCAAGAACGGGTTCGCCCTGTCCGATACCTGGGGCCCACAGGTCGACATGCTGGACTGACGGAGGCCGGACATGGCGACCTTCGAGCGGCCCCTCGCGGGCCAGAATATCCTGGTCACGGGAGCCTCCGGAGGGATCGGAGCAGCGATCGTCGAGCGCCTGGCCGGGGAGGGCGCGCGGCCCATCATCCAGTACGGCCGCGACCGATCCGGCGCGGAAGCTCTCCTGGAGCGCATCCAGGGACAGGGATGGATCGTCCAGGCAGACCTGTCCGCTGCCGACGGAGCTTTCGGGCTCTGGCAGGACGCGGCAGGGCTGTGCGAGCGCATCCATGGCGTGGTGAACAATGCCGGAATTCGCACCGAGATCCCGATCGAGGCGGAGCCCGATGTCTGGCAGGCCGCATGGCGGAAGGAGTTCCAGGTGAACTTCTTCGCTGCCGCCGATCTCTGCAAGGAGGCGCTCCGACACTTCAAGGCGCATGGCGGTGGGACGATCGTCAACATGGCGAGCCGCGCCGGACAACGCGGCTACGCGGCCGATGCGATGGCTTATGGTGCGAGCAAGGCGGCGCTCATCAACCTTACGAAATCCATCGCCCGAAGCTTCGGCGCAGATGGCATCGTCGCCGTCGCGATCGCTCCTGGTTGGGTGCAGACCGAGATGGCCGAGGACTTCATCGCGAAATTCGGCAAGCAGGCTGCCGTCTCGGACATTCCGATCGGCGAGATGGCGCAACCCTCGGAGGTCGCCGAACTCGTCGCCTTTGCGCTCCGCCCGTCGCAGCGCTCGCTCAATGGTGCGACCCTCGACTTGAATGGTGGAAGCTACATCCGGTAATTTGGTTCAGGAGAGACCGATGACGAGGTTCGTGAACAAGGTCGTGATCGTGACGGGTGCCGGCGGCGGCATCGGCTCGGCCATATCACGGCGGTTCGCGGAGGAGGGCGCGTTCGTCGTCGTGACCGATGTGAACGGCGAGGCTGCAAGCGAGGTCTCTTCGGACATTGCGAGGTCTGGCGGTTCGGCGGCCGCCATCGCGGCGGACATCTCGAAGGGAGCCGATTGCCACGACCTGATCGGGCAGGTTCATGGCAGGTGGAGACGCATCGACGTCCTCGTCAACAATGCCGGCATCAATCGGCGTGGCAACCTGCTGGCCTTGAGCGACGACGACTGGCACACGACGTTCGCCGTCAACCTGCATTCCATGTTCCACCTGTGCCGCGCAGCCATTCCGCACATGATCGAGGCGGGCGGCGGTGCGATCGTCAACACGGCCTCCCAGTGGGGGCTTCATCCGGCACCCAACCATATTGCATACAACACCAGCAAGGCGGCGGTCGCAGCCTTTACCCAGAACCTCGCCCGGGACTACGCTCCCCAGAAGATCCGCGTGAACGCGGTCTGCCCTGGGGAGATCCACACCCCGATGCTCGAGGCGGGTGTGAAGAGATCGGGCCGGACCATCGCTGACCTTGACAGGCTCGTACCGTTCGGGCGTATCGGCAAGCCGGAGGAGGTTGCGGCGCTCGTTGCCTTTCTCGCCTCCGACGAAGCCGCGTTCATGTGCGGCTCCCTCGTGGAAATAACCGGAGCTCAGGCCGTCGCTTGATCAGAGAACATGGACGCAGTCGACCGGCGCATCATTGATGTCCTCCGAGCGGATGGGAGGATCACGAACGCCGACCTGGCCGAAAAGGTCGGGCTCTCGCCCTCGTCATGCCTGCGGCGTGTTCGCCTCCTGGAGGAAGACGGGACAATCCGCGGCTACGCGGCCCTGATCAATGATCGGGAGGCGGTGTCCGACACCGTCGTGATCGTGCAGATCTCGCTCGAGCGGCAGACCGACGAGTACCTCAGGCGCTTCGAGAAAGCAGCGTCCCAGTGTCCTGACATTCGGGAGTGCTACCTCATGACGGGTGTCTCGGACTATCTGCTCCGGGTTTCCGTGCCCGATGCCGCCAGCTACGAGCGCATTCACACCGATGTCCTGTCCCGTCTCCCGGGCGTGGCGCGGATCCAATCCAGCTTTGCCATCCGGGCCGTGATCAAGCCGCCAGACCTGTAGCGCCGCAGAAGTCACGTACAGTGGCAGGAAATTCGAAGGTATCAAATTCCATGCGTCGCGAGTGATGAAGATAGGCAAATCCTGCGACTCTTCGGGAGGATATTCGGCGAGGCTTACGCCACAGTGGTCTCCTCATCCGAGGTGGCCCGCATGCAGCTTCTCCGCTCGACAACTCCGCAAACAGCTTGGTCCAATCCAGCCTCATCGGCTGCCAACCGTGCGGGTGCAGTTCTCACGATCGATCTGGCCGCCATTGCGGAGAATTACCGTTTCCTTCAAGGACAGGCGCCAAGAGCCGTCTGTGCCGCTGTCGTCAAGGCCGATGCTTATGGCCTAGGGGCCGATGTGGTGACGCCGATCCTTGCACGGGCGGGATGCCGGACATTCTTCGTGGCTCATCTCGACGAGGGAATCCGGCTTCGCCGCATCCTCAGGTCGGGCGCGACGATCGCTGTCCTGCATGGGCCTTTTGCCAGCACGGAAGCTGACTTCATCGCCCACGATCTTGTGCCGGTGCTCAGCAGTTCGGATCAGGTGGACCGTTGGGCCACCACGGCCTTGGCCGCTGGCACGAGGCTGCCTGCCATCCTGCAGGTCGACACCGGGATGGCACGGTTCGGCCTCAGCCGAGCCGATGTCTACACCCTGGACAAGAATCACCAGCAATTGGATGCGCTCGATCTGAAGTTCGTGATGAGCCATCTGGCTTGTGCCGATGAATCAGATCATCCGGCCAATGCCGGACAGCTCGCACTGTTTCAGCAGATGGCAAGAGCTTTGCCGTGCCGCTGGATGAGCCTGGCGGCCTCGTCCGGGATCTTCCTGGGACCTGAGTACCACTTCGATCTCATCCGCCCGGGTGCAGCCCTCTATGGCATCGCCCCGCAGGCTGGTCGGCCCAATCCGATGCGGCCCGTCGTGCGCCTGCAAGGCAAGGTGGTGCAGGTGAGGGAGGTGCCGGCACACACCCCGGTGGGTTATGGCCACACCGCCCGCACTACGACATCCTCCCGCCTGGCGACCGTGGCTGTTGGCTATGCGGACGGCTTCCTGCGCAGCCTCTCCAGCCGCGGCGGTGCTTGGTTCAACGGCAGCCATCTGCCGCTCATTGGGCGTGTATCCATAGACAGCATCGTCCTTGATGCCACCGCTCTCCCGGAGGGTTCGCTGCTGCCGGGAGACTTGGTCGACCTGATCGGTCCGGATCAGGATCTCGATGCTCTCGCACGGCAGGCCGGCACGATCGGCTACGAGCTGCTCACCAGCTTAGGCACTCGTTACCACCGCCAGTACATCCACTCTT
>KI911940.1:34461-37615 GCA_000517005.1 Microvirga lupini
CCAGCCGCTTCAAGGTTGGACTCCCTCGCAAAGTCAGAAGGTCGGCGGCGTACAGGCGCTGACGACCTCACATGGCACTGGGCCGACACACCGGAAGCGATGCGGCCTCCAGCTGTCGAAGTAATAGGCATCGCCTGGCCCCAGGATCCGTCGCTCTCCCTCGACCGTGACCTCCAACCGCCCGCTCAGGACGATGCCACCCTCCTCACCTTGGTGCGTGAGAGGAACCTTGCCGGTATCCGCACCGGGTTCGTAGCGCTCCTTCAAAATCTGGAGTGCACGGCCGAACAGATTGCTGCCGACCTGACGGTAGGAGATCTTGCCCTTGCCGATCTCGACTAATTCATCGACACGATAGAAGGCCTGCTTCGGCTTCTCCGGCTCCAGCGCAAAGAACTCGGCCAGCCCGATCGGAATGCCATCCAGGATGCGCTTCAGCGCACCGACCGAGGGATTGGTCTGGTTGGACTCGATCAACGAGATCGTCGAGTTCGTGATGCCGGCGCGTTTGGCGAGCTCGCGCTGGGACAAGTTGTGAAGTCCCCGGACATAGCGGAGCCGTCCGCCCAGATCGAATTCCATCGCTGCACTATGTCCCACGTGTTTCTGTTGTTCGGGATAAGACAAACACACACGTCAGCATCAAGCAATATCAGCGGGTTAGCAGAACAAAGAAAAGGACTTGTTGGCTTCTTTCGATCATGGCCATGCTGCTCCAGCGAAAGGAACCCGGTCATGAACGCTCCCCAAAGACACAACAGCTTCCGGCTCGACAGCTATTGGATGCCCTTCACGGCAAACCGCCAGTTCAAGGCGTCGCCCCGCCTGCTCGCAAGGGCCGAAGGGATGTACTACACGAGCGATGACAACCGTCAAATCCTCGATGGTACCGCTGGCCTATGGTGCGTCAATGCCGGTCACGGCCGGCGCGAGATCGCTGACGCGGTGGGGCGACAGCTCTCCACGATGGACTACGCCCCCTCTTTCCAGATGGGACATCCGCTCGCCTTCGAGTTCGCCGAGCGTCTGGCTGAGATTGCGCCAGGTGGACCGAGCGCAGGCCTCGATCGCGTGTTTTTCACCGGATCCGGATCGGAATCCGTCGACACCGCGTTGAAGATCGCCATCGCTTATCAGCGTGCGATCGGCCAGGGCACGAGAACACGGTTCATCGGACGGGAACGTGGCTACCACGGGGTTGGCTTCGGGGGCATCACCGTTGGTGGCATCCTGAACAACCGCCGGGTATTCCCGCAGCTTCCCGGCGCAGACCACCTGCGGCACACCCACGATCCGGCACGCAATGCTTTCGTAAAGGGCCAGCCGGAGCACGGTGCCGAACTCGCGGACGATCTCGAGCGTCTCGTCGCCCTGCACGGGGCGGAAACGATTGCAGCCGTGATTGTCGAGCCGGTGGCA
Source organism: Microvirga lupini (assembly GCA_000517005.1). Classification (GTDB taxonomy): domain Bacteria; phylum Pseudomonadota; class Alphaproteobacteria; order Rhizobiales; family Beijerinckiaceae; genus Microvirga; species Microvirga lupini. The sequence goes on from KI911940.1 coordinate 35,881, forward strand.
GGCTCCACCGGCGTTCTCGTCCCGCCCAAGGGCTATCTCGAGCGGCTGCGGGCGATCTGCGACCGCCACGGCATCCTGCTGATCTTCGACGAGGTCATCACAGGTTTCGGGCGTCTTGGTGCGCCGTTCGCGGTAGACTTCTTCGGTGTCGTTCCGGACCTGGTGACCACGGCCAAGGGTCTGACCAATGGTGCTATTCCGATGGGCGCCGTGTTCGCCAGTCGCAAGGTGCATGATGCGCTGATGCATGGACCTGAAAGCCAGATCGAGCTGTTCCACGGCTACACGTATTCAGGCCATCCGGCCGCTTGTGCTGCGGGACTGGCGACCCTCTCGATCTACCGCGAAGAAGGCCTGCTCACTCGGGCGGCAGAGATTGAGACCTACTGGCATGATGCCATTCACGGCCTGAAGGGACTGCCGAACGTCACCGACACTCGCACCATCGGCCTGATCGCCGGCATCGAACTGGAAAGCCGCGCCGGAGCTCCAGGCAGCAGGGGGTATGACGCTTTCGTCGATTGTTTCGAGAGAGGGCTGCTGGTCCGGGTCACGGGCGACATCATTGCCCTGTCGCCGCCCCTGATTATCGAGACCCCTCAGATCGACGCCATCATCGACACCTTGTCTGATGCCTTGAAGCGGGTCGCCTGAACTGCGTGCCGGCGAACGGATCTGATTTCGGTGCATAACGAATGAGGCCGTGTCCTGATCAGGACACGGCCTCATTCGTCTTAGCTTTGTTGAGTGGGCAGGTTGGGGACCCGGCAAGCAAACGCCCGCCATAGAGGGCGGGCGCGTCTTCCGGCGAATACCGTGGCTGCTTACGCGAAGGCACCCTCGCGGGCCACGCGGGCGATATCGAAACGGGCAACGCCCAAATCGGCCAGCTCACGGTCGGAGAGTTCCGATAGTTCCCGCACGGTCTGACGGTAGAGCTTGTAGGCGCGGATCTTGGACAGGATGTAGGTGACGAACATGAAGTTTCCCCAGCAGGTGGCTGGTCACCGTGACCAGCGATCATTGCTCTTGTTTCAAGGCGGCATATAGAGATGCGCAGGCGCCCTGGGGAGCGGGGATTCCTGAGGGCAGTTATGCTTTAGTAGCATATCAGCGGGTTCTGCCGCGATGAGGCTGCCGAGACCGCAGAGAACCCTACGGCTAGCCCTGAGCTCCTTTGTTTTCACTAGCGTTCTCCGCCCGATGCGAGCCGTCCCGATCGTGCGATCTGCTCAGTTTACAAGCCGGGGCTACGGGCACTCCCTATCGGACACTATCCAGACCCAGGACAACTCCGTAAGATCGGCGTCTGTTCATCAGCGCCGATGCAGCAGTCGGCGCAGAACTGCATCGATGATGAAACCCTTCACACCTTGCGGGCGGTGATACCCTGGGTAGCCGTACTCATAGCCGTAGGGCGAGTATCCGCGGTGGGCCCACCTCCGGACATGCTTGTACCCTTTTCGCTTCTTGGGTTTCCATGGCTTGCCATAGCCATAGCCATAGCCATGCTGCTGGCTTTGCCAGAGGACGAAGATGAGTTTGGCGATGCTCTTGATCATTCGGGGTCCCACGTGCGGTGGTTGTCGAGGGTACTACGATTGGGGTGTTCGAACGGCGTGTCGCGTCAGCCCGAGAAAGTAGAGCCAGATGAGGGTCAGGCGCGCTCGACACAGATTCACTGCCGAAGGGGCGTCTGAAGCTGTGCCCCTCGGCCAGATCTCAATTTGTGGAA
>KI911940.1:37715-38938 GCA_000517005.1 Microvirga lupini
CCATGCGCGTTCTCGTTCTCGGCAGCGGCGTCGTCGGCGTCACGTCCGCCTATTACCTCGCCAAGCAAGGCCATGAGGTGACGGTGGTGGATCGCCAGCCCGCCGCCGGCATGGAGACCAGCTTCGCCAATGCGGGCCAGGTCTCGCCCGGCTACTCGGCGCCGTGGGCGGCCCCGGGCGTTCCGATCAAGGCCATGAAGTGGCTGATGATGAGGCACCGGCCGCTGGTGCTCTGGCCCCGCACCGAGTTGCGCCTCTGGGGCTGGCTTGCCCACATGCTGGCCAACTGCACTGAGGAGGCTTACCGGCGCAACAAGAGCCGGATGGTCGCACTTGCCGAGTACAGCCGGGACTGCCTGCGTGAGCTACGGCAGGAGACCGCCATCACCTATGATCATCGGGAGCAGGGCCTACTCCAGCTCTTCCGCACGCAAAAGCAGCTCGATGGGATCGGGGAGGACACAACCGTCCTCGATGCCTATGGCGTTTCCTACGAGATCCTGGATCCCGCAGGCTGCGTCGGCGTCGAACCGGCACTTGGGTTCGTCCAGGACAAGGTCGCTGGCGGCCTGCGTCTTCTCGGCGATGAGACCGGGGATGCCCACCTGTTCACGCAGCGGCTTGCCGCCATGGCGGAACAACTGGGTGTCCGGTTCCGGTACGGCACCTCTGTCCAGAAGCTGCGCACGGACGGCGATCGCATCGTGGGAGTGCAGATCAATGGCGGCGAGGTGCTCACGGCTGACAGCTATGTGACAGCCATGGGCAGCTACACGCCCCAGCTGGTCAAGCCCTTAGGGATCCACCTGCCGGTGTATCCGGTGAAGGGCTACTCCTTGACCATGCCCATCGTGAACGCAGATGCGGCGCCGGTTTCGACCGTAATGGATGAGACCTACAAGATCGGGATCACGCGCCTTGGCGATCGGATCCGCGTGGGAGGGACGGCGGAACTGGCCGGCTTTAGTCAGCGCCTGCGGGTGCCACGGCGGGCGACGCTGGAGCATTCGGTTACCGACCTGTTCCCGCAGGGCGGTGACGTCAGGCAGGCCAGCTTCTGGACGGGTTTGCGGCCGATGACGCCGGACGGCACGCCGGTGGTGGGCGCGACCCGGTACAGGAACCTGTACACGAACACCGGCCATGGCACCCTCGGCTGGACCATGGCCTGCGGCTCCGGGCGTGTGCTCGCCGACCTGATCTCCGGCCGGGCGCCGGAGGTT
>KI911940.1:39038-47824 GCA_000517005.1 Microvirga lupini
TGTGCCGACGATCATGATCCACCTCGTGGAAAGTGTGGGATAGGGCGCTGCCTACTGCAGCAAAGATATGGCCCGGTGCCGCATAATGGAGAGCCTCACGCCTCGATCAAAATGTGCCAGCTACTGGACGCTTCAGGGCCGCAGACCTTCAGCTACTTCGTATGACACGCTCAGCAAAGAACCCATCCCATCGTGGAAATGCCTGCTGCGTGACGATCCATCTAGCAGCATTGTTGACAAAGGAGCCGTCTGCCAGACGCAGTCAGACCCTCCCGAAGTTTGCCAAGATCTGAGGATGGCGCGAAGCGGAAGTAGACCTGACCTCCGGAACGAGGCGACAAATCGTGATTGAGGCTTCAGCCGACCCGTATGGCTCAGTTGGCGAGTTCGGTCGGGCATCCTGCACGCTCCTTTCAAGCTCAAGTATCCCGATGCTGAAGCTTGCGCAGCTCCCGACCATCAGCCTTGTGGCGGAGAGCAGCTCAGGGAAGGCCACGGACAGCGCCAATCACGAAGGTGGAACGAATGATGTCAGGCTTGTACGTCGCTCCGATGCCTGCGTGTTTCGGATAGAAGCCAATCGCGGAACAAAGTTACGCTGTGCTTTTGGGTCTTGCGTTCAGAATAAACGACCCAGTAGCTTTCACTTGACTCCACGGGTTTCCCGAAAGGGAGGTGCAGTTCGCCTCTGGCAAGCTCCTGCTCAACACAATCCGAGGGCACCACTGCAAGCCCCAGCCCGCTCAGCGCAGCACTGATGAGCATATCGCTGTTCGCGAAGCGGATCCCTTGGATGACTCCGCTATGACTGAGCTTGGTCGTCCGTAGCCAGGAGAGCCAAAGGCTCGGCCGACTGGCATTCTGAAGTGTAGGAATCTTCGAGAAATCCAGGCGGGTGAGCTTGGCGTTTGCTGGAATGAGCTTCGGGGAGGCCACCACGGCCAGTCTCTCGGGAAAGAGGAGCGAGGCGCGGGCGTTCGGCCATGAGCCCACTCCCCGAAGGACGGCGATGTCGATGCGGCTCTGATCGAAATCGAGTTCGGGACTGATAGGTACAATCTCAATCGGCATGTCAGGGTTCTTGCCCACGAAACCGCTCAGACGGGGTGCGAGCCAGCGCGTGGCAAGGCTCGGATTGGCGCCGATCATCAAGGAGGCGTCAGCCTTTCGTCCGCGGACCGCATCAATGGACACTTCCTCCAGTTTGTTGACGATCTGCGCAACCTCCCGGAAGTAATTTCCACCTGCATCTGTGAGCACGAGACGTGAACCCGATCGCTCAAAGAGACGAACCCCCAAATACTGCTCAAGATTATTAATATGTCGACTGATGCCACTCTGGGTGATGGCAAGCTCATCGGCAGCCTTCGTAAAACTCATGTAGCGGGCAGCCGCCTCAAAGGCCTGCAGCGCTGACAGCGACGGAAGAAATCGCCGCATAATACCCCCTCCTCAACAACCTCCATGACTAATAGTCATGACGGCCCGAGTTTTTTCAAGTTTTACATCCCGCGGTTTGCTGTCTCATCAATAGGGATGCGGTTACAAGAACGATCGCCTCGATGCGATATTATACAATATCATTCCAGACATTCAGAGGGAAAAATGATCACTCGCAGGACATTCGGGAAACTCGTAGGAGCGACTGCAATCGGTGCCTCGGCGGGTACCTTCAGCATCACAGGAGCGCGCGCGGCGAGTTCGCTCGAACGCGTGAAGGCATCCGGGACCCTGCGGATCGGCAGCATCGCCGATGGCGCTCCCTACTACCAAAAGGGGCTGAGTGATGGAAAATGGCGAGGCTTTTACGTCGACATCTGTCAGAAGCTGGCTGACGATCTCGGCCTGAAACTGACATTCCTCGAGACAACTTGGGGCAACTCGGTCCTCGATCTTCAGGCCGATAAGATCGATGTGTTCTTCGGACTCAATCCGACCCCAGAGCGGCAGAAGGTGATCGATTTTTCTGAGCCGGTTTTCAAGAACTCATTTACCTTCATCGCCAAGAAGAGCGTTACGGCAAAAACATGGGACGAATTCAACAGGTCTGACATGCGTATCGGAGTCGATGCCGGCTCATCGCACGACGCCGCTGTAGCACGGCACGCACCAAACGCGCAGATCTCACGTCTCAAGACGGCAAGCGATGTTACAGCAGCGCTTCAGGCTGGCCGCATTGATGCACAATGCCTCGTTCTGGTGCTCGCCCTGAGCCTCCGGGCAAAGAATCGAGCAATCGGCGAACTTATCATCCCGACGCCGGTTGACTTCACCACCTCCAATGCCGGGTTCCGCCGCGAGGAAGATCAGTCCTGGCGGGAGTTTGTCAACAGCTGGATCATCAAGCACCGCGACAACGGCTTCATCAAATCGGCTATCACCCGCAACATGGAATTGGTCGGCGTGAAAGAGAGCGACTTCCCGCCTGGATTCGAAATCTAGCCGCCGTCGTCCGCTCCTGCGGAGACAACTCCGCAGGGCTTTATCTCCAGCATGCGGCACATCCATGTACGAATGGGACTTTTCTATTCTCTTCGGCTATAGGTGGCTCTTCCTCCAGGGATTGGGCATCACAATAGCTTTTACTGTGGCCATCGTTGTCGGCGGCATGGCAATTGGGCTCCTTGCAGCAATCTGCCTCCTGTCCCGCTTTGCAGTACTACGAGCCGTATCTCTTGGCTTCATCGAAGTCTTTCGCTGCACGCCAATCCTCGTTCAGCTGATCTGGTTCTACTATGCTCTTCCAATTCTGGTCGGCATCGAGATGACGCCGACCATGGCATCGCTCCTGGCGCTCTCCTGCTATGGGGGCTCGTTCTATGCCGAGATCATCCGCGGCGGCATCGTCTCCATCGATCCGGGCCAATCGGAGGCTGGAGCAGCACTTGGCATGACACCCGTGCTCGTCATGCGTCGTATCATCCTGCCGCAAGCGCTCCGGCGCATGGGACCTGCTCTCATGAACCAGTCGATCCTTCAGTTCAAGAATACATCTTTGGTCTCTGTCTTGGCCGTTCCGGACCTTGTCTACCAAGGGCAGATGGTTGCGCATGACAGCTTCCGCCCACTTGAGACTTACACAGCGATTGCCGTCGCGTACTTCGTCATTCTCTTCCCGTTGACAGTGTTTGTCCGCAGACGGGAACGCAAGTTGAGGGTGAGTTCATGACGACGTCTAGTCCGATGATCGAAGTAAATGCCCTACGCAAGAGCTTCGGATCGCTCCTCGTTCTCAAAGACATCAACTTCAACGTGGAGGCGGGTGGCGTCGTCGCGTTGCTTGGGCCTTCCGGTTCGGGAAAATCGACGCTGCTGCGATCCATCAACTTGCTCGTGGTGCCGGATGGTGGCTCGATCCGGGTCGGACAGACAATGTTTGCTTTTGGGCCATCACATAAGCCACCGCGCAGCCGGGAGCTGGCGGCATTTCGCTCGCGGACTGGAATGGTGTTTCAAAACTTCAATCTCTTCCCGCACATGAACGTCCTGCAGAACGTGATGGAAGCACCAGTCTACGTTCGTAAGCTGCCGCGAAACGAAGCCCAGGATCTGGCTATGGCACAGCTCGAAAAGGTCGGCCTCGCGGACAGAGCCTACCAGGTACCACAGACGCTTTCCGGAGGTCAGAAGCAGCGGGTCGCCATCGCTCGTGCCTTGGCGATGGAGCCCGACGTGATGCTTTTTGACGAAGCAACGTCAGCGCTCGACCCAGAACTGGTTTCCGAAGTTCTTCTCACCATACAACAACTCGCCGCGGATGGGATGACGATGGTGATTGTCACCCACGAAATCCCCTTCGCCCGTGACGTCGCCGACAGGGTCGTATTTATGCGGGACGGGGTTGTGGTTGAGGAAGGTCCAGCGCGCCAGACGATTGACGAGCCGCGCATGGAAGCGACGCGTTCGTTCCTCAGCCACTTTCATAAGGGTCAGATGTCGCGCTGAAGGCATTCTTAACAGCCGAGTTCTGGGAGTAAGAAGATGGAAAGCATTGATCGGCTTCGCCTGTTCTTGGTCGAAAGCCCTATCAAAATGGCTCGCCTGCAAGGCGTCGGAAACATCAAGGGCACGGTGAAACGCGTGCTGGTCGAGATGACGTCGACCTCTGGGATCATCGGATGGGGCGAAGCGGCGCCCTGGGAGGTCTTCACCGGAACAGCTGAAGGGGCATTTGCTGCAATCGATATCTATCTTCGCCCTCTCGTTATAGGTGCGCCGGTCAAGGAACTCCGGGCTCTCACGCATAGGTTGGATAAGGCGTTGGTGGGCCACGGTGAGGCGAAGCTCGCTATCGAAATGGCGATGTTCGACATCCTCGGTAAGTCATGCGGACTCTCGATCGCGGACCTTCTCGGCGGTCGCGTCCGCAATGAAATTCCGCTTTCATTCTCCATCGCCGACCCTGACTTTGCAGCCGACATGGCGCGAATGGAGGAAATGGTTCCTTCCGGCCACCAGCTCTTCAAAGTCAAGACCGGAGTGAAGTCGCATCGGGAAGACATGGCGCATCTGGAGGCCATGCGAGACGCCTTCGGCGACCGCCTTGATCTGAGGGTCGACTACAACCAAGCTCTTCAGCCCTTTGGCGCTATCTCAGTGCTCCGCGACGTCGAACGCTTCCGTCCGACCTTCATCGAGCAGCCTGTACCGCGCGACTGCCTCTCGGCGATGGCTTCCTTTACCGAAGCTCTTGATACACCTGTTCTCGCTGACGAAAGTTGTTTCGATGCACACGACCTGATGGAGATCGTCCGGTTGAAAGCAGCCGATGCCATCTCTGTCAAGCTGATGAAGGCTGGAGGGATTTTGAAAGCGCAAGCGCAGATGGCAATTGCCGACACGGCCCGCATCCCCGGCTATGGCGGCACGTTGTGGGAAGGTGGAGTCGCCCTCGCAGCTGGAACTCAGTTCATCGCCGCGACACCTGGCATATCCCTTGGTTGCGAGTTCTACATGCCCCATCATGTCTTGACGGAGGACGTGCTGGAAGAGCGCATTGCCAACCGTAATGGTTGTGTTGTCGTTCCCGATGGTCCCGGTCTCGGCATACGGGTCAGTGAGACTTCTCTGCGCGCGAATGCGCGCATCCTTGCAGAGAGATAAGATGAGAAGGGATTCGAATGCAATGAGTGCCGGCCCGGATGATTGTCCGGTTTGGCCTCTCCCGGATCATTGAACTGACCCCTTGAGAATAGGGATTTCTTTGGCCAGAGAACTGCAGCCAGCACAGTAGCATGGAAGATGCCTTCAGTGCGGCGGCTGCCAGAACGCAGACCTATGTATCAGCGCATTCGACGAAGAAGACCCCGCTGGAGCAAAGCTGTCCCTCTTGTAGCAAACGTCGATGCGCATAGCCTGTCCCAGGCCGACCAACCAGCCTTCGTGTCGCTTGGCGCCAAATTTTACGAACGGGACTTACAAACGGAGTCAGAAGATGAACGGCGCAGAGGCCCTCGTTAAGATGCTCAGCGATTATGGCGTTGAAGTAATCTTCGGCGTCCCTGGAGACACCAACGTTGCGTTCTACAAAGCCCTTAAGAGCGTTGAGGGCGCGCCTCGGCATATCATGTGCCGGGACGAGCGATCGGCTGTTTACATGGCGGACTGCTATGCTCGACTGTCCGGCAAGCCTGGCGTCGCGGAGTGCCCCAGCGGGGCCGGTGCGATGTACGCATTGCCCGGTGTGGCCGAGGCAAACAAGTCGTCGGTTCCTCTGATCTTACTTGTGAACGATATTCCTCAGCCCGGGGTCGGCCGCGGCACCCTGACTGAGTTGCCGATTGAAGACCTTTTCAGATCGATCACAAAACACGCGGAGTCGCTCAATCGCGTGGGAAAGTTGCCGGAAGTTGTGCGGCGCGCGTTCAGGAAGGCAACGGGCGGACGGCCGGGTGCAGTCGTTCTTTCGCTCCCAGAGGATCTCCTTTACGAGAACATACCATTCGATGGGGTTTTACTGCATGTGGAGGAACACTGCCGCCGAGCTCCGTCCTATCGGGTACGACCGCAAGAGCACGATCTTGAGGCGGCAATAGGTTCAATCATCAGTGCAGATCGACCGATCATCGTTGCGGGCGGAGGGGCGAACCGGTCTGGTGCTGCCGAAGAGGTCACGGCATTTGCCGAACGCCTCGACATACCTGTCGTCGCAACGATCACCGGGCAGGGTGTCATCAGGGACGATCATCGTCTCGCAACGGGGATTATCGGTGATAATGGCTTCCATCCTCACGCTATCTAGGCTCTCGCACGTGCTGATCTTGTGATCTATGTCGGCTGCCGGATGGGATCTGTTGCAACGATGAACTGGAAGTGGCCCGCGCCTCACGGCGAGACCCGCATCATCCAGATCGATCTTGATCCTGATACGATCGCCAACACCTATCCGATCGACCTGCCTATCGTCGGCGATGCTAAGCTCGTTATGGAAGATCTACTAGTGCGCGTGCCGGAGGACTTCGCTGCAGGCACGAGAGCATGGGTCGATGAGATCAATGTCAAACGGGCTGAGTTCTGGGATGTGATGTCACCTTTCCTGCAGGAGGACAGCATCCCTCTGCGCCCGGAACGAGTCATCGAAGCGCTTAACCGCCACCTTCCAGCACCATGCCACGTTGTTTCTGATGCAGGGACACCCACACCATACTCAACAAGATTTCTTCGGATGCACGACTCGCGCTCGAAGCTCGTGATCCCGCGGTTTTTCGGGGGACTTGGCTACGCAATTCCAGCTGTCGTCGGAGCATACTTTGCAGCACCGAAACTGCGACCAGTTGCTCTCTTCGGTGACGGCTCGCTGGGCATGTCTGCTGGGGAGTTGGAGACGCTGGCTCGATTGAACATTCCAGCGGTCCTGATTCACTTCAACAATGCGTGCTTTGGATGGATCAAAGCGCTTCAACGCGTTCATGCTCCCGGGAACAGCAATGATGGTACATTCAGCGTCGATTTTGGCGCTTACGACATGAGCAAGCTTGCTGAGGTCTACGGCATCAGGAGTTTTCGTGTTGAAACTCCAGCGCAGCTGGAATCTGCACTTGAAGCAGCATTCAGTCGCGACGCTCCGAGCTTCTTAGATGTTGCAGTCGAATCCATTGCGGATCGCCTTCCTCCGGTTTTCTCCTGGCTCACGAAGGTTGGTGCTGATCCAGAGGCAATCGGAGCGCAGGCACAGATCTGATGATTTCCCAGTTCGAAGGAGACGGAGGAAGCGACCTACATTGTGAACGGTTCTTCGTCGCGCTCTCGCCTGCGCCTTGTTCAGCAGTATGAGGTGGAAGCGTTGTTTGGCTGCGGAATACACAGAAGATCAACGCTATTCGTGCCCAAGAAGGCTATTTCTTGGCTGAGGGTAACGATCACTGATGTTCCAATGTAGTTCCCTAGCCCATTGCCACGCAACTCAAAGCGATTTTGTCCGAGAAAGTCCGAGTGACAGTCATGAGTCTTCACGTCGTTGTAATTGGAGCCGGTATCGTTGGCGCTGCTTCTGCTATGGAACTCGCACGTGAGGGGCACCGGGTTACCATTCTAGAGCCGGGTGAGCCAGGGCGGGAGCAGGCGGCGAGCTATGGAAACGGCGCTTGGATAAGCCCGGCATCGGTGGTTCCAATGTCCATGCCTGGATTGTGGAAGAAGGTACCAAGTTACCTGTTGGATCCGCTTGGCCCGCTGACGATCCGGGCATCCGAGTTTCCGCGACTGTTACCGTGGCTGATGCGGTTTCTCTATGCGGGCGCTACTGTCGCTAAGGTCGAAGCTACGGCCCGGGCTTTGTCGGCACTTCTGCGCGACTCTCCGACCCGGCACATGAAACTCGCCGCAGAAGCTGGGGTAGGTGATCTCATCAAGCAAACCGGCTTGCTATACGTGTACCCGGATCGCGGTGCGTTTGAAGCCGAAGCTCTCGCTTGGAGGCTGAGGCGCGATAACGGGGTGCGCTGGCGTGAGCTGAGCAAGGAGGAGCTTCGTGTGACAGAGCCTTCACTGGATGCTCGATATGAATTTGGAGCTCTGGTCGAGGCTGGGGCTCACTGCGTCGACCCGGGAAAATACGTCGCGGCACTCGTGAGTCATGCGCGATCACAGGGTGCGACTGTCATCAAGGCGCGTGCAATTGGTTTCAATGTACGGGACGGTCGGCTGCAGGCAGTTCGCACCGACTCTGGGGAGATTCAGTGCGATCGAGCCGTTGTTGCCGCGGGAATACAATCGAAATCTCTGGCTTTCGAAGCGGGAGACCGCGTGAGCCTTGAAAGTGAACGAGGCTATCACGTTGTCATCTCCGATCCCGAAGCTGCTCCCCGCATCCCTTTAATGCCAAGCGATGGGAAAATGGCAAATACCTTAACGTTGAAGGGCTTGCGTGCTTCCGGTCAGGTTGAACTTGCCAGTGTCAATGCCCCACCGAACTGGAAGCGGGCGTTAGTTCTCCTTGATCACGCACTTCGCACCTATCCACAGTTGCCCCGCCAAGTTCCTGAGGAACGAATCTCGCGCTGGATGGGACATCGCCCGTCGACGCCGGACGGATTGCCGGTGATCGGACCGTCTCGAGCTTCATCAGATATCATCTACGCCTTTGGCCATGGCCATGTCGGCCTTGCAGCAGGTCCCGCCACAGCAAGCATCGTAGCAGACATCCTTGCTAAGCGGCCGTCGCCTGCCCCTTTATCTGTCTATGCGCCTTCCAGGTTTCGCATGTGGTTGAGCAGTTACCCTTCCTCCTCAGAAGAACCAAGCACAAGGCATGCCTAGGCGATGTGGGGCAGAACGGGCTCCGTTGC
>KI911940.1:47924-48814 GCA_000517005.1 Microvirga lupini
TGACCCGAACCGGACCCTTACAGCCGACACGGTTATTCACGCCGATAAAGGCCGCCGAGGCACTCACGTCGAGCCTCAGCCGACATCTTCGACGTGTGTGATCATGATCCCAATTTTGCACCCAGTTCTCGGGCCAAGCCGATAAAGGCCTTCAGGGCAGCCGATGGATTGCGCCGTCCGGGATAGTAGAGACAGAGCCCACCAAAGGGTGGCGTCCAGTCTTCCAGCACGCGAATGAGGCGTCCGGCTTCGATGTCGGCACGCACGTCTTGTTCCATGAAGAAGCCAAGCCCGATACCCTCCAGAACGGCAGCCCGTGCCAGGCTGGCTTCGTCCAAGGTGATCGGACCGCTCACGTTGATCTGGGCCGTCTGGCCGTCTTTCTCAAACTGCCACCGATACAGGCTACCGTTGGGCAGGCGGACACGAATGCACGGGTGATGGAGGAGGTCAGGCGGAACCCGCGGCTTCCCATGCTTCGCGATATAGGCCGGCGAGCCAACGACGGCATACCGCTGTGGCCGCCTAAGCGAAACCGCGATCATGTCGCTGGGCACGAGGTCGGCCCCTCGCACCCCGAGGTCGAAGCCTTCGGCGACAATATCGACCAAACGTCCTTCAGTGACGAGATCGACATGCACCTGCGGGTAGCGGCGCAGGAACTCCAGCACTAGCGGCGAGAGGATCTCGCGCGCCGCCATGGCAAAGGTGTTGATGCGCAGCGTGCCTGACGGGGTTGCCTGCTGCGACCGCACGGCTTCCATGGCACCATGAATATCCTGCAAGGCGGGGCCGACCTGTTCGATGAACAGGCGTCCGACATCGGTGAGCGAGACGCTGCGCGTCGTCCGATTGAACAGGCGGACGCCAAGGTCTGCCTCGAGCTTGCC
>KI911940.1:48914-49022 GCA_000517005.1 Microvirga lupini
TCAACAAGAGACTCAAGACCAGCGTAAGTGTCTGAGCGAGCCCTGGCAGGGTGCGCTGGCGCGAAGTGAGCATCGTCGCGCAACTCGGACGGCGTCGGCGCATTCAGA
>KI911940.1:49122-49393 GCA_000517005.1 Microvirga lupini
GCGGTCAGGCGATGAAAAATCGAATAGCGTGTCTCGGGCTCCGTGCTCGCAGGCGCCCGCCCCTGGGTGTCCTTCCCCGATCGCTCCAGCACTCCCGCTTTGTCGGGCTTTGTGGCCAAGGGCCGGCCCTGCATGTCCACCACCGGCAATCGCATCAGTCCTGCTTCACCCTGCGGCGGTCTGGGCTCGTGGTCCATGGTTCGCAAAACCTGATGGACGTCGAAGACGGACGCGGGATGGTGGGACTGGACCGTTGCGGCATTCTGCGCGA
>KI911940.1:49493-52198 GCA_000517005.1 Microvirga lupini
AACAACGACCACCAAACTGATGAGTTGGATCCCCGTCCGGTCGAACGGGTTCGGATTACGGCCTCACACCATCCTCTGTTTGGCCAACTGGTCCGCGTGGTACGGCGCAAGCGCCACAACGGTGAACCGCACCTGGTCATTGAAGGTCCGGATGGCGGGCGGCAGGTTCTGCCGGCGCGCCACGGGGAGGCGGCTGCACCGCTGCCCAGTGCAGTCGCTCCGGCTCTCACCTTCACCCCCGGCAGTCTCCGGGCGCTGGCCAGCCTGGTCGCTGGTTTACGGAATGCGCCGTTTCCTGCTCCCGAGGCCCGCCATGCGCCCGCACCGTCAGACCCCACCCCTCCAGGTGTGGAGCACCTTCCAGCCCGAGATCCGCCAGCACATGGTGGCCCTCTGGACCGACCTCGTGCAGCGCCAGCTTCGCCTCGCGCCGGGACACGCGCACGCGCAAGGAAAGCCGTGCCATGACCGCGATCTTCCCCAAAATCGAACCCCGTCACCTGACGCGCCGCGCCATCGTCTACATCCGGCAGTCGACGCCGCGGCAGGTGCTGAACCACCAGGAAAGCACCCGCCGGCAATATCAGCTGGCCGAGCGGGCGCGCCAGATGGGCTGGGCGGCACCCCAGGTCGAAGTCATTGACGAGGACCTGGGGCTGTCTGGCGCCAGCAGCCACTTGCGGACGGGCTTTCAACGCCTGGTCGCCGCGATCGGGCTGGGAGAGGTCGGCATCATTCTGGTGACAGAGGTCTCACGCCTGTCGCGCCGCAACAGTGACTGGCATCGCGTCATTGAATTGTGTGCCGTCTTCCGCACCTTGATTGCGGACGAGGACGGCGTGTACTGCCCGCAGGATCCGAATGACAGGCTCTTGTTGGGCGTCAAAGGCACCCTGTTTGCCGCGGAATTGCATATCCTGCATGCCAGGATGCGTGGCAATCTGCTCAACAAGGCCCGACGCGGCGAGCTGGCCCTGCGCCTGCCGGTCGGCTATCGGCGGCTGGGGGACGGCACCGTCGTGCTCGATCCCGACGACGAGGTTCGGGCCGTGTTGATCCGGATCTTCGAGCGCTTCGCCCTGCTGCGCAACGCGCGCGCGGTTCAGCGCCACTTGGCGGATCACGGTCTCAAAATGCCGCGGTTGATCCAGCAGGGCGCCGATGCCGGTCGCATCGTCTGGGTTCGGCCCACCTACCAGATGATCCAGCAGGTTCTGACCAGTCCGGTTTACGCCGGGGTCTTCGTCTACGGACGCCGCAAGCAGGAGGTCTGCCCCGGGGATCCACCTGTCGTGGCCAACCGGCGCCGCCCCGTGGATGAATGGGATATTGTCATCCCGGGCGTTTACCCGGCCTATCTCAGTTACGACCAATACCTGCTGAACCGGCGGTCCCTGCAGGACAACCTCTACAACTTCGCCACCAAACGGCACGGCGCCCCGCGCGAGGGACGCGCTCTGCTGCAAGGCCTCGTGATCTGCGGCCGCTGTGGTCGGCGAATGAGCGTCAGCCATGGCAGCAATCATCTGCGCTATGAGTGCCGGCGGGCGCAGGTTGATTATGGTGCCCCGCTGTGTCAGGCGTTCCCGGTCTCGCATCTCGATCAGGCGGCAGGAGAGGCTTTCCTGGAGGCGGTCAAGCCGGCAGCCCTTGCAACGACCTTGGAGGCGCTCGCCGTACTCGAACACGAACGTCAGGCCCTCGACCGGCAGTGGCAGCTCAGGCTTGAACGCGCCCGCTACGATGTGCAGCGCGCTCAACGACAATACGATGCGATCGAGCCCGAGAACCGCCTGGTCGCCCGAACGCTTGAGACACGGTGGAATGCGGCCTTGGAAACGCTTGAGCAGCTGGAGCAGGACTACGCCGTCATCCGGCGGACGGAACTGCTGCCTCTGGATGCCGCCGAGCAACAAGCCGTTCGGCATCTGGCCGGAGATCTGCCAGGCCTCTGGCAGGCCGGCACGACCACTGCTGTGGACCGCAAGCGCTTGCTGCGCCTGGTCATGTCAGAGGTTGTCGTCTCTGTTGATCCCCAGCACCGCCGGGCGGAGGTCGTCATTGTTTGGAGCGGTGGAGCGACAAGCCGGCACGAGGTGCACTGTCCGCCAGTGGGGTGGCATGCTTGCACTGAGCCCGAGGTGCTCGCGCGTCTGCGCGTTCTGGCAGAGAAATACCCTGACCATCAGATCGCAATGTGGCTGAACACTGAAGGATTTCGCACGCGGACTGGCAAGACTTGGACCTATGCCCGGGTTCACTCGATGCGCAAGCAGCATGGCATTCCCACGTCGTGTCCCCTGCAGACGCAAGGGGCTGTCCAGCGTGCAGATGGATTGATGCCGGCCAGGGCCGCCGCGCAGCGGCTTGGCGTCTCGCCCTCCTTGCTGCATGTGTGGGTGCGCCACGGCGTCTTGGACTTCGATCAACATCAGTCGGCATCGCGGGTCTGGGTTCGCTTGAACGGAGACGATCTCGCTCGCCTCGATGGCACGAGCCCGATCGGCCCCCGCCTGCCGCGCTTCGCCCAAGTGATGGCGGCCGAGCATTTGTCGCGGGATGCGCTTTGGGCGAAGGTTCGTGACAGAGAGTATCAGGCCTTCCGGGTGCCGCATGGCCAAGTTTGGGAGTGGCACCTGCAACGCTCACCCATGCTGGCGGTTTGACGTGACCGGAAGAGGAAGCATCATTATGAATGACGATCT
>KI911940.1:52298-52469 GCA_000517005.1 Microvirga lupini
CCGGGGAGACAACCCGTTTCCCATCGTGCGGGTCATCGCCCCAATAGTGAAGGTGACCGCCACTGGAGTGCTGGAGGACGACAGCCAGGAGACGCCGCACTCCCGCTTGTGAACGTCTGAGAGCGTACCGTGAGCGGACCTTCATGGAGCCTGACTCAATTTCCTACTTTG
>KI911940.1:52569-62042 GCA_000517005.1 Microvirga lupini
GACAGCATTACTGAGCGCGGTCGTCGACATGCCCAGTTCGAGCGCTGCGGCACGGAACGAAGCCTTGCGCGCTATCGCGACGACCGCGTCGAGATCGTTCAATCCGGGTCGATACATTGTCCTGATTTTCGAAATGTCTCATCCAATTTTATCCCGCTTATCGAAACAAGTGTCCAGGTCTAAATCGGGGAGGACATTATCCTCGAACCGAAGGAGCTGCCGGATGAACCTGCCTTTCCCGATCCAGACCTATTCCGACGCAGACAAGAGGAACGATGTTGTTGCTCTGACCCATGCCTTCGCAACCGACGCGGTCGTCAAAGACGAGGGTCAGTCCCATGCCGGTCATCAGGCCATCGATGCGTGGTGGCGCAACGTGAAGACCAGGTATCGGCACGTGATCGAGCCGCTCGCGGTGGCCGGGAACGGCGATTTTGCAAAAGTCCGTGCCCGGGTGACCGGCCAATTCCCGGGCAGTCCCGCCATGCTCACCTTCGCGTTCCGGCTCGAAGGTGGCCAGATCACGGGCCTGGAGATCGGCGCATGACCGGGTTCCTCACACTCGAAGGCAAGCGCGCCCTCATTACCTCGGGTACGCGTGGTGCGGGTGCGGCCACCGTCGCGCTGTTTCGCGAACTCGGCGCGCACGTCCTGACGGCAGCGCGGTCCCGGCCAGATACGCTCCCCGAAGGGATGTTCGTTGCCGCCGACCTCACAACCCCGGAGGGCTGCGCCACCCTCGCCGCCGCGGTGCACGAGCGGTTGGGCGGGGTCGATGCCGTCGTTCACATGCTGGGCGGTTCCTCCGCCCCGGCGGGCGGGTTCGCAGCGCTGGGTGACGCGGAATGGGTAAGGGAGCTCGATCTTAACCTGATGGCAGCCGTCAGGCTCGATCGCGAGCTTGTGCCTACGATGGTAGAGCAGGGCCGCGGGGTCGTCATCCACGTCACGTCCATCCAACGAGAGCTGCCATTGCCGGAGGCAACGACCGCCTATGCGGCCGCGAAGGCTGCGCTCTCGACTTACAGCAAGAGCCTCTCCAAGGAAGTCTCGCCGAAGGGGGTGCGCGTGATGCGGGTCTCACCCGGCTGGATCGAAACCGAAGCGTCGGTGCGGCTGGCCGAGCGGCTCGCACGGGACGCTGGCGTCGATTACGAGGGTGGCAAGCGGATGATCATGGACGCGCTCGGCGGGATCCCGATCGGCCGGCCTTCGACGCCGGAGGAGGTGGCGAACCTGATCGCCTTCCTCGCCTCCGATCGCGCCGCGACCATAACGGGCGCTGAGTATGTCATCGACGGTGGCACCGTTCCCACCGCCTGAGCCGTGCAGCATGCCCTTTCATAAGGCCATCGGCGGCAGGAGCGATGAGCTGAATCGAGAGTTGTTGCGACCGCGCTCCGCATCTCATTTCAAAAGCGGCCCTGCCGGAATTCGTGCCGCACGCGATTGACGGATAGCGCATGCAACAGCCTCTATGCATCGAAGGTCTCAAATTGGCACAACGCAGACCTTCTTTGAACATCTGCTTTCGATTGCAAAGCGGTCGCGCATACCACTAATCAGGCGCGGGTGGCCATCAACCTAATCCTGGCCTACTGAATACGGGGCCAGCGACAGCTCTCCGGCGAGCATTGCACGGGCGAGCGCATCGCGTTTCGTCTTGGCCAGGCGCTGCGCCGCATTATCAGGACCCGTCAAGGCCTCCTTCGTGCCGCCCGCCCGCATCAATTCGGCAAGGCGGTTGGCCTTCCTCTTCGTGATCCGGTCGGACAGCATCTTCGCGCCGATGCCGAGAACCGGAGCCGCCACCGCCGCCGTGCTGCCGATGCCCGCGAGCGCTCCGATGGAAGCGGCATCGCCGATATCCTCGTCGTGTCCGGCCCCGTGCAGCGCCGTAGCCGGCGCCCTCGACACCGTCCGCCACCAGCCGGACCAATCAGGGAAGCAGCCCCAATGCTCCAGGGGTACTCTGCTCGATATAACTCGGCTACTCACATGCAAACTGCTGATTGACTGCTATAAAGCCATGGTGCTGGAGGATTTCGCAACTGTGCCATACAGCTCAGACGGACCTGCCTGTAGCGCTAACCATCTGCTTAGAGGAGTCGAGGCGGATAGCTTTCGGGCGATCAGAGATCACTTACAGACTTTAGAACTACCCTTCGGTAGAGTTATTTACGAGCCCGAGGAGACTATTCCGTTTGTCTATTTCCCTCACAATGCTGTTATTTCGCTGCTGTCGGTACTATCAAATGGGAAGACAGTAGAGATGACGACAGTTGGCTGTGAGGGAATAGTAGGATTTGTCGATTCGCTCGGAAATTGCCAATCAATTGCGCGGTATGTCGTCCAGGTTGCCGGGACAGTATCGCGCCTACCTATCAAGTGCTTACAGCAGGAAATAGAGATCAACGATTCCTTCCGCAAGCTGTTGTTCGGCTACATCAAGGCTCTGCTCGCACAAACATTTCAGGCCGGGGTTTGCAATGCGGCTCACTCCGTAGAGGCCCGTTGTTGCCGCTTGATGCTGACTATGCGCGATCGCGTAGGTCAGGACGAGCTTCCGCTGACTCATGAGTTCCTCGCCGAAATGCTTGGGGTCCAACGCCCTGCTGTCAGCATCGTCGCTCGGCATCTACAACAAGCGCGACTTATAAAACAGGGACGAGGCGTGATTACCATCACGGACGGGGCAGGCCTCGAAGGCATGGTATGTGAGTGCTACAACATGATCCGCCGCAACTATGAACAGCTGTAGAATCCTGGACTTGATTTGACGGACAGTGTCAGAGCGAGTTCATTCCAAACAGATCAAGAGAATGGCTTGGGGCTCGGCCATGGCCTCAAGCCCTGCGCCTTCGGCGCACCGCTTGCGCGGCTGCGGGGCTTGACCGCCCGTCCAGCCCAAGCCCTTTGTGACCATGTCGGAATGAAGCGCCGCGAGTCGCGCTCAGATGCATCTCAATCCGACATTGTCCGACAGACCAAATCCTGACTTTCACAGAACAGCTCGTGCCAGAAGCTACGGTAGCGTTACGGCCATAGCCGATGCGAACTCGTCCGCTCGACTGGAGCCTTAGGCAAGAGCGCGCTGAATCACAGCGTCCAATGATCGCCAGATCTTCACATTGCCAATTTTGTACTAATACCTTTTCTCCACAGTTACCGTATATTTCCGAACAGACGGATGTTCATGGCGCCTGCACGTTTAGCAAGCAAGGTTAAGCAAAAACGATGTCGGCAAAGTAACGCTTGGACTTCCATTGTAACGCTTGGACTTCCATTCGCCCCTTTCGGGACTTCAGGTGAGGATTGTTTCGCATATCCATCACACAGCTTCTGACCAAAGTTCTGATACATCGATAGACTAATATTACGCGGCATGAACTAGAGAATGCCTATAGATGATCATCTACCGAATCGATTGTCTGCAAGCTCTCTATTCGACACAGTTATTCAGGACTATCGGAGCAGTTATTGGTGAAGCGCTCTGACGAATAAGCTGACCCGCTGGGCCGGAGCCTGAGGAAGTATACTATTGCGATCGAGCTGAGTTGTCTCATGGTAGTGCGAAAGCTTTTCCTGCGTCAGTATAGTTGCCTGAATAAATGCAGCCTATCTACACGCTTCCGGTAAAAGCAAATATATCCTGGATATAATGTCCTTACGCCTAGTATTAAATACTCGCTTTGTACTGAATTATTCTACAAATTAACCCTTATTGATAATATTGATCTCGCGGGCAATCAGTGTTAGTTCGAGTATGCTGATAGTTTATCAGCGCAGGTGCGTCAAAACGCTTCAATCAACTTAAGCGCGGCGTCAAAACGGGCTTAAGTTGCAACGGATTGCAGCGCCGCGATCTACCTGCCTTTGCAGAGCTTGATGGAGGAATGTTATGCGCGAACTAACACTTGAAGAACTCAAGGTCGTTTCCGGTGGTACCGACACTTGTGAATGTGATTACGACAAAGACAAAGACAAATGCAAGGACAAGGACAAGGACAAGGATAAAGACAAGAAGAGGGGTAACAACGGTTTCGGCAACGGCGGCAACGACGGATCAAATGCCAATTTTCAAGATGATACCCGTTGAATGTGCGGCTAGCTGATCGTCCGGCCTATAACTTGCGGTCGGCCTAAAGTCTAGATTGAGCATAGCACGATACTAAGCGCACCGGCGGAAAGCTGTTCGCCGATGCGCACTTGTTGCCGAGGACGTGGTGTGTCCATAGGCCGAGTGATATGGACGCGAATGACTAATCGGCATCAGTGGGAATGCTTCCACGTGCAAGTTCACCGCAGGCATACCTCAGGTATCGCTCGCGCTTGATATGACCCCCGAGGTGCAGGATCCAGTGTTGCGGACCAAAACGGCCAGCAAAGCCCCTCACACAACGCTTCAGGTTGCTGAGCGCAACCACCCGCCCGCGCAGCCGCTCTTTCGGCCGGAGGTGATGGTCGAGCACCACTCGCAGTGGCTTGGAACAGTGCTGCTGGAGCCGCGCATCACGCACTGGATGTTTGCCTCCATCGCCCTGCTGGCAATGGCCGCCGTGCTCGGGCTGTTGTTCTTCACCTCCTACACCCGTAAGGCGCGCATCAACGGCTGGCTCGTGCCGCAGCAGGGTCTGGTGCGGATCTTCTCGCCGCAATCAGGGGTCATCACGCAGATCCATGTGAAGGAAGGGATGGAGGTCAAGAAAGGAACTCCGCTTCTCGCTGTGTCGACAGAGATGCAGAGCCAGTCCGTCGGCGCGACGCGTCAGGAGGTCGTGGATCGCCTAACCCGGCGGCGCAACAGCATGGTAGAGGAAAAGGTTACCCGGGAACGCCTCTTCGCCCAGCAGGCCGCTGACCTGATGCAGCGCATCGCGAAGCTCGAAGACGAGCAGAAGTATCTTGGCCTGGAAATGGAACTGCAGCGCGCCCGCCTTCAGCTCAGCGAGCGGGTCGCTGAGCGTATGAAAGGCATGCGCGCGCGCGACATCGTCCCGCAACCGCGCTTGGAGGATGCCGAACGGGAGAGGATCGAACAGGCAGCCAAGCTGCAATCCCTGGAGCGCAACCAAGCCGCTCTCCAGCGCGAACAACTTCAGCTGAAGGCTTCCCTACGCGAGATCCCGCTGAGGCGTCTCACTCAGCTGGCCGAAATCGAGCGGAGCGTGGCCCAGCTCGAACAGGAACTCGCCGAAGCGGAAGAACGCCGTGAGATCCTGATCCTCGCGCCCCAGGACGGCACGGTAACGGGAATGCAGATCGAGAGCGGCGGCAACGCCCAGCCGACCGTTCCTCTCATGAACATCGTTCCGGCGGGCGCCACGCTCCAGGCCCAGCTTTTCAGCCCGAGCCGCGCCATTGGGTTCCTTCGTGAGGGCCAGCGGGTGCTCCTGCGCTACGAAGCTTTCCCGTATCAGAAATTCGGCTTCCATGGAGGCATCGTGACATCTGTCTCGCGCTCCGCCGTCAGCCCATCCGAAATGACCCAGCAGCTCGCGGGTCTGACATCGCTCTATGGATCGAACGAGCCTGTCTACCGGGTGACGGTCACCCTCGCGAAGCAGAACGTCATCGCCTACGGCGAGGAGATGCCGTTGCAGCCGGGCATGCAGCTTGAGGCTGACGTGCTGCTGGAGAGCCGTCGGCTAGTGGAGTGGATGCTTGAGCCCTTGTACAGCATCAGCGGGAAATGGACTGGATGAACACCGTCGAACGCCTGAACCTCGGCTGGGGACGCCGGACCCCGATGATCCTGCAGACGGAAGCCTCCGAATGTGGCCTCGCCAGCCTCGCCATGGTTGCGAGTTATTTTGGATACGAGTCGGATCTGACGGACCTGCGCAGGCAATACGGATTGTCCCTCAAAGGGGCGACGCTCAAGGATCTTGTCCGCATCGCTGACCAGCTTGGATTCGCCACGCGGCCCCTGCGCCTCGACATTGATGAAATCGGCAAGCTGCGGCTGCCTTGCATTCTGCACTGGGACCTCAATCACTTCGTCGTCTTGGTCAGTGTTGGGAACTCCGGCATCGTCATCCACGATCCAGCATTCGGGATGCGCCGCTTGAAGCTGCCGGACGTGTCTCGCCGCTTCACGGGCGTGGCGCTCGAGCTGTATCCGACCGATCGCTTTGAGCCTGCCGCCGCGCCGCCCAGGGTCCGGTTCCGGCGGATGCTTGGCCGGATGGTCGGCGTGAAACGAGCCCTGTCCCATCAACTTTCCCTTGCGCTCGCTATCGAGGTCTTCGCGATGGTCAGCCCGCTGTTCATGGGCTGGGTCATAGATCACGCGCTGGTTGCCGCCGATCGCGATCTCCTGCTGACTCTTGTGCTGGGTTTCCTGGTTCTGCTGCTGCTGCAGACCTCCATCAGCGCGATGCGCAGCTGGATGTTGATGGGACTGAGCGCCACGCTCAAGGTGCAGTCGCGCGCCAACCTGTTTTCCCATCTCATCAGCCTGCCGGCCACATTCTTCGAGGCGCGTCATCTGGGGGATGTGACCTCCCGGTTCGCGTCCCAGGAAACCATCCTGAGCGCGATTACAACCGATCTGATCGAGGCCCTGATAGACGGCCTGATGGCAGGGCTGACACTGGCCATCATGTTGCTGATCGCCCCCGACATGGCAGCCATCGTGGTGGGAGCGGCGGCTCTCTACGCTATCTTGCGCTGGGTTTCCTATTCCCCTCTGCGTCAGGCTTCCATGGAAGCAATTGTGTGGGGAGCTCGGCTCAATACCCACTTCCTGGAGACCCTGCGCGGCATCCGCACCATCAAGCTGTTCAACGGGCAGGAGGACCGCCGGGCCCACTGGCTCAACCTCCTGGTTGAGACCACGAACCGGCAACTGACGACACAGAAGCTCGCGTTCCTGTTCAGGATAGGAAACACACTCCTCATGGGGATACTCGGGATCCTGATCATCTGGCTCGGCGCCGCACGCGTCTTGGACAACGTCCTCTCGGTCGGCCTAATGCTGGCCTTCATCTCCTACAAGGACCAGTTTATCGGGCGCGTGACCGTGCTCATCGATCGGGCCGTGGACCTGAAGATGCTGAGGCTCCACACGGAGCGATTGGCCGACATCGCGCTGACAGAGCCAGAGAGCCGCACTTCTCTAGTTCCGTTGCCTGGAGGGCAGCCACCTCCGTCCATTGAGCTGCGGAATGTCAGCTTCCGCTATAGCGAACAGGAGTCCTGGGTGCTCGACAACATCAATCTCCGCATCGGAGCCGGGGAATCGGTCGCCATCGTCGGACCATCGGGTGGTGGCAAGTCGACGCTCCTGAAGCTGTTGGCCGGCCTGATCAAGCCCAATCATGGCGAGATCCTGATCGATGGCGAGCCCATTACCCGCATCGGCCTGGAGAATTACCGCGCGATGATTGGCGTCGTTATGCAGGACGACCAGTTGTTCGCAGGCTCCATCGCTGACAACATCAGCTTTTTCTCGGAGCGGCCGGATCTCGAGCGTATCATGTCATGTGCCAAGCAGGCTGCCGTTCACGACGATATCATGGCCATGCCAATGGGGTATGGCACGCTGATCGGTGATATGGGAACTGTGTTGTCCGGTGGCCAGAAGCAGCGCGTGGTGATTGCGCGCGCGCTTTATCGACAGCCGAGCATTCTTCTGTTGGACGAGGCGACGAGCCACCTCGATATAGAGCGGGAAAAGCTGGTGAACGTCGCCTTCGGGGAGATGCAGATCACGCGCATCGTCATTGCTCATCGACCGGAGACCATTCGCATGTCGGGCCGCGTCGTCGCTCTTGAACAAGGCAAGATTGGACTTGTGGAAGTATCTTCAGAGGCCATGATCGACGGGGAGCTTCATTTACCGCGGGCAACGTTTGATCTGCCTCCCTATGCAAAGGATACACCAAGAGCGAGCGCAACCATTCAACCAGAACCCGCCGAGTAGACTAGACCGACAAGGGCCCGTTTAGCCAGAAAAGCCAGGAGCCTTGAAGGCGTCCAGGCTCTAGCAAATGGTAGATAGTGATGCGAGATGAGACAACCGGCGAACAACACACCAAAGAGTTGGGCAATTGGAAGGATTGGGACGAGTTCCTCGAATTGCAGACTAATACGGGCTTCGGGCAGTCATCGTGGTACATGGCCTTTAGGGTTGCCCGAGGATGGAAGCACTTTGGAACGGTGCTGAGAGACATAGGAACTATCGTTGGTGGTGCGATGGTTTTAACACGATCGTTTGCTCCCGAAAAATGCTACTATTACATACCTGACGGTCCCGTGCTCCGAGAAGGAGCTTCAACCGCCGAGCAAGAACAAATATTTCACACGATCATGCAGTTTATTGAGGGGAAACGTAGGAGCGAACAACAAGTGGTCAGTCACTTGTGTATCAATCCACGGTGGGAACACGTGCCCAGTTTTCTGAGAGGGTTTCGAGAATCGAGCTACTATTACGGTTTGCCGCGCGAGACCCAGTGCATTGACTTGAACCCCTCCGAAAGCGCCATACTAGCTCAGATGAAGGCCAAAGGCAGGTACAACGTTGGGGTTGCCCAGAGACACGGTGTGTCAGTCGTTGAGGATGTTTCGCCGCAAGGTATTGAAGACTTCATAACCATTTATGAAGGGACATTCGCCCGTAAGGGTCGGCATCGACATGGTCCCAAGTATTTTCATACACTGATTCCCATTCTTTTGGCTTCGGAATGCGGTTCGATTTTTTTGCAGAGTACCAAGGTGAGAGGCTGGCAACAGCACTTGTAGTGTACTTCGGTCGTACGGCGACATATTATTATGGCGGCTCTCGCGCCATTCACCGCAACGTCATGGCACCGTATCTGCTACAATTCGAGATCATGCGGAAGGCAAAGAATCTCGGTTGTTGTCGCTATGATTTATTTGGTGTTACCCCACAAAGCGAGCCGCATGATGGATGGACCGACATCAGCGTGTTCAAACGGAAGTTTGGGGGGCAAGAACTCCGTCTCGTGCCAACGCTGGAGTACATCTATGATCCCGTTGCGTATAAAGAGTGGGCAGCTATCGAAGAAGAGTGAGCCCATTCTTTGTAGGGCAGCATTCAAATGATCTTCACGAAATAGGTGTAACATAGGGCGGTGTTGATCCTCGTGGGGAGACCCGGAAGCGCCCGACGGCGGATGCTACAGACTGATTCCACGGTCGTGGGGTGTAGAACCCACCGGCTTTCGCTTGAGGGCATCGTCAACTTAACGAGCTAAGATAGGCTCACTCACACCGGGTCTGCAGGTCAGCAAGCCGCCGCGAGACCGGTGGCGTTTGCCCAGGTCGTAAAGGCCAAGGCTCGGGCCTTGCGATGATCAGCGGCGGTGGCTCACCCGGCTTGAGAAAACGGTCCAAAGAATTCGAACCTTGATGATGCTGGCCGTATTGGTTCTTGCCTTAGCGGTATTCCTGTTCTGACTGAAGATGAGGGGCTATAGAACACTGATCTTCCCTCGCTTTGACGGACA
>KI911940.1:62142-62575 GCA_000517005.1 Microvirga lupini
AAGCCATCGGCATCTTCGCGGAGATGCCGAAATGAGGTTTCGCTTCATCGAGCAGCATGTCCGCACTTACCCGGTGCGGCTCATGTGCCGCGTGCTCAAGGTCTCACCCAGTGGCTACTACGCTTGGCGCTCTCGGCCGGAGAGCCAAAGGGCGATTGCGAACCGGCGCTTGCTGCAGGATGTTCAGCGTCTTCATGGTCAGCATCATAGCCGCTATGGCAGCCCGCGCATGCATGCGGCGCTCAGAGCCGAGGGCCATCGGGTCAGCCGCGGTCGGGTCGAGCGGCTGATGCGCCGGCATGGCATTCGCGCCCTGGCTCGCCGTCGCGTCCGGCCGACCACGACCGACAGTCGTCACGCGTTGCCGATTGCACCGAACGTGCTGCAGCAGGAATTCACTGTGCTCACACCCGTGGCTGGCCGACATCACCTA
>KI911940.1:62675-62913 GCA_000517005.1 Microvirga lupini
GCGAGAGGCCGTCGCCCTGCTGGAGAGCAGTGGCCGACCACTCATGCAGATCGCGACCGAGCTGGGGATCTCTCCCTCCATGCTCAGGAACTGGCGGGCCCTTGCTCATGGGGCTGCGCCCCGGTCCAGGGCCGCTCCCACGCCCTTGCCGACTGGCACCGCATCCCCGGCTGATCAGGCGGCGGAAATCGCCCGGCTGCGGCGCGAACTTGATCGCACGCGCATGGAGCGGGATATC
>KI911940.1:63013-63745 GCA_000517005.1 Microvirga lupini
AATATGAAGCCGAGGCCTATGCCCGGCAGTTGGCCTCCATGAAGGCCAAGGCATCGATGAGCCGGACCGGCTGCTGCTATGACAATGCTCCAATGGAGTCGTTCTTCCACTCCTTGAAAGTGGAGCTCGTTCACCAGCGGAGTTGGGCGACGCGCGAAGAGGCTCGCCGGGATCTGTTCGGCTACATCGAGGGCTACTACAATCGGCAGCGCATTCATTCGGCTCTCGGGTATCTCACACCCGAACAGGCCGAGCGGAAAGCAAGCTAACCCGGTGTCCACTCAATCGGGGGAAGATCAATATAGGCCAGCTTGGCCCGACGAGCTGCCGTGAGGTGGTCGTCAGACAGGGTTGGAGTGGTCACCATCTGCGCTCTCCCGGATCGGCGGCCTCGGGTGCATCCGCCGCAGAAGTTCCAAATCGGTGATGGACCGGCGAACGGAGCGGCGGCGTCCATCGGGCAGCGCAATCACGACAAAGGTTGGGCCTCGTGCGGAGTGCACGGACACGAGCTCGAATTGCTGTCCGATCAGGGCGTGATAGGGATCGATGATCGTCACATGAGATACGGGCCGATCAACAATAGGGGTCTTCTGCCATGCCCGTGATGAAGGTGTGGGTTTTCCAGTGTCCAAAGGGCGCGCTCATGCGCAGCCTCTGGCCTTTGCGCGAGCGCCCGCGCAGGCGGGTCATCTTGGTGTTGACGTACGTCTCGTCCAGACCCGAAGGGCC
>KI911940.1:63845-64407 GCA_000517005.1 Microvirga lupini
GTGCTGATTTAGCGCTAATTACCTCCTGATCTGACACGGGAGGCTGCCATGACCGGTGTGGCCATCGAGCAGATGCTCGAACTCTGGTGTGTGGAGTTGCGTCAGGTCAAAACTCACCTCAAGTCGCTGTTTGCTCATCCCAGTGTTGCGGCCTCGGCAGCGCCTTCCTCGATGGCTTGCTCGGCCCGGAACGGCGCAAGACAGGCTGGATGCGGGCCGAAGCTGCGGGTGATCCGGGCCCCTGGCGTCAGCAGGCGGTGCTCGGCCGCAGTCACTGGGAGGCCGATACTCTGCGGGACATGGTGCGCGAGTACGCGCTCGAGACGCTCGCCGCGCCCGAGGCCGTGCTCGTCATTGATGAAACCGGCTTTCTCAAGCAGGGAGTGCGCTCGTGCGGGGTCGGACGCCAATACACCGGATCGGCGGGCAAGATCACAAGCTGTCAGATCGGCGTGTTTGCCGCTTATGTGTCGGACAAGGGCTGCGCCTTCATCGATCGCCAGCTGTATCTGCCGCAGGACTGGATCAACAAGCCCGAGCGCCGCACCGCGGCTCAGGTGCC
>KI911940.1:64507-66187 GCA_000517005.1 Microvirga lupini
TGGCGGTTCAGCAAAAGGAGGAATGCATGAGCCTTCATCCAGAGCCGATTGGTGAGATCCCTGCTGAGACCGTGCGGGTTGCCCGGGCAGCCTTCCCCAAAGGCAACCTTGTGATGCGGCTCCGGGACGAGTTCGGCGCTCTCTACCAGGATCAGGACTTCCAGAGGTTCTATCCAGCTCGAGGCCAGCCGGCACTTCCCCCATGGCGACTGGCTCTGATCACGGTGTTCCAATTCCTCGAACACCTCAGCGACCGCCAAGCCGCCGACGCGGTGCGGGCCCGGATCGACTGGAAGTATGCGCTGGGGCTGGAGCTGACCGATCCCGGCTTCCACTTCAGCGTGCTCGCCGAGTTCCGGGCGCGCCTTGTCGCCGGCCAGGCCGAGCACCTGTTGCTGGACACCATGCTCGAGCGCTTCAAGACCCGCGGTCTGATCAAGGCTCGTGGAAAGCAGCGCACCGACAGCACGCATGTCCTGGCGGCCGTGCATGACCTGCATCTTCTGGAACTCGTCGCCGAGACGCTCCGAGCCACCCTGGATGATCTCGCCGCAGCCGTACCGGACTGGATCCGTCAGATTGCGCGACCCGTCTGGTTCGAGCGATACGCGCATCGCATTGAGGACTACCGCCTGCCCAAGAGCCGGGAGAAGCGCGAAGCCCTCTCTCTTGAGATTGGCGCAGATGGCTTCCTCCTGCTCGACGCCTTAGATGCGCCGAGCGCGCCGGCTGCGGCTCGCGCGGTGCCGATGGTGCAGACGCTGCGGGACGTATGGCGGGTGCATTATGCCCGAGATGATGGACGGCTGCGCTGGCGGGCTGGAGCGGAACTGCCGCCGGTGGGCGAGCGGCTGCAATCGCCCTATGACCCAGAGATGCACTACAGTACCAAGCGTCAGATGGAGTGGTCAGGCGACAAGGTTCACATCACCGAAACCTGCGATGACGATGCGGCCCATGGGGTGACGCACGTGAAGACCTGCCCTGCGATGGAGCAGGATATGACGAGCACCGCCGAGATCCACGTGCGCCTGGCCGCCAAAGGGCTTCTGCCTGCGGAGCACTTTGTGGATTCGGCCTACATTGATGCGGCCCTGTTGGTCAGCAGTCAGAGGGACCATGGCATCTCACTTGAGGGGCCGGTGCGCAGCGTATCATCCTGGCAGGCGCGCAAGGGGCAAGGATATGATCTGCCCCACTTCCGGATCGACGGGGAACGCGAACAGGTGACCTGCCCCCAGGGTAAGGTCTCGGTGAGTTGGCGCCGCGCACGCAGCGAGGACGGGAGCCCGCGCATCAATGCTGTGTTCAGTCGCTCCGATTGTGGAGCCTGCGCGGCCAGAGCCCTGTGCACGCCCGCAAAGGAAGCCCGCCGTGCCGTCTACTTCCACCTGCGCGAGGAGTACGAAGCGCTCAATGCAGCCCGATCCCGGATGCACGATCCTGCGTGGCAGAAGCGGTATCATCTTCGGGCTGGCGTCGAGGGCACTCTCTCACAGGGCGTGCGGGCGTTCGGCCTGCGACGCAGCCGCTATATCGGACTGCTGAAGACCGGGTTCCAGGAGGTTTGCATGGCGGCTGCGATGAACATCTCTCGGATTGTGCGCTGGTTGGCTGGGCTGCCAAGGGCCGCAACGCGCATAACCCGCTTTGCTGCTCTGGCATTGCCATAGGTCGCCT
>KI911940.1:66287-66427 GCA_000517005.1 Microvirga lupini
ACAAGGCGTCGTCACCGGCGCCAACAGTTTCCCACTATCTGACCGAGATTGCCCGGCTCGGCGGCTATCTCGCGCGCGCCAAGGATCCGCCGCCCGGCAACATGGTCCTGTGGCGCGGCCTCTCGCGCATCACCGATATC
>KI911940.1:66527-67467 GCA_000517005.1 Microvirga lupini
CCGGCCGCTCAACGAACGTCGGCTTTTGAGCGCCGAAGCGGACCAAGCACTTACGTCTCAGGAGTGCCATTTGCCGACGTTTGACAGACAGCAGATAGCGATCAGCTCGTCACCCCAGCCACCTATCCGAACACGGTGGTGCCATTGACCGGTGCTCCGGAACACGAGGGAAAGCAGTGGGGACTTATGCAAGGGTTGCTGTGACTTGCGCCGCCGCATCATCAGGACCCGGTCCACGCAGGAAAGGGGCTTAAGATCTCGACGGAACGCATTCAGCCTTGAGACATCTCGGGAAGCTGCTTGCCAGTTGCGGCATCGTCCGTAGCGGCTTCGGGAGTTTCAACGGCCGCGGCAGGAGGCGCGTCCTCGACAGTCGCTTCGGGGCGGCCCGATGTGATGTCTGTTGGCGCCTCAGCCTTCAACTCCTGCTCGGCTTCCAGCCAGTGATCCTCGGGGTTGCCGGTGCGCCCCTGGCGCTCCCAGAGCTCATAGGCCCTGACCCGGATCCTCTCTTCACGATCATCCATGGCTCGCCTCCTCTCGAAGGTTGGCTCTGATCACGTTCACTCTGAGGCATTCGTGCGCCAGCAGCAAGCAGTTGCAGAGGTGTGGTGTCAGCGGCAGCGGCTTCCTAGCGGTCCGCTTTCTCACCGCTTGTGGTCAGTTCGACATAGCGCCGGGTCACCGGCTCGATCAGACCGGCCACCGCCTGCGCCGCCTGCTCCTCCTCCTGGACCGATTCACGGAAAGCGGAGACATGTGCTGTCTCCCCGGCGGACTCTGCAATGGTGATCAAGGAGCGGTAGGCCGCGATCTGCTCGTACTGGTAGGCATAGCCGGCATACAGATTCTTGAGCGTCTCGTCCTGGAACATGCCGTGCACCGTGGTCCCGACCGTGCCGGCCACGTTGGTGACGGTTTCCTTGATGCTGGAAATACT
>KI911940.1:67567-68766 GCA_000517005.1 Microvirga lupini
GGCTCGTCCCACGGTGCCGTCATGCCGCCTCCTGAACCTCTCCGCCTCCCGCACTCACTTGTTGAGTGTCAGCCAGCAGACGCCATCTCTTTCGTTCCGAACCATTTCTTGATCTTCGCAAAAAGAGGTGTGTCGGGGACTGACGTGGCAATGGTTGCTCCGGCCTGGACGGCTTTCATCCTGGCCCGCATCTCGTCTGGTACGGACAAGTCCGCCTGCCGCCCAATGGCCAGCGCCCCCTCAAGAACTTTCATGCCCTCGTGGAACGGCAGCCGCCAGCGCAGGTGCATGGCGATGTAGGCTTCCCGCTCCCGCTCCACCGTCGGTGTGTCGGCACAGGCCAAGCGGGTCACAAACGGCAGCAGATGCTGCCGCTCCTCGGAGGCCTCGTCGTTCAGCTGATGGCCAAGCGGCAGATCGGACGTGAGAAGCACGCCGGCATATCCTCAACCGAGCGCACCGGCTGGTATGAGAATCCGGCTGCCACAATGGCCGCCTCATTGATGCAGGTGCCGCCGTCTTGGTCAGGAAACGTTTGTGAGCCGCGTTTCAGTCGCCAGTTCAGAATGTGGCCGAAGCTGTCCATCGTGACACTCCTTGTGGAGTTTCTACCCAAGGATCGTGATCCTCCGATGCCTCACCTGTCAACAAGCAGCGGCGACCAACGCCATCGTCCTTTCCATTGTAGTGGGACCACAATGAGTGATGACAAAATGCTCAGGGCACCGGGCGGCGAGATGTCGAGCAGAATGTCCGTTCCCGCAGGCATGGGCCAAGCCCGAACGGTGGCGTCTGCGCTACAAACAACGACAGCGACTAGCTCCTGAGGCTCAACATGTTACAGGCTTGTTGGGGTCATCGCAGAATCTTCCCGGAATCCTACGCTAAGCCCCTTCGAGGACTTGCGAGCGCAGATACCAGAGAGGGCGGAAGTGATTGCCGAGAGGCTCGTCAGGTTAGACTTAGCCCCGATGGTGCCGATGGGCAACGTACGATGCGGCATTGGTCCGGCCATTCATTCAACAAGTCCTGCCAGCCGGGCAAATGTTAGAATTTCAACAGAACTCGGGCGCTAATCGCCTTGTCTTTCACGTCATCGCTTACATGAAGGCTAAGGGTCTAAGATAGTCGCAGAATCCTTACCGTAGAATCTCGGGAAGATTCTGCGGTGACCCCTCTCCGGCGCCAGATGCTCAGGC
>KI911940.1:68866-75514 GCA_000517005.1 Microvirga lupini
GACATGGAGTGCCGGGAAAGCTATAGGCATGGCCTCATTTTCCAGCGGCTGACCCGCCTGCCTCCCCATGGAGCTTCTCTTCGTCCCACTCGGCCAAGTCAGAGGCGAAATCCTCATCCTGATCCAGGCGTACCAGGAAGGCCGATGCGAGAAAGAAGTGGAATGTCGGATTGATCATCGTCCAGCATAGCGTCGATCTCTGGACTGGCAAAAAGCTGGCAGCTGATCTGCCCGTTGCCCAAGCCCGGGACAATAGCGACCTGCTCGGGCTCCAGAGTAAGCATGGTCTTCTGGCCCTTGCTGTCGGTCATAATGACCGCTCCCTCATGACGTTGCTCGGCCTCAATCATCTCGATGTTCGCACGTCCCCATCAGGAGGGCGTCGGCGTGCCCCGGACCTACCGCCAATTATGCGCAACGAGCAGCAGCGCCTCACGCTGTTCAATGCTGAGCTGAGCCAGGGCTGTTCCGTCGCCGAAAGCGGCTGGGGTAACCGATCCGCGCTACACCAGCGAAGCTGAGAGCGCACGGGAACACACCCCGGTTGCAAGCCTTAGTAGTGAGACCGACAGCTCATACAGTTTCCTGGGCCGTGCACGAACCGGAGGCACGCTTGGATATAACCGTGACATCAACAGACGACGGCAGGGCATGGACCCTGACGGACCTGCTCGGCCGCCCCATGGGCCGGATTACGGAAGCACCCGCCCAGCAGTTCACAATCCACCCAGATGGCCATGCTCGGGAGACCATGGCCGGCATCGAGCATGGCCCCTTCGCATCCCTTGATGCCGCCTTGGCGGCAATCGAGAAGCACACCCGGGGCGTCTGCCGGCACTGTCCGGGCGAGAATCAACCATGATGGGAAGGAGCCCAGATCGCGCCCTGCTCCGTGCTTGAGGAGAAACTATGCGGATCCGTGTCGGCTGCGAGATGACCTACGAGCTTGGGCAAGTCACGCCCATGATCGCGATCCTCAATGTGCACTCGTCGCGAGTGTCCGACCTGGAGCGGCCAGACTACCTCATCACGATGCCATCAATCCCTGTGGCGGGATACCGGGACAGCTTCGGGAACTGGTGCAACCGCCTCGTTGCACCAGCCGGAAGGCTCACCCTCGAAACCGAAACCGTGGTCCGCGACATGGGCCGGTGAGACATGATGGATCGAAGGGCTGAGCAGGTTCAAATCCAGAATCTGCCCGCAGAGACCCTGCTCTACCTGTTGGGCAGCCGCTACTGCGAGACGGATCGTCTCTCCGACGTCGCCTGGAGTCTCTTTGGATCAGCTCCGTTGGGCTGGGCCCGCGTGCAGGCGATCTGTGACTACGTGCACGATCATATCACCTTCGGCTACGAGCACTCGCGCGCGACGCGTACGGCTGTTGAAGCGTTTGAGGAAGAGCGCGGCGTGTGTCGCGACTATGCACATCTGGCGCTCACGTTCTGCCGGTGCCTCAACATTCCAGCTCGCTATTGTACTGAGTACATCAGCGACATCGGCCTGCCGCCGCCTCATGCACCTCAGGACTTTGCCGCCTGGATCGAGGTCTTTCTGGGTGGGCGCTGGCACACGTTCGACCCCCGCAACAATAATCCGCGCATCGGCCGGATTCTGATCGCCCGTGGCCGCGATGCTGCCGACGTGCCGCTGACCCTCACTTTTGGTCCTGGCACCCTGGTCGCCTTTCGCGTCACGACTGAGGAAGTGATTGGATCAGGCTTCTGAGTGCCTGGTGTTCGCACAATGCGTTCGGCGCCTGGGCCAGTTCGGTCGAGCCATGAGGCCCGTGTTGCTAGATCACGCAGGTAAAGGCCGTTTTGGGCTATTGCTCAGCCGGCACGACCTGACGAGGACTGGCTTGAATTGAACGGTGCTGGTAAGCTGCTGCAGCAGAACGTGAGATCCAGCATGACCCCCGAAGTCGAGCTGATCCGAGCCTTGGCGGAAGATCTGGCGCTTGAGATCTTGGCCTCGTACACGCCCGAGGATTTTCAGCAGGCCGACTTCACCAGCTTAGGCAAAGCGGCTGTCTATCTGACACAACATGATGAGGGACCTGGTCCTGCACTTGAGGAACTCATCAAGAAGGTGCAGCACGCCCAGGGGACATAAAACGCAGTCAGATCAGGGAGCATGAGAATTGTGGGGCATCCTGCAGCGTGTTGTAGTGAATGCCTTTCGGTCACGCGGTTGATCCGGCTCAGGATCGGTCTTCGACACCCGTCCTATCACCGCTGCCTCACAAATCCTTGTACTCCCCATCGGGCAGAAGACGGGCAAGACGAATGGATTCACTGCATCCCAGAAATGCAAATTTCTGGGAACATTTTTTATGGAACCTAACCGGGCGCAACGGGCGCTTAGCCGTTCCGAGGCTCTGGATCACAATGGACGGCGGCAAGGCTCCGGTTGAACCTGAGTGCAGGCTAGGACGGAGGTGAAGCGGCGTGTGCGAAGCCGTTGTTGAACCCGATTGAGCCTATGATTGGTCATGAGCTACTCAACTTATTCTAGCCTAACGTTAACCATGTAGCTGCTCAACATGATATTAGTAGTATTAATCCGATTAATACTACTAATATCACCGGTTGTTTTACTAAGACAGATATGCCAGTGTAGTTCCATCCAGCGTGGATACGCCTCTGCGACTGGTCCGCGGACGCGATCACCTACGGCGTTCCGGCAAACCTCAAAGAACATGGCGTGGGAGGTAGCATGCTGTGGCCCAATCCGGCGCTCCTGGACGCCCTTGTGCGTTAATCGTCGAGAGCAACGCCGCTATTGGCCTGTACCTGGCCGATGATCTGGAGGATCACGGCTATGCGCCTGCTGGCCCATTTACGTGTGCTGGCGCTATAAAGTGGCTTGCGACCCATACTCCCGACATCGCGGTTTTGGATGTTGACCTGCAATCTGGCCCCTGCGTTGAGATGGCGCGTGAGTTGAAGCGGCGGAATGTCCGCGTCATCGTCTACTCGGCCCATGAGCAAAGATATGCTCTGTCTGAGTTTCACAATCTGCCTTGGGTCCCCCTCCCCTCAACGATGGACGAGCTTCACAAGGCTCTAACGGATTACGAGATCGTCAAAGGGTCTCACTCAGTCATCCCAGCCCGCACACTCCTCCATCGGATGCGCGACGAACCTTAAGGAATTCAGGGTCCGGGGAGGTGACCGCACGCCTTCAGGGGATAGATCTCAACTTGAACGAAGATCGTTTACTGCCGTCGACGAGCGGCTGTGAACGAGAGGATTTTGCGGGCTTTGTGCCGGGACATGTGGCACTCATCCGGCGTGGGACTTGTCCATTCCAGCTCAAGGTCGAGCACGCGCAGGCGGCAGGAGCTGCCGGTGTGATCATCATGAACCAAGGCACCGACGGACAGACAGGAGCCTTTTCCGGATCGTTAGCAGCCGCTGCCGCAATCCCCGTGATTGGGGTAACGACGGAGGTCGGTCGTAGGCTTGCTGCGGCTACCCGGGAGGCGAGCGGCACTGAGGTTCATTTGAAGAGTGAGGCGGAGATCGGGACGCGTTCGACGCGCAATGTGATTGCCGAGCGAGGTACGATGAGCGGCTCCTTTGTCATCGTGGGTGCTCACCTCGACAGTGTGTCGGAAGGCTCCGGCATGAACGATAATGCCAGCGGCTCGGCTGCGGTTTTGGAAGCTGCCCTGCGGCTAGCCAGAGAGCTTGCAACAGGCATGCCGATCCGATTCGCGTTCTGGGGAGCAGAAGAGCGCGGTCTTCTCGGTTCGCGACACCACCTGAGCACCATTCCTGAGGACGAGCACCGGCGCATTGGGCTTTACATCAACCTGGACATGGTCGGGTTGCCGAACTTCGGCCGCTTCATCCAACTCACCCCAGAGAATAAATCCGAGCTCGTGGCGAGCACCGTGGCGTCCCTCAACCGCTCCTTTGCACAGCATGGCCTTCCCGTGGAGGAGCGGACCAGGCGCTCCCGGGGGTTCGGTTCGGACGATGCTTCCTTCGCTGCCAGAGACATCCCGACAGTCAGCCTGTTTACCGGAGCTGGCGGGACCAAGAGCGAGGCGCAAGCCCAGCGGTTCGGCGGGAGCGCCGGACAGCCGTTCGACTCCTGCTATCACAAAGCTTGCGATACGTTGGCCAACGTCTATGGGCAGGTGCTGGAGCAGATTACAGACGTGCTGACCGATGCAGTGAATGAGCTCGCTAGCCACTGAGCCGTCTGGCGGCAGGGGATGCGAAACTTTGCGGGCGCATCTTGCGGAAAATCGGATCCACGATTGAAGTGCGATGCACTATCACACATCTCTGTTTAGCCCTCTCAGACCAAAGGCATGTGGCCGCTCATGTTCTCTTCCCCGCTGTTGCTCGGTGCGATTGCCATCGAGGGCTACGCCGTTCTCGCGGTGGAACTCCTCGCCATCCGTCAGCTCACTCCTTATGTGGGCAACGCGACCGACACCGTTGCCATTGTCATTGCCGCGGTTCTCCTCCCTCTGGCACTTGGCTACGAGTCTGGCGGTCGGGCCAGTCTTGCGCCTGGCGATGAGGCAGGCGTGCGCCGCCAGCTTACCCGCAACCTGCTGATTGCCGCTCTCATCCTCAGCTTCGGACTGTCGCATCCCTTTCTCGCCGCCTTCTTCGCGATCCTCGACAGCCTTGGTCTCACGCATCGCCTCATCCAGGCCGCCGTTCATGCCTCCCTGTTCTTGGTCTACCCAGTCTACCTTCTGGGCCAGACCATTCCGCTGGTCGCCTATTGCTCCACCAGCGCCAGCCTGCCGCGATCCACGGGGCTGATGCTCTTCCTGTCCACGTTCGGGTCGTTCCTGGGTTCAGTGGTGTCGACCCTCGTGTTCATGACCTTCTTCGGCGTCCACATCACGGTGGCTCTCACCCTCGGGCTTCTGGTGGTGCTCGCCGCCCTCATCGGCTGGCAGATGGAAGGCCACAACAGGCTGGTTCTCACAACCAGTGCGCTCGACCTCTATATCGTGGCCATCAACAGCCCTGCGGCGGTGAGGGCCTATGGCATTGTGAGCAATAATCTCTACAGCGAGGTGCGGATCGTCGCCGATCCGGCGGAGGACAGCCGCCTCCTGGTCATCAACAACAGCCCGTCTTCCAAAGTGGCGGCCCACCCCGAGCACCGCTTCGCCTACCTCAAGTTCATCGAGAAGGAAGTCCTCCGGCGACTCGACACGGGTCGGCCTCACCGTATCCTGGTGATCGGGGCCGGAGGGTTCACCATCGGCCTGGAGGATCGCTTTCATGCCTACACCTATGTCGACATCGATCCGGCCCTGCGCGAGGTGAGCGAGAAGCATTTCCTGCGCCAGCCTCTGTCTCCAAACAAGACCTTTGTGCCTGAATCCGCCCGCGCCTTCCTGCGCCGCAACACCCAGACCTATGATGTTGTTGTGCTTGATGCGTTCACGAACCGGATCAGCCTGCCGCCGGACCTGATCACCCGTGAAGCGTTTGCAGCAGTTCGGCAGGCGGTGGCGCCGGACGGTCAGGTCATCATGAACATCATCACCTCTCCAAGCTTCGCCGACCGGTTCAGCCGCAGCATCGATGCCACGGTCCGCAGCGTATTTCCCTTCGTCTCCCGCCAGGTCCTGCTCGAGACCAGGACCGGCAGTGTTGCGAGTGTGCTCTATGTTGCGGGTCGTTCAGAAGGCCAACCGCACGATATCTACACGGACGATCAGAACCGCTCCTTCCTGGATTATTAGTGCTCGTGATGAACTCGATCATCCATCCCGGTTGAGCATTAAGGTCGCCGTCGGGTCGGGGCCGCGTCAAAACGCGGGTTCTGGTAGTCTGATGCGGTAGACGGATTGGAGGGGGCGCGATGGAGTGGGTTGTTCACGGCCAGGAGCGTAGAAACCCGGACCGTGATCAGTAGAGCACCGAAGGGAAGTAACAGCCCCTTGGTTCCTGATAGTGGCCCATGGTCATGAGCGTCATCGGCTTGATGGCCTGCATCCCCTGGTGCAGGCACCAGCGGAAGAGGTTCGCTTGCCGCGTCGGCAGGAGCAGGGAGAGCGGCTCCGCGCTCAGCGCTCCCGCGCCGGCCAGGAGCGCCCGCATGTCCAGTTCGGTCTCAGCGACACCATGGTTCATCAGCCAGAAGGTGGCCGCCGAGAGATAGCCCGTGATGCGGCCCTCGCGCTCGACCACGAAGGGCGTGAACACCCGCAGCGCCTCCTGGAGTTCGTGGCTGCGGCTGATGCCATGGACGCTCGTGCAGAGATCTGTGCACGCGTCTACATCCGCGGCGGTCATCGGCCGGACTGAGACGCCCAAGTCCGGCCCGCTGCGGGGCGTGCCGCGTATCAGCAGGAGCGGCTCCCGGACGTCAAACCCGAGCGAGGCGTAGAGCGCCATCGAGCGGGCGTTGAAGGCATCCTGGGCGAGGCGCACACCCTTAGCGTCACCGGCGCGCTCAAGAGCGGCTTCCATGAGCCGTCGGCCGACGCCGCTGCCCTGGACGGATGGGTCGACGGTGATCGGCCCGATACCGCGGATCGGATCGCCTTCGGTCATGAAGTTGCTGCCAACCACCCGCCCGTCCAGCTCGGCGACCACCGCGTAGATGGATGGGGCCGCGATGAAGGTCGCGGCAAGTTGCGTCCCCGCCTCCACCGAC
>KI911940.1:75614-76238 GCA_000517005.1 Microvirga lupini
GTGGACGGCCCCCTTACGGCATCGCTGTGCCAGACTGAGGTCGTTGCTGATCTCAAACCCAGGAGACCGTCCATGGACCAGATTATTCGCATCGGAATGGATACCTCAAAGCACGTCTTCCAGCTGCATGGGGTGAATGCCGCCGAGGAGCCGGTCCTGCGCAAGAAGCTGCGGCGCCAGGATCTGATCACCTTCTTCGGCAAGCTTCCGCCCACTGTGGTTGCTCTCGAAGCCTGCGGTGGCGCGCGCCTGCTGCAGTCGCTGGGGCACCAGGTGAAGCTGATCGCGCCGCAGCTGGCCAAGCCATATGTCAAGCGTGGCAAGAACGATGCCGCCGATGCCGAGGCGATCTGCGAGGCGATGAGCCGGCCGACCATGCGCTTCGTGCCGGTTAAGACCCCAGAGCAGCAGGCGGCCCTCATGCTGGTGGGGGTGCGCGATCGGCTGATCCGCCAGCGCACCCAGCTGGTCAACGGGATCCGCCGCTATGCGGCCGAGTTTGGGCTCATTGCCCCAAAGGGGCTGTGTCGGATCGAGCCCCTCCTGGAGCGGGTCAAGACCGAGGAGACCTTGCCGGCTCTGGCCCAAGAGCTGGTTGAGATGCAGGCCACGGAATACGCGCGG
>KI911940.1:76338-79653 GCA_000517005.1 Microvirga lupini
GCCCCGTGTGCCCACGTTGCCGCCAAGGCACCACATCACATTCATCCCAAGGTACGGCTGGACGCTCGGCACGGCTGTGCTGGGTGACACATCCGTCGCCAATCTCCCATTCATCTTGGTGGGACTGCCGAAGAAGGAGGCTCGGCGCCTTGCCGCAGCCATAGGAATGGACCGGGCAACCGGGGCGCTGACTGCCGCGTTTTGCCCATGAACTCGCCAGGGAGGGAGAGCATGGCCAACGAAAAGCCCATCACGGTTCACCCCGACACGCCGAAGCCCAATCCCGGTGATCAGGCCGAACTGGGCACGCCCGGGGCCGGCGAGAACATCTGTCGGGAGTGTCAGGGCACAGGCAAGCTCGGAGAGATGGACTGTCCGATCTGCGGCGGCACCGGGATGGTCATCGAGGAAATTGGCGGCGCATAGGACATCCAGCCCCCAGGCCCGGAGGACCTCAGATCGGACGCAGTCCCCTTCCCGGCCACAGAGGCGACGCAATGATCGATGCCACCAACGCGAACGCGCCGGCTGCCGCGAGATGACAGCAGTACCAATCCAGGCTTGCACGATGATCCATGGTCAGAACCGTCCTCACGGTGACCACGTCAATTGATCGTGAGCGCGGTTCCTGGGGCTGTACTCGTCCCCCATTGGCATGTGGTGATGATAGCCCAGACAATACCGATACCCGGCCTCCAAGGAGTCAATGATGGACCGAGCCTCTCAGACCGATCACACCGGACATTCCACACGCCGCCGTTTCATGGCGGCGTCGGCAGCCCTCGTTGCCGCCCCGGCCTTGATCGGCACGCCTCGAAGCGCCAGCGCCAAGGCTGAGTTGCAAGGCTCAGCCCGCCCACGGTTCGCCCGCTTCAAGCTCGGTACCTGCGAGGTCACAATCCTGCATATTGGCGGCTCAGTGGTGGAGAACATCCAGTCTACCTTCGGGGTCGGCGCACCAGCTGAGGAATTTCGAGCCTTGGCTGAGGCCAACTTCCTGCCCGCGGACAAAAGCTTCAGCACCCTTGCCCCGGTGGTGGTCAATACCGGTTCAGAGGTCATTCTGTTTGACACCGGCATCTCGGCCAGCGGTCTGATCCCGGCTCTGGACGCGGCGGGCTTGAAGGCAGACCAGATTGATCTTGTGGTGTTGACCCATCTCCACCCCGATCACATCGGCGGCCTCAGAAGCGGTGATGCGCCCACATTCCCCAATGCCAAAATCATGCTGGGCCGGGTTGAGTACGACTACTGGGCACCGCTCGGCAACGAGCAGGTCAAAGCGAACGTCACCCCTCTGATCGACAAAGCGACTTTCCTCAAGGGTAACGATGCCGTGGCGTGGGGCATCATAGCGGTCGAGTCCTTCGGGCACACGCCCGGTCACTTGGCTTTCCTGCTAGAGAGCGGGGGTCAGAAGCTGATGATCACCGGCGATGCCGCCAACCATCACGTCTTTTCCCTCGCCCGCCCCGACTGGGTAGTGCGCTTTGATGTCGACAAGGCAAAGGCCGCTCAAACCAGGCGCTCGCTGTTTGGCCGGTTGGCCGATGAGCGGATTCCCTTCAGCGGCTATCACATGCCCGGCGCGGCTCTCGGGTATGTGGCACGGGAGGGTGATGGCTTCCGGTATACGCCTGCTACCTATCAGTTCAGCCTGAACGGCTAATCGTGACGGTGGTCAGCTTTGGCTGGCCACCTTCGTTTGCAGAGCCGCCGATTTCATCTGTGGTATTGGTGAGCGGCACAATCCGCTGAGACGATCCTGGATGTGGAAGGAGATGGTCATGGCACACCGCGAACAGCATGGGAACCGGGAGGCAAAGAAGCCGAAGAAAGACAAACCCAAAGGGGCTGGGCCAGCTCAATCCACAAAGTGGGCTGTGAGCGAGATCGTCGAGGCCCGGCTGGACTCCAAGCACTAATTTCAACCCCTGAGCAGAGAACCTCTGGTCCAATCCACGATC
The DNA here is from genome assembly GCA_000517005.1 of Microvirga lupini. GTDB lineage: Bacteria > Pseudomonadota > Alphaproteobacteria > Rhizobiales > Beijerinckiaceae > Microvirga > Microvirga lupini. The sequence goes on from KI911940.1 coordinate 78,306, forward strand.
AGCGGAACAGGGCGGAACGTCTGCAGGCGAGCCTGCGTTGGAGAGCTGAACTTAACCTCGGTTAAGGGAGGCCATGCATGTGCCTCAAGCCACGAGAGCTTCTGCTGACCAGTGTCGCAGCGGCTGGCCTGGTCGCCGGCACGCCGCAGACGGTGCAGGCCCAAGGTCAGCCCCAGACCTCCGAGACCCTCAAATCCGAGAGCACCGGAATGCAGGATCCGCGCTCCACCGGGTCGGTCGCTCGAATAAACCGCTGAGCGAAAAGCTGGATCGCACCGATGGCGTGATCCGCCCGCCCGCCAACATTGCGCCTGACATGACCGTGCGTCCGCCGGTCCCGAACCCTGGCACGACCCTTGTCATTCCGCCTCCGGGCACGCCGGGCGGCGACGAGAGCCTTGACCCGAAGTGACAACCAATGTTGAAGCACGATGCCGCTGGCTTCTGATGCTGCCCCGCTCGACCACATCATCGAGCTTGCCCACAAGATCATCGATGCATGCCCATCCTGTGCGGGCACGGCGTCGGCAATCGTGATGTGGGCCAACGAGATCCGGGAGCGCCGGCCCAGCCGTGAGGAGCTGGCGGCTCTCGTCGATGCGACCTGCCCTGGCTTAGCGGATGATCAGAGGACGTCGCTCATCGACGGACTGCGCGCCTTTGTTCGCTTTGCGGAGAGCTGATCTGGTGCCCTACGCTCCAAGCGTCGATCCTAGCCCGCCGGCTTCCATCTGGGATACGTGAAGCACTTCTCGAAGGCAAGGTAATGTCCGACAATAAGCGAGGCTTCGGACGGGAGCTCGCTGTCACCGATCCGCTCGAAGCCCGCCAAGGCGTTCAGAAGGGCCGGGTTCGGGAGGCTGGCGAGGAGCATGGGTGGGTCAAGGCCGGAGGTGGCCACCAGCATCATCTGCCCCGGGCATCCAAGCCTCACAAACAGGCTTTCGAACTGGTCCTGAACCTCATTCCATTCGGCCGGGTCGATGATCCTGCGAGCCCAGATCATTGAGCGTCATCTCCCGACCCAGAGGGTCGCGTCAAAAACCGGAACACCGTCGGTAGCCCCTCCAGGCAAACCTGTTCTGGTGCGTTTCCAGAACAGGTCCGCCCAGTCGCAGGAGTCTGACGGACACGCCTCCCTTATCCGGGCGTGGTGAGGTCGGCTTGTCCCACCTCCCAATGATAAGGGCGAGCTCGGGCCAAGCCGTCTCATCGGAAAAGAACTCCGCCAGGAGGCCCCTTTGGCGGCCCTTCATTGCGTCAGGCGCGTCCGCCAGTTTGACTGTGCTGGCCGCCCGGCTGCGAGATGCCGGCCATTGCGGCGCCGACCTTGGCGGCCTTGTCGTTC
>KI911940.1:79753-82676 GCA_000517005.1 Microvirga lupini
GGGGCTCCTATCCAGACCGGTCGTGTCGCGAGGGCCATCGTATCGATCGACCTAAACCAAAGTATGATCGTCGCAATCTCTCCCGATGATTGGCACACCCACAAAGACAATCGAGCCCCAATGATGAGATCGGCTAATGTCAGAACGTCAAGGCTCTCGAGGTGAACGTCACCAGCGAGAGCCGGCGAAGCGCCATCGTGCAGGAGACTGCTATGAGCCCGGTCATGAACGAATGCGTACTGATCGTGGAGTGCACTCCAGGTTTCTGCGAGCGGCTTGTGCAGGCGTGCCGGGCTGCGAACTATAATGTTTTGGCGGCCGATTCGGGCGAATCGGCCTTTACCATCCTGAGGCATCGGCAGCACCAGATCGGCTGGCTGTACAGCCGGGCTGCCTTACCCGGCTTGATCGACGGCTGGATCCTGGCAGACCAATATCACCAGGCCTATCCCAGTCGCCCTGTCATCATTGCCGCTCACGATACACGCTTCTCCGCTCGCAGTGACATCGTCCTGAAAGAGCCGACAGTGACTGTCGTGTCAGAAACAATTCGGCACGTCGTTGAGGGGGCAGAGGCGGCCCGAGCCGCTGCTCCACTGGGGCTTAGGGAACATCGCCGCGCTGCGTAACTGAAAGGTGGGTCGCGTGCCCATGCCCGCTGGGGAGTTGAGAATACAGCGAGACAACGATGGAGCTTAGAATGGCATGTAACTGTCACATTAATACCGGTCATTCTCCCTTATCCGACCTCTGCCCGGACGATATTGAGCAACAGATCATCCGCGCCTACGTCCAGCTCGTATTCGCGGCCGAGAATACAGCCGGCGTTCGAACCACTCTTGTTGCACGGCTCTGCTCCCTTGAGGTGCGTCTCAGCGAACTTCCGGATGCGTCCGTCTTGCAGGATCTGCCGCCATTCTGGCTCGAGATCTACTCGCATATCACCCGCTCGACAGTTGATAGTCTCGGATGCTTTGAATTCGATGAAGCCGAATTGGCCATGGCCGTAGAACTGGTGTTGAAGGCGAAGCAATATCGCGAGCTCTATCACTAAGGGATTTCGGCTGTCATGTTGATTGACGTTTGGTCGTCATCGCTGGATTGTGCGCTACGGGTCTGATAGGTTGGCACCATCCTGGAGACTGTCTCGCAGACCAACAGACAAGGTGCGACTGCCTAGCTCCGAGCTCTGTACCCCGACATCTCGGTCGATCGTCTGAAAGCAATGGTCGTAGAGTGAACCGCAGGCCGATTGTCCCTTCGTACTGGGTCGCTGATCTGAGGACCGGCGACTGAGAAGCTATTGCATGACATCCTCGTCCCTATTTGTCTTCAGAGCGATATTGAGGCATTGGAGTAACGTTTGCTCGTCGAACGGCTTGCCCAGGAGACAAACCGCTTCAGCTTTTAGCAGTCGCGCCCAAATGTTTTCCTCAAGGACGGCTGTGATGAATATTATTGGCATGTGCTGATCTTGGGCGATCAAGGTGCGTTGCAGCTCGATTCCACTCATGCCCGCCATTTGAACATCCGTGATCAGACACGCAGTATCGCTCACGTACGCGGACTGTAAGAAATCTTCAGCGGATGCGAACAGGTGAACGATCATTCCAATCGAGCTTAGAAGGCTCTTCATCGCGATCCGAACGGACTCGTCATCGTCGATGACTGAAATGATCGGAGCTTTTGACAAGTGGCCCGCCCTCCTGTTGTGAGGAATGAAGAAATCTCTGATTACGAAGCCACCGTAAGTGCCATGAGTATGAAGCGAATATACTCCAATGATATCATACTTAGGTTTGTAAGCGCGATGGCTTCGTGCGGATCGCCAGGGTCTCAGTCGATCTCGCCACTTCCGCCAAACTCAGCCGTCACTTTGTACGTCTTGGCCGGAGCTAAAATGGCAGGTCAGGTCAAGCGTGGGAGCTCGATGAGCCATTCAAACCGCAGGCCCTGGGTCACGACAAAATCTCCTGATGTGGAGGCAAGGAGCTGAAACACAGCGCCCTGGGATAAGTTCGCCGAATCCAAAGCCGTCTGCCGGGACCTTCGACAATCAAACGGCAGATCAGCAGTCCCATGCCAATGCCACTAGGCTTAGCGGTGTGGAAGGCGTCGAATAGGTGGGACAGGCAGGCTAGATCCAGTCCCGGCCCAGAATCATACGCAACCACAAATCCGCCGTGCGCGGCATCCCTGATCGTGCTGACCAGAAGGGTCCGGGTTCCATCAAGGGCGCCGCTTATGGCTTTGATAGCATTCATGGCCAGGGTTAGGATTGCCCGTTGCAGCTGGACACGGTCTCCCGCGTCTGCGGCGAGACGCCGTTCCGAACCAGTTCGTTATGGGCCAGGATAAGAGTTTCGGGAATGGTGGCGGTAAGATCGACTAGGTCATTGCGCCGCGGGATCTTCTTAATGAGGGCACAGAGTCGAGTGGGGACTTCTCTGGCGCGAGTGCCGTCCTTGGTAATGTCGTCGAGGACCTGCCAGTCCTCTCTAGATCAGACGGTTGAACGCCAAGTCAGCGCAAAGCGCGTGTGCGTGGGTATCAGGCAGCACTCGGCAGATCGACCTCATGGGCGATTGAGGCCGCCTGTTGCCCCACCGTCGTGACGCCGGTAACATGCGCCAGCTCCATTTGTGTCTCGCGTAGGGTCTCCCGATCGGCCTCATGGAAGAGACTCAGCGCAGACCGCCCAGTCAGTTTGCCGACAGTGTAGCCGACTTGCACAGCGCCAAAGGGATTGATGGATAGGATGGTGCCGGGCACATCGGTGATGAAGTATTGTCGGATTGTTCTCGAATATGGCCCGTCATGGCTCCTCGTTATTCATTGAGCGGGTATTCGTCATCTCAGCGCGGGCCCCTCGCGCTGTCTCCGTGCCCGTGGGCCTACTGTGAGGTTGAGTGGCTTCGTAGCA
>KI911941.1:0-3170 GCA_000517005.1 Microvirga lupini
GGTTCGCTTGTGTAGCCAAGCCCGTGTGGATCTCAAAGGCTGGGAGCAAGCCAGGCTTTGATCTTGGCGAACTTGGGATGATCGGCCACCGACGAGGGAGCCTTTGCACTTTGCTGAACAGCGTCCAGTCTTGCTCTCACCTCCTCCGACGCCGGTTCGGCAGCCTGTCGCCCAATGGCGAGCGCCCCCTCGAGAACTTTGAGATGGTCGGGGAACTTGCGCTGGGATCTCATATGCAAGGCGATGTAGACCTCCCGCTCCCACTCCACCTTTGCGGTGTCGGCACAGGCCAGGCGGGTGACAAAGGGCAGCAGGTGCTGGCGCTCCTCATCGCTCGCCTCGTCGTTCAACAGCATCGCCAAGCGGCAGATCGGGCGCGAGAAGCAGGCCGGCATGTTCTCGACAGAGCGGACCGGTCGGTACGGAAACCCAGCCGCGACAATAGCCGCTTCATTGATACAGGTTCCGCCGTCTTTGCCGGGGAAGGTATGTGAGCCTCGTTTCAGCTTCCAGTTCAGGATGTGATCGAAAGGGTCCATGGCGGCCATCCGTGTAGCGCCCCCTCAGGAAGGGTGATCCTCGAGGACCATGCCTGTCAATCAGGAAGGAACCAAGCCGCCTCCGTCAGCGCCATCGAATTTCGATGTGGTCGGCGCCCCTGCCAACACCAAGAGGCAGCGAGAGATGTCAATGACGCACCCTGTAATTGACGGACCACGCGTCTCGTTCGCGCGTCGGCTTGACCTGCACCATGACAACACCAGCTTCCCAGCCCGCTACTTGGATGGCACCGTCAACTTAACTGAGTAAAGGCCGTCTTCTGGCGTTTTCCGCTGTTCCCCGGCGGGTCTAAGCTGTTGAAAATGCGTGGCCCGCTCCGGACCTAAACACCGGAAAGAGCAAGGAAAAGCGTTAAATTAACGGTGCCATCCATCATCCTCAAGCCGCAAGCAGCGAACAAACAGTGGCTGCAATATTGATGGACCCAACGATCAGAAGGAGGGCGAAGAGCAGAGGAAAGGGCTGCGCCTCAAGCCCGTGATCCTTCCGAAAGTGATGGTCAGGTGCCCTCATGGCATCCTCCTCGCATCTGAGAGGGCTGCAAGATGGCGTACGCTGGCCCAGAGTTCTGTGAAATGGGTCAACCACCACCAATAATCTGCGGCTCCTATAGAGGCTCCCTGGACATCCAGGATGTCATTAGTGTCTTGGGAACCCGTATGGTGGGCATAGGTGATCGTGAGGGTGTTGCCTAGGTCAGCTCACGACTTGCCGAAACAAGATTAGCTTTGATGGGATGGCGCGGAAGCCATTCAGCCTCACGGCCCACTGCCGCGACTGACGCCCACGCAGCGAGAACCAACCAAACACCGGGGAGCATCCTTTGTTGGAGCCCATCCAGGCCCCGGCACCTCGCCCAGCCCACAATATGCACCGGAGGTCACGTATCGGTCGTAGCTTGTGGCACTGGTGTTGAGAACAACAGAGCCTTGGGTAGCGACAAGGCTTTGTGCCTGATTACAAGACATTGAAGTGGTCAGCGGACGGCCTTGCGCCATTGCGCCAGAGCTGATGCTGATGAAGCCGATTGCAGCGCACACCAGTTTCATGTGTCCCATAAACATCTCCATTGATCAGACAGGGCACAAGGTGACGCAGTCTGCCTATGGATGCTGTGAAGCGCTTCACACCCACGCACCTTTTGTGAATCTCAGCATCACGGCAACACGTGGAGTCACCCCAGAACGTTCAGGATGCCGTTGGTGGCTGGGACACCAAGACTGTGGGCGCTTTGGTGAGGGTTACCGTCTTGAGCAACTAAGGGTTGGCTGGACACGGTAGTGCTGGAATAAGCCAACAGGAACGGCTTGATCCCTTATCCTCCCGAGGGTCTGACACGTTGCCTGCAACGATACCCAATGGGGCACTGCGGGGTATCTGCCGTTGGAACCCAAACAGGGTCTAACGTCTCACCCAACGCACATTGGCTCCCTGCCGCAACATAACGGTCATAAGTTGTAGGGCCGGTGTTTAGGACGATGGCCCCTTCAGCAGAAACCAACTCTCGTGCCTGACTACAAACCATCCGCAGGGTCAGAGGATGGCTCTGGGCTAGGGCGCCGGAGCCTATGCCCAAGAGGACGATAGCAGCATACACCAGTTTCATATGGTCCATTGCCGCCTCCAGAGGGGGACGCGTTGGAGTCCCCCATCAGGATGGTATCAAGCCATGAGCGACAGCACGATCGCACAGACATTCATCACGACCACCGTTCCAGCCAGGTACAAGGCAATGGGGGAGCGCGGCTCAAGGTCAACATCTGCCAGATCAGGTAAGGCCTTGTTAGAGAGCTTTTTGCCTCTCATGGTCATTGTCCATCACTCCAGTTAGGGATGAGGCGCTAACGACCCAGAAAGGATGGCACTGAGCGGCCATGGTGGCGGTGCTTTCCCGCACGTCAGGGCACAGGATAGTTGTCTCCTAACAGATTGAAAGACTTGGTGAATTGACCCACCCCTGTGATGGGATGATACTGACCGTGGGCTGGGAAGTTCATTGGTCCTCCCTGAAACTCAGGCTCCCTAGCGGGGCCTTTTCTTTGCCCAGTGGGGAACTGTCGCAAACCCATCAGTAACTCAGTTCGGTGTATGCCTCCCAAGCTCCGGAGGTTTGTGATGGTCAAAGGCCGTCATTTCGATCGTTCAGTGATCCTGCTCTGCGTCCGGTGGTACCTGGCTTACAATCTGAGCCTGAGAAACCTGGAGGAGATGATGGCCGAACGCGGCATCTCAGTCGATCATGCGACCATTCACAGATGGATCATTCGCTACTCACCTGAGCTGCTAAAGCGTTTCAATTCACGGAAGCGAGACGTCACGGGCAGATGGCATATGGACGAGACATATATCAGTCTGGGGTCAGTGGCGGTATTTCTACCGTGCGATCGACAGCAACGGCGACACGGTCGAATTCTGGTTCAGCGAACGGCGGGATCTGACGACCGCCAAGCGGTTCCTGCGCAAGGCCCTCAAGCGACATGGCAGGCCGGACCGGATCGTGATTGATGGCAGCCAGACGAACCGCGAGGCAATCCGGTCCTGCGATACCGCAGGCCGGCTCCAGAACAGATCACAGCCTGATCTGAAGCCCATTCGTATCCGCCAAAGTG
>KI911941.1:3270-3815 GCA_000517005.1 Microvirga lupini
TGCCCTTCGAGCGTCTTGGCTGGGGCAATCACCTCGCTGTAGCGACGGATATGCTTCTTGAACGATGGTCTCATACGAGCCTTACCGGCCATCGGGCTCCTCCCCTTTCAGCGACCGCAGCATGAAACCATATCAACCCGAATGGAAGCACCTCATCCCGAGTGGGTAGTTCGGGCTTCGATGGCAGCGCATGCCAGCAGTGATATCATGATCTTGCTCCTGATTGCGCGGAGAGTCAGATCATGCACGCCCACGCCCTTCTTACTGCGACCTGTCTGTGCCTGCCAGTTTCCGCCGTGGCGCAGGACAAGGCAACCATTCAGAGCTTGAACGATCAGTTCACCAGAGCCTTCAACACAGGCGATATTGCGGCAGTCGCCGCCCACTATACTGAAGATGCAACCGTCCTGCCGCCCGGAGCCGAGATGGTGATGGGCAGGAACGCGATCCTGACATTCTGGAAATCCGCCGCCGAGCAGATTGACGACATCAAGCTGACAGCAGTGGACGTGAAGCCGCTCGGGAGCACCGCAGCCCGCGAGATC
>KI911942.1:0-2368 GCA_000517005.1 Microvirga lupini
CTGATCATGGTCGATCCGAAGATGCTCGAGCTCTCGGTCTATGACGGCATCCCGCACCTGCTCACCCCGGTGGTGACCGACCCGAAGAAGGCAGTGGTGGCGCTCAAATGGGCGGTGCGCGAGATGGAGGACCGCTACCGCAAGATGTCGAAGCTCGGCGTGCGCAACATCGACGGCTTCAACGCCCGCGTGGTCGAGGCCAAGGCCCGCGGCGAGACCATCACCCGCACGGTGCAGACCGGCTTCGACCGCGAGACCGGCGAGGCGATCTACGAGGACGAGGTGATGGATCTCGATCCGTTGCCCTACATCGTGGTGATCGTCGACGAGATGGCCGACCTGATGATGGTCGCCGGCAAGGAGATCGAGGGCGCGATCCAGCGCCTGGCCCAGATGGCCCGGGCCGCCGGCATCCACGTGATCCTGGCGACCCAGCGGCCGAGCGTCGACGTGATCACCGGCACGATCAAGGCGAACTTCCCGACCCGGATCTCGTTCCAGGTCACCTCGAAGATCGACAGCCGCACGATCCTGGGCGAGATGGGCGCCGAGCAGCTCTTGGGCCAGGGCGACATGCTGTACATGGCCGGCGGCGGGCGGATCACGCGCGTGCACGGGCCGTTCTGCTCCGACGCGGAAGTCGAGAAGGTGGTCAACCACCTCAAGCGGCAAGGCGAGCCAGTCTATCTCGACGCCGTTACGGCCGACGATGAGGCACCGGAGGAACTGGAGGTCCCCGAATTGTCCATCGATGAGGACGATGTCGGTCTCGCGTCGGCCGATGCCTACGAGCAGGCCGTCAGCATCGTCCTGCGGCACAGGAAGGCCTCAACGTCCTACATCCAGCGCCGGTTGCAGATCGGCTACAACCGGGCAGCTTCCATCATGGAGCGGATGGAGAAGGAAGGGATCGTGGGCCCGGCCAACCATGCCGGCAAGCGTGAGATCCTGCGCGGGGAGTTCGAGGACTAGATACCTGCATCGGAGGCGTCTTAAGAGATCCAGGGGAACGCTGGATCTCATGTCTTCCCATCAGGGTGATTCATTGTGGCGGCTGTGACGGTGCGTCGGCTGATGCCACATGGAGGTGAGGATCGTGGCCTGTCGAATAGTGCCGAAGGCATTCATCTACCTCACATGAGGCAACTATGAGCTCTTGCTCCTCGCCCATCCCATCCATCCGGAGGCCGGCCTTCAGGTTCCTGCCGGAACCATCCTTCCTGGAGAGGTTCCGCGGGACGCCGCCAGACGGGAGTTGGTCGAGGAAACCGGTCTTCACGAGTTCGAGATCGCGAGCTTGGTGGGCGAGCGGATTTACGACATGCGCCCGTTCGGCAAAAATGAGTTTCACCATCGCTACTTCTTCCATGCCGTCCTGACGGGCGAGGCTCCGGAGCGATGGCGTCACGAGGAACTTCATGCCGGGGCCGAGCCAATTCCTCTTGAGCTATTCTGGTGAGATCTCCGCGGCGGCCAGCCCGATTTGATTGCCGGCCACGGCGAGATGATCGGCGCTCTCACTCTTACCTGAAATCCCGGGTGGCAATCTTGATTGCTGGGACCCTCTCTCGATCATGCTCATAGGTATCTGGGGGAGCCGTCGGTTCCATCGCACCGCCTCTCAACCTGTCCCGGGTACCGATCCTACTCTCGTCCCCACGTCCGCTTCGCAGGCGCAGTTCGCCGTCGCGTTCGGCCACCGATCGGAGAAGATCGGATAGGTCGATGAAATGCTCGGCGATCAGATGAGTGACGCCGCCCTCGCGCTGGAGCCGGCCCCGGCAGCCGATCATGCGCGCCGACAGGATCAACCGCCGCTGCTTCTCGAACACCCCAGACCAGATCACGAGGTTGGCGACCTCGGTTTCGTCCTCGATGGTCATGAAGGTCACGCCCTTGGCCGAGCCGGGCTTCTGGCGCACGAGGACAAGGCCCGCCACCGTCACCCGCTGCCCGTCTCGGGCATGCTGAAGATCGGAGCACGACAGGATCCGGCGCTCGGTCAGTTCCTGACGCAGGAAAGACATGGGATGACGGCGCAGCGTCAAACCCACCGAGCGGTAGTCCTCGACAACTTGAATGATCTCGGGCTGATGTGCGATTCCGCTCGTCGCAGCCGCAAACAGCGGCAACACCTCGTCTGCCATCCCTTCGATGGTCCATGTCGCCTTGCGTTGGTCGATATCAAGAGAGCGATAGGCATCGGCTTCGGCCAGGCGTTTGAGAGCGGCTGTCGGGACGCCGGCGCGGCACCGGAGATCCTCGATGGACGAGAACGGACGTTCGGCGCGGACGATCGAGATGAGGCTGGCCTCCGTATTGGCGAGACCATGCACCATCCGAAATCCGAGCCGGACGGCGAAGCGCT
>KI911942.1:2468-2918 GCA_000517005.1 Microvirga lupini
CCGCGGGTCCGCCTCGCCGTGGCTGGTGGCATTGCTCAAGCGCAAGCCGCCGAAGCTGGTCGCGGTGGCGCTGGCCAACAAGATCGCCCGAATCGCCTGGAAGCTGATGGTCTCGGGGGAACACTACGGCGTAAAAACCTTGTCGCCCGCATGAGAGCAGGATCGAGATCAGCCTGACACGGGAGGCCATAAGGCGCCCGTGCCGAGCTGAGGCCGGACTTGCAAGACAACGAACAGATGGTGTGATCGATCGATCCGAGACGCGCGACACTCCGCGTTGCCCCATGGCCGTGACAGGTCGCAAGTGTGTTTGGAACGCGCGTCGCGGAACCCATCTTGGCCCGCGGTCATGGGTGACCGTAACAGTAGGCCGGACATATGACCGCAAGCGATCCGAGCAAACGCTGTTCAACGCTCTTGCGAGTCGGGGGCCGTCCACATATGGGGCAA
>KI911943.1:0-1426 GCA_000517005.1 Microvirga lupini
CACACGCGGCGATTACGGTCGCGGCTCGGATTGGGGCCGCGGATCAGCTCGCGACTATGGTGGCGGAGGCTCGCAGCGGGAGTTCGGCGGCAATGACTACTCCCGCGGCTTCTACGGCGCCGATCAGGGCTATGGCCGCCACGGCCGTGACTATGACCAACGCAGCGGCGAGCGCGGCTTCTGGGAACGCGCGGGCGACGAGGTCTCGTCCTGGTTCGGTGATGAGGACGCCGAGCGCCGGCGGCGCATGGACGAGCAGCGCGGCGGCATGCACCGAGGACGCGGCCCGAAAGGCTATACCCGCTCGGATGACCGGATCCGTGAGGACGTGAACGATCGCCTCAGCGACGATCCCTTTGTGGATGCCTCCGAAATCGAGGTCACCGTGTCGTCCTGCGAGGTGACGCTTTCCGGCACGGTCGACAGCCGCGAGGCCAAGCGGCGGGCCGAGGACATTGCGGAGCAGGTCTCGGGTGTCAGGCACGTGCAGAACAATCTGCGGGTCCAGCAGCAGACATCCGGCATGGCAGGCACCACCGGCATGAGCGGAGCCACAACGGGCGCGGCCGGGACCACGACCTCCAGTGCGGGAACGACCGGCGTGAGTGGCCGCAAGGCCGGCACGACCGCGTGATCGTCCAGCCGGAGAGGCCTCTTCATCACTGGTTGGGCGCCTCTCCTGCAATGCTCGCGGTGTTTGTCTGACCAGCGCGGAGCCTCTATGGCCCGCGACTGGTTCGTTCGGCACCTGTGCCAAGGAGGCTGAACCATGCAGCCCGATGACCTGAGCTTCCGGGACCGGGCCGAGGCCGGGCGGCAACTCGCCCAGCGGCTGATGACCTATGCCGCAGAGAGGCCGGTCGTCCTGGCGCTTCCCCGCGGCGGTGTGCCGGTGGCGTTCGAGGTCGCCAAAGCCTTGCGGGCGCCGATCGACCTCGTCTTCGTGCGCAAGATCGGGGCGCCTGGGCATGCCGAGTTCGGCCTGGGCGCGGTGGTGGACGGCGCCCATCCTCAGGTCGTGCTCAACGAAGACGCCCTTGATCACGTCCGGGTGCCTCCGGGCTACATCAAGGAGGAAATCCAGCGGCAACTCCAAGAGATCGAACGCCGGCGCGAGCACTACCTCGCGGGTCGACGGCCGGTCGCTGTGGAAGGCCGCGTCGCCATCGTGGTGGATGATGGCATTGCCACCGGCAGCACCGTGCGGGCGGCGTTGAAAGGACTCTCCCGCGCTTGGCCTTCCCGGCTCGTGCTGGCCGTGCCGGTCGCGCCAAGAGACACCATCGAGCGGCTCAGAACAGAGGCGGACGAGGTGATCTGCCTGATGACGCCGGAGCAGTTCTACGCCGTTGGCGAACACTACGATGATTTCCGCCAGACCTCGGACCGGGAGGTGACCACGCTTCTGGACGAGGCTCAACGTTGG
>KI911943.1:1526-1746 GCA_000517005.1 Microvirga lupini
CGGGTGGGAGGCGAGTTTATCGGTCGTGATCGAAGATGGCGGATAGTCGCTCATCATCTTGATGACTTTGCGCAAGAAGCGATAAGCGGCTCGGGTGTTCCGGCGGTCGGAGAGCATGAAGTCGATCAGCTGCCCGTGCTTGTCGACCGCCCTGAACAGATACTGCCAGCGCCCTCCAACCCGCACGTACGTCTCGTCCACACGCCACGAACCAGAACGG
>KI911943.1:1846-8785 GCA_000517005.1 Microvirga lupini
GCCTGAGCTGCGCCAGTCAGTCCATCAGAGGGATTTTCTCACAGATCGAAGATCGTAGATGGGTCGACCTCGACACCACGTTCCTGCATCATCTCGGCGAGATCGCGATAGCTGATGCCGTATTTGCAGTACCAGCGTATGCATAACAGAATGATCTCAACCGGAAAGCGACGACGTTTAAAGATCGACACAGGAGCGGCTCCTCGATGGGCCGCTCCTCGTTATACGGCCAAGGTTAATGCAACGGTGCCCTCAAACCTGAGTAGGTTTGGAGCTTCGGTCCTGACCGGCCTCAACTCGCACTGATGCAGGTCCCCGAGGCCGCGACGCCAACCGGTGTGGCTGTCCCATGTGCATGATGCGAGCGAGTGCTTGAGGCGACCTAATTAGATTCGATGTGCCAGCCTAGAGCCACCTTTGTACGATCCGTAATGTGGATCGTGTGTTCCGTGGCACTTACAACAAGACCAGAATGCAGCAATCCTTCAGACACGATCACGCCTGAACCAATAAGGGAAGCGATCGATGAAGGTTCTAATCATCGGCGCAAGCCGAGGAGTGGGTCGCCGCCTGCTTGAGCGCGCTCTCGCACAAAACCATCAGGTCACGGCAACTGTCCGGAATCCCGCTGCCGTCGACATTCAACATCCGCAGCTTCGCGTTGTACCCTGCGATGTACTGAACACAGGGTCGGTGACCCGTGCACTCGCAGGACAGGAAGTGGTGTTTTGCACCATCGGCGATCATTCGAGAGGACCTACAACCCTCTACTCAACGGGTGCCCGCAACATTGTGCAGGCGATGCAGGCGCAACAGGTGCGGCGGCTCGTTTTCCTGTCGAATTTCGGTGTCTTAGGTGAGACGGCACAGGATCTTCGGGGAGCAGCGCTCCTGTTTCTTGCCAAACGCCTGATCCGTCACACTCTGGCTGATCATCGGCGGGCACTGGAGGAAATCCAGGACCATGCACCAGAGTGGATCGCCGTGCGCCCCCTGCCACTGACCAATGGTCCGTGGACTGGGCAATACCGGACTGCCGTCGATGGCATTCCTGCCAAGAGCAGTCACATCGCGCGAGCCGATGTCGCGGATTTCATGATGCGACAAGCGACGGACAACCGCTATCTGAATAAGACCCCTGCTATCGCCTATTGACGGTCACTGCCGCGCTGCTCCGAACAAAGGAGATGGTCATGAAACGCTGCGCCACCGTTGCTCTGCTGACATCGATCACTGCCAGCGCGGCTTCGGCCGCTGATCCGGTGGAACTGTCAGCCTTTATAGCCCTTGCACGGCCGGAACCTACACTGCAGGTCAGCTACGGTGCCGATCCTACTCAAGCGGTCGATATCTTCCTGCCGGTGGGGCCAGGCCCGCATCCTGTCGCGATCCTGATCCACGGCGGCTGCTGGAGCACCGTTGCGTCAGGCCGGGAACAACTGCGTCATCTGGGAGCAGATCTGGCAGAGCACGGGATTGCGGTCTGGAGTCTCGGCTACCGCCGGGCCAATGAAGCGGGGGGCGGTTACCCCGGCACCTTCCAGGATGTCGGCGCCGCGATCGACCGCCTGCGCGATGATGCACCGACGTACCATCTGGACCTGTCGCGCACGGTGCTGGTCGGCCATTCGGCCGGCGGGCACCTGGCGCTCTGGGCTGCGGCCCGCAAGGGGCTCCCGCCGGCAAGCCCGTTGCACGTGCCCTCGCCGTTCATGTCCCGTGCGGTGATTAGCCTGGCCGGAGTGGGCGATCTCAAGACCTTTGCCAGGTTCATCCCGCTGCACTGCGGTGACGGAATTCTCGAGCGTCTAGCGCCTCCGGATCGGCTTACGGAGGTTTCGCCGGCGACCCTTCCAGCACCAGAAGCCCCGATTGTGATGGTGAGCGGCGTGCTCGATCGGCTCGTGCCACCCTATGTGGCGCGTGATTATGCCCGCGCACGACAGGGCAAGGCTGGCAGCGTTCGCCTTGTGGACATCCCCGGCGCAGGGCATTTCGATTTAGTTGTCACAAGTGCACCAGCATGGGCGGACATCCGTCACCTGATCCAAACCGCGCTTGAGGCCCCCTGAAGCCGATCTGGATCTGTTGCGGGCACCAAAGTGGGTCAGAATCCAACCGGCATTGACTGCGCTGAATGGCTGAGTTTGTTAAGGCTTGTTGGATGCCTGCCGCGGCGGGACGGGGCTGCTGCACGAGCGGCAGGGCTGTGAGTGCTGAGATTGTCCAGAACCATCGCAATCACCGCAGCCTCGGGAGAGTGCTCATCTACGAGCGCCCGCATCTGCTCGGCAAAGTCCTTGTTTGTCCGGTGCCGGGTCACCTCCACATGCCGCCAGTCGGCCCGAGGCTCAAAGCACAAGAACAGGTTGGCCGTACCCTGCCGGCGGTCCTCGTTGTCCACCCGCGCGGAGCGGCCTCGCGCCACCGGTTGGGACGGCCGTGTGTCGGCCAGGAGTTGAAACGGCAGCTCGTCAAAGCACCCCACCGGCCGATCGACAGGATAGGGCTCGGCAGAGAGGTCGAGCCCACCCGCGGCTACGTCCGGAAGCGAATGGCAGAGGGTAAGGGCAAGATGGAGATCATCCGCTGTCTTAAGCGCATTGTTGCACGAGAGATCTTTGGCTATCTCTGTCGCGCCACCAGGCCTCCCACGACAGTCTCTTCCACCTCTTGACCTCTATAGGAGCATCAATGCGTATTTCGCAGAACCCCTTTTTGGAATGCACCTAGTGGTTAAAATCTAACACTTGGTACCCGATCCGCGATACCCAGCTGAACCCAAAGCGGAAGTTGGTCCAACGTCAGCCCCGTGCCAGAAGGGGCGGTTGCACTTTGGTCGGCAGAAGGGCTCGCTCGAACCAACCGGACGCCTTACAGTTACCAACCTCACGCGGATTGCCGCTTGCGCCAGGTCACCGGCGGCATTCCGAAGGCGCGCTTAAAGGCCCGATTGAAAGCAGCTTCCGACTCGTAGCCGGTCTCGAAGGCGATGCGCGCGATCGGCTCGTGGGAGCCCTTCACGCGCTGGGCGGCGACCTGCATCCGCCAGTTCGCCAAGTAATGCATCGGCGGCTCGCCCATTAAGCTCGTGAACTGCTCGGCGAAGGCGGAGCGGGACAATCCGACCTCCTGCGCGAGGTGCTCCGTCGTCCAGCGGTGGGACCAGCGGCTATGGAGCAGGGCGAGGGCACGCCCGATGATGGGATCGCGCAGGCCGGCCAGCCAGCCGCTGGTCTCGGGCGCAAGTGACGCCACGAACCGGCGGACGGCTTCCATGAACAGAAGCTCGGCGAGTTTGGCCAACACGACCGGCGACGCCACCCGGCCTTCGCTCAGCTGGTGCGCAGCAAACCGGAACGAACTTTCGATCCAGTTACCGGGGGTCCCCTGCTCGACGCCGATCCTGAGCACTTTGGGCAGAATGCTAACGATCGGCGCGTGTGGCGTATTGGTGCCGAGGAACCCGCACAGGATTTGTGTTCTTTCACCGCCGCCGCCATGCACGATGCGCGCCAATCCTCCGGCCGCTCCCGGCTGGATCAGGAAGTGTGCGTTGACGGGCCTGAGATTCGCAGCACTCGCGAGGACGTGTTCGTCGTTGCGCGGCAGAAGGATGATCTCGCCGGCTTCGACGGGAGTGGGCGGGTATCCCTCGACGGTCAGCAGCAGCCGCCCGGCGGTCACGTAGTGATAACCGATCACCTGAGCCGGCCGCGGCATAAAGGGGATGCAGTCTTCCGGAGCAACTCGTGAGGTTACGCACCAGGGCGCGGTGAACTCCGCGTCGAGGAAGACAGCTCCCGAAAGCTGCATGGTCCTGCAGATCTCCAGCAACGCATCCATGGCGACCTCAATCCGGCGGATCGGGCAATAGAACCGGCGCGCCGATCATTCTCCTGGAACGTCTTCTGCATCATAACCTGCCGCTGAGACAGTTTGAAAGTGTCCGCCCAACGGCATGATAGAGAGGATGACACTATGTTTCACAATGGTTTGAGGGCTGGCCTCCTCGCCACGACCCTTCTTACGGCCGCATCCGTGCATGCGCACGACTCGGCGGTTCCGACGGAGCTGAAGCAGTTCGGCGGCCTTCCTCATGCGGCTGCCACCGAATGGCCGGACTCGGCCGCGCCGCTTTGGGGCAATCTTGGCTCGCTCTCGTTCCCACTCACGACCAAGAATGCTGATGTTCAGCGCTATTTCAACGAGGGTTTGGCGCTCGCCTACGGCTTCAATCATGCCGAAGCCCGGCGGAGTTTCCGGACAGCCCAGAGCCTCGATCCCAATTGCGCCATATGCTTCTGGGGCGAAGCGCTCGTGCTCGGGCCCAACATCAACGCTCCGATGGCCGCCTCTGCCGTGCAGCCGGCGCTTGAGGCCCTTGAGCAGGCCCAGGCCCGTGCGACCGGCGCGAGCGAACGGGAGCAGGCGCTCATCGAGGCCCTGTCAGCGCGTTACTCCGCCGACCCAGCCGCGGATCGGGCCACCCTCGACCAAGCGTATGCACAGGCCATGCAGAAGGTGGCCGAGCGCTTTCCGGAGGATCTCGACATTGCCGTCCTCTATGCGGAAGCCTTGATGGACCTGTCGCCCTGGAACTACTGGGCCGGTGGCGGCACGACCGCAAAGGGGCGGACAGGTGAGATCGTCAGCACGCTTGAGCGGGTGCTCGCCGCAAATCCGGAGCACCTGGGCGCAATCCACTTCTACATCCACGCGGTGGAGGCGTCGAATCGCCCCGAACGGGCCGAGCCCTATGCGGATCGGCTGGCCAAGCAGCAACTCGGCGCCGGGCACCTGGTGCACATGCCGTCGCACATTTACTTCCGCCTCGGCCGTTACCGCGATGCGCTGCAACTGAACAAGGCTGCCGTGGCGGCGGATGAAGCCTATCTGGCCCGGGTCCAGGCGGAAGGGATTTATCCCGGGGGCTATTACCCGCACAATATCCACTTCCTCCTTGTCTCCGCCCAGATGGCTGGCGATGGGCCGACCGCGATCGAGGCGGCGGAGAAGCTGAAGCGGACCGTGACGGTGGAATCCGCCCTCGCGATGCCGGCTTTCGTCCAGCCGATCAAGGCGGCGCCGATCTTCGCCCATGCGCAGTTCAGCGAGCCCGACGTGGTGCTGGCGCTTCCGGCTCCAAGCGCGTCCCTGCCCTATGTGAAGGCCATGTGGCACTACGCGCGAGGGGTGGCGCTTTCGGCCAAGGGCGACATGAGTCCCGCCCAGGGCGAAGCCGACGCGATCGCGCAGCTGGTCGAAACGGCGGATTTCACGCCGCTGACGTCGGCTGGCGTGCCCGCGACGGAGGTGCTCAACCTGGCGCGCCACATCGTCCTCGCCCGCACGGCGCAAGCTTCTGGGAACCTTCAGGGCGCGATCAAGGAGTTTGAGGCAGCGGCCGCGATCGAGGACAAGCTTCCCTACATGGAGCCGCCCTACTGGTACTATCCGGTTCAGCAGTCGCTCGGTGCAGTCCTGCTGCTGGCAGGCCAGACCGAGCGAGCGGCAGAGGTCTTCCGCGCCAGCCTTACCGCGGCGCCGAACAATGGCTGGGCCTGCTTTGGCTTGGCGCAAGTCTATAAGCGTCAGGGCGATGCTGATAAAGCCGCGGAACTGGAAGCCCGTCTCGATCGGACCTGGGCCGGTAAGCGTGAGCTTCTTGACCTGAGCCGGCTTTGACTCGTGCCGGTCACCAATGACCCCTCGCGGAGGGGTCATTGGTGCGTTCAGCCGATATGCAGTCGAGACACCCGCGGGACACCCAAAGGCCAACAAATACAGGAGAGACTGATGTTGCTTGCGACCAGCTCACTTGCCCGCCCAGAAACGGGAGAACCGTTTGCTTCCACGATAAAGAAGGCCGTTCTGCCGAGCGGTGTCGTGTCGCCGTATCTCGACCCAAATCCCGCCGGCTCCACGCCCGTCATCTTGCTGCACGGGATCACAGACTCATGCGCGTCTTACAAAGCCATACTGGCTCATCTGCCGACGACAGTTCGCCCCATCGCGGTAACTCAGCGGGGGCACGGGGATGCGAATATTCCTGAAACCTACGCAATCGCGGATTTCGCGGCAGATCTCGCGAACTTCATGGACGTGCTTGATCTCGAACGAGCCGTCTTGGTGGGGCACTCCATGGGCTCGCTGATCGCCCAGCAATTCGCCATCCACCACCCCGAGCGCGTTATCAGCCTCGTTCTCATCGGAGCCTTTGCAGCGATCGCCCGCAATCCCGCCTGTATCGACTTCGGTCGGACAGAGATCGCCTCACTGTCTGACCCCATCAGCCCTGCCTTCGTCCGCGAGTTCCAGGCAAGCACTCTGGCGCAACCGATCCCCGGCCCCATGATGGAAGAGGTTGTCGCCGAAAGCCTGAAGGTCCCTGCTCGTGTCTGGAAGGCTGCATGGTCCGCCTTGCTTGAAACGGACATTACAGCCGACCTCTCGCGTATCAGAGCACCGACGTTGATAGTTTGGGGTGACAAGGACAGTCTGGCTCTTCCGGCCGAGCAGCAGATCCTCCTCGGATCCATCGCGAACACTCGCTTCGAGATATTCGCTGGCGCGGGTCACGCGCCTCATTGGGAAGAGCCGCAGCGTTTCGCCGCGCTTGCCGCGGAATTCGCGTCCGCAAAGACACGCATCACATCAACGGCCTGATATTTCGGAGTACAAGCGGTGGCAATGCTAAATGTTCGGTCCCAGGATGTGGTGTGTCGGATCAATGATGAACCGTTGCGGCTGCTCGGTCCAGGTTTTGCAGATGTACTCGTAGGGGGGTGAGGCCCCGTAAGGTCTTGAGCCTGCGGGCATGGTTATAAGCATCCAGGAACAGCTGCAGGTGATGCCGAAGCTGATCATGGCTGTCGTAGTAATAGCGTCTGACCGTCGCTTCCTTGATGGTGCGGTTCATCCGCTCGGCCTTGCCAT
>KI911943.1:8885-9813 GCA_000517005.1 Microvirga lupini
TGCCTGCTCCTTGGTCCAGGGATGTCGTGGCTTGGTGAGCCTGTGCTCAATGCCGTTCTGCTCGCAGGCATGGTCGCAGGCATGAACTCGATAGATCCGCGGCTCACCGCGGGCTGCCCAATAGACCTCAGCTTCCGCTTCCGCCTGCTCGTCGATGGGCAAGCTATCGACGAACTGCGTGCCGTTGTCGGTCAGAACCGCGTGGATCTTGTACGGCACGGCTGCAATGAGCGCGCAGGAAGTCCGCGGCAACGCGCCGTGTGGCCCTCTCATGCAGTTGGGCGAAAGCGAACTTGCTGGTGCGATCAATCGCGACGAACAGGTAGAGCCTTCCTTCTTCCGTGTGCACCTCGGCTATGTCGATGTGAAAGTAGCCGATCGGATAACTCTTGAACTTCTTCTTGTCGGGCTTATCGCCGGTCATATCCGGCAAGCGGCTGATGCTATGGCGCTGCAGACAGCGATGAAGCGATGAGCGGGTCAGGTGCGGGATCGTGGGCTGGAGGGCATAAAGGCAATCGTCCAGAGGCAGCAGAGTGTGCCGGCGGAAGGCCACCATGGTCCGCTGCCGAACGAGCAGGTCGCGGGTGCGGTGAAGCATGAGTACCGCCTGCTGCTCCAGGCCTTTGACCGCCACAAAGCGCATGGTCGGGCGGGTCACAGCCTCGCAGATACCTTCCGCATCAAGTGCATCGCTTTTGCCGCGTTTGACATAGGGCTTCACGTAGGCTGCGGGCATGAGCCTGACCTCGTGACCCAGGGCCGCCAGCTCTCGCGCCCAGAAGTGGGCGGTGGAACACGCCTCCATGCCAATCAGGCAGGGCGGCAAGCGCCGGAAGAAGCCGATGAGCTCACCCCGGCGGAGCTGACGGCGGATCAGAACCTGTCCATCCTGATCAATGCCATGGACCTAATGATCTTCACGGTA
>KI911943.1:9913-12194 GCA_000517005.1 Microvirga lupini
GAACGGACAGGTTGAGCGCATGAACCGGACCCTCAAGGACGCGACCGTCAGGCGCTACTACTACGACACCCACGACCAACTGCGAGGTCACCTGGGCGACTTCCTCGCCGCCTACAACTTCGCCCGGAGGCTCAAGACCCTGCGCGGCCTCACCCCCTACGAGTACATCTGCAAGATCTTTACAAGCGAGCCTCAACGCTTCAGGCTCGACCCGCTCCACCAAATGCCGGGACTAAACATCCTCTCTCTCTCTCTCTCTCTCTCTCTAGGCTCAAAACCTGTCCACAAGGCCCTCAGTTCACCTCCGGCGCTCGATAATGGCGCGGTGACTTCGGGCCTGCTTCGCTTCCGCTCCGGGCGCAACTGCCGTTTGACGCGCCTGGACAGGTTTCGCGGGAGGACAAGCCTCCCATTCACAAAGCCGCCGTCACACAGAGCCGACGACATTCGCACACAAGCAGGGTAGGGCTGCCACATCAATGTCCGAAAAGCCCCGCTATTGGATGGAATGACGCTTCGGATGCTCTCTTGCGGCTACGGATGGTCCCAGAGATGATTTACCACGAGAGCGAGAAGAATGACGCTCAGGAGCAGGACCAGGAGCAGGGCGATCCGGGCCAGTCGCTCATGGCGGGCGAGTTGGGCATGCGCCGCTTCAAGCTTGCGGCGGCGCTCATCCTGATCATGGTCATCGCGGGGCATGGTCTGCCGGTCAATTAGTTTAGAACTAATCTAATATCAGCCTCACACGCGTAGGAACATTGTCCAAAAGTTCCAAGAAGGTCGTGGGTGGGCGTTTATGGAACTAGGACGTACGGCCTATGGGTTGATCGCACCAGTTCCTTACTCGACGACCACGTCGGCTGCGGCGAGGACCGCTGATGGGATGGACAGGCCAAGTCTCCTGGCGGTGAGAAGATTGATCGCAAGGGTGTATCTTGTTGGCGCCTAAACCGGGAGATCACGAGGCTGCGCCCCTCTGAGGATACGGTCGATGTAAACTGCAAGCGCCTGGGAGTAGCCTTCGGTCGGGCCATACGCAATCAAGCCTCCCGTGGCCGCGGCATAGCGGTACCCGTAGATTGCCGGGACCCGATGGCGATTGGCCACATCGATGATCTCGCTTTCGTAACCCCAGTTGAACTCATCCGGCAGGACCAGAAGGGCCCCATGAGGCTCCGAGGCAAGCGCGGCCACGACGGGCTCGACCCCGGAAAAGTCCCGCGCGTAGGCAAGGATCGGCTCGATCTGGAGGGAGGCCGCCGTTGCTTCGAACTCGCGGACAAAGGGCGAGGACCGGTTCGGCGTC
The DNA here is from genome assembly GCA_000517005.1 of Microvirga lupini. Lineage (GTDB taxonomy): Bacteria > Pseudomonadota > Alphaproteobacteria > Rhizobiales > Beijerinckiaceae > Microvirga > Microvirga lupini. The sequence goes on from KI911943.1 coordinate 11,223, forward strand.
GTCTCCGGGTTGAGCAAGATCGCGACACGCCTGATCTGGGGATCGAGTTCCTTCAGGAGCTGCACCCACTTGCCCGCGAGGGAGGGCTCGAAGGTGGTAAAGCCGGTGACGTTGCCACCCGGATGGGAAAAGTTGCTGACGATGCCGTTTCCTACGGGATCCGCCACGCCGAAGAAGACGACCGGGAGGGTGCGGGTTTCTGCCAGAACCGCCAGGGTTGCCGGCGTTCCGTTGGTGACGATGAGATCAGGCCGGGCGGCGACGAGTTCCTTGGCGATCCTCGGCAACTGATCAAGGTGCGTCGGGACATGCATGTCCGCTCGGACGTTGCCGCCCCTTCCCCTTGTCCATCCGAGCGGCTGAAGGTGCTCCGCGACATCCGCCCAGTTGTACGTGCTGGTTCTGAGACCCTCGATCCACCCAATGCGTCGCACCCGATCGGAAGTCTGTGCAGCCCCTGTCGACGGACGCAGGAGGGAAAGTAAGCCAAGAAGCAGGATGATGTCGCGCCGCCTCATAAGGCCACCTCCCGAGGAGGAAGGGGACGAGACTATCACATCAGGCTTCTCGAACACACCAAGAGGGGTCTCTCGCGCGGCGCTACTCCACTCGAGAATTTCGGGTAAGGCCGTTTATGGAATTAGAGATCTTGCGCTTGGTCTTGCGGGTTAGCTTCCAAGATCAACCGTCGGTGGGCGTGCCAATGCCTCAGAATTTGCTCCAGGTTACAGAGCAAATTCTGAGCCAAGGTCGTATCAAGACATTCCGCGCTCATCCACTTAATCAGGACAATCTGCTCAGCCACGTGCCGTTCGCCTTCAGCGATGTCCCGGTCAATCTTAGCAAGCACTTCGCATCTGTTCAGTGTCTTAGACATGGCGATCTGCCGAGCTGGGGCCAATGCCGAACTGCTGCTGATTATGCGCCCGACCGCACGCGAGGGCCACGTAATTCGCATCCTCCAGGTGCCCT
>KI911943.1:12294-17200 GCA_000517005.1 Microvirga lupini
ATATCCTGTGGCTTGACCTGTTAATGCAACAGAGCCTGTCGGCGCATGGTTCGTTTGACCTTCTTGGCGGATCAGTCAGAGGAGGCCAATGGAGATGGCCGGCACGAGAGCAATCGCCACGAGCCCGAGGACGAGCGCACCCAGATAGAACCAGACCGTCTTCATCGCCGCGTCGGGATCGACCTTGCCGATGGAGCAGGCGATGTAGTGGCCGATGCCCACGGGAGGCGCGAACAATCCGATGTTCATGGCGACCACAACGACCATCGCATAGTGAACGCTGTGAATGCCCAGATCCTTCGCAATCGGAAACATCAGGGGAGCCAGCAGCACGATCGCCGGTAGACCCTCAAGCAGGCAGCCGAGCAGGAGGAAGGTCACGATCGTGACCACCATAAAGACAATCCAGCCCCCAGGGAGGCCTTTCATCACTTCTGCAAGATACGTGGCAAAGCCGGTCTGCGTCAGCGCCCATGCGGCGGCCGACGCCGTCCCGAGGATGAGCAGGATTGCGCCCGTCATTGCCGCAGTCTCAATCAGCATGCGGTACATGTCGCGGATCCTGATGCCGCCGTAGAGCAGCATCCCGGCCATTGCCGCATAGAGCACCGCAATCGTCGAGACCTCCGTAGCCGTCGCAACGCCTTCGGTCACCGCGCCACGCACGAGGAAGGGCAGAACGAGAGCGGGCGCCGCGAACACCAGTGCCTTGCCGATGACCTTCATCGGCGCGCGGCGGACGCCTTCGAGGTTTTCGGACCGGGCCTTCCAGCGCGCCGCGACCGCCAGGATGATCAGCAGGAACAGCGCCACGATGAAACCGCTGGCAAAAAGCGCCGCGATGGAGATGCCCGCAACGGAGCCGATCACGATCAGGACGATGCTGGGCGGAACGGTGTCCGCCATGATGGCGCCCGTACCCAGAAGCGCCACCATCTCCTCCGGCTTGTTGCCGCGCCGCTTCATCTCGGGAAACAGCGCCGGGGCGACCGTCGCCATGTCCGATACCTTCGAGCCCGAGATGCCTGACACTAGGTAGAGTGAGCCGAGCATCACGTAGGACATGCCGGCGCGCACGTGGCCCAGCAAGGAGCCGAGGAAGTCGACGATGGCCTTGCCCATGCCGGTTGCGTCGAGGATGCATCCCAGGAGAACGAAGACCGGCACCGAGAGCAGGATCAGGCTCGACATGCCCTCGTCCATGCGTCCGACGATCACGGTCAGCGGCAGTTTCGTCGAGAAGAGCAGGAAGGCGAGCGCACCTGAGCCGAAGCAGAAGCCGATCGGTACCCCGATTGCAAGGCAGACGGCGATCACGCCCACCAGCAGCACGAGGATGTTTGCCTTGCCAAGCTGGGCGAAGACGGGCGTCATCAGCCACAGTACGGCCACGGCCGCCGCGACGGCGGCAATGCTGATCACCATGTCCCTGACGCTCGTCTCGCGCAGGAACTTCGCTGCGAGGGCAATCAGCATCAGGACGATGCCAAGCGGGATGCCGGCAATGCGCCAGGCCATGGAGATCTCGAGGCCCGGCGAGACGATGTCGCCCTCGAAGTAGGTGTGCTCGATCGCGGAGGGCAGGAGGGCGCCAAGGAATGCTGCCATGATCACGAGGCCGACCGCCTCCAGAACCTGCTTCGCCCGCGGCCGCACGGCATTCACGAGGATGGCCAGCCGCATGTGCTCATTGCGGTCAATGGCGATCACGGAGCCGAACATCACGATCCAGAGGAACATGAAGGAGGCGATTTCGTCGGAGGCCGTGATCGGCGAACCGAGCGCGTAGCGCCAGAACACGCTGGCCAGCACGAGGCCGATCAACCCGACGATGAGGACCGCCGAGATCATTTCGATCGGGCGCATCAGGATGCCGAGGCTCGAGCGATGCGATACGCCTGGCTCGTCCACGCCGGCAGCCGACGTGGGTGCATGCGAGTCAAGGGTGGTGACGTTGGGGGTGAGGGCATCGACCATAGGCTGCTCCCTTCGTGCCGAAGCGCGTTTCGCCGGAACCGCAGCCCGGGTTGGGGGCTGCGGTTCGATCACTGTGTTCGTTGGATCTGGTCCGGGTCGAACGTTTGCCCGAACCGACGCGTCGGGTGCCGATTGATCACGCCAGCTTACCGGCGGATTCCTCAAGCAGGCTCCACGCCTCTTCACCGAACTTCCCACGCCACTCCTTGTAGAAGCCGGCCTCGGAGAGCCTGTTGCGGAACGGGGCAGGATCAACGTCGTTGAAGACCATCCCGGCAGCGGCCAGATCCTTGCGCAGACTGATGTTCTGCTGCGCCACATCCTCGCGCTGGGCCAGGCAGGCGTTGTTGAGGATCCTCGCGACGGTCTCCTGCAAGTTCGCGGGCACCTGGCTCCACGCGCGGCGGTTGATCAGGAACCACCAGCCGTCCCACATGTGGTTGGTGACCGAGGCGTATTTCTGCACTTCGTTGAGCTTCGCGGCCGCGATGATCGCCGGAGGGTTCTCCTGGCCGTCGACGACCTTGGTCTGGAGCGCGGTGTAGACCTCCGCGAAGTTCATCCCGGTCGGCGCCGCTCCGAGCGCCTTGAACAGGGACAGCCATAGCGCGCTCACGGGCACGCGGATCTTCATGCCGCGCAGGTCGTCCGGCTGCGTGATCGGCTTGGCGCTGTTCGTGATCATCCGGAAGCCATTGTCCCAGACCTTGTCGAGCACCACGATCCCGCTCTTGGTCACCTGTCCACGGAGATTTGCGCCGAGCTTTCCGTCAAGCGCGTTCCACACGGCCGGGTAGTCCTTGAAGGCGAAGCCGACACCGGAGATCGCCGCTGCCGGGACGAGGGTCGACAGCACGTTCACGCCGGAGTTCAGGAAGCACTCCAACGCGCCGGAGCGAAGCTGGGACAGCATGTCCGAGTCGGCGCCGAGCTGGTTGTTGGGGAACAACTGAAGCTCGAATTGCCCGTTCGTCTCGGTCTTCACCTGCTCAGCGGCCTTGCTGAGGTGGACGTTGAGCGGATGGGAAGCCGGTACGTTGGTGCCGATCTTGAAGGTGTACTCGGCGGCGTGGGCGTAGCGGATCGGCAGCGCGGCGGTGATGGCGGTGCCCCCGACGAGGGCGGCGAAGCTGCGGCGCGTGATGCTCATGGACATGGTTTCCTCCTGGTATTGCCTGTTGGGCTTTGGTTATCGGGTGTGATCAGCTTGAGGGTGCGGCCTTGTCGCCGCGGAACATCAGGCCGGCGGCGCGGAAGCCTCCGTCGACGTTCAGGGTGTGGCCGTGGATGTACCGGCTCTCGTCGGAGCTGAGGAAGACGGCCGCGTCGGCGATCTCCTCGGGCGTTCCGTAGCGCGTCATTGGGATCAGGTAGTTGTAGGCGGCGCGCGTCGCCTGATCGTGCGCGAACTTCGCCATCTCGGTCTCGATGGCGCCGGGCGCGATGTTGTTGACGTTGATGCCGTACTCCGCAAGCTCCACGGCCATGACCTTGGTCAGGAGCTCGAGGCCCGCCTTAGCCGAGCCATAGGCGGCGCGGCCGTGGCCGCCGCGCTGGCCGGAGAGCGAGGCGATGTTGATGATCTTGCCGCTTCGGTGCTTGACCATCTCGCGGGCACAGGCCTGCGCCACGAAAAAGGCACCGGTCAGGTTGATCGAGATCGTCCTGTTCCATTCCTCGGGCGTGATGTCGAGGAATGGTGTGTTCCCGCCGATCCCGGCGTTGTTCACGAGGATGTCGACCCGACCGTAGCGATCGACGATGGCCTGCACCATCCCGTGAACCGAAGCCACCTCGGCCACGTTCACGGCGAGGACCAGTCCGTCGGAGGCGCCGAGCGCATCCAAGGCCTGCCGTGCGCCCTGCTCGTTGATGTCGGCGATGACCGGGATTGCGCCTTCCGCGACGAAGGCCTTGGCGATGGCAAGGCCGATGCCGCGCGCTCCGCCCGTCACCAGCGCTATCTTTCCCTGTAGTCTCATCTTTCCTCCTCCCCGGGCGGTGCCCGTCATTCAAGTGCGTTGCGATGCCCCGTCGCGTACGGCGCAGAAGAAATCGTCCCCGCCGACCTGCCCACCCTTGAGCGCGATCTCCAACCCGTCCCGGGTGGGATCGGTGGAGTGGGCGCGGCATAGGGGGGAGCCTGGTGCCACGGGGGCGATGGCCGTGAGCGCGTCGATTCCCAGCATCGAGGCCGCATGACTCGACGTGTCACCACCGGAGATGACCGCCCGCCGCAGCTTGGCTTCCCGGATGACAGTGTCGAGCACGCGGCCGAGGCCGGAGCCGATCCGGTCGTTCACGCTCTCAGCCGAGACGCCGGCGGTCGCCACCGCCTGCCGCAGGGCGGCTACGGCCGGATCATCCGGGCCGGCCGCGGTGAAGACCAGTGGGTTGCTACCTTCCGAGAGCGCACCCAGGGCGTCCTGGGCCGCGTGCCCGATCTCGTTTTCCCACGCAGGCTCGTCTACGGCCTTGGTGGCGTCGATGCGGATGCCGCTGAAGCCATGGATGATCGAATAGGCAATCTGGTTCGCCGTAACCGGTGAGACCGAGCCCGACACGCAGGCGATGCGGTCAACGCTTCCGACTGGCGACGCGGGCTTCTTCTCCGGCAGCAGCCCTGAGGCATGCCAGTAGGCTGCCAGGGCAGCCTCTAGGCCCTGCGAGCCGACAGTAAAGACCTGTGCGGCACCGCGCTCCCAGACGAGGCGGCCCGCCTCAATCAATGTCTCCTCATCGAGCACATCCAGGGACACGACCCTCGCGCCGGAGGCGAGAGCATCGGCGAGGCGTGCGTCGGCTTGCCCGCGCTTCAAGGCGACGAAATCGACGAGACCGATGGGCTTGTCCGTCTGCTTCGCGAGGTGACGACCGAGGTCGGACTCGTCCATCGGCGTGACCGGGTGCTTGGACATCGTCGGGTGCC
>KI911943.1:17300-25743 GCA_000517005.1 Microvirga lupini
ATCCCCGGGTCGCCTACGACCATCGGGATCCAGCCGTCGAACAGTCCGGCCGCGATGTCGATGGCTCGCCCAATCGAGCCGATATGCGGGGCGGAATCGAAGGTCGAGCAAACCTTGTAGTGCACGACCGGCGTGCCGAGCGAGCGCAGCAGCGTGAAGACTGGCGGCAGGTTCCGGTCCATCCAGTCGGGATCGCGCGAGCGCGCCACGCCGGCAATGCCGATGCCACGGTAGGCGCCAAAGGCCCTCAGGCGCTCCGCCGTCGGCGGAGCGAGGAACAGCACGGTGTCCAGCCCGGGCGAAGGCGAGCGCCTCCATCGCAGCCGAGGATCCGGTGTAATCGTCGCCGTAGAACGCCACGAGGGGGCCTTCCGGCAGAGGTCGATGCGGGCTCATGCGGCTATCTCCAGGGCACGGCCGAGCTCGGGATGCGTCCGTGCATGCTCCTCAAGTGGGATGCCGGCGATCGTTGCGTCCCATGCCTCGCGCAGGGCCCTCACGCCGGCCGCGGGGCCGTCCGGATGGGCCATGATGCCGCCGCCGGCCGTCATGATCAGGTCGGTGGAGTTCAGGCCCGCGTAGGTTCCGGGAACCTGCCGCGCCGACTGGCCGGAGGAGAACACCGGCAAAACCGTCCACGGCTTGTCGTCGAACATCGGCGTCAGGCAGGCCCGCGCCGAGGCGATCACGCTGTCATCGTCCTCGGAGAACTTGTTTTGCAGCCCGTTCACGTGCATGTGGTCCGCGCCTGCCAGCCGCCACAGCTTCTGCCAAGCGACATAGGACCAGCCGAGCAGCGGGTGCCGGGAGAGATAGCCCCAGCCGTTGCGGTGGGCGTGGATCGGCAGCTCCGAGAACCGGCCGAGCTCGATCATGCCGGCAAGCCCTACCGAGTTGAGGCTCGCCATGATGCACGTGCCGCCGAGATCGCGGACAAGGTCGTGGCGCCGCCGCATCTGGTCGAGCTCGCCGGTGAGATTGAAGGCATACATCGCCTTCTTGCCGGTCCGATCCGCATGATCGTTGATGACGCGCATCACGGCTCGCACGCGCTCGTCGAACGGGCAGTTGGGGCCGTCCGATTGCAGTTCGTCGTCCTTGACGAAGTCGATCCCGGCCTCACAGAGGTCCTTGACCATGGCGGCCGTTGCCTCGGCGTCGAGACCGACGCTGGGCTTGATGATGGTGCCGATCAGGGGGCGGCCGTGAACGTCCGCAAGCCGGCGTGTGCCCTCGACCCCGAAGCGGGGACCGGCATAGGCTGCGCCGAAAGCGGCCGGCAGGCGGATGTCGAGCAGGCGCAAGCCGCTGACATCCTTAAGCTCGAACAGGTTGCCGGCCACGGTCGCGACCAGGTTCGGCAGGGAAGGGCCGATAGTCGCCAAGGGCCATGACAGGGTAATGAGCGCCCGAGTGATGCGCTCGCCGGGCTTCGCCGGGAGTGCCGACGGGAGGGAGCGCTGCGCGACTGGCTCGTCAAGGACGACGAGCCGAGTCACCCGCGCGGCCGACCGCTCCTTGAGTTCGGGCGTCTCACCGGGAACCGTCACGAAGGTGCCGCTCGACTGCTCGCCGGCGATGATCTCGGCCGCACGTTCGGGGGCGATCGGGGTCTCGAGGAGGTAGTCGGCTTCGAAGCGATCAATCAGCATGGTCGTTCCTGACAAAAAATGGGGTGAGGTGCGGGGCATCGGTCGGGCTTCAGGCCGCGCGGCAACTGAGCCCGCCATCGACCGGGAGACTGACGCCCGTGATGTAGGCGGCATCGTCCGAGGCCAGGAACAGGGCGGCCTTGGCGATGTCCCAGGCCGTGCCCATCTTGCCGGTCGGGCAGGCGGCATCGCGGGCCGCCACCATGGCATCAGCATCAGGGTATTGCCTGGAAATCTGCTGGAAGATCAGCGGCGTGTTCATCAGGCCCGGCATGATCGCGTTTACGCGGATGCCGTCCCTGGCGTATTGCAGGGCCAGTCCCATGGTGAAGTTGTTCACTGCCGCCTTGGCGGCGTAGTAGGCGGTATAGGGATAGCCCGTGTACCGGATCGCGGCGATCGACGAGACGTTGACGATCGCGCCGGATTTCCGCTCCAGCATGTGCGGCAGCACGTGCTTGCAGGTGATGAAGCAGCTCTTGACGTTGAGGTCGAAGGTCCGCTGCCATGCGGCCTCGTCGAGCTCGATCGGGCCGCCCATCGTGGCGTAGCCGACATTGTTGTGGAGCACGTCGATGCGGCCATGCTCACGCACGACGTTGGCAACAAGATCGGAAACGGCAGCCGAGCCGGTGACGTCACAGGCATAGGCCGAGGCGCGGCCGCCCTCGCGGGTGATGATGCCCGCCGTCTCCTCGGCGGCAGCCTCGTCGATGTCGACGCAGATGACATGCGCGCCGTTGGCAGCGAACAGGGCGGCCGTAGCCTTGCCGTTGCCCCAGCCGGGTCCGACGGATCCGGCTCCAAAGACAATGGCAACGTTGTCCTTCAACCGTTCCGTCATGGCGTAACTCCCGGTTTGATAAGGTCGATTTTTTTCTTGATTGGCACCGACCCTAGATGCCGCGCCTGGTCTGCGACATTGCAAATCGACGCAGGATGGTGTGAGATTTCCTAACACCAAGGGATTGCCGAGACCCGTGCCATGCCACTGCCCCGCCTGCCCTTGAATGCCCTTCGCGCCTTTGAGACGACAGTTCGGTTGGGCAGCATGTCGGCTGCGGCAGCCGAACTCGGCGTCACGCATGGTGCCGTCAGCCGGCACATCCGGGAGCTGGAGGCCCAGTTCGGCCTACCGCTCCTGCTTCGGCTGCCGAAATCCGTTGCGCCGACGCCGGCGGGTTCCCAGCTTGCCGTCAATCTGGCACAGGCCTTTGAGCTCATGCATCAAGGCGTGGCGCGCCTTGCCCCGGGGCCGCTGACCCTGTCGTGCTCCGCGACCATCGCGATGAACTGGCTCATTCCCCGGCTGCGGACGTTCAAGCGCGACAATCCCACGATCGAGGTCCGCCTCAACATCAACTACGGTGTGGTGGATTTCGTCCGGGAAGAGGTGAGCCTGGCGATTCGCTTAAGCACGTATCGCGCACCGGAGGACGTGATCGTCAGGCCGCTGCTGCGCGAGGACGTGGGCCCTATCTGCCACCCCGACTATGCGGATCGGCTGGAACTGCACGAACCAGCAGATCTCACGCGGGCACGCATCCTGGGCACGGCGACGCGCACCGACGCCTGGTCCGAGTGGCTGGCCGTGATCGGCCGATCGGACCTGAACCTCCGGGTGCACGAGACGTACGAGCACCACTATCTGCTAATCCAAGCTGCCTCATACGGCCTAGGCATTGCGATGGCACCGCGCATCCTGGTGGCAGACCAGATCGAGCGAGGTCATTTGGTCGCTCCTCTTGGGTTCGTCCCGGGACCCCACGAGCTGCATCTTTGGATCGCACCGCATGTCCGCTCGCGTGAGGATGTTCGGCGCCTCTCAAGATGGATTCAGGATGAGATGGCGCGTCACGCGACCGCTGGGACCGGAGCCACTGTCGATACGGCGGTCGCACAAGGAGTAAGGACAGCTTCGAAGGCTTGAACCAAATCGGGAAGCGGGCCAGGTTGATGCCCTGCTACGTTAATGTCGGCTAAGTACAGCGTCGGAACTCATGTGGAATGAGCACCGATCATGGTGCGCACTCTGTTCGGACTGCCGTTGCAGCGGTCGAAGAAGGTGCTGGTGGCTGTGAGCAGGTCCTGCACGGTGTCGAACAACTCACAGTGCGTGGCCTCGCGCCGGAACTGCCGCCAGAGCATCTCGATCGGGTTGAGCCAGGGACTGTAGGTTGGCAGATACAGCAGCACGAGACGGCCCGCAGCGCCTCGCAGCACCGCCTCGACCTCCTCGTCCTCGTGCGTGCTGGCGTTGTCCCAGGCCACGTACACGGTCTTGTCGGGATGATGATCGAGCAGCACTTGGAGCAGTTCCGCGACCTCCCGCCTGCGCTTGTGATGGCGCGTGATGACCAGAGTCTCGCCGGTGTGCCAATTGACCGCCCCGAGGCCATAGCGGCGGGTGGGCTGCATGGGCGTGGGGATCATCACTTGCTGGCCTTTCGGGCTCCACATCGGCCGCAGGGTCGGATGCCAGCTGATGTTGAACTCATCAGCGTAGTAGAACACCGCATCGGGCTTCAGGTCATCGCGGGCGTCTTCAACCGTCTTTTTTTGACAGCATAGTCGGGATCGAGACTGGTGATGGTGTGCTGCGGCCGGCTCAGTGCCATGCCACCCGCCCGCAGGAGCCGCTGCACGCTGGGGACACTCATCGGCATTGTCACGGGAACCGCTGACGGATCGGGTTGATGCGCGGTAGGATAGGGGGATGCAGCCCATTTCCTATCGCCGCCACCAGTTCCCACCTGAGATCATCCAACAGGCGGTCTGGCTCTATCTTCGGTTCACGCTCAGCTACCGGGATGTCGAGGAGCTCTTGGCCGAGCGAGGGCTCGACATATCGTATGAGACGGTCCGGCGGTGGGTGCTGAAGTTCGGACCAGTCTTCGCCCGCAACCTACGTCGGCTGCGACTACGACCAAGCGACATCTGGCACATGGACGAAATGGTGGTCTCCATCCAAGGCACCCGGATGTACCTGTGGCGGGCCGTCGATAGCGAGGGCGCGATCCTGGATGTGCTCGTGCAACCGCGGAGGGATAAAGCCGCTGCCCTGAGGCTCATGCGCAAACTGCTGAAGAAGCAGGGCTTTGCTCCCGGCGTGCTCGTGACCGATAAGCTGCCATCCTATGGCGCGGCGCATCGTGAGTTGGGGCTGTCAGCTCGCCATGAGCAAGGACCGCGGAAGAATAATCGTGCTGAAAACTCACATCAGGTCGTGCGACGACGAGAACAGAAGATGCAGGGCTTCAAATCACTTGGGTCAGCCCAGCGCTTCCTCAGCATCCATTCCGCGGTTTACAATACGTTCTACCTCCAGCGCCATCTCATCTCCCGCCGCACGCTCCGCCTCTTCAGGGCGGAGGCGGCAGAGCAATGGCAGCATGCAACGGCCGCCGCTTGAACAAAGTGCGGTCAGATCTTCTTCGGCTCCGCCCAAGTTCCTGTGACAGAGCCCTTTGACCTCCGCCGGATCATGGGCTGCTTCGTGGAAGGAAACGGGATGCTGGCTTCAGCACATCAGACGGTGATTGGGATCAGGGTATGGTGACACGAAGGGCGCGCCTAGAAGGTTTCATTACAGACCGAAGCCCGGTCCCCGGTCTGCAAGTGCAGACTTTGGCCGAAGATCATGTTGGGACCTACATCCTCCCGTTCCCGTGTGCACACACCAATGGGGTGTGGCGGAATACGGAAACAGGGGAGGCGATCCAGGCCCATATTCTAGGGTGGTGCGAGTTTCGGACAGGGAGCCGAGATGACAGGAACACAACCCAGCGGTCGATAGCCAGACCCTGACCGTTCCATCTGAGCGGATTTTGCACCTGGTTGGCTCAAGTCATGACAGCTCGGGTCGTCTGCTATTCGAACAATCGGTCAAGGGCGCCGAATGCCCTCAAACGGCCGGCGCGGCTACCGTTGGACACAACCTGTACCTCGGGCAACCATGAAATCTCACGAAGGCGCTCAGAGGCAACTGGATCCGATCTCATAAAGCGTTCTCCCGACCCTCCTGGTTGGCGATTTCGAGACGCTTGCGCTCGGGGAGCACAGCTTCGATCGCTTCCTGGCCGTTCGGGTTCGGTTGTTTTCAGGTCTGCCCCGGTCCGGCGCGCGAGTGGGCTGAACGATGGCTGGCTCCCGGGGGCAAAATACTCGCCGTCTACGACGAGCCGTGAGTGTGACTGAAAATCTGGGCTTCCCGGCTCCGAAACAGCGGCTGTCCAGGCGACGGGCCTGTGCGGGTGTCAATCGGATCGTCCTTCGACTTCAAGGAGGCACTGGAGCGGGTCCGCATCGATGTCAGCCGCTCGCACATCTGGGACCTCACTGGAGTGGCGACGCTCGATGCCGTGGTGCTGAAGTTCCGCCGCGAAGGCACTGAGGTCGAGATCATCGGCCTGAACGAGGCGAGCGCAACCTCGTCGGCACGCTCGCCATGCATGACAAGCGCCCTCGAGCGTCTGACGGCCCACTGAGGGAGGAAGCGCCATGACGAAGATCCTGGCCCTGAGCGACGGAGCCACCTATGCGCAGAGCGTGTGCGACCTTGCGGCCTGGCCGCGACTCGGGCCTCCGCGGAGATCGAGAACTTCCCGTCTTCGAGCGGCGCGAGACGGCGAGCGTTCCGGCTGATCTGAGCGGCAGCCTCGATGCCGACGAGCGGGACGAGCTCTTGAGGGGGTCGATGAGCGTCGACGAGCAGAAGGCGAAGTTCGCCCCCCGCCGCGGCCGGATGCTGCTCGACGATGCCAAGGCCCGGCTTGAGGCGGACAACGTCCAGAAGGTCTCGATCAAGCTGCGCCATGGCGACCTCATGGCGACCGCCGTTGAGTTCGAGGCCGACGCCGACCTCGTGGGTGATGGGCAAGCGAGGCGGGCCTTGGCGATGTCACGCCCTCGTCGTGGCGCAGCGCTATTGCGGCGCGAACGGGTTCCTGAACCCGCCCGCCCGCGCCGGCGCCTTGGGTGGGTGATGCGTGGCCAGATAGTCGAGGATCAGGTCGCGGTCGGCGCCCTGGATGTCAGGCATGCCGTGCCGCTCCGTCATCCACGTCATCGTCTCGTCCCACTTGTCCCGGGCCATCCCCTGGTTCGACACCAGCCTGTAGCCATGGCAGGCCGTGCACAGGCCGAAGGTCTCCTCACGGCCCGGCCCCTCCGGCAGATCCTCGACCCGCTCGTCCTTAGGGGTAAACGCCGGTGCCGGCGCTTGGGCCCGCGCCTGCACAGCCATGATCGACACGCCGACGGCGAGCCCGGCCAGCCACCGCACCACATGTGTCATGGCCTTCAGCCCACCAGGATGGCCACGCGGTGCATGGCGTTGCCGCCATAGCCCTGTGGGTTCCAGTTGGTGGCGACCGGCGGCTGCATCCGGCCGTTCGAGTCCGTGGCGCGCGTCCAGATCTCATAATAGCCGTCTGACGGCAGCCCTACGGTCGCCGTCCACCGGTTCCAGTCGTAGCGGTTACGGGTCGGGGCGAGCGTCGCCTGCGTCCAGGTCTGGCCGGCATCCGTCGAGACGTCGATGCGGGATACCGTGAGATCGCCTGCCCAGGCGGCACCGCGCAGGGCGACCTCCCGCGTGCCAGCCGGCAGCCTCGTGCCGTTGGCCGGGGCGGTGATGATGCTGCGTACCGGCATGGACTCGAGGATGCGAAAGTCCTTCTCGTCCGCCTTGCCGCCCGGCACCATCGGCGTGTTCGGCACGCGATAGGAGGTCCCCGTCATGCCCTGACCGTCATGCTCGCGATCGCGGATCGTGATCCGCGTCAGCCACTTGTGCGACAGCGAGCCCGGCCAGCCGGGGATGATCAGCCGCAGCGGTCCGCCATGGATGGTGGGCAGGGGCTCGCCGTTCATGGCATAGACGATCAGGCTGTGCGGCTCCATCGCCTTGGCGATGGGCATGCCGCGGGAAAGCGAGTCCTTGGTCGTGTCACCCGAGAGGTGCGGATCGGCGCCGTAATGGGCGGTGTATTTTGCCGTGTCCTTCAGCCCTGCGGCCTGGAGCACCTCCCCGAGAGGGATGCCAGTCCATTCGGCGCAGCCGGCGCCGCCATTCGTCCATTGATTGCCACGGGCCGGCGGCTGAAAGAACGAGCGGCCATTACCACCACATTCGAGCACCATGCGGAAGGTCTTGGGCTGGAAACGGGACTTCAGCTCGGCCAGCGTCAGCTCCAGCCGGTTGTTCACTTCGCCGTCGATGGTGAGCTTCCAAGCGTCCGGGTTCGCCGTAGCTTCGGGGATCTGGCCATTGTTGCGGATGAAGAACTTCGCGATCGGCGTGGTCTCGTCATCGAGCAGGTGCTCGGGGGTCTCGGCGACCAGCGGCCGTTCACCAAGAACGACCAGACCCTTCTCCTTGCCGGGATAGTCGAGGGGCTGTGGTCCCTGAGGCTGGGTAGCCCCGCCTGCTGCGGGAGCCCCCTGCGCCAGGGCTGACGGGATCGCTGCGCCTGATAGGTTTGGTGAAAGGGGGACGCTGGCGCCCACCGCAGCGCCGAGACCGGCCAGACTGACCCCACCCAGGAAGTCGCGGCGGCTGATCCTTCTGGGCTCCAGGTCCTGGATGGGTGGCTCTTGGCGCGACCGCGCGATGTTGCGTATCATGGGCATTCCTCCGCACGCCCCCGTCGCGCTTGGGCCCGTGGCCGCTGCGTCGTTTGCCTCATGGTAAGCCGAGAAGCTTGGCCCGTGAAGAAGGGTTGAGGTGCTGCCCAGCCCGGCGCGTGAGTCGGCCGGCTACGCCGCCACGAAGCGCGTGACGGCAATTT
>KI911943.1:25843-31570 GCA_000517005.1 Microvirga lupini
GAGGGGACGATTTCGGCAGGCGTCCGGGTCCTGCAGCTGCGGTGCTCGCGCTGTATCGGTCTTGCCAAAACGCATCTGCAACACGTGCTGACGGCGGCTGCCATGAACCTCATCCGACTAGGGGCTTGGTTTGCTGGCACACCGCTCGCACGAACGCGGCAATCCGCATTCACCAAGCTGATGATAGCTCCCGTCCCAGCATGATGAATTCGCCAGCGGTATCCAAAGCGAGGGAAGATCAATCCCGCATGGTCCAGCACAGCGGACGGCGATCAACGTGCACCAGCCGAACGCGCTTGACCGGCCCCAGGATCACCTCATTCGAAGGCTGCTGTCCGCCAAGTTCCATCGCCGAGCTCCCTGACACGGCTCCGCTGTTCTAGCACAGTTAAGCGTTGAGGATTATCTCACAGGTCGAACGAGGTCGTGTGGTCCACCTGAATGCCCCAGTCAGCCAACATCTGCTCGAGATCGCGACACCTGATTGGGAACTGTAGAACCAGCGGACAGCCCGCCAAATGATCTCCAACGTGAATTGCCGATCCTTGAACGGGTTCTTGTTACCTTGCTCCACCGCTCGTCCCTCGCAGCACTCTCCTGTCGTAGCTCAGGCGGAGCAAGCTTCAAAGCTGCAACAGAACCGGTGCGCTCTACTGACGGTGACTTCGCCGTGATAAGCTCTTTCGACTAAACGCAGTGGCGGCACGCGACTCGCCTGCCTCCGTCCTGCTTACCTCCGCCGGACGACCAGAGGATGAAGATGGCCCGGTATGTGATCGCCAATCGCCGTGCCGGCAAGTTCAGCGCCGCTGCCAAGGCGACCTCACGGGCGGAGGTCGCCACCGTCCTTGCCAGCATGCCCTTCGCAAGCATCGTCCACGACAAGGATCCCGCCGACCCGCTGGCCCGGCGCGTGACAGTTGTCGAGGCCGATCCCGGGGCGATGGCCGCGTACACGATGGCTCTGCCTCCGGACGTCATCGTCGAACCGGAGATCTTCCATTACCGGGAATGGCCTCCACCTCGGGACGTCGTGCCCTTTCGCCGCCAAGGCGCAGCGCCCACCGCAGCCGATACGGCTCCATTCGTGATCAGTGTCACGGGAGGAGGCCAGCCACTCCCCTTTGCCACCGTGAAGCTCTATGTGCGGGGCTTCGGATCAACGGTGGAGTTGACCGGTCAAACCGATGCGGCCGGCCAAGTCCACTTTCGGGTTCCCCTAGGGCATCAGCCCTCGGTGGCCGTCGTAGCCCCTCTCAGCGCCTTCTGGTCAATGGTTGTCCGAGGCGCTGGCCTCCAGCACGTGATCGAGTGTCCGCCGCTTCCGTTCGATGGACCTCTTGGTTGGTGGCACAATGCGGTTGGTCTCGACAATGTCGATCCAGTGTTTGGGAATGGAATTCGTGTGGGCGTCGCGGACACGGGACTGGGTCCTCACCCCGACCTGGCTCATGCGGTTGCCGTTGGAGTCTTTATCGACGGCGATGTACTGGGAGCAGATCAAATCCAGGATGTCGACTCCCATGGCACTCATGTGGCTGGCACTATCGGGGCACGACCAACGAACCTTGGCACGTACTCTGGGCTCGCCCCTGGATGTGAGCTTTTCGCAGCCCGGGTTTTCCCGTCGGCCGAGGCCGGAGCGAGCAACGCGGACATCGCGAACGCGATCGACGCACTGTCCCGGACCCACCACGTGGACCTGATCAACCTGAGCCTTGGCGCGAGCGTGCCCTCCGAGGTGGTGCACGATGCGATCATTGATGCGGCGGAACGGGGCACCCTCTGCCTCTGCGCAGCCGGCAATGATGCGGGTCCCGTCAACTATCCGGCTGCTTTCCCCGAAGCAGTCGCGGTCAGCGCGCTTGGCCTCGCCGGGTGGGGGCCACCAGGCAGCCTGTCGGCCTCCCGTATACCCTTGGATTCGGCCCTTTTCGGACGCGAGAACCTCTATGCGGCCAATTTCACCTCTCACGGTCCGCAGGTTGTCTGTGGCGGCCCCGGTGTCGGGATTATTGCCGCCGTACCGGATCGTCATGGCGTTGTCGGCCTTTATGCGGTCATGGACGGCACCTCGATGGCTACACCAGTCACCTGCGGAGCACTGGCCGCTGTACTCTCGAGGGATCCGGGATACCAAGCGATGCCGAGAGACATAGGTCGATCCCAGGCCGCCAGGGGGATCCTTCAGGCCATTCTCCGCGACGTCGGGCTTCCCCCTTCTCACTGTGGCTGGGGGATCCCATTTGCTAGACAAGCCGTTGTATAGTGAGACCCGACAGGGGAGAGTTCTTCTTGGCCACCTATGTCGTCGCGATTAGGCGTGAGGCACGGTTAGAAGCCGTGACGGCTGAGGAGCGCGTCCGCCAGGTGCCTGGCGTTCACATCAAGAGAGCGGGCAATCCAAGCCGCGTCGTGATCGAGGCGTCCCCTCAGGCCGTATCCGAGATTGAGCGCCGCTTTGGCGACAAGGTTATCGTGGAGCCCGAGATCCGCCACGAACACCTTGGGGAGTGAGCCTCTCAGAGCTGCCGGCCCAATCGAGTGCAGGACCCAGGCCTTTCAGGGCACCGCGCCGCTGATGCGGTTCGTCGGGACGCAACGAACAATCCACCCTGCACCAATGTCCGATAAGTATGAAGAGATTTCCAGACATTGCCTTAAGAGTAGGCTACCTTGTTACCGGTAGGGGGCCAGCGCAATCCCGGCGAAAACCGTAGTCAGGGTGTCGCCTAGGACAATATATCTGGCTCGCGGTGATCCTTGACAGGTCTCGGTTGTGAGCAGACCCTAGTGGCGCTGTCTCGAGAAGGAGACGATCGTGGGCTCCGATACATCGTGGATCGTGAGACTGCGGCCCACGAGCGGGCATTCGGTAGACGACCTGCTCAAGCTCCCTGTTGCTCTTGATGTCTGGCAGCGCGAGGCGGACGCGCTCATCGTGGCGGTGACCGAGGCGACCTTGCACGAACTGGAGCGCCGGCGGCTGGCGCACGTCGAACGCCTGCGCACCACAGCGGATTACACAAGGTCAGCAGTCCACCAAGAGCCGGATTAACCTTGAGGAGGCTGACAATGGAACTCATCGTCGAGGTCAGGTCGGACGATCCAACACGGCCCCTGTCCAATCTATTGCGCATTCCACTCGGCCTTGACGTGTGGGAGGCGAATGCCGACCGCTTGGTCCTCCGTGCCGACGAGGCGCCCATCGATCGGATCAGGAAGATGGGCTACCAGATCCAGCAAATCGTGCCTGTCGAGGCACATCTGTCCACCTTTGCAACGGAGGTTTCACGCGAAGGCTATCACTCGGCACAGAGCCTTGAGGATGACATGCGGCAACTCGCAGAGTCTCGGCCGGATCTCGCCGCCTTGCACGAGATCGGGCGAAGCGTCGAAGGACGGCCAATCTGGGCCCTGCAGCTTGGCGAGCGGCAAGCCGGCACGCGCAAGCTGCTGTTCATGGGCTGCCATCACGCGCGTGAGTGGATTGCCGTCGAGGTTCCCTTCCTGCTCGCCCGCGAGCTGATCGAGCAGGCAGACACGCCTGAGATGAGCCGGCGCCTCACTCAAGGCCAGTTCTGGATCGTCCCGATGGTGAACCCGGACGGGCACGAATTCAGCCGCACCGACAACCGGCTTTGGCGCAAGAACCGTCGCCGCAACCCGGATGGGTCCATCGGCGTCGATCCGAACCGGAACTATGGCTATATGTGGGGCACCCTCGACATCCCAACTTCGAGCCATGTTCCAAGCGATGAGACTTACGTCGGTCCCCGCGCCTTCTCCGAGCCAGAGACGAGGGCGGTGCGCGATCTTGTGGCAATCCAGAAGTTCGCCGGCCTGATCACCTATCATAGCTTCTCGCAGCTGGTGCTCTATCCCTGGGGCTACACGGCGGAGGAAATCAAAGATCCTGTTGATCGTGCGACTCTGTCCGAGCTGGCTCGCGGGATGAGCGAGTGCATCTGCCAAGTCCACGGTAAGCTCTACACGCCGCAGCCATCGTCGCAGCTGTATCCGACGGCGGGCGATACCACGGATTGGACCTACGGCGAGTACGGCATTCCGTCGTTCACGATTGAGCTGCGCCCGAAGACTGTCGAGGAGGGTGGCTTCATCCTGCCGGCCAGCGCCATTCGTCCCACCTGGGAAGAGAACCGGCCGGCTGTTTTCTACTTAGTCGATCGCCTCCTTGAGGCTCCCGCGCGAGCTGAAGCGGCAGTGCCTTCAGTGTAGCGCCGGACAGGATCGAGCTCACCGGGCCTTATGGAGAGCATGAGTAAGTGTGGGGGCGGCGCTCGCGGATCTCGCCCTCCCACATGGCAATTTGCGAGGCCCTGCCGGCACAGGCAGGACACTCGTCAGTGATCTCCCGTGCCAGGAGGGAGCATAAGGATCTGTGGGGCACGGGGTAATATTCAGTTTCAAGAGCCCGCCACCCTACCGCATTTACCTGACCGTCGATGGGGCTGCTCGCAAGCTCACTATAGTTGCCCCACGAAACCTCATGCTCCCGGTGAGGACTGGCGCTCCCGGTGAGGACTGGCGCGTGTTCCTGAAGGAGAATGCACGGAACTTCCGCAAGGCCCTGCTCGCCTATCGCGACGGCGCGCGCATCCACGCCGGTACGCGGCCGACGGCGTCACAGTTCGGCATCGCCGAGGCGCAGATCCGTTTCTTCTGTGAGGCAGGGTTCGATCCGAAGGACGCTTTGTTGCACGAATAGGCGAGTTGGTAACCTAAACCGGCTGACATAGGAGGCCGGTGCCATTCATGTCGGATATCTGCCGTGCCCTTCAAGGCCAATGCTGCTCGCTGGCATCAGATTCCCAAGCAGCGGTACCGGGTGACGAACTGGGCCGAATACGATGCCGCCCTGCGCCAGCGCGGAAGTCTCACCGTCTGGTTCTCTGACGAGGCGATTGCCGCTTGGCGGGCCGAGCCTCGCACAACGCGGGGCGGTCAGCCGCATTACTCAGCTCTGGCGATCCAAACAGCCCTGACGCTGCGGGCAGTGTTCCGGCTGGCGCTGCGTCAGACGGAAGGCTTGATCGGCTCGATCCTCCAACTCCTGGGTCTCGATCTGGAGGTGCCCGACCACTCGACCCTGAGCCGCCGCGCCGAAGCCCTGGAAACCCCAAAGCCATCTTCAATCTCCAGAGGACCTGTCCACCTGCTGGTCGACAGCACAGGCCTGCGGCTGTATGGACCCGGCGAGTGGCTGGTCGAGAAGCACGGTACCCGGAGGCGGAGAGCCTGGCGAAAGCTGCACATCGGCGTCGATGCTGATACCGGACAGATCCTCGCAACAGAATTGACGACCAGCGATGTCGATGATGGCTCGCAAATTGAGCTGTTGCTCGACCAGATCACCGGCCCACTCGCGTCTCTCACTGGTGATGGAGCCTACGATCAAGCGGGTATCTACGACGCTATCGCCAAGCGCCATCCCGAGGCTGACGTGATCGTCCCGCCCCGATCAACGGCGGTGCTGAGCGAGGGTGTGAAGACTGCTCCGACCCAGCGTGATCGGCATCTCCAAAGCATCGGCGAGCATGGACGCTTGGGCTAGCAGAAGAGGTCCGGGTATACTCGTCGGGCTCTGGTGGAGACCGCCATCAGCCGCTTCAAACGGGTGATCGGCGATGCGCTGCGCTCACGGACGGATCAGCGTCGCAGGACGGAGGCCGCCATCGCCATTCAAGCCCTGAACGGCATGCTTGA
>KI911943.1:31670-39137 GCA_000517005.1 Microvirga lupini
ACGATCACGTCAACCTCGGAATGGCGCTTGGCGACAATGCTGTAGATGCCGGCTTGATCGTAGGCCCATCGCCCGTGAAAGAGGCGAGTGGAGCTGTGATCTGGTCGAGCAAGGGCTCAACCTGCGCGCCATCATCAACATCGGCGGTCGTCAGCTCGGAGGCGAGGATCTGCCCAGTGTCAGCGTCGACCCCAATGTGCAGCTTGCGCCAGGACCGACGCCGGCGAGCGCCGTGCTTCTCGACCAGCCACTCGCCGGGTCCACACAGCCGCAGACCTGTGCTGTCGACCAGCAGGTCAACAGGTCCTCCGGAGCTCGGATATGGCTTTGGAACCTCCAAGGTCTCGGCGCGGCGGCTCAGGGTCGAGTGATCCGGCACAGCGAGATCGAGGCCGAGGAGCCTCAGGATCGAGCCGATCAGACCTTCGGTTTGGCGTAGTGCCAGCCGGAACACCGCCCGCAATGTCAACGCCGTCCTGATTGCCAAAGCCGAATAGTGGGATTGACCGCCTCGTGTCGTGCGGGGTTCGGCCCGCCAAGCGGCAATTGCCTCCTCAGAGAACCAGACCGTGAGGCTGCCCCGCTGGCGCAAGGCCGCGTCATACTCCACCCAATTCGTCACCCGGTGCCGCTGCTTGGGATGCGATGACGGCGAGCGGCATTGGCTTTGAACGGCACGGTCGGATCCGAGATCTGGAAGGCACCGTCCTCCTATCCGATCCGGTCTCGGCAGCCAAATCGCCTATCCGTGCAACAAGGCGGCATCGGATCGCAGATTTCCTATGTCAAATGCCGGCTTCTGCGGCGATATGGGAATGTCGCATTTTGGCACATCTGAGACCTAAGCCCGAGGGCAGCAATCCTCACCTAACCAGACATTCCGAAATGCCCGTGAATTTCACTGCCTGACCCGACGCAGACCTTCCAAGTCTTCGTCGAGTTGCCGACATGGTGCCGGTTGGGCCTATGGTCTCGGGGTGACGGTGAGCACGAGCAGGCCATCAGCACCGTGGTCGAAGGCCAGCGAATAATGGGCCTTGATCCCGTCGCCCTCGCTCTGCCCATCGCGGAGGGCCGTCCCGGGCAGGTCCGAGAGCAATTTGGATCTCCTCGCAGGCTGCAACTCGGAATCGAAGATTTCCATCGTTGCTCCCAATGCCATGGTGGCGTCGGCGACGCGGTCATGAACCTCGCCCGCGGCATCGGTGGCCAGGAGGTCCGCTGCGATCATGATTGCCGCAGTCCGGGGTGGCTTCGCCTGACCAGTGACGACGAGAAAAGCGCGCGCTGACGAGAAACGGCATTCGAGCAGCCCGCGCCCTTTGCACCGTTGGAGTTCAAAGCGCAGGTCGAGGCCGGACAATCGGAGCCTGGCGTTGACCGCGGCGCCGACATCGTGCGGCGCCATGTCGAATGGGTCCGCGATAGCCGGTCCGGCAAGGGCGGTGGCCACAAGGGCTGCGATGAGGATTTTCCGCCGGCTGTCCACCCAAGGCACCCTCTACCGTCCGGGAGCATGGGGCAATACTGTGGCTGAAGCGTGCCTGCCGGCACGCTTCAGCAGATGGCGAGGGATGCGGAACATGGCGCGGCAGGCCGAGAGCACCAGGATGGCGAACAGGTTCAGAACATCCTGAAGAAGTTGCTGCGACATCCACCTGTCGCCTAGCGTCGGCCCAGAGCCGGTTCAGATCCATTCCGCCTCCTCTCCTATCCCAAGGTCACCTGTGGCAGGCCGCCCAGCACGGCGCCGTACACAGCCTGACCAGCCAGGGTCGTCAGCGGGGTGCGGTGGCCATAGTTCAAGCCCATGAACCCGGGAGGCTCAAGCTGCCGGATCGCCGACGCGCCGTCGTATTCCGAAGCCATCCGCGGATGGAGGTAGGGCAGGAGCGGGAGGCCGCAGACGAGGAGAAACAACCCATGCACAAGGCCCACGACCGCGCCGAGCCACCACGTGTAGAGCCCGAGGCTCGCGAACAGGACAAAGTACAGAAAGGCAAACAGCCAGCCTCCGATGACATAGACAACGAAGCCCACGATCACGGCCCAGCGCCGGTCGCCGGTAAAGAGCGTACCCGCCAGAAATGGCAGGCTCAGGCGGGAGAGGCCCAGACCCTGCGCACCCTGAAGGATGGTGGTCATCGCTACCGTCGCCACGAGGCCCCAGATCATCATGCTCCAGAAGGGGGGCAGGCTTGCAGCGGTCATCGGCATGAGGCCTTCTGGGCCTCGGCGAGCGCGATCGCGGCGTTGATGAGCCCGACATGGGTAAAAGCCTGGGGGAAGTTGCCGAGCGCCGCTCCCGTCGCAACATCGATCTCTTCGGCGAAGAGCCCGACATCATTGGCGAAGGCGAGGATGTGTTCGAAAGCCTCGGCGGCAGCCGCCAGATCGCCGCGCTTCGCCAAGTTGTCGATGGCCCAGAAACTACAGATTCCAAACGCGCCTTCCGACGCTCCCAGGCCGTCCATTCCCTGTTCATAGCGGTGGAGCAGGCCGTCGCACCCAAGGCGCTCGCGGATCCTGTCGAAGGTGGCGCGCATACGGGGATGAGCGGGATCCTTGTATCCCAGACAGCCCATCAGCAGCAGCGCGGCATCCAGGCGGTCTCCATCGAGTTCGCTCGCATAGCTGCCGAGCGCCTCGTTGAAGCCGTGCGTCTCGATGGCCCGAACGATGGCATCGCGCTCCTGGTGAAAGCGCTCTGCACCAACGCGGATGCAGCCTTGTTCCCGCAGCTTGATCAGGTTGTCGAGCGCCGCCCAGCACATGACCTTCGAGAACGTATACTGGCGCTTGGGTCCACGGATCTCCCAGATGCCATGGTCCGGCTCGCGCCAATGCTTGCAGACCGTCCCGCCGAGGCCCGCAAGCAGCTTT
This sequence comes from Microvirga lupini, assembly GCA_000517005.1. GTDB lineage: Bacteria > Pseudomonadota > Alphaproteobacteria > Rhizobiales > Beijerinckiaceae > Microvirga > Microvirga lupini. The sequence goes on from KI911943.1 coordinate 34,554, forward strand.
GCCTCATCCGCTTGAAGCCGCCCGCCGGTCCGGACGAAGTAGTACGCGGCCGACACCACCTCGCCGTAGACATCGAGCTGAAGCTGCGCGTGCGCGGCATTGCCGATCCGAACGGGGCGGGATCGGCGATAGCCGGACAGGTGGCCGAGTTCCGCCTCCTTCAGGTGTGTATGGCCGTGGATATCGTACATGACCTGGAGCCTGGGCCAGGTCAGGCGCGTCGCATGCAGCAGCCATTGCAGGAACGACGCGGCCTCATCCCGGTAGCCCAGGCCCGTAAAGGCCCGCATGGTCAGGGCGGCGTCGCGAAGCCAGCAGTAGCGGTAGTCCCAGTTGCGGTCACCTCCGACAATCTCGGGCAGGGACGTCGTCGGCGCCGCCACGACAGCCCCGGAGAGAGCAAAGGTCATCAGCTTCAGGGTGATGGCGCTGCGCTCGACTGCATCCTTATACGGCCCCGCGTAGGCGCACCGGCCGGCCCACCGCCTCCACCATTGCACGGTTGCATGCAGCCGCGCCTGCGCGTGCTCTCCCAACGGGGCGATGATGCCGATGTCGCGCTGCGTATAGGCCAGTGAGAAGCAAAGCCTCTCACCAGTCCTGACACGGATTTGCCCGATAAGTGCGGCCTCGTCCGGCCCAAGCTCCAGGCGCGCCTCCGAGGCCAGCCAGCAGAGTTCGTCCCTCCAGGTGCAGGCCCAACCGAGTGCACCACGGGAGCGCAGTCGCGCCTGCGCCCGGGCGTAGTTCGGGCGCGGCTCGAACCGGACGTCCAATGCCACCTCGCCCTCGATCCCATCGACGATGCGCAGGATCTCGCGCATCGGCTGGAGAGCATGCTCTTGATCCACGATCGGCATCAGGTCGATGACGCGTGCCGCTCCCGTAGAGGTCTCGAAAGTTGTCTCAAGGACAGCGGTCCCGGGCAGGTAGTGCCGGCTCGAACGGAATCCCTGCGCCGGTTGAATGGTGAACCGCCCCCCGCGTTTTCGATCGAGCAGGGCGGCGAAGAGGCTCGGCCCTGAAAAGTGGGGCAGACAGAGCCAGTCGATGGAGCCGACGCGGGAGACAAGCGCCGCCGTCCGGCAATCGCCAATGATTGCATAATCGCCGATCTCAGGGTCAAGGCTGCGAGCGACCGGCTCCTCCCTGCGAACGGCAGTCCGGAGCATCTGGGTCAGGCTCCCTGATCCGAGACCGCGACCCGGTGGCAGTAGACCATCCCCGACCCGCGCCAGCCGGTATAGAGCAGCAGGAGAACGACCACGAGGGAGATGAGGAGCCCTGTTGGCAGCACGGCGGCATCGCCGGCCTCGTAGCGGCGGTACCAGTTCCACAACGAGAGGAGGACCACGGTAACATTCCCGAGCATGTGGTGCCAGGCAGCCGACAGATCACGGATCCGCTCGTCGCCGATGGAATCGGTCACGCCTGCGACGGCAGCCAGCGCGGCCATGACGAGAGCAGCACCCAGGAGATAGAGAGATACCGTGCTCCAGGCCGTGTTGCCGGTGCGCCAGAAAATCAGGTCGCATACGAGGGCGGCGACCAGAAAGGCGACCGGGAAGGGGATCAGCATCGGGTGCAGCGGATGCCCGGCGATCTGCGCGGTGCTTCGCGGATTGCGCGTCCTCAGTGTGCTCTCAGTATCCATGACGTCCTCCTGTGCTCATTCAGCCGATCGTGCATGGGTGGTCAGTTCCGCCGCAGCGGCCGGGGATCGCCGCGCCAGCCCGATCAAGGCTGCGACGAGGCCAAGCACCGTGAGCCCGATCGCAGCGCGCATGACTGACCCGGAGGCAATAATCGCGCGCGGTCTCGAGACTGACGCGAACCGCCCGCAGCGGCTTGCTGTGTCCTCGACGGGTTCGAAGAGATTGTCGGGTCTGGCTGACGCGGGCTCTTCCGTCATCTGCCCGTCCCAGGCGCGGCGGGCCATCAGGTGATCGAGAAGACCGGGAGCCGCCATCGTCCCCAGGATCGCTTGCATGGTGGGACTGCCGACCCAGAGCTCCCGTGGCGCCTCGCGGGCAGCTCGGACGATGGCTGCCGCGGCGATTCGGGGATCATGGATCGGCGGGATCGGCTGGAGCCGGCGGGGCAGGCGACTTCGGGCCCAGTCGAATTGCGGCGTGTTCACGGCGGGCAGGTGAACCATCGTCAGCCTGATCCGGCTGCCCTCATGGATCAGTTCGCAACGCAGCGAATCCGTGAAGCCTCGAACGGCGGCCTTGGCGGCGCAATAGGCAGACTGGAGTGGGATGGAACGGTAGGCGAGGGCGGAGACGACCTGAACGATGGTGCCTTCGCCCTGCCGGCGCATGTGCCGCAACGCGGCCAGCGTGCCGTGCACCTGGCCGAGATAGGTGACCTCTGTGACCCGCTTGAACTCCGCGGGCGTGATCTCCTCCACCGGTGCGAACACGGTCGCCATGGCGTTGTTGACCCACACATCAATCCCGCCCCATGCGGTGACCACCTTGTTGCCGGCCTCGATAACGGCGTCCGGATCAGCGACATCGGCTTGGATGACCAGCGCTCTCCCGCCGGCCTGCTCGACTTCACGTCTGGCGCCTTCGAGGCCCTCGCGGCCGCGGGCCAACAGGGCGACGGACCAGCCGCGACGGGCGAACGCGACCGCCGCCGCGCGTCCGACGCCGGACGAGGCCCCGGTGATGACCACAACTTGGCGCTGCCACACGGCCAAAGACGGTGCACTCATGTCGTTGCCGCCTCCGCAACACCAAGCCGCTTCCGAACAACGTCCGTCATCCTCGCACAGCGGGCGGCTGCCGCTTCCGGGCCGCTATCCTGGTGGGCGGACGGGAGAAAGATCACACGCGCCTCTCCTTGGTCGCGGATGGTGTCGACATGCTTCAAGTCGACAGTCGGGCACCGCTGCCGGAGACGGCCCGGCGCCTGGCCCCGGACCCGATCCAGGTGCGACAAGACGCGGATAGAGGCCTCCTGCACCACGTCATCCGCCGCAGGAGGGTCGCGAGGGACGCTGCGGGCGCCGCAGGAGGGTCGCCGGTTGTGCCTTTGCATGATCAGGCGAAAGGCGGCGCCGTGCCGCCTCCGCGCGAGTTCAATCAGCGCAGCGTTGTCCAGATCATCCAATCCAGCCGCGACCGCCGCCAATGGCATGGCCAGGCTCCTCTCCATGCCAATTAGATAGGAAAAGATGATAATAAGTTCCCGGCTGCCCGGGCCTGCTCGACCGTTGCGGTGCATGATTCCATCGATTGGGGGGACGGTGGGACGCGCGATCTCCGCAATCGGCTCCGTGCTGTGCGCTGCACTGCGCGACCTGGAGGCTCGTTGGATCACCCACCTGATCCATCCGTCCTCCCGGCATTCTCTCGCGAGGGATGCAAAAGAAGTCGAAAACACCCTCTACCCTGAGCGTGACCGTGAAGGTCTCGTTCGGCAGTCGGGAGCTGGACTCCCAGGGCGGCTTAGGATGCGCAGGGGCGGCTGGAGTCCCTGGGAGGGTTTGAAGGGATTTCCCACCGTTGATCAAGCTGACGGTGGGCGATCAGCCGCCCCAGAAGCCCTTTACGAACTCACCATGACACCGACCTGATGATAGCGGGGAGAGCCTCCCACCTCCCGCGCAGATCTCTGCCCGGGCCTCGTTTCTCCGGCCCAGCCGAGGGACCCCTCGCATGCCCGCCCTTGTTCGACGGCGGCATTCGCTCCCGCAAGTCAGGCGATGGCCTCGAAGTAGCGGCACCAGCCCTGCGGACTGATCCGGCCGGTCACGATTTCGCAGCCATCCGGCTCGAGGAAGTGCATGCACCGCCCGCAGCGCTGGCGCCCATTCGGGCGGTCCTGGTAGCGCGCAACGGCCTTGGGCACATTCCGGGGCAGCCCACGGGCCACCATCGGTGGCGCTGCGGGCGCAGGTGCGGCCGCTTGCGGCGGCATCATGGGCATACAGGCCGAGAGCGTGCCGGTGCCAGCCGCGGCCGCGCCAAGCAGGGTGCCGCGCAGAAAGGCACGGCGGGAACAGACAGGGCCGTTCGGACCAATCAATGTGACGCGATTTCGCTTCTCCGACATCGTAATCTCCCTTAAGAGCAGCCGAGGCCCCTACTGGCAGAGGTGACGCGCTCGCACCGCCTGCATTGATCGGGCGTCTAGGTGCTCTTGAGCGCGCCGTTCATGCCCTTCGGGTAGAAGCCGCCGCTGTCCACGCCCGCCTTGTCAGTCAGGTAGACGATGCGCAGCACCTGCTGCGGCGTCCGGCGGAAAACCATGCCATCTGGCGTCGCGGGGACGAAGTTGGCCTTGCCATTGCGCTCAATGCCCTGATCCTTGTCCTCGGGACCATCGAGCTTGTCCCGGGCAGCCGAGACTGCATTCGCTGCCTTCTGGGCCTTGTCGCCCATCTGGTAGAGCTGGGAGCGGGCCATGCCCATGTGATAGGCCTCGACGGCCAGGATGGCGGCAGCCGCTTCGACGAACTCCTTCTTTTGGAGCAAGGGCGCCGCGCCGGCATAGCCGGTCACGCCGACATCCTCGAACAGCATGCCGCCGAGCAGGAAGTTCATGTCGTTGGCGAAGGGATCGAACTCCGGC
>KI911943.1:39237-48254 GCA_000517005.1 Microvirga lupini
GCCAGCCGCCTTGGCGACGGCCGCGAAGCCATCCTCGAAATCGATCGCGGGGCGGTCTACCGCTTGGCTGCCCAGCGTCTTACGGTAGAAGCGGACATGCGCGAGCTCGTTCTCGGCAAGCTCGTCGGCGAACTCACGGATCGCCTTGTCTTGGAAGGGCACCTTGCGGCCGCCCTTGACTTGGCCGGGATCGGAGCCGAGGTCGGCCTGATCTATGCCCCTGCCAATGGTCGCGCGCAGGTAATACTCGGCCTCCATGTATTCGAGATTGAGGGCGAACTGGAAGATGTCCTCGTCCTTGAGGTCTGACGGGGAAGCCGCCTGAGCGCGTGCCGAGCTTGGCCAAGGTAGCCCTGCGCTGGCACACAGGCCTGCGGCAGCCAGGGTGTGCAGCGACGCGCGGCGTGAGAGCTGTGGGACATAAACGCTGGTCATGGTCGCCTCCATGGCATCGTGGATGGTCACTGCTTCAGCGATGCCGGCGTGCCCGGGTCGGCCGGCTCGTTCCCGTCGGCCAGCCGAGCCAGCAGTGCATCGGTGAAGGCGGCGCAGCGGGGGTCCTGAAACGGAAAGGTGTCGGTGAGGGCGGAGGCGAGCGTTGCTTGAAGCTGGTTGCGCATGAGCTTCCGGGCGCGGTGGAGGCGTGTTTTCACCGTCTCTTCGGGAATGCCGAGAGAGCAGGCCGTCTCCTTGATGCTGAGCTGTTCGACCAGGCGCAGCACGACCACCACACGGAACGGCTCGGGCAGGTTGTCGATTGCGCGTTCCAGCAGGTCGCGAATCTGGCTCCGGGCGGCGGTCCGCTCTGGATCGAGCTCGGCCGCGAGATGCGGCACGACGGCGATGTCCGGTGGCTCGATGTTGTCGAGAGTGTCCCATGGCAGCATGATGTTCGCGCGTTGGCGGCGGTCCACCGCCTTGTTGACGACGATGCGCGTCAGCCAGGTCGCAAGGCTCGCATCCGCCCGGAATTGCGCGAGATGTCGGAACGCGCTCAGATAGGCCTCCTGCAACACGTCTTCGGCCTCAGCATCGTCCCGGACGATCGCCCGTGCGACGCGGTAGAGCCGCTGGTTGTGACGCCGAACAATCAAGCGCAGCGCGGACGCACTCCCCTCGTACGCGAGGCGCACGAGTTCGGCATCGACCAGTCTGGACAACACCAGCTCAGAGGTGGGTTGCTCTGGCATGCCGATTAGACAGGGGCATGGACCGATAGGTTCCCGACTATTTTGCCCCATAGGTACACGGTGCTGTCATGGCCAGGCTGACACCTTGTGGCCCTAGTATGGTGATGCCGTGGCTTTTCTCTGCTCTTGGAGGAGGCAGCCATGGCACAGGATAGCCAGACTCCGTCGAATGCCGACAGCGTACGCGTCCCTGACGGCTTTTCCCTGAAACCTCTCGCCACCGGGTTGAATTTTCCGACCGCCATCGCTTTTTCAGAAGACAAAGAGCAGGTCTGGGTCAGTGAGTCCGGGGCCCTCCCCGGCACACAGCCCCGGATCGTGCAGCTCAATCCGGGCGGGCAGGTGACCCCCGTTCTCTCGGGCGACCAGTTTCCCGAAGGCGTTCTGGCCGGCCCCATCACCGATGTTACCTTCCATGATGGCGCGGTCTGGCTCACCCACCGGCAGACCGGCGCCAATGGCTGGCTGGTGGGCGCGATCTCGAAGTTCGATCCGGCGGATCCGGCCGGCACCTTCACCACCGTGCTGACCAACCTGCCCTCGGCAGGCGATCACTATGCCGAGGAAATCCTGTTCGATGAAGCAGGCCGGGCGTATTTCGCGCAAGGCACCGCGACCAACTCGAGCGTGGTCGGACCGGACAACGAGCTCGTGACCGGCTGGCTGACGCAGTTCCCTGACTTTCATGACTTCCCGGCGCAGGATGTCGTGCTGAATGGGACCGAATTCCACGCCCCGATCTCCGTGCCTGGGCTCAATCCCGAGAACCAGGTCACGGCTCCCTTCCGGCCGTTTGGCTCAGGCCCGATCGCACCTGGCACGGTCGTTCCAGCGGCCACCCCGGAGACGCCCCAAGAGGGCATGATTGCGGGCAACGGCGCCATCTACTCGTTTGATCCGAATGCCGACGATCCCGCCTCGACCCTGACGCTCGAGGCTTGGGGATTGCGCAATCCCTTCGGCATCGGCTTCGATCCGAACAATCCTGACACCCTGTTCGCGACCGACAACGGGGCCGATATCCGCTCGGCGCGGCTGGATGGCGAACTGCGGGTTGTGGAGTCGCGCCCGATCGCCAACGATTTCGACGATCTGTTCACCCTCACGACGGGCGGGACCGCGGAGTTTTTCGGCTGGCCGGATTTCTTCCATGATCCGAAGGACGGCTCCGTGCTGCCGGTCACCGATCCTCTGTTCGCGCAAGGCGAGCTGCCGATCCCGCCGCCTGGCTTCGTGTTGGACGAGGCCTTTCGCAACAGCCTGGAGGTTCAGCCCGCGGTGGCGCAGTTTGAGCTCCACTCCTCGGCCAACAAGTTCGACTTCTCGCCCAATGCTCACTTCGGTGCGGAGGGCAATCTCTTCGTCGCGGAAACCGGCTCCTTCGTGCCGGTGACCGGGGCGCAGGCCTTCGTCGGCTACAAGGTGGTCCAGGTCGATCCGGACACCGGGCAGGTGAGTGACTTCATCGTCAACACCGGCGACACACCGGAAGAGATTTTCGAGCCCACCGGCTTCAACAAACCGATCGATGTGAAATTCCAGGATGGCACCATGTTCATCGTGGATTTCGGGGTGTATGAGCCGGGGCTTGATCTGGCGCAAGCCAATACCGGCAAGGTGTGGACCGTCACCCCGACCACTCCCGAACCGCCCGATGATGGGGCCACCCTTCTCGCCCAGGCCTTCACGTTCCTAGCCGGGGAAGGCCTCGATCTGCTGCGGCCCTACCAGCTCAACCCTGAGGGGACCGGCCCGGCGGCCCCGGAGTCACCGGCGGTTCTGGCGGCAGCGGAGCAGACCGACACCTTTGTTGCCCTGCTCACGCCCGCGAACGACTCCGGCGTTCTGGGTGCCGCCCTCGTCCACTTCGACGAGGAGCAAGGCGATGTCACCATTGCCGTCCGGGCGAGCGGGCTGACACCGAACGAGGTGCATCCGCAGCACATCCACGGCTTCGAGGATGATCGTCCGTCGCTGATCCCAACGATCGCCCTCGATCAGGACCTTGATGGCTTCGTCGAAGGCCCGGAGGCCGGGCCGGTCTACGGGCCCGTGCTCCTGGCCGCCACGGCGTCCGGCGAGGTATCGCGGGAGGCGGTGTCCGCGGATTTCCCGCGTGCAGATGCGAACGGCAACCTGTCGTTCATCCAGACCTATGACTTTGACCTGAGTAATGCTGACGATGCCTTTGTCTTCGAGGAACTCCAGGATCGGCTTGTCGGCCGTCTGTTCCAGATCCATGGCCTTGAACTAAAGCCTGGCGAAGGGGAAGGCACGGACTTCGAGGTCAATGGCTCGGGCGGCTACATTCCAGAGCTGGGCGTCGCCAACGGTGTCCTGCTGCCGCTGCCGGTTGGCTCACTGGATGACTGGCTGCTGGCATGAGCCGTCGCGCGTTTTTCTCTTTGGTACGTGGCCGCCCAGCTCGGAAGCCCACAAGGGCGGCCACGTGCCCGAGGAGGCACTGCCCAGATTGGGTCATCACAAGAGAGGGTTCTGCGGCGGGGCATAGATCCTCTCGTTAGTGTGACATTGTTTGGCAGCGGAACGTTGTGGGGACTGGCCGCGGTCGCGCTCTTCGGCGTGTCAGCCGTGACCTTGGGCTGGCTCCAGGTCGAGAAGCTCGGGCTTGGCCAGGATCGCCCCGTGGTCGTCACCACCGGGGTGCCGGATGTCGGCGGCTCGTTCTCTCTCGTGAACCACCGCGGTGAGCGGGTGACAGACCAGACCTTCCGCGGCAAGGCCACCGCCTACTTCTTCGGCTTCACCCACTGCCCGGAGGTGTGCCCGACGACATTGTTCGAGATGTCCGAGCGGATGAGGGAGCTCGGGCCCGACGCCGACCGGCTCAACATCGTGTTCGTCACGGTCGATCCGGAACGGGATACCCCCGAGCACCTGAAGCTCTATCTCGACAGCTTCGACCCGCGCATCGTCGGGCTCACCGGCACGAGGGAAGAGACCGACCGGGCGGCCAAGGCGTTCCGCATCGGCCACGACAGGTCGGACATGGACGGCGGGGGCTACATGGTGAACCATACGGCTTCCGTGGTGGTGATGGACGCCAAGGGCGCGTTCGTGACCCTGCTCGACTACCACGAGGACAAGGCGACAAGCCTTGCCAAGCTGCGCAGAGCAATTGAGGGGGGGAGCCGAGCCTGCCGGGAGGATGCGATGGCCCTCTACAACGATGTCGTGCTGCCCCGCCTCCTCGACCACGCGATGCGGAACGAGGAGCTTGTCGGCTATCGCCGCCGGATCGCCGGGGCGGCCCGTGGCCGGGTACTGGAGGTCGGGATCGGGTCGGGCCTGAACCTGCCGTTCTACGGTTCCGGCGTCACGGAGATCATCGGCCTGGATCCGTCGGACCCTCTCATCGGGATGGCATCGCGGCGGGCCAAGGCGAATGACAGGGTCGTGTCGTTCCTGGCCGGATCGGCCGAGGCGATCCCGCTCGACACGGGCAGCGTGGACACGGTCGTGACCACCTGGACCATGTGCTCGATCCCGGACGCAAGGGCAGCGCTCGCCGAGATGCGGCGGGTCCTCAGGCCTGGCGGGGATCTCCTGTTCGTCGAGCATGGCCGGGCGCCGGATTCCTGGGTGGTCTGCTTCCAGGACTGGCTCACACCCGTGTGGAAGCCGCTCGCCGGGGGCTGCCACCTCAATCGGCCGATTGCCGATCTCGTCACGGGGGCCAGGTTCAGGATGCTTGATCTGCGGACCGGCTATCTGCCCGGGGCGAAACCATTGAGGCCATTCACGTTCATGTACGAAGGCCGTGCAAAAGGCGCCTGATCGAGGGCTGTCGAGAAGGCAGAGCAAAGGAGACCGAAAAATCCGACTGATCGGGGGCAAAGCTGTACCACCGATGTCACCGGCGCGCTCCGTTGAGCGCCTAACGACAAGGAGAAATCCATGACGTTGAGCACACTGTCACGCACAACCGCCCTGGCTGTCATGATCGCCGCGGGCATGACGGCAGCGGCCACGGCGCAAACCACCACGGCCGATCTGCACCATCCCGGGATGACGGTCGTACAGGCGATGCCGCCGTCCGGTACGATGGGGCCGGGCATGATGAGCCAGGGCCAAGGAGCGCAGAGCGGTCAATCCAGCATGCCGCCTGCTCAGCCCGGCATGATGGGCCAAGGAATGATGGGGCGCGGCATGACGGGCATGCCCGGACCCGCGCCGATGAAGATCTTCTTCGCCATTGCCGATGCGAACGCCGACGGCGGGCTCTCCTTCGACGAGGTGACGGCCATTCACAAGCGGATCTTCGACAGGGTCGACGCCAACAAGGACGGCAAGGCGACACCCGAGGAAATCCAGGCCTTCATGCGGGAGTAGCCAAGCCCCCGCCCATCGCCGCTCGGACGGCTACCGCCAGCGGAGTAACGGGGCAGGCTCTCACGGCTCCGGAACTACAACAGCTTGAGACAGGGCACGCTCACGCGCGCCTTTTTCATATCCGGGGCATATGTCTGGCACAGACCTCGATTTCCGTGGCCGCGCGATGAGGGGCTGCCCTATTCCAAGGGACGCAGCAATTCTGTGCCGCCCGCCGGAATGTCTCGTTTTGGCACATGCCGGCCGTTTGACTTGTGGCTGCTTGAGCCTCAGGTCCGGACCTTCCCCATAGCAGGCAGTAGCCTCTGAGGCGGCTCGTCGGGAGCCGCCTCAGGCGGTCAGATCTCAACCTGCTCCGCAATCAGAAGCGCATCGTCCACGTCGATGCCGAAATAACGCACGGTACTCTCGATCTTGGTGCGGCCCAGCAGGAGCTGAACAGCCCGGAGATTGCCTGTTCGTCGGTAGATCATCGAGGCTTTGGTCCGCCGCAGGGAGTGTGTGCCGTAGGCCAAGGGATCGAGACCGATCGCGCGAAGCCAGGATGCCAAGAGGCGGGCGTACTGGCGCGTCGTCATAGGCCTTTGCCGATCGATCCGACTCGGGAAGAGCGGCTCGCCTTTGTGCAGATCCTTCTTCTCCAGCCAGCGTCCCACAGCCTCGCGGGTCTGCTCGGTGATCTCGAACTGAACGGGCCGGCCGGTCTTCCGCTGCATGATGGTAGCTCGGGAGCGCACCCGCCCATTGAGGGCCACATCGTCAACCCGGAGCGCGACCAAGTCACAGGCTCGCAGCTTGCTGTCGAGAGCGAGGTTGAACAGGGCCAAATCCCGGATGCGATGAGAGACTTGGAGCCTGACCCGAATGGACCAGATCTCCTTAGCCTTGAGGGGCGGCTTGGGTCCGATCAGCTTGCCCTGGTTCCAAGGTGCTGGGGTCCGGCAGGGATGGTCTCCGATGTTGTCTTGCATTGCAGTGCTCCTGAAACGAAGCCCCCGCAATGAACCTTGGCCATTCTGCCGATCAAACCCAGACGGAGCATGCCTCCTAAGATCTTCGTCAGCTTACCAAGGTAGGCCGGACGCCCCATTCTCGGCACCGATCTCCTGCTCGTGACCCACTCCGGACTTTCACAAACAGCGAGAGCGCAGCGGACGGACTCCTGCGGCCCCCCGAGAGCGGAAGATGTGAAAGCGCTGGGACACTCGCCGGTCTCGCGGGCGTCCCAGAACTGATTGCAGGCAATGAGCAGGCTGTTGGGCCTCTCGGCTTTACATGCCGATCTTACCGCCACCCTGTTTTGTGATCGCCACGATCGACGGCCGCGGCGGCATGCCAGCCTTGAAGTCCGGCCAGCGGGTCGAGGGGTCGTCAAAGGTCGAGGCCCGGCCGAAGGCAGGCCAGTCTTGGCCATCCTCACCAGGATGCTGCACGGCCACGAACATCGTCTCGTCATCCGGAGTGAAGATCGGGCCGCACATCTCCGCCCCGGTCGGGCAGCGGAAGAAGTGCCGGGACGTGCCACGCAACTCGCCCTCTGTTTCCATCGCCCACACTCCGTCGGAGCGTCCGGTGGTCGCGCCTGAGTTGCCGTCAGTGGTGATCCAGAGCCGCCCCATGTTGTCAACCGCACAGTTGTCCGGCATGCCGAACCAGCCGTCCTTCGTGGTGGCCGAGGAGAAGGTAGCCCCCACCGCCGCTACCGAAGGATCGCCGCAGCGCACGAGGATCTCCCATCGGAACGTCGTCCCGGCATGATCCTGGTCGTCAGGGGTCATCTCGACGATGTGGCCGAACTTGTTCTCCGGACGCGGATTGGCGGCATTGACCTGATCGGGCTTGCGCCGGTCGTTGTTGGTCAACATTGCATAGACCTTGTTGGTCTTCAGGTTCGCCTCCACGTCCTCCGGCCGGTCCATCTTGGTCGCGCCTAAGAGGTCAGCGGCGCGCCGGGCTTCGATCACTACATCGGCCTGGGACCGGAACCCGTTCGCCTCGGTCAGTGGCCCTTGGCCATGGACCAGCGGCAACCACTCTCCTGTGCCGTCTTCATTGTACTTGCCGACATAGAGCGTGCCCTCGGCCAGCAGGTTCATGTTCGCCTGTCGGTCGGTCGGGTTCACCGTGCCACGGGTGACGAACTTGTAGATGTACTCGAAGCGCTCGTCGTCACCCGAGTACACCACATACCGCCCGTCCTTGTTGGTGATGCCAGCAGCGCCTTCGTGCTTGAACCGGCCCATGGCCGTGCGCTTCTTCGGGGTCGAGTTCGGATCAAATGGGTCGATCTCGACGATCCAGCCGAAGCGGTTGGCCTCGTTCGGCTCCTTGGCAAAGTCAAAGCGCTCGTGCCACTTGCCCCAGGCATAGCGGTTGCCGGGCACGCCATAGCGCTTGTGATTGCGTGCTTCCGGATGATCGTCGGCAAGCTTGCCCCAGAAGTAGCCGTTGATGTTCTCCTCACAGGTGACCCAGGTGCCCCACGGCGTCACACCACCGGCACAGTTGTTGAGCATGCCCAGCACCTGCTTTCCGGCAGGGTCGGCCTTGGTCTTCATCCGGTCGTGCCCGGCGGCAGGACCGGTGATCTCCATTGACGTGTCTGCGGTGATGCGGCGGGCATACCTGGAGTTCGGGACGACGCTCCACTTGCCGTTCTGGCGCTGGACCTCAATCACCGAGCCGCCATGGGCCGCCATCTCGATATCGACGAGTTCCTTGGTCATGCCCTTGAAGTCGGCTTCCTTGGTGTCCTGCATGCCGAGGCCGGGGAACATCAGCTCCTCGCTGGTGTACTCGTGGTTGGCGACCAGCAGACCCCGGTTGGAGCCGTCGATGGGGAAGTAGCCGAGGAAGTCGTTGTTGTAGCCGAACTGCCGGCGCTGTTTCTCGGCGGTCTGGGCCAGCGGATCGAACTCCGCGCCATCAGCGAAGGTCGGATCACCCCAGCGGATGAGAATGTCAGCGTCATAGCCCTCCGCGATGTGGTGCCTCTCGTCGATGCCGGCTGTGACCTCCTTGAAGCTGAAGGTTGGCGTTGCGCCCTGGGCCTGCGCCTGTTCGGCGACGGCCAAGGCCAAGGGGCTGACGGTGGCCGAAATGGCAGTTGCGGCTAGGGCACCCTTGAGCAGATCACGCCGGCTGAACCGGGCGCCGATCACGTCCCCCAGAGTAGCATTCTCAGAGGGATTGCGGCCAACGTCCTCGGACTCCTCATAGGCCTTGGTAGCTGAAATCTGGCGTTCCATTGTTTCCTCTATGTTCTCCTGATCCTTTGGGGTGCACCCGCAGGATGGCGATCATAGTAAGGCGACTAAAGATCGAAGATCCACCCACTCTGTTAGCCGGCTGACCGCCACAAAAGAGGGATACGGTGCTCTGAATGTCTCAAGATGGCACATCCCAGAAGTAGGCTGAACGTCCGCTCGTGCAGGAAACACCGGACGCTGCTGACGTGCAGAGAATTTCCTTCGA
>KI911943.1:48354-54616 GCA_000517005.1 Microvirga lupini
CACGGGCATCTAGTTCAATGATGCAGCCGGAACCGGGCAAGAAAGGTGCGAAGACGCTCGCTGCCGTGGTCCGGTGCAAAAAGCTGATCTGGCGGCCCCTCGCTGTCGATCATGCCGTCCGCCATGAAGACAATCCGCTTGCTCACCTCCTGCGCGAAGACGATCTCGTGTGTGACCACGAGCATCGTCATTCCCTGCTCCGCCAGTTTCAGAACCACATCCAGCACTTCGCCGACCAGCTCGGGATCAAGGGCCGATGTGATCTCGTCGAGCAGGAGGATCTTCGGATCCATGGCAACCGCACGCGCAATACCGACGCGTTGCTGCTGCCCGCCCGAAAGCTCCGATGGCAGCCGGTCGAGTTTGTCCGTCAACCCGACCTGTTTGAGCCAGTGGGTCGCGATGTCGCGAGCTTCGCCCCGGGACTTGCGGCGCACCTTGACGAGGCCAAGCATTACGTTCTCTGCGGCCGTGAGGTGAGGAAACAGATTGAACATCTGGAAGACCATGCCGGTCTCGGCACGCATTCGCGCCAACTCCCGCTCGGATCGCATGCGGCGTCGCGCGAGGTCCCGGTAGCCCACCTCCTCGCCGTCGATGGCGATTGAGCCACCGTTATAGACTTCGAGAAAATTGACGCATCGCAGCAGCGTCGTCTTTCCGCTGCCGGACGGGCCGATGATCGTGACCACCTGCCCGCGTTCGACATCGAGATCGACACCGCGCAACACGGGAACATCCCCATAGGACTTTTCGACGTTGCGCAGGCGCAGCAGGGGAACGCCATTGCGAGGAGATGAGGTTCCGACCATATCACTCCCGTATGTAGGCGTAGCGGCTCTCGAGCCGCCGGCTGAGCGTCGACAGGGTGTAATTGATCACGAAGTAGAACAGCGCGCCAAGAACGTAGAGCGGCATCGCATCGTAGGTGCGGCCGATGACCTGCTGGATCGATTGCATCAGGTCGGTCACGCCGAGCAGAGAGACGAGCGCGCTGCCCTTGACCGCATCGGTTACGCCGTTGATCCACGGAGGCAGGAAGCGGCGCACGGCCTGCGGAGCAATGACGTAGGCAAGACGCTTGGGAAAGGTGAGACCGATCGCCTTGGCGGCATCCATCTGGCCACGTGGAATGGACCCGATGGCGCCGCGGATGTTCTCGATCACCTGCGCCGTCTTGAACACCGTCAGCGCCAATACGGCCGCGCTGAACGGCTGCAGGTTAAGACCGGTGATCGGCAATCCGTAAAAGATGAAGAAGATCAGGACCAGAATCGGAATGCCGCGGACGATGTCACTGAATCCACGCACCATCCAGCGCAAGGGCATTGGCCCGTAGACCAGAACGACGCCCAGGAGACCGCCTGCGATGAGCGACAGAACCACGGTCAGCACCGACACGGACAAGGTGACAATCAATCCCGTCGTCAGGAAAGGAAGAGCGTAGACGATCGCGTTCAGCATCTTTAGCGCCCGATCGCGAAACGGCGTTCGATGGCTCGCAATCCGAAGAGAATGGCGTAGCCGGTGACCAGGTACATGGCAGTGACAACGAGATAGACCTCAACGATGCGGAACGTATTGGTGTTGATCCATTGCGCGCCGTAGGTGAGTTCGGGAACGGCGATGACCGACGCGACGGACGTATCCTTGAAAAGGGACACGAAGGTGTTGGACAAGGCCGGAAGCGTGATGCGCAGCATGGTCGGAAGCCGCACATGGATCAGCCGCTGCCATGGCGTGAGGCCGATGGCCTTGCCGGCATCAATCAGGCCGGCAGGCACCGCAGCGAGGCCGGAGCGGAAAACCTCGACGAGGTAAGCGCCGGAATAGACCGAAAGCGTCGCCACGAAGGATGTCGTCGCATCGTAGGAGATATCCACTGCCTGGGGTAGCCCGTAGAACACGAGATAGACGAGCAGGATCAGCGGAACGTTCCGGATGAACTCCACGTAAAGGCCGATCAATGACCGCACGATCCGGTCCCCGGCCACATACGCAATGGCGAGCACAAGCCCGATCAGGACGCCGATGGCGATGGCAACGATGGCCAGTTCAAGGCTGAGAAGGAGACCGCTCCAGAGTTTGTCGAAATGACGCCAGATCAGGTTGAAGTTGAGGGTGTAGCCCATCGTCCGTCCCGGTGAGGGGTAAGGGCCCGGCGCTCCCTGCGGAGCGCCGGGCCGAGCGTTCAGATCGAAGGGAAGCCGGGCGTGCGCGTGGGCGCGTCCAATCCGAAGAACTCCTTGAACGCACCGTCATAGAGCTCGTTCTGGTGCCCGTACATGGCGACATTGAACGTCGTGTTGACGAAGTTCAGCCAGTCCTGATCACCCTGCCGGACGGCCGCGCTGTAGAGCATGCTGAACCATTTCTTGCCCGCATCGGCATAGCGGTTCGGATCGCGCGCCACCATCCAGCGGACCGTCGACAGATCCACCGCCGCCGCATCGGCGCGCTTCGACTCGAGCGCCTGGATGACATTGGCCTGAGTATCGATCTGCATCACCTACGCTTGCGGCAGAACCGAATGCACCGATCGCTCCGCATCGACATTCTGAAGAATCGAGACCTTCGTACGGCTGCCTCCGGCAAGGAGCTGATCGAAACTTTTATTGGCCGCGTCCGGCCGGGTCAGAAGTGCGATGCCCTCGACATAATAGGGTCGCGTGAAGGCGACGAGTTGCGCCCGGGCGGGCGTGACCGTCATGAACTGGATGACGATATCGACCTTGCCCGTGGTGATGTTCGGGATGCGTTGTGCCGGATCCTGACGGACGAATTCCACCTTCGTCTCGTCATCGAAAAGGCCCTTGGCGAGAATACGGGCCATGGTGATGTCCATGCCGACGAGCTCGCCCTTGTCGTTTTCGAAATGCCAGGGCGCGTTGGTGCTGCCGGTGCCGACGATCAGCTTGCCGCGATCGAGAACGGTCCGGAGAATGCTGTTGCCCACCGCCTGAGCGGCCGCCTTCTCGGGCGTCAGCGTGGCTCCTGCGGCAGCCAAGCCCGCGACTGCGATTCCGGTCGTGCCAAGCTTCAGAAAGTCCCTGCGTGCCTGCTCGTGTTCCACGGTATCCTCCATCCGGTACCACCTCTGGGTTTCGGAGTCCGCGCTGGCCGGTACCCTGCCGTCCGCTCCGTTGCCGTCGGCTGCTTGCGGCCGAACGTTGTCCCGTATATTGGATGACAATCTAGCATCTTGGACAAAAGACTATCAAAACTAGGCCGGTCAGCAAGAGCCAATATTCCCTTGCGGAATCACCCGGCGGGGGAGGCCAGATTGAAGGGAGAGGACCGTTGACCAATGTCCTATCGAGCCGGAGCGTATCGGGGTCGGAAGGCTCTCGCGGACGCGGCATCGATCGCGTCATTCACCTTCTGGATTTCCTGCACCGGCACGGCGGCCCGATGAAGATCAGGGATCTGGCGCGCGAACTCAACGCGCCGCGCTCCTCGATCTACGAGATCGTCCGCACATTGTCGGAAGCCGGGTTGCTGGAGACGAATTCCGATGGTCGCGTCTTCTTCGGCAAATCCCTCTACTTCTATGGCGTCGACTACCTGCGCGAGCATGACATCGTCCGGCGTGGGCGCGACGAGGTCGACCGTCTGGCCCGCGAAACCGGGGAGACCAGTCAGCTCTGCATGCTCCATGAGAACAGATACTTGGTGGTCCACATGCGCGCCGGAACGCAGCCGTTCCGCATCAGCGCCGATATTGGGACGCAGATCCCCCTGCCCTGGACGGCATCGGGACGTCTTCTCCTGTCCCACCTAGAGCCGGCCGAAATCCGGGCGATGATCGGTCCGGAGGATCTGCGGCTTCCCGGCGGACAGTTCATCGAGATCGAGGACTTCGTCGCATCGGTGCAGGCCGCCCGCCGCGATGGTTACTGCGTCACATCCGGTCTGGTCGATGCCTATACGCGATGCATCGCCGCTCCCGTACTCGACCAGCAGGGCCACGCCGTCGCGACCCTGTGCTTCGTGGTCCGGGTGGACACCAGCGCCAATCGAATAGCCGAGCTGCGCGACATCCTCAGCGAGAGTGCTCAATCCTTGTCCCTGTTCCGCTCTCCCGCCACGGGTGCCGCGCATCGCGGGGCTGCGAGACGATGAAGGCAGCTTCCAGCCGACACACGACTTCATGCGCATGAAAAACCCCGCCTGGCAAGGCGGCGCGGTCGGCCCCTTCTAGGACGCGTCTGCAAAGACTATAGGAGAGCATGAGGCTTTGTGAGGCGGCGCGTTGCAGCCCTGGGATCTGCCCTCACTGATGAGCCAGTAACTGTGTCGCGATGGCGCGCCCAAAACCGTTTCATCAGTGACTGCCTCACGGATCCTTACGGTCCCCGGGCTCGCTCCCTGCGCGAACGCGGTGGCAGGCGTCGCAAGCAGCATCGCGACCAACAAAGCGCGCGTGTCGTTCTCCAGTGGTCAGCCACCCTTGCAGCCGGAGCCTAGAGCAGTGGCGGTTCTGACGGAGTCGGAGGCTTACCTAGCTCAAGGACTCTCGAGACCCAAGCGGGCTCGACTTGGACAGTTGCACTACGGTTAAGACAGCCTCGCAGCCCTCACCAGCGAAGCCGGTGAGACGCTCGTTTCTCCTCTGAACGGTGAATCCATCACCAGGATCAAAGCAATAACCAACCCGATTGCCCCCATGTGGAAGGCGATCAGCGTCATTCCGAAGGCGTCCAGTTTATGGCGCCCGTTCATGATCATTGCGCCGACAATGAAGACGGCCAGCACCCACCAGAACACCGGAGGCACACTCTTTGTGGCGAACTCGAGTCGGCTCTGGCGCAGATCTTCCAGCTTCTCCACGTAGCCTCGTAAGGCATTGGCGGCTGCGGGATTGTCCGCTGCCACCGTGTTGACTTGCGCTACGAGCAACGCCAAGGCACGATCTGTTTCCTCTGCAAGCGACGGATTATGCTGGGCGAGCATCTCCCACTCTGCGGAGACCGCCGACCTGACATAGTCCTTAACGCGCTCACTCGCAGTTGACGCCTCCTTGGTCCCCAAAGTCTGGAGGTCTCGAACAAGCCGCGCGATGACCGAAGCTTCCCGAAGCTCCGCGTCATCAGCCTTCCCGAGATTGGAGCGGACTTCCGTCAGCACCAGAGCGAGAACGAAAACGGAGAATGCCAGAAGGCTTCCATGGACCACATCGGCCAGTTTGCTGTGGCTCTCGAACGCCTCGTCGTGGGGTGAAAAGAAAAGCCGTCGCGAGATTAGAGCGAGAATAAGGGCGAGAACGGCGGTGCAGACCACTCCCCCGACGAGAATGACCGCATCACTGCTATTAGCGATCAGCTTGTATAACCAGTCCATGATCTCTGCCGCCTCCGCAATCAGTAGCGGGATGGTGTCCTCATCGCGCCCCGGTATCTTCACCCGGATGAGTAGCACGTCATGCTCGCCGCCGAGGAATGCTACCTCAAGAACCCGGCCATTCGTGCCAGGTATTTTGATGGTAGCCAACCGGCGGATCGAGCCGTCGTCACGGTACTCGCTTCTGACCGGCTGTACGCCCGGTACGACATCTCAGACACCTAAACCAGGCCTAACGAGGCTTTGAGGAGTTCTTCTAGCCAACTCGGGGCCAAACATTCTTGCTACGTACTTCGCTACCGCATAATCAGGCACAGATCTTGCGCTGAACCCCCACTTGTGACGGCTTGGGGTTCTGGGCTGGGATCAAAGACAAATGGGAGTGCTCATGGCATCCCAAGGACGGCTGGATCTCTGGGAAGGCCCCCGAGAAGAGGGACACATTGGAGTTAATCGAGCCCCTCACGGGCGTGGATGAAGCGCCTTCAATCGTGGAGGTCCAAGGGAGGGGCTGAGCGTACCCATGGAGCTATCAACCGAGGGGCTGCCATATGCGGCCCCTTCCTGCTTCAGGACCGTAGTTTTCTACATCCTCCCTGTCTCATCTTTGCCTTTCTTTTTGAGAGACTAAGAAATCTAAAACAATACGAGAGAGGAAGCGCCGATGGACTATGACGAACTCGTCGAATTCGTAGCTGGCGACCTAACGCACAGTATTTCCCAGATGCTCGTCGAGATGGGCTCAGAGGACGGCCAGAGATGCGCCAAGAGAGCCCTCGTGGAGTTCGCTACCCAAGCCATGAGTGGAGGCCCCAAGATAGGCAGAATGGATGTCTCGACATTCACAGAAGCCGAGAGACACGCCTTGGCCCAAGCCTCGGCCATGGTCCTGGCAACGATCCAAGCGGATACCTCAAGGCCA
>KI911943.1:54716-66619 GCA_000517005.1 Microvirga lupini
GCCGGCTCAGGGTCGAGTGATCGGGCACGGCCAGATCCAGACTGAGAAGTTGGAGGATCGAGCCGATCAGGCCTTCGGTCTGCCGCAGCGCCAGCCGGAACACCGCCCGTAACGTCAACGCCGTCCTGATCGCCAAAGCCGAATAGTGGGCTTGGCCACCGCGGGTGGTGCGCGGCTCCGCCCGCCAGGCGGCAATTGCCTCGTCAGAGAACCACACCGTGAAACTACCCCGGTGACGCAGGCTGGCGTCGTACTCGGCCCAGTTCGTCACCCGGTGCCGCTGCTTGGGGATGCGGTGACGGCGAGCGGCATTGGACTTGAACGGCACGGTCGAATCCGAAATCAGGAAGAGCCCAGCCCTCCTATGCCATCCAGCTTCGGTCGCTAAATCGCCCATCTATGCAACAAAGCGGCACCCGGCAGCTCAAGCGGTCAGCCAAGCAACGCTCCCTGAAGATCCTTGGCCAGCATTGGGTCACCCCACTCCTCGCCCCAGACTTGGACGACATGGCCCGGCGTCGCCTCCCGGTACAGGCGCTCCGGCGGAAGGTAGTCAACTGGCCTGATGGGGCTCTTGATATCGCCCTCCGCAACCCGATGGCGGGTGCCGCGTCGCGCCGGATCGGGCACCGGGACTGCGGCAAGGAGGCGCCGGGTATAGGGGTGCTGAGGGTTCTCGAGAATCGCGCTGCGCGGCCCGATCTCGACGATCTCGCCGAGATACATCACGGCGATGCGGTGGCTCACGCGCTCGACTACCGCCATGTCGTGGGAGATGAACAGAAAGGCGAGGTTCAGGTCCGCCTGCAGGTCGAGCATTAGGTTGACGACCTGTGCCTTGACCGAGACGTCCAGTGCCGAGACCGCTTCGTCCGCCACGATGACTTTCGGCCCCACCGCAAGAGCTCGCGCGATCGCGATGCGCTGTCTCTGGCCGCCGGAGAACTCGTGCGGGAAACGCCTGGTCATGTCGGGCGAGAGCCCGACCCGGATCAGGAGATCGGCGGCGATCTCGTGCGCCTCGTGCCGCGTTACGAGCTTATTGATCAGAAGAGGCTCGGCGAGCGCAGTGCCGATCGTCATGCGAGGATCAAGGCTTGCGAACGGGTCCTGGAAGATCATCTGGATGAGCTTGCGGCGCTGCTGCAGCTCGCGAGGGCTGAGCTCCATCAGGTCCTCGCCGTCGAGCCGGACGGAGCCGGCGAGCGGCTCAATCAGCCGCATTACGGAACGTCCTGTCGTCGACTTGCCGCATCCGGATTCACCGACCAACGCTAAGGTCTCGCCGCGAGCGAGGCTGAACGAGACATTCTCAACCGCGTGAACCCGTCCGCTCACCCGGCCGAACAGGCCGGACCGGACATCGAAGCGCGTCGTTAGTTCCTTAACTTCGAGCACGGGCCGTGTCGACGGAATGATCGTATCCGGCGTCTCGACGGCGGGCTCCAGGACGCCGGTCGCACGATCGACGACAGGAAAGCGCATTGGACGTTGTCGCCCGGTCATCGAGCCGAGCACCGGCACGGAGGCGATGAGTGCGCGCGTATAGCCCTGGCGCGGGCGGGCGAAGATCGTCTCCGTGGGCCCGCTCTCGACCGCTTCGCCGTCGAGCATCACAACGGTTCGGTCAGCAATCTCGGCGACGACACCCATGTCGTGGGTGATGAAGAGGACGGACATGCCTTCCTCGTCCTGGAGGCTCTTGATGAGGTCGAGGATCTGCGCCTGGATGGTCACGTCCAAGGCGGTCGTCGGTTCGTCGGCGATGAGAAGCTTCGGCCGGCAAGCGAGCGCCATGGCGATCATGACGCGCTGGCGCATGCCGCCCGAGAACCGGTGAGGGTAGTCGTCGAGACGGGCTCTTGCATTCGGGATGCGCACCTTCTCCAGCAGGCGCACCGTCTCCGCGTCAGCCTCTGCCCGCGAGAGACGCCGGTGCAGCATCAGCGCTTCCGCGATCTGAAAGCCGATGGTCAGCACGGGATTGAGGCTGGTCATCGGCTCCTGGAAGATCATGGCGATGTCGTCGCCACGAACGCGTCGCATCTCAGCGTTCGGCAATCCCAGCAAATCACGGCCCTTGAGGATCACCCGCCCCGTGACCCGGCTCGTATCGCGGGGCAGGAGGCGCATGATGGAAAGTGCCGTCACGCTCTTGCCAGAGCCCGACTCGCCCACGATCGCGACGGTCTCATTCGGCCCAATCGAGAAGGATAGGTTGCGCACGACGGGGCGCCACACGCCCTCGACGCGGAAGGCGGCGGTGAGTTCCTGAACCTCGAGGATCGATTCTATCACGCTCCGGCCTGCTCTCTAGATGATGCGTCGCGGGTCGAGCGCGTCGCGCAGGCCGTCGCCGACGAAGTTGATTGACAGGACGGTCAGGAAGATCGCGGCTCCTGGAAAAAGCGCCCAGTGGGGAGCAAACTCAAGGTGATCCTTGGCGTCGAACAGGATGCGTCCCCAGGTGGGAATGTCCGGTGGGAAGCCAAGGCCGAGGAACGAGAGAGTCGACTCCGCGATGATCGCCGTCGAGACCTCAATCGTGCTCGCCACGATCACAGGTCCGAGCGCGTTTGGCAGAATGTGACGCATCACCTGATGCCGCCGGCTCGCGCCTTGGGAGCGCGCCGCCTCGACGAATTCCTTCTCCCGCAGAGAGAGGAACTGCGCCCGCACCAAGCGAGCTACCGGCATCCAGCGCAAGCCTCCGATCACCAGCACGATCACGACGAAGACACCGCCCTCTAGGCCGAACACAGCCTTGAGCCGGTCGCGAAAGAGATAGATGACGAGAAGCAGGAGCGGCAGTTGCGGCAGCGACAGGAAGAGGTCGGTAAGCCACGTCAGAAAGGAGTTGGCGATGCCGCGGGACATGCCGGCGACCGCGCCGATCACGACCCCGACGAGGGTTGCGATGATCATCGCGGCGAATCCAACCGCAAGCGAGATGCGCCCGCCATAGATCATGCGCGCGAGCAGGTCCTGACCCAGGTCGTCAGTGCCGAAGGGATGAGCAAGGGACGGGCCCTGCAAGGTTGCCGCGAAGTCAATGTCGTTGATCGCGACGGGCCAGAGCAGGGGGCCGAAGATCACGCCGAGGCACATTAAGCTTAAGATGAAAGCACCCGCCATCGCCAGCCGGTGACGACGGAAGCGCTGCCAGGTCTCGCTGCCCCGCGAGGCGAGGCGAGCAGCCGGGGAATCCGCTTTACCGGAAGGAGATGCGAGGATCGAGCCAGCCATAGAGCACGTCCGCGAGGAGGTTGAAGAGCACGACGAGGCAGGCGAAGACGAAGGTTACCGCCATAACGACCGGGGTGTCGTTCGCGAGCATCGCGTTGATGAGAAGGGATCCGATGCCGGGCACCCGGAAGATCTGCTCGGTGACGATGGCGCCGCCGAAGACGGCGGGCATCTGCAACGCCACGAGGGTGACCACGGGGATGAGGGCGTTGCGCGCAACATGCCGCAGCGTCACGATCCGCTCGGGCAAGCCCTTGGCGCGTGCCGTGGTGACATAGTCCAGCCGAACCACGTCCAGCACCGCCGAGCGCACGTAACGAGTGTAGGATGCTGCCTGAAACAGGCCGAGGACGAGGACCGGCATGAGTGCCTGCCGGGCGTGCACCCAGTACCAGCGCCAGCCAGTCTCCGGGATGTCGGCCCTGTAGACGAACGGCAGCCAGTCGAGCTTGATTGAGAAGATCAGGATGAGTAGCAGTCCTGTGAAGAAGGTTGGCAGCGAGAACCCGACAAAGGCGAGGGTGTTCGCGATCTGGTCGAACACGGAGTAAGGACGGGTCGCGGCATAGATCCCGACGGGCAGCGCGATGGCGAGTGCTAGAACTTGGGACGATCCGATGACGAAGAGCGTGGTGGGCACGCGCTGGAGGATGAGTGTGTCGACGTCGACGCGGCTCGCGAACGAGAAGCCCCAGTCGCCCTGCGCCATCGCGGCGAGCCAGCGCAGGTAGCGAACCAGGATGGGGTCGTCGAGTCCGAACTTCTCGCGCAGGTTCGCCCGTACCTCAGGCGGGATGTTCGGATTGGTCGCGAGCTCGCTGAACGGGTCCCCGGGCGCGAGCGCCAGCACCGTGAATAGGATGAGGCTGATCCCGAGCAGGCTCGGGATCGCGACGAGAAGGCGCCTGATCACGTAATCCGTCATCGGGCGCCCTCGTATCGACCAGCCTTTCTCACGCGAGGGATCATGCCTCGCGGTACCAGCTGTTGAGCGTCCACAGGTCGGCGTCCCAGCCGCTGTAGTTGGGCACCAGCGTGTTGCTGCAGGCAGCCGTTCGCGTGCGGGAGATGATCGGCAGGATCACGTTCGCGCTGCAGAAGATGTCGTTCATCTTGATGAAGAGCGCAGCGCGCTTGACCGGATCGAGCTCCCTCTGCGCTGCCCGGTAGGCCTCGTCGGCCGCCGGATCGACATAGCGCGAAATGTTTCGCCCCTGCCACTTGTTCTCCTTTGTCGCGACCTCCCACGAGACAAACTGATTGAGGAACCGCTCCGGATCAGGTTGCGGCTGCGTCGTCGTATACATCTCCATGTCGCAATAGAGCTTCGTGTAGGTATCCGGATTCGCGACGTCCGACGAGAAGAACACCGTCGCCGTCACGGACTTGAGCTCGAGATCGATGCCGGCCTTCTGGCAGGCCTGCTTGATAATGGCCTGCGTCTTCTGGCGAGGCGCATTGATCGAAGTTTGGAAGACGTACCTGAGCTTCTTGCCCTCCTTTTCGCGGATCCCGTCTGCGCCGTTCTTCCAGCCGGCTTCGTCGAGGATCTTGTTCGCCTTGTCGATGTTGAACTCGTATTTCATGTTGGGCGAACGGAACTGCGCCGGGGCATTGACGAAGTTCGCCGTCGCCGTGCCGCCGCGGCCGTAGATGAACCGCTGGATCGAGTCCCGGTCGATGAGCAGGTTGATGGCTTGGCGCACCGCCGGATCGGTGAGGGTGGGGTGCTTCGACTTGGCGTGCGAGCGCTCGCCGTCGATCTCGGTCCAGGGATCGGTAGTGTTGAGGATGATGAACTCAACGTCGCCGCTCGGAACCGTGATGACCTTGCCGCGCCCACCCGTCTCCATGCGCTTGAGGATGTCGTCCTCGACCTGCATGTTCCAGGCGTAGTCGAACTCACCGGTCTGGATCACCGCCCGGGCCGCCGAGACGGCATCGCCGCCGCCCTTGATCTCGATCGTATCGAAATGGGGCTGACTGGGGATGTGGTAATCGGGGTTGCGCTCGCCGCGCAGGATGTCGCCGGGCTTGAAGTCGACAAACCTGTATGGGCCGGTTCCGACAGGCTTGAGGTTGGCCGGCGCCTCACGGGACTTGGCGCCCTTGTACTCCGCGAAGACATGCTTCGGGATGATCATGCCGACCACGCCGACGAAGGGATCGGCCCAGAACGGCGTAGGCTGCTTGAAGACGAGCCGGACGGTGTGGTCGTCCACCTTCTCGACGGCTTTCAAGCTGGTGTAGGAGCCGCTCGTCGTGGCGGCGGTCGCCGGATCGATCGCGTACTCCCAGTTGAACACCACGTCGTCGGCGGTGAAGGGCTGGCCATCGTGCCACTTCACGCCGCGCTTGAGCTTCCAGGTGACGGTGGCGCCGTCCGCTGAGAGCCCGCCGTTCTCGCGGCTCGGGATCTCGGCTGCGAGGAACGGGATGAGGTTGCCGTCCTTGTCCCAGCCAGCGAGCGGCTCGTAGAAGACCCGGGAGCCGTTCTGGTCCTTGGTACCCGTCGCGAAATGCGGGTTGATAAGGGTGACGGCTTGCCAGAACAGGAGCTTGAGCGGTCCGCCGCCGCCGGCCTTGGTCGGCTTGTAGGCCGGTTGGGTCTGCGCAAAGGCAACGCCTGCCTGAGCGAGCAGCATGCCTGCCATCGGGGCCGTGAACCCAACCGACGCCATCCGCGCGATGAAGCCGCGGCGCGACATGCGCCCATCGCTGACAGCGCTGATTAATGACCGAAGCTTGTCTTCTTCCATGGCCCCCTCCCTGCTCGCGGACAAACTGGCCGACAAGCCCTCGCCTTCCCTAGGCAATTGTAGGCCAGGTATCCCTCGGCGCCGTGCACCTTATCCTGAGCAGCATTCGCTCGACTTGCAATAGGTTTCGAGCCATCAGCTCAGTCGCTGCCGCAGCGGCGCAGGGCAAGCTCGCTTGGCGCGGTCAGCTCCTGAAAATTAGACGGCGGATCCAGGCAACGAAACGGCCGGGCGAAACGGGGCCCGGGTGGCTCCGTTTCTCCTTGGGCTCGTCCTGGTCCGCGCCGCTCCTGTCTAGCGACGCCTGCGGCTGCACGGCGAAGGCTGTAACGAACTTGCACAGGTCCAGGATGCCGGCACCGAGGCGCAGATCGTCCGGCAGCGTCTGACCCGGCACCGGTCGCGCCTGCTGGCGCAAGCCTGCTATCATCTGCGCGGGGGAGTTCTGGGGTACGGCAGCCGCGGCCCAGGGGAATGCGGTGTCGCGCAGAGCGGCGACCACCCCGGCGGACACCCCGCAGGCGGCAGAGGTGCCGGAGTATCCAATGGATGCGTTCGATGGCTCGCCGAACTGGCTGGGCGCGCAGAGGTCCGGCTTCTGCGACCCGAAGGCGGCGGGCGAAGGCCCCTGCGACGAATACCCCAGCCAGATCGTATCGTTGCGCACCGCACCCACGGTCAGCACCTCCTCCAGCGCCGCGACACCGTAGATGCTGCTGCCGGGCCCGACCTGCCCGCCGCCGCAGCGTCCGTCCGGGCAGTACTGGCCGCAATTGCCGGCAGCGAACACCACATCGGCGCCGCCGGCGCCGATGTTGTTCTGGGCGATCAGGCGCACCAAGGTGGTGAAGGGATTGTTCGGATTTTGGCCGTAGTTAAAGACGCTCGACAGGGGTAAGTCCTTGTCCAGATTGTACACGGACCAGGCGTTGCACATCACCCAGCGCCGGTTCACGTTGGACCGGACGCGGACCAGCAGCTTCAGCATCGCGGCCGCTGCTAGACTGAGGAAACCCGGCAGGTCATGGATGCGCTCCGGCAGCAGCGGTAGGTCGTAGATCTTTGCCTCGGGCGCAAGGCGGTTCACGAGCAGCGCCATAAGCGTGCCATGCCCGAAGTCGGCTGAGCCCGGCATACGGGTGGGCTGCGGCGGCTGCCCTGACGCGACGAAGGGCATAACCGGCCAGCCACGCGCTTTCCCGCTGGCGGTGATGAAGGGTCCGCCGGGCGTCGGTAGGTAGTCCCGGTCGATGCCCTGGTCGATGATGACCACGCGTACGCCCGTGCCGTCTGCTTGGCCCCCGGACGGCAGCGCATCGAAGCAGATTAGCGCAAGTGCGTTGTCCAGCATGCCGAACAGCGGCGAGGTGCCCTGGTTCGGGCACCAGATGTCCGCTGGGGCGAGAGCGAGGTCCGCGGAGATCGTGATGCCGTCTAGCCTGTCCCGATCCGCCGCGATGCGCTGCTCGAGCTCTAGCACCTGCTCGCGCGGCATCCAGTCAAGCGCGACGACGCTGGCGTTGGACTCCGGTTCGGGCTCATCTCCGTCGTCCTGCAACGGCCCGAGATCCGGCAGTGCTTGCACGGGCAGGTCGAAGTTGACCCGAAACAGCTCCCGGAGCCTACCGCCGACGGTGTCATGCCGAGCGGCGCGATGCGCCTCGACAATCGGCCGAAGCGCGGAGTTCGGGCCCGCATCCAGGATAAGGAAGATCTTGACGAGATTTTCCATGAGTTCCTCCCGCCGGCGGAAGGCACAGCGGGCGCCCTGCATTTAAAGGTTTACGCCGCTTTTGATGCTAGCTTAATATTCACGCGGTGGGAATGCGCTTGATGCTAGCTTAGCATGCACGCGGCGGGAACGCGGTTGTCGGAGGAGGCATCGTTTCCATGGCCGAATTGCCCCTGGCAACGGAGGACGCGATGCACCGCAGGTCTGCTGCGCTCGTGTTCGCCGATGTCGTCGGCTATTCCCGGTTGATGGCAACAGACGAGCTTGGCACCTACGCCAGGGTCGTGGCGCTGTATCACAATGTTCTGAAGCCGGCAGCGGAACGGCTTGGCGGCTATATCGGTGAGCTGCGGGGTGATGGCGCGCTGCTTGAGTTCGCTGACGTGCACCAAGCCGTGCAGTGGGCTCACGCGGCGCATATGGGCGCTGCCGCCACGGGAAGCGCCGCTGCCCCGCCGCTCGTGCTGCGGATCGCCATCCACATGGGCGGGGTGCTGATCACTGAGGACGGGGTCTTCGGCGACGCGGTGAACCTGACCGCACGGCTGCAGGCGCACGCGGCACCCGGTGGCACTGTGGTCTCCGAGGCAGTGGCGCACGCGCTGCGCGACACGCTGGACGAGCCACTCGTGGATCTCGGGCTGCTGCGCTTCAAGAACGACGAACGGCCCTTTCACGCTTACGCGCTCGGCACCGCGCACTCAGCATTGCAGTTGCGTCGGCTTGGCGAGCTGCCCTCCATTGCCGTGCTGCCGCTCAGCAACGTCGGCGGCGATCCAGCCGACGCCTATCTGGCGGCGGGCATCATGGATGATGTGATCCTGTCGCTCTCCGGCCTGCGCGAGCTGGCGGTGATCGCGCGTGGCTCCACGACCGCCGCGGCGGGCGGTCAGCAGGCGGACCCTGTTTCCGCCGGGCAGGCGCTCGGCGTGCGCTACGTGCTGAGCGGCAGCCTGCGCCGCGCCGGACCCGCCATCCGCGTTTCCACGCAGCTCACGAACGTGGAGACGGGGCAAGCGTTGTGGGCTGACTGCCAAAGCGGGCGCGACGAGGAGGTGTTCGACCTGCAGGACCACATCGTGCAGCGCATCGTCGCGGGCATGGCGCCGAACATCCGCGCGTCAGAACTGCGCGCGGCGCTCCGCAAACGGCCGGAGAGCCTGACCGCCTACGACAGCACGTTGCGCGGCGTGCACCTGATCTACTCGCTGGACAAGGAGACCTCGCTTGAGGCGAAGGCATACCTGGACCAGGCGATGGCGGAGGACCCGGGCTTTCCCCTGCCCATGGCCTACTCCGCCTGGTGGCACGTGCTGTGGATCGGGCAGCGCTGGGTGCGGGACGTCGCGGCGGCTATCGCCGCCGCGACCAACCTGTCGACCCGAGCTATCGCGCTCGATCCTGGCCACGCACTGGCCCTCTCGGCGCATGGACAAATTTTGTCGTTCCTGAAGCACGAGCATGAGGCGGCGATGGTGTTCTTCGACCGCGCGTTGGAGTCCTGTCCGAACCACGCCTTTGCCTGGATGTGGTCGAGCGGCACGCTGGCCTATCTCGGCCGTGGGGCGGAGGCAGTGGCGCGGGCGGAGCATGCGGTGCGCCTCTCGCCACTCGACCAAGCGCGCTATTTGTTCGACACTCGGCTCGCCCTTGCGCATTACGCCAATGGCGATCTGGAGGCCACGGTGCGATTCAGCCTGCGGGCGCGGGACGAAAACCCGAACTTCAGCGCCAACCTGCGCTTCCTCGCGGCGGCGCTCGGAGGGCTCGGGAGGCGGGAGCAGGCGGAAGCGGTCGTCGCTGACCTTCTCCGTCTGGAGCCGGACTTTCGGCTCTCGGCCTACGAGCGGGGGCTGCAGCCCTTCACCGATACCGCACTGCGCGAGCGCTTCCTGAGCGACTTGCGCGCTGCCGGCGTGCAGCCCTGAACGGGGAACGTCCTCAACCAGGCATCCATTGCGCAGACTGGAGGAGCGTAGACATGGCGATTAGAGTGGGACCGGCCGAGGCTTCTGAGGCGTCGGAGGCATCGGAAGCGTCAGAGGCTTCAGAGGCCTCCGCCTTCATCATTCCGGGCAATGGCTCCGCGGGCCGACCGATCCGGCCCTCGCCGGCGATCATCCCCTCAATTGCCGGCGTGGTCGCGGACTGGGCAGACCCGCAGATGTACTTCGCCGGCAGCAACTGGCCTCCCGCCTTGCCGCCAGGCACGGCCTGGCCGAACGTCATCCCGGCGCCGCCGGTCGAGACGCCCTTCATGCAACCGGTCCCGACCGCCGGGCCGCCTATGGGCTTCGCCATGCGGCAGAAGGTGTGGGGACCGGACTACTATGCACAGGTCGTGCTGTCGCAGTTCGTCCGCTTCGCGGGCGCGAGCGGTGTGAACGTGTGGACCAACCTCCTGAGCGACGGCTTCCCGATAGCAGCCGTGAAGGCAATCAACTACGCCGCAAATAAGGCCCAGCTGAATAACGTGGGTGTGCAAGCCCTGCCGCTCAATCCGGCAGTGGCTGCGGACCAGAACCTCGCGTTGCAGTGGGAATTGCGCGAGCTCGCCGCCCTAGTCGCCGCGCGGCCGAGCACGATGGCCGAAATAACGGCGCAGAACAACGCCATCCTGCAATACTTCCGGGGCATCCTAGGCTTCAATATGCGCTCTCATCCGGCGACGACATATCTCGCCATCGCAGGCGCCCGCGTCGCCAGCTTTGCGGCGATGCACTACAAGGCTACCTTCAACCGCATGCGTCCCTCAAGCATAATGCCAGGCCTGCTTCCGCCCCTGCCGGTACCCGGGCACCCTGCCTACCCAAGCGGCCATGCCACTCAGGCCTACTTGATCGCGATGTGCCTTGAAGTCGTGATGCCGCAGGCCCGCGTGATACCAGGCACGGCAGCGCAGTTCATGCCGCAGTACGGACCGCTGCGGCTGATGGCGGACCGTATCGCCCGCAACCGCGAGGTGGCAGGCTTGCATTACCGCAGCGACACCTGGGCCGGCCTGATGCTCGCCGCCGGGTGCTTCCAAATTATGCTCAACTTGGATGCCGTGCGCGGTGATCCCGCTGTAGGCAACAGCTTGGGCGCATCCGCCTACCCCTCGGTGAACTACGCGATTGCGCCCTCCTACCCGGCGTCGCAGGCCGCCACAGCAATCACGGTCCATCCCGACGGCCTGCTCTACAGTGCTTTAAGGGAATGGTAGCGCGGGGCCATTGCCAGGGCGCACGAGGCGACCCGTGTCTTGGCCGTTCATCGTGCGGATCGGGCAGTCCGGTGCTCCATCTAGCGCATCGTGCGGAAAAGTGGACCCGGTTTTCCGCACAATGCACTGCTTAAATAAGATGAGCATCGGACGCTTTCTCGGCTCTGTGGGATGCGCCACATCTTCACCTCTCCAAGGGAGGGGCGGGTTGGAGCCGACTTTCCGTCCGATGCTTTAGCTCTCAGTGGCGCCTCGTCAGCGATCCAGGCGGGTTTTCCGTCGCGTGTCTCGAGCGGACATGCCGCCTCGACGTGGAGCATCGCTTCCTGCAGCCATTCGGCCAGCTGCTCGGCAGAGAACTGTGGGAGGTAGCGTTGGTCTATTTCATGGAAGGCGATCTCCAGGTTCCCGCCGGGCCGAACCGGATTGAGTTTAGGCTTCGATGAGGACGCCCACACTCGCGGGGAGATTGGCCGATGGAAATTCCTGACCTGCCTCCTGACGTCAGCTTTGACCGGCTTCCTCACACGCCTGAGGCAAGGGACTTCGCTTTTGAGGTCAAACGCGCGGCCATAGGCCCTCACATCATTGTGCGATGGGGATGGGATGAGGCGTTCCAACGAAACTTCCATGAGCAGAGGTTCAGGGACACGCCATTTTCTCGGATCGTGCACAAGGGGCAGGCCGTTGGCACCATCGCCCTCACGACTCTTGCTGATCATTTGCGTCTCGATGAGTTCTACCTGCCCTCTTCCCATCAGGGGCAGGGTTTGGGGACGAGGATCCTGAACCACTGACTTGCCATCGCGGATGCCCGCGGAATGCCGCTCCGGCTTCGATGTCTCAAGTGGAACCCGGTGGGATCGCTTTACCGACGCCACGGGTTCACAGTCATCGACGACACCGAGATCCACTTCATCATGGAGCGGGTGAGACCGTTCGTCTAAGCCGGCAGCCCGGC
>KI911943.1:66719-67251 GCA_000517005.1 Microvirga lupini
CGATCCCGCATTCGGATCCCCGCGCCACACCTGCCCGACGCCTTCCAAGAACCACCTGGCGCATCGTTGGGCCGGCTCCGCTCGCCCCAGCAGGCCAAACGCCGCACTCAGCAATAGCATGTCCCGACGGTGCAGGGTGGGTTCCCCCGTCATGCGGTATTGAAGCTGGGCAACGACTTCCTCGTAGCGCCGCAGGAAGAACAGGATCCTGGCCTGGTAGTAGCTGTACCAGTGCGGATACCGCGGGTTCAGGCGCTGTGCGAGCTCGGCGGCAGCAGGCCTTCGCCGGGTTCCCCAAGCACGCTTGGGCCCAAGCCCAGAAGATCTGAATGGTCGCGTCATTGGGGTTCATGGACTGTGCGAGGTCGAGGTGACGCTCGGCCCGGTCGAACTCACGCCAGGTTAGGAAGGTGTAGCCAGCCGTCGACTGCACCCGCGGTTCCGTTGGATCGACCGTCAGAGCCTGCTCGGCGAGCCGGCGCGCCTCATCCGGTTCGGATCCTGCTCCCGCGGCAATCCCACGCCGTCATCC
>KI911943.1:67351-71587 GCA_000517005.1 Microvirga lupini
CCTTTGAGACGAGGTCGATCCCGCCGGTCTTCGTTCGGCGCATCTCGCGTCCGATGGCGAAGCGGAAAACGGCTGGAAGCTGGAGCGCAGGCGGTATTCTCGCCCACAACGTCTTGGTCACTGGCCGTCCTTTGCGTGTGCGTCGCGGCGCCTGACCTGTGACGACACGCTGCGACCAGCGAAAGCCGATCTCATTAAAGTAGAGATCTGCCAGATGTGGGCTGATGTGATGGAACACACCCGAGACGGGGCGGCGGATGCGATCGTTGAAACCCTCGGCCGAGTTGATGTGAACCGGACCGCGGGCATACTCACGAGCTTTATGGTGAACGGTGTCATGCGCCGCGAACCCAGTGCCAATAGAGACGAAGGCCTTCCATTCGTCACTCATCAGATGTGCGCTGGGGTCGACCGCCTCACTGAGAACCCGAGCGGCCTCGGACTCGGACAGATCCTCGATCATGGCGGCCCGAGTTTCACCAGCGGGTGCGCCGACACTCACAGCCGGCGGCCGCTGCACAGCCACAAACGCTGGAGTTTTCAGGGTTTCGGCTCACCTTTTCGACCCCACCCTGGCGGAGTGCGGTTCATCTCCCGCCGCGGCTTGCCACCCCCATAAAGGCTATCGATCTCACTCACACCATCGAGGACCTGCTCGCGCCCGACCATCAAACGCAGGGCATGCCCCATACGCCAGGCTGTCGGCTGGCTGACACCGAGGGCTTCGGCCAAGCGGATCGAGGAGATGCCTTTGTCCGACTGCAGCATCAACCACAAGCCCGACAACCAAGTCCGTAACGGCAGTTTCGTTGCGTGCAAGGGCGTGCGGGTTGTGACGGTGAACTGATAGCGGCAGGTGCCGCTTGAGCATTGGTAGAGCCCAAGTCGGGCCCGCTTCGCATTCTCCCGACCCATGAGAACGATGGCGCGGCGATAGCCGCAGGCCGGGCATCTCCGCCCGTTCGGCCACACCAGCGCCTCGAGCACCCGCCGGCAATGATCCTCATCCTGGAAGGCTCGGATCATGTCCGATACTGTAGTGACCCTACTCAGTATCTCGCCCACAGACAGCTGCATGCTGACCTCCTGATCCGGCCATCGATCCCGAGATCAGAATCTCACGCAAAAGCTTAGCTGCAAAGGAAAAGCTGCGTTTGGTTGATAATGCCGCGGTATGCTTGGGAGCAGATCTTGTTCCAGCCCCTAACGGCTCAGATTGACCCACTTCGGACGTACGCACCTTCGGACACTAGCGCAATGGATCCGAACCCCACGCGAGCCGGCCTCTGGAATCGGGAGAACCGGAAATAGATCTATCCCTCATGTACTGATTGACTCATTATACCAGTAAGTTTACTCTCAGTCTGGGAAGAGCTCTGGAATTCGAAAATCGCCGATGCAAGCGCCGCAAGAGCGCTCAGGGCGAAACATAATGGCCGTTTCGGAGGGAAGGAGGCATTGTTCATCCCTGGACTGAATTCGGCAGAGCTCTGCCGAGAGCCAGCCGCTCCCAAACATGGCGAAGTTACCAATCGCAGGATTGTGCGAACGCCCCGCTCAAAAGAGGGTGCCTTGAAACCAGAAGGAGGAAACGAATGCGAGTTCCGAGATTGATGCTGGGCGCAGCTATCGCCGCGAGCTTAAGCTTTGGGGTGAGTGGCGCGAGCGCCGCCGACCTGATTGCGATTATCACCCCTTCCCACGACAATCCGTTCTTCAAGGCGGAAGCTGACGGTGCGAAGGCGAAGGCGGAAGCCCTTGGCTACGAGACGATAGTGCTCGTCCATAACGACGACGCAAACAAGCAATCGCAGCTAATTGACACCGCCATCGCTCGTGGGGCGAAGGCCATCATTCTCGATAATGCCGGCGCGGACGCCACCGTCGCCGCCGTGCAAAAAGCCAAAACCGCCAACGTCCCGGCATTCCTGATCGATCGTGAGATTAACGCCACCGGAGTCGCCGTCGCGCAGATCGTTTCCAACAACTATCAAGGCGCTCAACTGGGCGCCCAGGAATTCGTCCGCCTCATGGGAGAGAAGGGCAATTACGTCGAGCTGGTGGGCAAGGAGTCGGATACCAATGCCGGTATTCGCTCAAAGGGCTATCACGACATCATCGATGACTATCCCGAGATGAAGATGGTCGCCCGCCAGTCAGCCAACTGGAGCCAGCCTGAAGCTTATGCCAAGATGGAATCGATCCTGCAGGCCAACCCCGACATCAAGGGCGTTATCTCAGGAAACGATACCATGGCGATGTGCGCGTGGGCTGCCTTGGCGGCGGCGGGCCGCAAAGACGTCATTGTCGTCGGGTTCGATGGCAGCAACGATGTGCGCGATTCGATCAAGAGCGGCGGGATCAAGGCGACCGTGCTTCAGCCGGCCTATCGTCAAGCCGAGATCGCCGTCGAGCAGGCCGACAAGTACATCAAGACCAAGACTGCGCCCGCACAGGAGAAGCAGCTCATGGATTGCGTCCTGATCACGCCGGAGAACGCAGGCAAGCTCGAGACCTTCGCTCTAACAAACTGATTGTGTTCGGCCATCTCTGAGCTTTCCAAGAGGTGGCCAACCCCTCAGGTTCCTCGATAGGACGTAGGACTGATGCTCACCCGGAGTCTTCAGATCGTCGCAGTTCTGGCAGCTTGCATGACCCTCGGCGCATGCAAGCTCGTCGCGACTGCCACGAAAGACCAGCCGAATTCGCCGGACGGCAGCCCCACTCAAAATGCCGAGTTCTCGCCTGATAGGATGGCGAACGAGATGTGGGATTCCAAAGCGATGCCCTACCTGAGGCGCAAAGCCGGGGCGCTGCCAGAAATCCTGGCCGCGGCACGCCAGAACCTGGACGAGGCCGGGCGCAAGTACGGGTACCGTGAGAAGCAGGACGGATCGCCCTGGACTGTCGTGACGAGATTTGACGGGCAGGTCGTCACTGCGGATACGACGTCTCGTGCAGCGACGGCAGGCGTGGACATCGACGGTGACGGCAAGGCCGATGCCACCATCCAGATCGGCCCGGCCATCCGGGGGACGGCCCTGCGTGATGCCCTCGACTTCGTGTCCTTCACATCGTTCACGAACCAGATCGAGTATGCGCAGTTCGGGAAGGCGCTCAATACGCGGGTGGACCGCGTTCTCCTCTCGGGCCTGCCACGGGACCAGCTGGTGGGCCGCAAGGTGTCCGTGCTCGGCGTCTTTCCGCTGGACAAGCTCGATCAGCCACCGCTCATCACGCCCGCCGAACTCACACTGGGGCCGAAGTCATGACCCCGCCGGTTGATCAGGACGTGGTGCTGAAAGCCGAGGGGATCTCCAAGATCTACTCCGGCACTGTCGCACTCCGGCACGCGGATTTTGAGGTCAGGCGCGGTGCCGTGAACGTTCTGGTGGGGGAAAACGGAGCCGGTAAATCGACCTTGATGAAGATCATCGCCGGAGTCGAGCAGCCAACGACCGGGCGCATTCTCATCGATGGCGTCCCGGTGGAGCTCAAGAACTCCGCCGATGCACTGCGGCAGGGCATCGGGATCGTCTTCCAGGAACTCAATCTGTTCGGCAATCTGTCCGTGGCGGAAAACATCTTCGCCGCCCGCGAGATCACCCATGGGGTGCTTGGAATTGACCACCTGGAGCAGGAGAGGCGGGCGGCAGAGGTCCTCGCACGGCTGCAGGCCGGCATTGAACCGGGGACCCCGGTCGAGACGCTGCGCGTCGGTCAACAGCAGCTTGTCGAGATTGCCAAGGCCGTGATGCAGGACGCCCGTATCCTCATCATGGACGAGCCGACCTCGGCCCTAAGTGCGGCCGAGGTGGAGGTCCTGTTTCGGGTCATTGCGGACTTAAAGGCGCGCGGTGTTGCGATCGTCTATATTTCTCACCGGCTGGAGGAACTAATTCGCATCGGCGACTTCGTCACCGTCCTGCGCGACGGCCAAGTCACGGCGCGGAGCCGGATCCGCGACGTCGACGTTCCGTGGATCGTACGACAGATGATTGGGTCCGACACCAAGCCCTTTGCCAAACCCGACTCATCACGTCATCGGCCCTGAAGTGTTTCGGGCCGAAGAGGTGTGCCTTCCACGAGACGCAGGAGGGTACCTCGTCGATCACGTGTCCCTCTCGGTGAGGGCAGGGGAGATTGTCGGAATTTATGGTTTGCTGGGCGCCGGGCGAAGCGAGTTCCTTGAATGCATCATCGGCGATCATGAGCGTGCATCCGGAAGCATTTTTG
>KI911943.1:71687-85945 GCA_000517005.1 Microvirga lupini
AAGGTCTTGTGCCCATTCAATCAGTCGCCAGCAATCTCACCATGGCGAGCCTCCATAAGTTCCTGCGCGGCTTCCAAATCCAAAGCAAGGCCGAGACGGGAGCGGTCCGCAAGGCCGTTGGCGACTTGACGATCAAGGTGTCCGATCCTGCCATCGAGGTTTCCGCCCTCAGTGGCGGGAACCAGCAGAAAGTCGTCATCGGCAAAGCCCTTATGACCGGTCCTAAAGTCTTGCTCATGGACGAGCCCAGCCGAGGGATCGATGTCGGGGCCAAAGCCGATGTCTTCAAAACAATGAGACGGCTCGCGGCAGAGGGGCTCGGTATTCTCTTCGTGACCTCCGACCTCGAGGAGGTCATGGTCCTGTCCGACCGGATCGCCGTCATGAGCAATGGCCGTCTCATCGACGTCTTCGATCGAGCGACCGTCACTCAGGATCAGATTGTCGAGGCGTCTGCCGTTGGCCACAGGCCCCATCCGTCATTGCAACCAACCCAAGGGTGATCCGCATGGCCGTCATACAAACCATCGGCAACTCGCGAACCACCTGGAACGGCAGTGCCGTTGCATTGGGCTTGATGAAGCTTCGTACCTTCATCGCACTGTTCGCGGTGCTGATCTTTTTCTCGATCGCCGCGCCAAACTTCCTGAGCACTGCCAACCTGGTGCTCATGTCAAAGCATGTCGCGCTGAATGCGATCCTGGCAATTGGCATGACCTTCGTCATCGTGACGGGTGGCATAGACCTGTCAATCGGTTCAATCGTGGGCTTGTGCGGCATGGTCGCCGGCGGCTTGCTTCTGTATGGCATAGACCTG
This sequence comes from Microvirga lupini, assembly GCA_000517005.1. Classification (GTDB taxonomy): domain Bacteria; phylum Pseudomonadota; class Alphaproteobacteria; order Rhizobiales; family Beijerinckiaceae; genus Microvirga; species Microvirga lupini. The sequence goes on from KI911943.1 coordinate 72,505, forward strand.
CAGATCGGCTGGACCATCTACTTCAATGTCGTCGAGGTTATTCTTATTACCTTGGCCGTGGGGGTCCTGATCGGTGCCATCAATGGTTTGCTGATCACACGTTTGAACGTCGCCCCGTTCATAGCGACCTTGGGCACGCTCTACATGGCTCGTGGCATTGCCCTTTTGTCTTCCGACGGGCGTACGTTTCCAAACCTCGTCGGCAAGCCGGAACTGGGCACCACAGGCTTTGGTATCCTCGGATCCGGCACGCTGCTGGGCTTGCCGCTTTCCATCTGGATTCTGATCGCGATTGGCGCAACGGCGAGCTATGTCGCCCGGAAGACGCCGCTGGGCCGGCACGTCTTCGCCGTGGGCGGGAACGAGCGAGCGGCAGCCCTGTCCGGCATCCGGGTCCGGCGCGTTAAGATGCTGGTCTATATGTTCTCCGGCTTTTGCGCCGCAGCTGTCGGGCTCATTATCTCGTCAGAACTCATGGCGTCCCATCCGGCGACCGGCGAGACGTTCGAACTCAATGCGATCGCGGCGGCCGTCCTTGGTGGCACGTCTATGTCGGGCGGCCGTGGCAGCGTCGGGGGCACGATCATAGGCGCGTTCGTGATCGGTGTTCTGTCGGACGGTCTCGTTATGATGGGCGTAAGCTCCTTCTGGCAGACCGTGATCAAAGGCCTGGTGATCGTGGCGGCCGTGATCGTTGACCAGGCCCAGTATCGACTCCAGCAGCGCGTTGCCTCCCTACAACTGGCCCGGACGGTGTAATCATGGAATTGCGTGGCGCTCTCATCGGCTGTGGCTTTTTTGCCGCCAATCATCTTCATGCCTGGCAGGATATCCCCGGGGCCAGGATCGTGGCGATCTGCGACCGTGACCCCGCCCGCTTGGCCGACTATGGCGACAGGTTCGGAATTCAGTCCCGATACACGGATGCGGCCGATCTCTTTGCGCGCGAGAAGCTCGATTTCGTTGACGTCGCCACGACGGTGGGGACCCACCGGGTGCTGGTTGAGATGGCAGCGCAGCACAGGGTGCCTGCCATTTGCCAGAAGCCTTTTGCCCCTTCCATGGACGATGCGCGCGCCATAGTTCACGCCTGCGAGGCGGCGGGCATCCCGCTGATGGTTCACGAAAACTTCCGGTGGCAGACCCCCATCCAAGCGGTCGCGAACGTGATCACATTGGGGCGCATCGGGAGGCCTTTTTTTGCGCGGGTCTCATTCCGCTCCGCCTACGATGTCTTCTCCGGCCAACCGTACCTGGCCGAGGGCGAACGGTTCATCATCGAAGACTTGGGGATCCATATTCTTGACATTGCACGCTTTCTGCTCGGTGATGCCTTATGCATTACAGCGAGAACACAGCGGGTCAATCCAGCGATCCGGGGCGAAGATGTTGCCACCATGCTGCTGGATCATGCCAGTGGTGCGACCTCTGTGGTCGACTGCAGCTATGCCACCCACCTTGCAACGGAGCCGTTTCCTGAAACTCTCGTCGAGGTCGACGGGAGTGAGGGCTCCATCAGGCTCGGTCAAGGCTATCAGATGGTCGTCACCACCCCACAAGGTGTAGAAGTCCGAGATGTTGCTCCGACTCTTCTGCCGTGGGCAACCAGGCCGTGGCACAACATCCAAGAGAGCGTGCTCGCGATCCAGAGCCACTGGGTTGAGTGCCTGCGGCAACGGCAAGAACCAGCAACCTCCGGATGTGATAATCTCAAGACATTGGCAATTGTTGAGGCTGCCTATCGAAGCGCAGCAACTGGCCAAACAATTGATCTGACCAATGGCTAGGCTCGTCATGAACCGCTTGTTGCTCCGGACATATTTCGGAACCGATCAGAGCCCATCCCCCGCTCGGAGGCTGACCGCAGGGCGACTGACCGCAGATCTGGTCGACGGCAATCTGAGGACAATCTGTTACGACGGTCACGAGGTCCTTCGCGCCATCTCCTATGTCGTCCGTGACAAGGATTGGGGAACGTATTCTTCAAACATCAAAGATCTGGTTTTTAGCGAAGGCGACAACGGATTCACTGTCACCTACCGTGCGGTCTGCCGGGGCTTGGGCGATCAGAATTTGACTTACCGTGCCGCAATCCACGGCACAGAGGCAGGGGTCACGTTCGATGTCGTTGCGGAGCCTGAGACGGATTTCCTTACGAACCGGTGTGGCTTCTGCATTCTCCATCCCATTGTGGATCTGGCAGGAACGCCAGTCGCCGTGGAACATACGGACGGTGGGATGGAACAATCAGTTCTCCCAGACCTGATTGAACCGTGGCAGCCGTTCAAGGACATGCGCGCGATTTCCCACCAGGTCAGTCCTGGACTGATCGCGAAGTGCCGGATGGAGGGTGGGGTGTGGGAGATGGAGGACCAGCGCAACTGGTCCGATGCCTCCTACAAGACCTATGTGCGACCCTTGGCTCTGCCTTGGCCTTATACCATGCCGCAGGGCATTGCCGATCGGCAAACAATTACACTCAGCATTGAGGATCAAAGGCAATACCTGCTTGTGGTCAACAACCCTCCCAGGCACGAAGCCGTTACGATCTCCCTTGAGTCCGGCAGTGGGGTTGCCCCCAAAATAGGGCTCGTGATCGCTCCGGAGGAGATCGAAGCAACCCTTGCCAATATTGAGCGCCTGCGCGAGGTGGGTCCTCAGGTCCTTCTTTGTCATTTTGACCCGACTGCAGGGCATGGGCTTGAATCGATGAAGGGGTTCGCGAAAGTCGCGGCTGCCTATCCCGCTGAGATGGTGCTTGAGGGTGTTGTTCCATGCCGCGAGCCCCATGAGGTTGAACTCGAGCGGATTGCCGAACTGGTGCGGGCCGCAGGACTGTCGCTCTCGGCCATAGCGGTGTCCCCCTCCGTGGACCGGCAGTCAACGCCACCTGGCAGCACGTGGCCCGAGTGTCCACCGCTCGAGGAGGTCTATGCGTCGGCGCAGAAAGCCTTTCCGGGTATCCGGCTCGGCGGTGGCATGTTCAGCTATTTCACGGAACTCAATCGCAAGCGTGTGCCGGTCGAGAAACTTGGCTTCGTGACCCATTGTACCTGCCCGATCGTGCATGCAGCCGATGACCTGAGCGTCATGCAATCCCTCGAAGCACTCCCGTTTATCACGCGCTCGGCTCGAGCCTTCATCGGGGACAAGCCATACTGGATTGGACCATCGACGATAGGAATGCGCCAGAACCCTTACGGCTCTCGCACGATGGACAATCCTAACAATGAACGGATTGCCATGGCCTCATGGGATCCCCGTCAAGACAGCCTCTTCGCTGCTGCCTGGATGATCGGCTATGCGGCACGAGCAGCGGATGCGAACCTTGAGGTGCTCACCGTCGCAGCTCTGGCGGGTCCATTTGGCCTCCTTGCCGAGGGTTCAGCTGCGGGACGAGTAAGGCCTGCCTTTCATGCTGCTTCTGGCTTGTCCTCGCTTGCCAGCAAGAAACTCGTTGGATGCCGCTCGAGTCGCCCGTCTGACATCGGCGCAATCGGCGTCATCGGGGGACAAGGACATCAGACGGTTTGGGTCGCCAATGTGACAGACCGAAAGCAGAGCGTCCGAGTCGTCTCTGAGAATCCTCTCTGGATGATGACCACCCTTGACCAGCACTCCGTTGAGCTCGCTTCTCTCGGCTCGCTGGGCGCCACAATGAACGTAAGGGACGGCGCCTTTGAGATGGAGCCATTTGCCATCGCCCGCCTTGAGTCAGCCTGAAGATATGTAACACGCTTAGAAGCATCGAACCCGAGAGGGGAAACCACCTTTAGATCCGATGTTCCATCGTCAGACTGGCGTATTAGATGTGCCCAAAAGTGGATCCACTTTTCACGTCCGATGCTCTAGCGGCGCTTGGGGCTGACCTTGGCTTGGCCGGCCTTTCTGGCGCTTGGCTTTCGTTTTGGCTTTGCCTCAGCTCTATCGTTCTCAGTGGAGTTGGGATGATGCTCGTAGAGAGAGGCGGACCGATCGAGATGTTTGGTCATCGCTGCCTCTGCTCCGTCAGGATCTCCAGCCTCTATCCGATCAATGATTTCCTCATGTTCGGACAATGTGAACTTTTCCTTGCCGGACCAGATCAGCAACTCCGTGTGGTATTGCTTCAGCCAGCTGAGCATGGCCTCGCTGACGGCCTCGAAGATGGGATTTCCTGAAATCGCGGCGATCTGCGCATGAAATTTCATATCCTCATCAATGAACGGAGCAGCGTTGCCGAGGTTATGCCGTTGCCGCTCCAATGTCTGCCGCAGACGAGTTACATCGTCCTTGCTGGCTTTGAGGGCAGCTTCCCGCACCATGCCTCGCTCAAAAAATCGCCTCGCGTTCTTCAGATGATCCAGAGATGTCGGAGAGGTAGAGAGTAGGATTTGAGCTGTCGCATCTACCTGCTCGAAGAGCGAGCGCGCGGTCAACTGGCGAACCCTCGCGCGCTCACCGTGAGTGATTGTGATCAGCCCCATGTTATTGAGGGCCTGCATCGCTTCGCGAATGGCCGGACGGCCCACACGGAAGCGTTCCATGAGTTCGCGCTCCGACGGCATCATGTCGCCTGGGTTGAGTGCGCCAGACGTTATCATCAGTCTCAACCGGTCGAACACCTCATCCGAGAGCTTCCGGCGAACAATTACGTCAGTTGGTGCCGTCACAACATCCCTGCTTCTTTAGCCGATCTATGTTGCCTGAATTAGTGATCCCGCTCAAAGGACGCCATGGCTACATAGACCGAACCTCTCTCAGAGCTCCTATCATATTGGTATAATGATTATAGCTCAAGCTGCGATCGTCGCGGCTTTGCGCTAGACCAACGCAAGGGCATTGACGAGTGTTCTATCCGATACAGATGCAGCGCGCTCAAAAGCGGCGCCTGACGGATGTGCTGTAACTTGGCAATAGCTGCGCCTGCGGAAGCTTCTCCCTAATGCCAAGCTCCGTCTCTGACCCGACTCATGCTGATTGTCCGCTCGCTGCGCTATCCAGTCTGACGACCGCCTAAACTACAGAAGAAATCTATCGCGGGCTCGCGCTTTGATGTGGAAACAACTTGCACACTCTGGTCTACTGGTATAATGAGTATCCAGTTCGACATGGTATGACTACTAAAGCGCCTCTCCCGTTGGCCTATCGCCAGAGGAAGAGACGAATGCGCCACCAAGAGCGCAGAAGCCGATACAGAAAATGCTGATCGCACTTGTTCCGCATACACTTGAGTGATCGCGCCGAATGTCAAACAGGAGGAGCGCCATGCACAAATTTGCCAAACCCTGGCTCCCTGCTCCCGACACCCGGCTCTAAGAGCTGTCTGGATGTCGACGCCGCATCACATCCGAATGGGCGCGGCCGTGGTAATGAATGCGACTGCATGGCCGTCTACGGCATGCTGGCCAAGTTCCGCACAGAGATGCACGTGAGAGGGCATGCCGTGAGCGATCCAACCCGCATCGAGGCCGATTACCTTATCGAGACTACCTTCGATCCCCGTGTTGCGGCCGAGGCAATGGCCGGGGAACAGTCGAGCGGAACTTTCGTCCCAGTTCCCGGTGAGACTCCTGAGCTGAAGGCACGATCGGCGGCCCGGATCGAAGCGTTGGACATTCAGGACATAGAGATACCACAGCCTTCGCTTCCAGGCTCGGTAAATCCCAAGGGTGTGACCGATCCGATACGGCGGCAGGCTCGCGTCACGCTCTCCTGGCCGATGGACAATATTGGGCCATCGCTGCCCAACCTTGTCGCCACCGTTGCCGGCAACCTGTTCGAATTGCGGCAGTTCTCAGGATTGCGCCTCGATGACATCCGTCTGCCCGCTACATTCGCGGAGGCATATCCCGGCCCCAAATTCGGGGTGGCAGGTACGCGGCGACTCGCCGGAGTCGGAGATCTTCCACTGATCGGCACCATCATCAAGCCGAGCGTCGGCTTCGGACCCGACGAGACTGCAGCCCTGACCAGGACCCTGTGCGACGCCGGCATTGATTTCATCAAGGATGACGAACTCCAATCGGATGGGCCGCATTGCCCGTTCGATGAACGGGCCCGAGCTGTGATGCGTGTCATCAATGATCACGCCGACCGAACGGGCAAGAAGGTCATGTATGCCTTCAATCTCACGGGCGAGATCGATCAGATGCGACGCCGCCACGATCTCGTCCGAGATCTCGGAGGCACCTGCATCATGGCAAGCCTCAACTCGGTGGGCCTTGTCGGCATGATCGAACTCAGGCGGATCTCCGATCTGCCGATTCACGCCCACCGCAACGGCTGGGGCTATCTGTCCCGCGCGCCGATGCTCGGCTGGTCCTATGTCGCCTGGCAGAAGCTCTGGCGCCTGGCTGGCGCCGACCACATGCACGTCAATGGCCTTCAGAGCAAGTTCGCGGAGACGGATGAGAGCGTGATCACCTCCGCCCGCGCCTGCCTCACGCCGATGTTCCACGACAAGCCATGCATCGCGATGCCGGTCTTCTCCTCGGGCCAATCGGCCAAGCAAGCGCCGGGAACCTACGCAGGGCTTGGATCCGCCGACCTGATCGTCACAGCTGGCGGCGGCATCATGGCTCATCCGGATGGTCCAGCGGCCGGAGTCACAGGCCTGCGCGAGGCCTGGGAAGCGACGATGGCCAGCGTCCCGCTCGATGAGTATGCCCGGGAACGTCCCGCGCTTGCCAAGGCCCTGGAGGCCTATGCGGCATGAGCGCGCCCAGCCAGGTACTGCCAGACGGTCTCCTCGTCAGCTTCTATGGTGACGACTTCACTGGCTCCACGTCGGTTATGGAAGTGCTGACCTTCGCGGGAGTGCCGACGGTTCTCTTCCTCGATATGCCGACTACGGCGCAACTTGCCGCATTCGCGAGGTACCGAGGCATTGGAATCGCAGGCATTGCCCGGTCGCAGTCACCGGATTGGATAAAGACGCATCTTCCCCCAGTCTTTGAGAGCCTGGCACGACTGGAAGCTTCCATTTCCCATTACAAGGTTTGCTCGACGTTCGACTCGGCGCCACACGTCGGATCGATTGGCCAGGCGATCGATCTTGCGGCTCCCATATTCGGTGGCGCGTGGCACCCTCTGGTCGTAGCCGCCCCCGCAATCGGGCGATACCAAGCCTTCGGCAACTTGTTCGCAGTCGCTGCTGGGGTTGGCTATCGGCTTGACCGCCATCCGACCATGTCGTGCCACCCGGTCACGCCCATGGACGAGGCAGATGTGCGCCGTCACCTCGGGAAGCAGACCGGCAAAAGCATAGGCCTCATCGACTATGTCGCCCTAAAGCGCGGCGAGGCTACGGAAGCCCTGACGCAAGAACTCGCCAAGGGTGCCGAGATCGTTGCGATCGACATCGTTGATGCCGAGACGCTCGCCGCGGCAGGTCGCCTCATCTGGGAATGCCGCGGAGAGCACCTCTTCGCCGTTGGCTCACAAGGTCTCGAATACGCTTTGGTTGCTCATTGGCAGGCAGCAGGTCTGCTCGACACGCCACAACGTGAGCTCCGGGCTGCTCCGAGCGAGCGGATCGTCTGCATATCCGGTTCCTGCTCGCCGGTAACCGCTGGGCAGATCACCTTCGCGCAGCAAAACGGGTTTGCCGGGATCCGGCTCGATGCTTCCCGTGCCGTGGATAGACGGGAATGGGAACGGGAGCTCGGACGTGCTGAGGATCAGGCCCTCGCAGCCGTCGGCGCGGGGAGGGATCCACTCGTATTCACGGCCACAGGTCCGGATGACCCCGCATTGGCCCGCGTCGCGTCCGCTATCGATGCGAGTGGGCAGCCTACAGGGGAGATCAATGATCGGATCGGATCTGGCCTCGGGCGGCTCCTGGGCAGAGTCATGCAGCATGCCCGCCTAACGCGCGCCGTTATCGCCGGAGGCGATACATCCGGTCATGCCACCCGCGAGCTTGGCATCTATGCGCTCACCGCCCTAGCGCCGATTGCTCCCGGTTCACCGCTCTGCCGGGCGTACTCGGACGATCGAGCTCATGACCAATTCGAAATTGCGCTCAAGGGCGGGCAGATCGGAGCGCCCGACTTTTTTTGCGCTGTGAGGCACGGCGGAGCCTGACCTCAGCACTGAACGAGGAGAGAACAGGATGACGAAGATCGTATTGCTCGGTGCCGGTGGAAAGATGGGGGTCCGCTTGGCCACCAATCTGCTTGGATCCCGATTTGAGGTTGACCATGTCGAGATTTCCGAAGACGGGCGCCGACGTTTAGCATCCGCCATCGGCGTAGACTGCGTTGGCCAGGACCAGGCACTTGCCGGAGCAGATGTCGTACTTATGGCCGTTCCGGACCGGCTGATCGGCAAGATCGCGCACAGTATCGTCGACAAGGTCCAACCAGGTACGGCATTCATCGTCCTTGACGCCGCAGCGCCTCATGCGGGCGAAATGCCCGACCGGCCGGATGTGACATACTTTGTCACCCACCCCTGCCATCCATCGGTCTTCAACGACGAAACCGACCCTGAAGCCAAGAAGGATTTCTTCGGCGGCGTGAAAGCCAAACAGCATATCGTTTGTGCCCTGATGCAGGGTCCCGAGGAGCATTACGCCCTCTGTGAGGAGATCGCACGCACAATCTACAAGCCGGTCATCGAGGCACATCGCTGCACGGTCGAGCAGATCGCCATCCTTGAACCAGCGCTCTCCGAGACAGTCGCCATTACCATGTGCATCGCTCTTCGTGAGGCCACCGAAGAGGCCATTCGGCGCGGTGTTCCACGCCAGGCCGCCGTCGAGTTTGTGCTGGGGCACATCAACATCGGACTTTCCATCGCTTTTGAAGCCTTCCCCGAAGGCCGTTTCTCGGATGGCGCCCTGCATGCCATTGAGCAGGCCAAACCGCAGATCTTTCGCGAAGGCTGGCTCGAGCGCGTTTTCGACCCGAAGGCCGTCATGCAATCTGTGAAAGATATCTGCAAAGCAGCCTGACCTATACCTGCCGACACCAGACGGGAATCGTGTCACGCGGCGCGATGCTCCAAGAGCAAGAACATAAAGACAGCCGATTCTGAAACAGGAGGAATTTACGCCATGAACTTCATTTCACGTCGCTCCCTCGTTGCCGCGGCCCTCTTATTAGGCGCCGCGCCAGCTCTTAGCCAAACTGTGCCCACTCGTCCTGTCACTCTTGAGCTGTTCGGCCTGGCATCGCACAACTGGCAACTCGTCATTGACCGCTTTCAAGCTCAATACCCGAATATCAAGATCAAGTTCACGAAGTTCAGCACGGACGAGATGAAGCAGGCACTACGGGTGGGTGCATCCTCGGGAAAGCTTCCGGATCTCTGGTGGAACTGGGGTGGCTCGCTCGCTTCGCCCTACAACCGAGCCGGCTATGCGCTGAAGATCACGCCCGAGATGCAAAAAGAGTACGGCATCGACCAAAATGTGACGCCCGCGTCGCTCGACATTACGCGCGACGGCGCTGATCTCTACGGAATTCCCAACAAGATCGGCCCGTTTGGTTTCATCTACAAGAAGGCACTTTTCGCAAAGTACAACATCAAGGAGCCGACCACATTCCAAGAGCTTGAGAAGGCCGCTGAAACCCTGAAGGCGAACGGCGTTACACCTTTCTCGATTGGCGGCAAGTTCAGCTGGATGACCATGCGGTTCTTCGACTTCTTCTTGGAGTACTATGCAGGCCCAGCTGATCACGACGCCTTGCTCAACACGGAAACACCTTGGACATCCGACCCGGTGGTCAAGTCATTTGCGAAACTGAAGGAATGGTCCGACAAAGGGTATTTCCCAAAAGGCTTCCTCAACATCGATCCGAGCACCAACCTTCCTCTGCTCTACAACGATCAGGCGGCGATCGTCTTTGATACCCCGTCGCTTGAAACCAGCCGCATCATTCGGGAGAACATGTCGCCAGCTGATTACGGAACGTTTCCGCTCCCGACGGGGCATAAGCCACTGCGTGCGCCAGGATCACCGTCTCAGTTCCAGGTCAATGCCAAGACACCAGAGGAAACCAGACAGGCCGCACTGCTCTTCGTAAGCTTCGCGGCGCGTCCGGAAATCGCTCCGGTTACGGCTGAGGCGGTTGGATATCCCAGCGCGACAAAAGGCATTCTGCCCCCTGAAAACCTGCCAATTCAGCGGAAGTGGGCCGAGTGGACGCAGGGCGAGGTCGGCTTCTACAAGCTGACGGATCAGGGGCTAGCTCAGGACGTGGTGGCATCGTTCTTCGAGGCACAAGACTCGGTCGTTCTTGGGGCTATGACACCCGAGGAGGCTGCCGAGCAGGTTCAGGAAGCGATTACACGTTTCAAGAAGCGCAACAACTGACGTCCTGGATCCTCCTGCGAGGTGCAGCGCCATGACATCCATCTCGGCCGATCTAAACGCCAGCAGCCAGACCATGAGACGGGCTCTCCCGCAGTCTCTTGTGGCTTGGCTGTTCCTTGCTCCGGCAGCAGTCATATTCGCGGTCGTTCTCATCTATCCCATGATCTATTCAGCATGGTTGAGCCTGTTCCAATGGGACGGGGTCTCGCCGAATAAGGTCTGGGTGGGTGTTGAGAACTACGTCGAGCTGTTCACGGCAAACCGGGTATTCTGGATCGCATTGAAGAACAATGTGTTCTGGAGTCTGCTCTCGCTCATCATCCCGACAGGGATCGGCTTAGGCCTTGCCCTGCTCCTCAACACAGCGTTCCGGGGAAGTTCGTTTTTCCGGAGCGCCTTCTACTTCCCGGCCATCCTGTCGATGAGTATTGTCGGCCTGATCTGGAGCTGGATGTATCATCCGACGCTGGGTCTCATCAATCAGTTCCTCGCCGTCATTGGACTCGCTGGACTAGAGAGCAATTGGCTGTCCGATCCATCGATAGCACTCTATTCCGTCTTCGTCGCCGCAACTTGGCATAATGCGGGCCTTCCGATGCTGCTATTCCTCGCGGGCTTGCAGACCATACCCAAGGAGGTCATGGAGGCCTCGCGGATTGACGGTGCGACCCGCCTGCAGAGCTTCTGGTTTGTCACCTTTCCGATGCTGCGAGAGACAACAATGGTCGTGGTTGCAATCACTGCAATCAATTCCCTCAAGGTCTATGACATCATCTATGTGATGACTTATGGCGGTCCCGCCAACAGAACCCAGGTTCTCGGAACATGGATGTATTTCCTCACGTACAACCATAATGAGGTTGGCCTCGGCACGGCGATAGCAGTCATCCTCTTTGGACTGACATTGTTCTTCGCCATTCCATACACCCGACACATGGTGAGAAACTGATGACAGCCTCCGTCGCTTCCTTACCCCATGTTGCCGTACGGGCGCCACGGTTCGCGGTCGGATCCTACGGGTTCTATATCGCGATCTCAGTTGCAGCACTCATCTGGTCATCGCCACTGTTCATCCTGTTCTTCACAGCCCTGAAGAGTGCCAATGATTTCGCGCAGAACGGAACCTTTTCCCTGCCGCAAACGGTTGAGCTCTCGAATTTCGCCAAAGCATGGGACATCGGGATCAGGACATACTTCATGAACTCTCTTGTCCTCACCCTCATCAAGGTGCCGACAGGGGTCTTCATATGCTCGCTTGCGGCATTCGCACTCACAAAGATGCGTTTACGTGGCGCCCAAGTCATCTTCACGATCTTCGTCCTCGGACTGGTCGTGCCAATGCAAATGACGCTTGTGCCCTTAACCACATTGTATCAGCACTTGGGACTGATCGACTCACTGCCGGGGCTATTTTTCCTTTATCTCGGCTTTGGACTACCGTTGGGCATTCTGATCCTGCGTGGCTATTTCCGCTCCATACCAGATGAGATGATCGAGGCGGCATTTATCGATGGCTGCTCCTGGTGGGACGTCTATTGGCGCATTGTCATGCCGGTCTCAAAACCCGCCATCGTATCGCTTCTCATCCTTGACGGTATATCAACCTGGAATGAGTTCATCCTCGCGCAGATCTTTATCCGGACCCAGACCAATCGAACGCTGCCATTGGGAGTTGTGCAGTTCAGCACGGAGTTCTCGACAGCGTATGAACTCCTCGCTGCCGGACAGATCATTACCATTATGCCGCTGATCCTGCTCTACCTGTTCTTCCAGCGATACTTCGTCCATGGCATGGCCGGAGCGATCAAATAGTTCGAAACTGCACTGACATAGGAGAAAAGAGTGCTACCCATCGAAAAGAGAGCTCGTCTCATCCTCAACACCGACGCGAAGAATGAGGCTGACGACCAGTACACGATCGTTCATGCCCTTCTGACGCCAACCTTTGATTTGCATGGGATTATCCCAGCTCACTTCGGATCGATTAAGTCGAAGATCAGTCTTAGGGACAGTCACGATGAGGTCGTGAAAATCCTGGATTTGATGAGCCTCAAGGATCGCGTTCGGGTGGAGCCCGGAGCCGAGGGATCGATGCCCGATGAGACTACTCCAATGGCCTCGGCAGGCGCGCGCCTGATTATCGAAGAAGGAATGAAGGATGATCCCCGGCCACTCTATGTGGCATTCCTTGGGCCACTCACCGATATGGCCGCGGCCCTGCTGATGGAGCCCGGCCTGAATGAGCGGAATATCTGCGTCGTTTGGATTGGAGGAGGGCAGTGGCCTGTGGGCGGTCGCGAATATAACCTGTCGAACGATATCCATGCGGCCAACGTGGTCATGAAGTCGAAGGTTCAGCTGTGGCAGATACCTATGCCAGTCTACCGCATGATGGCTGTCAGCTACGCGGAGCTCATGGAGCGTGTCTATGACAAGGGAGCCATCGGCAAGTATCTTGTCGAGCAACTGATCGACTGGAACCTGCGAATGCACGCTGGCCCCATTGAGCATAGATCACTTGGCGATACGCCGGCCCTTTCAGTCATTCTCAATCCGAACGGCGGCATCTCGGAATGGCTGCCTGCGCCCGAGTTCAACAGCTTAATGAACTATGTTCATACAGGCGCCAATCGCCCGATCAAGGTCTACCACAGCATCGATGTGAGATATATCCTTGAGGATTTCTACGCGAAGCTGAACCGCTTCACGCGAGGCGAACAGGAGTTGGCCAACTTCGACTGAGCCGCTTGCGGGAGTGACTGACGTCACTCAGCACATGTCGACGATTGGCTCTGCATGTTTAACTGCGCCCGCTGTCCGATGCTCTGTTAATGCAGCGGGTGCATTCACGGGTGGGGGCGGCATCGCTCAATTGGCTTATTCCGGTGCGCGCGCGCGATCTTATGGTGCCCTCCACTACGTCTAAGACATGCCAGTGAGGGCCGGACCCCAGGGCAGCTGCGACGGCGTACGTCGTGCAGACAATGTCGATGAGGACTATGGCCATGGCGATAGGAAACCCGAAGTCATTCGTACCCCGGCGAGCGGACCCGAAAAAAGTAAAACGCTGCGCCTGATTTCTCGTGCGGGGGGAGATCGCTCAGCCTGCTGCGTCCTTTCAAGAACAGAAATGGATTA
>KI911943.1:86045-86146 GCA_000517005.1 Microvirga lupini
CGCTTCAGCCTTTGGCCACGATGCTGCTTGGGATCGAGGCGCAGATAGCCAGGCTCGACAAAGCCATTCTGGCGGCCCATCGCAGCGATCCGGTCAGCATG
>KI911943.1:86246-86377 GCA_000517005.1 Microvirga lupini
TTGTTCAGATGGGGTATTCGGCCTGCTTCCCGAGCCCTTCATTCCACAGTGAGGTACGGTACTTCAGGCTGATGATTGCATGAGAGCTGTAGAGCCTGGCCTTGGTGGGAGAAGCGCAACATGAAGCACTA
>KI911943.1:86477-86804 GCA_000517005.1 Microvirga lupini
TTGTCAGCCATCCGGAGGATCTTTTGCGGGTCCTGCAGGACGCTGCCTGGCACCTCGAGCGGATTGGTCTCGAGGCGGGGCCGCTCTCGCAATGGCTCTTCGAGGGGCTCGCCTCGGCCGGGCTTCCTGTCGTGTGCATCGAGACGCGGCACACCAAAGCCTTTCTCAAAGCCCAGGTGAATAAGACGGACCGCCAGGATGCCCGCGGCATCGCCCAGATGATGCGGGTCAACTTGTTCCGACCGGTTCACGTCAAGACGCTCTCAAGTCAGAAGCGCCGGGCTCTGCTCACCGCCCGCAAGCTCCTGCAGGAGAAAGCCCTCGCGG
>KI911943.1:86904-87481 GCA_000517005.1 Microvirga lupini
ATGCTGCCGATGCTCGACGCCAGGGATGACGACCTTCTTGGCGGCAGCATAACTAGCCAACTTGTCGGTGATCATCACGCGAGGAGCGATGCCCTGCTTCTTGAGAAGCTTGCGCAGCAGGCGCTTGGCGGCCTTCGTGTTGCGGCGGCTTTGGACCAGGATGTCGAGCACGATCCCGTGCTGGTCCACGGCGCGCCAGAGCCAGTGCTTCTGGCCGGCGATGCTGATCACAACCTCATCAAGATGCCATTTGTCACCGGCTGCCGGAAGACGTCGCCGGATCTGGTTGGCGAAGCTCTGGCCGAACTTCAGGGCCCACTGCCGCACCGTCTCATGGCTGACCAGGATACCTCGGGCGGCCAGCATTTCCTCGACCATGCGCAGGCTGAGCGGAAACCGGAAGTAAAGCCAAATGGCATGGCTGATCACCTCAGCCGGGAAGCGGTGGCGAGCATAGCGGGGATGACGCGTCGATTTCATGCCCTCGCTTATGCCCTCATCCAGTCACCGACGCGTTAACCTGATGTCGGGGATGGCGCCCTCCACCAGCGTCAGACGTGCCAGAATGGGCATGTCC
>KI911943.1:87581-92628 GCA_000517005.1 Microvirga lupini
TCTCCAGGCGCTGACTCGATCGGCTTCGCTTCCTGCGCCGCGACCGCGGGCAGTCAGATCTCGGCGGTCGTGCCTTCGCCCTTGTGGCTCTTCAACACCAGACGCCCGCCTGACTGCGCCGCCAGTCCATGCACCATCGAGAGACTCAGGCCGGTGCCTTTGCCGCCCGCTTGGTCGTGAAGAACGGCTCCATCGCCCGCGCCAGGGCCGCCTCGTCCATACCATCAAAAGTCCTGCCAGAGGCTCGGGCTAAAACAAGCGAGTGGAGATCATCGAACCTGACGCGCCTCGATGCCGGGTCAAGGCGACCGGGTCTCCGGCAACGCCGTCAGCACGAGAAAAAACGGAACCAAGGCGACGCCGGCCAGCATCAGAAACGCCGCCTCGTAACCGGCCCACGTCACCGCGAACCCTCCCGCGGCTTGGCTGACGGATCCGCCAATCCCTTGGATCGTGCCAACAAGGCCACGAGCGACATTATAGCGCCCAGTCCCGCGCATGATATCGGCCAGAATAAGGGGCAGAAGGGTATCGAACAGGCCAATCCCCACGCCATCCAGCACCTGAACGGCAATCAGCCAGGCCGCATCGCCGGACAAGGTGCAGAGAACGCCACGCAGCACCAGGGCGGCGATGGCCGCGAGCAGCAGCGGTTTGCGCCCGATCCGGTCGGCGCGGGCCACCAGCAGTGAGGCCGGGACCATCACAAGCTGCCCCACCATGATCGCCGCCGAGGTGAGCGCCGCCTCCTGGCCGGGGTGGCCGAGCGCGAGCTTTTGGCTGAGGAGGGGGAGCATCGCCGCGTTCGCCAGATGAAAGAGCGCTGCCACGCTGGCAAGGATCAGCAGGGGTTTGTCCGTCAGCAGCGGGCCCCAGCCGATGGGCTCATTGAGGGATGCACCCTTGTGCGTCCAGCCGCGGGCCCGCTCATGATCGATCGCATGGCTGGGAATCGAGAGCACGACCCACACCGTCCACACGCCGAAGAAGGGGACTAAGAAAAACACAGCGCGCTGGCCGAACGCTGTGCCGACGGCGGCGGCAACCGCGGCGATGAACAGATTTCCGGTCCGATCACAGGCCGCGTTTCGCCCGAGGCGGGCCGCAAGCTCATCCTGATGGACGAGCCCCAGCGTGATCGCCGCCACAACCGGTGCGAAGACGGCGCCCAGGATGGCCATCGTGACATCGGCCGCGAATACCACCGGAATGGTCGGGAACCAGGCAATGGCGACGGCGCAGGCCGAGAGCGCAGCAACCCCAGCCACAATGAGGCCGCGCTTGGCCCGCGTTGCGTCGATCAGAGCCCCAATCGGGGCGTGCATGGAAATCCCAATCAGGCCGCTGATCGTCAGAACGCCCCCAATCGTGGCTTGATTCCAGCCTGCCTCCGTGAGGAGGAAGACGCTGACGTACGGGCCCAGCCCGCCTCTCACGTCGGCCAGCAGGAAGTTGAGCCAATCCAGCGCTGCGTTGCGGGACATGGCCGCAGCCTAACAGCCGTGCCGAGGCTTGGAACCCCCCTCCCGCCGATGGGTTAAACGCGCATACCCCAGTGGCTTGATCCCTGGAGAACGTGATGCGGATTGCGCAGGTGGCTCCCCTGGCCGAATCGGTCCCGCCGAAGCTCTACGGCGGCACTGAGCGGGTGGTTTTTTGGCTCACCGAGGAACTGGTGCGCCAGGGCCATGATGTTACCTTGTTCGCCAGCGGCGACTCCACCACCTCAGCGAAGCTGGTACCCTGTGTTCCGAAAGGGCTCAGGCTCGCCGGCATTCGCGACCACATCGCCAGCCACCTGGTCATGCTCAACGAGGTCCGCGCCCGGGCCGATCAGTTCGACATCATCCATTTCCATGTCGATCTGCTGCAGCACGTGCTGTTCCGGGATCTGGCCCACAAGTGCGTGACGACCCTGCACGGCCGGCTCGACCTGCCCGACTTCATGCCCGTCTACCAGACCTTTCGGGAGATGCCGCTGGTTTCGGTCTCCAACAACCAGCGCGCGCCGATGCCGCCGAATGTGAACTGGCTCGCGACCGTTCACCATGGACTGCCTTCGACCGTCTGCCCGTTCGGGGCGAGGGGAGGGGATTATCTGGCATTCCTCGGCCGAATCTCGCCGGAGAAACGTCCAGATCGCGCTATCGCGATCGCCAAGCAGGCCGGTATTTCATTGAAGATCGCCGCGAAGGTGGATCCGGCCGATCAGGCGTATTTCGAGGAGGTCATTGAACCCCTGCTCGCTCATCCGATGATCGAGTTCGTGGGTGAGATCGACGAGAGTGCCAAATCCGAGCTCCTCGGGCATGCCCTGGCGCTGCTGTTTCCGATTGACTGGCCCGAGCCGTTCGGGCTCGTGATGATCGAGGCCATGTCGGCCGGCACGCCGGTGATCGCCTGGCGCCACGGTTCGGTGCCCGAGGTGATTGCCGACGGGATCAGCGGCTTCATCGTCGAAACAATGGATGAGGCTGTTGCGGCCGCTCATCAAGTTGGAAGTCTGAGGCGAGCGGGTGTGCGGGAGGTCTTCGAGCGCCGCTTCACGGCGGCTCGCATGGGCAGAGATTATGTGGATGCTTACGAAGCCCTACTGACAAGGGAAGGTACCAACCAGCCACACCTGGTTGCGGCGGAGTAAACAATCGATCAGTCCCGAGTGCCGTGAGCCTTTTGTCGAACCGACCAAGGCAGAATTGAGCCTCGATAGCACGTTAACAACGAGGATATTGGCATGAGCGAACGCGTCATGGGACCGGCCTCGGACCATCCAGAACCTTCTCCAGAGCAGCTTTCGGAACACTATATTGAGGCCCAAACCTCCCTGGTCGAACGCACTTTACGAACGCTGAAGACGGGCGACGCCTTTGCGGTGCTCGATACCCATGGCGACTGCGGCACCGTGCCGGACAGTCCGGAAGGCCTGTTCTTTCAAGATACCCGTTACCTGTCACGGTTTGAGGTGCGGTTTGAAGGCAAGCGACCCCTGCTGCTGGGCTCGGTCATTCAAGACGATAACGCAGCGCTCACCGTGGACCTGACGAACCCCGACATCAGGCCCGGAGAGGACACCGCGCTGCCGCGGGACATTATCGCGCTCAACCGAACCAAGTTCCTGTGGCAGGGGGTT
Organism: Microvirga lupini; assembly: GCA_000517005.1. Taxonomy (GTDB): domain Bacteria; phylum Pseudomonadota; class Alphaproteobacteria; order Rhizobiales; family Beijerinckiaceae; genus Microvirga; species Microvirga lupini. The sequence continues at coordinate 90,712 of KI911943.1, forward strand.
CTCTACGAGCGGATTGGCCTTCGCAACTATGACGCTCACCGGCGGGTCTTCCGCCTCGAATGTCGTTTCGACGCTGATTTCCGCGACCTGTTCGAGGTCCGTGGCATGCAGCGGGATCATCGCGGCCACCATTCAATCAAGGCCGTGGCTCCCGATCGGGTCGTGTTCAGCTATGAGGGACTCGACGGAATCGTCCGCCAGGCCATGCTGCACTTCGAGCCGTGGCCGACCGGTCTTGAGGCTAAGCGGGTCATTTACGAGATGGCGCTGGAGCCTGACGAGCGCCGCTCGATCCTGGTCACGGTGGCTTGTGAGGAGCAGAAATCTGGGGAGGCATTCACTTCCGAAGCGCCGAACTTCCTCAGGGCCTACCGGGACACCCGCCGGGCCTTGCGGGCGACGACACGGGAGATCGCCAAGGTTAGGACCTCGAACCACTTGTTCAACGAGGTCATCTCCCGCTCGGCTTCCGATATGTACATGCTGGTCACGCCCACCGACCACGGCCTGTACCCGTATGCCGGCATTCCCTGGTACAGCACGGTGTTCGGCCGCGACGGCATCATCACCGCGATGATGCTTCTATGGGCAGACCCGTTCATTGCCAAAGGCGTGCTGCGCTATCTGGCTGAGATGCAGGCCACCGACGGCGATCCTGCCGCCGACGCTCAACCAGGCAAGATTTTGCACGAGCGCCGCCTGGGCGAGATGGCTCGGCTCGGCGAGGTCCCATTCCGGCGCTACTATGGCACCGTCGATGCGACCCCTCTGTTTGTCATGCTGGCGGGCCAGTACTACGAACGCACGGGTGATCGGGAGACCATCGAGGCGATCTGGCCGAATATCGAAGCGGCCCTGCGCTGGTGCGATGAGTATGGCGACCGCGACGGCGATGGCTTTGTCGAGTACCACCGGGAAACCGAAAAGGGGCTAGCCAACCAGGGCTGGAAAGACAGCCACGATTCCATCTTCCACGCGGATGGGTCAGGAGCCGAGGGTCCGATCGCCCTGTGCGAGGTACAGGCTTATGTCTTTGCGGCCAAGCTGGCCGCTGCGCGGCTGGCCGCCGCACTCAGTCAAGCAGATATCAGCGACCGGCTTACCAAGGAGGCCAGCCAGCTTCGGGAGAAGTTCGAGGCAGCATTCTGGTGCGAGGACATTGGCACCTATGCCTTGGCGCTTGACGGAACCAAGCGCCCCTGCCGCGTGCGGACATCCAACGCCGGGCATGCCTTGTTTGCCGGCATTGCTGCTCCGGAGCGGGCCCGCCGTGTTGCAGCGACATTGATGAGTCCCGACTCATTCAGCGGTTGGGGTATTCGCACACTCGCGCGGGGCGAAGCGCGGTACAACCCGATGTCGTATCACAACGGCTCGATTTGGCCCCATGATAACGGGATGATTGCTCTGGGGATGGCGCAGTATGGTTTGAAGCATGAGGCGGCGCAGGTATTCAGGGCCTTGTTCGAAGTCGCAAGCTATCAGGAATTGCGCCGCTTGCCCGAACTGTTCTGCGGGTTTACGCGCCGGCGCCACCGGGGGCCGACGGCCTACCCCGTGGCCTGCTCGCCGCAGGCCTGGGCCGCGGCGACGCCGTTCGCGCTTCTTGGATCGAGCTTGGGGCTGAAGCTCGATCATGAAGGAAATGCAGTTCGCTTCAACGATCCAATCTTGCCGATCTTCCTAGACGAGGTCTTGATCCATGAGCTTCGCGTGAATGCCTCTACGTTTGATTTGAGACTGCATCGGCATGGAGAGGATGTGTCACTGAATGTGCTGAAGCGCGCAGGTGATGCCCGCGTTCTGCTCTCAAAGTAACGTTGTTTCTGACCTTGGAAGATACTGTCATATCTGGACGCTCCCTGTCGGCAAGGGTTTTGTTGAACGCGAGTGCAAGCGGTCGGGTAACGGGCAGGT
>KI911943.1:92728-92911 GCA_000517005.1 Microvirga lupini
TCGACGCGCCATGACCCGAAACAGGAGCCTTGATAAGTTCGAACCCGCTTCTCGCTCTCGGGCGCGTAGCGCTGCACCCAGCGAAAGAGAGTGGATGGGTCAACGTCGACGCCACGTTCCTGCATCATCTCAGACAGGTCGCGGTAGCTGATCCCGTACTTGCAGTACCAGCGCACGCACAGA
>KI911943.1:93011-98360 GCA_000517005.1 Microvirga lupini
CGGCACCCGTTGTGGAAGGCTGATATCTGATGAGCACCGCCCGCGTCTTTCTGCTTGCCCCCTCCCTGGCTCGGCTGATCGAGAAGGAGAGGGGAGGCTGTCACTGAGCACTTTGGCGTGAGACAGGCGATCTAATAATTTCAGTGACTTAGCTTGGGCTCTGAGACGACAGTTTGGGCACTTAACCTGAGATTCTCGTTGGCTCTGGGCAGTTAACGTGAGATTCCGGCTCTCAAACGTTGTCTGGATTCGGGGCGGAGTGAGCCCGGCAGGTCAACCGTAAATCCGAACGTTTGAGCGCACATCAATGCTAAGCAGTGTATTGCGTTAGCCGGAACGGAGCAGGGTAGGGGAATTTCCGAAGCTCCCTTACATTGGCCGTTAACCTGAGTTTCCAAAGCCTCAGAGTCGCACACCAAGATGCCTACGGCTGCTCCAAAATCGGGAATCTCACGCTAACATGCTCAGCGACAAGGGGAGCTCACTTCAGGAACTCCGGCGAGATAAGACTGGGCACGAAGAGCACGATTTGCAGCCAGACGATGAGGAGAGCCAAAACGAGGATCATTGGGACGAGCATGATCATAGTGTCCTTGAGCGCTTGCCGCATCCGGATCCCGGCGACCGAGCATGCGATCATGAGGCAGAGGCCATAGGGCGGCGTGACGAGTCCGAAGGCCAGAGACACGATGCCGATCATGGCGAAGTGAACCGGGTCGAGGCCCGAGGAACGCGCCAGCGGCTCCAGGATCGTACCCACGATGATGATGGCAGGTATGGCATCAAGAAAGCATCCGACGACGAGAAACACGAAAGCAATGAAGAAACCGGTTTCAATTGGCCCAAGCTCCCAAGCCGAAACACCGGACAGGATGGCTTTGGGGATCTGGTAATAGGCAAGCAGCCAGCCGAAGGCGCTCGCCGTGCCGACGCAGAAAAGCGTGATCCCGGCGAACTTGCCCGTGTCGACGAGCGCTTCCCGGAATGCAGGAAAGTCCATTTCGCGATAGACGAAAATGGATAGGAAGCCGGCGTAAAGCACGGCGATGCAGGCCGACTCCGTTGCCGTGAACCAGCCGAAAATCTTTCCGCCGATGATGATGAGCGGCGTCATCAACGCCGGGACCGAAGCCAGTATGGACCTGAAGAAGGCTCCCCAAGTGTCACGCGGATAGGTCGGGTAGCCCTTGAGCGTCGCATAGGCATGGACCGTCGCCATCTGGGCGAGAGCGATCAGCAGACCGGGTATTATTCCCGCGAGGAAAAGCGCGCCGATGGAAACCGTCAACACTCCGCCCCAGACGATCATCAGGATCGACGGCGGGATGATGACCGCCAGAACCGCCGAGACGGCGGTAATCGCGACAGAGAACGAGTCGTCATAACCTTCCCGGCGCTGCGCCTCGATGAAGATCTTCGACTGACTTGCCGCGTCCGCGGTCGACGAGCCCGAAATACCCGCAAAGAAGAAGGAAAGCACCACGTTGATCTGCGCCAATCCTCCGGGAAAGTGCCCGACCATCGACCGGGACAGCTTCATGAGCCTCTCGGTGATGCCGCCGACATTCATCAGGTTCGCGGTCAGCAGGAAGAACGGGACAGCGAGGAGGATGAAAGAATTGTATGCGTTGAAGGTCTCCTGCACGAGGGTCATGGCCGAGAGCCGGGGCTCGATGATCAAGATCGGCAGACAGGCCAGCGCCAATGCAAAAGCGACCGGGACGCGGAGCAGCATCAATCCGAAGAAGATGCCAAACAGGACGAGTGCCGCCTGGCCGGGGGATAGCAGCGCACCGGTCATCAGAGGGGACCCTCCGGTGTTGGGATGGGGTCCGCCGGCGGCGGAGTTCCCCGGCCGAGCAGCACATTCAGTTCATCCCACATCTGCTCACCCAGGAAGACCAGCCACGTAATACCGGCGATCGGCCAGGCAATATGGATAACCCAGAGCGGCAGTTCGGAGATCCGGTACCAAGCGAATTGCGTGAACTCGATCCCGGACCAAATGAAAACGAGCGCGACGATGAGCACGCAGATTCGGGCGATCAACCGCACGGCGGCCTCCGGCCGTGGCGAAAGCCGCGGCCAGACATCAACCTCGAAATGAGTGCTCTCGCGGACGCCGATCATGGCGCCGAGCATGACCGTCCAGACCAGCAGGAAACGCGCCATCTCCTCGGTCCAGATGTAGTGCGGGATAACCGAGGTGAAACGCGAGAAGATCTGCAATGCGACCGGGATGACCAGGACCGCGGTGGAAATCGCCACGAGCCAGGACAAGAAGGCGCTATACCACGCCGTTATTCTACGCCACCTGCTGCGCCGATCGGGCATTGGTGCTGCCATAAGCTCCTCGTTCCTTGAGCACGCGTGGTCAGGGATTGCTCCCGACCGTGTGACGAAGCGCGGCGCACTACTCGATGCTGTTGATCTCGGCCAGGATCTTGTCAGCCTCGATCTCCTTGGCATAGGCCGCCAGCACGGGATCAACGAGTTTCTTCATGGCATCACGATCCTTAAAGGTGATCTGCTTCAGCTTGCCGGCCTTCTCCAGGGCATCGAGCTTTGTCGCATCCTCGCTGGATTCGATGTTCCGGCCGTGTGCGCCGGCTTCCTTGCCGGCCTTGATGACGCAGGACTGCAACTCGGTGGGTAGGTTGCGGAATGTCTTGCCGGAAAATGCCAGCGGCCGAATCGTGATGGCATGCTTGGTCATCGCCAGGTTGGGCGCCACCTCGAAGAACTTCATCTGCTCAACGCCGGCAGCTTCGTTCTCGCCCGCGGCGATCACGCCGTTCTGGATCGCGTTGTAAACCTCGTTATAGGCAATGACGGTCGGCGACATGCCGATCGCAGCGAATGTGCGGCTCCAGATTGGGGCGCCCTGGACGCGGATCTTGAGGCTCTTCATCTCTTCCAGATTGGTGACCGGCTTGTTGGCGAAGATATTCCGTGTGCCGCCGCCGGCATAGCCGATCAGCATGACGTCGGCACGTTTGGCGATCTCGTCAGCGATCGGCCTGAGCAGATCCCGGTCGAGCACCTTGTTCCAATGAGCCAGATCGCGGAACAGAAACGGCGCATCGATGAAGGGGGCGGCTTTCGAGAAGGTCGACATATGCGCCGGCGAGACGATCGCGAAATCGACCGCGCGTCCTTGCGACATGTATTCGAAATACTGCTTCTCGAGGCCGAGTTCGCTGTTCTTGTGCAGGACGATGTTGAGCGGCTTGCCGTAGCAGGACTGCACGAGCTCCCCGAACTTGGCCAACGATTTGGTAAAAGCATGATCGTCGTTGAACTGGGACGCGCCGTGGAGCTCGATCGCCTGCTGGGCGGAAACGCTTGAAGCGCCGAACACCAGCCCGACCAAGCCGGTAGCGAGTATCTTCCTCATATCCGTATCCTCCCTGGAGACCCTCTGGCGGGGTTAAAGTATGATACTGCAGGTCAGCAGCGTCATTTTCAATAGTTAATCAGTATATGGCAGGCAACAATCTCCGCATGCCTTATAGTTCATGTTTTGATGCCATAGTAAAATGTCATCCTTTACTGTCCAAATTGGCAACAACTCGCTCTCCCCAAGAGATATAACACCCAAGGGTTTGAAGGCCGTGCGGGCCGTTGTCTTCAATATCTGACGCCCCCGTCCAGGCGTCAGTCTTCAGCCCGATGTGTTGCTCCCGTTGAGTTGTGTCAGGACATCCGTCAAATGCGGCATGTGCTCGCCGCCATGGCCCAATGCGTTGGCGATGGTGAGCGTCTGCAGAACGGCAGGACCGATGAGCCCCGTCGCCTTCACGTCGTTCACCATTGCTATGAAGTAGGAGAGATCCTTGCGGGCGTTGCCGATGGCAAACTGCAACCGGCTCGAGTCGCCCTCGAGCACGTAAGGCATGATCATCTGAAACATCGCGCTGTTCGCGCCACCGGCCGTGACCAAGTCATACAGGGCCTTCGGGTCGACCCCGGTCGCGCGGGCCACCGCCACCGCTTCCGCGACGACGCTCGCGTGGCTCATAGCCATGAAGTTGTTGATCAACTTGATCCTGTGCCCTGCGCCGACCTCACCCACGTGGAAAACGTTCTCAGCAAAGCACTTGAGGACGGGAAGGATCTCCTCGAAGAGCGGTTGGCTTGCACCTACAATAACGTTGAGGCGCCCGTCCTCGGCCTCCTTCGGCGTACGGGTGAGCGGCGCGTCGACGAAGCGAAGACCTCTCGCATGATAATCGGCAGCGATCTCAAGCGTCGAGATGGGATTCGCAGTGGAGGTATCGACGTGGATAAGCCCCTCGCGCGCGCCGGACAGAATGCCATTCTCGCCGTAGACGAGACCTTCGACGTCATTTGATGTCGGCACGCAGGTGAAGATGATCTCGGACGCGGCGGCCACCTCGCGCGGTGACTTCACCTCCGTTGCGCCACGGGCAACGAGGTCATCCACCCGTTCACGGCTCCGGTTGGCCATGACCGTGAGCTCGTGGCCCTTTTCAATGAGGTTCTTGGCCATGCCATGGCCCATGAGGCCGATGCCGATGAAGCCGATACTCGCCATGTTCATCCTCCCTGTTATGTAACTCGCACTCAGCTTCCCGGATTTGTCTGGGCATTTCAGGGGCTACGCCTGGATTCAGACGGCTCTGTTGCATTAACTATGCGAGAACTATGCGAGGCACAAGCTGTAGCGTGTTTGCCTGGCGCGGCTGCACATTACATCCTGTGGCTTGACAGGTTAATGCAACATGTGTGGACGCCCCGTGTGACGCAAGAGGGTTCTTCGGGATCGATGCAGCGCGTGGTCTTAGTCGTGGAAAAAACACTGACAGAGGTACAGAGGAAGCGGTTCTCTCAAGCCGAAGCTCCTGGCGTGAGTGCTCCAGTGCTGAGGTCGCGCTGGTCAGCCTCTTGAGGCGCGGTACGCACGATCAAAGAGCGGTTCGAAGGCAGGGGCCAAGCCCCTGCCCTACGCTCTGATGGCGGCCATCAGCGGCGGGATGCCCAGGATGTTCAGCACCCGGGTGAGATTGTAGGCCAGCACGTGCAGGGCCATCTCACCCCTCACCTTCGGCCGCCGCTTCAGCAGGAAGTGGGGGGCGCCCATGCGCAGCTTGATTGTGCCGAACGGATGCTCGACCCGCCGCTGACGCATGGCCCCTGGGGGTCAGATCGAGCCGGCGCTGCACCGCCTCCAGCACCTCCTCGTGCTCCCAGCGCGTGATCCGCCGCTGCGGACCCGTGGTGCAGCGGCTCCTGATCGACCAGCCCTGGCAAGCCATGGTCCAGTCGCGCCGCAGCGTCAGCCCGCGTTCCACATTGCTGTAATAGTCCTTGAGCTTCTCGCCGGCC
>KI911943.1:98460-98644 GCA_000517005.1 Microvirga lupini
AAACGGCTCTGTTGCAGTAACTTGGGTGAGGCATAACGAACCCAATTGAGTGGGATCGCTCAGGCAGCCAAGCCGAAGAGCTGATTGACGAGACGGATTTCGCCTGTCGAGCCGGGCTGTGTCAGAACGCAGGGGCCGCGGCGGATCATGCGCATGACCTCAAAGCCTTTTATCGTCGCAAAGG
>KI911943.1:98744-107570 GCA_000517005.1 Microvirga lupini
AGTTTTTTGGAAGTGACACATGGGTCCACATGCAACCCCGAGGCGGTGGTTTCTTAGGCCCGGAACGGTTTTGTCACGAGAACCAGTGACGCTTTGCACCAGTCTGCAGTAGGGCAGGGGATGCAGCCCATCTCCTATGCTCGCCACCACTTTCCACCCGAGATCATCCGGCACGCGGTCTGGCTTGACCTGCGCTACCCGCGACTACCCGATGTCGACATATGACGATGCCGCCAGAACTGCCCACCAAACCCAATGGTCAGGAGCACGCCAACAGGCGGCAGAAGGATTGCGAGCAGGATACGGAGGAGGTTTGCCATCAAGGCCCCATCATACCTGTAACAAGCTAACCGCTCACCGCTCTGCGAGCAGCCGCGCAAACTAATACGGCGGGACCAGCCGACGCTCGATCAAAGGGGCTTGCATCCAAAATCTGAGGCCCGCGTCATCAAAGTCGATCCGGATATCTGCATTGGATTGTAGCGGAAGAACCTTTTGCAGCAGCGTCGAGCCAAAGCCCTTGTGCTGCGGCGTCTGAACCGGTGGTCCACCGTACTCTCGCCAATCCAGTTGCAGTTTTCTGGCGCCCTCGACCTCATCGACATTCCACCTGAGTTCAACGCGTCCTCCTGGAACGGACAGAGCCCCGAAGCGAGCCGCATTCGCCGTCAGTTCATGAAGCGCCATGCCGACCGGCACCGCCAGATCAGCCGATAGCTCGACCGGCGGTCCATCCAGGACGTAGCGCACTTGTCCTCTCTCGGCGAAGGGCCGTAGTTCATGGAGAGCGATCTCCCGCAATGACGCGGTCTGCCAGTAATCCTCGGTCAGAAGGTTGTGAGTCCTGGCCAACGAGGCGATGCGGTTCGAGAACGAGCGGTAGAACCCCTCGAAGCTGCCGGTCGACCGCCCGCTCGCCCCGACGAGCGCCTGGACGGTTGCCAGGGTATTCTTCACCCGGTGGTGAAGCTCCCGCACCAGCAGACTCTGCCGCTGCTCGATTCTGCGGCTGGCCTCCAGCACATCGTCCCGCTCCGCAATCGCCCTGCGTAGCTCCAGTTGCGACATCACCTGCCGGGCGAGCGTCTTGAGGGTGAAAGCCCCCTCTTCCGCCAGATCACGCGGCACATGGTCGAGCACGCAGAGGGCTCCCAAGGGCAAGCCTCCGGGCGTCTCCAGCACCGCCCCGGCATAGAAGCGCAGGTGCGGCTCCCCTGTCACCAGCGGATTGGCGGCAAATCGAGCATCGTTGGTCAAGTCTGGAATCACGGTGAGCCCAGGCCGCAGCATGGTGGTGACGCAGATCGCCCGGTCCAGCGGCGTTTCCCGAACACCAAGCCCCACCTCGGCCTTGAACCACTGCCTACGGTCCTCAACGAGGCTGATGAGAGCGACAGGTGCCTGACAGGCTCGGGCGGCAAGCTGCACCAGATCGTCGAACTCAGGCTCGGGCGGCGTGTCGAGAACCCGGTAGCTGCGCAGGGCTGCGAGCCGGTCACTCTCTTTCCACAAGGGAAACACTTTGTCGTTCGACACGAGGGCTACTCATGGCACCACGGGGATGAGAATGGGCAACATGGGCGAGAGTTCAAGCCAAACTAATGTTTCCCCAGAAGAGTTTAGTCATACCGTCTCGAAAGCTGCTGACAGGCTTGCACGAGAACAGAGGGCGGCACGGGCTTCTCGATCCAGGTGATGTGGTCGAACTCGGACAGAAGCGGCCAATCCTCCTGGTGTCCTGAGTAGATCAAGAACGGCACCTCACAGCGGCGTAGCTCCAGAGCAATCTCGCGGCAGGGACCATCCTTCAGAGCCGCATCAAGAATGGCCATATTAGGCGTGGCTGTTTGAAGCCACCCAAGGGCGGCCGAGCAGGTCGTGAAGGGTCCAGCAACCTCATAGCCTGCGTCCTGTATTTCGTCCTGAAGGTTGAGGGCGATGAGAGCCTCGTCCTCCAAAACCAGGACAAGCGGTCTGCTGTTGGCGTGCTTAATCATCCGACCAGCCGTCGGCCATCAGGCTTGAACCTAGCCTGAACACGCAAGCTTGACCCTGATTTGTGGTGGAGCCGCAGTCTACCCTGCTGCCAGAGCCGCCCTGGTCACGCTATCAAGGCCGAGTTCGGCCTCATCGGCGAGGTCCAAGAGTGCCGCCAGCTTAGATCGAGCGCGGTTCACGCGACTTTTGACGGTGCCAGCCGCCACATTGCACACCTCAGCGGCTTCCTCATAGGACATTCCGTGAGCTCCGACCAAAAGCAGCGCCTCCCGCCGATCCAGGGGCAGTACCGGTATGTCCGCTGAGGCGTTAGGCTCGCCGCCGAGGGTGACCCAATGAGGCTGTCGCTTATTGTAAATGGACAGGCAGAACCTTGCATTGCTATCCTTTCACTGCCGCAGGTCGTCCCACCATTCAGCCATGTGCCTACCGGGGGGTAGTGGGAGGTGGGCCCACGTCTGCAGGCAGTTGAGGGGCAGGGGAGGGAGCCCCTTGTGGTGGGGTTGCCAGCTCCTGGCGCGTCTGAGCGAGCTTTGACTGAGTGTCCGCCAGTTCCTGCCGGGTCGACACGAGGCGTTCCTCAACATCGGCAATCTCCCGGTTGCGGGTCGCCAGTTGTTCGATCGCTTGGGCCAGACGAGCTTGCAGATCCGCCTGCTGCCGCTCGAGCTGATCTCGATCCGCTGTGAGCTGGTCCCGCTGTTGTGTCAGTGAAGCCAGTGTTTGCTCAGATTGCCTTCGCTCCTGCTCAAACCGCTCTTGCTCGGATCTCATGTTCGCTAAGGCTGTCTGGGTCGCGGCCTGTGCTTCACGGGACTCTTGCAAACGTCGCTCGGCCTCGGCCAACTCGGAGGTCTTGGTTGCGACGTCGCGGGTCATGCGAGCCAACTCGTCTCGTGCCTGGGCCTCCTGTTGGCGAGCCTCTTCCAGACGGCGGCCGACCTCAGCCAGTTCTTGGGCCCGTGTGGTAATGGTCCGCTCGCCTGTCGTAATCTGACCGCGTATTTCGGTGAGCCGCTGCTCCGTCTGTTGCAGCTGTCCCTGAAGATCGGAAACCCTTTGTGCCTGGGTATCGGCGTTACGGGTGATCTCCGCAGCACGCGCCTGTGCATTTTGGATATTCTGCTGCAGGCCTGAGAGCTGCGAGCGGGCGTCATCACTTGAGCGGTTCAGTTCGGCCAACGCCTGCTGAGCCGCGGCCGACTGTGCCTGCAGGTCGGCCAAGCTGCCAGAGGTCCGCTGCTGCGCAGCGAGCTGATTGCGCAGGTCTGTTTCGCTTGTGCGGAGCTGTCCTATCTGATCCTGTGCGGCCCGCTGCCTGCCAGAGTAGCTGACAAACGTTGCTAGAAGCAGCACCCACCCCAGCACGGCGAGACCCATGAGGATGAGGCTCATGGGCCTTCGCAATTCCGAACGGACATCGATTGCCATCGCAGTTCCTCCCTGGTCATGCTTGGGCTTAACACCGCGACAGGCAGAACGATCCGGGTCGTCAGAGGCAGTATCCTCAGCATGTCGGCGTCAGCCAGCTGATTGATTGACTTCAATGGCTTCACTGCTCACCCACACCCAAGTTTTCGACACTTAACCTGGAATTTTCGTCGGTCTCGAGCATTCGATGCAAGCCGAAACCGGGTGGAGCCCTCCGTTCGTTCGTGCCTCATCCACACCATCTCAGGGCCTGGAATGGTGTGGGCACAGTTGTCTGACGCGGCAGGTTCAAACCTGCATGGGACTCTGGAGGCCGCGATCAGCGCTGCGGTTGCAGCGTCTGCATCAGGAAGACCAGCAGGCTGCCGGCACGGGCGAACAGCAGCGGATCGCCCGCAGCGAGATAGTGGCTATCCGAGGTCCCGCGGTGGCGCATCTCATCCAGCGCCGATTTGAAGGCCGGGTGCTGCGCCGGCGGCCCTTGCCACTGCGGGAGGTTGTTGCGAGCCCAGCACACGCGCTCGTCACCGAACAACCGGCCGCTTCCGCAGCGGCGTTGCGGTTGTGGAGATAGTCGTCGAGGAGGCCCCAGATATAGGCTCCGATCAGGTGGTCCGTCATGCGGCTGTGCTCGGGTACGTGCTCCAGGGTCTGCCCGCGAAAGTTGCGATCTGATCCTCCACATGCCGGCATACCTCTGCCACCGCCGCCGCCAACCTGGGCGAGAGTGACGGCGTCGCCTTGCGGTGACGACGGAGCCATTCCCGTATCGGCTTCCACCGAACCATGGTCGATTGCGCACACCAGTACTGTGCTCCGGCGCGAGCTGGTTTGCTGGGGAGCAGAGGCACCGAGTGCAGATCAAGTCATGGAACGATGCACGATAACGGACGAGCCAGGGCGGCAGCCGGGATGGGTGCAGTCAGAGCCGCGCAGGTCACCCACCCCGGATCGGTTCCTGCATCTGTCCCACCACTACCACCATCGGCAGATGGCGAACTCAGCCCGTCCGAACTAAGCTTGCTTGTTGCGAGCAGGCGGCCAGCGCTCTCAGCGGGTTGCCGTGTAGAGCCAGGAGCCTGCGATAGACGAGTCCCTACGCACGATCGAGGTTGAAGCAGGCCATCCCCTGCGGCTCGGCATGCATGAAGCCGGCAGCAGGTTTCACTTCTCGGTCCTCAGCCAGCATGCCACCGGGGTCAGTCTGCTGCTGTTCGACCGGGACGATCGCGAACCGGCCCAAGTTGTCGAGCTCAGTCCAGAACAACACCGCACCGGTGATGTCTGGCATGTTTGTCTCAAGGGCCAACTGCACGGCAAGGGCTATGCCATCCGAGTCAAGGGGGCATCAAATCCTGATGGGACGCCCAACCTTGACTCCGGCCAATTCCTTCTCGACCCCTATGCGGCGGCGATTCTGAATCTTGGTGACATCGATCGCAATCCCGACCCGGCCAGTCCCGTCGCCATCGGTCTGGTCGTCGACCATGCGTTCGATTGGGAGGGGGTTCTCCCGCCGCGTCAGGCCTGGAGCGATCTTATCCTTTACGAGACCCATGTCCGCGGCTTCACGAAGGATGTGGCATCGCGCGTCCACCATCCCGGCCAGTACCTTGGGGTTGTGGAGAAGATTCCCTATCTGCGTGAACTTGGCGTTACCGCCGTGGAACTCCTCCCGGTCCAGGAGTTCCGCGACTCCGAACGCTGGCGCCCCGGTGTCGGGTGGGGCCCCGCGCGGCGGAACTACTGGGGCTATAATCCCATCGCCGTCTTCGCGCCCAAAGCGGGCTATGCCAGTAACCAAGACCCCCGCGCCGCCGTCATCGAGTTCAAGACCATGGTCCGGGAGCTTCACAGGGCCGGCATCGAGGTCATTCTCGATGTGGTGTTCAATCACACTCCCGAGGGCGACGAAACCGGCCCGACCATCAACTTTCGCGGCTTGGCTAACTCGGTCTATTATCTCCTCACGCCAGACAAGCGCCGCTACGTTGATGTCACGGGGTGCGGCAACACGCTGAACTGCAATCACCCGATCGTTCGCACGCTGATCATCGACTGCCTTCGTTATTGGGTCGTTCACTTCCACATCGATGGGTTCCGCTTCGACCTCGCGTCCGTCCTAACTCGCGACCAGGATGGAGCCCTGCTCCACAAGCCCCCCCTGCTCGAGCAGATTGCTGAAGATGCGGTCCTGCGTGACGTGAAGCTGATTGCGGAGCCCTGGGATGCGGGTGGGGCCTTTCAGGTTGGAGCCTTCCCGGGCCGGCGGTGGGCAGAGTGGAATGCCCATTATCGCGACGACGTGCGCCGCTTCTGGCGCGGCGATGCAGGCATGACCGGGGCATTCGCGACACGCCTTGGCGGCAGCGCCGATCTCTACCAGAGCGCAGGCAAGACGCCGTTGAACAGCATCAACTTCGTGACTTGCCATGACGGCTTTACGCTCAACGATCTCGTCAGCTATGCGCGCAAGCACAATGAGGCGAATGGCGAGGATAACCGCGACGGCAGTGCCGAAAACTTCAGCGAGAACAACGGGATCGAAGGGCTGACGGATGATCCATTGATCGAAGCAGTCCGGCTGCCACAGATCAAGAACATGTTGGTGACGCTTTTCGTCTCGCGGGGCGTCCCGATGCTCCTGGGCGGCGACGAGTTCCGGCGCAGCCAATCCGGCAACAACAATGCCTATTGCCAAGACAACGCGATCTCCTGGTACGACTGGAGCCTCATGGCACGCAATGTGGATCTGGTCCGGTTCGTGAGCCGTCTCATTGCGTTCCGCAAGGCGCACCGCGTGCTAGCCGCCGGGAGGTTTTACACCGCCCAGGAGATCAGCTGGTTGGGGAGCGAGGGGAGGGCTCCTGAGTGGCATGGACGAGAAAACCGAATTGGCTGCGTCGTTGGAGAGAGCGGGCAGGGAGCGGCGGACGCGAGGCTCTGTCTGCTGTTTAACGCCACCTCCGCGCCCTGCCGCTTCGCACTCCCAGAGACGGCCACTCCATGGCGCGTGGTCGTGGATACATCGAAGCCGTCACCAGAGGACATCGCAGAACCGGGCGAGGAAGCACTGCTTCCTGACCCCGGAATGGTCACAGTCTCCCCGCGTTCAACCGTCATTCTGGTCGCCGCGTAGGCGCCCCGGAGCGACCAGCCTTTTGATCAAGAGAAGTCTGGAGGCGATGATGCCCACGATCCAAACCTATCTCCCCCGGACACGGATTGCGTACTTTTCGATGGAGATCGGGCTTCGGCCGGAGATCCACACCTATGCCGGCGGCCTTGGCATTCTGGCCGGAGATGTGGCGCGCTCCGCGGCGGACCTGGAACTCCCGATGGTGTTCGTCACCCTGGCCAGCCGCCAGGGCTATCTGCGCCAGGAGATTAACGAGGATGGCTGGCAGATCGACCATCCTGACCCTTGGGACCTGAGCCAATGGGCCACACCGCTCGGAGCCATGACCGCCATCACCATCGAAGGCCGCTCGGTCTGGGTGCGGCCCTGGCTGTACGAGCTGAGTTCCCCGCGCGGCAACCGGGTCCCGGTCATCTACCTCGACACCGATGTTGAACCCAACGCCCCGGAGGACCGGGCCATCACGGACCGGCTCTACGGCGGAAGCGAGATTGATCGTTTGAAGCAGGAGGTTGTGCTGGGGGTTGGTGGTGAAACGATCCTGCGCGCGCTCGGGTTCGCCATCGAAACGTACCACATGAACGAGGGCCATGCGGCTCTTCTTGCCGTGTCGTTGCTGCGTCAGCATCGCCGGGGTCGCTATGACGGCACGGAGGAGCTCATGCGGTACAATGCGGACGCGGTGCGCCGCCAGTGCGTGTTCACCACCCATACCCCAGTTGAGGCGGGGCACGACCGGTTCACCTATGACGACGCTGCGCGTGTTCTCGGCGACTTCATTGAGCTTGATCAGCTGAAGCTTCTGGCAGGCCGGGACAAGCTCAACATGACGCACTTGGCACTGAAGCTCAGCGGCTATATCAACGGCGTTGCGCGCCGGCACGCGGAAACAGCCCGACAGTTGTATCCTGGTTACCGCATCCGCTCGATCACAAACGGTGTTCACCCCGGCCAGTGGGTGCATCCCGCGATGGCCGCGTTGTTCGATGGCATCTTCCCCGAGTGGCACTACGAGCCGGATGAGCTGATGCGGGCGGACCAGCAGAGTGATGAGGCAATCTGGACGGCGCATCAGCGCGCCAAAGATGAGCTTGTGGAGGAGATCCGGTCCAGGACGGGGGTTAATCTGAGTCCCTCACTGCCGATCATTGGCTTTGCGCGGCGGATGACCGGCTATAAGCGTCCGGACCTGCTGTTTGCCGATAGGGAACGGCTTGAGGCCATTCACTCCCGATGGCCGTTCCAGGTTGTGTTCTCCGGGAAGGCGCATCCGCGTGATGACGTTGGCAAGGCATCGATCCAACAGGTCATTGCGCATTCGCGCCGCACAGAAGGCCGCATCGTGTTCCTGCCCGGATACGACATGGCGCTTGCCGCCAAGCTGATTGCCGGCAGTGACGTATGGCTGAACACACCGCTGCCGCCGTTCGAAGCCTCCGGGACCAGCGGCATGAAGGCCGCGCTCAATGGTGTGCTGAATCTCAGTTCGCTCGACGGCTGGTGGGTTGAGGCCTGCGAGGAGGGGATCACCGGATGGGCGATCGGCCATACTGTGGGAGAGGCCTCACACGAAGCCGACGCCCGGGCTCTCTACGACAAACTGGAGCATATCGTCCTTCCGACCTATCATCAGGATCGGGCTCGCTGGATCTGGATGATGAAGCAGGCGATCAGCCGCATCGGATCGCGGTTCAATACCCAGCACATGATGCGACGCTACGCGTCCGAAGCGTATCTGCGCTAGGCGTTGAAGGGCTGGCTGAAGGTCACAGCGGCCAGTCTGCAAGAATTCGCGTTGCCTGAGCCCGACAAGGATGTTCTGGATCATTGCGATGGTTGTGTGATGATGGCACCCATCATCGCTGTGCGTTAGCCTTTGGGACGTTGGCCTATGGTGGTCCGATGGCTCTCGATCAGGCCCTTGCCTTCACCGTCCTTGCCGCGACCATGGTTCTCTTCCTCTGGGGCCGGCTGCGCTACGATCTGGTGGCGGTTCTCGCCCTGCTGGCCGCGGTGTTCACCGGAATCGTGCCCTACAGCCAAGCCTTTGCCGGCTTCAGCAACGACATCGTCATCATCGTGGCCAGCGCTCGTCGTCAGCGCGGCGGTGGCGCGCTCCGGCGTGATGGAAGCGGCCCTGACGAAGGTCGCGCCGCACCTGACCTCCGTGCAGGGGCAGATCGTGCTGCTGGTTGCGGCGGTGACGATTCTGTCGGCCTTCGTCAAAAACATCGGCGCGCTCGCCATGATGGGGTCGG
>KI911943.1:107670-108008 GCA_000517005.1 Microvirga lupini
TACGGTAAGATAGAACGGAGCGACAACCTTCCACGAATTCTCGCCGATTGATCGCCCAACGGGAGGGAACAGGATACTCACCTCACTCAGGTGCCCGTTTGAAACTATAGCATTAATCAGCTGTGTCGGACCGATCCAGACAGCGCTGCTGACGCACGGACGACACTCCAGAGAGCTGCACGGTTTTCCATCAAGTGTTCAGCCCTGGATGATGGCTTGAACATCAAGATCCAAGCTGAATTCAGCACTTGCGGAGGCCTTTCGGTCAGTTCACCGACCCACGTTCTTGCTACGTACTACGTTACCGTATGTTTGGGAGCAAATCTTGTTCCAGCCCC
>KI911943.1:108108-108468 GCA_000517005.1 Microvirga lupini
CCGGCGGTCACGTACTTCCAGAACGCCACCAGGAGCTTGCGCGCAAGCGCGGTGATCGCCGTCTTGCGCATGCGCCCGCCATGGCGAGCCACCCGCTCGCGGAACCAGCCGCTGAGCGCCGAGCCGGCTGGTGCCGCAACCAGAGCCAGGCCAGCTGGATCATCGTGGTGCGCAGCCGCAGGTTGCCGGCTTTCGACACGCCCTGCTCACGATCAATCGAGCCGCTGCGCCAGGGTGTCGGGGCCAGACCCGCATAGGCCGCCACCTGCCGGCGATTGGTAAAGGACCGAAACAAGCCCTCTGACCAAAGAATGCCGGCGAACTCCGGTCCGACGCCCTTCAATGCCATCAACAGGACTG
>KI911943.1:108568-110683 GCA_000517005.1 Microvirga lupini
TTTCGTCATGACCATGTCGGAGATCACCAACAAGCTGAAGTACGACATCTCGGATGCGCTCAGACGCGTGGCCGGCAAGCTGTCCGGCCGCAAGGAAGGGCAAGGTGGCCCATCGTCCACGGCGAGCAATCGGTCCGACCTGAAGAAGTAGGCCGATGCCGTGGAGGCGCTCAAGCGGGCGCCTCACCTTGTGGCGGCGCGGCCAAGACCGCGTCCCAGACGACTTTCTCGTTTTGCCGCGGCAGGCGCACTTCGAGGAGCGGAGTGCGCAGGCCGTGAGGGATTGCGGTGCTCACCCTGAGGCCTCTGGTCTGTCCGCCGGTTGATAGCCTCTTTGGATATGCCGCAGATCGTGCGGCAACGCGTGCGCACGATGGAACCTTGCAGTGCCACAGGCTGCACCAAGGACCATGATGGCGAGATGCATGACTACCCCGGCGCCCGCACAAGGAAGCCTGCCCAACCAAGAATGAATGGCTGGATGACACCCCGATAGGCTTGATGGCCGACGGACACCCTCCAGCCATGCGACTCTAAGGGTCTAGTGACCAGCTCGATCAGGATGGGTCAGTGGTCGGAGATGCCGCGGCCTGCCTCAAAGTCATAGCGGCGCGGCGATACGAAACCCTGGTCGGTTGTTTCCACCTGCTGGGCCGAGACGACGGCCGTCCTGAAACTCCCCAGATTGGCAAACCAGCCCACCGGACTGGGCCTCTCCGTCCGCAGGCTGTCGGAGACCAGGAAGAAATCCAGGAACGACTAGGTGAACCAAGAGCGATTACTTGGACGCGCGTTGCGGAACTTGTTGGACCCGGGCTCCTCGCATCCTGTCCTGACCTCCGGCGGGACGCTCCAGCGGCCCTCGGCCAGGAACCGCCCGAACAGGTCGCCCTCCGGCTCGTTGCAGGGAAAGTTGAAGTCCCCGCCCGCAACCGCGATGGCATCTGTGGGCAGCGCCGAGCTGAGCGCGTTCAGCGTCCGCATCGCGCGCTCGCGGCATTCAATCGGATTGCCGCCGGACGGGAAGTGGACGGCATAGAGGTGGAGCGTCCGGCCATCGGGCAGAGTGAGCGGCGCCGCGACGATATCCCGCGTCGCCCGGCACAGGTCGGTGTCGTTCCCGAAGTCCACCTTGTGGGCCGTGGGCGGGGAGGCGGAGGGCAGGCGTGAGAGGATACCGACATCGATGCCGCGGTCGAGATCCATGACCGTCGTGTCGAGTTCGATCTGGGTCGCGTAGCCGAGGCCGGCGAGGAACTCGGCATTCAGGCGCGAGAGAATGCCAGAGTTCTCAAGTTCTGGCAGGATGATGACGTCCGGCTGCGGGCGAACCGCCCGGATCACGTCGGCGATAGCCTGGAGTTTGCGGGAAAGCTTTTCGTCCGTCCAGTCGATCTCGATGCACTCGCGGGCGAAGGCGGGAATGGGATTGAACTGTCGGCAGTGTGCCGCGTGCCCCGGGCGGGCGTCCTTCACCGCCTTGGGCAGGAAGGTATCGTCAAACGGATTGGTGGGATCATCGGTTGTATCGAACAGGTTCTCGATGTTCCAGGACATCAGTGTGATGGTCCGGAATTCTTGTGCGCTCGCTGCTGTCGCCATGGCGGTAACGATCATGATCACAACAAGCAGGGTTCGGGCGAGCCACACCATCGCATTGTCCTCCGTGTCTCAGATACCATGGCACAGGAGTGTGACACGTAAGCGGAGCCGAGGAGGAATTGTGTGGTCAAGGTTCTGCAAATCGCCTGAGCGGCGCGGTCACGGCAGGATGGTGATGTCCAAGTCACCCTCCGAGACGAGTTCCACCGCACCTCAAGGACAGGGCGCCTCCAAGGGCTAGCTCGACATCAGGCCGGCTACTGCCATCCATCATTCTCCTGTCATGGAGAGCCCCTAGATCCGCCGCCGTGGCCGCTTGGCCCGAGGGACAAGGACAGGCACGGATGCACTGCCTTCCTTGTCGCCTCACCCAATCCTCGCTGTCGAAGTCCGCGGGTGCCACATCCTCCCGATGCCGGCATCCTGATCCTGGAGCCGGACCTCCAGGAGGACGCGTGTGGCGGACAGCTATGACGTGGTGATCATCGGGCCGGGCATAACGGCCTCGTCCGC
>KI911943.1:110783-111949 GCA_000517005.1 Microvirga lupini
ATTGCAACGGAACCCCATAGGGCGTCTGCCGATCGGCCGCGTTGATTTCAATCTCTTGCCCGTCCTGCCAGATCAATACTTTAGCCATTTCAGCAGCCCTCGACGATCAGCTTGGTGTTTGTTCCCAACAATCCGGTCGTCGGGAAAAGAACCAGCATGTTGTAGCTGCCACCGATGATGCCGTTCTGAAGCACGATCATGGGCGACTGCGTATTGGAAAACGCTGCCGCGTGGCTCTTCAAGTGAAGGAAGCCATTCTCCCGGGCTATATCGAACGTGATCAACTGTGGGTATGGATTATTAACCTCCGTGATACCCGTTGCCACGTCGAACTGCTGATAGCCACCAGACAAGATTGAGATCGTCGACCCGTTGCCGAAGACATAGCGGGAGACATAAGCATTGCCGGAACATTGCCGGTTTGGACGAAGCTGGCGCCGTTGTCGGGGCTGACGCGCATGTGCAGGTTCTGCCCGATAGCGGTGGGACCCCAGATCATCGACGCGCGGATCAACTGCACGTCGGCAGGGATAGCCACGCGGATTTCAGCCACTGGCGCAGAGGCGCGGTAAGAGGCGAGTTGCCGCCACGGCGCGAGGTTCAGTACGCTGCGCTTTTCCGAGAACCCGGGCCATGCTTAGGCCAAAGGAGCACTATGGAGCGCCTGCCCGATCCGCTACTCTAGGTCTGCGGCCTCTCATGGCTGGTTCGTAGGACCGCCCCAATCGCGAGGCCCCAGCACCAGCCAATGTGGGATCTGCCTAGCCACGCCGGCGTCCCCGTTCAGCTGTAGGCTACCATCATTGGCTTGGTTGGAGGCCGTAGGCCATGCAGCAGCATCCCCATCATGACCGAGCGGCGGAGTATCGCCGGCAGGCGCAAGAGATCCGGACCAAGGTCCAGAAGCTTTCGATCGACGAGGCACGCGAGCAGCTCCTTGAGACAGCCGCGCGCCTTGAGACGCTGGCGGAGGAAGAGGAACGCAAGGCGCAGGCCAACAACTCCAGGCCGAAGCCTCAACCAGATGCATAGTTTCGGTGGCCGGTCTGCGAAAGCCCCTACCTCAACCGCAAAAAAACGAGCAGCGGGCTGCCAATTTACAACAACCACTGATGGAATTGTGCTGGTTGTATGTTCCGCAGAGGCGTATAATAGACGATTGCCAG
>KI911943.1:112049-112169 GCA_000517005.1 Microvirga lupini
CTTGAATGATCCTGGCACGGACGGCTGGGAGATGCGCGTGCTCCCGCCGGCAAGGCTTAGGAGGTTCCTATGCCCCATTTTTATGACACCTGCCCAGGACCTATTGAGGGTCTCTATCTG
>KI911943.1:112269-112539 GCA_000517005.1 Microvirga lupini
CCTCCTATCGCCTGGGAGGTGCTGCGGAGAGAGAATATCCAGACTATAGACCAGCTCAGGATGAATGCGGACCGGCTTGAGCAGTTCGATGGAATAGTGCCCGGAATGGCGCAAATGATCAGACTAGCACTCGCCTATGTTGCCCCGTTCGAGAAGCAGACATTGAGCACACAGCATTACGACTCGTGGAGCGCGTAATTCCGATTTGTATTCTGGCTCACGATTGCGGCCATAGGGTCTGTAGCTCCTCGCTGATGTCGGGAATGTCGG
>KI911943.1:112639-118019 GCA_000517005.1 Microvirga lupini
AACAGAGCCGGCGGAACAAGGCAGGATTGGGCAGCCCGCGAATTCGCACTTCCCTCTGGAAAACCGCAATCGGTGCTGGCGCGGGAGAGGCAAAACTCATGGGTTAGCTGGTCCGAGCGGCGACCCCGATCGCGACCTTGGCGACGGGAAGGAAGCCGAAACTATGGGCTTCCTCCTCCAGAGCATTAGATCCTAAACTCTGCGCAAGCAGGAGGTCCGGTGACGGCAGTACCTCGGTGGTTGGCGGATGAGATGACCCTTCTCGCAGTCCGACACGTCACGACGTATCGCTATAAGCGGCCGGTTTCGTTCGGCGAGCACCGCATCATGTTCCGTCCCCGCGACAGCTATGATCAAAGGCTCCTGGATGCCTGGATCGAGATCGACCCGGCTCCGAGCGCCATACGCTGGATCCATGATGTCTTCGGCAACTGCGTTGCCATTGCGCGGTTCACCAGAGAGGCATCCGCGCTACGGTTCGAGAGCAACATCCGCCTCGACCATCAGCCATTGAACGCGCCGGACTTCCAAATGGAGGATTATGCCCAGATCTATCCCTTTGCCTACAGCGCAGAGGAGATGCCGGACCTGACGCGGGCTATGGAGCGACAGTATCTCGACCCGGATCACCGGATCCATCACTGGGTTCAGAAGTTCCTGCATCAGGGACGCCCAACCCGCACCGGTGAGCTCCTGATGACCCTCACCTACGCCATCAAGGAGAGTTTCACTTACAACAGGCGCTCGGAAACCGGCATCCAGGATCCTCTGACGACCCTGATGCTCAATCGCGGGACCTGCCGCGACTTTGCGATCCTGATGATCGAGGCCGTGCGCGCGCTCGGGCTCGCGGCACGCTTCGTGTCAGGCTACATTTACAGCCCGAGCCTGGACGGATCCGGCCACGTCGGCGGCGGTTCGACCCACGCCTGGTGCCAGGTCTACCTGCCTGGCGCCGGTTGGGTCGAGTTCGACCCGACCAACGGCATCATCGGCAATCGCGACCTCATCCGCATCGCGGTGGCACGCGATCCCCGGCAGGCCGTGCCGCTCTCCGGAACATGGATGGGCGAGCCGGGCGACTTCGAGGGGATGACTGTCGAGGTGAACGTGACGTCCTCGGAGGGCAACCCAGCGCGACGCGCCGGCAGGACAACCTCGGCCGACAATGAGCCCTGGCTCTCCGACCCGCAGGGTGCTCGATGAAGATTCAGGCCGGCTATCGGATCGCCTTCGAGTGCCCGCAGCCGACGCCGATGCTCCTGATGCTGAATGTTCATCCATCGCGGATGCCGGACCTCATCACGCCCGATGACCTCGTGTGCGATCCTCCCGTCGAGCACCGGCAGTATCGTGATGCCTTCGGCAACGTCTGCACCCGGCTGCTTGCGCCGGCCGGGCAGCTTGAGCTTTCAGCGGATTTCCTGATCCACGATTCCGGATTGGCCGATCCGATCGTTCCGGATGCCGTGCAGCAGTCTGTCGAGGAACTGCCTGACGATGTGATCGTCTATCTGCTTGGGAGCCGGTACTGCGACACCGATCAGCTCTCGGCCACCGCCTGGCGTCTGTTCGGCGGCATCGAGGGTGGATGGGCGCGTGTTCAGGCGATCTGCGATTACGTGCATGACCGGATCACGTTCAATTATCAGGATGCTTGCGCAACCCGGACGGCCTGGCAGGGACACAACGATCGGGTCGGTGTCTGCCGTGACTTCGCGCATCTCGCCATCACCCTGTGCCGCTGCATGAACATCCCGGCGCGCTATTGCACGGGCTACCTGGGCGATATCGGCATTCCGCCGGTAGATGATCCGATGGATTTCAGCGCTTGGTTCGAAGCCTACCTGGACGGCCGGTGGTACACGTTCGACGCCCGACACAACACGCCGAGGATCGGACGCATCCTGATGGCCACGGGCCGGGATGCCACCGATGTGGCGATCTCGACGAGCTTCGGTCCGTCCTTCCTGGCGGACTTCTCCGTCACGACGGACGAATTCCACGACGCATCGGAGTGACTGGGCAAGGAAGGGATCGCGCCGATCCGTCAAAATCCATCGGCAGCGAACCGGCCGCCATAACGCTTGGGCAGGGGAGGGGGAATGTCCTCAGACCTTGGATGTTTTGAGACTCAGTCCCACAAGGGTTTCTACGAGTTTGATGGCGCATGCGACGCCATCGAGGACCGGCAGCCCGTGTCGGGCTGAAAGGTCCGCCGCGAGATCCGCCATGCCGGCGCAGCCCAGCACAATGGCCTCGCTGATCCCACGACCGCTTATCCAGCAACGTCGCCAGCACGATGCCCCGGTGGTATCATAATCGGGCAGCGCTGCGATCTCAGCGGCAGGCGGAGGAACCGAGCTGTGCACGCGAGTTGCCATGGCTTGGGATGTCTCACCAGATCATCCGGGGAGCACCGCATGTCCTCATCTCATTACACCCACGGAACCAGTCCAGCGGAACAGCAGCGGCTTACCGCGATGAACCACCTGCTCAACGAGCGGTTTCTTGCACAGGCCGCTCTCACCCCGGGAGAGCGCG
Organism: Microvirga lupini; assembly: GCA_000517005.1. Classification (GTDB taxonomy): domain Bacteria; phylum Pseudomonadota; class Alphaproteobacteria; order Rhizobiales; family Beijerinckiaceae; genus Microvirga; species Microvirga lupini. Next base: position 115,184 of record KI911943.1, read on the forward strand.
TTGTTGATTTTGGCGCTGGTCTGGGCCAGTTCTCGCGAGCCATGGCCAAGGTAACAGGTGTTCCGGTCGTGGGAATCGAACGCAGCAATGAGCAGATCCTTGAAGCGATCAGGCAGGCGGACGCTGACGGCGAAACCCATCTCATCGATATGCGGCAGGGAAATGCAGAGATCGCACCTTTGACCGACGGCGAGTGGGGCCATTTTGACATGGCACATGCCCGTTTTCTGCTTGAGCACGTCTCCAATCCGCTGTTCATCGTGCGAACCATGGTTCGCGCCGTGCGCCCGGGCGGACGGATCATCTTGGCGGATGATGACTACGACGTGATGCGGCTCTGGCCGGAGCCGCCGGGGCTGGCCCCGATCTGGCACGCTTACCAACGCACCTACGACCGCCGCGGCAACGATCCTATTGTGGGCCGCCGCCTCGTGCAGCTTCTGCATCAGGCTGGCGCCCAGCCCCGGCGGAACACTTGGGTGTTCTTTGGCGGCTGCTCTGGGCAACCGGACTTCGAGGCCTATGTCGTCAACTTGGCCAAGATCATCGAGGAAGCCATCGACGAGATTGCCGAGACCGGCACTCCGCGCGAGACCGTCCAGGCTGTCTTAGATGCTCTTGCCACATGGCATAGGCGACCGGACGCTGCGCTTTGGCATGGCATCGCCTGGGCGGAAGGGGTCAGGGTCTGACGCAACGGAGCGTCCGCGCATGACTCGGGGCCAATGTGAATCGCTACTCCTTCATTGCGATGGACTTGAACCATCTCCTCCTTGCCGGTCTCTCGGCGCACCTTGTTCTGACCCCATCAGCAAGCAAGACAGGATTTCTCATTCCAAGATGATCGGACATCTACGCCGGGTTAACTGGAGGAGATCCGTTGCCAAGGCATTCGCACGGAGCGTTTGGGGTTCGCCGCAAGGATCATCATCGTCTCGGCAATGTTTTCCGGTGTGACCAGACCCACAAGCCGTGCCTCGCTGTTGACCACTCCGATGGCAGGTAAGCGGCCGTCCTGCATGAGGCGCAAGACATCATCGAGCGGCCGACGATGATGAATGACAGGAACGTCAGAGCGCATGACCTCCACCGCCGGCGTGTCCGGACCTCGTTCGCGCAACGCGCGGATCATGTCGTCGCGCGTGAGCACACCTCGCAGATGTCCCGCACTATCAACAATAGGGAATTCGTGTTGAGTGGTCTGGATCAGATACTGCACCGCGTCCTCGACACGGCTGCTGGGCGTCAGGATCTCAAACCGGGTGATCATCGCATCTGAGACCAGCAGCCCACGGGAGACTTGGCGCATCTGGACTGCATGAGCTTCCGAGGCCGCCCCCAGATAGACAAAGATCGCGATGAAGATCAGAAGCGGGTTGCCCATGAGGCCGAGCAGGGCAAGCCCAAACGCCAGGACCTGCCCGACTGTGGCGGCAATCTGTGTGCCGCGGCTGTAGCCCATGCGGTAAGCCAAGATCGCTCGGAGCACGCGCCCGCCATCCATCGGGAACGCGGGGATGAGGTTGAAGATTGCCAGGAAGATGTTCACCGAGACCAGGCGGGCCAGCAGGCTCACTCCCGGGTTCTGGAGCTCCATGCTCTCCCGCGGCAGGAACCCACCGAGCGCCAGGTATAGGACAGCCGCGATCACGAGGTTCACGACCGGTCCAGCCAGGGCGACGATCAACTCCTGAGACGGCTCCTCGGGGATACGCTCGAGCCGAGCCACGCCACCAATGGGCAGGAGGGTGATGTCCGGTGTCTGCACGCCGTAGCGTCTGGCAGCCAGGACATGGCCGAACTCGTGCAGCAGCACGCAGAGGAACAGAAGAACGATGAAGATGACGCCCTGGAGGGCTGCCTCGCGTCCACCCTGAGCATAGTGCGTCACCGCAATCCAGACCAGGAAGAGAAGAAAGGTGAAGTGGACGCGAATGATCGTGCCCTTCACGGCCCCGATGGGGATCGACCAAGCCATACTCTCTCCTCAGGACGCACCTCTGGTTCAGGAACGTCCGACCGCAAGGAAGAGTTCTGAGGACTCTGTCACGGGAACCGAAGTGAAGCAGCAAAGGAGCCGAAGATCGATCTCGTCAGGCAGCGACTGCCACTTGATGCCATTGGGTTGCCGCCTTGGTCCGGAACTGGCGGAGAGTTCGGCGGGAGATGAGATGGCGCTGGAGGTTGAACGTGTTGTAAACGGCAGAATGGATGGAGAGGAAGCGCTGGACTGACCCCGCCGACTTGAACCCTTGCATCTTCCGTTCTCGTCGCACCTGGTGCGAGTTTTCCGCCCGGTTGTTCTTGCGCACGCCCTGCTCATGGCGAGCCGAGAGGCCCAGTTCCCGTTGGGCGGCCCCGTAGACGGCAGCTTATCGGCCACAAGCCCAATCGGAGCAAAACCCTGTTTTTTGAGCAGCTTGCGCATGAGCTTCAGGGGCGCAGCCTTGTCCCGCTTCGGTTGCATAAGGACATCCAGGATTTCGCCCTCGCTATTGACAGCCCTCCACAAGTCCATGCGGCGACCCTGGATGGAGACCACCATCTCGTCCAGGTGCCGCCGATCACTGGGTCGAGGGCGCAGTCGGCGCACATTACGGGCGACGATTGGCCCAAACTTGAAGACCCATCGCCGGATCGTCTCGTCGGAGATGTCGAGGCCTCGCTCAGCCAAGAGCTCTTCGACATCGCGGTAGCTGAGCGTGAAGCGCAGGTAGAGCCAGACACCGTGCCGGATGATCTCGGGCGGGAACTGGTGACGCCGGTAGGAAATGGGTTGCATGCGCCCTACTCTATCCGGAAGGGGCCCGGTCCGTCAGCCGTTCCCGCGACAAAG
>KI911943.1:118119-118820 GCA_000517005.1 Microvirga lupini
TGTCGCGGCCCCGCATGCCACGACCGGGCATTGAGCCGAGGATCGAGCGTTCCGGGCGAGGGGCGACCCTCGCAAATGCCCAGAGGCCATCCATCCCAGTGAAAGGGAGGTGCTCATGAGACGAACAACGTATTACGTGTTCCACTCGGCAACAGCCCCTGACCTGCGTGGCATCACCGGCGATCCGGACGGGGCGACGCTCCCTACCTCGGACGGGCCCTGGACCCTCGAGCGGCAGATCGTTCCGGAGGAACCCTGGACGCTGGACGTCAACCAGTCCGTCGTCGCATTCGGGATCGTGGAGAATGGCTGCTATCTCTGGGGCCCGATCCCCCGACATGCCTCATCCAAGCCTGTCATCGAGAGCGACCGTGTCGAGGGCACCGCGGTGCTCAATCTCCAGGGGCATCGGATTGGCACCATCAAGCGGCTCTTGATCGAGAAGGTGAGCGGGCAGGTGGTCTACGTCGATGGGACGTTCGGCGCCTTCCTGGGACTTGGAGTCCACCATCACACCATCCCGTGGGAGAAGCTCACCTACGACACCGGGCTTCACGGGTATCGCACCGACATCACCGAAGAGCAGGTCCGGGGCGCTCCGGCCTTCTACGGCGATGACCAGGTCTGGCCCGACAAGAAACGGGAACAGGAGATGGGGGATTACTGGCGCGACCTGCCCAGGGGCCGGTCTGAACCGCCGT
>KI911943.1:118920-121528 GCA_000517005.1 Microvirga lupini
CTCGATGCCGTTGCTTGGGGATGTGGTGACGGCGAGTGGCATTGGCCTTGAAGGGCATGGCGGGATCTTTGCTCAGAAGCCAAACAGGCGTCTACGCTATCCAGCTCCGGTTCCCAACTTGCTCATCCAGGCAACAAGGAGCCACGACGATCAAGCGGATGCACCTCGCGCCGTGGCTTCGGCAGCCCTGACCTTACGCCGGGGCTGGATTGTCAGCCGGAGTGCGGGTCGGAAGGCTGTTCCGATGCGCCGGCCTCGCCTTGTTTCTGACCTTCCCCGCCCGCCCCACGACCGCCTTGACCATCTTGAGCGTTCTGAGTGCTCTGGCTTCTCGCACCGCGGCCCTGCACCTGGATGCGACGCGAGCGCTCCTGCCGTCCGGTCTTGGGCACCGTCACCGTGAGCACCCCATTCTCGAAGCTCGCTTGCACCTGCTCCGGATCCACCGGGAAGGGCAGCCGCAGCGAGCGCTGGAAGGTGCCGTAAGAACATTCGACGAAGTGGAAGTTCTCCTTGTCGTCCGTGCGCTCGAACTTCTTCTCCCCCCGGATCGTGAGCACATCGTCATCGAGGCTGATGTCGATGTCCTGCTCGGTGACACCGGGCAGTTCCGCCGTGATGCGGAGCTCTTTCTCCGTCTCCGACACGTTCATGCTGGCGTTGACGAAGTTGCCGACGCCTTGGCCCTGTGTCCCAGCGGCGGGCAAGCCAGCACTGCGGAAGACATCATCGAACAGGCGGTTCATCTCGCGATGGAGCGAGAGAAAGGGATCACCAGGGAACATTCCGCCACCGGGACGGAAGGGGGTCATGGGATTGCGTGCCATTGTGCATTCCTCCTCGTTCAACGTACGATCCTTGGCGAGTGGTGGGTCCGCCCGGAAGGGCAACACAACTCGGACTGGACGGCGTTGGAGCCAAAGCACTCGCCATTGGAGCAAATTATATTCCGGTATCAATCCGTCTGAAATCGGGATTGGACCAATGATGGATGGGCAGAAGCATTGGGGTTGCTTGGGCCCGGCAGTCTTCCCCGTTCTCTTCAAGTTGGGAGGAATGAGGATTTCGGTGACTCGGTGGACCGCGGCAACAGCCGCGGGCGAGAGACTCTTATCCGCAACGAAGACCTGTCACGATGCCGGCGCGGTCCACCTCGATGTTCAGCCGATCGGCGTTGAGGTCGGTTGTGTAGGCGCCCCCTGGCTCGACCTTTTGGACCTCGCGAGCCCCGGCTGTCCGGCGGGCCCTCTCGGCCAGATCTGGCGAGTAGGGTTGCCCGACAACAGCCTGGGCCTCGCCTGCTGCACAGGCCTGCCGCTCCGAAGCCGGCTGGGTGAGCCCTTCGGCTGGGATCAGGGTGACAGCGATCAGCAGGACCACCAAGCAATGGATCACACGCAAGCTCATACGGTGCCTCCGCTCCCAGATCGGCCGAGGCGATTTAATCGCTCTGCGCCTCAGCTTTCCGCGCGCGCTCGTGGTGCGCGAAGCGCGTGCCAATGGGGTCGTCCGGTCCCAGACCAAGGATGTCTGCGAGATGGTGGCGAGCCCGGTTGACCCGGCTCTTGATGGTGCCCACGGTGACGTGCTGAAGAGCGGCGATTTCCTCATAGCTCTTGCCCTCCGCACCAACCAGCAGGAGAACCTCACGTTGCCACGCTGGTAGTTTCGACAGAGCCTCCGAGAGATCCTGCAGCTCCAGCTTGGATAGCTGATCCGGCAGTTCGATCAGTCCTGCGGCATAGGCGCCTTCGACATCCTCGACCTCCCGCTGCCGTTTCCGGTGCTCCGTGTGGAAGTCATTCTTCAGGATCGTAAAGAGCCAAGCCTGAAGGCAAGTGCCCGGCTCGAACCCGTTGCGCCGATCGAACGCCTTTAGAAGCGTGCTCTGCACCAGGTCTTCCGCGCGATCCACGTTATGGGTGAGCGAAATGGCAAAGGCCCGCAGATGACGGGTGGATTGCAGGAGTTCCTCGACAAAGTCTGGATCATGCGGACCTTTGGGGATCCGGATGGAACTCTCCAGGCGCCCGATCAGCTTGACCAACTCTGGCGGCAAATCGGAGACGATGAGGTCGGAATAGACGCCACGCAACTGTTGTCCCAGATGGTCTCGGACCGCATCGCCAAGAACAATGGGGTTGGGTGGCCTGAACTCGGAGCCAGCCATGGAGAAGAGATGTTGGCTGATTGACTGCACATCAACCTGCAAGCCTGTGACAAGCTTACGCAGTTTTCCATGCAGCGGTTCAACACCTGCCGTCTGATCAGTCTTACCGTTTGTAGATTCCAACCACTTCAGCCTCCGCAATGATGCGAGGCAGCGCCCTCGTCCAAATCTCCTCGACCTTTGCCGAAGCCGGGATGTCGAGCTGCGGCACGTCGAGGGCGGCGAGCCGGAAATGGTAGTGATGCGGTCCATGGCCCTTCGGCGGTTGGGGACCATCATAGCGGGCGTTCCCGAACCCGTTGACGCCCTCACCCGCTCCGCCGGGTCCTTGGCCGGACACACCCTGTTGAGGGCCAGTTTCAGTGGCAGGAATGTTGTATAACGCCCAGTGCCGGAATGTGCCTGATGGCGCATCGGGATCCTCGACGATCAATACCT
>KI911943.1:121628-122412 GCA_000517005.1 Microvirga lupini
ACCGCAGCAACAGGTCGAACACATGGCCGATGTGGACGGCTCCCGCCTCGCAAGGGTGTTGGACAGTGTTTTGATCGGATCGCTTGCGGTCATATCTCCGGCCTGTTGGTGCAGTCGCACAGGACCGCTGGCCAAGATGGCGTCCGCTCTGTGAGTTCCCAACCGCACCGCGGCCTTCCCAGACCACAGCCATGTGCGGAGTGTCTCACCGTCTGGATCGATCGATCACACCATCTGCTCGCTTCCTTGCAAGGTCCGACACCAGTTCACCATGAGAACACTCGAGAGGATCTCATGTCGGGCTGATCTCTAAACGCACACGCCGCTGCCGGTCTGGCCGAGGGGGCTTTGTAGCTCTCCCCTGTCCCCATCAGCTTCCAGGCAATGCGGGCGATCTTGTTGGCCAGCGCCACGGCGACCAGCTTGGGTGGCTTGCGCTTGAGCAGCTCCACCAGCCAGGGCGAAGCAGGCGCACTCTGGCCGCGCCGCAACTGCCGGATCACAGCCGTAGCGCCGACCACCAGCACGCTGCGCAGGATCTCGTCCCCGGCGCGCGTGATCACCCCATGCCGCACCTTGCCGGCAGTCGAATGATCCTTCGGGGTCAAGCCGAGCCAGGCGGCAAAGTGGCGGACCGGAAGGCCTCGGGCGCGGGCGTCTTCATCCCCAGCATGGCGGCGCCGAGCGGCCCCACCCCAGGGATCCGCGCCAGGCGGCGGCTGCCCGCATGGGCGCGGTGCCAGGCCATAAGGCGATCTTCAACCTCCTCCAATTGGGCCTGCAA
>KI911943.1:122512-123149 GCA_000517005.1 Microvirga lupini
ACGAAACCTCATGCTCTCCCACTAGGGATCGAGGTTTCCCGGCGCTGGCTCTCGCGCGGAAAGGTTGATTGCCCTTGGGCGAACTCTAACCCTCGCTCCCATACGACTGAGATGGACGTTCCCTCACTTTCCCGGTCGCATCTGAGAGGCGTTCAGGGTTCTGGAGACTACCGCTGGGGAGCCTTCCGGGCTGCCTCTTCCATCCCTTGCGGGTTCTTTTTGACCCCCTCCTGGAGCACCTTCGCGGCGGCGTCCTGTTCCTGCGCTAGAGGGGCGGGGATCGGCGCGGTGTCACCGCGGGCTTCAAGACCTTGGTCCTGCGGCTTCTGGCTTCCCGCCTTCGCGGCGGATTTCAGGGAGCGCAGAGGCTCGGGCTGTTGATCATCCTGTCTGCGGTCGGGCATCGGGCGAACTCCTGCAGGGACGGTTTCATCGCCGCCTCGCAAAGGCAATTCCTGTCAAGCCAAGGCGTTCCATCCAGAATGCCTGCCGGATACCGAAGCCGCCCGCGGCCAGTTGCCTTAGCTCAACTTGAGCCCGTCGGCTTGTAATACAGCACAGGAAGTATCTCGGCTGTACGCTGATGGTCGCCCAAATTAACGTCTATGCCGTCATTTCGGCTTTCCATAAAAGCCTG
>KI911944.1:0-4270 GCA_000517005.1 Microvirga lupini
GGCTCATGGCATGCCCGACGACGTGATCGAAGATCTCTGGAACCGCAAGATCCTCAAGGTCAGAGGGCCCCACGCGCCCAAGACTGTGTCCCGGCGACTCTCCAACTGGTCGACCTTGCATCAATGGAAAGGCGTTGAGCCGCCGTTCGACCATCCGGGCATCAGGAAGGCTCTCCGCCTAGCCATGAAAGCTTCCGCCCGGGAACCCCAGCGCAAGAGCCGCAAGCCCGTCACCCGCGACGTTCTCAAACGCCTCTTGGCCACTTGTGCTGGAACGAAAGCGATAGACCTACGCGATCGGGCAATCCTTCTGATTGCATTTGCAGCCGGCGGACGGCGGCGCAGTGAGGTGGCAAGCCTACGGCATTCCCAGATCAGCATCGCTGAACCGATCAAGCTCCGTCCGGCCGATCCTGCATCTCCAACGGTGCCCTGTGTTCGAATCGCGCTCGGACGGACAAAGACCACTACGGCAGGACAGGGAGCCTTTGTCTTTGCCGCGGGACCCGCAGCGCTCGCACTTCACGAATGGATGGAATTCGCCGAGATCACATCGGGACCAGTCTTCCGGGAAGTGCGGAAAGATGGCTCTATTGGTGAGACCCCGCTTACGCCTCAGTCGATCAACCTGATCCTGAAAAAGCGATGCCGCTTGGCCGGACTTGATCCTGCCGACTTCAGCGCCCATGGGCTACGATCTGGCTTTATGACCCAGGCCGGACGGGACGGGATCCCACTCGTAGACGCTATGAGGCAGTCTGCTCATAAGTCGGTCCAACAGGCGGCCGGCTACTACGACGAGCAGGAACATGCCCACAGTAAGTCTGTCCGGATATTCACTTAAACGTCGGACCGGGCAATCCTTGGGGCAATCGCAGCGACCTTGCCACGCAGCTCACCCGACCCATTGCCCGCGGGCAATCTGTATTCTGCCGGAAGCCGCTGACGTGCTAATGACCTGGTGATCTGTCACAGCCCAGACCCATTGCCCGCGGGCAATCAGCCACTTCGAAGGGTAGGGGAGGGACGATCCAGACTTGGTGCCCGCGGGAACTCTCTCCGACCCGGATCCTATGAAGCCCAATGGCCAATGATAGCTTTCAGTCCGGACCCATTGCCCGCGGGCAATGTGACGCCTCGCACGAATAGAAAGACGAGTTTCAAGACCGTCTGAAGGAAGATCCAGACCCATTGCCCGCGGGCAATCTCTATGCCGATCAAAGCCGCTGACGTGCTGACGACCTGGTGAGTTATCACGGCTTAGACCTATTGCCCGCGGGCAATGTACCTCGCCAACATACGGGGAAGGGCAGGGCAATGCCTCGTTAACCATACCGATCCACCAGTCGCCTATAATCAATTGTCATCGCAAATGATCACCGGCGCATCGTTCCAACGATCACAGCCCCGCCAACTTGACCCATTGCCCGCGGGCAATGCACTCGGCACACAGGGCGGTAGGGGAGGGGGTGTACTCTAGATGCAGCGCAAAAATGGCGAATTCTGAAAAATTCGCGCGTCTTTTTCGGTTTCTGGCGATCTCTTTAACTCACCGTTAACGGAGTGCAGGCGAACTAGCGATCAGCGCAAAATTTGCTGATCTCGGCCAATTCCGAGCGGCAATGCTAGGAGCCCTCAATGTCAGCACTCGAGCAATCTACTCTCGATCCAGTGGTCGCGCCCATTGAAGAAAACAACCGGGCGCAGATCTCCCTAGATGCCGAACTGCTAGCGACCGAGCTTCAGAAGCACACGCAGCGCATCTTCCCCCCCGTAGCCCAGAAGGCGATCCGTCGATTTTCGTCCGCCGAAGCGGCCAGCTTCTTGGGCATCCACGAAGGCTACCTTCGTCAACTGGCTGTTGACGGAAAGGCGCCCCTTCCTGAAGTCCAGCCGAACGGGAAGCGGACATTCTCCGTTGAAGAGATCAATGCGGTTCGCGAGTTCCTTGACAGCAACCAGTCAAACCGCCGCTATATCCCCCATCGTACGGCCGGCGAGAAGCTGCAGGTTATCTCGGTCATAAATTTCAAAGGTGGCAGCGCGAAAACGACGACTGCTGCGCATCTATCTCAATATCTGGCCTTAAGGGGCTATCGTGTTCTGGCAATCGACCTGGACCCGCAGGCAAGCCTCTCAACCTTGTTCGGCCAACAGCCGGAACTGGATGTCTTGCCAAACGAGACCCTCTATGGGGCGCTGCGCTATGACAGCCAGCGTACTTCGATTGAGGAGATCATTCGCGCGACCTATCTTCCCGGACTACACTTCATCCCTGGCAACCTTGAACTCATGGAGTTTGAGACAACGACCCCCGTCGCCAGGGAAGTGAGAACATTCTTCCTTCGCATCACCGAGGCATTGCAGCCGGTGGAGTCTGAGTACGACGTTGTCGTGATGGATTGCCCGCCCAACCTTGGGTATCTCACGATGGCAGCACTATCCGCTGCAACGTCTCTCCTCGTAACTGTGCATCCCCAAATGCTCGACGTACTGTCGATGGCTCAGTTCCTGAAGATGGTTGGCGATACTGTCAACCTGTTCGGGAACAGGCGTCCCGACTATGACTGGCTGCGTTACCTTATCACACGCCACGAGCCCAACGACGGTCCCCAGAACCAAATGGTCGCGTGGATGCGTTCGCTCTTCGAGCATCGTGTTCTGCAAAATCCAGTCTTGAAAAGCACTGCGATCGCGGACTCGGGCCTTACGAAGCAAACCCTCTACGAGGTCGACCGAACCAAGTTCACCAAGAGCACTTACGACCGAGCGCTCGAGTCCCTTGATCTCGTGAATGGTGAAATCGAAGCCAACATCCGTCGCGCCTGGGGGAGGCAATAATGGCCCGGAACGTACTGAATCCTGCACCTAAAGACCTTGGAACTACGTCCGCCCCTGCACCTAATCCAGTAGCGGACCAACAAGCGGCCCTTGCACAGGCCATCACCGGAAACGGCGGTGCGCCCGTTGCCCCACGGCCAAATCGTCCTTTCGCAATCCGTCCACACGCCAAGAGCCCCGTGGCAGGGGGAGAGCAAAGCGGCTCATCTAGCAGTGAGGTTCCGACGATCCCTCGACAGGCTGCTCCTGTTATGACCTCTCAACAGAGAGTCATGGCGGACACACTCAACGCAGTGAACCGCGTCGACGAACTTGAGGAGCAACTGCGGTCCGGTCACGCTGTTGTCGACCTTGACCCGTCAGCGATCGACGCGTCGTTCGTTCCAGATCGCATGGCCCCGTCGGAAGAGGCCCATAGGGAGCTTGTTCAGGCGATCAAGGCAGACGGACAGATCGTACCCATTCTGGTTCGTCCCCATCCGGTGGAGCAGGGGCGCTACCAGGTCGCTTATGGACACAGGCGTCTTCGAGCGGTAACCGAACTCGGCATCAAGGTCCGAGCCGTTGTCCGCGAACTCACTGACGAGCAGTTGGTTGTCGCACAGGGCCAAGAGAACAACGCCCGGACGAACCTGAGCTTCATCGAGAAAGCTCGCTTTGCGCTGCAACTAGAACAGCGCGGCTTCCGTCGCGATGTCATCATGCAGGCTCTTTGCGTTGACCGACCGAGGGTCTCGCAGATGGTCAAGTTCGCATCAAGCATTCCGATGGAAATCATCGATGCCATCGGGCCAGCACCAGGCATCGGAAGACGGAAGTGGGAAGACTTCGCTGCATTGATCACGAAGGGCAATATCGACAAGGCTCGACATGCAATCGAGCGGGCCGAAAATTCGGGCCGCGATAGCGACGCAAAGTTCGAGGCAGCGTACAAGGCTCTCACAACTAAGGCTGAAGTCACTCGGCCCGAACTTTGGACTGCTCCCGACGGTGCCCGCTTGGCGAAGTACACCGAGACTGATGACAAGTTTTCTCTTGTGATCGACCGGAAACTGTCGCCGCGCTTTGGCAAGTTCCTCGTCAGCCGCCTCGAGCAACTCTACAACGAGTTTCAGGCCGCCGACAAAGGGTGAGGTTCAAGCACCTCTTCGACCCTGCATCGCTTCGGTTATCGCTCACGGCGAGACTGAGGCGATGCTCTATCAACGAGCCATCGACTATCCAGCAGCGGCCGCCTCAGCTGGCTTATCTGACTTTGCTCCCTCAGCAACAATCTGCAGCATCTCGTCAGGAAGTGGTCTCTGAAGTTTCAGGGCCTCCTCAGTGGGAGCATTGAGCCAGACGTGATACTCTTCGGGCGTGGTCAGGATAACCGGCATCGCTTTTGGATGGATCGGCCCCACCACGCCATTCGGCTCCGATGTGAGAA
>KI911944.1:4370-4723 GCA_000517005.1 Microvirga lupini
GGGTCCGGATCACCGCACAGTTGATCAACGCCGCGACAGGCGCCCACCTCTGGGCCGAACGATATGACCGCTCGTTCGAGGATGTGTTCGCCATCCAGGATGAGATCGCACGCGGGGTGGTCGCAACCGTGGCCCAGCGCATCGAGGAGGAGACCGAGGCGGTGGCGCGCCGCCGCCCGCCGCAGGACATGCGCGCCTACGATCTCTTCCTGCAGGGGCATCGCCTGTCCGACGTGTTCACGGACGACGGGCAGGCGCGGGCACGGGCGTTCTTCGAGCGTGCACGCGACCTCGACCCCACCTTCGCCAGGGCGTACACAGGTCTCGCTTTCAACTATCTCAATCAGGCCGCC
>KI911944.1:4823-5676 GCA_000517005.1 Microvirga lupini
GCATTTCATGTGAGACCACGCAACCGCTTCAACGCCTCTGTCCTTCACATCATAAAAATTGCATTGCGGCCCCGGAAGACGCCACTGGCTGGCAGCCGCTACCGAGCGGATCAGCGCGGTATGGTGGTCTGCCGCTCACAAGGAGCCCCGTGTTTGTTTGCACTTCATGTGAGACTTGGGAGGTTCTTCAGTCTCACATGAAGTGCCGAAAGTGGCTGCCAAATCGCCCAATCCCATCATGAAGTGCAAATCGACACCCTAATCTGCTCCACTTACCTTTAGGATAAGCCTTGGCTGTCAGGCGTCCAATCCCGCCGATCGCCTCAATCCCGTGGGTGGGATCAAAACAGGGGTTGGTCTCGCCATCGCTAGAGCGAAGGGGAGGGGGCGCTATTCCACTAACTCCGTGTCGAACTTGGCCAGGGTGCTCCGCAGCTGTGATCGATCCTCCAGACTTCTCAAGCGGGCGATGAGTTGATCCAGCCGCGGTGTGAGGAAGATCAGGTAGCGGCTCGGTTCGATGACCCTGTAGGTATGTGCCAGCCCGGCCGGGACAAAGACCGTGGTGCCGGCGGGAGCGTCCACCTCCCCGTGCTCGAACCGGAAGCGGAGACATCCCGGCCGGCGGTGGCGGTGCTGCCGTTCACCAACATGAGCGACCCGGACCAGGTCTATTTCAGCGACGGCATCACCGAGGACATCATCACCGAGCTGGCCCGTTTCCGCGACCTTCTCGTGATTGCCCGAAACTCCTCCTTCTCGTTCCGCGGCAAGGACGTCGACGTGCGGGAGGTCGGCCACGCGCTCAATGCCGACTATGTCGTCGAGGGCAGCGTGCGCCGAGCAGGTGAGC
>KI911944.1:5776-6572 GCA_000517005.1 Microvirga lupini
ACCGTAGCTTGCGAGTTTGTCGGTAATCATCACGCGCGGTGCGATGCCCTGCTTCTTGAGCAACTTGCGCAATAGCCGCTTGGCGGCTTTGGCATTGCGGCGCCTTTGGACCAGGATGTCGAGCACGATCCCGTGCTGGTCCACGGCGCGCCAGAGCCAGTGCTTCGGCCCGCGATGGTGATCACAACCTCATCAAGATGCCATTTGTCACCGGCTGCCGGAAGACGGCGGCGGATCTGGTTGGCGAAGCTCTGGCCGAACTTCAGCGCCCACTGCCGCACCGTCTCATGGCTGACCTGGATGCCGCGGGCCGCGAGCATCTCCTCGACCATGCGCAGGCTGAGCGGGAATCGAAAGTACAACCAGATGGCATGGCTGATCACTTCAGCCGGAAAGCGATGACGGGCATAGCGGGGATGACGGGTGTCCGTCATCCCTCACATAGGCCTCAATTCGGTCACCCGCCGGTTAACCTGACGATGCCGAACTTGCGCAGGTTGGGATAGCGACTGTCGAGAGCTTCGAGATCGAGCAGCAGATCATCGATGGCCTCCCGAGCCCGATAGGTATTGCCATGCCACAGGAACCACTTGATCCGGCGCAGTTCATCAAGAGTTTCCGTCCCGGCGTCCTTGTCATGGTGCATCAGTCCCTGGGCAAGCTGGCGCAGAACCGTGATCCGCATGGTGATGTGGAACTAGTCGAGGACGTGCTCGCTGCACGGGCTGATCCGCTCGGCGAGGGCGCGGACCTCGTCCCCGCCGTCTGTGATAAAGGTCAGATCCTGATCGGCCTG
>KI911945.1:0-2627 GCA_000517005.1 Microvirga lupini
TTCGCGAAATTCGCGGACAATTGTCTCGCACACGTGTCTGATCCGCTGCCTCGCCTTATGTACTGCACAGATGACCGAACCGCAGCAGCCACAAGACGACAAACAGAAAGAGAAACCTGTCCCTGCGGATGCTCCCTATGGCTGTCGCAAGGGATGTACAGATATGGCGCTCATCGGCTGCCTACCCGCCCTCTTGCTGATCCTTCTGCCACCAGTGACGGCCTTGCTGTGGCTCATTCAGGTCTTCTGGTCGCTCATCTGACGAGCTAAGTTCCACGCTACTCTGGACAGCTCCAAAGAGGATGATTGGTGTCAGCTCTTAGCCGCCATGATCCAGCTGACAGGAACATTTTCATCAACATGCCATTAAAAGTTCTATAGATCAGAACTGGCAGGATGTAGCTGTGGAGACACCATGAACCGGTTGATCGTGGCGCCCTATGCAGGCCTGATGGCCATTGCCTCGTATTTGATCCTGACAGCTACCACCATGGTCGTTCCAGCTAACACGTACCTCTCGACGGTCGTGTTAGCGCCCGCCGTCGAGGAGACCGTACGGTACTTCGTCGCGCGCACCATGCTCTGGCGGGCGTCCCCGCTGATGGCAGCCGGCATCGGGTGCGCCATTGGCGTCCTGGAAATCATTGCCAAGCTGATCGGCTCCGGGACGAACATTGGGTTTGACGTGAGAACTCTCCTCACCCTGGCCGGCTTCTCCGGCTCGATCCCGATTCACATCGCCCTCTCCGTCGCCTTCTACTCAATCCAGCGCCTCAGGCTGCCGAAAATGATCCTTTTGCACGGGGTGCTGAACCTGACGCTGCTCGCGGTGCTTGGTCGCCTCTGGGGGAACTACTCCGTGCCAGCGTATGCGGCGATGTCCATCGCCGTGACCACGGCCATCTGCCTGGTGATCGGGTTCACCGCCCTGGCGCGATGGCGCGCACGAGAGGAGTGAAGCATGTACGACTCGACCTACGGTGACTCGTGGGGTGGCTTCAGCATGTCTGACGTCACCGTGTCCGACCAGACCTACTCTGATATCAGCGCTGGCATGGACAACTTTGCCCAGGCGGCGGAAAGTGCACAGGATCACAATCAGTATGCTGGCAGCCCCTGGAGCCCCCAGAACATGCAGCGTGAGATGCTGACGGCCGGCGACCAGGTACCATCCCGCCAATTCGAGTATCCTGGGACGGACGACGCCTTTGGCTGGTGGGGCGAGAGCATCGGTCGGACGGTTGGCCGGACCATTGGGGGGCCGGTCGGCGGCCAGGTCGGCGACTATATTGGTGGTCAGATCGGCGAGACCTTAGGCGATCACTACAACGATCGCCAGGAAGAGAACTACGGCGGCAACCGATAAGCCTTGCCCGTTTTCCAAAGGGGGACGCCGGCCCGACAGGGGTTGGAGAACCTCCCGATCGGCCGGCGTCAGGGCCTCGCGAGCACTCCGTTGATTTCCTACTATGAGCGCAACGGGTTTGCCTCTGTTGGAACAATATTCATCAATGGTAAAGTGATGAACCTCATGGAACGCCGGATCTCGCCTTAGGCGGAACGAATACTACCTCTCAGCCTGTCAGACACGGCCTTCTGCGAAATTATTCAAGACAATTTCCATCCCCACAAAGCGCAGAACCATCTTCGCGAGGCTCAGCCCCAGGTCAGCGGATCAAGCCGGAGATAAAAAGCGAGCCGCTCCGTGTCCGGTACCTTGATCCCAAGCGTATCGAACAGAATGGCGAAAGCCTCTGCCTCCTCTTCCCGTGACGCCCAGCTCTCGCGTGCATTGGCCACCATCAACGCGAGATCGACATACCGGTCCGCCGTTCCGAGACGACCAAGGTCGATCAAGCCGGTGCATTGGAAGCTCTCGGGGTCAATCATGAAGTTCGGCATGCACGCGTCGCCATGACAGACAACCCGATCAACAGCCTCCTGATCGAAACGAGCCGGCAATTCACGTCCGACGCGCTCCAAGAGCTCGCGTGCACCCGTGCTCTTGTCCTCGTCGGGAAGAAAGTCGGGGTTCACGGCATTGCGTGCAACAACATCCACAGCCCGCTCGAACATAAGCGAGAGACTGCGATCAAATGGGCATTGGTCGGCCGGCAGCTCATGAAGGATCCAGAGCTGCCGCGCCATTGAGGGCCAAGCTTTGAGCAAATCGGATCCCGGCAGATCGACCGCCGTCACGCCGGGGATTGCGGTCATCACCAAGCAAGCCCCTTCCTCGCCGTCACGCCAGTCGATAACTTCTGGGCAGGCTATGCCTTGGCCATGGAGCCAGGCGAGCCGGTCACGTTCACCGGCAAGTTCGGCAGATCGCGCAACTGGTGCGATCTTCGCAAACGCGCGTCCATCGTCCCGTTGATAGACAAGATCGCCCGATTCCCCAGACCTGACGGGGGTCCAGTCGAAGCGCCTGCGGTCCAGTAGTGCGTACGTCCAGTCCAATTGCCTTCATCCTCTGATAGGCTATCACCTCGAATGAGCGACACTCATAATCCGGGGCACGTAAGTCCGCAGCCCTGAAGCTTCGGCAGGATTGTACCCACTGCCTTAGACAACCGGTGATTTGCCTGGAACTGGGCTGTTATTAGTTCCACACAGGCTTATCAGAG
>KI911945.1:2727-3151 GCA_000517005.1 Microvirga lupini
GCGTCTACAGCGGCCGTCCGCATAGGATGGCCGCAATTCGGCAAAGGGCTTCCTCCACGTTCGCATCAACTCGCCTCAACGGTGACAAGGAAAGCGCTTCTTGAAGATGTGAGTCGACAGCCGTCCAGGAGCACGTTATGTGCCCGCGCGTAAGCTTCTTAGGAGCTTGAGTGGTGCTGTGGGACCGGCTGTTTCTCCTCTCCCCTGACTTCGAGGATCCAGCCTATCCCGGTCAGCGCTTCTACTGTTGGCACTGTGCGCTTCTTGAAGGGGGGTCCTCGCCTCCTTCCCGGAGTTGACGGAGCGCATCGACGTCACACGCATCGCTTGGCCGAGACCCCGCCAGGAGGTCATTGCTCTCGTTGGCGAGGAGAACCAATCATTGCCGCTCCTCGTGCTGGCCAGCGAAGCACCTGACGCGTTC
>KI911945.1:3251-4880 GCA_000517005.1 Microvirga lupini
GTGCCACCGGCCTCACCCCATTTGCGTTGTCGGGTTCAGGCTAAACCAGGACGTCGGACCAGAACGAACGCCCTTATGGCGATCCCACCGAATTGTTACTCTATGTCGTCAAGCCGACAGAGGCAGGGCCTGTTCCATAAATTCTCGGAATGATGACGCCGGGCTGGTAGACTGCTTCTCCTGACACCCTCGTTGCGGGCTTGGGTGGGATCGAAGGACAGAGCATGCAGGCTTCAGATTCTCCCGTGCGCGTCTTAGCCGGGTGCCTGATGGCTCTGACCCTGATCCTGACGGGTGCCATTGCCGGGTTCTTCTACGCCTATACGAGTTCGGTGATGCGCGGCCTCGATGCCATCCCGGCCGCCCACGCGATTGTGGCGATGCAGGGGATCAATGCCACCGTGCGCAATTGGATGTTCGCGCCGGCGTTCTTCGGTGCCCCGGTGGCGGCGATCGTCACAGGGGCTCTGCTCGGATGGCGGCATCACAGGACGGCCGCGCTTCTCATGTTGCTGGCTGCCATGATCTACCTTGCAGGGGCGCTCCTACCGACCCTGCTGGTCAACGTGCCGATGAACGAGGCCTTGGCGACCGTGACGGTGCCCGCCGATCCTCAGACGGCTGACCGTCTCTGGCGCGCATACTCGGGCCCTTGGACCTGGTGGAATACGCTGCGCACCCTGTTCAGCTTTGCCAGCGTGCTCGTGGTGGGCCTGGCCATCTTCAGCAGTGCCCGCAGGTAATCCGGTTCCGTCACCAGCCGTCCACGAAATCCGACAGGGCCGGCATGGTCCTGGATTGGCGGGAGCCTAATTCTATCGCTTGGACCAGGAGTGCAAATTCTCAGTGCAGAAGGAGGTTGAGATGCCTCGCTTCTCCTTTGCCATCCAAGGCCTCTCGGTCACTGAGGATCTCGGGCCGGTCGATCTGCCCCACCAGGCCGCCGCCCACAATGAAGCCGTGAAGGCTGCCCGAGCCTACCGAGCCGCCATGGTGCGCCAGAACATCGACCCAATGCCGTTCGCCGTTGTGGTTTCCGACCAGAGTCACCGGGTGATCGAAGTGGTTCCGTTCCGCGCGGTCTGAACAAGGTGGCGGTGTGAAGCACCGGAGTCTCGCGCGAGGGCTTGCTCCTCTCTTCGTGTTTCACAACGTCGCTTTACGTGGCCTACAGCCCACAAGAACATGCCCCAGCCGAGGGATCGTGGACCCTCAGCCAGGGCGCCCTCCAATTACGCGCCCCAAGGGGTGGAGGGCTGAGGCAGAAGGGCCCGCCGCTCAACCCTCATCGAGGCTGTCACGGTGAGGACCCGCCGGGAGAGCTCGTCCCGCACCTCGACGACAATGTCACCGGATTGGCCCTTCAGCAGCCGGTCCCGTCCCATCTCAGCCGCCGTATGCGTCGCCTCGTACTCGACGGCGGCGAGGCCGTCCAACTCAAGGCCTCCTCATCGGGAGTGAGACGCGCCCCATCCTGGACGTGGAAATAGTAGCGAGCCATGGAGCAACTCCAGATCTTTGTGGAGTTGCCCCTACAACGCTCAGCTGAAGGCCCTGAGTTCCGTAACGGCGCTTGCTGCGCCATTGACAGGGGTTTGACGTTGGAGGGCAGCGAGGATGACAGAGCCT
>KI911946.1:0-556 GCA_000517005.1 Microvirga lupini
GGGGACGACGGTCGCGCCGTTGGAACGCGTTCCCGACCTGCCCGCGCCGGAGGCCTGGGACAGGTCCGCCAGGGCGTGCGGCGGGAAGAAGGAGCCGCCGCACATGATGAAGCCGAGTGTCCTGAGCGCGACGCCGGGCTCCGTCCCCATGGACATGTATCCCTGCGCTCCCAAGTGGAATGCGGCCACGATCTGCCCCGGATCCTTGTGGTCCGAAAGGACGACAAGGCTGGCCTGGGGCGCCGATGACCGGATCTGCTCGATCCCGGCGAGCACCTCGGGATCATCGACATGGGTTCCGCCGATGCTCATGATCACCATCCGGCAACGCGCTCCGGCTGCGGCTTCAGTGAAAGCCGCGGGCGAGGCAAAGGCCGAAAGGGCAATGGAGTTGGCCTTGATCCAATCGCCCAGGAGACAGGCCAGCCCGGCACGGCGCATCTCCATGCCGTCGATCAGGGCGACGTCGCGTTCCCCTCGTTCCGGAAAACTGAGAACCTGGTTCGGCATACACTCCCCCTTTGGTTGACGTTTCCCCTTTAGTCGACCTGTTCTT
>KI911946.1:656-2659 GCA_000517005.1 Microvirga lupini
GTTCTCGATGTGCTGGTCCAGAGCCGTCGAGACCGCAAAGCCGCCCAGCGCCTGCTGCGCAAGCTGTTGAAGAAGAGCGCCATGGCTCCGCGGGTGATGGTCACAGACAAACTCGGGTCCTACGGTGCGGTTCGCAAGGATATGGGCCTGCGCATCGAGCATCGGCAGCACAAGGGGTTGAATAATCGAGCGGAGAATTCCCACCAACCCACCCGCCGACGCGAACGGCAGATGAAGCGGTTCAAGTCAGCCCGGCAGGCGCAGAGGTTCCTCTCGATCCATGATCCGATCGGCAACCTGTTTCACCTGCGGCGTCATCAGTTGACTGCCACCACCTATCGCAGTGCTCGAAAGGAAGCCTTCGAGGCATGGGCGGATATCAGCTATGCGGCACTCGCCGTCTGAAATCGAGGCTCATCTCGTCCTGAATGCTGTTGAACGCTGGTTAATGTGACGATGCCGTCAAAACGCTAGTTGCGGCCTGATGGGACGGAGTTGATGGTTTGCTACCAGCGGCGGTTCGTCCGGGATGAGTCCCGGTTCCGATTTCGAAGTCCGGCGGCGGCAGCAAACAGCAACGCGCCGCCGGCGGCAAACACCGCCAGTTCCGTTGCGATATGAACGAAGGGATCCACATCGTGGAGAGCATGAGGAGTTGTGGGGCAGTTTGATAACGGGTCGGCTGTACAAGGTTTCCGGCTAGTCGAAACAAGGCTGCGAGACACCCTCATTTGCCAAAGCGCACCCCATCCAAACCCCGGCTACCTGATCCTTCCCCAGCTCTGGAAATCCTGCAGTTCAAGGTCTGGCTGCTCGGCATCAGCCCCATGATCTGGCGGCGGGTTCAGGTACCAGCCAGCATGACGCTGCGGGAGTTGCATGGTGTCATTCAAGTGGCGCTGGGCTGGGAGGGCATCTACCTGTTCCAGTTCACGCTCCGGGCCAAGCGGTTTGGCTCTCGGGAATTGGCGGCCCGGTCTCCTGATGTCCCGCTCTCCGAGCTTCGCCTCTGTGTTGGTACCCGCTTCCGCTACGAATACGATCTCAATGGTCCATGGGAGCACGAGGTGCGCCTCGAGAGCCGGCATGAGGCTGACGCTCAGAGAAGCTATCCCATGTGGCTAGATGGGGATGGATCCTGCCCGCCGGAGGACTGCGGCGGGGTAAACGGCTTTTCGGCCCGGCGTGAGGCCTCGATCACTCAGGAGGCCAGGCATGACTTCGCCGTCCTGGCCGGTTTCATTGACCAGCTCGCTTTGAAGCGGAGCACAGGCACCTCCTCAACGCTGAGGAGATCAACGACGTTCAGGAGGCTCTGGAGCGCCTTGAGGGGCGCCAAGGGTGGCAGGGCAAGCCATTCTCCCGCAACGACGTCAACGTTCGGCTAAGCAGGGCCGAGGATCTGGACCTCATGCATCAACAGTGGTGAGGCCATAGATCCCGTTGATCTGAAGACGGTGCTTGAGCCCTCCCGCGAGCGTACGGAGGGGGCCATGCAGGTCAGGATCATGCTTCAGATTGTCGGAGACGACGGCGCCGTTGGCGACCTGGAGGACGTCGCATCTCTGACGAAGATCACCGAGGGAGCCGAGGATCTGGGCCTGTCCCTGGCTGAGAGCAAGACCCTGCTGGCCGCCGCTCAGCAGCGGATCGTCGAGGCTCAGGTGGACTGCTGGCTCGAGAGACACCGACACTGCGCGATCAGTGGTCGCAAGCTCCGGTGCAAGGGCAGTTACCCGGTCACCTTTCGGACCCTGTTTGGGGATGTCCGGCTGAAGAGCCCCCGCTTCTATGTTCCTAAAGAGCGGCAGACCAACGGTCCGGCAACGATCTCGCCTCTGACGCAGTTGCTCCCCGGCCATGTTGCACCGGAGCGCCTGTACCTCGAGACGCGCTGGGCCTCGCTCGTGCCCTATGCCGCAGCGGCTGAGCTTCTGGCCGATATCCTACCTGTCGAGAGCGGCGTCAACGCAACGACCGTACGTCAGCACGTCCTACGGACA
>KI911946.1:2759-5197 GCA_000517005.1 Microvirga lupini
ACAGGCGATGGCCTATGTGCAGTCCGCTCCCCCGATCCCAGTGCCGTTGCACCTGCGCGACACCCACTATGCCAGCGCCAAGTCGCTTCATGGTTATGGCGGATACGTATTCCCCCACGACGACGCAAAGGGATGGGTGGAGCACGAATATGCTCCCGGCATTGGGCCTGGTCAGTTCTACCAGAGCGACAGCCGAGGGCCGAATACCTTCGAAGGCCGTGCCGACCAATACTGGTCCGAAGTCACTGGCCGAGAGCAGCCCCGGCATCCGAAGAAAAGTTAATCCTGATTTCGTCACGTTATCGCCATGGTTCCCTTGCCCAACTAGCCTCCTTCGTGTGACGGACCTGTCACCGAGGGGCGGAACATGACGTTCCGCCGGCGGGAACTACCAGGGATTAGAGACGAGAATGGCGACTGGCACGGTAAAGTGGTTCAATGAGACCAAGGGCTACGGCTTTATTCAGCCGGATAATGGCGGCAAGGACGTGTTCGTTCACATCAGCGCCGTAGAACGCGCAGGCCTTCGCAGCCTGCAGGACGGGCAGAAGATCTCTTACGAGGTTGAGCAGGACCGTCGCTCGGGCAAAGAGTCCGCAACCAACCTGCAGCAGGTCTAAGACCTCCTACATCTGCGGATCGCTCCGCCTTTACAACAAGCCGCTCCGTTTCGGGGCGGCTTTTTTCATTGTGCCTGCCGCAATGGAGATCCCTTATGCCACAAACATCGCCTCCCGCATTTCTCAGCGACGACCGGTTCATCAACGAGCACCGCAAGGTATTCGTGATGTTCATGGGCCGTGGCGGCTACTCAGAAGAAATGTCCACTGAGGAGTTCCCTCGCCTGCAGCAGACTGTCAAACTCGACGCGTACCCGATTGCGTATCTCCGCCTCCAACGCACCGGCTCCCGCTTTGCCCTTGACCGGCGCAGGAAGATGGAGATCGCAGAAATCTACCATAAGGCAGGGGAACATGCGCATTACGGCTACTGCATTGCCCTCGGCATCAAGCCTGAGTGATTGGTCTCTCCTGCACCTGCCTATTATCATTCTTGCGCGGAGAACTATTTGTACCGGTCAGGCTCTTAGACCGGCCGATGGAGGGAGATGCAGTGACCACCCGTCTAATGGAAATCCTGGACCGCGATGCAGCTATCATGAGAGCCAAGATAGCTGAAGTCATGCCAGCTGCCGACAGCGAAGCACGACAAGCTCGGGAGTTGATGATCCTGCTTCATACTGGGCTCTTCGTCATTCAAAGGGACGAGACAAGCACTGCAGAGGAGTTGCGCCAGTTCGCTGGTCAAATCCTCGACCGCACGCGGATTACTAAACAGTAGCACTCGAAATAATCCTGTGAGTTCCCTGCGATTTAGCTCGGTGCGAAGCCGCTGGTAACCGCGCTCAGCTATCGAAATGGCTGATAATCATGCCGATGACAGGCAGTTGGCGCGGTAAAGGGAATGTTTCGTTACCTCTGGAGGCATAAGGCGTTCAGCACTGTGCTGCTGCTCCTGTTCGGCGTCGGGTTCTATCTGCACCCCATTGCTGCCTGGGCCGGGCTCGCGGCGCTGCTCTTCTTGCGCCTGACGAAAGTCCACTCGCTTCTTCTGATCTATGATCTGACGGACCGGGCGGCCTTGAGGCATGTCCGGACCCTTGCGACCAAACGTGCCCATATGCTCTCGCCCGACGAATACGGGAATGTGTCTGACGAAGCGTGGGACAAGCACCTCAACACCTTCATCAAGAAGACGCTGCTGCCCGAGTTCCAGCGCAGGAAGGTCGATCATCTCCTTGCCAAGGATCCGAAGCGATCTGTTGCGCGATTGAGGACACGCATTAACCGGATCATCGACCGGTGCCAACCGGCCGAGCAAACCGTCGAATTTGATGATGGGATGACTGGCAGGGAGTTCGAACTCTACTGCCGGGAGGTGCTGCAGGAGGCAGGATGGCGTGCCGCGCTTACCCCCGGCTCGGGCGACCAGGGCGCCGACATCATCGCGGAGAAGGACGGCCGGCGTGTGGTCATCCAGTGCAAATTCTACAACGGCACCGTCGGCAACAAGGCTGTTCAGGAAGCTTATGCCGCGGCTGCCTTTCAGGATGCACCTTACGCTGTAGTGGTCACAAATTCGGTCTACACCAGATCCGCTCACCAGCTCGCGCACAAGAATGGCGTGCTCTTGATGCACCACACCGATCTGCCGCGGCTTGAACTGATCGTCACCAGCGGGGCTGGCTCCCACTGATACAAGACATTTAGTCGCCTGATGCCTTGAGGAAATCGTCGATCGACAGCTGTGCCGAATTGGCCGGCTTCGTCTTCGGCTTTTTGGGCCCCTCCTCAACACCCGTTGTAACGGGCTGTTTGCGAGGGATAGGCGTATCCTCGGACTTCATTCGCTTCATCCGAGCTTTCGCCTTATCTCGT
>KI911946.1:5297-6078 GCA_000517005.1 Microvirga lupini
TTTGGGCATGAGCACGACGTCCAATCCCTACCGAGGCTTCCGCTTTCCCGCCGAAATCATCAACCAAGCCGTCTGGCTGTATCACTGTTTCAGCCTGAGCTTGCGTGAAGTCGAACTGATCTTGGCGGCGAGGGGCGTCGTCGTCAGCTACGAGACCATTCGCGAGTGGAGCCTGCGCTTCGGTCGCAGTTACGCCAACAGCCTCAAGCGGCGCCGCCCGCGACTTGGCGACAAATGGTTTCTGGATGAGGTGTTCATTCGCATCCGAGGCAAGCTGCACTACCTCTGGCGAGCCGTTGATCAGCATGGGCACGTGCTCGATGTGCTGGTTCAGAGCCGACGCAACAAGAAGGCAGCCAAGCGTTTCTTTCGCAAGCTGCTGAAGGGCTTGTGCTACGTGCCCAGAGTTATTGTGACTGATAAACTCGGGTCCTATGGTGCCGCGAAACGCGAGGTCCTGCCGGGCGTTGAACATCGGCAGAGCCGATACCTGAACAACCGCTGTGAAGTCTCGCACCAACCGACCCGACGACGTGAGCGCCACATGAGGCGGTTTAAATCAGCCCGCCACGCGCAGCAGTTTCTCGCCACTCACACTCCGATCCACAACCACTTCCAACTCCGCCGCCATCATCTTTCCGCCAGCGAGTATCGGGCTGTGCGCGAGCACGCCTTCGCTACCTGGCATGATGCGACCGGCGCTGCCCTCACGTAGTAACCGAGGCTGACCTAACGGTTCTGCTCGCGCCAGCTTTGTCCATGTTGCGTCAAGTTGACAGTA
>KI911946.1:6178-6503 GCA_000517005.1 Microvirga lupini
AAAAAAGGCGCGCCGGGAGCGTCGGACGCTCCTGCTCCTGGATGAGACGGGCCACAGCTTCAGGGCGCGGCCGGACACGACCTGGGCACGACGCGGGCTGACCCCGGTGTTGCGGCGGGTCAGCAAGCGGCGCGAGGTGTCGAGTCGTGGCGATCACGCCGGACGGGCGGCTGTATGCGCGCCATTTCCGCACCCCCATCTCAAGCCGCTGTGTCATCCTGGCCCTGCGCTCCCTCCGGCACAAGGTCGGCACGCCTCTGCTGGTGGTCTGGGATCGGCTGAATGCCCATCGGTCCCGAGCAACCACCGCCTTCATTGCAGCCCA
>KI911947.1:0-1321 GCA_000517005.1 Microvirga lupini
GCACGTCAGTTGTCATGACTTCACTGACTTTCATGAGTTCCTCCTCTCGCTTGTCTCCGGGCTTGGACGCTCGAGGTCGCTGGGGTCACGCCGTCACTGCCGTCAGCGCACCTCCGTTACGGCATCCCGCGAGGAGACCTGGCAAATATCGCAGGTGCTGCGATGGGCGCCGCCGCCCGGGCCTGTAAGTCGAAGCGGCTTGAGGCTGCTTGCCACTGACGTTGCGACCGCTCATGGCCTGCTCAGAGCTCTGGTTCACCCCCAGAATGAACGCATGTCCGACAGGCCCCGTTCCGGTTTCATAGGAGCCAGGCAGATCGAGGGGCAGACGGTGCGGCTGGAGCCGGGGGACTCGTGGGTGGTGCCCGCTGGGGCCGAGCACACCTACCGCATTCTGGAGACGTTCACGGCAGTTGAAGCGACGGCTCCTCCGGCACAGGTGCATGGGCATGAGCAGTCTTAGCGGCGCTTCCGGTTCGCTGTGCGCAGAGGTTCGTCGCCAGACTATGTTGTGGCTGGTGCCTGTCTGTCCGAGCGGAACGCCCGATCTTGTTACAGAGCCCTCACGTGCCGCCGAGGTGGACGAAGTGGTAGATGCCAAGCCCGCTCACGACCCGAGCGACAAGACTCATGAGCACTTTTTTGCGGCAGCACTCGGCTGACCCATTCGGCGAACGGGGCCGCGAGCGCGCCGCCAACGATCAGGCCCAGAATCGCCCGTCGGGAGGTCGCAAGATCCAACGCCATCATGACGGGTGCCGAGAGCGCCGCCGCAACCAGGAGCTCCGCAAGGCTGACCGAACCGATGCTGATCCGGGGCGTCGCTCCCGGGGCAATCCGGGTCGAGTTGACGATGGGACCCCAACCGCCCCGGATCTGTTGCAAACTTCGAGCATAGCCATTTCAGGTGCTGTTTTGGCGCCGTGGCATGCTCGTTAAGTCGGTGATTTTTGAATCACGAGCCTTCGAGACTTGGTTGCAAACGACGGGTAAGAAGCGAGTTTGCAACATGTGTGGACGCCCCGCGTGACGCAAGAAGAATCTTCAGGTTCGGTGCAGCGCGTGGTCGGTTGCGGACATGTGTGCGGCCTCTGATGCGGCCGTTCATACGCCGCGGGCCCGGATGGGAGTTCGCGGATCAGGTCCAATTCAGATCCACGTGCTTGGAGCACCTGTCGCAACACTGGTTTTCCTGATCCCGTCTCAGTGACCGTTCCGCCGTCTCTCTCCTTTGACCTTCCCACGTCCCAACGACCTCACAGTCGCAAGCGGTTAGACCACAGCGACTGGAGCCTGATAAACCCCGCCTCGTGCCATCAAA
>KI911947.1:1421-4282 GCA_000517005.1 Microvirga lupini
CAGGGCACCGTCAACTTAACGCTTTTACTTGATCTTGCGGGTGTTTAGGTCCGGAGCGCGCCACGCATTTTCAATGGCTTAGATCTGTCTCAGAATAGCTGAGAACAGCGGAAAACGATCTTTACTAAGTTAAGTTGACGGTGCCACCGAGAGTATAATCGCAACTGGAGCCTGGAAATCAGGCCAGAGCATACCTATATCAAGGATGTCAGGTTCGCCTGACTATGATCGTAGAGGCAGAGTGGAATAGGCGTTTAGGACGCGGGTTCGATTCCCGCCGCCTCCACCATAAGCACATCGACCATCTAGGTACTGCAAGGCGGGTTTGGGCGAATGGCCTTTCGTCGAGGCCATACCACTGCCCGGTGTGTTTGTGATGGGGGCGACATGGGTTCGACTGGGTGCGATAAAGGCTAGGCTGCGATTAGGCTGAGCTACGGCCTTGATAGTGCAAATTCACAAATGCCAACGACAACGTTGACATGGGTGCAGTGCGCCTCGCGGCGTAACCATCCGGGGCTCGGGACAGCCTAGCAACAGAAACGGCACCTTCGGGTGCCGTTCCCTTTTTCAAGCGATCTGCGGATCCTCGCAGACGCGCGACTTCAGACGAAAGAGAGATCCAATCCAAATGTTGGAGATTCAAGTGAACGGCTACGTCCGGGTTGCCAAAGGGACGATGGTTTATCCGACGGGCGATGGCGTGGAGGCTCCGTCCACCCGCGATCAGGTGGTGAAGGTTGCTAAGATCTTCGACGTGGATGTCAAGAGTCATAGTTTCTACCTGCTTCTTCCAGATGAGATGCGGCTGCGTTACTTCGAGGCCAACGGCAGCAAGCGTCCCATCGATTCTGATATCCTGGAATTTACAGATCGCCTGACGAAAGGTGATTATCGGGCGGTGGAGTGGTCGACCAAATGGGCATTGATTGCCAATCTTCAGCCCGCAGAGACTCCGGCCCGGGCTAAGGCTGGAAAGAAGGCAGAGGCCACTGAGAAGAAGCTCCCTACAAAGCAACATCAGATGGTCACGGGATCCATGTGGCGGTTCACCGAAGATGCGGAGCTTCGCTACAAGGTTCGAAATCCTGCTTATGCCGCCATGCGTGATGATATCGAGAGCGGCCTCCGACAACTGCCTTCATATGTTCGGACGCAAACGGTCGAAGCCAAGCTGAGCGAACTCGGCGTGATCGACCATCTTGATGAGCCTTGGGGGCCTGTGAAAGCAGGCGAGACCTTCTCGGTCCGCAGCAAACTTACATCTGGTTTCGCTGGCGGGCAGGATGTGCCGATGCTGTTCCGGGGCGAGAAGTTCACGCTACCCTATGCCAGTCTTGAGCCCTTCGTCGAACTCGTGACTGAACGGTAGAACAACTGCGAGCCAGGGCCGCAGATCGTCACGGCAGGGGACATCATGGACCCGGCGATGCTCTTCTCCCCATTGCCGGATTTAAGCCGCCTGAGGCCATGAAGACCTTCTCTCAGCCTCAAGAAGTTGTTCGGCCTTTCGGGTGAATTCAGCGGCGGCAAGACCCGGCGGGATCGGATCGAGGTAGGAAACCGAGATTGTCCCCGCTCGTTTGTACGGCCAGCCGAGTCTCCAGAAGTGGCCTGAGTTCAGAGCAACAGGAAGAACCGGTCGGCCGAGCTTTGCGTAGAGCAGTTCCACTCCACGCTTGAACGCTATTGGTTCGGAGACTGGCTTACGGGTTCCCTCCGGAAAGATCAGCACGGAACGGCCCTGAGCCAGCGCCGCCTGGCTCTCCTCCACCATCTTGCGGATAGCCTTCGAGCCACTCTCCCGATCGATCAGGATCATCGGGGATTTGCGCAGGAACCAGGAAAAGACGGGAATCGTCAGCAGTTCCTGCTTCGCGACAATTGCCACGTCTGGAAATAGGATCAGGAACGCCAGCGTTTCCCAGGTCGACTGGTGATTGGCGACGATCAGGCAGGGCTCATTAGGGATATTATGTCGACCCCGCTCGGCATAGGTCAGGCCGACAAGCCACCTCAGGCTGACGAGAGCGCCGTGAGCCCACATGCGACACGCCAACCGGACGCTGCGCTCTGGGGAGCCACATAGCCATAGAACGGCCAAGACAGGCAAGAACAGTCCCGTCCAAACGGCCAGCAAAAGATCAAAGAGCGTTGAGCGGACGCGCTGCACGATCGGTGGCTTCATCAAACAGACCTTAGCGATCATTTGAAGTAAGAGCTGGAATGCTTCGCCCGGTATCCACGGCGCGGATCTGCGACTCGCCGGCGGCGCGCTCCGTCCCGCCCGCCGTATTCTTGATTCTGTAGCTGAACTCGCCGTTGCTCTCGGGCATCAGACGAATGACTTCATAGATGCCGCTCGTGCGGTCGGCAAAATGCGTGCCAGCGGCATGAACCAACTGGCCAACGGAATACTTGTGGCTCATGGATAAGCCTCCTGCCATCAGTTGAGGGACATTGATCGGGGAGCTGTATGGGTCCGGATCGGCAGAATATGCTCAACCTCGGCATCGCACTGCTGGTCGATGATTTCGGCCAGAACCATCGTGTCGTCCACGCTCATCGAAGTGGCTGGGTAGATCTGGTACTCACTGTTGCTCTCGACGACGACAGCATCGCGATCAAACCGCAGCACGCAGTTGGTCTGACGCATGAGCCAGTCCGGCACACGGTCGCCGGCCTCAAACGTCCAAGTTTTCTCAAGCATGAAAAACCTTTCACTCGGCTAGATCCTGTCAGCAGAGAGAGACGCCGGTCAGCGGCGTCGAAACTGCGGGCGGCGTGGAGCTCCCGGACGGGGAGCGCCCGATCCGCTGTCCTTGTGGCGGAAGATCAGCCGGCCCTTGTCGAGATCATAA
>KI911947.1:4382-4682 GCA_000517005.1 Microvirga lupini
TCGTGTCGGGTGAAGAGGATCTGGTTCTCGTCCGGTCCGCAAAGTGTGACTCTGCACCGATACCACCCGGCGAGATTGGTAACTTCCGCAAGCCACACCTCACGGTTCGGACCGAAGGGGAAGCTTGTTCGATCTCGATCGCCGGAAGCAGCAGCGTCTCTCCGGGGGCTAGGTGCGCCAAGCTGTGTTGCAGGTCCGTCGCTTTCATGATCCTTGGCTTGACCTTAGAACCTTCCCGGAAATCATCGGTTGCGCCTGAGCCGGTTAAGGATTGTGGTAGCGAGTGCAAACACGGGTTGC
>KI911947.1:4782-12087 GCA_000517005.1 Microvirga lupini
ACGATCTCGTGTCCGCTCTCGAGCTTCACCCGATAGCGGGCGTCGGGCAAAATCTCCATGACTTCGCCCTCGAAGGTGATCAGTTCCTCTTTCGCCATTCGCCAATCCTTTTTCTGAAAACAAAATGCCGCTCCCAAAGGGCGGCTTTGCTAGGCGGCGGACGGGAATGTCACGCCGCCTGTTTCAACGATCGTTACGCCGTCTGGATGTTGTTGACGGCGACCTTGCCGGAGCGGCGATCCTCAGCGATGTCGAAGGACACCTTCTGGCCTTCACGCAGACCGCGGATGCCGGCGCGCTCAAGAGCTGTAGCATGGACGAATGCGTCCTTGTCGCCGTTGTCGGGCTGGATGAAGCCGAAGCCCTTTTGATCGTTATAGAACTTAACAGTACCCGTGTTCAAGAGAATATCCTTGGTTTGTAGGCGCAAGCGCACGTGAACGGAAGCCATGCACCAGCACGAGCTCACCTTCGGTTCGTCGATGTTTGGGAAGAGTGTCTGAACGTGCGCCCGGCAGTAGCAAGGCGAAACGGCCTGATTGTCCGGCCAAATGTCGATAAGATACTATCTAGGGACACCTTACGGCGAATACAAGGCACGCTGCCGTAAAGGAGATTGTTGGTCTTGCGATGAGTTTGGCCTTGCAAAAGACCAGGTCGTCCATCTTGGGTCAATCAACCCACGTGTTCGGCCTGCTCTCCCTTGCTCGTGATCGAGCGCCGAGCCCGCTTTCCGTTCCAATCGATTGCTACTCTCCAGCCCGCTCAGGCGGGCTTACACGTCGTTGCCTTGCATTCGACAACTTCAAACACGAAAGGCTGCTCGGAACATGATCCGATACGCCGACAGGAAATCTATGGCTACTTCAACGCAAGCCCAGCTTCCGAAGCACAAGCCGCAGCCGCCGAAAGGTGCCCAACGGATCAAGGCAGCCGCCAAACTACAACGGTCTGGCCTCTCACGCGAGGAGATCCGCCACATCATCGAGATGATCGGCTAACTTCCTGGTTCGGCTCTGACTACTGAGATGCTAAGTGGCGCGCGATCCCCCGTGCGCCACTTGCAATGCCCGGACCCGATCTGAGGCTCTATCTTGGAACCGACTAGACCTTCGGCTCTGCCGTCGGAGTGCCGGCTCCGGTACTGGGAGCGGTCACGGGCCAACGCGGCCCGGCAAAACGAGGCTTAGACTTGGAAGCAGCGATCAGTCCCTCCCGAATAGCCTGCTTACGGGCCAATTTGCCGCTGCGCCGCACAGCTTCCGTCTTCTCGCGCATCTTGCGCTCCGAGGGCTTCTCGTGGGCTTTCCGTGCTTTCATTTCGCGAAGATTCCTTCGCGCTGCACCTTCTTCTTGAGCACTCTGAGTGCCTGATCGACATTGTTGTCGCGTACCAAGACCTGCAATGGGTATCCTCTCTGTCCGTTGTGTTCGGGCTGTCGCAGCATGTGACGGCTGGACGATCGGCGATACGTTCCGGACAAACTACGTGCTGCGAGTTTCACTCTCGCGGACGGCTCTCTCAATCGCGCCTGATTTGATGCGGTAGGAGAACTCGCCGGACTGATCGGCCGGCATCAGCCGCACAACCTCGTAAACACCGACTGAGGTTGTCTGTGCGTCAGAAAACCCGAGCTGCTTCAGCCGGACCAGTTGCCGGACTTTGAACTTGTGAGACATCGGTCAATCTCCTCGTTACTGAGTGAATTGGATTGGACGCAGTCATCAGGATGTGAATTTAGTAGGAGTCACTACTTCCGTGCTTTGCGGGCTGCGTAGCGGGCATCACGGGCGGCCTTGCGCTCGGACTCCAGCCTGGCGTCGTTCACTGCCTGTTCGGCAGTTGCGCGTTTCTCCTGCTCGGCTTGCTCTGCCTCAAGGGCCTCACGCTCTGCGGCAACGCGGGCGTTCTCAGCAAGGCGCTGAGCTTTCCGCTCAGCGAGGCGAGCATCGCGCGCGGCGCTCACGGCTGCCCGAGCCGCCCGCCGTTCCGCAACCGCTGGGTCATCAGAGCCGGGCCGCTGACGAAACTTGGCGGCCATCGCCTGCTTTGCGTCTCTGGCGGCACGCAGCCGTTCGCTAATATCTTTCTGTTTCATTCCACTCATTGATCTCAATAGGTCCCCATCAACTAACCTGCGCTGACTATCGGACCCGCCTGATGCTGGTGATGCTGCCTTCCGGCAGAGAGCCTTGCTCTTGCTGGGCTCGGGCGATCAGGCCAATGGTCCGCGTGTCGCCCGCCTCGGCAGGATTGTCGACCCACAGATAGGCCGTGCGACCATCGTCATAGTTCACCATGAACATGACTGACTTCGCAGGGGCAGTTTTTCGAAACGTGTACATCGCTTCCTCACTTGTTTGACCATCAAACGATGGAGCTTCGCAAAGAAAAAGCCGCTCCACCCAGGAGCGGCTTCGGAGAGGCGCTTATGATGTGCGCCCAATCATCTTTAGGGATTCTGGATGTTGTTGACGGCGATCTTGCCGCTGCGGCGGTCCTCGGCGGTGTCAAAGAAGACCTTCTGACCTTCGACGAGGTTGCGCATGCCGGCACGCTCGAGAGCGGTGGCATGAACGAACACGTCCTTGCTGCCATCGTCCGGTTGGATGAAGCCGAAGCCCTTCATGTCGTTGTAGAATTTCACAGTACCCATGATCATGGGGATAACCTTTCGCGGTTGATGCAGATGCACGTGAGCGAAGGCACGCGAAGCGTGACCTCAACCCGATTCGTCGATGGTTTGGAGAGAGTCTGAACGTGCGCCTGGCAGTGCCAACAGCGAAACGGCCCGATTGTCCGGCCAAAGTCGATAATAGAGATATAGGGGCCAATCAGATTTATACAAGAGGGCCGCTTGAACTCTGTGACAGAATGGGGTTGCCTCGCAAGATTTGCTTTCTCAACTCATTAAGAAATATCGTGATAAGAGGTCGAGACCAGACGGTCTCACCAGAAAAGACGATGATCAAGAGTAGAAATTCCTGTGCGGAAGCCCAGTTCACGCTAGGTGGGTGAACGCGTGATCTTCTTGATCAGAATGCGGGGACGGCCTGCTTTCTGGGCGATGGCGTTGTCCTGCTCCTCGATGGCCTTGCGGGCCAGCTCATCGCCGTCGAGCCCGCCCAGAAGCGAGCGTGGAACACGTCGGTTCGAGCTGCGGGAGTCATCTTCGTAGAGAACGTCGAAGAGGGCATAGCCGCTCTCAACGGGCTTTGACTTCTTGCGGGCCAATATTCGTGTTCCTTTCCTTGGCTCGACGCACCAGAATGCTGCGTCAGCAAAAACGCGGAGGCCGCCCCTGATGGGCGGCCTCTATTGCAAAACAGGTGACCAGGGGCCTGATCAGGCCGTCTTCAGGTTCCCAGCTGACTCCTTGCCGGTGCGGCGGTCGGATTCGATCTCGTACGAGATCTTCTGCCCCTCAACCAGGCTGCGCAGACCGGCACGCTCCAGGGCCGATGCGTGGACGAAGACGTCCTTGCCGCCGTTGTCAGGCTGAATGAAGCCATAGCCTTTTGTTTCATTGTACCACTTTACCGTGCCGGTCGCCATGGCGAGTCCTTTCCCTGTTCATGATCAGGTTGGGCCAAGATGCCTCAGCGCCTTGGCTTGATGAGCATCGATGCTTGGGGAGATCGCCCGTGCAGGTGCACGGTAAGGCGCAGCAGCTCAGTCGTCGGCCAGTCTCGATACCGGGACAATAGGATGGCTCCGTAGTCGTTACAAGGCATCGACCTGATCTACCTTCAATTACCGCCAGTGTGCACTATGCCGGAAGGTCGGCTGATGGCACTCCTGAGACATAAGCGCTTGGTCCGCTTCAGCGCTCATGAGCCGACGTTCGTTGAGTGTCCACGGAACGTGAAAGTTTGACCCGATACGGACGGTTGGTCGTGCTGGCTGCGCTCTGATCAGGCTTTAGATCTACCTGCCTTGGCATATTTCGTGAGCCGTGGTCTTCCGTCCATTGAGGAAGTATGCTTATGCCCAAGTGGTGGATGAGCTCTCATTGAGGAGGCATTTTCCCATGTCCGGCCATGCAATCCACATCAAGGTCGACGGGAGGACCTATTCCGGGACCTACACGGTCGACCGCAAGATGCTGACCGTCACAACAACCTACGGCAGGAAGTCCGCCGAGGTTGCCCCCAGGATGGCGCACGAGACCCTGGCACACCAGCTCCTGCAGGAACTGGTGCAGCAGGAGAAGTCACGCAAAGGCTCGACGCTCTGACAAAAGGTGGTGCCCTCCTATGCGGCGCCTCGTCCGGCACTCTGTTCTGGGCCTCCTCGGATGGGTCGGCATGCTCGTCCCGGCGCTTGCGGACGAGACAGCGGCATGGGCTGCCCTGCGCAACGGTAGCCATGTGGCCCTGATGCGGCATGCGGAGGCGCCCGGAGGTGCCGGCGACCCGCCGGGGTTCAGGCTTGATGACTGCACCACGCAGCGCAACCTGAGCGCCAAGGGGCGTGCGGACGCCCAGGCCGTTGGGCAGAAGCTCCGGGTCAAGGGCGTCGCCGTCGCCAAGCTCCTCAGTTCGCCCTGGTGCCGCTGTGTCGACACCGCCCGGCTGCTGGATCTCGGTCCGGTCGAAGTCGAGCCAACTTTCAGCAATGCCTTTGTCTTGGCGGATCAGCGGCGTGCCCTGACGGCCGGGGCAAAGGCCATCATCACCGGTTGGACAGGGCCCGAGACGCTCCTCATCGTGACCCATGGCGCGAACATTCAGGCGCTGGTTGGCTTCAACCCAGCCTCGGGAGAGATTGTGGTGGTCGTAGCCGCTCCCGACGGAGCTATCCGGGAGATTGGACGCATCCCGGTCCCTGGACCGTGAAACGACGTTTCAGGCATGCTGTCACGGAGCATTTTGGCGTGAGACAGGCGATTCAATGATGTCAGTGACTTAGCTGTCTCCCCGAGACGAAGGTTGGGGTCAACGCAAGATCCGTTCGTGATTGAGCGCTAAGATAGAACGGATCGACAACTGACGGCGCGAGGACGGCGCGAGGCTTGAAGCCTGACCCTTTGCGTTAGGCAACATCACCTCGACGTGCATCGGATAAAGCGTTGTTACTCTCCCTAATCCTGCCCACGAAGCCCTCCAAGCAGAGTCACTCGCCCGGGCGGATCTTCCGGGTAGCCGCATCCTTCCTGTCGACGCGTCCGCGGTGCTGTATGGCTACTCAGACGCCCGAACCGAGGCGTATTAGGCCATCGGCTTGCTCGACACACCTGCGTGGGAGAGCATGTTCCTGCTACGTACTCCGTTAGCGCTCAATCAGGAGCCGATCTTGCGCTGGTCCCACCCCAGCGCGCCTACTCTACGATCCTAGGCGCTGCCCCCCAAGGGGATATTCGCGCGCATTCCCTATGGCGTCGCCCTAACGGAGGTCCTCATGCGTAAGGTAGTTCTTTTAGCACTTGGACTGGCTCTCGTTGGCACATCAGCCTGGAGCCAGAGCTCATCGCGGGACGATGATGATCGTCACAACCGCTGGCATGACGACTCCGACCGGTGGGATGGCGACCGGGACGACAGACGCTGGCGCGTCATGCACGATGATGACGATGATGATCGGCCAGGCCGCAATGCTCGGATTCTTGTACGCAGTGGCGATACGCAGCTTCGCGTCGTGTGCGGCGACCGGGAATCCACGCAAGCGTGCGTCGATGCTGCCCTGCGAGCGTTTGATCGTGTGCAAGCGCAGCCTCGTGCGGGAACCACTGCGCTGGCATCTCCGCAACCGTAAAGCAAGACTGGTGGCGGGCTAGTGCCCTCCACGATCCCTTTGCCTTAATCCTCGCAGATACGGTACCGCCTGATCACGATATCGCCGAACCGGTTCCGCTCGCGTCGACGTTCATAATAGCAATTGCGATCGCGCCACCGTGGGCCTCGATCCCAGTCTCTGTCCCGGTACCAGTCCCTGTCCCGCCAACCACGATCATCGTCCCAGTCTCGATCCATGCGAGGCTGGGCCGACACTTCTCCCGCGAGGCTACCCGCAAGGACGCATCCTGCAAGGACAACCGACAAGCGTCTGAGCATAGTCATGAGTTTTCTCGAACCGCTGCTTGAACCCGTCAGTCAACGGCTGTGGGAGATCCGCGTTCCTAAGAGAGCCTGCCCTCGGCATGCCCCCTGAACTCAATGCAATTCACTGGCATGGGCACGGTGCTCGCGGTGCTGGGAGGAGCCCAAATATGACCCCAGATAGCGGAGGAAGTGCCGACACCTGGCGGTCCGCCGTCACCTTCGAGGGACTTGCAGTCATCCCCATCAGGCGCTCTCAGGCGTGCAAACGCTCCCGGCCCGGGAGCCAGGAGCGCCGGTCAGTTGCTACCGATCTCAGGCGGCGCGGTTGAACCGCTGGGCGGTTTTCTCCGTGTGCACGGTCACGGTTTTG
Source organism: Microvirga lupini (assembly GCA_000517005.1). Taxonomy (GTDB): domain Bacteria; phylum Pseudomonadota; class Alphaproteobacteria; order Rhizobiales; family Beijerinckiaceae; genus Microvirga; species Microvirga lupini. Next base: position 11,195 of record KI911947.1, read on the forward strand.
GTGGCCTCATCGGCCATCTGGAGCGTGAGCTCGGCCAAGCGCCGACTGTTCTCGACCGTCTGTTCCAGGTTGTCGCGCAATAGCGAGCTTTGCACCTCGACGAGATCTGTCATCGAGCGGCAGCGGGCCAGCGCCTGCAAGCGGTCGAGATTGCGTTGCAGGCGCTGCTGACTGCGGGTGACCACCTCGCGCGACAACTCCTGTAGCCGCCGGGCCAAGGCCGTGCTGGACTGGGCCACGGCCCGCAGGTTGTGCGCGGCCTCCTCTGTCAACCCCTGGAGCTCACCCTCAACGGGACGACCAACCATCGGTAGGGTCTGGCCGGTGGAGCGGCGGGCCCGCTCCGAGAACGCCCCGAAGCTGTTGGATACCGCCTCCTGCATGGCCTGAGCGATGGTCTGGGCGCTTTCAACGCCGGCGCGCAGAGTGTCGGCCACGTCCTCCGTCACCCGCTGAACCGCTTCGACCTGTTCACGGCTGCGCCGCGCTTCAGCGCGTTTAGTCTCGTCAATGTTGGCCATCTCATCCTCCACGGTCTCAGCTATGGCATTGGCTTCCTCGTCGCTCAGGACCTTGAGCACGGCGGGAAGCAGCTCCTTCCGGTCATCACGGATGTGCTGCTGGAAGGCTCGTCTGAGCTCGGTCACCCTGCCGAGGAACTCAGAACTGTTCTTCGGCATGCGCTCCAACTCACCTAAGAGCGCTGCCGTTTGCTGGTTGTCGGTGGGGATCTTTCGCAAGTTCAGACATGAGCCAGAGAAATGGGAACGTTCAGCGCTGGTGCTATTAAGCGGCGAGCCGCTCGAACTGATCCGCAAGGGATAGCGGCTGATTGCAGGCATACTTCGCCTCTTGTTTGCGCATCATGTGAACCATCTCGATCCCGCCCAAGA
>KI911947.1:12187-42029 GCA_000517005.1 Microvirga lupini
GTTGAACATCTGCGGCTCCAACCCTCTGAGACCGGGCACAGTAGCTGCAACTCTGAAACAAATTGTTGCGACGGAGCCCAATCGAGCAGTGGTGGCGCGTATAACGAGGGTGATGGATCTTCTTCCTCCCCACATTTGCACCTATCCGGTCACCCTCTGATGAACCTGACGGTACTCCCCCAGAACTGTTCACCTGCCGCAATCGAGACACGAACCTGTGATCCCCTCGTTCGTATCAGCCTTGTGAGCAGCGTCGAGCCGTCACCGAGGTCCAGAATGGCGGCCTACCGGCCGATGTCTCCATCAGGGGTGTCGTGTGGGCAGACTTGGGCCATGTCTCATGGGAGGTTGAAATGCCGGCTCCAATCACAATCAGGTACGATCTTGACTCAGGAACACTCGTCCAACGGGGAAGCCAAAGCTCCGGTGCATCGGGCGCGGCGGAGCAGGACAACTTCCTCGGGAGCCTGATTGCGCTGTCGGGTGCGACCTTCGCACCAGGGGACACTCAGCTGACCGTCCATGTCGAGTTCGTTGACAAAGAAAGCGGCGCCAAGCAATCCCTGCGACTGAAGGACCTCGGCGTTGGCTCGCCCTACAATCCTTCATCATTTGTGGGTACCACACTCGGGGACCCGCCTCCGGCCGTGTTCCCCAACAATCATAAATTCGCACCGGGATTGAGCTTCGGCGGTTCGAACCTTCCTGTCGGGGCAGAGCTTACTGTCGATATGACACTCACAGGGGTGCTGGGTGCCGCGCTTCCTCCCCCTAGTATGACGGCAAACCCCATCACTGATTTTGCCGCACCCAATATTGTCTCATCGGACCCGAACGCCTTCGAGTACGTGATGCTGCCCGACCTTCTCGATGGGAACCAAGAAGCCACGTTCAGCGGGTTCACGCTGACCCTCACAGCCGCTCTTCCGGCCGGCGTGTCCAGTTTCTCGCTGGACCGGATGCAGTTCAGCCTGGGCAGCGCCCAGGTTGATGTCCTTCGGGACACCCTGCCTTTGCATGATATCCGCTTCGGCACTGATGCTCGAAATAACTTCACAGCCACGGACGCGCCGGCAATCTTCTTTGGCGAGGGCGGCAACGACAATCTCACGGGCGGCAGGTTCGCCGATATTCTCTTTGGGCAGGACGGGCATGATCGACTGTCAGGCAACTTTGCCAACGACCGCCTGTTCGGCGGCGGCGGTCACGACCGGATCAACGGCGGGGGAGACAATGACGAGATCCGGTGCGGGGCCGGCAACGACCGAGCTGATGGCGGCGCAGGCGAAGATCGGCTCTTTGGCGGCTCAGGGCATGATCGCCTGAACGGTGGTGAAGACGATGACCGGGTGCGGGGAGACAGCGGAAATGATCGCCTCGATGGCGGACTGGGCGCAGACTTTCTGACGGGCGGGGCAGGCTTCGATCGCTTTACCTTCAACTCGCCCCTGAGCCCAGAGAATGTCGATACGATCAGCGACTTCCGGAGCTCTGATACGATTGTGCTGGACAATGATGTGTTCACGGGCTTGACCGCCGGGGTGCTGCGGAGCAGCGCGTTCCGCGTGGGCACGGCCGCTGTCGACGGCAGCGACCGGATTATCTACGATTCGGTCTCGGGTGCCTTGTATTTTGACCCCGATGGTGTTGGAGGGGCAGACCAGATCCAGTTTGCAATAATTGCCGGAAGTCCCAACAATGTCGCCGCAAGAGACTTCCTGGTAATCCTGTAAAGTGGGGCGTGGCCTGTTGCAGGCGTGACTCGTACAAAGGCCTGAGAGACGTGTGGTCTCTCAGGCCGCGAACTCTGATCGGCTTCAGCTGACGCCGAGACCTATTCTGGAGCCGGTCGGTATTTAAGCGACGCCCTCCCGGCGCGGTTCCAACTCTCCAATCTCTGATCAAATGTCTCGTTCTGGTACGGGGCGGACCTTATCCGAAGTTCTCCCTTTGCGAGGCAAGTGGACCTTTTCGCCTCAGGACCCACATTGACCAGCCATCCAACTCGCCGACATCAAGGTGGATCAACCCCCTGCGTGTTGGTGGCTCACCTCTTGCCCGACAGGGGGGCGCCTCAAGCCACTTCCGGGCCTCGTGTTCCTTGTCGAGATCGAAGTGGCGGATCTCGGTACGGACGAGAGCGCGGACCAGCCTGCGATCGTCCGCATCTAAACGCCACGAGTTTGCGCTAGGCCCCTACGACCCGGTCGGAATGCATCCGATCTGCTGGAAGAGGCCGAGCCGGTCCAGCTCGACCCAGTCCTCTATTAGCCTGTCGCCGGCGAAGCGGCCGATGATGATGACGGTCCACGTCACGTTGCGGCCGGACGCAGCGATCCCTTGCCATTCGCTCTGTTGGGTCGCCTGCCAGCGGCCACGCCAAACGCCTCGGTCGCCGGCGAAAAACATGTCGTCCAGGGTGTAGGCGGCGTCCGGAAAGGCGGCGAAGAAGCCTTCCATCGCCGCGCGCCAAGCAGGCAGGCCGCGGATCGTCTCCATGCCCAGCCAGTGCGATGTCAGATCGTCATCCCAGTACTTTTCCAGGGCGTCCACACGATGCCCGTTGAAGACCTCGTCGATATAGGCGCGGATCAACGCCTCGTGCTGGTCTACCGCCATGATCCTTGTCCCTCCAGGTGCTGAAGGTCGACTGGCCCGTGTCGTAGTCGAGCACGCGCTGGGGTGGCCGGCGAGTGCTGGCCGGACGAGAGGTGAGTGGCGCGATGCTCATGGCGCATCTCCTCGAGCAAGTGACGAGTGCCACGTTTCCCGCAGGTCGACTAAGCCCGGATGATAGCGCGGAATTTCCCCAAACGCATAGGGCATCATAGGGGCGGAAGGGCCGCAACTGGCACGCCCCGGAAATTGACCTGACTTCTGCCTCCGGACGGTAAGCCGAGGAACTCTGCTTTGACTCCTAGAAGAGCGCGCCGGACGTCTTGAGCCATCCTCGGCGGCCACGTGCGCGTGGGTTTGGAGGACAATCTCTACCTGAGCAGGGGCGAGGTCGCGGCCTCCGATGCCGAGCAGATTCGTAAGATCCGTCGCATCCTTACGAAACTCTCCCTTGCCGTCACCATTGCGGACGATACGCCTTATGGTTCAAAGATCCGAATAACACCGTGTTCCGAGAGCCGTGCGGCCAATGGGCTACCACAGAAGAGGCCGCGTCCATAAAAGCACCGGGCGCTTCGCCGGCAGTGCAAGATGCGAGGTCGTCGCCTGCCTTTTCAACCATTCCCATGCGTGGCTAAGATGGAGGTCCAGAAAAGGGAGGAAACAATGAAGACGCGTTATGTTCTCAGCGCCTTGGCTGCCATGGTCATGACGGGAGCGGCGCAGGCGCAAACCTCTGTCAAGTTGGGCGTCCTGAACGACCGTTCCGGGGTCTATTCAGATCTAACCGGCGAAGGATCAGTGATTGCGGCGCGCATGGCCGCTGAGGACTTCAAGGCTGCCGAGAAAGGCATCAAGGTCGATGTCGTCGCCGCGGATCACCAGAACAAGCCGGATATCGGGGCCAGCATCGCCCGGCAATGGTATGATCAGGAGGGCGTCGATGTCATTCTCGACGTCCCAACCTCGTCCGTGGCACTCGCTGTGAACGGCATTACCCGGGAGAAGAACAAGATCCTGATCAATTCCGGCGGCGGCACCTCGGACCTGACCGGGTCCCAGTGCTCACCCAACACCGTTCACTGGACCTATGACACCTGGGCGCTGGCGAACGGCACCGGCGGCGCCATGGTCAAGCGCGGTGGGGATACCTGGTTCTTCGTCACGGCCGATTATGCATTCGGTCATGCCCTGGAACGGGACACGGCAGCATTGGTCACAAAGGCCGGTGGCAAGGTTGTCGGCACGGTTCGGCATCCGTTTCCTGGCCAAGACTTCGCATCGTTCCTGCTGCAGGCCCAGTCATCGGGAGCCAAGGTGATCGGACTTGCAAATGCGGGTGGTGATTTCACGAACACGATGAAGCAGGCGGCGGAGTTCGGGATCGTCCAGGGAGGCCAGAGTCTCGCGGGGCTTCTCGTCTTCATCACCGATGTTCATTCTCTCGGTCTTCAGGTGGCTCAGGGTCTCGTGATGACCGAGGCGTTCTACTGGGACCAGAACGATCAGACCCGGGCTTGGTCGAAGCGTTTCGCCGAGAGGAGCGGCGGCAAGATGCCCACCATGGTCCATGCGGGCGTCTACGCCGGCGCGCTTCACTATCTCAAATCCGTCGAAGCCCTGAAGGGCAAGGATACCGCGAAGGTCATGGCGAAGATGAAGGAGATGCCGACTGACGATCCGCTGTTCGGCAAAGGCATGGTCCGCCAGGACGGTCGCAAGATCCACGACATGTACCTGTTCGAGGTCAAGAAACCGAGCGAGTCCAAGGGGCCCTGGGATCTCTACAAGCAGCTTGCCACGATCCCGGCGGATCAAGCCTTCCGTCCTCTGAACGAAGGTGGCTGTCCGCTCGTGAAAGGCTGATCACGGCAATTGCGGGCGGGGCTGGGTGCACCCGGTCCCGTCTGCCAGTGAACCAATCTGGAATCGCTCGTCTCGACGATGAGGAGCCGCTTCGGCAACGGAAAGAGGCTATAATGGATTTAGGAGTTCAAGGTTTGCGCGTTCTCGTGACCGCGGGCGCTACCGGTATTGGCCTGGAGATTGCCCGAAGCTTCATATGTGAGGGTGCAAAGGTGCACATCTGCGATGTCGATGATGCGGCGCTCGCCTCTCTCGCGACAAGCGATCCCGATGTCACCCGGTCTCGCACTGACGTTGCGAACCGGACAGACGTGACTCGCCTCTTCGAAGAAGCCCTTCATGCTCTCGGCGGGCTGGACGTTCTTGTGAACAATGCCGGGATCGCAGGACCGACGGCGCGCGTGGATGAAGTCGATCCCGAGGACTGGGACCGAACGCTTCAGGTCAACATCACAGGGCAGTTCAACTGCGCTCGTCTGGCTGTCGGGTACCTGCGCGAGAGTGCCAATGCCTCGATTATCAATCTCTCGTCCGCTGCGGGACGCTTTGGCTTTCCTCTGCGCTCGCCCTACTCGGCATCGAAATGGGCGGTGGTGGGGTTCACGAAAACCCTTGCCATGGAGCTGGGGCCGCTCGGGATCCGGGTCAACGCTATCCTTCCCGGTGTTGTGGAAGGGGATCGGATCCGCCGGGTGATTGGGAGCAAGGCCCAGGCACGCGGCATCAGCTATGAAGAGATGCAGAACGAATTCCTCAAACATGTCTCCATGCGCACCGCAGTGACGCCGCAGCAGATTGCCGACCAGATCGTATTCCTGTGTTCGCCTCGTGGGCGAACGATCTCGGGACAGGCTATCTCAATCGATGGTGATACCCAGTCCCTCGCATGACCTTCATCAAACTGACATGACATCCTGACATGGCATCGAGCTCGTGCAGAAGTTATTTGATGCTGAGAAGAGCCGGAAGTGCTGCGCGTATCTGCCAGGACCGGAGCATACACCTGTCAATAGACTGATCTAAGCTGAAGCGGGTCAACAATATCTGTTCGACGCAACTTCAATGAGTGACTGGTTATGGCACTTCTTGGAACTAAGCCGAGCGTCCGCTTAGGGCGCCAACACCGGACGCTCTTTAAGGGCAGCGGGTGTCGCTGCATGACGCATAGGCGACTTCGTGTGAATAGCTTAGATCGCAGCGCAGAGCAGGAACTGCGGGTGCTGCCTATTTGACCTGCCGCAGGTCTCGGTTGTGCTCTGGCGCTCTTCAAATGCTCCAGAAGGGATAAGAGAGCCAAAGGCGGACGCTCGATGCGTCCGCCTCGGTCTTATCATGGTATCAGCGTTCGATAGTCTTGTTCCAGCGGCTGTTCAATTCAGGCCGCTTCTCGTTGATGGTATCCCAATCGAGCGTGACGGCGGTCTTCATGTACTCGTGGAACCTCTTGAGTTTGGCTTCCGCTTCCGGCGTGGGGGCTTTGGCTTTCACGTTCGAAGGAACGATGTTGCCGTATTGGAGTGCCTTGCTCTGGGCTTCAGGTGACAGGAGATATGCAGCAAGTTTCTGAGCCAATTCCGGCTCGCTGTTGTTGGCGATGACGCACTCGGTCACCATCAACACGACGGAGCCTTCCTTAGGATGAGCATATTCCACCGGGATGTTCTTTTCCTGGTGAGCCGCCACGGCGGTAGGCGTCAACGGGAAGATCGCGGCTTCTCCGGTCTGTACCATCTCGGAGATCTTCGCCGAGCTGGGGATATATTCGAGCACGTTCGGGCCGATGGTGTCCTTGAACTTGGAAAAGCCCGGCTCGACGTTCTTCTCGTCGCCGCCCTGGATCCGGTTGAACATCAGGAAGGCATGCAGGCCAAAGGACGAGGCCGCGGCGGATTGGAACACGACTGCCCCCTTGTACTTTGGATCCGCGAGATCCATCCAGGAGGTCGGTGCGGCCCAGCCCTTCTCTTCAAACATCTTCTTATTGTAGGCGAGCCCCGTCATGCCGAGGTCTATGCCGACGGCCATGTCGTTCTTCAGCCGGGCTCCCGGGGCAAGATCGGCCAGAGCCGGCGTATCCTTGATCTTCTCGCAGAGGCCGGCGCCGATGGCGCGCACCATGACGCCGTCGTCAAGGAACATCACGTGCATCTGAGGATTGCCTTTGGCCGCTGTAGCCTTGGCGAGAATATCGGACGACGTGCCAGGCACGACGACGACCTTCACGCCGTTTGCCTTCTCGAAATCCGGAAAGACATGCTGCGTGTAGGTTTTTTCGAAGTTGCCGCCATTCATGCCGACATACAGCGTCTTGGTCTGTGCCTGGGCTGCACCCGCCGTGGCGATGGCAAGCGCAGCGAAGGCTGCGGTCTGTAGGAACTTGGACTTGGTCATTTCAAGGTTTCCCTCTTTTGGGGCTCGGGGACGCTACCCACAGGGGAGCCCTGGTCCATGCGGGCAAATCGGTCGATGGCAAAGGCGTCAATCGGCGTTGGGCTTTCCCCGTCACGGATGAGTTCGGCAAGGAGTTCGCCGACACCCGGTGCGATCTGGAATCCGGCGCCTGAGAAGCCGAAGGCGTGAATAAGGTTCGGTGTGGTCCGGCTGAAGCCGATGACTGGGTTCCGGTCCACCATCTCGCCTTCCGTGCCGCTCCAGAAGCGGATGGCGTAGGCATTGCGCAGGGCTGGGAACATGGCTGCCGCCCGGTTCATGATCGTGACGGCACCGGTGTCTGTGGGGCGCGAGAAGTCCGGATCTGCAGTCGGCTCGCCGCGCATGCCGCCGACGATGCAGTTACCGCGCTCCACCTGACGCGCGTAGATGCCGCCGCCTTCCGCGCCGATGTTCACATTCATGAACACATCCAGCGGTTCGGTGACGATCATGCTCGGGTAGATGCTCTTGAGAGGCACCGGTTCCCCGAAAGCCTCGGCGAAAGTGCCCGCCCAAGCCCCGGCGCTGTTGACGACGAAGCGCGCCTTGATCTCTGTCCCTGTCCCGGTCGACAGATGGAAGCCCTCAGACAGCTTCTCGACATGGGACACGGGTGTATGCTCGAGAACCTCTGCTCCAGCCCGGCGGGCCGCAAGAGCGAATGTTGCGGAAACAAGGCGCGGATTGGCATGTCCGTCCCCAGAACAGAGCGAGGCTCCCACAACGTTTCCCCCAATCCAGGGAAACCGCTCCCGAAGCTGGGTGTGGCCGATCAGTTCGAGGTCGAGCCCCATTTCCGCAACGCGTGCCGCGTAGCCTTCAAGGGATACCATCTCGGCCTCTGTCCGGGCCACCTTGAGATGGCCAGAGCGCACGAACTCACCATCGATGCCGATGAGCTCCTTCAGGCGCGGCCAAATGGCATGAGCGCGTTGGGACAGGGCGATCTGCTCGGGAGGTCGGCCCTGACGCCGCACACCGCCATAGTTGACGCCGCTCGCCTGCGCGCCGCAGAAGCCCTTGTCGAGGAGAACGACAGAAAAGCCCATGCGACGAAGGGCGAGCGCTGCGGAACTGCCGACAAGTCCGCCGCCGATGATCGCCACGTCCTTGAGAAGGATCCGGCTCATGCGGCCTCTCCATCTACCATAATCTCGAGAGGGAGGGGCTTGATGGGTGGCTGCGCACGCAGTCGGCCGACGTCCTCCAGCGGCTGGCCATGAGTGGCCGCCAGGATCTCCGCCGCCGCGCCTGCGCACATTCGCCCCTGACACCGGCCCATGCCGACACGGGTCAGGGCCTTGAGACGATTAAGTTCGTGCACTCCCTGATCGCGTACGGCGGCACGCACCTGGCCGATGGTAATCTCCTCGCAACGACAGAGGAGAACATCGTCGGTGGCGCTGCTCGCCCATTTACCGGGGAAGGGGAAGGCGGCTTCGAGAACGTCGCGGAACCGTTGGACCGCGGCAAGCTTGCGTTCCAGCACCGCGATCCGCGCGCGATCAACGGACCGGCCTGTATCCTCGAGGAGGGCGAGACCCGCCCGCTCTCCCGCGAGCTCGGCGGCGTCGGCCCCGGCAATCCCAGCCCCATCGCCTGCGATATAGACACCAGGCACGCTGGTACGCCCTGCCATGTCGCGTTCAGGGCGCCATGCACGATCCCGTCCGTCGAAGATGAAACGGCACCCTGCAAGATCCGCCAGCTGCGTTTCTGAGCGCAGGGCAAAGCCGTATCCCACGGCATTGCAGGCAAGGCGATGCTCCTTTCCTCGCTCATGCCAGACAATGCCCTCGACCTGTGTCTCGCCTTCGATCCGATCCGGTTCCACGCCGAAATGCACTGAGACGCCGCGTGCCATGAGTTGCGCCGCATAGCGGAACCCGCGCATCACCACGCCCAGCTGAGACAGCAGACCGCGCAGGAGATGAAGCTTCGCTGAGAAGGGCGCCGTATCGAGCACGGCGGCAACCTGGGCGCCGGCTTTCACGTATTGCCAAGCGACAAGATAGAGCAGGGGGCCGGAGCCGAGGAAGACAACCTGCTCGCCGATGGCGCAGCCTTGCGACTTCAGGGCGATCTGCGCACCGCCAAGGGTGAAGACACCCGGGGTGGTCCAACCACGAAAGGGAAGCACGCGGTCGGTGGCGCCGGTGGCGAGAATCAAGTGACTGAAGTCGAGGCGGCGTGTCCGGCCGCCATCCGCCACATCAGCGGTCTTGCCCCGAACGTTCCATACCAGAGTCTGCGGAAAATAATCGATCCGCTCCCTGATGCGCGCGAAGGCTTCGTGCAGCGCCGTCGCCTTCCCGGCCTCTGATCCGTAGAGGTCGCGTGGCGTGCGCTCATCGGGCACGAGCCTTTGGCGATAGATCTGTCCGCCACCGGACGCTGCCTCGTCGACAACGACCGGCCTGAGGCCTGCGTCCACCAGGACCTGGGCGGCCCGGATGCCGGCGGGACCGGCGCCGACGATCAGCGGTCGAAGGGCGTCGCTCACGATCTCGGCTCCGTAATGGTTCGAAGATTCATCCCTGGTTCGAGAACCGTGCTGCAGGCGCGGATCCGCTTGCCGTCGCTCGTCAGGACCCAGCAGTCCTGGCATGCGCCCATCTGGCAGAAGCCGGCCCGCGGAGCACCTGAGAAGTCGCTGAGGCGCAGTTGATCAGTCCTGGTGAGAATGGCGGTCATAACCGTGTCGCCAGTGAGACCGAAGCGGGCCTCACCGTTTAGCGTAAAGGCAATCGGGGGAAGTTTGTGGCGGGCAAGGCGCTTGAGAAGAGCCATAACTTTTTCCTCAGCGCTGCCCGACGAGGATGCGATCGAGCCCAAAGGCGCGATCCAGCACCAGCATGGCGACGGCCGTAATAGCGATCATCAGGGCCGAGACGGCCGCCATCATCGGATCGATGGACTCCGTCGCGTACATGTACATGCGTACCGGCAGCGTGACGGTTGCGGGCGAGGTGACGAAGATCGACATCGTCAGCTCGTCGAAGCTGTTGATGAATGCAAGCAGCCAGCCGCCCGTGATACCGGGCAGGATCATGGGGGCGGTGATGCGGCGAAACGCGGTCCATTCCCCGGCGCCAAGCGTCCGCGCGGCCTGCTCGGCACTGCGGTCGAGCCCGGATAGGGCAGCGAGGACGAGACGGAGCACATAAGGCGTCACGATGACGATGTGGGTTGCGACAAGCCAAGCAAAGCTGCCCGTGGCGCCGATGAGCGCAAACAGGCGCAGAAAGGCGACACCGAGAACCAGATGGGGAATGATCAGCGGCGACAGGAACAGGGCATTCAGGAAGTCCCGGCCCGGAAAAGTGTAGTGGCTGATCGCAAGTCCTGCGGGCACGGCGAACACGACAGCCAACGTCGCGGAGAGGGTCGCCAGCCAGATGCTGTTCCAGAACGAGGCCACGAAGTCCGGATGCGCGAAGACAGCCGCGAACCAGCGCAGCGACAGGCCAGTCGTCGGCAGACTCAGCGTGTTCTCGGGCGTGAACGCGACAAGGCAGATGATGACGAGCGGCGCTAGGACGAAAGTCAGAACGAGACTATGAAAGATGATAGCAATGGGGCCGTTCTTCTGCATGGGGTCATCCGAGGGTCCGGCGTGCGCGCGCCTCGATCATGCGGTTGTAGGCCAGCATGATGCAGAGGTTTGCGACAAGCACGATGATCGCGATGGTGGCTCCGAGAGGCCAGTTCAACTCCTGCAAGTACTCGTCATAGACCAGCGTCGCCGCCATCTTCAGGCGGCGGCCGCCAAGCAAGGCCGGAACCGCGAAGGCGCTGGCCGACAGCCCGAAGACGATGAGGCTGCCGGAGAGCATGCCCAGCGTCACTTGAGGCATGACCACCCGGCGAAGCGCCGTGAAGTGCGAGGCGCCGAGCGTCCAGGCCGCAGCCTCGACCATGGGATCGAGCTTCTGCAATGCCGTCCACACCGGAATGACCATGAACGGCAGCATGACGTGGACGAGAGCGATGACGATCGCAGTCTCGGTGTAGAGGATCCTGACCGGCGGGAATCCGAGAAGCTGCAGTGCCTGGTTTACGAGGCCCTGCGAGCCGAGCAGCATGCTCCAGCCAAAAGTGCGAACCACGACGGAGACGAGCAATGGGCCGATGATGACGAGAAGGAAAACCGAGCGCCACGGATCGCGCATACGCGACAGGATATAGGCTTCCGGACCCCCGATCGCGGCACAGATAATCGTCGTCAGCGCTGCGATCCGCAGCGTTCTCCAGAAAATCTCGAGATAATACCCATCCGTGACGACTGTGACGTAGTGGGACAGGGTGAAGGTGTTCTGGATGCCGGTGGAATGATCGTAGGCATGAAACGACAGGATGACGGTTAGCGCCAGCGGCAGCAGCACGAGGCCGACAAAGAACAGGGCTCCGGGGCCGGCAAGCAGCCATGGGGCGGAAGAGGTGGGGGAACGCGGAGTCATCTTGCCCCTCTCAAGCCGCTGCGCCGGTGCCCGCGATGACACGCAGGTTGGTGGGCGACCAGTCGAGGCTCACCGGTGAGCCTTCTGCGGGCGGCTCGCCGCCCTGGTTGGGAGTGGAGACTGTCATGGTCCCAAGCAGGGTCTCGACCGTAAAGAGCCATTGGCTGCCGAGGAAGAAGCGACTGGCAACGCGTCCCTCGAGGCGGCCCGCGCCAGCCTCGCCCAGCAGGATCTTTTCTGGGCGGATCGACAGAGTGACCTGCGCGCCAGGGGCGATCTCCGGCGCTGAGGCCTCCAGCAGGACGCCTCTGATGTCCACAGCTCCGGATGCGCCATCGCGGCGCCAGGTGCCGGCCAGAAGATTGGTCTTGCCGACGAAGGACGAGATAAAGGCGTTCGATGGCTGTTCGTAGAGGCGGTAGGGCGCGTCCACCTGAGTCATCTGTCCGCCTTCCATCACGACCACACGGTCGCTGATGGACAGCGCTTCGGCCTGATCATGGGTGACCATGATCGTCGTCGTGCCGACCTTGCGCTGGATGCGGCGCAATTCGAACTGCATCTCCTCCCGCAATTTGGCGTCAAGATTGGAGAGAGGCTCGTCCAGCAGAAGGACAGGTGGCGCGATAACGAGCGCGCGGGCGATGGCGACACGCTGCCTCTGACCGCCCGAGAGCTGGCGCGGATAGCGATCGACGAAGGAGGAGAGTTGCACCAGCGCGAGCGCCTCGCGTACGCGCTCCGTGCGCTCAGCCGACGGCACGCGGCGCATCTCAAGGCCGAAGGCGACGTTCTGCGCAACTGTCATGTGAGGAAAGAGCGCATAGCTCTGGAAGACAACGCCCAAGCCGCGGCGATTGGGTTTCTCGCGAGTGATGTCGCGACCGTCGAGCGAAATCCGCCCATATGTCGGTTCGACCAACCCGGCGATCATCTGCAAAGTCGTTGTTTTTCCGCAGCCCGATGGGCCGAGGAGCGAAACGAATTCGCCCTTCTCGATCGTAAGAGTGACATCGCGCACGGCCGTGAACGTACCGAATTCCTTCGAAACCCCTTCGAGTGTCAGGAACGCCATACAATTCCTCCAATCCCTGCAGCGCTTCAGGTCCAGCCTGAGTGAGCGTGGTGCCTGGACCCGATCACGAACAGGACGCGAGGCCAAGTCAATGGACCAATTCCAGCTTGTGAAATTTTTTTGACATTCCTTTCAGCTACTGAAATAAGGCCCCCTAGAGATCGGGGTCGGATTACGAATGTCTGAAGATACTTTATCCGGGATCAGGAGGGCCCTCGGAATCCTCAAGATCCTTGGGGGTGGAAATCCTCAGGGCATGCGTCTCACTGACATCGCTGCTGCGAGCGGGATCAGTCAGCCTACCGCCCACAGAGCTCTGAAGGCCTTGATGGCAGAGGGGTTCGTCAAGCAGTCCGAGGCCAGCCGAAAGTACCAGTTGGCCCTCGACTTCTTCGTGCTCGCAGCGCGGGCTGCGCATGTAGGCGGGCTGCGGAGTACGGCAAGGCCGGCTCTTCTACGCCTGTCCTCAACTCTGAGCGACAGCGTCTTCCTCCTTGTCCGCAACGGTTTTGATGCGCTGTGTCTGGACCGTGTGGAGGGGCCGTTCCCGATCAGGACCTTCACGGGTGATATCGGCGGGAAGGTGCCGCTCGGAATTGGGCAGGGTAGTCTCGCTATTCTGTCCTATCTGCCGGAGGACGAGCGTGAGACGATTATACGCTTCAACGTTCCGCGCCTCCTCGACCGGGGCAGCTTCGACGAGGTCGGGCTGCGAATGCAGATCGAGAATGTCCGCAAGACAGGATTTGCTAGCCTCAATACGGGCCTCATTCCCGGAATGGCCGGGGTCGGCGTTCCAATCCTGGATCCGGAAGGGCGAGCTGTAGCCGCCTTGAGCATTGGCACGTTATCAGAGCGATTGGAGGGGGATCGTCTGCCGCTGGTGGTCGAATTGCTGCAGAAGGAAGCGAACGGGATTGGTCGGCAGCTCAATCCCTTCGACCCAACTTTGCGTTATCCCGCGCGAAGCCTTGGCGCAGGATCGGTATAGTCAATCCAGTAAGCCGAGCCGCCATCGTCCGAGTTGATCGAACGGCCGTTAATGGCACGCCTGAGACGTTAGCCCGAGGGCGGCAATCTTCACGTAACCGGACGTTCCGAAGGGGCTAGGAATTTCAGTGTGTGACCCTGTGCAGACATCCCGACTTGCCAAAATACAGCCCGAGACGACAAGCCTCGATCGCGTCGTTTGCAGCCGCCTTATGATCAGAGGGTTCTCGAACATTACCAAAGCTTAATGCCAGCATTCAGTCGTCATTCACCGCCGGAGCCCAAAATACTACGCAGGCAACGAGTTCACCATCTGCCTGCGGAGATAGTTATGAAGAGAGTAGTGTCTGGTATCGTTGCGACTTGTTTGACTGCTGGTGTTCTTGGCTCCGCGATGTCCGCTGCGATCGCGGCTCCTTTACCTTTCGTGAAGCCTGATGCTGCAAGCGTCAGCTTGCAACAAGTGCAGTTCCGTCGTGATGACGATCGTGACAGGTTTGAGCGCCGCCGCGTCGAGCGCCCGCGTCAGGAACGCCGCGTTGAGCGTCCTCGGTTCGAACGCCGTGGTGACTGGGGCTACTACAATGGACATCGAGGATATCGCGAGTATCGTCGTGGCTATCGCCAGTACAATGGGTGGTGGTTTCCGCCAGCAGCCTTCGTTGCGGGAGCTATCATCGGGGGCGCTATTGCCAATCAGCCTGCGGTCGCTGCTCCGCCGGTGTATGCCCCGGTTCGCTTGAGCGCTGCGCACGTCAACTGGTGCCAGAACCGCTGGAGGTCCTATCGCGTATCGGACAACAGCTACCAGCCCCTAAGTGGGCCAAGGCAGGCCTGTGTGTCGCCTTACGGCCGCTAGGAGCAACACGAGATAGATGACCAGCAAGGCGGTTCTTCGGAGCCGCCTTTCTCATACCTTTCCCATGGATGCCTGAGAGGCCTCGGGCTCTCCTGTTGGCTCATTGAAGGTGCGGGGCCAACTGATCCCCCTAAGGGACGAGTATCACCTTAGGGTCGAAGCATCTCTACACCGACATTGATTCGGTATTTGAGAAGGTGTGGAGTGAATGTCTCCCAGTGGCATGTCCAAGAAGAAACGCTTTGGTCTGGCTTATGAGACGGTGAGGGGACCTTCATTTCATTTGCTCTTCCTTACGCTTTGAACCAGTGCAAACATTACGCGGCTTCACGCCGGCGAGGGTTGGGACGCTTCACGGTTGAAATATTACTGATGGTAGCGCTGTCCCTCGGATCGCATCCTTCCCTTGGCATCTGTGGGCGGATAGGAATGCAAAACCCCATTCAATCCTGATCAGGGGCGCCAAGCGGAAAGAGATGGCGATACGGCCGTGCCTCGTCCACAGCCCGTGCAAATGACGGCCGCGCAAGCAATCGCCTGCGATAAGCCTGCACACCAGCAAACGCCTCACTGATCGGGTGCACCCAGTCGGAGTAGAAGAGAGAGGGGGCCGCCGCACAATCTGCGAGGCTGAAAGCCTCACCCGTCGCCCATTCTCGACCATCCATGACCCTATTGAGCCAGTCATAGGATCTATCGAGCATTGCTCGGGCCTCAGCTACGCCCTGCGGATCTCGCGCCTCCGCGGATCGTAGGCTGTCGGATACAATCCGCTGCACCGGTGTCATGATGTAGTTGTCAAAGAAGCGGTCCATCATTCGCACGTCGAGAGCGGCTCGGGCGTCCTCAGGAACGAGGCGCATCGATCCCGGGTGATGGAGGTCCAAATGCTCGATAATGATGCTCGTTTCGACGATTGTGCAGCCATCGTCTACCAAGACCGGAAATCGCTTGATCGGCCAGAGCGCTGCCAATTCTGAGTTGGCCTGCTCGTTGTCGAGCATCCGGTACTCGAATGGGGTGCCATTCTCGTAGAGCGCGATCAGCGCCTTCTGACAGTAGGATGAAAAGGGGTGGGCATAGAACGTCAACGTCATCGTCACCTCGAGCAGGGAGCATCTGATTTTATAATGCAACTGGTTGATTGGTAGCTGGACTGATCTTATTTTGCAACCAGTCGCTGATGAGGACCTCGCCATGGACGATGAGCACCGCTCTGGGTGCCCGATTAACCTGACCCTGGAAGTTCTGGGCGACAGATGGAGCCTGATCGTCATCCGGGACATCATGTTCGGTAATCGGCGCCATTTCCGCGAGTTGCTGAACCACTCGGAGGAGGGGATCGCGTCCAATATCCTGGCCGCTCGGCTCAAGCGGCTGATGGAGGCCGGACTGCTCACGAAAGGTGACGATCCGAGCCATCAGCAGAAGGTCATTTACAGCCTGACCGAGCCTGCCATTCAGCTCGTGCCCCTGCTCGTGCAGATGGGGACCTGGGGGCGGCGCCACAGGCCGGTCTCGGAGGAGCTGTCGATCCGCGCGCAGTTGCTGGAGGAGGGCGGTCCGTCGCTGTGGGATGCGTTCATGGCGGAACTCCGTGCGCTACATCTCGGCGCGCCTGCGCCGAAGCGCTCGGTGCTACATGAGCTTCAGGCCGCATACGAGAAGGTCGCGGCGCAAAGGAACGCTGCTCGCTAAGCGTTCGTCATCCGAAGCAGCCATTCGATATAGCCTTTCGCGAGATTACACATGTAAACTGGTAAGGTCTGTTAATGGCGCATTTGAGGCGCTGCACTTAGGTCAGCTTTCGGATGTAGGGACGAAGTTCACGCCACTCGCCGCATCATCAGGAACTGCTTGTGCCCTGCCGGGCAGTGCCTGAGCCACGCCTTATTCGTTCGGCAGGATCATGCTTCTACCGGGAGGAGCGTCCCATGAGGAACCCTGAGGCAACACAGGTCAGCTTGAGCCGCCGCCAGCTTGTTCTTGGGGCTTCGTCCCTCGCGGCTCTGCCGCTCGTCGGGGGCTACGCTCGCGCGGCACCGGCCCACACGTTCAAGCAGGGTGCGTTCGACATCACCGTCATCAGTGACGGCTTTCTCACCCTACCGATTAGCATTGTCGCGCCGGAGGCCTCACCCCAGGAACAGGCGGACATCCTCCGCCGTCTTGGCGGGAGTGCTGACACCGTTCAGCCGCGAGCCAACATTCCGCTGATCCGATCGGGGCAGGATCTCATCCTGGTCGACAATGGCTCGGGGGACAAATTCCAGCCCACGGCGGGCCGGCTCTCAGCCAATCTCGCGGCGGCCGGGATCGATCCTGCTTCCGTGACCAAGGTTGTCTGCACCCACGCCCATCCAGACCACATCGGAGGAACACTTGCGCCGGGTGTCGGTCTGATGTTTCCCAATGCGACCTATTTCGTCAGCGCCGCCGAATGGCAGTTCTGGATGGATCCGAACTACCGCACGACCATGCCGGATGTGCTGCATGAGTTCGCGCGTGGCGCGCAGCGCGATCTCTCAGCGGTCAAGGATCGTGTGACCCTGGTGAAGCCAGGAGACGACATCGTCACCGGCCTGCGTGTTCTTGATACGGCTGGCCACACCCCAGGGCATATCTCGCTCGAGCTGGCCGGGGGCGATGGCCTGATTATCACCGGTGATGCAGCCATCAACCCGATCGTCTCCTTCGAGCATCCCGGCTGGAAGTTCGGCTTCGACATGCAGCACGACGTGGCGATCGCGAACCGCAAGGCGCTTCTCGAACGGGCGGCGACGGACAAGATCAAGCTGTTGGGTTTTCACTGGACCGATCCAGGCGTGGGCTATGCCGAGCGCAAGGATATCGTTTACCGCTTCGTGCCGGCGGCGTGACAATGCTGTTGGGGATGGAAAGGCCCATTACGGCATCTAGTGCCAACATTGAGTTCATTCACAAGGGCAGTCGTACCACCGAGTTCTCACCGTCCGCGCGCTCCGCTTGTGCTTCCTGGACGATCCACTCCCGGAACGCCACCAATGGCGGATACGCAGAGCGGTTTGCTGGCCAGGCAAGGTAATACCGCTCCGTACTTTGCATCGGCATGTCCAGCGCTTTGACAAGATCTCCTCGTGCAATCTCGCCCTGAATGAGGAATTCAGGAAGCAGCGCTAAGCCCAGCCCTGAGATGGCTGCCTGAGCGGCCATGGCAAATTGGTCGAACAGCATGCCATGCAACGGCTCGGCGAGCGCACCGTGCATCATGAACCAATGCTCCCAGGCATCCGGCCGTGAAACGAGGTGCAGGAGCGGAGCCCTGACAAGATCGCTTGGCTTTTCGAACCTATACTCCTCTAGGAGAGAGTGGTTGCAGGCGGGCACTACTGTCTCGCTCATCAGGAAAGCATTCGGCCCCTGGCCAGTCCGGGCTGCCAAAGTGAATGGCGGCGTCTGCCTGTTCCAAGCTGAAATCGAACAGAGCAAGGCGCGTCGTCAGGTTGATCGTGATCCCGGGATTGTCTCTCAGGAAGCCGGGGAGGCGGGGAGCCAATCAGCGGATGCCGAAGGTTGGCAGGATCGCGAGGTTGAGAGTTCCACCCATTGGGTTCGCGCGGAAGCCCAGCGTAGCGCTGTAGATGCGTCTGAGAGCTTCCCGGATTTCCCGGGCATACGTCTCGCCAGCCAAGGTAAGACGGATGGTCTGATGCTCCCGGAGAAAAAGATCCGAACCAAGCAGCTCTTCCAATGCGCGGATCTGCCGGCTGACTGCTCCCTGAGTCAGGTTCAGCTCTTCGGCCGCCATCGTGATGCTCTGATGGCGGGCAGCTGCCTCGAAGGCGCGAAGGAGTGACATAGAAGGCAGGAAGCAGTGGGCTGTGGCGGTCTCATTACCTTTTCTCATGACCTTCTGAGGAAAAACGGCTTGCTCTCAAGGTTGCTTCTGAGGATCTGATTGCAAGAGGGAATGGAACTTGAACAGGGGCCGATCCTTTGCCCCACACTGGGAACCTGGGATGAAGAACAATCCGCGCAGCCACGGCCTATGGGAGCGCTCGGCGCCTCCGCCACCTCCAACGACTAGGTTATCCGGCGAGCTGAGGGCCGACGGGGCGGTGATCGGCGCAGGGTTTACCGGCCTCTCGGCGGCACTCCATCTTGCCGAGGCGGGAGCCTCGGTGGTGGTGCTCGAGGGAGTAGAGATCGGCTTCGGCGGCTCGGGCCGCAATGTCGGTCTCGTCAATGCAGGAATGTGGGTGATGCCCGATGATCTGCCAGGCGAACTGGGCGAGGTTTACGGCAGGCGTCTGCTTCACCTGCTCGGCGATGCGCCGAGTCCTGTGTTCGAACTCGTCGAGAAGCACGCTATGGCCTGCGAGATCGAACGCAGTGGCACTCTCCACTGTGCCGTCGGTGCGAAGGGCTTGGCTGAACTCTAGGAGCGGGCGCGGCAATGGCAGGCGCGGGGCGCACCGGTACGCATGCTTGATGCGGAGGAGACCGCACGGAAGGTTGGAACCAACGCTTATGCTGGCTCGCTTCTCGACCTCCGCGCCGGCACCATCCAGCCGGTGGCCTATGCTCGCGGGCTTGCGACAGCGACAATCGAAGCGGGGCTCAGATCTTCACTTCAAGCCCCGTGCTGGACGCGCAGGGGGTCGACAGCGGGTGGGTGGTGCGCACCAACGGCGGCTCGGTACAGGCAAAGTGGGAAATTGTGGCCACGAATGCCTACACGACCGACGTGTGTCCGGAGATTCAGGCAGAACTCGTGCATCTTCCTTACTTCAATCTCGCCACGAAGCCGCTTGGCGAGAACCTGCGTAAGAACATCCTGCCGGAGCGGCAAGGGGTCTGGGACACGAACGAGGTTCTTAGCTCCTTCCGCTTTGACCGGGGCCGCCTCGTGTTCGGGAGCGTGGGCGCTCCGTGGTCCCGGACGGACCATCCATCCCAACTGGAGCCGGCGAGCGCTCCGAAAGCCCTTTCCCCAACTGGCAGACGTTGCGTTCGAGTATGAGTGGTACGGCAGCATCGGCATGACCAGCAACAATCTGCCGAGATTCCACAAATTGGCCCGGGGCGTGGTGTCGTTCAGTGGCTACAATGGACGGGGCATCGCGCCGGGAACCGCCTTTGGGCGTACGCTCGCGCGGTTTGTTCTCGGTGAGGTCTCAGATGCCGATCTGCCTCTCCCAGTAACCAAACCGGAGGCCGTCCGGATTCGAGCAGTCAAGGAGGCCTATTACGAGGTCGGAGCTCAGGTCGTCCATGCGGTGACGGCGCGTTTCTGAGGACCCTAGCGATGTGCCCGTCTCGTGTGAATGGTTAGACGAAGATGGAATAGGTGACGCGATTTGATGGTGTGATGAGAACAGAAAAAGAGATCGGGTTCTTTTTTGGCCAATGACCAGCTTCTCGATGCGGTAAACGGGTTGAGAGGGAGGGCAGGCGAGAAGCTCGCATTCGCTCGGCGAGGGAAAGTCTACATTGATCGTCCGCTCAGCTGCGGCGGGCTTCTCGTCGTAGAAGGTCTTCAAGGCTTCGTAGAAGGAGCCCCCCTCGGCTACGGGAGCCGTCGCCTTCTCGTACAGACTACGCAGAAAATAGAGCTCCTCGATGGTCAGTGGACGATCATCCACCATCAATAGGCGGCGGATGCCGACAATGTGATCATCGGGTGCTGCCTGAAGACGGCTTCTCACGCCTTCGGGCGGTGCGTAATCGCCTTTCACCAAGACCCTGTAGCTGACGCTGTGGCCGAGGTTTGCCAGGGATTCTGTAAATCCAGTCAGCGAAACGAGAGCCTGCTGGAGTTTGGGCTCCGTGACGAGCGTGCCCTTGCCATGGACCCGCTTCAGATAACCTTCCGAGCAGAGTTCCGAGACCGCTCGTCTCAAGGTAATCCGGCTCACTCCATAGTACTCGCACAGATCCGCCTCGGACGGGAGATAGGTTCCGCTCCGATAATGCCCGGTTTTGAGATCGCCAAGGATCAGACGCTTCACCTGATCGTAGAGGGGGGTCAGGTTGTCATACTCGACAGTCATCTTATTCGCTCATGGAAAGAGGGGCATCGCTCCCCAGATCTCTGAATGTCGGCAGTTCGCGTGACATTCATACTGCATTCCCGAACCAAGGAAAGTAGCTGTCGAATGTCCTCTCCCGAGCGCATCGGATGGGAGAGGGAAATCGCACGATCAATAGCTGATCTTCTTCATATAGCGACGGCCTTCGAGCATGGTGTGCTGACGCAGATCTGCCAGTTTGTAGGCAAACTTCCAGAGGGTATCGAAGAAGATCAGCGGCACGAGGTTGCCTTTGAACTCGTCATCAATCCCGGTGAGATCCAGCTCCTTGGCATCGAGCACCATGATCTTCTCGGAAGAGCCGAATCTATCAAGGAAGCCTTTGGCGCGTTCTTCTAGCGGACGTGTTTCGTCAAGGCCCATCATCATGATGAAGGCTCTGTTCTTATCCAGAACCTCAAACGGCCCGTGGAAGAACTCGTTGGCATGGATTGCCTGCGAATTGATCCACTGCATTTCCATCAAGACGCAGATCGCGAAGGAATAAGCTGCACCGTAAGAGGCGCCGCTCGCGACCGTATAGATGACGGTCTCGTCCTTAAAATGCGGAGCAAACGTCTCGAAAAGCTCTGCGAAATGGGTGTGAGCCTTGTCAATGGCTGTCTGGAGGTTACCAAGGCTTGCCAGAAGAGGGCTGAGCTTGTCCACGCCGTCGTAGCGTTTCACCAGGCCCATGACGATCTGATACAAGCGGGAGTAGTTGCTGTCGACGGCGTCGATGGGCACGCCCGTCGTGTAAGATGCCTCGAAGCGGACAGGGAAGTCGACGGCCCTGGCAAGAGGCGATTCCGGATCGACGCTGAGTCCGATCGTCGTGGCTCCCTTGGAGCGGGCAAGTTCCGCTGCGCGCAGGGTTTCCTTCGTCGTGCCAGTCATGGAGCACAGAATAACAAGAGAGTTGGCATTCAAGGTTCGCGGATCGCGATGAACGAACTCGTCGGCGTTGTAGCAGTCGGAGGGGAGCACGGCCGAATGGCGATCCAGAAGATACTTCGCGGGATACATCACCGACAGAGAGCCCCCGCAGGCTACGAAGAAGACGTGCCCGACTGTCTTATCGGACAGGGCATCCAGGGCTTTCATCACGTCGGTATTCAGTTCGGTCTGCTTGTGGCCCATCGGTCGATCCCATGTGTAAAGAACAGCTCGGAGCCCGCCTCAGGAGGGCTGCCGTGCATTATGACGTCATATGACGTCATAATTGCCTCCCTTGCAAGTTTCTTTTCGAGATCCCCGTTCGTCTGAGGCCAAGCCGGCCTATATGCCACCCCTGCCGAGGGATACCCGAAATTGACAGCCTCTGCCGAATGTGGGAACGTTCTCACAAGGATGCCCAGGAAGATTGAAATGACAAGAATTGTCGCGGTTGGAGACAATGTCGTCGATTGCTATCACGCGCTCGATCAGATGTTTCCTGGAGGAAACTGTCTCAACCTGTCGGTGTTTGCGCGTCGCTTCGGGGCAATCACGAGCTATCTTGGGGCCATCGGACAGGACGCGGCTGGCGATGCCATCCAGAAGGCTCTTGCCGCCGAGGGAGTGATCACGGAACGCCTTCGCGTTCTTCCGGGGCCGACCGCCTACTGCGTGATCGGGCATCGCCAGGGAGACCGTGTCTTCCTCAAGTTCGATCTGGGCGTCTCGATGTTCGAGCCAGAGGAGGAGGATTTCGCCTTTGTCGAGACTTTCGACGCCGTTCATATCGGGCAATCGAGCGGCCTCGATGCTCATCTTGGCCGCTTCGCGAAGACGGTCCGGCTCTCCTACGATTTCTCTACGCGGCGGGATGCCGATCACCGGGCATCCATCGCGCCGCTCTGCTATCTCGCCTCGATCTCGGGCGGGGATCTCGATCCTTCGGACGCCAAGGCGCTCCTGCGAAGCACTCTGGATGCCGGTGCGCAGTGGTGCCTCGTAACCCGCGGGGAGAGGGGGGCGTATCTCGGTCGAGGTGACGAGTTCTATCATGTCTCTGCCGTGACGGTCGATGCCATCGACACACTTGGAGCCGGGGATACCTTCATCGCGCGCACGCTGGTCGGACTCCTGCGGGGAGAGAATCCATCCGAGGCTCTGGAGGCGGCGGCTCAGGCCGCAGCCGAGACCTGCACGCGCACCGGTGCCGTCGGCCATCCTGCCGCCATGGCTGTGGATGCCGGTGACATTCCTGCGCTCGAGGATGTGCGCTGACAGAGATATGGAAAGACTGGAGAGAGGTCGGAACGCTCGATCCGGCCAGTTGGTCGATCAGTCATGCCTTTGCGGATCTGCGTGGCTTGGACCGTTCCGAGGAGCGGGAGAGGCTCTGCGCCTTCGGTCCGGCAACCGAACCGCGCATGCGCAGGGCCGGCGTGAGCACCTGGTGCTGGAAAGGCGACGGATCGCCATTGATGCGTGACAGAATCAGCCGCGCGGCGGTGCGACCCATCTCGTTGAGCGGCTGGGCGATCGCGGTAATCCCCGGCCGGAGGAAGCGCATCCACTCCAGATCATCAAAGCAGATGAGAGATAGATCCTGCGGCAGTTCGAGGGCCAGTTCGCTTATGGCATCCATCGCTCCGGCCGACATCAGGCCATCGGTCGTGAACAGGGCCGTAGGGCGTCCACTGCTCTGGAGCAGATCCAGCGTTTCTTCCTTAGCAGCTTCCGCCGAATAGGCTCCGACGCGCCGCACGAGATCGAGATCGACCGTGATGCCCGCCTCCCGGTGCGCCTGCAGGTAGCCCACAAGGCGCTGCCAGCTGGGATAGAGTGCTCCCGGGTCGACCCTGCCATGGGCCTCCAGATCGATGAAGGACTTCAAATCCCCTGCCGTGAACTGCTCCAGCTCCGAGATCAGTCCAATCCGGCGATGTCCCGCAGCAATGACATGCTCGATGCAGGCCTTGGCGCCCTTGACGTTATCCACCGTCACCGAGTCGGCTTCGAGGCCGCGAACGAGACGATCGATCTGGACGATGGGGCATCCGGCGGCCACGACGCTCCTCAGGTGATTGGAGCTCTGGAGATCCGAGGGTGTCACGATCATCCCGTCGACCTGCTTCTCCATGAGGAGTTGCACCGCCTCACGTTCCCGCTGCAGGATCTCGTCACTGTTGGTGACGACGATCCCGAAGCCTCGGTTGCGGGCAACGTCGGCGATTCCGCGCAGAACGCTGGCATAGAAGGGGCTTTCCATATCGCCGGCGACGACCCCGATGGTCTGGGTTTTTCCGGTGATCAGGCCTCGGGCAAGCAGATTGGGGCGGTAATCCAGCTTTTCGGCCGCCTCCCGCACCTTATCCCGGATCTGCTCGCTGGAATAGCCGTAGCCGCCCAGAACGCGTCCGGCCGTCGCCGTGCTTACACCCGCAAGCCGGGCAACTTCGATGATGGTCACGTTCTTCGTGCGCTTTTCTGTCATGGGTCCCACTGCCGGCCTCTGCGACCGAGCTTAGCGATGCGTCGGTTCTTAAGGGAGCCGCCCACAGGACGAGGTGCAAGGGAAGATTTCGCCTTGACGCTCCGAACGTTCGATGATGTTACTATGAGAACGTTCGCACAGACAACTTCAAACTCGGATTTGGGGCTTAGGCACAGGAGGCGCGCTGGATGAGAGGCGGTGTCCTGAGCCCAAGGAAGCGGCAGGGATGTCGGAGGAAGATCTGGCACAATCAACAGAAGAGGGAACAAAGCATGAGATCACGTCGGAATTTCTTGGCTGGGGTCGCGATCCTTGCAACCCTGCCGATGTTCTCCGCTGCCGCCTTGGCCCAGAAGGTCGAGTTGCGCCTCGCCCACGTCAACCAGCCCACGATCGAGGCCCACAAGGTTGCTGTCGGAGTGGCCGAGCGCATAGCTAAGCGGAGCGAAGGACGCATTACGATCAAGCTCTTTCCCGGCGGAATGCTGGGAACGACGACTGACATGCTGGAGCAGGCGAGCCAGGGAGAGCCGATTATCACCTTTACCGACGCGGCTTATCTCTCGAGCTTCGGCGTGCCGGAAATGGGTATCGTGGGCGGGCCGTTCATCGTCGAGAACAATGAAGAGGCCGAGCGACTGGCGTTCTCACCTTTGATGAAGGGGTGGTACGACAAGCTTGCCGACAAGGCGAGAATCCGCGTTCTGGCCCTCAACTGGTTCGATGGCGCCCGTCACATGATTGGAAACAAACCTTATCCGAATCCTGCTGACCTCAAGGGCGTG
This sequence comes from Microvirga lupini, assembly GCA_000517005.1. Classification (GTDB taxonomy): domain Bacteria; phylum Pseudomonadota; class Alphaproteobacteria; order Rhizobiales; family Beijerinckiaceae; genus Microvirga; species Microvirga lupini. Next base: position 36,746 of record KI911947.1, read on the forward strand.
AAGGTTCGTGTCCCGCCTGTACCGACTTGGCAAAAGACGTTTGAGCCCTTGGGTGCGATTCCGACCACGGTCGAGGCGGCCGAGACTTACTCCGCCCTGTCCCAAGGTGTAGTCAATGCCGGGGAATCCCCATTGACGGGCCTGCGGGCCAATCGGTGGTACGAGGTAGTCAAGGACATTACGCTGACGGGACACTTCAATCTCTTCACCGGCTGGGTGATGAGCGATGCGGCCTACAAGGCGCTGAGCGAGGCGGACCGCGCCATGCTGCTGGAGGAATTCCGTGCGGGCGGCCAGGAACTTTCCAAACGATCCACTGCGATGAACGATCAGATCCGCAAGGAATTCGAAGCCGCCGGCGTCAAATTCCACAATGCGGATGTTCCGGCCTATCGTAAGGCGACGGCGTCCTTCTACACCAGTTTCCCGCAATGGCCGGCGGGTCTGTTGGAGCAGGTTCGCGCGGCCGCCTCAGGTCAGTAGACATCGGCGGCCGAGGGCATGTCGGGCGTCCCGGACACCTGCCGGGATGCCACGGAAATCCGTTCAATCCGGAGCATGGACTTGCGTATTGTGAACTGGATCGGAGAGCTGGTCGGGAGCGTCGTTCCCGTCATTCTCCTGGCACTCGTGATCATCAGTGTCGGCGCAGACGTCATCGGCCGAAACATCTTCTCCTCTCCCATTTTCGGCGCAAGCGAGGTGTCCGTGCTCGCATTCGTTTGGCTTGTATGGCTCGGCGTGATCGGTGCAGCCAAACGGGACGAATTGATGGGCGTCCGCTACTTCGTCGATCTCCTTCCGCCGCGTGGCAAACAACTGGTGCATGCCACGACGGACATGATGGTTGCCATAATTGCCGCGGGAGTAATCTATGCCGCCATCATGCAGATCAGAACAGCCCGCTTCACGGCATTCATGTCCATCGACGTCCCGAAATGGGTCATGTCCGTTGGTCTCGCAATCTCCATGGCTACGATCGTTGTGATATTCGTCGCAAGGGCGTGGGGCGGGCTGAAGCAGGCGAGGAGTGCTGACCGGTGATTGCGTTAACGCTTCTCGTCTTTCTTGTGCTGCTCTTTGCAGGAATGCCGATCTCTTTCGTGCTGCTCGGTTCGGCCATGTCCTATTTTTTGGTCAATCCGATCTCGCCGAGCATCATCGCGCAACGCATGAACGGAAGCCTGGAGCTGTTTCCCCTGCTCGCCGTGCCATTCTTCGTCTTTGCGGGAGGGGCCATGGCGCGCGGCGGAATCGCCGATCGTCTCTACGGGTTCGCTGAGTCGCTCGTCGGCCATTGGCGAGGTGGGCTCGCGCAGGTTGCCGTCATCAATTCACTCTTCATGGGAGCCATGTCGGGTTCGTCGAACGCCGATGCCGCCATCGATGCCCGCACGGTCGTCCCGGTCATGCGAAGTCAGGGATACTCGAATGGATTTGCCTCCGCGATAAGCGCCTGCTCCGGAGTGATCGCCCCGGTCCTGCCGCCGAGCATAGGCCTGATCATCTATGGTCTTCTGACGAATACTTCGATCGGACAGCTCTTCATCGGCGGCATCATTCCTGCTTTTTTGATCGCCGCGGCCTTGATGTTCACCGTCCGCGAGGTGTCCAAGCGTCGCGGCTACGGATCCTTGAGACCGCACCGGATGCCGGTGCGTGAGGTCGCGTTAAAGGCGCGCCACGCGCTCTGGGCGCTGGCCATGCCGTTCCTGCTGCTGTTCGGGCTACGGATCGGCTGGTTCACGCCGACCGAGCTCGGGGCGATTGCGGCTGCCTATGCACTCTTCGTAGGACTGTTCATCTATCGGGGCTTCACTTTCAGCGAGACATACGAAATCGCGCGCGAGTCCGCTCACACGACGGCGAATGTCATGCTGATCATCGCAGCCTCGGCCATATTCTCAGTCGTCCTCACCCTCGAGGAGGTGCCGCAGACGGTCGTGGGATATCTACTCGCCATGACCGACAACAAGTACGTCGCACTGGCGCTGATTAATGTCCTTCTTCTCCTGCTCGGCACGGTCATGGAGGGACTCTCCCTGATGGTCATTCTCGCCCCCCTGTTTCTTCAGGTCATGCAAAGGTTCGGGATCGATCCCATTCACTTCGGTGTCGTTCTGATCGTCAATCTCACCATCGGTTCCGTGACGCCGCCGATCGGCTCCGTATTGTTCACCGTCTGTTCGATCACCAAGTGCTCGATCGAAGAGTTCACGAGAGAATCCATCCCTTTGCTGGCTGCTCTGATCGTCGTTCTCTTCTTAATCACTTTCCTGCCCGGCACGGTCTTGTTCCTGCCGAGGATGCTCTTCTGAGACACACCTGAAGCACTATCCTCGGTTAAGAAAGGCACGCCGAAGTGGTCGTTCCTTGCGACATAGAATGGAAAGAGGCGGTGCCTGTCCACCGCGGGATTATCGAATTTGGAGGGAGTGCCATGAAATTCGTCGATGCTGACACCGTGCATCGTCTGCTCGATTATCCTGCGCTCGTGGAGGCTCTGCGCGCCGCGCACAAGGGGCCTTCTCCCGGAAGTGATGCCTCGGTGATGGATGAGCCGAACGGTGGTGAGAACAAGTTCGTGTCCCTAGTATCCTGGGCCGCGCAGGAGGTGATCGCTGTCAAGCTCGTGGGGGTTTTCCCCTCCAATCTGGCGCTACGACCACCGCAGCCCTCTGTCCAGGGTCTTGTGGCGGTGTTCGACGGCAGGACGGGAGCGCCCATTCTGGCGGCCGACGGCGCGGCTCTGACGTTTCGCAAGACGGCGGCCGATTCGGCACTCGGCGCGAGCTTTCTCGCGCGGCAGGATGCGGAGGTGCTTCTCGTCGTCGGAGCCGGTGGCCTAGCTCCGCACGTCATTCTCGCCCATACGAGCGTCCGACCCTCGATCAAGCGCGTCCTGATCTGGAATCGCACCGCGGCGCGAGCGGACGCGCTGGCGCGAGAGATGGCTATCGAAGGCGTGTCAATCTCGGTCGCTCGTGATCTCGATGCGGCCTTGCCCGAAGCGGACATGATTTCCTGCGTGACCATGTCGACCGAGCCCCTCGTGAAGGGCGCTCTCTTGAAGCCAGGCGCACATGTGGACCTGATCGGCGCCTATCTGCCCAGTATGCGTGAGGCGGATGACGAAACGATCCGGCGCGGCCGTGTCTTCGTCGATAGCCGTGCCGGAATGGAAGGAGCAGGCGATCTGTTCCAGCCGGCCGCACGCGGGCTCTTCGCATGGGCCGATGTTCAGGCGGATCATTTCGAACTCTGCACCGGCGCCAGGGCAGGCCGCGAGGGTCTGAACGAAATAACCGTCTTCAAGAATGTGGGAGGAGGTCACCTCGATCTTTTCACGGCTCGCCACCTGGGGGAACGGTTAGGGCAGGTCGTTTAGAGCATCGGTCCTGAAAGTGGATTCACACGTGGGACCGATGCTCTCTTCTTAACTGGCGCATCGCTGAGTGCGGAAAACCGGGTCCGCTTTTCCGCATGATGCGTTAAGACCGGCTTCCGGTCCTCACCCGTGCCCTCGCCGGCTTCGACCGTTTCACACTGTCCTCATCCATGGCTGGAGCGCCAACGGACTGGCGGTCAATCAGCGTCGACTTCAGAACGAAGCGGCGGGGCGCATGAACTGCTCCGCGAACTCGCTCGATCAGCATGCGCGTGCTCTCCCTGCCAAGGTCGTAGATCGGCTGCGCAATTACGGTCACGGCGGGCGTTGTCACACTCGTCCAATCCGCATCGTGAAAGGCGATAAGAGAGACGTCCCCTGGAATTTCCAACCCGAGAGCCCGGACGGTTTTGAACACTTCGAGAGCAATGACGTTGTCGGATGCAAGGATTGCCGATGGGCGATCAGGAAGAGCCAGCAGGTCCGTCACGATCTTGCGCGTCATGGATGGATCGGTGGCCCCGAGCCGAATGTAGCGCTCCGGGGCTTCGATACCAGCCTGCCGAGCGACGTCTAGAAAGCCATCGATGCGATCCAACACTGTCGACGTGTCGATTTGGTCGCGGCTTCGGAATAAGACCTCGCCGGAATTTACAGCCGAGATATAGGCAATCCGGCGATGGCCGAATTCAATCAGGCGGCGGGTGGCTGCGGACGCTGCAACGTGATCGTCTGTCACGACGGTATCGACCGACAGGCCGGATACGGCGCGATCCAGGAGCACAACGGGACGCCCGGTTTTCTGCAGCGATAGAAGATGGTGCGTCTCGGAGGTTTTGGCCGGAGTGACGATCAGGCCGTCAACCCTCTTGCCCATCAGTACCCGGACGGCATCCCGTTCCTTCTCGATTTCTTCGCCCGAGTTCGCCAGGATGACATCGAATCCTTCCGCCCGCGCCGCATCGCTGATGCCGCGGACGGCAAGCCCGAAATAGGGGTTCTCGATATCGCCTACGATGACGCCGATGATCCCCGACCGGCCCGTGGTCATGCTGCGGGCAAGTTCATTGGCCTGATAGCCGAGCTCCTGTGCTGCCGCGAGAACCTTGTCCTTCACGGCCGAGCTGGTTGTTCCATAGCAGCCGAGAACGCGAGCCGCCGTCGCCTTCGAGACGCCAGCCTTCTGAGCAACGTCTTGGACAGTCACCAGGCGTTTCGGTGTTTCACTACTTTTCATGTCCGATCACCTAGAGGGCTTGAGTGTGGTGCGTCAAGTAAATCAGCCGTTGACATCTGAGACCGGTCTCAATAGCTTTCTGAGACCGGTCTCACAAGGCATACTACAAGAGCCCGCAAGAACCGGAAGAGCCGATGGCGGAGGAGAGACGGACAGGAAAGAAAGTGTGACGGCACGTCCGGGAAGCCTCAAAGCCAGCTCAAGCAAAAACAAAAGCTAAGGCACCTTTCAGAATGAGGAACACGATGAACAACGCGCAATGGTATAGCCCCATAGCCAAGGTGGCCGCGTTCGCCACGCTTACGCTTGGTATCGTCTTCGCAGGCGCTGCCGACGCACAGACGTCCAAGAGCAACCCCTACAATCTCATCGATCCGGCGCGGGTCAGCGTCGGCACGATGGGAGATTCCAGGCCATATGCCTTCGTTGACAAGAACGGCGAGTTCTCAGGCTTCGATATCGAACTCTTCCTCGATGTGGCGCGCCGGCTGGGTTTCAATAAGGATCAGGTGACCTTCACCGGACAGGATTTCTCGGCGCTAATCCCTTCTGTGGCCAACGGCCGCTTCGACGTTGCGGTTGCCGCCATTGGCACCACTGAACCCCGCAAGAAGACCGTGGACTTTTCCGACGGCTACCTGGCGGGGTACCTCTCGGTG
>KI911947.1:42129-42771 GCA_000517005.1 Microvirga lupini
GGGAGAGCCTCACCCACTGCTGAGGACGTTCCGCCCCAGCCGTTTCAAGTAATCCGGCCCGAGTCCTTGTCCTCCATCAGCCATTGCCTCCATATGGATCTACATGGGAGGGCTTGGTTCGGCGTTCGAGCCGAAGTACCTCCCGCGTCGAGACACAGACAGGCAAGGGCGGTGACGCCGCAGCCGCTTTCGTCCAAAGTCTAGCAGCCCGACGAGTTGTCGGGCTGGTCTGAGCTCTGCCGGGGGACACCAATGCTGGACGCCGTTCACCACGTTGCGATCATTTGTTCGGATTACGCGTGTTCGAAGCGCTTTTATGCCGAGATCTTAGGACTGACGATCATTCGGGAGGTCTGGCGCGCGGATCGGGAGTCCTGGAAGTGCGACCTGCAAGTGGGATCAGCACAGATCGAACTCTTCTCGTTTCCGAACCCTCCCGCAAGACCATCGCGACCAGAGGCGCAGGGGCTGCGTCATCTCGCATTCTCGATTGCGGCCCTCGAGCCGGTCATCGAGCACCTGCAACGTCATGATGTCGTTGTCGAGGCCATTCGGCTCGACGAGCATACGGGCAAACGCTTCACCTTCTTCGCCGACCCCGACGGCCTTCCGTTGGAGCTCTATGAGCTCTAGCGCCGCGCG
>KI911947.1:42871-43876 GCA_000517005.1 Microvirga lupini
GAGCGAGATGGAAGAGGCTGGCATCGTCTCGGACGCGGCTGGGGCTCCGGTGGCCGGACACAGGCCCTCGGTTGCCGGTTCATCTCATGCACGTGGTTCTGCAGAGCCGGTGCGTTACCAGGGAGGCAGCCTGGAAGTCCGCGATCTGAACATGGCGTATGGCGCCCTGAAGGTCCTTCACGGCATCAATCTCACAATCAGGCCCGGCACGGTGACGTGCATCATCGGTCCGTCGGGATCCGGCAAGTCCACGCTCCTGCGCTGCCTCAACCGTCTCGTCGAACCCTCTGGCGGCGACATCCTGCTGGATGGCGACAGCATCTTCCGGTTCAAACCGGAGCACCTGCGGCGGCGGGTGGGCATGGTCTTCCAGCAGTTCAACCTGTTTCCTGACCACACGGCACTCGGCAACGTCGCTCTGGCGCTTCGGAAAGTAAAGCGCATGCCGAAGGACAAGGCCCACGATATCGCTGCGGCCAGGCTTGCCGAAGTGGGACTCGCCGAGCGCATGCACCACCGGCCGTCGCACCTCTCTGGTGGGCAGCAGCAGCGTGTCGCCATTGCCCGTGCTCTGGCGATGAATCCGGAGGTCATGCTGTTCGACGAGGTGACAAGCGCCCTCGATCCGGAACTGGTCAAAGGTGTTCTGCAACTTATGGCCAGACTCGGCGAGAGCGGAATGACCATGGTGGTCGTCACTCACGAGATGAACTTCGCCCGCCGGGTGGCCGATCAGGTCGTGTTCATGGATGAGGGCAGGGTGGTCGAAGCCGGACATCCGGACGAAGTGTTCGACAACCCGCAGAGCTCGCGTCTGAAGCGCTTCCTGTCGCAGGTCCTGTAATCCCACGATCCGCTCCGTCGCGGCGCAGCAATCACCGATTTTTCAACTAAGGAAATTTGATATGAACACCCCAGCCCGTGTTGCCCGCGTTGCCATCATCGGCGGCGGAATCTTCGGTGTCTCCTCGGCGGTGCAGCTTGCCCGCCGAGGCGTCCAGGCGA
>KI911947.1:43976-44245 GCA_000517005.1 Microvirga lupini
TCATCCCGCAGGGTGTTCGGCGCGTCCTCCCGGCGCTGGTGAACCAGTTCATTGGCAACGTGAAGGACTCGAGTTTGGTTTACTTCCTAGGCCTGCTGGCCTCGGAACGCGAGCTCTTCCGTGTCGGCCAGGATGCAGCGGTCGTCACTGGAAACCTGTCACCGCTGCTGCTCGCGGGCGTCTTCTATCTCGTGATCACCGTGCCGCTCACGCATTTCGTCAACTACATCGACTATCGGCTGCGGACCGGCAAACGACCGACCGTTGTC
>KI911947.1:44345-44625 GCA_000517005.1 Microvirga lupini
CACTCGAAATGGCTGAGAATACCGGCTCGCATCTACACCGATGTGTTCCGCGGCCTGCCTGCAATCGTGACGATTCTTCTGATCGGCCAGGGATTTGCGCGAATCGGCAGAGAATTGTTCGGACCGTCGCCGTACCCGCTCGGCATTCTGGCTCTGAGCCTCATTGCGGGCGCCTATATTGGTGAAATCTTCCGCTCCGGTATACAAAGCGTCGAGCGGGGACAGATGGACGCATCGCGCGCCCTCAGCATGAGCTACGGCCAGGGGATGCGCCTTGTTG
>KI911947.1:44725-54399 GCA_000517005.1 Microvirga lupini
GAAATGACAGAGGTTGTAGCGATTGCATCCCGTGACCGAATCCGAGCGCAAGACACCGCGGCGGAGTTCGGTATTCCGAAAGCCTATGCCTCCTATGAAGCATTGCTGGCTGATCCGGAGATCGATGCCATCTACAATCCTCTGCCGAACCATCTTCATGCCCCACTCACCATCAAGGCGCTGGACGCGGGCAAGCACGTCCTGTGCGAGAAACCGATCGCGCTGAATGCCGAGGAGGCACAGCAGATCGAAGCAGCTCAGAAGAGGAGCGACAAGCTTGTTGCCGAGGCCTTCATGGTGCGCTTCCATCCGCAATGGCAGCGGGCACGGGAGATCCACGCAGCGGACGCCTCGGCGATGTTCGAGCCGTCCATACATTTTTCTCGTATCATCTCACTGATCCCGACAACATCCGCAACCAGGCCGAGATTGGTGGTGGCGGCCTCTATGATGTCGGCTGCTATGCGGTCGCAACCGCACGCTTCATCTTCGGCGCAGATCCTGAACGAGTGATTGGCGTGTTCGATCGAGATCCTGCCATGCGGACGGACCGACTTGCAAGTGGGCTTGCCGAGTTTCCGGGCGGACGGCATCTGGCCTTCACCTGCGCCACCCAACTCGTGCCCACTCAGCGGGTACAGATCGTTGGCACTAGGGGACGCCTGGAGATCCAGGTGCCGTTCAACCCGAGGCGCGACCAGCCGACCCGTATCATGGTTGACGACGGACGAGATTTAATCGGAAGCGGAGCAGAGACGGAAGAATTTCTCCCTGCCGACCAGTATCAACATCAGGGCGATGCGTTCTCCCGCGCGGTCTTGGACGGAAACAGCCTAGAGTTCCCAATGGCGGACGCGATCATGAACATGCGAGTTCTCGACGCGCTCTTCCGATCCGAGAAGTCAGGGATTTGGGAAGCCGTTTAGATTCTATCGCAAACTCTGAAGCAAAACGTTCCCGACATATGTGCGGCTTTGCGAACGTGCTCTAGGTGCATAGCTGAGTTCTAAACGTGTTCGCGCCAATGCGGCTATGGAAGCCGATAGCCTGGACCGCCCTGACGGCTTCACCGCGCCAGCGGTGTCCACACAGTACCAGCACGAGTGGTCCTACTTCGTCATTATGTTGGTCGATAGAACGTTGCGTATCCATAGTGGGGCCAGGGTGGACGATGTCCCGCTTCGCGCTGGCCAATCCTACATGCGTTATGCGGGGATCGAACACGACGTCATGAATGGTTCCGACCACCCGATTGCCTTTATCGAAATCGAGATCAAACAACCCGAAGCGCTTGTTAACTCCCTGCAATATGTGCCGGCGAGCGAAGTGAGCGTTGAGTGCGATGACGTTTGCCCCCTAACCTGGCACCAGGCTCGTCCTTCAGGTCGCTTTCATCCGGATTGCTGCCGCACGACGATGGCCCTCCAGGCCTTCGCTTTGGCTCTGCCTTGTCGCCGGAGGTGCAACAGCGGCAACTCCACGGTCGTCGAGCCACTGGTGGGTACAGATCTTGACGTAAGATCCAACCCAGAGGCCACCGGTGTATCGGCCGGCTCCCATGGTGGGCAGCGTGTGGTTGGTTCCGCAGCATTTATCGGAATACACGACGCTTGCGAGAGAACCGATGAAGAGGGAGCCGTAGTTGCGCAGCTTTCGCGCGGTCGCATGAGGGTCGGCGGTGTGAACCTGGAGATGCTCGGCGGCAATGAAGTCGGAATAGGCGACCATCGCATTCTCGTCCTGGCAAAGCACCACCTCGCCGTAATCGCGCCAAGCCGGGGCCGCAACGGCCGCCGTCGAAAGATCCTGCAGCTGTCGCTCGACTTCTGCAACCGTCGCCTCCGCCAGTCTACGGCTCGTGGTGATGAGACCCACGCGAGTCCGCACATCGTGCTCAGCCTGCGCAAGAAGATCGACGGCGATCAAATGGGGATCTCCGGTATCATCGGCAACGACGAAGATCTCGCTCGGGCCCGCCAGTTGATCGATGCCGACGCGTCCGAAGACCTGCCGCTTGGCCTCATTCACATAGGCGTTGCCTGGCCCGACGATCTTGTCGACCGCAGGAACGGACTCCGTGCCGAAGGCCATGGCGGCAATCGCTTGAGCCCCTCCGATCCGGAAGATGCGATCCGCACCCGACAGGTGGCAGCCGGCGATCATGGCGGGATGTGCCGTGGGCGGCAGGCAGGCAATCACCTCATCGCAGCCGGCGACCTTCGCAGGCACGAGCGTCATGACCGGAGCCGACAGGAGAGGATAGCGCCCGCCCGGGACATAGGCGCCGATGGTTCGGATCGGGATGACCCGATGGCCCAGGTGAAGTCCGGGCAGGGCTTCAATATCGAGGGGAAGGATTGTGCTCAGCTGGGCCTGTGCGAAAGCGCGCACGCGCTCGATGGCGAATTCGGTGTCCTGGCGGGCTTGAGGAGCAAGGTTCTCGACGGCCTCTGCACGCTTCCGGTCGCTCACCTCGAAAATCGAGACGTCAGTGTGGTCGAACGCTTTCGAATAATCGCGCAGGGCGGCATCTCCGCGATCGCGGACGTTGGCGACGATATTCCGGACGATCGCCTCGATTTCCTTGGTATCCGTTGCAGCATCGCGCTTGGAGGCCTTGATGAACGTGATCTTGGTGCGCGTGCTGGCAGAAAGATGTAACATTGCTTCCTCTCATTCCGTGGTCCCAGGTTCGAGGATGAGGCTGCGGTGCTCAAGAGAGCTTTGGCCGATTGTTCAGAATTCTCACCACGCGTAGAGTTGGTCCGGTGATGGCTTGTGTCGGGCGCTCTGCAGGCTTGGCAGGCGCTTGACCGGAATCGCGCGAACGAAGCCACTTGATCGCACAGGGTTGCCATGCCGAAGATTGGGACACGATTACGTGAACTGCGCCGCCGGCGCGGATTGGGAGTCCGGGAGCTCGCGTTGCGGTCGGGCATCTCGCATTCGTCGATCTCGCTGATTGAACGTGACCGCATGAGCCCGTCCATCGATACCTTGAGCGCGATCCTCGATGCGCTAGGAACCACTCTGACCGGGTTTTTTTGCGGATATGAATGCCGCTATTCCCTATTCCCCCTTCTACCCGGCCAACGAGTGGGTGGAGATCGGCAAGGCGCAGACGATCTCCTATCGGGTCCTAGGGATGAACCACCCCAATCGCCAGATCCTGATGCTGCACGAGACCTATGCGGTCGGCGCGGATTCCGGCGTGCCATACGCCCATTCGGCCCAGGAAGCCGGTGTCGTCATTCGCGGTGCCGTCGAGGTAACGGTCGGGGACCAGAGCCGCGTCTTGAAGGAGGGGGACGGCTACTATTTCGACAGTCGGATCCCGCATCGTTTTCGAAACGTCGCAAGCGGGACGAGCACCATCCTCAGCGCCGTGACGCCTCCGACCTACTGAGAGGTCGCTTAGTTTCCTGGCAATTGCCGTGCGAGTGCCTTAATTCCCTGCAAGCTGGTGACTATTCTCACCAGAATGGACCTTGGCAGCGATTAAACCGCCACGGTAGTCTTGTCTACCCTAAGGGAAAATAACCAACAGAGGGATAGAACGATGAATTCCGTAAAGATGCTTTCAGTCGCCGGCTGTATATCCGCCCTGCTTGCAGGCTGGAGTGTTCAGTCCGTGCAGGCCCGTGATCTCACGGTGGTTTCCTGGGGCGGCAACTATCAGGATGCGCAGCGCAAGATCTACTTCGAGCCCTTCTCCAAAAAGACTGGCAAGCCGGTTCTGGAGGAGAGCTGGGATGGCGGCATCGGCGTTCTGGCCGCCAAGGTCAAGGCCGGCACTCCCAACTGGGATGTGGTTCAGGTGGAGGCCGAAGAATTGGCGCTCGGCTGCGCTGATGGCTTCTATGAGAAGATCGATTGGAGCAAAGCCGGCGGCAAGGACAACTTTCTTCCCGCAGCCGTCGACGATTGCGGTGTCGGCGCGATTGTCTGGTCGACGGCGCTGAGCTACGACGCCAATCGCTTGAAGGAGGCGCCGAAGTCATGGGCCGATTTCTGGGACGTGAACAAGTTTCCGGGCAAGCGCGGCCTCCGGCGCGGCCCGAAATACGCTCTTGAATTCGCTCTGATGGCCGATGGCGTCGCGCCCGCCGATGTCTACAAGGTGCTGGCGACGCCGGAGGGCGTCGATCGTGCTTTCAAGAAGCTGGGTCAGCTGAAGCCCCATATCGTCTGGTGGGAATCCGGCGCTCAGCCCCTGCAGCTTCTTGCGTCCGGAGAGGTGGTGATGACCTCGGCCTACAACGGTCGCATCTCGGGCATCAACAAGTCGGAGGGCAAGAACTTCAAGGTCGTCTGGCCCGGCAGCGTGTATGCCATCGACAGCTGGGTGATCCTCAAGGACAGCCCGAACAAGGATCAGGCGATGGATTATATCGCTTTCGCCAGCCAGCCCGAGAACCAGGTGAAGCTCCCCGAGTACATCGCGTACGGATTGCCGAACAAGGACGCTGCTGCGAAAGTACCAGCCGAGCTCCAGAAGGATCTGCCTACCGCACCGGAGAATCTTGCGAATGCCGTTGCGCTCGATGCCGAGTTCTGGATCGACAACATTGAAGAGCTCAACAAGCGCTTCAATGCTTGGCTTGCTCAATAGAGAGTGCTGATCTCTTCAGCAGAGGAAGGCAAGGGACGGTCAGCCCATGCCTTCCTCTATCCAGTGCCGTTCCAACCGCATCTGGCTCTCGACCGGGCGAGGAGTGCCATGCAAGCATCGCCTCGCATACCGGAGCCGGATAGAGCAGTGAGACATGCAGCCGTTTATTCAGTTCGAGTCCGTTTCGAAGAGCTTCGGCTCAGTCACTGTGATCGATTCTCTTGATCTCGCCATTCACAAAGGCGAGTTCCTCAGCCTTCTTGGTCCTTCCGGTTCGGGAAAGACGACGATTTTGATGATGCTGGCGGGCTTTGAGCGGCCGACCCAGGGAACCATCACGCTCGAGGGCACCCGCATTGACCAGCTGCCACCTTACCGGCGCGAGATGGGCGTGGTCTTTCAGAACTATGCTCTTTTCCCCCACATGACGGTGGCCGAAAACGTTGCCTTTCCCCTGGAGATGAAAAGGCTGCCCCGGGCAGAGATTGCCAAGAAGGTCGAGCGCGCCCTCGATATGGTTCGGCTCGCGCATCTGAAAGATCGTCGGCCCTCTCAGCTGTCAGGCGGGCAGCAACAGCGCATTGCGTTGACGCGGGCTCTCGTCTTTGAACCCAGAGTGATCCTGATGGATGAGCCCCTCGGCGCCCTCGACAAGCAGCTGCGGGAACATATGCAGCTGGAAATTCGAGAGCTTCACAAGCGGCTGGGCCTGACCATCGTTTTTGTGACACACGATCAATCGGAAGCCCTGACCATGTCCGATCGGATCGCCGTGTTCAACGCGGGCAAGATCGAACAGATCGACAGCCCCCATGCGATTTATGACACGCCCCGCACGCGCTTCGTCGCGCAATTCATTGGCGAGACGAATCTGATCGAGGCGGATGTGGTCAACCTCCAGAATGGACATGCGACCATCTCGCTGGGACATGATCTCACCGCCAAGGTATGGGCCGGTCCCGCGTTGGAGGCGGGGCAGAAGGCGTGGTTCTCATTGCGTCCGGAACGGATGCGGCTTGGAGCAGATCCGGCAGGAGAGAACGCGCTCAACATGACGATCAACGACTGCATCTATCACGGAGATCACATGCGGGTGCAGTTGAGACGGAATGACTTTACGTTCACGGCGCGGTGTGAGCGCCTCGCGGGCAACTGGACTGTCGGTGCTCCCGTCGTTGTGTCGTTCGACCCGCGCGACTGCACGGTGCTCGCGCCATGAAAAAGACAATGAGCAAGACTGCAGTCCGCGAACGCCTGGGCTCATTGCTGCTGATCGCGCCGCTGCTGGCCTTTCTTGCGGTCTTCTTCCTGTGGCCGCTTTGGACAATGGTCAAGGCCTCTGTCGTTGACGATACGGTCAGCCGGGTCCTGCCGAGAACGGCTGCGGCCATCGTGTCCTGGGATGGGCAGGCTCCTCCACCGGCGCAGGTTCAGCAGGCTCTGGTGGAAGACCTCAGGCAGATCGACGACCAGCAGGCACTGGGAGAGACGGTCCGGCGGCTCAACAGCGCCGTGTCAGGTTTTCGAACCCTGCTGACCCGAACAGCGAATGCCGTCCGCGATGGGAGAGATACGACAACGATCGATCTGGCGAGCATTGACCGGCGCTGGAGTGAGCCGCGCTTCTGGCTCGCGATCAAGGATGCTGTTCCACCCTACACCGACCGTAATCTCCTTGCGGCTGTCGACATGAGGCGGGATGCAAACGGAACCATCGTCAGTGAGGAGCCCGGTGCATCGGCCAACCGGTTGATCATGTTCCGCACCTTCCTCGTAGCGGCCATCGTGACATTCGCGTGCGCGGCGATTGGTCTGCCCTATGCGATGCTGGCTGCGGCCATGACGGGCTGGAAACGCACTGCGCTCCTGCTGGCGGTTCTGGTTCCCTTGTGGACGTCGCTCTTGGTGCGCACCACGGCGTGGTTCGTTCTTCTGCAGAACGAGGGATTGATCAACGGAGCCTTGCAAGCCGTCGGCCTTATCGACAGTCCCCTGCCCTTGATCTTCAACCGGTTTGGCGTGGTGATCGCCATGACGCATGTGCTTCTGCCGTTCATGGTCCTGCCGATCTACAGCGTCCTCCTGTCCGTTCCGCGCAATCTCATGCAGGCTGCGGCATCGATGGGGGCAGGGCCTCTGCGGGCCTTCTGGCGCGTGCTGCTGCCGTTGAGCCTCCCTGGTCTGTTGTCGGGTTCGCTGCTGGTCTTCATGGTTGCTATCGGCTACTACATCACCCCGGCTCTCGTTGGCGGGGCCAACGACCAGATGATCAGTTCCGTCATCGCATTCTACGCAACGGGAACGGCCAACTGGGGACTGGCCGGGGCGCTCGGCTTGATCCTGCTTCTGGTGACGATGATCCTCTACTTCATCTATGGGCAACTCTCGAAGTCTCCCCAGCTCCTGGGGGCGTGAGGCGATGTTTCGAGCTGCCCAGATCTTATTCGGTGTCCTGGTCGTGATCTTTCTGCTCATGCCGATTGTCGCGATCTTGCCTCTAGCGTTCACATCAAGCGTCTTTCTCACGTATCCGATAGAGGAATATTCCTCCCGATGGTTCGTGGAACTAGCGACGGCAGATGCGTGGCGCCTCTCGATCATGAACAGCCTGATCATCGGGTTAGGGGCAACGCTGCTCTCAACGATTCTCGGAACATTGGCTGCCTTGGGCATGCGCTCGAAAGCTCTGCCATTCGCGAACCTGCTGAAGACGATGTTCCTTCTCCCCATGGTCGTGCCCGCCGTGGTGCTCGGCGTGGGTATGCAAATGCTTTTCGTGAATCTCGGTCTTGCCAGCATCTATCCAGGCGTCATCATCGCGCACGCGGTCCTATGTGTCCCCTTCGTGATCGTGAGCGTATCCGCATCCCTCCAGGGGATCGATCCATCCGTTGAGAAAGCCGCCAGCAGCCTGGGGGCGTCGCCGGTCAAGGTCTTCCGCAGGGTGACGTTCCCGCTGGCGCTTCCAGGTGTCATCTCCGGCGCCGTCTTTGCATTCGCGACGTCGCTGGACGAAGTGGTCATCACACTCTTTGTAGCCGGTCCCAATCAGAGGACACTGGCCCGGCAGATGTTCTCGAGCATTCGAGAGAACATCAGCCCAACCGTCGTTGCTGCGGCCCTGCTGCTCATCGTTGGAACGCTCTGTCTTGCAGGGCTCGCCTCTCTGCTGCGATGGCGTCAGGAGCGGAGCGCCCTCAAGGCAGCCCCATGAAGAATACGACCAAGCGTCGCCGATATGCGGAGGGACACGGCTAAGACCTCGGTGTACATCCCCGGTCAACGCGACTCAACAGAACGAAAGGACAAAGGATCATGCGCGGACTCCCCAATTCAATTCATGCACGTGATGTGGAATACGTGCTCCATCCTGTCACCAATGCCAGGAATCATGAGGAGATCGGGCCAGTCGTGATCGATCGTGGCGAGGGGATCTACGTCTACGACGACCAGGGGAACCGCTATATCGAGGCTTTGGCCGGTCTATGGAGCGTGGCTGTCGGTTTCGGCGAGAAGCGCCTCGCTGATGCCGCCACCCGGCAAATGGCGAAGCTGCCATACTATCATACTTTCTCACACAAGACGAACGAGCCTTCAGTTCTGCTGGCGGAGCGTCTGGTGAAGATGACGCCAGATCGTCTCAAACGCGCCTTCTTCACGAACTCGGGATCCGAGGCGAATGACAGCGTCATCAAGATGGTGTGGTACTACAACAATGCGCGGGGTCTGCCGCAGAAGAAGAAATTCATCGCCCGCACCAATGCCTACCATGGGATTACTCTTGCCTCGGGCAGTCTGACAGGCCTTCCTGCCAACCAACGAGACTTCGATCTCCCATTCGTTCCCGTGCGACACGTCACCTGCCCGCATTACTATCGTTTTGCGCAACCTGGCGAGAGCGAGGAAGCTTTTGCCGACCGTCTTGCTGCCGAACTCGAAGCAGTCATTCTGGAGGAAGGCCCCGAGACGGTGGCGGCTTTCATCGGGGAGCCGCTGATGGGTGCGGGCGGTGTCCTGCCGCCACCTGCGACCTATTGGGACAAGATCCAGGCCGTCTGCCGCAAGTACGACGTGCTGATCGTCGCGGACGAAGTGATCAACGGCTTCGGCCGCCTCGGGACGATGTTCGCCTGCGACTATTACGGAATCGATCCCGACATTCTGGTGCTTTCGAAGCAGATCACGTCGTCCTATCAGCCTCTTGCGGCTGTGATGATCAGCCAGGAAATCTATGACGTGATCGCCGACAACTCCGCTAAGATCGGCACGTTCGGCCACGGCTTCACCACATCCGGTCACCCGGTTCCTGCGGCGGTTGCGCTCGAGAACCTCGATATCATTGAAGAAAAGAACCTCGTCGAGAACGCACGGCGCGTTGGCGAGGTGATGCAGGCGGAGCTGCGGACGCTCGTCGATCACTCCCTGGTAGGCGAGGTGCGCGGCATCGGTTTGATTGCAGCCGTGGAGCTGGTCGCCAATAAAGCGATAAAGGCGAAATTCGATCCCGTCGGCAAGGTTGGCGCGCACGTCTTTTCCCGCGCTCACGGGAATGGACTGATCATTCGCGCCATTGGTGATGTCATCGCGTTCTGTCCGCCGCTGATCATCAGTGAAGAGCAGGTTCACGACATGGTGAAGCGTTTCAAGCTCACACTCGATGAAACGGCCGAGGCACTGCGGGGCAGGGGCGTAGCTTCCTTGTGACTACGAACGGGCCGTTTGTTACGTCCCGCCGATGAGAGGCTTACGGAAGGAGAGTAGAACTCTTCTTCTGTAAACTTTCCGCTGGCCGGGGGAGTTCAGATGTTGCCGGTTTCATGCTTATGACCGGCAACGTCGGTATTGCTTTCCCAGAGTACAATGACCGCTGATGGCCGTGCGCCCTGGAGGCGCGGATCACCAGCGGAGAGAGATTCCACCCAGAGAGTTGTCACTTGATCTGGGAACTGACGAGCGGCCCGGCCGGGTAACCGAACGGGCCGGAGCCTCGTGACAAAGGTCGCTGTACGGCGGCTGAGCAATCCGATGGGCCGTAACGCGAGTGAAGCCTGAGCAGGCGACG
>KI911947.1:54499-57403 GCA_000517005.1 Microvirga lupini
CCGACGTGTCAAGCATAATGCCCCTCATGCAGTAAGCGTTGGAGATGTGGTCTTCAAGTGCCCCGAGTTGGCGACCCACTCGGATAGGCGCCGATCCGTGGTGGTGTTGATGATGACTGCGTAGGGTCTGTTCGGTTTGTGCGGCAAGACGTTGAGGATGCCGCGATCAATCCAGTAATAAACTACGTATGGCGATACCTGATATCGTTTGGAGACTTGACGGACGCTCAGAACGTTCTCGGGCGGAGCAGGAGCCGCAATGCGGTGCTTCCATCGAACCCAGTTAATCTTGCTCGCATTCAGCTCCTTTCCTGTCGTGCTCTTGTATCCCTCACCAGCCATGATCTCGGCTATTTCGGCGTCACAATGCTCGCGGGCAAGAGCTCGAACCTGATCGACGATCTCTGCTGGGTAGCGGATTGCGTCAGGCCTGTTTTGGGGCAGCTTCACCTTGAGTGTTTCATATTCACCGCCCTGCCAGCCAATATGGAGGTTGAGTATTTTTTCTGCCGGCCCTTTTGTCACGGTGATGTCGTGAACCAAAAGCCGCAAGATCCGCTTGCGGTCCTTGGGGGACGTGCTGGAGGCCGCCCAGAGCCTCGGAAAGTCTTCGACAAGGCTCCGAATTTTCATTTTCTGTTCGGCGGTCACAACGCGTAAGCTCTGTTCTTCAAACTTGTGTAAGTCAGCCTCGAGGTCATGCAGATGCTGTAATGCGTCATTCCAACGCTGCTCGAGAGTTGCTGCAATCAGACGGTTCGCGGGATCTACGGCATCATAGCGACGCTCGGCCAATTCGGCTTCATAGCGAGCCCGCTCAATCCGCATGCGCCATTGACTACCAATTGCACGGTCTCGCTCTTCGAGAGCATTGAGAGCAGCCAACGCAAGTTCAATCCTCACAGAGGTGAGAGCGCCGCCCAACAACTCAGCGAAGGCGCGATCGACGGGACCGGCTGGGAAGCTCAGTCGGCATTGCCTTCCCGTTTCTTTCTCAGAGCGCGTGTTGCACGCGTATGCCGGATAGATACCACCGTTTCCGGTATACCTTGTGCTTATTCTGCGGCCACAGCAGCCGCAGACAAGCAGGCCCTGAAGAAGGGCTAGGCCTTCTCTAGCCGGCCCCGGGAGGACGTCGGCATTGGTCCGATTTGCTTCAAGACGAAGTCGGTTAGCATTGAACTGATCTTCATCGATGTAACCTTCGTGGTGATCGCGGATCATCACCCGCCATTGATCTTGCGGCATCCGTTTCAATCGGCTTCGAATTTCGCCGGTGGGCGCGACCTCCTTGGATGACTGGTAGCGGCCGAAGACGTAGATGCCGGCATAAGCTGGGTTCGCCAGAATGTTCAGCAGGCGAGAATGTTTGAGTGGCCCCCAGACCAGCGTGCCATTCCATACACCACCGTAAGAGCGGCGTGGGAATTTCAGACCAAGTTCGGCGAACCGCCGTATGACGGCGAACGCCGTGCTCAACTGCTCGAACAGGGAAAAGACCAAGCGGACCGCGTTCTGCACCTCCTGGTCGGGATCAAGCACGATCTTGTCGTCTTCGTAAACGAAGCCGACAGGGAGAGGACAACGCAGTTCGCCTTTGCTCGCCTTATTGAGTTTCCCGCCATGGAGGCGCCCGCGGATGATGTGCAGCTCCGCCTGAGCAAAGGCGCCTTTCATCCCGAGAACCAGAGAGTCGTTGAATTCGGCCGGGCTGTAGCAACCATCCTCGTCGACCACGAGGGTGTTGGTGATGGCACACAGTTCCAGGAGCCTGTGCCAGTCCTGGTTCGAACGCGCCAGACGCGACGCTTCCAAGGAGAAGATCGCGCCAACCTGACCCAAGGCCACATCGCTGACCAGTGTCTTGAAGTCGTTCCGATTGGTCGCCGTCGCTCCCGATTGGCCGAGATCGCCATCGAGAACACGAATCTGATCCGATCTCCAGCCGAAGGTTCGTGCCTTGTCCATCAGATTGTATTGACGCTCCGTGCTCTCCTGATGGAAGCGGACCTGCGTCAGTGTCGATTGTCGGATGTAGATACACGCCTGTCGGGCAAGGTGGCTCGGGTCTATCTTCGACGGAATCATGTTCATCGGCCTTCTCCTCCGCAATAAGCGGCGGTGAGGCGTCGAGATAGGCTGCCACCATATCGGCCAGTATTGCGCCCGCCTGGACCAAATCGAGTTGGGCGAGCGAGATCCTCATGCGCTATCCGAGATCCTCGTGCCGCCGCAAAAGCTCGGTATTGATTGCGCAGATTTGGTCGAGGATATCGCGCAGTTCGCTTAGCGTGCCGATTGACTGCCGGACTCGCTCGACATCCGCGTTGCGCACATAATGTTGGCGAGGACGACCGGTCGGCGTGCTGATCGAGAGATAGTGCTTCGGGCCATGACCAGGACCATCGGCGCAATGGCAGTTTGGCCGGCCGCAGCGAAGGAATGAAGTCTTCAGTGTTCCGCGCATGACCTCCTCGATCGGAGGCATGTTGAGGACCAATCGACGCCGACGCGTGCGCAATGCGGCAGTGGAACAATCCTTGAGGTCCATCAGACACCCTTAGAAGTTGTTCCGACAGAATCAGAGCTTGATTCATGCGTCAAGCCCTTTCATCGAAGTAAGAGAAGCGGCCAATTCGGCGAGCTGAAGCAATGCAACCGCGTCGGCAAGCAGCGGATCGGAGCCTGGAAATGGCTCAGTGCCTGGCGGTGCCCAGTCTGTCCAATCGCGCCACATACCAAAGGAGCCAAAATCCGGATGACGAAGACTCAGCGAGGCTCGTCCAGCAATCCATCTAACCTTCAGAACCTCGAATGATCGGTCTTTGAACGGATGGAAAGGGTGGGTCACTCTGGCGTTTCCCAAGGAGTGATTGGCGCGGAGTGCAGTCTGATGTAACTGTG
>KI911947.1:57503-62871 GCA_000517005.1 Microvirga lupini
GGTCCGCTCGCTGAATTCAGCGCCTTGGCAATGATCAGGTCAGCGCTGCGGCGGGAGAAGGTGGTATGATCGGGAACCGGAAGGGTCACATCGACCAGACGCATGATCGAAGCCAGCATTCCTTCGGTCTGACGCCACGGCCGCCCAAACGCCAGCCGCAGCATCAAGCCCGTCTCGACGGCGATTGAAGAGTATCGCTGCGGTCGGCCGCGCCTGCCGTTGCGAGGCGGCGTCCATGCAGCATCGCGGCGGGTGTCACCCATACCGTCAAGTCGCCCCGTTGGCGCAGGGCCGCATCGTAGTCCCGCCAGTTCTTCACGCGATGGCGGGCCTTTGGAATTTTGTGGCGGCGCTTTTCATTGACCTTATAGGGCATATGGCACTCGGTGTCAGAGGACCGCCTCTATACCTCACCGCTAGTCCGGTGCGACACCCCCAACCGATTTACGCGCCAACGTCGGCCGAATGAGCTTTCACAAAGCGCTTAGTGGGATCCGGATCAGCTTCGAGCACTTCCTCACCAAGAACGCTCTGCACCTCGGCATCGGTTGGGACGTTCGCGCCCTGTCGCGTGCAGGTGATAGACGATGCCGCAACTGCATATCGGAGGGTCTGCTGCAATTCGGCGATGGTCAGGTCGTGAAACTGGCAACGAGCCAGACGCCCGATCTTGGCAAGGTAGGCCAAGACAGCCGCATGGAAGGTGTCCCCCGCTCCAACGGTATCGACAACAACGACCTTACGACCTGGGACCGCGACAGGCGTGTGTCCGCGAAGATAGCCGGTTGCGCCGGTTGCTCCATGTGTCACCAAGATCAGTGAGGGGCCGGCCGTGTGCCAACGCCGGACAAGGCCTTCGACGTCAACATCCGGGCCAAAGGCTGTAGCAAGATCCTCATCGCTTGCCTTGACGATACTGGCATAATGAAGGAAAGCCTCGAAGCGATCACGCCATTCCTTCATATCGGGGGTCACTGTCGGCCGGACATTCGGATCAATGGAGATCGTTAGACGTCCCGACTCCCGTCTGGCAAGAGCGAGATAGGTATCTGCGACCGGCGCAACGGCCATCGTATACGAGCCGAACGTGATAGCCTCGATGGTGTCTGGAAGCCTTGGCGGCAAGTCTGCCCCCGTGACTTGACGATCAGCCTTGCCTTCCCCGTGAAAGGAGTAGGCTGGATGACCCGTATCATCCGTTGCCACGACGCTGATCGTTGTCAGCCGTTCCGAGCGGACAGCGTAGGCGAGATCGACACCCTCGGATACAAGCGTTTCCGCTAAAGCATGGCCGAAATGATCCGTCGAAATGCCTCCATAGAAAGAGGAGCGTTCGCCGAGGCGCGACAGCGCAATGGCGACATTGAAAGGCGATCCTCCAAGGGCGACCTCCGTCTTGAGGCTGCCCAACGGACCATCATTCACGAAAAGGTCGATCAGAGCTTCACCACATACGAGGATCATGCTTGCATCTCACACAGTTGGGAAATCGGCGGAGCGCCAGACCATCGATCGGGGTCTGAGCTCGGGCCGGACACTCGGCGCATCAAACCTCCTCCTTGAACAGCACGTCGCGATCGAGAAGGTATTTCGCGAAGAGCGGAAGGCTGGCTCCTCCGATCGCGCGGGCGTTGGCGCCGATGGAGCCCTCAAGAACCTGAAATGGCGAAAGGCCCTGAAGATCGATCTCGGCAATCCGCTCTCGTGTTCGCGCCACAAGCTGACGACGAACATCCGGAGGAAAGGCGCCATCGATGATCGCCGCTCCGAAATCAATGACTGAAACGGACGCCACAATGGCGTGGGCCAACCCATAGGCGGCTTCGTCGATCCACTCGTCGAGCACCGGACCGATGGGTTGCCACTTAGACGGAGATTGGAAGATCGACAGTGGATCGTGGCCGTTGGACGCAAGGCGCTCCTCGAGGCGCACCAGCGATGCCAGTGCGATGAGTTGTTGTGAGCCGCCGGCGCTCCCGACTCCTGCGCTGTGCAGTCTGTAACACGGGATGGGCATCGATCCCACAGCCCCAGCATTGCCAAAGCGGCCGGGGTAGAGGCTTCGTCCCAAGACAACTCCGCCGCCTATGAAGGAGCCGACGAAGAAATAGACGAAGTCAGGGTGCTCGCGCCCGTTCCCAAAGGTGAGCTCGGCGCCACAGGCGGCGGTGGCATCGTTGGAGACGATAACGGGGAAGGGACTCAGGGCGCTGATCTCGGCTTGCATATCGAAATTGCGCCAGGCGTCCAGCACCTCTTGTGGTGCGCCCAATGCCTCCGTCCAGTTCCAAAGCTCATATGGAGTGGCGACGCCAATCCCGGCAATGCGTTGGAGTTCCGCCTCGCTGAGGCCCTTGGTGATTTCCGCCAGGCCGCTGCCCAGCTTTGCAAGCAACCCGGCCGGGGTCGGAAAGGGATAGGCCCAGTGAATGTCGCGGCAGACAGTCCCGGCAAAGTCCATGAAGACCAGGTTGGCACTCCGGCGCCCAATCTTCAGGCCGATGGAATAAGCACCGGTCGGATCGATTTGGAGAGGAACGGAGGGCTGGCCGACGCGACCCCGCTGCGGCGACATCCGCAAGAGCAAACCGTCCGCCTCAAGGGCTCGCACGATTACGGAGACAGTCTGAGCTGACAGGCCCGTTGCCCGCGTGATGTCAGCTTTGGAGAGATTCTCACGCCGGCGCACGAGGGAGAGGATCAGGCGTTCGTTATAGGCGCGGACACCCGTGAGGTTGCTACCCCTCGCCCTGTCGTGGGTCACAGTATGAGCCATGCCAGATGCGAAAACCATCAGTGCCGTCCGGTGTCGGTTCGCCCGGCTGGGCGCGCTTCAATTGCGACCTTCAGGAGCCGGGTCGTTAGGCCCGTTCTAATCCAGCCCTTCGGCAGACACAAAGAAAATGGCTAGGCTAGTAGCGCCTGTCAATTGATAATTCATATTGATTTAATTATTGACAGCCTCCGCTTTTGGGGTGAGGCTAGGTCCAAAGAACAACCCTCGGCCTGGTCAAACCGCTAGGGCAGAGGGTGGCCCCCGACCCTTGGGAGGGAAGCATGCCGGGTGAGACCGCAGGACATTCGCTCTTGGAGATGCGAAACATCTCCAAGACATTTGCAGGCATAAAGGCGCTGCGAGGCGTTTCACTCGATTTGCGCGCTGGAGAAGTCCACTCGCTCATGGGCGAGAATGGCGCCGGTAAATCGACCTTGATGAAGATTCTGGCGGGAGCCTACACACCCGATCCAGGATCGGAGATCTTGATCAATGGCGCACCGGTCCAGATCCATGGCCCGATGGCGGCCAAGGCGCTTGGCATTTCCATTATCTACCAGGAATTGGCGCTCTCTCCCAACCTCAGCGTTGCCGAGAACATCTATCTGGGCCGTGAACTTCGCCGGGCGGGCTTTGTCGACCGCCAGGCCATGATCGCACAATCAGACAATGTCCTGAACCGCCTGGGCGCTCCCTTCACGGCAAGCACTCTTGTGCGTGACCTCTCGATTGCCGAGCGGCAACTGGTAGAGATCGCGCGCGCCATCCATGCCAATTCCCGCATTCTTGTCATGGATGAGCCCACCACGACCCTCTCCGAGCGCGAGACGGACAAGCTGTTCAGCGTTGTTCGGCAGCTCAGGGCTGATGGCCTTGCCATCGTCTACATCAGCCACCGCATGAATGAAGTCTACGCATTGTCTGACCGCGTTTCAGTGCTGCGGGACGGCTCCTATGTGGGGACGCTCGATCGCGAGCATATTCTCCCTGAGACCGTGGTTCAGATGATGGTTGGGCGTGATCTCTCATCTTTCTATAAGAAGGAGCATGACGCCCGCGGATCTCGCGGTAAAATCATCCTCTCGGTTCGCAACATCGGTGACGGTCGTCGTGTTTTTGACAGCTCGTTCGACCTGCATGAGGGCGAGGTCTTGGGAATTGCAGGCCTGGTGGGTGCCGGGCGAACCGAACTGGCCCGTCTGATCTACGGCGCGGATGCTCGCCTGTCCGGCACTCTGACGTTGGATGGACAGCCTTGCACCGCCAATAGTCCAGTCGACGCCATCCGCTCTGGAATTGTCTACTTGACCGAGGACCGCAAACAACTCGGCCTGTTTCTCGACATGTCGATCGAGGACAACATCAACCTCGGCGTGATTGGTCGGGATGCGCATCCGGGCGGCTTCCTCAATGCAAAGCGCGCACGTGACCGGGCAACTCAGGCCATCCATTCCATGGCGATCCGGACACCTTCAGCCTCGGTATCTGTCGGAGGCCTTTCCGGCGGCAACCAGCAGAAGGTGCTTCTATCGCGTCTCCTGGAGACGAAGCCACGGGTGCTCCTCCTCGACGAGCCGACCCGCGGTGTCGACATCGGCGCGAAATCCGAGATCTACAGGTTGATCGACGATCTTGCGAAAGCCGGCGTCGGCGTCATCGTGATCTCGTCCGAACTGCCGGAAATTATCGGAGTTTGCGATCGCGTCCTCGTCATGCGCGAGGGGCGTATTGCCGGATCGGTCGGTGGTCCCGACGCGCTACCGGTCACTCAGGAAAACATCATCGCCATTGCTACATCCGCGGCGGCTATCGCCGCCTAAGGCCCATTTTGCGAAAGACTGAAGCCATGACCATGATTTCATCAGCTCCAGTATCACCAGTTTCGGGAAAGCGCCTGGAGTTTGCCACGACGGTTCAGGCCCTCGGCATGCTGCCGGTACTGATCCTGATCGCGATCCTGTTCCAACTGCTTTCTGGTTATTCAGAGTCGGGCAGCGTCGTCGATGCGTGGTCGACCGGTCGATTCATGAGTTGGCAGAACCTTGCCATCGTCATGCAGCAGGCTTCCATCAACACTGTCCTCGCGGCCGGTATGACCTTTGTAATCCTGACGGGCGGCATTGATCTGTCGGTCGGCTCGGTTCTTGCCGCATCGGCGATGGCCGCCATCTATGCGTCGCTCATCCCGGGCTGGGGTCTTCTCGGGGTTCCGGCGGCGCTTCTCATCGGTGGTGCGCTTGGCCTTATCAATGGCGTTCTCATCGCATTCCTGCGCCTGCCGCCGTTCATCGTGACCCTTGGGGCGCTCACAGCCGTGCGGGGCCTGGCTCGGTTGATGGGGAACGACACGACCGTGTTCAACCCGAACCTCTCCTTTGCCTTTATCGGCAACGGGACGCTGTTGGGCATTCCGTGGCTCGTGATCATCGCGGCTTTGGTTGTGGTCGCGTCCTGGGTCATCCTGCGCCGGACCGTCCTTGGCGTGTACATCTATGCTGTCGGCGGCAATCCGGACGCCGCACGCCTGTCCGGAATCAAGGTCTGGATCGTCCTCCTGTTCGTATACGGCCTGTCGGGCCTCTTGGCGGGCTT
>KI911947.1:62971-70941 GCA_000517005.1 Microvirga lupini
TCCTCACGAGGACGGACACCGCCCTATGTTACACCCGTGGCGTGAAGATCAATAGGCGGAGTCATGTCAGCCGCACGCCTTTTCGCGGCGAACGGAGTCCAACTCGGGCAGTCCTATGAGCTCGATGCCATTGCGGCCGTCATTCTCGGTGGGACCAGCTTTGTTGGCGGCATCGGTTCCATCTGGGGCACGCTCATCGGGGCCTTGATCATCGCCGTGCTGTCGAACGGCCTGATCCTGGTCGGCGTCTCGGATATCTGGCAGTTCATCATCAAGGGCTTCGTGATCATCGGTGCGGTCGCACTTGATCGCTACCGCCTGTCCGGCTCGGCCCGGACATAACAGTCACCTCGCGGGAGTTGCGGTCGACCCCTTTTGAGGAAGCAATTTCCGACCGACCATATGGAGGACACTCATGAAGAAGGCACTTCTCACCGCCGCTGCCATCGTCACCTTGTCGGCGGCTGGCGCATCGGCCAAGGAGCTCAAGTCGATCGGCATCTCGCTCGGCTCCATGGGCAACCCGTTCTTCGTGGCTCTCGCCAAGGGCGCGGAGGCGGAGGCCAAGAAGATCAATCCGAACGTCAAGGTCAACGCGGTCGGCTACGACTATGACTTAAACAAGCAGTTCAACCAAATCGACAACTTCATTGCAGCAGGCGTCGACATGATCCTGCTCAATCCTGGCGACCCGAACGCGATCGAGCCGGCGATCAAGCGCGCGCAGGCCGCGGGGATCCTCGTCGTGGCCGTCGATACGGCGGCCAAAGGCGCCGACATCACCGTCACGACCGACAACACCCAGGCGGGAGAGATTGCCTGCCAATACATTGTCGACAAGCTTGGCGGCAAGGGCGACGTCATCATCCAGAACGGACCCCAGGTCTCTGCTGTCATTGACCGCGTAAATGGCTGCAAGAAGGTGCTGGGCGCGGCTTCCGGCATCAAGGTTCTGTCCAGCGACCAGGATGGCAAAGGCTCACGCGAGGGCGGCCTGGCGGTGATGCAGGGGCAACTCACCCGCTACCCGAAAGTCGACGCTGTCTTCACGATCAACGACCCCCAGGCGATTGGCTCTGATCTCGCAGCCAAGCAGATGAATCGGTCGAACATCGTCATCACATCCGTTGATGGTGCCCCTGATATCGAGGCGGCGTTGAAGGGCAACACGATGGTGCAGGCCTCCGCGAGCCAGGATCCCTATGTAATGGCGCAGATGGGTGTCCGGCTTGGCTATGATGCGCTCAATGGCAAGAAGCCTGAGCAGACCGTCACTCTGCTGCCCTCTAAGCTCGTAACACGCGAAAACGTGAACGAGTACAAAGGGTGGCAAGCGACCCGTTAAACCGAGAAAAGATCGCACTACGTTCCAGAATTTTTGGTTGAAAGCTACATCAAAGTGTAGCAAAGTCGTCATATAGCAGCTCTAGTGCTGTTTCCTCCCTGACTAGGCGGGCGCTGGGATCATTCGCAGCGTCCGTCCTTTTTCGAACGAGGTCCCATGTACCACCATGCTGCGACGCTTCCCTTGCCCGAACGGACTCCCGTTCCGGTGTTCGACCTTGTCATTGCCGGCGCCAGCGGCGATCTGGCCCTGCGCAAGCTCTTCCCGGCGCTCGTGCAGCGCGTGTCCGAGGGCGTGATTCCGGAGACCAGTCGTATCGTCGGCATCGTACGTTCCGGCGAGGCAGAGGAGAGTTTGAAGGTCCGCACTGCCTCCCGTCTCCGGGAACAAGGCTTGGCAGCTTCCAACATTGATGACCTCCTGAAGCGCCTCACCTATGTGCGGGCTGATGTCTCAGACCCAGCCACCATGGCGGACCTGAATGCCCGCCTCGATGATCAGGGCCGCGTGCGTGCCTTTTATCTGGCCACGCCACCCGACCTGTTCATTCCGGCAGCCCGGTCCCTCAAGAGTGCAGGCCTGCTTGAGAACGACAGCCGGCTGATCCTGGAAAAACCTCTCGGCCGCAATCTGGCTTCAGCCCAGGCGATTAATGACGCCGTAGCCGAGGTTCTGCCCGAGAGCCGCACCTACCGGATCGATCATTATCTCGGCAAGGAGACCGTCCAGAACCTGCTGGTTCTTCGCTTTGCCAACAGCTTGTTCGAGCGCTCCTGGTCGCAGCGCGATATCGACCATGTCCAGATCACCGTGGCCGAGACCGTCGGCCTGGAGCAGCGGGCTGCCTACTACGACCATGTGGGGGCCATGCGCGACATGGTGCAGAACCACGTGCTGCAGCTCCTGTGCCTGTTCGCCATGGAGGCGCCCAACACCCTCGATGCCGACGCGGTCCGTGACGAGAAGGTGCGTGTACTGCGGGCGCTGCGGCCGATTCAAGGCCGCGATGTGTTGCGCCACACCGTGCGCGGGCAGTACACGGCCGGCTCGATCGCCGGCCAGCCGGTGCCCGGCTATGCGGACGAACTCGGACGAGACAGTGGCACCGAAACCTTCACGGCGCTACGCTGCGAGATCGATACCTGGCGTTGGGGCGGGGTGCCGATTTACCTGCGCACGGGCAAGCGCATGGGGACGCGCTGCTCCGAGATCGCGATTACCTTCAAGAGCGTGCCGCACTCGATCTTCAAGGACATTCCGGAGCCGAACCGGCTCGTCATCCGGGTGCAGCCGGACGACGGTGTGCAGCTGCAGTTCATGATGAAAGTGCCGGGCAGCGGCCGGCTCAAGCTGGTGCCGCGCATGCTCGACCTGCGCTACGACACCGCCTTTGGCGAGCGCACGCCCGATGCTTATGAGCGGCTTCTGACCGACGTGATCCGAGGCGATCAGACCCTGTTCATGCGCCGTGACGAGGTGGAAGCTGCCTGGAGCTTTGTCGATCCGATCATCGAGGGTTGGAGCGAGCATTACGCGACGCCCCACCGCTATGCAGCCGGCACCTTCGGGCCATCGCAGGCGGTCGGCATGATCGAACGCGACGGCCACAGCTGGGCTGAACCAGAGGTGGAAGGGTGACCGGAGCGGCCCTCGATCTCGTCCGCGGGCCTGACCTGCGGCAGGTCTCACAGCGCTTGGCGGCCGATGTCGCTGATGTCTTGCGACTGGCTGTTCGTGAGCGGGGCAGGGCGGTCCTCGCCGTTCCCGGTGGCACCACGCCCCGCGAGTGCCTGAGGCTCCTGGGTCAGCACGATCTCCCCTGGCCCAGCATCCTGGTTCTGCCGACGGACGAGCGGGCCGTGCCGCCGGACGATCCCCGCTCCAACGAGCGCATGATCCGCGAGTGCCTGCCCGTGGCGCCTGAGAACCTCGTACCCCTACGAGCCGATGGCCCCCTCGACGAGGCCGCCACAGCCTTGACAATGCGCGTGGCCGCCCTGGGGGCCCTCGATGCCGTGATCCTCGGCATGGGAACGGACGCCCACATCGCCTCGCTCTTTCCTGGGGACCGCAGCCTCGACCAAACCGCAGGGGAGGGCGCTCAGGCAGTCTTGGCCACTTACCCGGCCAACCTGGAGCCAAGGCTGTCCCTCGCACCTTTGGTCCTGACGAGCGCGAGGTGGAAGGCGCTTCTGATCGCCGGCCCGGACAAGCTGGCGGCTCTGACCCGCGCCCTTGGGGCATCTGATCCGGTCGCTTATCCCGCCTGCCTCTTGTTCGAAGACGAATCGCCACCTCGTGTCTATTTTGCCGAATGAAGGTCGCCATGATGTCGTTTGCGCCCATCTCACCAGTCCTTGAAGACGTCGCAGCCCGCATCAGTGCCCGGTCTGGTGATCTGCGGCGCGACTACCTTGAGCGCCTGGACGAGGTCCGCCGCAGCCATCCGCCGCGGCGCAAGCTCTCGTGCGGCAACCTCGCCCATGCGGCGGCGGCGTGCTCGGCCGGCGAGAAGATGGCGGTCGCCACCGGCACGGCGCCGAACCTCGGCATCGTGACAGCCTACAACGACATGCTGTCCGCCCATCAGCCCTTCGCCACCTATCCGGACCTGATCAAGGAGGAGGCGCGGGCGTTGGGTGCCACGGCCCAAGTCGCCGGCGGCGTGCCGGCGATGTGCGATGGCGTTACCCAAGGACAGCCCGGCATGGAGTTGTCGCTGTTCTCGCGGGATGTGATCGCGATGTCGACGGCGATCTCGCTCTCGCACAACGTGTTCGATGCCGCGCTCATGCTCGGCGTGTGCGACAAGATCGTGCCCGGTCTGGTGATGGGCGCACTGTCCTTCGGCCACCTACCGACAGTCTTCGTGCCCGCGGGTCCGATGGCAACCGGGCTTTCGAACGATGAGAAGACCCGCGTGCGTCAAGCCTATGCCACCGGCGAGGTGGGCCGGGAGGCGCTGCTCGCCTCCGAGATGAAGAGTTATCATGCCCCCGGCACCTGCACTTTCTATGGTACGGCTAACTCGAACCAGATGATGATGGAGATCATGGGGCTGCATGTTCCCGGTGCGGCCTTCGTGGCACCCGGAACGCCGCTGCGCGATGCGCTCACCCGTGAGGCTGTTCGTCTGTCACTCGAGGCTGTACGGGCGCCACAGGGCGTGCGCGGCATCGGCGAGCGCTTAGAGCCAAAGGCGTTCGTGAACGCTATCGTAGGCCTACACGCCACCGGCGGCTCGACCAACCATCTGCTCCACCTGGTGGCCATGGCACGGGCAGCTGGGCTTGTGATCACCTGGGAGGACTTCTCGGACTTGGCCACGGCCGTGCCGCTCCTGGCCCGCGTTTATCCCAACGGTCCCGCGGACGTGAACCAGTTCCATGCCGCCGGAGGCATCGCCTTCGTGATCCGCGAGTTGCTGCGGGGCGGACTGCTATTCCGCGATGTCGAGACCATGGCAGGAACTGATCTGTCTGCTTATGCGCGCGAGCCCTGGCTTGAGA
Source organism: Microvirga lupini (assembly GCA_000517005.1). Lineage (GTDB taxonomy): Bacteria > Pseudomonadota > Alphaproteobacteria > Rhizobiales > Beijerinckiaceae > Microvirga > Microvirga lupini. The sequence continues at coordinate 67,826 of KI911947.1, forward strand.
ACGGGCAGCTCGCGTATCGGGATGTGACTGAGGGGGTGTTCGAGCCGTCGGTTCTGCGCCCCATCGACGACCCGTTCCAGGCTACGGGCGGATTGGCTCTCATCGCTGGCAATCTCGGCCGCGCGGTGGTCAAGACATCTGCGGTGCGGCCGGAGCGGCAGGCGCTGACGGCGCCTGCGCGTGTGTTCGAGAGCCAGGAGGAGTTCCTGGATGCGTTCAAGGCCAACCGGTTCGACCGTGACACCGTCGTGGTGGTGCGCCAGCAGGGGCCGAAGGCGAACGGCATGCCGGAACTGCATGGGCTCATGCCAGCCTTGGGCGTGCTGGAAAGCCGCGGCATCCGGGTGGCGCTGCTGACGGACGGCCGTCTGTCGGGCGCGTCGGGCAAGATCTTAAGCGCGCTCCATGTAACGCCGGAAGCACAGAGCGACGGCGTGATCGGCCTGATCCGCAACGGGGACGTGATCACCATCGACGCATCGGCGGGCCGCCTTGAGATAGCGGTGGATGCGGACACATTGGCCACGCGCGTGCCGGTGCGCGCGAACGCTGGGGCTGGCGGGCTATCGCTGGGGCGCGATCTGTTTTCAGCCTTCCGCGCAACGGTGGGGCCGGCCGATCTCGGTGCCGCCAGCCTATGGACGGAGGCGGCTTAGGCCCACGCCATCAAACCCGAAGCTTGCTGAACGAGAGATCCACGATGTCGAAGGCCAGTCCGCTTACACCAATCCTGAGCCAGGCGCCTGTGATCCCGGTGATCCAGATTGAGGATGCGGCTGATGCCGTGCCACTCGCCAGGGCACTGGTCGCCGGTGGCGTGCGGGTGCTGGAGGTGACGCTCCGAACCCAGGCTGCGCTCGAAGCAATCCGCCGCATCCGGGCCGAGGTGCCCGACGCCATCATTGGAGCCGGAACTGTGCTCATGCCCGCCCAGCTCGACGCGGTCGCCACGCTCGGCGCCGCCTTTGCGGTCAGTCCGGGAGCCACGCCGACCCTCCTGGATGCGGCGGCAGGTTCACCGGTACCGCTCCTGCCGGGGACTGCAACCGCCAGTGAGGTCATGACAGTGCTGGAGCGCGGCTACACCGACATGAAGCTGTTTCCGGCGGAGGCTGTGGGCGGGGCGGCTCTGTTGAGCTCCCTGGCCTCGCCGCTGCCGACAGCCCGCTTCTGTCCGACCGGTGGGATCGATCCCGCAAAGGCCAAGCGCTACCTTGCCTTGCCGAATGTGGTCTGCGTGGGCGGATCGTGGCTGGCGCCGCATGATGCTATTCGCCAGGGTGACTGGAACCGGATCACCGAGTTGGCGAGGGCAACGCTGAGCCTTAGAGAGCGCGATCCACAATGACACCATTCATGGCGACAAGTGTCTCTTCGGTTTGTCCTTCAACCTGCGGATTGTTTCAGGGCGATCGTTCACAGAGGAGCATGACTGATGTTGCGCATCACCAAGATGGCCACTCAGGACGGGACGTTTACAGTCTACGTTGATGCGAAGGCCGTGGCGTGGGGGCTCACGACCTCAGCGGCCGATGATCTGATCAACACATTGCTGCGCGCTCCGGAGTTCGCCGATGCCATGCTTTGAGAACGCATTCCATATCCCACCCCATCATTCTCTTGAGCAGGTCAGAATCCGCAGCCGCGGCGGCGTCGTGATGGAAGTGCAATGGGAGCATCGCGAGTATGCCGCCGACGGGCACTTCGTCGCCCGTTACGAGAGCTATCAGGCCTTAGACCGTGACGATCGCATCCAGCGCAACGGCTGGTCCAAGTACGATCCTGGCGGCCGTCTGATCGATCATGGGCACTTCATCATATCCGGGAACAGCACCAATCTGCTCGACGATGCATAACGGCATGTCATGTGGCAGAGCGCTTTTCCCGCACGCTCTTCTTGCCCCGCTCCAGCGATCGAATCTGCTCCGGGCCTCGCTCCAGTGCCACCAGCACAGCCAGGACGTCGATGACAGCCAGATGGGCAAGGCGGGAGGTCATCGACGCATACATGGTCTCATCGTCGTGAACGTCGGTGGACAGGGTCAGATGGCAACGACGTGTCAAAGGCGACCCGCCGGTGGTGATGCCGATGACCTGAGCGCCTGCCGCGCGCGCAATCTCGACCGACCTGATGAGGTCGAGCGTGCGGCCCCCGGCCGAGATGGCGACGACCACGTCCGCAGGGCCCAGGAGCGCTGCCGACATGGCATGAACATGCGGATCCGAGTACGCGACGGTCGGGATCCCAAGCCGAAAGAACTTATGCTGGGCGTCAAGCGCTACGATTCCCGAACTGCCCTGGCCATAGAACTCGATGCGAGCCGCGTGGGTCAGGATGTCGACGGCAGATTTCAGAATGCCGCTGTCGAGGCGATCGCGCAGGGCGATCAGGGCACTGACGGACCTGTCGACGACCTTCGCGGCGGCAACCCCGACCGGATCATCGGCCCTGACATCTTGATGAACAACGGGGATGACTCCGCCGAGGCTGCGCGCCATCTGGATCTTGAATTCCTTCCAACCGGAAAAGCCGACCGACTTGCAAAACCGCGCCACCGTCGGTTCGCTGACCCCGGCGGCTGTGCTCAGGGCCTCGATCGAGAGTTCCAGCACGCTTTGCGGTGCCTTCAAGACATAGTCGGCGACCCGAGCTTCCGACCGGCTCAGGTTGGCGCGGGCAGCCTCGAGCTGAGCAAGAAGGCCAAGAGGGTTTTGATCCATTGTGGCGTCCGGTCGACTGGTGGCGACATGTCAGAGGGCAGGGGGCCTCAATCAGATATATTCATCGTCCTGGGCGCCAACCACTCAAAGTTACACGTGGTGCAGGCACTTAGCAGGGTTGTCCCCGACAATGAGGCCAGCCCCATGACCAAGATTATCGACTCAAAACGAATATCGCCCAAGAGGCCATGGTAGTACTGCGAACAGCGCCGCCAGCGACACATCTAATCGACCAAGGGATTGAGCTTCGAGAATAACGCTGGTTGAGTCAGGATAAGGTTGAGGTCGTCGGGAACCAAACCTCGGCGATCTGGCCAGCCATCGTCAAAAGCATCGGGATCATCACGTCGCCCGTGATCACTAGCGCCGCTCGGCTCAAGGAGCAGGCATCACGA
>KI911947.1:71041-79818 GCA_000517005.1 Microvirga lupini
GTTCCATTTAGCTCTAGTCCCTGACAGGATCCTCAACTGTAGCAGGGATTTAGCTGTCATGGACATGTCAAGAACGACAGCAGGATGTGAGTGCCTACGGCATGCTCGCCGTCAAGAACGGGCCTTCGGCCCGCCGCCTGCGGCGGTGCTGCGCATTCTTGACCGCTGCGCGTGCCTCCGGCCTCGATGCTCGCATGGCCGATGACGGATCTCTCCGTCATCGGCCATGACGATCTCACATTCAAGCCTTCGAACGGCTGCGCGTCTCCAGCAACTCGGTGACGGCAGCCTGGTGCCGGCTGCGCCATTCCTCCGCTTCGCCGAGAGCTTTCTCGTAGCGCCGCTCAAGGACCACCTTCTCCTTGCGAAGCTCCGTCAATTCCTGCTCCAGGCGGCTGATCTTGTTCCGCAGTGCCAGCTCGATCGTGGCCGCCCGGCCGGCGGAGCGGGCAGGGACCGTCTCGCCTTCCACCTTCACAGCCTGATGCTGCCCATCCGTGCGGAGTTGCTCGATGGTGTCCTTGAAGTGCGTGTAGAGGTACTGGCGGCTCACCCTCGCCTGCTCGGCCACCGTCTTGAAGGTGATCACCTCACCGCGGCGGCGCATCTCCGTGATGGTCTCCTCGACCAGGCGCCGCTTTCCCACACTGCGCTGTTCCGCTGCCGCAAGCAGCCCCCCGATACTTCCGATGGCTCCCACCGTACACCCCTTCCGTTTTGATCGTGCTGATGATCGTGGCGAGATTCGCCATGCCGTCCTCAGTCCGTTCCATCCTCCTGCGGCCGATCTCGGCCATGCGCAGCTGGCCCTTCTGTTCGAAGTCGGTCACCTCCGCCTGCAGGCGTTTCAAGCCTGAGGCCATTGAACGCTTCTCCCGCTCAAAAAAGGGTAACTGCTCCACATCCGCCCGGAAGTAGACGCAGGTGAAGCAGGCTCCATTGTGCTCGCACCATTCGCCAATCTGGCCGGGGAGGGAGCACAGACCGCCGGGAATATCGACTGCCAGGGCCGCATCTTTCCGGATCGCGAGTTCGGCGATCTTGTCGTCCACCTCGCCCTTGATGGTGACGAACTTGCCGCCGCCCTTCTCCAGAAGAGCCTTCTTGCGCAATTTGAGACGACGGTTGACATACACGAGGCTCATGTCGGCCGAGGCATGACCCAGCTCCATCTGGATCAGATGGATGTCGTAGCCGGCCAACGCCATTTCGGTGCCGTAGAAGTGCCGGAAGTCATGCCAGCCGAAGTCGTACAGCTTTCCCGTGGTGTCACGAATGCCGTTGTCGATGCACCATCGACCGATGATCTCGCGGGTCCTGCTGCTGTCGAGGGCGACTTCCTTGTCGCCGAGCCGGTGCGGGAACAGATACTCAGTGGCCCGGCCCCATTGCCGGTGAACCTCTGCGCGCTGCTCCTCGATCGCCTGGATGACCAGGGCATGGGCTGCATCGTCTTTTTGCAGCGGCTTGGTATTCCACCGCCGGACCTTCGATTGGTAGAACGTCAGCAGCATGAACCGGTTATCGTCCGGATCGGGCTTCAGGCAACCGAATCCAAGATGATGAAGGTCGCGGCAACGCATGCCGGTGTAGCGGACGATGATCAGCAGCCGCTTGCACACCGGGGGCAGGGTGTCGAACCGGGCAAACATCTGCTCCACCACCTCCTCCGGGACCAGCGCCTCCTCGAACTTGCGCTCGTAGTGGCGGCCCTTCGGATGGTAGCTGTGCACCCGACGGATGTTCCGTGGATCGAAGGTCAGACGTGACCAGCCCAGAGCGGGCAGGTGGGCTGACGCCCACTTGAGCAGGTTGATTGGATCGGCATACCAGTTCTGCCCGACGAAGCCCTTCTCCTTGCCCCAGGCCAGGAAGGTGTGGTCGACAAACTCCTGCGTCACATGCTTCGGCTTCGGCACAGGATGCAGGTCGTGCAGGCACTCATCGAGCTGCGACAACCTTTTGACATAGCTCACCAGGGTCGTGGCGGAGAGTTCCTTGTACGCGATCTTGCTCAAGATATAACGGCGCGCGGCATCGCGCAGCCAGAGAGAGCGGATCTTGTAGAAGTGGAAGTAGGGCTCCGTCCGCTTGCTCTCCGGAACCTCGTCGGCTGGATACACATCTTCGAACAAAATGAGATCCCTGGTCTCGAGGGGCTTGGCCTTCTCCCGCAGGATCAGGAGCGTCCGCACCAAGGAGTTTGCTGGCGTGAAGTTGCGATAGACGTTCTTGGCCAACGCACCCTCGCCGCCCCGGAGTCGCCATTCCCCGGTGTACTCTCGTGTGCTGTAGCCTTGAGTCTGGAACCACTCCCGCATCACCTGGGCCAGCGGCGTGCTGCTGTTGCCGTCACCATCCTCAAGCGGGTCCCCGAAGTCGATCAGGCATGGGCGCACATTCACTGTTGCGGGCCGTCGGGCTGGATCGGCCAGATCGGCACAGAACGGGATGAGGCGCACGGCCCGAGCGTACCAGTCGTAGTGTCGGCTCTGCGAGCGGGCCAGCCGCCATGTAAAATAAGCCTTGAGCTCGGTCCGATACGGTTCGGGAACGCTGGTGAAGTCGAAGCCGACGCCGCCCAGGAAGCGATTGTCCGAGCGCGGATTGGCGGCCAGTTCCAGAGCCTCCTGGCGCAGTCTCTGCCGCGTCCGTGATGGGAACTTCGGTGGCGTATAGAGCGCTGACGCGCCATCAATGCCGAAGCACTTGTCCAGGGTGTGATAGCCCCAGCGATCGCGCTTGAGGAGGAGGGGGCTGACGCTGGCAATGAAGGCCTGAAGGCTGCCGAGGTAAGCGTCCTGCGGCTCGTTCGTGGCGACGATCTTCATAGCCATTTGATCTGCTCCTGCGTCAGTGTCCGACGCCGCAGATCGCTCAGCCGTCCCTCGAGTTCCTCATGGCTCCGGAGGCGCATCTTGCGATACTCGGCGTTGAACAGGTGCTTGTAGATCGCATTGGTGGTCTGCAGGCTGGCGTGGCCGAGCCGATCAGCGACATCGAGCAGGCTGTAGCCTTGAGCGATGGCCTCGCTGGCATGGGAATGCCGGAACATGTGCCAGGTGAATGCAACGCCCGAGGCCTTCGCCAGACGCCCCTGAATGTCGTAGACATTGCTCTCGGACAACCCGCGCCCGATCAATCCTCCGGCGAGATTGCAGAACACGTAGTCCGTTCCGGCTTCAAAAGCAGGCAGGTACTCGTCGCTGGCAATGTAGTCCTCGTACATCCGCATGAGGAAGTCCGGCACCGGGATCGGCCGTGGATGGCCGCTCTTGACCCGAGCGCCGTTCTCCAAATTACGTGGTGTAACCCAGATAAGGTTCTCATCGAGGCGGATGTCCTCGTGCAGCAAACCCCGCGCCTCGCCGATCCGCATGCCGGTCGTGTAAAGGGCGACCACGAGAAAGGCATCGCGCATCAACGCGGCCGCCTGGATGATCCGCACGACCTGCTCCGGCTTCAAACGGTGGTCGGCGGCCCGCTTGGCGGCAGCCGCCATAGCGTCGGCGTCGGAGCGGCTCTCGGCCTTGCGATGGGCTTTGCGGGCGGCGACATGCGCCAGAAAGGGCTGATAGGCCTCGGGAGCATAGGTGTGCGGCTTCTCGATCATGTCGAAGAGCACCGTTGCATTCCGGAGCCTCAGAAAGGCGTAAAACGCTTTGATGCCAAACAGGATTTGGTTGTGCAGGCTGGCCGAGACTTCCACGTGCTCTGGCCGCAGCGGAATGAGGTTCATGGCGGTTCGGGCATCGAGCTTCCGGCCAGCCTTGGCGACGGCTGGAATGAAGCGGTCGAGATCCGTGGCCGTGATCTCGTGGAAGCTTTTGCCGAGGGCCGCGAGATAGTTGCCAAGCCTGACGGCGTGCCGAGCGTAATGATTGACCGTGCGCGGCGCGTAGTGACGTGCTTCGAGATAAATGACGAAGTCGCGGATCTCAGCGACAACGGCGTCGCCGTTATAGGCGGTCCAGGTGATCCGGCCACTGGGCAGAACAATGCGCTGGAGATGCATGAGCGGGCTCCAACCACGTTGTGGACAGGCTGAAGCTAATCCCGTCCACAACGAGCGGCAAATGCGCTAAAGTGGTACGTGAATTACATCGTTGACATGAAGAAAGATCCTAGAGCTAATTCCATAAAAAATGTTCAACGAAATTGATGTGTGCCAACTAAGTTGAAATGTCGCTGTTCGCACGATGGGGAGGCTCAAGGCTGAAATTTCGGCTTGCATCTATCAGGAACCCGACGCTGGGTCATTCGGGAGTTGACTCGCTGGCTGGCTCAACCGTCCAACATCTCTGCCAGGGCAACGTTGTCGGTCGAAGGCATTCGCAAGGGCGGACGAGAGAAGTCCAGCTTGACCAGGATTTCATCGGACGAGCGAAGATCGCACCTGCTCTTCGCCCTGACACATCGATCACAGTAGGTCACGAACTGATCACATTGCACAGGTCTCTGGAGCCTGGGCTGCTCAGAACATGGGCGTTAACGCGGTGCGATCTCACGCCATCGATGGATGACGCGACGCGTTGTAACGTCGAAGGCCCAGAAGTGTCCCTGGAATGGTTGATCAGCGCTCCTCGTGATCGGCACCCCGAGATACTTGCACAGCAGCAAGGTGCCTACGCCACCATGGGCGACAAACGCGATGTTCTCGCCCGAGAAGGCCTTGAGAATCTCATCCACAGCCGCTGCCACTCGGGCTTGTGCATCCACCGCGCGCTCCCATCCCCGCACGTTCTCCTCCGGCCTGGCGAAGAAGGCATCCGCCATCCGGTCAAATTCCGGAGGCGGAAGAAACCCTGTGGCCCTGCGATCATTCTCATGCAGCTCAAGATGAACGTGAACAGGCAGGCCGAAGCGGCCGGCCAGGATACCGGCCGCTTCGATGGCTTTGGTTTCGGGGCTCGCCCAAACGGCCGAGAGGTTGCCCAGATCCGCCTGGGAGGCGAAAACCCGCATGCGGTGGACACCCTTATCCGAGAGATGCCACTGCGGGACCGGTGTCGTTGCCTCAACGACAACCTCAGGGTGGGTGATGAAGTAGGCAATGCTCACGTCGACCTCCGGCAAGACAGGTCAGCCTAACCGGCAAGGGGAATGGTTTCACTGCCTATAGAGGATGAAGCCGGAGGAGCACCTTGCTGTCCCGCATCCACGAATTGCTTACCCTAACCGCGACAGGATCTGTGCACCGGGCGCGTGGTGTCTCTGCCCGAACAGATACTCTGGTGTCGGTGGTGAATGGCACTGGAGGTGTCGGAGGGCTTCCTCTCCACTGATGCGTTGGCTGAGGGTTTCAGACAGCACCCTCAGCCGGGGCGCGGACTGCCCGCAATCAATCCACGTCTGATGCATCGGGGCTGGCCAAGAGGAGACTGCCGTGGCCCGCTACTATTTTGACACTTTGGATGGCGCACAGGTCGTGCGCGGCGATGAGGGCGCTGAGTTCGACAGCCTAGACGTTGCCGTGCAGGCGGCAGCCTGCTGGGCGGCTGAGATTGGCCAGGGCCGGCTCGCAAGGGGCGAGACCAGCGATGTTGTCGTCGAGGTGCGGGACGAGCGCAGTCAGCAAGGCTGCACCATCAGAGCTTCGATGGAGATCTAGTGGCACGTCTCACGGTCTCAGGGACCGCATCCCTGGAGCGCCTAATGGCGCAAGTCAGCCTATGTCAAAACGAACCCGGCGCAGAGCCGGGTTCGCGTCGATGGGACAGTCAAGAGCATCAAAAGGGCTGCTGATCAACGCCTGATGCCCTGGGTCCGTTCCTGCCGGAGCCCGGTTACACGCCCCTGCGGCTACGGGAGAAATACCAGATCGCGGCGGCGACAATGATCACCAGCAGGATGATCCACCAGTAGTCTGCGATCCCTCCGCCCGTGGCAGCGGGGGGAGCGCCGGGCGCAGGGGAGGGGGCAGGGGTCTGCGCCCAAGCCGATGAAACAGCCAGGAAGAGAAAGCCCATCAATGCTGTGAGTTTGCTCATGAGATGTCTCCGTGTGAGGAGGCCCAGCACAGCTACGCCACCCTCCTGCCAAGCTGGCCTTCCCAGGCAACGCAATGTGGGACCGCATGTTCCTAGGCAAGCCGATCCGCGGCGCATAAGCTTTGATCATCAAGACAAGCGACCGGAGCCGCCAGGATGATGAAGAGGCAGACGCTTGCAATCGCAGATGTCTATGTGCCGGTGCGGCGGCGTCAAACGCTTGATCCGCAGAAGGTTGCAGCCCTTGCCGAGAGCATTCTGGAGAAGGGGCAGCAGGCGCCCATTCTCGTGCGACCCGACGGCAAGCGGTTTGTTCTGGTCGAAGGCTTGCATCGGCTGGAAGCCTGCAAGGCTCTCGGCGAGGCGACGATCGCCGCCTACTTCGTTCAGGCCCGTCAGCGTTGATCCGCAGGAGGCCTTGTGAAGCAAATCGAGCGGCTCGCCGCACAATGGCCTACCGTTCACTTTGGCATCTTCTCTGTGTCTGTTGCCCGAAAATCGCGACAGAACCAGAAACCCTGGTCCTCCCTGGTTGAAGCATGGCGGATGAGCGGCTGAAGGTAACGGTGAACTGGCCTTCACCCTTAGATCCGGGCCAGCAGTTCCGCTTTCTTGGCGGCAAACTCCTCATCCGTCAGCACACCGTTCTTGTGCAGCTCGGCAAGGCGCTCGAGCGTGGCAAAGATGTCCTCTGAGGAAACGTGGGACGACGTCGGCGGCGCGGCGCCGGCCGTCATCGAAGCCACAGGCCCAGGCTCTGGCGCTAACCCGTTCCGGGTTGTGTCAGGGGTGGATGAGCGGCGATCCGCTTCCACCACCGGCAGGTCATGAAGCCGAACGAGACCATGCTGGCTCACGAACCGCAAAGATTGGTCCGCACCCTGTTGCTGGGACACTCCCGAGATCAGGTGATCCCGCGTGTCATAGAGGGTGATCTGCCCGCTCCGCTCGATCGCAAGCCGGTGCGCTGTCGGGAAGATCGCGTAGCGCAGGTCGTCCTGAGATCCGGCAGACGATGGTTGGCCCAGCTCCGGTGGCCACCACATCCCTGATGGGGAGGCTACTCCTGCCACGAACAGACTCACACCGGGCGCGCTCGGCTGCGGCTGTGCCTGCGAGCCGGGCGCTGCCATAATGGATGGCTGCTGGCGCAGGAGTGCGGCCAGCTCGGTGCAGAGGGCATCCACACGGGCCTTCAGGCCATGGTCGAACAGGGTGCCCACCATTGTCATGCCACCCTGCGTCCACTGACCCATCCCGCCGAGCTCAGGATGGTTGAACTGCGCCATGGTGCCATGACCCACCACCAGCGCACGAAGCAAGGTTAGAACAGCATCGGCACTGACCCTATGCCGCTGGGCGGCGTCCGTGACGATCTGCTGACCTTCAGGAGTGAGTTCATGCATCACAGGACTTGCCCGAGGTTGGGTGGCGGCAAAGATCACCAAGCGGCTCGCAGTGAACATACCTGCGCCTGAAGGGGCTCACCAGCCTGCATTGGGGGCTCAGGCGTCTATCGGCGGGCGTGGGATCCTCCTGACCAGCGGATCCTGGCAGAGCGCGGGTTGCACTATCCTTGATCTCGCCAGTCCCCGCGAAGTCGTGAGTTTTCCGAACTCAGCGGTCGGCGCATAAATGAGCCGTTCGATCCGGTCGCGAGGGAATGATGCACCTCGGAAAGCCGTTCCGGTCCTTAGCTCTTGCCAGCCTTGCCACCGCTGGTCTGGCCCCATCACCGTGCCTTGGCCAAACCGCCCACACCGCACCAGGAGCTCGCGTTGCGGTGTTCGCCCGTGTGCCGGCTGCCCGCGCCATGGCCGTCTGCGGCGATGCGCTTTACGTCGGCACCAAAGGCAATGCGGTCTATGGCGTCCCCCTCGCAGGTGGGCCTGCCGTGCGGGCCGCGTCCGGGCTTGTCGCCCCCAATGGCGTTACCTGCCTCGGGAGCAGACTCTACGTTGCATCGCGCGACCGCGTCTCAGCTTTTACGCCTGTGCCTGGCGGCAGACTGGCCAACCGCGCCGATCTGCCGATCAGGCTGCCGAACCTGGCCCACCACGGCCTGCGCTACATTCAAGCCGGGCCAGACGGTCGGCTGTACATTTCGATCGGCTCACCGTGCAACATTTGCCAGCCCGAGGGTTTGCAGGGGACGATCATCAGCCTCAGCCCAAACGGCGGGGACCTCCGGCGCGTAGCCTGGGGCATCCGTAACTCAGTCGGCTTCGATTGGAACGGCGGCAGCATGTATTTCACCGACAATGGCGCCGACCGGATGGGTGACGACACACCGCCTGACGAGCTCAACGTCCTGCAACCGGGCGCCTTCTATGGCTTTCCCTATTTCGGCGGTCGCGTGCGATTGCACGGCTTCGAGGCGGCGGCTCCGCCCGCGCCACAAACCCCACCTGCGTATGAGTTTCAGGCCCATGTCGCGACGCTCGGCATTCACTTCTATCGCGGTGCCATGTTTCCCGAGTTGCAGGGCGAAGCGCTGATTGCCGAACATGGAAGCTGGAATCGCAGCATCCCGGTCGGGTACCAAGTCGTGCGGCTGCGTGTTGGCAGCAGCCGCTCCGGCAACGGGCAGCGCTTCCTGAGCGGCGTTGGACGCCCGGTTGACGTCAAGGAACTGCCGGATGGATCGATTGTCGTGTCTGATGACGCGGGCGGTCGGATCTGGCGCGTAAGTCGCTGATCCAACCACAAGAAGGCGTCAGCGCAAGAACTCACATGGGGATGGTAGGGTCAAGGCGGTTTGCGGCAGACGAGCATGAAGACAACCTC
>KI911947.1:79918-95229 GCA_000517005.1 Microvirga lupini
CTCTAGCTCTAGGGTGTCTTCAAGGCTCAAGATACGTTCCGAAAGCGGAATGACCTTGAGAAGCGCATTGAGGAAGGTTGTCTTGCCGGACGACGTTCCACCCGCGACGAGGGCCGTATATTTGTTCTCGACAGCGAACCGGATCGCCCTCATTCGTCCTTCCGGGCTTGGATCGCCCAGGAGTTCAAGAAATTCCTCATCGGTTTCGCTGATATCGTCGGGATCGACCTCGCGCGGCCCCGAGACTTTGACGTTATCGAACGCCCCCATCTCAAGGTAATTCTCAAGCGAGAGATCACGGATTACCTGCTTGCGGATCGAGAACATGCCGCCATGAGGAGCAGCAGGCGACAAGACGCCCTGAAAGCGTTCCCCGAACGGCATGGCCGCCGAGAGCAGCGGCGTCACCTCATTCACAGACTGGTTGGTGTAACTGGCAACCTGTTGCGCTATGCGCTGGATTTGCACGCTCGACAGCGCCGGCACCTCAAACCGCTGCATGTCGGCATGACGGGTGGATTCAATCCAGACCTCCCCGGGCCGATTGCACATGATCTCGATCACGTCAGGATCTTCGAGCCAGGGTCTAATCGGCTCACAGGCTTGCCGGAGGAAGGTCGGGAGCGTGTTCCACACGCTCACCGCCTCACTTTGTAACGGCTCTCGAACGACGCAGTTCATTCAATGCCTCTTTGACTGGATCCTGATAGAGCCCTGAGAAATCAAGGTCGCGTTTCACAAAGACCATGATCCGCGTGCCCTGATCGACGTGGATGGTCGGCGGAATGTTGATCGAGTCCTTGAGCGCCTGGTTGGCAAGGTCGGACATCGTTTGCGCAATGGTCTGTTGCGCTTGGCTTTGGGCCTGCTGCTGGATGTACGAGCCAGCCCCGCCAACCGCCGACTGCCCCTCATTGTTCAGACCGGCAATGAAGGAACTCACGCCGCCGACGACGCTGAGCAGGATCGCAGAGCCGAACCGCTCCGGATAATGGTTGTCCACGTCGCCGGCGAGGCCGGAGCGCCCGAGCCCATCCGTGCCGTAGGAGCCGAGGGCCACGGACACGCCGTCGGCGCGCAACATGCGGGTCCAGGCGATCAGAACCCGCGTTTGGCCGCGCGAGAGGCCGGAGCGGTATTCGCCGGTCAGCATGGTTCCCTTCGGGATCAGCACCCGCCGCCCGTCGAAGGAATAGACATCCTCGGAGGTGATCGCCCGAACCATGCCGGGCAGATCCGATTGAATGGCGGTTTCGAGCGTGCCCCGGATCATGGTTCCTTGCGGGATCAGGGCATCAATGCGGTTGTTCTTGGTGGCATAGGCCCTCTCCACGTCCTGAGACGAGGCCCGAGCCATGAAGGCCCGGTTCGAGTCCGTCTCCGGCCCCTCCACGCGCAAGGCTCGGTCATTTCCTGAGCCGCCCAGGAGCGAGCCGTTGCCACCCTCCCCGGCCCGGTCCGCATCCACCACGAGCATACCCGAACGCAGCGCCGCCTGCCGGCGAGCCTCTTCCTCGCGACGCCGCTTTTCCTCTTCGGCCAGCCGTCGTGCCTCGCCATCGTCAAGAACCGGCGCGGGCTGAATGACAGGAGCAGGGGGAGGTGGAGCAGCGACCACCGGGGGCGGTTCGATCACCATCCGGTTGTCCTTCTTCGGCGGCGGCTGATTGAACTCGAAATTCACACTCCGGGCTTGCGCCGTGTTGAAGGTTTCCGGCTTCTCCTCTTTCACAGAATGGGCGCTGTTCTGGCTGGAGTTCCAAATCCACACCAGCACGCCAAGGGTTGCGGCCACGAGGGCGAACAGGGCAAGGCCGTTCGCCTTGCCGGTTTGCTTTGCGGGAAGGCCGGAGCCGGCCTCCTCAGCTTCAAAGTCAATGCGTGACATCGCGGATCAGCCCTTTGCCTTGATCACGGGAGCCTCAGCCGGAGCCGGAGCCGGTTCGCCCACCATCTGAATGTCGGGCTGAATCGGCGTCATGATCGACTTCGGGCTTTCAGCCGGTTGCGCGCGGAGATTGAACACGCAGGTCGCCTCATTGTTGGCGCGCAGGGTCCATTGCGCGGCCACCTTATCGACCACGATCACCTCCCCTTCCCGCCTGTGATTGATCAGGCTCTCAGATCCGTCCGGATTGACGAGGAAGATCCCCGGCACGTCGCCGGCGAACTTGAAATACGTCTTCACGCCGTCATCAAAGATGTTTTGGGGCGCGTTCAGGCTGGAGCCCTTGAACCCATAATCCAGGTTGGCATTCGCCGCGTTCTGCTTGAGTTGCTGGAAATTCGGCATGGCGGCCATGCGCTTGGCTTGATCGAGCAGGCGCGCGTCCGCAATCTCATCCGGGTAATCGAACCGGAGCTTGAACGTCATATCCTTGTTGTTGGGCGAGCCAGCTTTGAGCAGGAAGTTATAGATCCGCTTGTTGGTGACAATGTTCATGTTTGTCACCGCATCCCGTTCCAGCGGCTTGATGAACAGGAATGCCTTGCTCTTGTCAGGGACCGCCTGCCACGAGACGCTATCGCCCATGGCGACGGTCGCAATCTGTTCATCCTCGCCGAAGACAATCATGGTCGAGACGCCGAGCGTTCCCGCCAATGAGACAACATTGTCCTTGTGATAGGTCACGGTCCGAATGCGCTGATCGGCCTTAACCGCCGAGGGAACGAGTTCGGCCGAGGCGCCCGAGGACAGGGCCACCAGAGCGGCCAGAGACACAAGAAGCTTTTTCACTTTCCTGCCTCCGCCGAGACTTCAACGGTCTCTTGATCTTTGCGGTACTCGGTCACTTGGAAACCGAGCGGATTGTCAAAGCGGTAGTCATTGCGCATGGGTTCCGAGGTGTACCGGAAGCGGACATTCGCCACCCAATGCTCCGTCACGGTCTCCCGCTCATTCTTCCGGGTCGTCTGGAAGCGCACCGCCGCCGTGCGCTCATTGAGGAAAATCACAGACTTGACCATGACGGACACAACGGTATCCGGCCCGTACCGGCGCATGGGATTTTTCAAGTTGGAATTGTCATATTCCGCCTGGAGATCTCGGCTTGCCGCCCCGGTCGAGTAGAGCAAAGCCATCTCGTAATTGTCGCGCAGGCCCTTCGGATCGTAGGTTTCCCGCGCCCGCAGGAAGCGCACGATGTTGCCGCGCGTCACCGCCTCTTGCTGTGACACCGTTCCGCCCTGTTCCAGAGGCCGCGCCACCTCGACAAAGCCGGTGGTCTTATCGACCGTGAGGGTGACAACCTCGAAGGTCTTGAGCGGCAGGAGCAGGATCAGGCTCCCGAGAGCCGCCAGGAGGCAGAGGCCGAGGATCAGGGCCACGCCGCGCCACACGTGCAGGGAGTTCACCGTCCGCTGATAAACGGCCCGTTCCCATCGAACGCCTTCATCGTAATAGCTTGGATTGACGAGCGGCCCAGGGCCTGTGTTGCTAGCCAGGTCAGACATTGAGGTTCTCACTTACGAACGGGTGCTTTTAAGAGCGGAAACAAAGCGCTCTTTGTGCTGTTGCGAAGGGTCGGGAGCGACTGAGGCCTGCGGAGCGTTAGGCTCACTTGGAGCGACTGAGTTCGAGCCTCCCTCAGATTTCCCCATGAATTTGTTGTAGGCCCACTTCCCTGCTTTGTAGGGAGCTTTGACAGCTGCTCGGTCGCGCCCCTCGGAGGACAATCGCGCGCCACCGGCAATGCCCTGAGCAATCGCAAGGCTTTGATAGATCAGGAAGTAGCCGACCGCACACATGAGCAGGAACGGCGCAACGACCGTCAGAGCCGTTGATAGGTCAGAAACCGAGGCGGCCATATCGTCCAACGTCGTTCTGAGCAAGACGATGTAGAAGCCAAGAATGCCATATACGATCAAAGGGATGATCGAATACTGAGCGCATGACTTCATCCAGCCGTCAAAATACGGCACGGTGATTTGAAAGAGCGCGAAGGCTATGAAAATCGGTGCCAAGCCGAGCAGGACGAACAGGGCGATTTTCCCGAGAACCACAAGGAAGATCGCAGCCGCGACGAACACACCGGCGACGATCAGGACGATGTAGGCCAGGATCTGCATGCCGACGCCTGACCAGCCCGCCGCTGCACTGATCTTCTGTTGCGCCTCACCAGCCGCCGTCCAAACCTCAGTCAGGCTGTTGGAGATCCCGCTTATGCCCCCGCTACAGCTGGCACCGCCCCCGACTGCTTGACACACGATACTCCCAAACCCCTCGGGCGCTTTTGTCAGCACGTCCACGATCAGCGGCTGAAAGTCACCCCAGGAGAACGCAAGAGTGTAGATCAGCATCATCCGGGCAATGCGCCACAGCATCACCGGAGCCGACACTCCAACGCGCCCGATCAGCAATTCATAGCCCCAGAAGGCAACGTAGATCGCCATAGCGGTGAGGAACACCGGCTGGAGTTGGCCGGCAAGCTGCGTGTAGATCGCCTGGATAGCCGACGCTCCCAAGGTATCGACCTTGTTGAAGAGTACGCCAATGATGTCGTTCACAGATCACCCCTGACTAACAATCATAGCCATCATTGTTGTTGGTGATGCAGGCGACGTTGTAACCGGTACCTGAGATCAAATACTTGCAGACGCTTGTCCCTGCACCGTCCTTGGTTCCGGCTGCGTTGCAATCGAAGCCCGCCTTGACGAAGTTAGCAAGCTTGCCATCCGACCCGCATCCAAACTGGCAGGCTTTCAGAATGGAGGATTGCGTCAGGGTTGCGCACTCACCCTTGTAGCAAACCCTTTGACCCACAGCCGAGGTCAGACCGTTCCGCTGTGCTTTCGCCCATTCATCCTTCTGGTAATCCATCCAGGCGGCGACCTGCGCTTGCGGATCGTCAAGGAACTGCTCAGGGGTACCTTTGTAGTACTGACTGAAAGTCCCTCCCGTGCGGCTGTTCTTGGCCGAGCAGAATTGGAACGCTCCATAGCAGGTGTAGCCGTTCACAACCGGGGAGGTTGATCCAAAATTGCCTTCGCTCGCACTGACATTGGCTGCGTAGTCGGCACAGTCGGCGGACATCCCCGCATTCATGAGACTCACGGTTGTTTCACCCGCGAGGGCAACATTGGCGAAGAGGCAGACCAGGGCTGCTAGTACGGGAGGCGAATGGTTCATGGAGTTCTCGTTACTGACCGGTTGAGGGAGTTTCTTCGACCAGCCGCGCCTTCGTGCGGTCATAGGTCAGCATCTTTTGGCGGTTGCTCGCTTCATCGAGCATGCGGATGAGCTTGTCGTTCTCGTACTGGAGGCGGATCGAACCGGCCTGGATCGCCTGCCCCCAAATCCCCACTGTGCCGATTCTGGCTTGCGAGTTCTGGTCCCAGGCACCCTGCAAGGACTGGACGCTACCGATCTGCGCTTTGCCCTGGTTGAGCCCCTGCATGTTGGCCTCAATCACAGCAGCCAGAGCGCCGATCGACTGCGCCATGGCGGCATAGTTCTTGCCCTGGACGGCATTGATCACCCCAAGCGTCCCGCCGATCAGCGCGCCCACATCGACGCCATTGACGACACCCGCAGTCGGTCCTGCCGTAAGGACATTGGACACACCCGCGTTCATTGAGGTGCCCCCGGATTGCGGGGCAACGACGCTCTCTTTGACGCCTTCGGTTGGCTTGAGGGTGTTGTCCTTGTAGGTGCGGGAGTGCAACATGCAGCGCGCCGTCTTGTCCTCTTCCTTGAGGCGGGTGGCGTCATTGGTCGGCACTTGTGCGAGTGCGCCCGTCGTGAGGATCACGCCAAGCGCAGAAGTGAGCGAGAGAGCAAGGATCTTCATTTGCCATCCTTCCAGCCGCAGAAGTGTGGCAGCCATGCCGCAGGATCGTCGCCGTACTGTTTGCGCAGGGCCGCGCACTCGGCCACGGTCTCAGCATTGCCCGAGAGGACTTTCACAAGATCGAGCATGTGAGAGAGGTCGAGACGTGCGATCACCGAGTCCAAGTCATGCTTGATGAGGAACTGGCGCGCTTCGGGGGCCGTCGTCCGCACCCATTCAAACTCCCTCTGCGACAGCTTGAAGCCGCCGACGTAGCTGGCTTCATCCGCCTTCGGGTTCGGGAAGAACAGGTTGGTCGGGGTCTGCTCCAGCAGGGTATGAGCGATGTCGGCCGACACGATGTCCTTGGCCGATTGTGTCCCGAAGCCGACGATCCCATTGAGCTTACGGATGGTCTTGAGCTTGTCGTTGAGGAAAGCCGAGAACTTCTGATCGCGCAGGATCTTCCAGCCTTCGTCAATGAACAACATCATGGGGTTGCCGTCCATGGCCCCCTCGATGCGGTGGAAGATATAGCCGAGCGCCGCCGTCCTCAGATCATCGTCATCGAGGATCTTGGTCATATCGAAGCCGAAGATCCCGTTGCCGACCGACCACGAGTCCACCGGATTGTTGAACAGCCAGCCGCGAGCGTTCAGCCAGACCTCGAAGCGCGAGGCCAGATCGTCATGCCCTGCCCTCTCCCGGCCCCGCAGGAGCATGGTCACTTCGGACAGACGCCGCTCCGTCGCCGGAACCTCAAAGATCTGATCGACGGCACCCTCAATGATCTTCTCTTGTTCCGCCGAGAGATCGCGGTTGTCAGCAGGGCGGACCATGAAGCGGAGGAGGTTTTTCACAAACTCCCGGTTCGAGGGAGTGTCCTCCTGCTGGAGCGGATTGAAGCCGGTCGGGATGCCGGGTTCCAGAACCTCATAGCTGCCGCCCATGGCGCGAATGAACACGTCCGCGCCCCGGTCCTTGTCGAAACAAGCGCAGCGGGGTTGCGGCTGCACCCGCATGGCCTGAGCCATGAGGAAGGAGAGTGCCACGGTCTTACCCGAGCCGGTTGGACCCACAACGGTAAAGTTGCCAACCTGACGCCGATGGAAGTTGAAGTAATAGGGGGTGCTGCTGGTCGTTTGCAGCAGGGCAATGGCCGGTCCCCAGCGGTTGCCGTCGCGGCGGCCCAGGGCGAAGTTGTGGAGCGAGGTAAACGCCGTGAAGTTGCGCGAGGTAATCAGAGCGCGGCGAGCGATATAGGGGAAGTTCCCCGGCATCTGCGCCCAAAAGCACGGCTCAGCGTTCATATCCTCGCGCACCACCGTCATGCCGAGCTTTTGCAGTTCGTTGGTGGTATCCTGAACACACCGCTCCGTCTCGGCCAGCGTGTTGCCGAGGCACATCACCGTCAGGTGATGCTCTCCGAAGACGGCGCGGCCCGAGACCAGCTCATCCCGCGCCACGGAGATAATCCCCTCGACTTCGGTTCCGCCTTCGTCCGAGGCCGCGATCTGGCGCTGCACCTTGCCGATCTGCGCCAGGACCGGCGCGCGATCCTGAATGGCGAAGGACTGCGAGACAATGAACTCGCCCTTAATCTTGAGGAGGCCGTCCAGCATTCCCGGTCCGGTATAGGACGGGTACTCACGGACCGAGACCATGCCGCCATAGCGGTTATCGCCGGTCACAGGACCGCGGATCTCAAGCGCGCGCTTGCCGAAGGTGATCCGGCGCGTCGGCAGGTAGGTGTCGAGGCCCATGCGCGGGAGAAGCATGGGGATCTCGACGCCGCCATTCAGGAGTTGAGCCAGGAACTCGCATGGCTCCGAATAGACGGAGCCGTTGCGGGCCACCAGCGACAGAACCCGAGCGCCATAGGGGGCGAATTGCTGTTTCAGGTTGTTAACGGCTTCGGCCAGTTCCTTCCGGGCTTCCTTGTCCAGCTCGGCGGCCGACACACCCGCCGCCTTGCGGAAGCCCTTCATGACCTTATCGGCCATGCCGACCTTGCCCTGAAAGCCCTTGCGGATCACCGTCAGGTAGAGATCGTTCACAAACATGCGCTGATCGCGGATGCTCGCGGAATACCGCTCATTCAGCAGTTGACAGAAAGGATTGCCAAATTTCCCGTCAATCGTCGGCTGGATCTCGCGGCGGATGATATGGGAATAGACTGCAAAGCGGCTGTCGTTGAGGGCGCGAACAAAGGTGTTGCGGCTCTCCAGTTTGAGGTTGATCTCGGCCTGGTCCGCAGTCTGGAAGCAGAAGCCGTCGAACTTCACAAAGGACATCAGCATGCCGTCCTTCGTGCGGATGGTCTGGTCATCCACATGCCGCAGGTACGGCAGCATATCCGCGATTGTCTTCTCGCGGGCAGCCACCGCCCCGAAGGACAGGAGAGGACGAACGGCCGTGTTCACTTGGCTCATGCCGGGTCTCATTTAAGGCGTATAGGAGTCGCCGCCCCAAAAGGCGCGGTTGCGGGTGAACGGGCAACGCCCGAAGCGGACGAGAATGATGTCCACGAACCGCGCATCCCGAACGGTCAGCAGGTAGGCAATTCCGTGAACCGGGATCACCAGCAAGAACATCAGAAGGTTCTTGGTGTTGATGAAGATCAGGACGACAAGGCAGAACTCCAGCACGAACAGAACGTATGGAATGCCGAGCATCATGGGCGGCCTTGTCAGGCCGCCCACCAGAGGGTCAATGTGAGGGGCTTCGTCGGACACTAGAGGCCACCGCCCGACAAGGTTTGGACGATCTGAGCACCGCCGAAGATGAAGGCGACCCCGACCACGATGGAGAAGCACATCATCCACGGAATGCGGGAGGTCAGGGCGAGATAGCCGCAGACGCTGACGGCAATCGTCGCCGCGGTGGTCGCAAACGTTCCGGTCAGGAAGTCGAGGACTTTATCAAAGGCAGACTCGATGGGCTGGAAGGCACTGCCCCCGGCCGGTTGTGCGAAGGCCGGATCAATGCTTCCGACAGCGGCGACAAGAGCGACCGCAGCAATGAGCGCCATGGTCGTAGGATTAGGCAGGTAAGCTCGAAGAGTGTTCATGAGGGTGTAGTCCTTAATCCACATAAAGAACCGAGCCGCCGATCCACTTTTGACCGGAGGCGTCAGTGCGTGATGCGTCAGGCTCTTGTGCAGCCGTCGCTTTTTTCCGAC
This sequence comes from Microvirga lupini, assembly GCA_000517005.1. Classification (GTDB taxonomy): domain Bacteria; phylum Pseudomonadota; class Alphaproteobacteria; order Rhizobiales; family Beijerinckiaceae; genus Microvirga; species Microvirga lupini. The sequence goes on from KI911947.1 coordinate 88,868, forward strand.
TGGCTCCCGAGCGGCTACCGCCCTTCAAGGAGTTGTCGAAACCGTAGTAAGAGTTGGCGACCGTCGCGACGTAGCGCACAGTCTCGGAAATCGGAGGAACGCCTTTGGCGTCGTACACGCGCCCAGGACCGGCGTTATAGGCCGACAGGATCAGGAAGACGTTGCCGCCGAACTCAGCGGCGAAATCCTTGAGGAAGGCCACGCCGCCGCGAATGTTCTCGGCAGGGTCGCAGACGTCCGTGACCTTATACATTGCAGCCGTGCCGGGGATCAGTTGCGTCGGCCCACGCGCGTTCTTGTCGGAATTCACCCGCGCACCGTTGGCGGATTCCTGTTCGACAATCGCGAGAGCGAGCTTCACATCGACGCCCTGCTTCGTGGCCTCTTCCTCGACCAGCTTGCGCACAAGGCCAGCCTCGACCGGTTCACAGAGGGGAACCGTGGCGGGTGTTCCCGTCGCGGTCGCGTGAGCCGATCCGGCCGCGATCAGAAGGGTGGCTACGAGAGCCGAGCGCATGTGTGTATCTCCTTGCCTGTCACTAAATATTGCGGTATCACCAAATGAGCAAGCAGAATGTATGGACAAAAATGCGAAGTTCAGCACGAATGATGGTGGCGCTTTTGGCGCTCGCAGCCTCGCCCGCAGCGGCGCAAGATGCGTCGTTCGGATGCAAGGTTTTGCTGTGTGCGGCGGCGTCAACGCCGTCATGGAGCGGCATTCCCTACTGCGTCCCGGTCATGCAGCAATTGTTCAAGCAGCTTGCTTTGGGAAAGCCATGGCCGGTTTGTTCCGAGGGCAGCGCCAGTGCGCCGGGATACGAGCCTTTTGAGCCCTGCCCTGCTGGCAAGGTCAGCGTTCGGCAGAACGAAGAGGGCCACCTGATCACCGACGAGCAGGGCGGCCACTGCACGGCTCTTGTTGCCGAGACCGATCGCCGCTTTACGGAACTGAATTGTGAGGCCGGTCACGCCTGCATTGATCCCAATGCACTTGAGCGGCGGCCATGGCGAGAAAAGCCCTACTATGTCGATCTGGCATATGGCGGGCAGACAAAGCGGTTCTGGTTTAGCCTCAACGGCGCTAACTAGGAGGGTCAGGCGCGACCTACATCATGAGGAGATCCGATCATGGCCCACCATGATCCCCACTCAATCTACGATCCAAACTCGCCTTATTACGATGACGCGCCCCGCTACCCGCAGGCATCGGGTGGTACGGCGCTTGGGCTGATCTGGATCGGCTGCTTCATGGCGATGTTCTTTTGGTCCTACGTTGCGCCGGTCTTTTATACAATTGCCTACATTGGCGATTTTCTCATGCAGTTGGGCAATCCGCGTTCGGTCGTGAAATGGCAGGGCGATAGCTCAACTTACACCGTCGTAGTGGCCGGTCTCACCGTCGTTGCCCTGACCGGGGGCGCTTTCTGGCTCATGAACCGCGTTTGGCGGTTTATCCGATCACCCAGGGGTTACTAAGATGCGTCTGAAACATATCTCCATGATCGCGGCTCTTGCCGTCGCTTGGGCCTCTCCCGCCCTGGCACAGCAGCAGAAGCTTCCGCCCGGCTACACACTCAAGCCGACGCCGACCTATAAGAACGTGGCGCAAGATCCTGACGGGATCTGGTCGGCAGATGACCTTGTGCCGGTTGGACGTCCCGCACAGCATCCAGATATTGCAATCGCGCGGGTCTCAACCCCCGCAGGCGAGTGGGTGCTTTCACAAGTTCTTGGCGGATGCAGTATGCAGAGCGATTGCCCGTTCCGGCTCATTCTCAAGAGGTCAAACGGTAAGACCGCAAAGGTAGCAGGCGGCGTCCTGGCCGATGGCGGAACGGCTGTCCTGTCCGCCGACTATTCGAAGATCTTCACAGAAACCTACGCGGGTATTGAAACCAACCCTGTCGAGGTGCCGAAATGACACGCCGTTTTGCGGTCGCCCGGACCGTCTCCTATGGCCTCTTGGCCCTGGTTTCGCCTGCCAGTGCGCAAGTGCCGGTGATCGACTCCGCGACGTTATCGCAGGCGACGCAAACCGCCTCGAACACGGCGGCGATCATGCAGACCAATCAACAGATCATGCAGACCGTGCAGGAGACGTTGAAGGCTGTCACTGGCAATCGGCAGACCGGCTCGATAGCCAGCGCCGCCCTTGGCTCCGGCTTCAATATGTCGGGTGCCCCTTCCCTCTCCTCGATCCTTGGCGGCGGCCAGATGGCTTGGGGTAACCTGGGGGAGTTCGGGCAGGTTGCAGCCGGCATCATCAACGGCCTTAAGCTCGTGAATACGTTGACCGGTGTGGTCAGCTCCAATATTTCGGGCACCGACAAAGCCTATCAGGGCGCAGTAAACACCGCGACGGCCTTGCAGGGCATGGTGGCCGGAACGCAATCTGCAGCGTCTTCCCGCACCAGTGCCTTTCAATCAGCCGGGGGCCAGATCGGAACGGCGCAAGACATCAAAGGGTCTATTGACCAGAACAGCCAGTTGCAGGTGCAAACTGGCCTGACGTTCAATGAACTCATCGGCGTCATGAATGCCGCCAACGCCGCCTTGAATGCACAGCAGATGCAGGAACTTGCCGGGCAAGCTCATGCAGCAAAAGTGCTTACCTATGACCGCACGAAAGCCCGGTTGGTTGCCCCTTAGCATGACAAGATTTCTGACCCGATTGGTAGCGGCTACCGCGCTTGGCGTGTCCGTCCTCGGCCTTTCGGCCTGTGCAGGACATAAGGAGCTTAAGGCACCGTGTTCTCTCTCCGGCTCCTATTTCAGCGCAAGCGCGTTCGCCATGGACGACGATTGCGGTCCGTTGAGGCTTCTCAATGAGTAAGAAAGCCGCCCTCTTGGATGCCGCGCGAAGTGTCCGTTGCTTAGCCTCAGCCCTTATCGTGACTGTGACCCTCGCCTCCCCTGCTCCGGCCGCCGCCCAGGCTCCGGCCCAGGCGCAGCCCGCCTTTGGCATTCCCAAGGAAGGCGTGACCTTCGAGACCGGCGACACCTGGCAGCAGAACGGCCAGAGGATGCGCCTCTACGGGGTCCAGGCCTGCATCCGCGGGACGACATTCACAAATCAGGCCGGGGCAACCGTCGATTGCGGCGAGGCCTCCTTGAGCTATCTGGCCGCCGTGATCCGCGACACCGCCCCCTCCTGTGTCCCGGTCGCGCAGATCGCCGGGACGCCAGCGACGATCATCGTCGTGTGCACGGCCCAGGTTGGAGGGCAGACCCTCGACCTTGGTACAATCCTGGTTTCACAGGGCTTTGCGTTTGCCTCATTCTCAAATGATGCAAAGCCTGTTTACATGCCCTATCTCGTGGCAGAGTTAACAGCCAAGCAGGCCAAGCGCGGACTATGGGCCGCGTCCGACCTGCCTCACCCCAACGCCCTCTTGTTCAAGACTGTCGGCAATCAGCGATGAGCTCTCGTAGTAAGTATGTTTCCGAGTGGAAAAAGGCGCAGAAGTCCCTCCTGCCTTCCTCATGGCGGGAGACCAAGACTTACGTGAGCGAAGAGACCTATAACCAGCTCGTTGAACTCGCCGGGAGCCGCCAGGAGCGCCTTCCGGTGACGATCGGGCGGGTGTTGGACTTCGCGATGAGCGTCATCCACCAGAGAGAGCCCGAGGAGCTCAAGCCCGAACCGGCTGTTTCCGCCACTCTCGAGGTTCCGGCCGAGGCGCTGTTGAAGGCCATCCTCGCCAGCCGCTTCCCCGCCGACACCGGGGCGGCACGGCTGCGCCAGTTCGCCTTTGTGCAGATCCTGGCCGAGCACAACGCCCGAGGGGAAGGTCTCTCCTCGACCGAGCTTGCGACCCTGACGGGCGGATTCCGGTCGCAGATGGATCTTATGGCGAAGCTGCTCATGGGGCGCGGCGTCGTCACCCGCAAGCACGCCACCGGCCATAAAGGGGCGAAGAACGTCAAGCTCTTGATGATCACGAAAGACGCGCTCAAGAACCTGAACGACGCGCATATTGCCGAGACCGGCGAGCCCATCGAAGGGATCAAGGAACTCAAGAAGATGGGCCGGTAAGGTTTCCCCTACCGGCCCCGCAGCCGAACACAGCCTAATGAGAGAGGCCGGTCCGTTTTCACAGGCCGGCCTCTTTCGTATCAGATCACCAGGAAGTCTTTGGAGGTGAGCGCCAGGCCCGCCTTGAGGTGAGCGAACGCCACCGCGGCCCCGGCCCCGGCGCCGTCAGCATCATAGGACAGCAGACCGGCCGCCTTGTCGTAGACGATGAAATCGTTGCCGTCCGCGGCCGCCGATCCGATCTTGAAGAAGCTCGACGCGAGAGCGCCCTTTTTCGGCAGGGCCGCGAAGACGCTTCGGCTCAGCCAGATTGTGTCATCCTTGACGCTGAAATCCGTAATCCGGTCGATGTCGCCGTTCGAGGGATCCGTGTCGAACACGAAGGCATCCTTGCCCGAGCCACCCGTCAGAACGTCCGAGCCCCAACCGCCATACAGCCGATCATCCCCGGCCTGTCCGCTCAAGGCGTCGTTGCCGAGGCCGCCCGTCAGGGTGTTCTTGGCACTGTTGCCGATCAGGCTATCGTTGCCGTCGCCACCGATCGCCTTCTCGATCACGCTCTTCGGGCCGATTGTCACCGTGCCGGTGAGGTACTTGTCCATGGCCCAGGCAATCGGCGCGCTCAAGGTGCTGAACTTGCCTTCCCGCAGGTCAATCCGAACGTCCACCGTTCCAACGTACTTGATGGTATCGGAGCCGCCAGCGTCATCAATCGCCTGCCAGTACTTCTGGCCTTCCTCGAACACATAGGTGTTGCTACCGGCATTGTGCTTCTTGTTGCGACCGTAGAGCGCCTGAATTGCAAGGAGATCGTTATACATCGGGGTTGTTGGATAGAAGTCGGGCTTGTTCAGATAGGTTGCACCGACTGCGTTGTAAGCCATGACAGAGTAGAGCAGGCTGTCGTACTTCATGGCGCTCTTGCCGCCGCCGCCCGAACTAGAAGGGTGCTTGAGCCCTAGCGCGTGACCAATCTCGTGAAATACGATTTTTGAACCATGCGTGCCAGGACCGCCACCTACCTCAACATCGGTAGAGAACCATACGTCCCCAGCACTCGGGTTTGATGAAGGGAAGTAGCCTAGACCTCCTGAGAGACCAGCACTTTTCACAAAGCGGACCTCCCCCACTTTGCTACTCGACTCTGTGACAAGGGAGAACTTAACACCTGAGACATCCGACCACTTCTTGAGCCCGATCTTGATCGCAGCGATTTCCGTGGCGTCAAAGGCTTGGACATCCCGTTTGGTATAGGCATACTTAGACACTCCAGGGCGAGCCACGCTCCATGTGAGAGTGACGCCTTTGCCGAGATCCCCTCCCCACTTGATGCCATCGAGCAGCGCCTTTGCAGTGCCAATGCCCGGGTAATCATCCCAATAGGTGGTTACAGGTACGGTGTTTTTCTTGGGAGTTGCCACGGTCTTGCCCCTTAATATTCAGCCCAGGATAGCAGCGTTCTATCGCGAGAACGCTTGCCGATCAGTTGACCCCATAAATCTTTTTGAGAGCTTCCGGCATGGGATCGTTGGTGCGCCGGATCGTCTCGAATTGACGGCTTGCCACCTTCTTCCGCTCCGGCCTCACCGGCTTTGCAGCCGCCACAGGCGCGGAGGCGGGTTGAGCAGCCGTGGGCTCATCAACCAGCGTATCGAGAGCCGTCATGAACCCTTTCATGGAAGCCGAGAGCTCGATCGTCTCAGTGCCGAGGCTATAGCGGAACCGGATGTTGCTCGCACCCAGGATCAACTGTTGCGCCGTCGTGTCGGCCGGAATGTAAAATTCACAGGTTGAGCCGGAGCAGGCCCATTCCTCCTTGCCGAACTCACGGATGAAGCCACCGATCACCAGTTGGACCTTTTTCTCCGGGTTGGCGGCGGCCGGGAACGAAACGAGGAAGAACGGCTTCTTCTGCGAGGACTCGACCAGCTTCCACGTCAGAGCCCACTTTCCACTAAGCCCAAGTTCCTGTTCGAGTCGGCAGATGCGGCGGCCGCGAGACTCGATTTCGTCACAGGCCAAGCGCCAGTCGCCATAGAAGCGAGACGAGGAGACATAATCGCCATCGTTCACCGGCTCACCGGGAACGATGACGCTTGCCAGCGCCAGCCGCGCCATGACAGGCGCGGCGGCTTGAGGAGCAGGAGCCGGAGCAGCCTGTGGGGTTGCGACAGGAGTGGCAGGAGCCGGAGCTTCCGCCTTTGGTGCAGCCGGAGGAACGAGCGGCTGTTGGGCCAACGCCGCCGATCCGAGCAGGGTCAGGGCGCTAACCGCAGTCAGCGCCAGGAGCCCGGCAAACTTGATTGGTGTGTAATCTTTCATCCTC
>KI911947.1:95329-96609 GCA_000517005.1 Microvirga lupini
CTCTGCCCTGATACGACGAGAGAGATCCCCGAACTCCTCGTTGGATCCTCAACAGCTAAAGAAAGCGGGCCTTTTCCATTCGACCTAACGCCAGAATAGGCGTGGTCGTTCTGGCCGAAGCGCCTCGCTGCTTGGCTCGAAAGGCGAGTAAACGCAGTAGAGGTGACACTTCGAAAAATGCGGAAGTGCTCCGATGAGGTACGTGAGGACGAGGCCGTTTGGCTCCGTCAGCCTCCAGACGAAAGCCGAAATGCGTGCTGCACAGCCTCTCGCTAAGAAGGCTTTATCAGCCGTATGGACCCAAAAAGAAAAAAGCCGGGCACGAAGCCCGGCGAAAGGTGAGGTTCGACACAAGTCAAAACCTTCCAGAGGGAACGGCCGACGGCAGCGCCGGGAGGAAGAAAGCGGTGCTGCGTTGAAATCAGCCACTGGTGATATCGGCCTCATGGCGCTTATTTGCAATGCAGTATGCCTCATTAAAGGGCTGCGTTGAGCGCATGGATCTAAGCAAATGCTGAACCTCTTCTCGCGTTATGACGAGCCTCCGCGCCTAGCCTCATCTCCACTGATGCCAATAGGAGGAGAAGCGCGCATTTCCGGCATTCGGTAGTAGAAACCACCAACCGTCGGCAACTTGATGATCTCAGGATGGATCCCACCTTGGCAGGAGCGAGGCCCCTCGCCTCAGTTCCTCCCGACCTGCGCGAGCATCGCCGGGACGATCACCCGATGGAACGGCTTCACCGCGGCGAGGTAGAGCCGCCCGAGGCGGTTCCTGGTGCGCACGAAGGTCGTTGCCGTGACCTGCTGCCCACTCCCCTCTGGCGCGACTTCGACCACCACCCGGAAATCGAGATGGACGTCGTCGAACCCCATCACCACCCGCTCCGGCGACGCGCTCACGACGGGGAAGATTCCGATCCGCTCCGCCCCGATCGGCGCATCGCGCCTGAGCCCGAATGGCGTGACCGTGAGGTTGCGCAGCATGAGGAGACCATCCACCCACCGGGGCCGCCGCCCCACCATCTGCCGCGCCGCTTGGAGCGCGTCCAGGGGTTCGGCGACATGGACAGAGTAGGCGTCGGTAAAGTCCGCATCGGGAAGTGGGACATCGCCGACAACTGCCGGAGCACTGCTTCGACTGGTCATGATCGTCCGTCGCGCAGGGAAACCTGGCGTGCACTCTACCCGACGTGGCCTGCCAATGCACGTCGACCGTCGTCCATCACCAGCAGTGGCTTTTGCTACCGGATGACGGGAAAAATGCCCTAGCCTGTGGT
>KI911947.1:96709-100466 GCA_000517005.1 Microvirga lupini
TAGTTCAGCGTGAAGGACATGCCGCCCGACACACCCCATTCCCCGTCAGCCGTGCTGGCAGAAATGTTGTAGCGCGCAACGCCGTCCTCGCTGTTCCAGCCAACACCCATCGCCATGGCGGTTGACCCGCGCCAGTGGCCGGTGCCTCCCGCCCAACTGAGCTTGCCGGGCCGGGGATCGTACCGAAGCGCCGCCGTTGCAAGGCCGACAGCCGCCGCCGCCCTCGCCTCTTTGCGGACTTCGCCCACTTCCTGCGAGAGCGAGCTAAAGCGGCGATCGACATACTCTTTCATGATGTCAATGCGGGTATCGGTGTAGGTCTTCCCTCCCCCGGCAGCGGCCCTGAGTTGCCGCACGTTCACGGCGTCAAGGTCCTTCACGCCGTCCGCCACATTGCTGATCTGGACCGGCTTGCTCTTATCGCCGCCGCTCAGAGTGATCCGATTGCTCTTCGAGCCATCCTCGTTGCGGTCGTACTTGATGGTGCTGTCATCGAGGGCGGCAATCGCCCCGCCCACGTTCCGGTACTCGCGATCCTGGACCTGATAGCTTGGAAGAATGACCGCGCCGCCATCCGATCCCGAGTCAGCAACCGCCGCGCCCGACGATCTGCCGTTGATCGTCTGACCATTGCCGGCACCCACCGCAGCACCACCGCCGAGAGCGGCGGCCAGAGCGCGGAGTTGCGCCACATTGGCCGCGTCCGTGTTTTCCGTGCCAGCCGCCACATTGGTAATCTGACGCTCAGCGCCAGCCGAACCAACGGAAACCGAGTTCGCCCGATCCGTCTTGGAGCCATCACCGAGAGCCACCGAGTTGTCATGTGAGGCCACCGATCCGGCACCGACCGAAACAGTCTTGTCCCCGGTTGCTTGCGCGTCCGGGCCGGTGCTGTTGGTGCGGAAGTTGGTGATGCCCTTGCCGGCATTCACATTGTTGATCCAGGTTGAATGCTGATCGACGGTCGTGGAAATGCTCGCAACTTTGGTCTCGACGGTTCCCAGGCGCGAGGAGTGGTCCGCCAGTTGCGAGGAGTGGTCTGCAAGCACACTCTCAGCCGCATCCAACCTTGTGCCGTGGGAGGCAACGGTTGTCTCCAGGACGCCAATTCTGGTCTCGTGGTTTGCCAAGGTCTGATTTTGAGCATCATTGACCGCCTCGACAGCATCAAGGCGGTTGTCTTGCTCCACATTCTTTTGCTCGACGGCACCGAGCCTGACGTCTTGAGCGGCGTTCTTGTTCTCGACTTTGGTTAGGCGAGTATCTTGAGCCGTATTCACAGACTCGGCATTGGTCAGCCGCGTATTCTGCGTGTTGTTTACTGCCTCAGCATTATCAAGACGCGTGTTTTGAGCATTGTTGACCGCCTCGACACTTCCCAACCTGACCTCATGATTGTTGATCTGATTGGTAATCGCGGGGTTGAGACGGATCGGGTCTCCCGCCGTGCCATTGCCGAGGATGGTCGAGCCATCTGATACGACATCAACAGGCTCCGCTTCGGAATTATCGCGGATGTTGTTAATCTGGTTCTGCAGATTGGTGAGCGCGTTGTTGACCTCGTTTGCGCCCGCCCAGGTGCCGTAGGTCAAATTGTCCGTTCCATTGGGGCCGCACTGAGCGGGCTGCCCGCTGTCAATCGTACCTCTGACAATACAGCCCTGAGTGCCCGTCACTTTGGGAGCAGTTTGAGCGTGAGCCGCAGGACCAAAGCCAGAAACGGCAATCGCGGCCGCAACAAGGGCCGCGATGAAACGAGGAGGAGAGTGAAGGGACATTGAGGCTATACCGCCATGAGAGGGATCACTTGGAGGGATGGGAGCTATTCGGAAATAGCTTTACGCAACTCGTAGTCTTGGGAGGATCGTCGTCTGGCTTAATGCCGACGAGCAGGATGGCGGCTGTCCTGCCACATGCAGGCTTGCGCCCCGATCAGCAGGTTCTCGACAATGCTTTTCGGTTCTTCCAGATCAGAGACTGCGCCGGCTTTCTCTACCGTCTGGACCCACCGCTCAGCGATTTGCTCAACCTCGTGAAAGGATGAGCCGGATCCAAGCGCCCACAGCAATTTGCTGAAAGCACTCAGGGCGTCCGAGCCGGTAGATTTGGAAAGAGCCGAGCCTGTCATGCTCGCTTTGGTGAATTGATCCTCTGCGAGAGCGGAATCCGCTCGGACTATCGCGAGGCGCTGTGCCTGGCCATTCATGATCTTACTTCGCTTGAAGACGATTACGTTGTGAAAGGCTTGCGATTTCAGGACGATAGGCATTCGCCCCTAAAGACAGGGGGAAATCAATGCGCTACTACTCCCGCGCTCAACTCATGAAGAGCGCCCATGGATTCGTATCGACGTGAACCGTTAACAAACCTAAACGTCGCTCTAGAGGGAATTAAGAGGTGGTGCAAGGGCCCAGATTGCAGTTCCGGGGCGAATCCCTGTCGTTCGTCCGGAAGGCCATCATTCGCATTGTATTGGCAGACCTTCTTAAGAAAGAGTCTGGGGCCATGGCGGTGCAGCACATTGGAATCCTGTGGATAATCTATGAGTACTCGGATTCACAAGATCCGATTACCACTGCGCGCCTGAAATCGCTCACGCAGATGACCTCGACTGCGATCATCAGGATTGCGGAGCGCCTCGAGAGCCTTGGCTTAATTAAACGCAGGCTCGTGACTGCAAGCCACGGCCGCGGCCGTGCATGGGAGTATCATCCGACCTTGCCAGACGATCTTTTAGGAGAGGCGGTAAAAGGGATCCTGGCCGCAGGAACGCCGCTTCCACCCTTCGAGGTTTCAGGCGAGCGCGAATTGGCGCTCCATAGTCTTGATGCTCCGCCAGCATCAAAGTCAAAGGTCGAGCCACGTAATAGGGGTCCAAGCAACAGCACTGATCAGCGGCGGCGCAACAAAAGAACTCCGGTCTAGGTTTCCACTTGGCAAGTGCCCTCTCCCGATTGGGATCGGACCTGACGCGTTAGCTGCCAAAATTGAGCTGTTGAACGCGGTCACCCTGGGCTTTTTTAATTTCTCTCGAGCGTCTAGTTACCCGGCGGTGAATGTGAAAGATGTCCGGGAAGTGTGTGACCTAGACAGAATAGCTTTTCGACCCCGCAGGGAATGTGCACTTGCCGGGGACCCGCCTATCCGGCAACTGGCAGGCTCACATTCCTCAGAGCAGATGAATGTCGGTGCTGGTGCTCTTCATCCGTGCCTCGTCGTTCCGAGACGTCAAGGCTGCCCTTCTCGTCCGAAACGTGCCGAGATTCGCGCGCACTGCATCCGTGACGATCGAAGACACGGTCGCAGCCGACCATCCAGCCGCAGGTGCCAGCGCATCCGGTACGTTGCACCGGCGACTTTCGCAACGCCGACAGACGGGGCAGAGCGGACACCACGGACCAACCCAGGACGCGCGTTCCCGCCTTTCGCCAGAGTGGCGGCTAACCCCTTTTGCTCTTGTGAATCCCTATGCCGGCACGTTCGGTCCCGAAACCATCACGCCTGAGAAATCTCCCCTGCCCTTCGGGCCTTCCTCGCGATCAGGCTTATGCCTTGCAGATTTCCCGTTTGCTCAGGTGCGCCGCTGCGCTCCGCCCCCTTGAAAGGGGTTCAGGCCGGCCTGCGCCGTCATGGCCGGGTTTCATCGCAACGGGGTCTTGAGCCCCAACTTCAAGGAAAAAGACCATGAGAAACGTCGCCAAGTTTGAGATCCGCGGTCAAGTGGTTCGCAGCAACCAAATCGGCAAGGCCCTGAAGG
>KI911947.1:100566-100780 GCA_000517005.1 Microvirga lupini
CTAGTCGGCGTTGTCATATGTGGGCATCTGGTAAGCTGGAGTTCAGCCCTTCCAGGCGGGGAAGCATGCGGCCTCGGTGAGGCGGTTGAGCAGAGCCTGCGGGATTTTCACCTCATCTCGGACCTGCCGGGACGTTTCAAAACTGGCGCTCCACACTTTGGCCCGGACGATTGCCAGCGCATCGCTGAAGGTCAGGTGAGACTTGGCATACCTA
>KI911947.1:100880-100968 GCA_000517005.1 Microvirga lupini
CGCCGCCAACTACCGCGTGAAGGACGGCGACGAGTGGAAGGATGATCCTCACTTCAACACCGTGACGATCTTCAACGAGCGGACGCAG
>KI911947.1:101068-105728 GCA_000517005.1 Microvirga lupini
GTCCGGCTTGCAAATATTACGATGTCGTCACTGTTCATGCTTTGCTTGCCATGGTCCCGCCACCTTACGCTTGCAGATGGCAGGCAGGATTAACAACGGAGTTTCACAATGGCAGCATCAAAGACAGGAAATGCTGGAACAACGGCAACCAAGAAGCCAAACCCGGCTCTGATGAAGCCGCTGCAGCCCTCGAATGAGCTCGCGGCAGTGGTGGGTTCGTCTCCGCTGCCCCGCACAGAGGTGGTGAGCAAGGTATGAGACTACATCAGGTCAAGCAATCTTCAGAATCCTGAGAACAAGCGAGAGATTCTGGCTGATGAGAAGCTCCAGGCTATCTTCGGCGGCAAGAGCAAGATGAGCATGTTCGAGATGAACAAATACTTCGCCCACCATCTCTCCTGAGACCATGCCATGACAAGCCTGCCCTGCCAGAGTTCTGACGAGGTGGGTCTGCCCTCAGCCATGTTGCGTAAGGCTACCAGTTAGGTTGCTTGCTTGTCTATAACGGTCCACAGTCCAAAACGAACACCAGCTCTTTTGGTGAGCGGGAAAGGGGATTGGGTTCCACCACACAGCATTGCTGTCGTGGAACCCGGAGTTGGATCAGGCTGCAAGGAAGAGTTCGTTCTGTCGCCAAGAAGCGCAGGCTCTTCGTCCATTCGGGCGTGCTGTCGAAATGCGCTCCTGGAAGCGTGTTTGAGCCTCCTTGAGCAGACGGTGTTTTCGGGCCAGGGGTTGAGAGGCTGTTGTGGTATCGTTCACAACGGCGGCAGCTGCCGCGTACAGATCGGTTGTTGCGGCATCCAGTCCAGGATCTCGCTCGAACAGGATGACAAGGTTTGCCAAGTGTTGTCTGAGCAGCATCTGCAACTCGCACAAATAAGACTGATCTCCTCCGAACTCGATGGCTTTGACCGTTGGCGCGATCAATGCCAATTTCTCCTCGACACTGTCGGTGAAACTTTTCTCCGCCATGAGCAACCGTCTCCAGGTAAGAGGAACCCGCCCAGCTCTGCGTTCACAGGTGAAAGCATGCGCTTTCATAGTTAACCAACCGTTTCATGCGATTGAGGAAAGCGCCGCCACAAAAGCCTGCTACCATTCCATTAATGATGTGCTCAGGCACTCTTCGATGATCAGGGTCTGCAATCATCTTTTTTGGGCGATATCGGAACCTGACATGCGCCCGAGTGGGAGGTCTCGTGTTCGGTCTTCAGCCGAGGCGCTTCTATTTCAACTGCTGTGGAAGCCCATTGAAGGTCGGGTAGGATGGTAGCATGGTGTTGCAACTGGCATCGCATGCGCCTTGGCTGGAGGCCCCTGAGCATGGGGAGGATTTCACATCCCTGCTTGATGCAGCTGATCATGCCCTCTACGACGTGAAGCTGGAAGGCAGGGGACGCTATCGGACCGCAAGAACCCGCAGGCATGCGATCTGGTTTCTGACGAGGTCCGATTTCGTGGGAACGCGAGCGCGAGCAGCCTCATGGATATTCTGGAGCAGGGCGCCGCGATCATGCGGAACAAGATCGCCGAAATTATGCCTGCCAAGTCCATGGAGGATCAGTAAGCCAGAGACTTACAGGCGGGTTTGCTCGAGAAGTCTCTTGGCCCTTGTTCAGATGACGACGCAGTAAAGGCTTCACAGGGCCAGGTGAAAAATTCTTGTGGGCTGGCATAGGCCTCCCTCGACCGAAGGGTGCCAGTAACCCGGCTAACCTATTCAGGAACGAAGATAGTTTGCCGATGACCGCCATTTGGCTCGGGATAAGGACATGTTTCGCTTCCCTTGGAGACGTAAAGCGCTCCTCTTTGTGCTGTTCTCAGCATTCATTGTCGGATTGTACTTGCAGCCGGGTGTCGCCTGGTCTGGGCTCACGCTGCTGCTCTTCCTATGCCTGACAAAGGTTCATTCGCTTCTTCTGATCTTCGATCTCACGGACCGAGCTGCCCCGAAGCATGTCCGGACCCTGGCAACGAAACGCGCCCATATACTGTCCCCGGACGAATACGGGAACGTGTCAGAGGATTCCTGGGATAGGCACCTCAACGCCTTCATCAAGAAGACGCTGTTGCCGGAGTTCCAGCGCAGGAAGATCGACCATCTCCTAACAGGCGATGCAAAGCGACACCTCAGGCGTCTCAGAATTCGGATCAACCGGATCATTGACCGCTACCAGTCAGCCGAGCCAACTGATGAGATCGATGACCTCATGACCGGCCGAGAGTTCGAGCTCTATTGCCATGGGATCCTGCAGGCAGCCGGATGGCATGCAGCGCTTACCCCGGGATCAGGTGACCAGGGCGCCGACATCATCGCCGAGAAGGATGGCAGACGGGTTGTCATCCAGTGTAAATTCTACAATGGCAGCGTTGGCAACAAGGCCGTTCAGGAGGCCTATGCTGCCGCAGCCTTTCAGGATGCTCCTTTTGCCGTGGTGGTGACAAACTCGATCTTCACCAAGTCGGCCCACCAGCTCGCGCACAAGAACACAGTGCTGCTGATGCACCACACGGAACTGGCCGACCTGGGAGGCCGGCTCAACCGCCTGGAGCGTGATGCTCACTGATATTTGTGTGATGGCCACTCCTGCTGTTGCTCAATAAACAAAGCCTGTTGTCCATGTCTTAGGATCGAAAGCAATGGGATTTATGGAAACATCAGTCGCCCAACCTCATCTGCTCAAACCGCGTTGCCAAGATGTCATTCGAGGTTGCCAATGGGCCGCTGACCTCTTTCTGTTGTCTCTCCAACCGGCAGACATCCATCCCGAGCTGATCGATGAACTCATGAGGCAACATCAGGAAATGATCGATTTCGGCCTGATCGACCCCCAAATGGATCTGACATCCTACGCCACAGGCCGCATATCCGCGGCGATTCAGCAGGAGAGAGCGCTCGGACGGCTTCCCAGGACCAAGTCTCGGATCAAGCTCCAACTTGATGAAGATGGCTTGATCGAAGTTCTCCCTGTCAATCCCGGTGGAACGTCTAGCCCCTAGTCCGGCTGAGGAAGTCCTCAATCGACAAATGCGCCGAGTTGCGCGGCGTTGGCCTTGGCTTCCTTGTCCCCTCCTCCGCCTTCGCCACAACAGGCCCTTGCCCTGTGACTGAGGTGTCCTCGGAATTCATCCACTTCATCCGGGCTTTGGCTTTGTCACGAGCTTTCGCTTCTTCCGATTGAGGATCCTCGGTGAGCCACTTCCCGCGCTTGAGCACTTCATTCACGCGACCCTGATTGACCCCAAGCTGGAAGGCGATCTCCTGTTGGGTCATGTTCGTGGTCTGGTTCAGCTCAATGATCCGCCTGGCCAGTTCAGGAGTCATCTTCTTGCCGGATACCCGCCGGGCTGGCCGCATCGTTCGCTTGGCGCGGTCACGTTCCTTCAATCTTTCAAGGACGGCTAAGGCCATATGCATGCCCTGCTCGCGAAGGGCTTCTTCAAACTCCTTCAAAGTGGTCAATGAGAAACTCCTAGACTGGTGCTCTGATTTCCGCACCCCGGATCAGACTGACTTTTGAACAATGAAGAGGAGACTGAGAGTTCCACCCGGCCATCGAGGCTTCTGGCAGGGGCGACCGAAACTCAGCGACCCGCATCAGCATAGAGTCCGGGATTTCGGATCTGCAAGTCGCAGCCTTAACTTGGTTGTAGATTGGCATCGTCAACTTAACGAGTTTTTCTTGTCTTTACTGGTTGTCGAATTCGGGTCAGGCGACGCTCTTTCAATGACTTAGGTCTGGAGGGGGACCTCTAAAGAGCCTTTACTTGCTTAAGTTGACGATGCCGTGCCGTGACCTTCTGGGCCGCGCACCAGGCAACATCCGACATCTCCATTGTCTTCACGATCGTGCTCGATCCCGTCACCGCTGGCTTGGTCACCGACGCGGAGCAGTCAGATCGAAATGCCACAGGGGTAATCAGCGCAATTTTGGGTTCAGTGAGTATGCCTCAAAGACAATTTCTAGGCTTGAGCCGGGACAACCAAGGTGCTCCGGGTTCACATTTTCGGCCAGACATAACCACAGAGTGATCATCCAGTGCCCGACTTCTAACCGTATTCGCCGTGTGAGGTGTTGGGATGATCGCTCGTGATCCTATGCTAACCGAGGAAGGAAAGTCCCTATGCGCATGATTGCAATTCTGGCAGCTGGCGTTGCTCTCGCCTTCGCCACGGGGGCCAGCGCGCAAGCGCCATCCACGCAGCAGCCGTCCGTGCAGCCTCCGGCCGCCGCACCGACGATCCAAAACATCGATATTGTCGATGTTAATGAGCTGCCTGAATCCACACAGACGCAGGTCAAAGAACTGGTGGCACGGCGCAGCGACGCGGATCTTCAAAAGTTGCGCGCTTCGATCGACGCCATCCCTGAAATCAAATCTGAGCTCGAAGCAAAAGGCCTCACCTCGGCACAGGTCATCGTTGCCAGCATGGGACCGAATGGCACGCTCACGCTGGTTACCAAGAAGGCCGGCTGATGGTGGCAGTGGCTGATCTCCGCCATCGATCCAGCCGACTCGATGGAGGCCATCGAGACAACCCGAAGCTCTCCGACACCGCGGTACAAGGGCTCTGTTGCGGTAACTTGTGAAGGGCATGACAAGGGCTCTGTTGTATTAACCCGTCAAGCCACAAGATATAGTACTTGCCGAGCGC
>KI911947.1:105828-106013 GCA_000517005.1 Microvirga lupini
ATCAACTCGCTCTGAAGCGAAGCACGGGAGCTCCGATCGACGCCGAGGGGATCCATGACGTACGGGAGGCTCTGGAGCGCCTCAAGGTGCGCCAAAGGTGGCAGGGCAAGCCGTTCTCCCGCAAGGCCGTCAACGAGCGGCTAAGCAAGTCTGAGTATCTCGACCTCATGCATCAACAGTGGTGA
>KI911947.1:106113-106582 GCA_000517005.1 Microvirga lupini
GGCCGTAGATCCCGTTGCGCTGATAACGGTGCTCAGCCCCCACGAGCGCACGGAAGGTCCCATGCAGGTCAGGATCATGCTTCAGATCGTCGGCGACGACGGCACCATTGGCGACGCGGAGGAGATCGCAGTCCTAACGAAGGTCACCGAGCGGGCCGAGGATCTGGGCCTGTCCTTGGCTGAGAGCAAGACCCTTCTAGCGGCCGCTCAGCAGCGGATTGTCGAGGCTCAGGTCGACTGCTGGCTTGAGAACCACCGGCACTGCGCGATCAGCGGTCGCAAGCTCCGGTGCAAGGGCAGCTATCTGGTCACCTTTCGGACCCTGTTCGGTGACGTCCAGCTCAAGAGTCCGCGCTACTATGTACCGTATGTACCGAAGGAGCGACAGACCAACGGACCGGCCACCATCTCGCCACTGATGCAGTTGCTCCCCGACCATGTTGCGCCGGAGCGCCTGTACCTCGAGACG
>KI911947.1:106682-107227 GCA_000517005.1 Microvirga lupini
GCCGACAGGGCTTCCAGGCCGATCAGGATCTGACCTTTATCACCGATGGCGGGGACGAGGTCCGCGCCCTCGCTGAACGGATCAGCCCGTGCAGCGAGCACGTGCTCGACTGGTTCCACATCACGATGCGGATCACGGTCCTGCGCCAGCTTGCCCAAGGCTTGGTGCACCACGACAAGGAGGCCGGATTGGCGGCTCTCGATGAACTGCGCCGGATCAAGTGGTTCCTCTGGCACGGCAACACTTACCGAGCCTGCGAAGCTATAAATGATCTGCTGCTCGATCTCGAGGCTCTCGACAGTCGCTATCCCAATCTGCGCAAGTTCAGGACCGCCATGCGGGAGTTCCAAGTCTACATCACCAGCAATGAGTCGAGCCTGATCAACTATGGCGAGCGCTACCGATCCGGCGAGCGGATCTCGTCGGCCTTTGTCGAGGCAACGGTGAATGCGGTGATCAGCAAGCGCTTTGCCAAGAAGCAGCAGATGCAGTGGAGCCGGCGTGGGGCGCATCTGCTTTTGCAGACCCGAACAAGGGCTCTGGAT
>KI911947.1:107327-113166 GCA_000517005.1 Microvirga lupini
AGGCTCGAGCGCCGCCAGGAGCCGGTTCATCCGATGGTTGACACTGGAGAGTGGGGCGACGGCGGAGGTATGGGGTTTCATCCACCAAGCTAAACAGGAGATGTCCCCGAAGAAAAGGCGGAAAACCGACCAAGGTCAGCAAAGGGAGACTCAGACGTGACCACATTGGCCTTGAACCCATCACCAGCGTGGCGATGCTGCCATTAGCAGCCTCACCCCAGGGCCTGCTCCAGGTCAGCGATGAGGTCGTTTGGGTCCTCCAGCCCGACGGAGAAGCGGAACACCCCATCGGCCGCCCAGTCGCGGTAGGAGCGAGCCCCCTCCCCCTCCAGGTGGAACGAGGATCGCAGGATGTCATCGGTGGGGATGTAAAACAGCAGGCTCTTGGTCTTGCCCAGGGAGACCGCATACGAGACGACCCGCAGCCGCTCGGCCAACTGGCGCGCCAATGCCCCGCCCTCTCCTTTTGCCGTGAAAGCCAACAGGCCGGAGAAGTTGCGCATTTGGCGCACCGCCAGATCGTGTTGCGGATGACGGGGAGAGCCCGGCCAGAACACCGACTGCACCTTCAGGTGAGCGGCGAGGAAGACCTCGACCCGGCGGGCGTTCGCCTCGTGCATGGCCATGCGCGGCGCCAGGGTTTCCATGCCACGCAGGATCAGCCAGGCGGCGAAGGGAGACAGCGACCCACCCAGATGAATGAGGCTATCCTTGCGCAGCACCGCGAGCCGCTCCTGGCGTCCGATCACGGCCCCGCCGAGGGCGTCGCCATGCCCACAGATGTATTTCGTCAAAGAATGCACCACATAGTCGGCACCAAGCACCAGCGGCTTCGTGCCGAGCGGCGTGGCAATGGTCGCATCGACGGAGAGCTCGGCTCCGCCGGCATGAGCAATCGCAGCGATGGCCGCGATGTCGGCCAGCCGCAGGATCGGGTTGGCCGGCGTTTCGATGTGAACGAGCTTGGTGTTCGGCCGCATCGCTGCGGCTACGGCCTCAAGGCTCGAGGTATCGACCGGAGTGACGATGATGCCGTGCTTGGGCAGGATGTCATGGGCGAGTTCCGCGACGCCCGCATAACATACATTGGACAGCACCAGATGATCGCCGCTTGTCAGACGGTCGAGGAACAGGGCGCTGATGGCCGCCATGCCGCTGGCGAAGCTCAGTGCCGCCTCCCCAGCATCGAGAGCGGCCAGGCGGCTCTCCAGCAGCTCAAGGGTCGGGTTGCTCCAGCGGGTGTAGAAATGCGGCGCGGCCTCATCCAGGTCATTGGCCGAGAAGCCGACGGCGTCCGGATGGGTGAAGAAGCTGGTCGCCATCACCGGCGGGGAGGATGCGGGTGCGCCGATGCTCCGCGGTCCTGCACCCGCATGGAGGGAGAGGGTTGCTTCATGGCTCATGGACTTCTGATCGCCCATTCGGCTGCTCCTCATCGGCACGGATATTGATAGCTTGTTAGCAGCTCCATCGGCTCGGGAGCAAACCGCGGCAGGTCGCAGAGACTTGCTGAACTGAAGCAATCGCGGTCTCAACCATGCCGCTCAGCAGGACCGAACCGAGAGCGGGGCAGTCGATTCAATCAGGCCTGGATGTCACGCGACGTCTGATCGGGACCTCAGGTTGGAAGTGGTCGTAGGGATAATGCCTCAGTCTACAGCGTCGCCCGAGCTCGTGCCGCGCCACTCGGCTTCGTTGGTATCGATGTCCGCCACGCCGTATTCCTGATAGGCCGCCACGATGCGCTGAACCCGATGGGGTTCGACCTGCGCCGCTACGAGAACGGCGCCAGACCCAATGCCCTCGGCATAGGCACGAACCTTCTCTTCGGGAAGACCGAGGTCGGACAGCGAGGCTTCCTGGTCGCTGTCCTGCGGCGAACGGGCCTCGGCCGCGCCGCTGGCATCCCGGCCGTAAACACGCACGCGCTCGCGTGGAATGCCGTACTCCTGGACCAAGTGCTCGACCACCAAGTCGGCTGTGCGGGGGCTCTCGAACAGGCCGGCAACGGTGTGCATCATCAGGACCTTCCCTTAGAGAGTTAGGGGCTATTCTTCCCTCATCATACGCCTTCATTCGGCATTCGCCAGAGAGACAGCTCGAGCTGCGCCGGGGCGGATGGGGCTCTGACCGAACAGCAGCGTTGGTGCAGAAAAGCATCGCGGAGCCAAACGGGGCACGCCCTGACGGAGTTCAAGCGGTCCGAAGGGAGATCAGTTTGGCGACCCGGATCATGCGGTTGAGCACGTCTACCGGGAGGGCGAACTCGCCCTTCATGAGGCCTGACCGTCTCGCCACGTGGACCTGTTGATTGGTAGGAGTTACGCTCCGCATCGCACGATTGGCGATGGCAAGAGGCGAGCCGATGCGGGTCCTGATTTGCGGCGGAGGCGTGATCGGTGCCTCCATGGCCTATTTCCTGAGCCGCCGTGGCGTTCGACCGCTCGTCATCGAGCGGACCGGGCTCGCCTGGGCATCGTCAACTTAACGGATTTTGCGTGCTTTGTGACGGTTTCTGGTCGGCGCGGGCTACGTACTTTCAATGGTTTAGAGGCGAGCGTGATGCACTCAAATCGCTCCAACTTGCTTAAGTTGACGGTGCCTCAGGCATGCCGACTATGCTCTACACTGATCCGCAATGCGCTTTAGTCATCAGCGTCGACCAGAGCGCCAAATCGAGAGAATGATCCAGAGGCTGTTGATGAAGGCGATCAGGTAACCAGCCAATCCGAACAGGGTGAGGAGCGACAGGCCGAAGACGGTTGGTCCGCCTGGCACCGTCATCACAATCGAAGACCCAATCACCAACGATGCCGTCATCACGCCAACGGTGACGCGATCGATGGCGCTGTCGAGCCGATCGCCAAAACTGTCAAGGCGCTTGAGGTCGAGTTCGATCCGCATCCGCCCCTGGCGAGCGTCTTTGATCAGCCGCGCGACATCGCGTGGCATCGCCGTGATGAGGCCCCAAAAGTCACTCATCGTCGATTGGCCGCGGCGCACGGCTTCCGCTGGCTGATAGCGCTCCCGCATGGCGTGCTCGAGAAATGGCTTCGCCCGTTCAATCAGCCGGAACCCGGGATCGTACTGGCGGCCGAGCCCCTCAAGGGTGATGAAGGCCTTGAAGAGCAGGCTGAGATCGGCCGGCATCACAATCGCGTGCTCCCGAAGGATCGCTGACACTCTGTGCAGCAGCATCCCAATCTTCAGATCCTTCAATGGGACGTCGGCGAAATCGAAGGCGAGCTCGCCGAGATCATCGGCAAGCCTGGCCTCGTCCACGGAATCACTGCCGCGCCAGTCGAGGAACACTTCGAGCATGGCGTGCTCGTCATGGCGCGCGAGCCCCGCCAGCAGATTGACAACCTGATTTCGTCGCGCGGGGGACAGGCGCCCGACCATGCCGAAGTCGATCAACGCAATGCGGTTGCCGGGCAGATACACCACGTTGCCCGGGTGCGGATCGGCGTGGAAGAAGCCGTCCACCAGGATCATCTTGAGGACCACGTCGGCCCCCCGCGCCGCGAGCACCGTCCGGTCGAGACCGGCGGCATCAATCCCGGCTAAATCGGTGCCGGGAATACCCAGGATCTGCTCCTGGACATTCATCACGCTGCTGGTCCAGGTCCAGTACACCTGGGGGATCAGGACATTGGGATCATCGGCGAAGTTGCGTGCGAAGCGTTCCGTGTTACGTGCCTCCACGGCAAGATCGAGCTCGCGCCCGAGTGAGCGGCGCAGTTGGTCCACCACTTGGACGGGGCGGTAGTGCCGCGCGTCAGGGAGCTCGCGCTCGGCAAAACGGGCGAGGTGGCCGAGGATTCTAAGGTCGGCCTCGATCTTCGCCGCGATGCCAGGACGGCGAATTTTCAGGATCACGGGTGTGCCATTGGCAAGTTGGGCTCGATGCACCTGTGCGATCGAGGCGGCGGCAATGGGCTCGCGCTCAAGGGTGCCAAACACCTCAAACGGCGAACGGCCGAGCGCCTGCTCGATCTGGGGTAGGAGCTCGTCAAAGGGCACCGGCGGCACGCGGTTATGCAGGTGGGCGAGCTCAGTCGTCCAGGCCACTGGCAAAAGGTCTTCTCGGGTCGAGAGCATCTGGCCGAGTTTGACGAAGGTTGGCCCAAGCTCCTCGAACGCGAGTCTCACGCGCTGCTGCGGTTCAAGATGCGCGACGTTACCGGCTTCGCTCCAGTGCAGAAGCTGCCCGGCGCGTTCGAGGAGCGTGGCGGTGCCGGTGCGACGAACGAGGTCGCCCAGCCCGTGCCGAATGAGGACCGAGCTGATCTCGCGCAAACGTGGTAGGTCGCGGACGCCGTTGAACACGGGTTCGCCTATTTTGCCTTCTTCGCTTCGGAGAGGTCGCGCAGTGCATCGGCGACGCCAGCCAGCACGCCACTGCCAAGGAGCGCCATGCGAATGCTCGTCCCCCGCATCGTCTCCAGTCCGGAGCTCGCGCTTTCACCCATTCGGCTGGCAAACTCGCTCATCATGCCAGCTAGCCGGGCTCTCGCCTCCGCACCAACCTCTTGCGCATGGCCGACCAGCTCCGTCATCTCACGGCGCAGGTTGCCGTTCATGGCCTCGGCAATGTGCTGCGCTGCCGCCACATAAGCCTCTTCCAGTCCCCTCAGGCCGACGAGTGCCTCCTTTAGGTCATTGGTGGTGAAATCCTTGCCGCGTGACGAGAGTTGCTGGAGAGCGTCGTGCGCCGCGTTCGCGGCGTCCAGAAGCGCTTGGTCAAGGTCCCGCACGGCATCGGCGAACATCGCGCGGCCCTCGGCAGTGTCGGCGGGCATATGGCTGCCCCTCTGACCGGTCACGGTGCGAACAACTTCCCGGATGGCCTCAGGATCGACGCGGCCTTGCTGCAGAACCTGGCCCGCCAGGGCTCTGACCTGTTGTCGGATCGCTTGATCGTCGTCTGTTCCGAGGAGCGGCCGCTCTCCCGGTCCCACGTTTGTTTCCGCCATGTGCTGCTCCATGACTGATGGGGATCGCGAGCTTAGCGCAAATTGCGCATGCCCTGAAGCAAGGGCACAGCCCTACAGGTAATATTGGGACTTGGAGAGACTGAGGAATTGGGTGGGTTGGGCCTGCCCGTCCGAGTAGCCGCGCGTGATGAGGCGCTGAGGATTGCCCCAGCCTTCCGTGCAGGAGTCGTTCAAGAGGGAGGTGATCGAGACGATTGTGCGATTGAAGTGTCCGACCAGGGGCATCAGGTGCTCTGGGTAGTTCCACTCTGAGAGTAGGTCGCAATGCCCATGCCTCTTCTCAGCAAGCCCTTATGCAGTCCACGCGTCAAGCTGCGCCCCACCTGATGTGCGCTCTTCCGGTGACACGATACGGGCGAGTTCCTGTCGGATCACATGCGCCATCCTGGATCCGATCCCATCGAGTTGCTCAAGCCGATCCGCATCAGCCCTGAGCTGGTCGACGGTGCCGATGTTCTCACGGCGCAGCACTTCCCAGGCGAGTGGCGGTAGGTAGAGACCTTCAATCGGTCCTGCGCAGGTGTCATAGAAGTGGGGCATAGGACGCTCCTAAGCCTTACGGGCGGGAGCACACGTCTCTCAGCCATCGTGCCTCGGCTTTTCAACCGGACGGTGCATCATAGTCCGCCCCAGAGTGCACCGCCAGTTTGATTCAACGGCTCCGCTGAAGTCGCGGCGCGTCTCCCATCCCTTAATGAACCAATTCCGGAGGCACCATCAGGTTAACGCGACGGTGACTGGATAAGGGCATAAGCGAGGGCATGAAATCGACGCGTCATCCTCGCTACGCCCGCCACCGCTTCCCAGCTGAGGTGATCAGCCATGCCATCTGGCTCTACTTC
>KI911947.1:113266-113723 GCA_000517005.1 Microvirga lupini
GCGGGTTTGCACCACCTCAAACCAGCGCAGGTTGCGCAAGGTCTGGTCGGCCCGCTTGATCGCCGTTTGGATCGCATCCTCGATGCTGTTGGGCGATGAGCCCACCAGTTCAACGACTTTGTAGACGTGATCGGACATCACACCCTCCCCTCTCCTATCCAAGATCAAAGGTAGGGCAGACAACCTCGCCTGCGAGACGATCCAGTTCTCAACAGTCGGCGTGACACGACGATCAAGAACATCGACGCTGCTGGCGGAGGTCAGCTGCCGTGCTGTTCCTGTAGGTGTGAGGGAGCAGCCGCTCAAAGGTGCGACGCACCGTGCCGTAGCACTCGCAGGAAGAAGCCTCCAAGCCGGCACGATTGGTGACGGTGATGACGCCCCGGCCTTGGCGGATGAAGCCGGCCTCCTGCAGAGATCGCGTGATGCTGCTGACGGTAGAGCGCTGCACGCCGAG
>KI911947.1:113823-121335 GCA_000517005.1 Microvirga lupini
GACAAATGGCATCTTGATGAAGTTGTGATCAGCATCGCTGGCAAGAAGCATTGGCTCTGGCGAGCCGTCGATCAGCACGGGGCCGTGCTCGACATCCTAGTCCAGAGCCGGCGCAATGCCAAGGCCGCCAAGCGGCTGTTGCGCAAGCTGCTCAAGAAGCAAGGCATCGCGCCTCGCGTGATGATCACGGACAAACTGCCAAGCTATGCTGCGGCCAAGAAAGCCGTGATGCCCAATGTTGAACACCGGCAGCATCGGGGTTTGAACAACCGCGCGGAGAACAGTCATCAACCCACCAGACGACGGGAGCGGATCATGAAGCGCTTCAAGTCAGCCGGGCAGGCCCAACGCTTTCTCTCTGTGCACGATCAGGTGGCAAACCTCTTCCGTCGCCCTGCCAACACCAACGCTGCCGATCATCGTCTTACCCGCGCTCAGGCCTTTCAGGTCTGGACTGAGGTGACCGGCGTCGCTGCAGTCTTCTGATTTGATGGTCGAGGGAAGGCGGTCTTGTCTCACCCCATTAAGTTGACGATGCCGACGGGGCCATCCAGACGGGTGCAATCGAGCCCAGTCAACGGCAGCCTCTGGGAGGGCCAGTCCGAGGAGCAATATCGTTGCCCCACATTTCCTCATGCTCTCGGGTAGATGCGTTGCGAACCATCTGGACAACCTTCGCCGCGCTCCCGCGTTGATCCGATATGCAATACATCTGTGATGCCCCGGGATCGAAGACTTGGTTTCGGATCGAGAGCGAGGGTGAAGCCGCGCTCGAGTCGGATGCGATGAAACACGTGGTTGAGAACCACTTCCGCCAGGCTTGGGAGACTGCAACGAGCACCTACCGATCGCCCTCCAGCCCCTTTGTCGAGCAGAACATCGGCCTCAAGGCTCATGTGCAGCGTGTCATGCCACTGTTCCTGACCTTGCGCGATGGGGAGGGAAACGCCCTTGCCACGGCCATGCTGCCCCCGGGCGGACGGTATGACCCAGCTTTCAGGATTATCATCGTTGGCCCTGAGAACCGGGATCCCTACCCTGAGCATGGGGAGGCTATTCGCAAGCTGGGTGAGCACTTTGGCCTCAGCCTCGAGCGCATCCGGTGCTATCCGTACGGAGGAGCCACCCCGTCCCGAAGGTAGGCCTGCGTGCAACTGTCCGCCACACCAGCGATAGTCGATCAGTTCAGTAACAAAGGAGCGGGCTTCTGTGGATCGGAGCGCAGCTGAGTTGCCCGAAGCTCCTATACCTTCCGTCAGGGACCGATGGATAGGTTCTCAGCCAAGTCATCGATCTTGGCGGCCATGATGAAGTCGTTCTCGTGCAGGCCTTTGATCTTCTTGGTCTGGAGGGACACGGTCGCATAGCCCCAGCCGAAGCTGATGTCGGGATGATGCCCCTCGGCTTCTGCCAGATCGGCCACTTTGCGCACGAGGGCGAAGGCCTCAGCGAAGTTCTTGAACCGGTATGTTCGTTCGATCCGGTGGGCATCATCGCGGATGGTCCACTCCGGAACCTGTTTGTGGAGGCTCTCAACCTCTTCGGGACTCAGCGGCGGAACTCCTCCCCGACACGGGGTGCAGGTCTTTTCGACGAGTGTTGTGATGGTCATGTGATCCTCCTCTCGGTTCAGTCGGAGAACAGCCCTGCTCAGCGGACTGGGCTCAGCCAATGGCGGTCAGCAGATGCGCATCATAGGCCCCGGCAAGGTCTTGCAGGGCCGCCCCTGAAGGATGAGCCGTGCATGACAGCCAGGGTGCGGAGCCAGATCCGCAGCTTGTGGATCGTCGGGGCTGTATTAACATGCGGCAGCATTCTCGTGTCGAGCCTTGGGCTGGGCGTTCAGGCCCTCCCATGGACGCGGTGTCCCCCAACCAAGCGAGCAGACCGTCAGCCGGATCTCGTGTCGTCGGATTGATCCGATGTGCCGGTTGTCTCCTGCCCTTCCCTTCCGCCAGCCGTGCCCTGACCGGTCGAGCCGCGTCCCTGAACTTGGATGCGCCAGGAGCGCTCCTGCCGTTGGGACTTCGGCAGGGTCACGGTGAGAACGCCATTTTCAAAGCTGGCGTGCACCTGCCCGGGATCGACCGGGAAGGGCAGCCGCACTGAGCGCTGGAAGGTGCCGTAGGAGCACTCGACGAAGTGGAAGTTCTCCTTCTCGTCCGTACGCTCGAACCTCTTCTCGCCGCGGATGGTGAGCACGTCATCATCGAGACTGACATCAATGTCCTGCTCGGTGACGCCGGGCAGCTCCGCCGTGATGCGGATCTCCTTGTCCGTCTCCGACGCGTTCATGCTGGCATGAACGAAGGTGCCGACATCGCCCTGGCCTTGGCTGCCGGTCGCGGCAGGCAGGCCGATACCGCGGAAAGCATCATCGAAGAGGCGGTTCATCTCGCGATGGAGCGACAGGAAGGGATCGCCTGGGAACATTCCGCCACCGGGACGGAGGGGAGTCACGGAATTGCGTGGCATTGTGCGTTCCTCCTCATCAACCTGAGCTCATGGGCGGGGGGTGTTCCGCGCTGGAAGGGCAACGCAACTCGGGCTCGATGATGTCGGATCCGGCATTTCCGCCTTGGAGAAGCCAGAGCGAAAGCGCTCGATCCGCAGGACAAATCATAATCCTCCATCGACCGCCTCGGAATAGAGATTAGATCTAAGGACAAAGCCACCATCAGCCGTATCCTCAAGGACAATGGCTATGCCATCTCATGGTTCGGCAAGGATCACAACGTCCCTGCCTTCGCGGCCAGCCAGGCCGAGCCGTTCGACCAGTGGCCATTCGGTATGGGTTTCAAGCACCTCTATGGCTTCATCGGCAGTGAACGCCAATCAGTGGCAACCGAACCTCTTCCGCACCACGACCCGGATCCTGCCATCCGGTGGAAACCCCGATCAAGTCCGATCCACGTAATCCGATGACATCAAGCTCCGATTGGAGCCTCTTGCTGAACGGCGCGCTCGCGCTTGATGCGAGCGCCTCGCTTACGCATGTCCCTGAGCTGCACGTACATCATGGCGGTCATGAGGGCATCGTTGAAGGCATCGTGTTGCCCGAGACTGGGAATCCCCAGGTCCGACAGGATCGACTGGAACCGGAGATCAAGCACCGTCCCGGGTGGGGCATCGCCGTACTTGAGGGCGAAATAGATCTCCGAGACCTCAATGCGCCGATTGGGGAGCTTCGCCTCGATGTACCGGAGCACATGCTTGTCGAGCATGCGGACATCGAAATCCACGTAATAGCCGACAATCGGACGCCCCCCGATGAATCGGAGCAACTCCGGCAAAACCTCGTGCATGGGTCGTCCTTCTGCCACATCACGCGCCCGGAGCTGGTGGACCTTGATGGATTCGGAGGTCGGAACCCTGTCGGCCCTGATAATGGCCTTGTAGGCCTCGCTCGTTATGATACGGCTGCCGCGGATCACGATGGCCGCCACAGCAATCACCTCGTCGAGCCGCGGGTTGAGCCCGGTTGTTTCGCAATCCAGCACCAGGACCTCGTCCACCGGTCCCGGCTCGAACAGGAACCGGAAGGCATGGTCTGCCAGCGTCGCGCGATAGAAGAGATTGCGCAGCCAGCGCCTCATTCAGAACGCCCCGAGATTGTAGCGACTGCGAATTAACTCGCGGAATTGGCGACCCACCCGGAGGGCATCCCGCAGAATGTCTCGCTCCACGGTGGTAATCTCATCCAGTCGCACCAGAGCCTCCAACTCAAGTGCCCCCTTGTGCAGCGCAAGAAGCTGGGATCGCAGTCGAAACTCCATGAAGACGTGCAGGGCGCTGGTCAGCTCCCGCCCGAACGTTGGCTCCAGGGTGCCTGCCTTGACGAGAGCCTCGATCCGGGCCGCCGTAGAAGTCTCGATGATGCCTTTGTCGATCGCGAGCGTGCGCACTCCGTGCACGATCGGAAACGTTCCGGCCTTCTTGATGTTGATCTCGTCGGGACCCGCGCCGACGGTTGCCATGATGGTGCTGAGAACGCCCAGGTTGGGCGTCGCGAAAGTCTCGATCAGCGATGCGAACCGTGCCAGAAGAGCGGCTTCGCCGCGCATGAGCTCGAACAGGGCTTCCTTTGCCCGAGTGAGGATGTCCGCTGGGCCCGTCACGGCCACGGCATCGAAGAAGATAGCGATGTTCATCACAGCCTCGGCATCACCGCGGAGAACCCACGCCTTGAGCTGGCGGATGAAGCCGTCCAGGGACTGGGACCAGATCGGATTGCGAACCATGACATTCCCGGGACAAGGGGGAAATCCGAACCTGTCCAGTGCTCCCGAGAAAGCGTCGCGAAAGTGGGCGAGATCGGACACTGGAACATCCCTGTCCAGAAGGACGGCATTGTCCTGGTCGGTTCGGACGGTCTGTTCGCCGCGTCCTTCCGATCCCATCAGCAGCAGGCAGCCGGCCTCACGGATCGTCGAGGGAGCGGCCATCTCGAAAACGCGCTTGAACAGTCGCCGGTTCAGGTCGGACGTCATCTCGGCGATCACGTCGACCTTCACCCCCTGCCGGTGAAGGCGCTCGACCTGCGCCTCGATATCTTGAGCGGCTGCGGCCAAATCATTGATGCTCCGGGCGCGGTCGATCCGCCCCGGGATCAGTTGGGAATTGCCCGCGAACAGGCCGAGGATGTCGATATCCTCCAGGAACCCCACAAAGTCATTGTTCGCGCGGATCGCGAGGCGCCGCTTGTCGTGCTTCGTCATCAACAGCAGCGCCTCGAATACGAAGTCGTCGAGGTCGACCGAGATGACGTCGAAGCGGCAGGCTTCCCGCACCGGAGCCTCGAGCGGACGCCGGAGCAGAACGACGGCTTTCGACAGGTTCATGCCGGTCACGACGCCGATCCGTTGACCGTCCCGCACGAAGAGGGCATTGATGTCGTTGTCCCTCATGCAATGGCCGGCCTGCTCGATGCTGATCCCTCCATCGACGTATACGGCGGCGCGATACCGTACCTCGCGCACCCGCGCGCGCAGGACGCTGTCCATGCCCTCCGCCTTGCGTTGCCGTGCGAAAGCGTCGAGCTTGCGGGAGACGTCCGCATAAAAGAACGCCGCAAAGGCGGCGTTGCGGTGGATCAAGTCGAGAACGCTATGGCGCGGGATGAGATGGCAGAGCGTCTCTTCGGCCGCCACGAAATTTTCACCCGCGGCCCCATGCACGAGGGCGCGGGAGTCGAAGCTGTCCTTCGGCCCGAGCACGGTCGGGACCGTGCTGCCGTCTCGGACCGCCACGGATCCCTTGATCACGACATGCAGCCAGTCTGAGGAGCACCCTTGGGTGACGATCACCTCTTCCGGCGCGAAGTACCCAATGTCGAGTCCGGCCCTGAGCTCTTCGCTCTCCTGATGCGTCAGGCGGTCGAACGGCGGATTGGCGGTGTCGAAGCCCTGCATGGGGTCCTTTCTGCCTC
Organism: Microvirga lupini; assembly: GCA_000517005.1. GTDB lineage: Bacteria > Pseudomonadota > Alphaproteobacteria > Rhizobiales > Beijerinckiaceae > Microvirga > Microvirga lupini. The sequence continues at coordinate 119,252 of KI911947.1, forward strand.
AACCGGGCCGTCGCCTCCCGGCAAGCCGGGAGGCGAGGATTGGCGCATCCGTCAATGGATGTGAGCCGCCGCAGCTCCGATGCCCGTTTCCGATCGGATGTACTGGGCATCAAAGGCGGCGACTTCAAGCTTGGCGCGGTTGCTGGCATCGAGCCTGGAGAACGCCCAAATTCCGAGGAAGGCGATCGGCATGGAGAAGATGGCCGGATTATCATAGGGGAAGAGTTCCCGCGCAAAGCCGAAGGTCTGCACCCAGACGGCCTTGCTCAGCACCACCATGGCGACCGCGCTGACGAGGCCGAGCAGGCCACCGATCAGGGCGCCCCGGGTCGTCGTCCCCTTCCAGAGGACCGACATCAGGAGAACCGGGAAATTGCAGCTCGCCGCGACCGCGAAGGCCAGGCCGACCATGAAGGCCACGTTCTGGTTCTCGAAGATGTAGCCCAGGATGATCGCGACGATCCCGATGACGATCGCCGAGATCTTCGAGATGTTGACCTCCTTCTGCTCGGACAACCGTCCGCGCGCGATGACTTCCGCATAGAGATCGTGGCTCACGGCCGACGCGCCCGCAAGCGTGAGACCCGCAACCACGGCCAGGATCGTCGCGAAGGCCACCGCCGAGATGAAACCAAGGAAGAGCGAGCCACCCGTCGCGGTCGCAAGGTGGACCGCGGCCATGTTGGTCCCACCGATGATGTCCTTGACCTTGTCGTAGGCTCCGCCCGCGCCGAGCTTGAAGAAGCTCGGGTCGTTCATCAGGAATGTGATCGCGCCGAACCCGATGATGAACGTCAGGATGTAAAAGTAGGCGATGAAGCCGGTGGCGTAAAAGACCGACTTGCGGGCTGCCTGGGCATCCGACACCGTGAAGAACCGCATCAGGATGTGGGGCAGTCCGGCGGTCCCGAACATCAGCGCGAGGCCGAGCGAGATGGCCGAGATCGGATCGGCCACGAGAGCGCCAGGCGCCATGATGGCATCGCCCCTCGGGTGAATTCTCACGGCCTCGGCAAACATGGCTTCGGGGCTGAAGCCGAACCGCCACAGGACGATCAGGGACATCAGGGTGGCCCCGGCCAGGAGGAGGCACGCCTTGATGATCTGCACCCAGGTCGTGGCTTTCATGCCGCCGAACGCCACGTACACGATCATCAGCACGCCGACGATGATGACCGCGTAGAGATAGTTGAGGCCAAAGAGCAGCTCGATGAGCTTGCCGGCACCGACCATCTGCGCGATGAGATAGAAGGCGACGACCACGAGCGTCCCGACCGCGGAGAGAATGCGGATCTGGGTCTGGTCAAGGCGGAATGACGCCACGTCCGAGAACGTGAACTTTCCAAGATTCCTCAGCCGCTCCGCGATCAGGAAGAGGACGATCGGCCAACCGACCAGGAAGCCGATGGAGTAAATCAGACCGTCGAAGCCACTGGCGAAGACAAGGCCGGAGATGCCCAGGAAGGACGCTGCCGACATGTAGTCGCCGGCAATAGCCAGACCGTTCTGGAAGCCGGTGATGCCGCCGCCGGCGGCATAGAAATCGGCTGCCGACTTGGTCTGGGCTGCGGCCCGGTAGGTGATCCCGAGCGTGCCGAGCACGAAGGCCAGGAACATGATGATGGCTGTCCAGTTCAACGGTTGCCTCTGCACGGCGCCGAGATCTGGACCCGCCGCCAAGACACCAGAGTAACCGGCGCCGAGTGCGACGAGGATTGCGGTCGCAGGAATGAGCAGCCGGGACATTACATGATCTCCCTCGTGAGGTAACGGGTCAGTTCGTCGAAGCGGCTGTTGGCGCGCTGGACGTAGATGCCGGTCAGAACGAACGCGGAGACGATGACGCCCAAGCCCAGGATAATCCCCAATGAGGTCACGCCGTCGCCGACCTTGGTGGCGAGGAGAGGCTTGGCGAAGGCCACAAGGAGGATGAAGCCGAAGTAGATGACGAGCATCACGATCGAGAGGGTCCAGGCGAACCTCGTTCGCTGGCGGACGAGTTCCTGAAACCGTGGGCTACGAAGGACCTGGTTGTAGTCTTGCGAGGCCATGGCAAGAGCCCTCCAAAAGGGTTCAATGGGTTC
>KI911947.1:121435-132333 GCA_000517005.1 Microvirga lupini
GGATAGCGTAGCATCAGGTGATGCGAAATTCATGAGCTTGACTTTCCTCGCCGCCCCTCTCAGCCCCGTTATGTCGTTCTTGTAGCTGTGGGACCATCGTTTGATCGTACAGGTTCAACACTGGGCCAAATTGAGCGAGATCAAGTCCTGCGGCTCCAGTGACCTATAAAAAAGTATGATGGTCGGGGCGGTAGCACGACTGCCGCCAGGCCGCTCCCACACGTTCTCTCGCAAAGCGATGGTGATGGACAGGCGCAGAGAGCACGGGTTTGGCAAATGACCCGGTTAGCCACCGGCTCAGAGCTCCTCCCGAGGTCAATGGTCCAGACTCTCTCCTCTCCAGGTGACATAGAGAGGGGGACCCGCCTAAATCCTGGAGAGTCTCCCGATCCGGAGAGCTTGAGGGTCAGCCTGGTTATGCAATTAAAGTGCAACGCTGCAGACACTTACCCATCACCCATCTGGATTGATTGCTATGACATCAAGGTTCAGCGATCATAGCCGAAATGTGATGCATGGAAGGAGTGTCATTCATTGATCACTGCCGCACAAATCCGGGCTGCCCGGGCCCTCCTCGGCATTGATCAACGCCAGCTCGCCGAGATGGCAGGGGTCTCACTGCCGACCATCCAACGCATGGAAGCGAGCACAGGCAATGTGCGAGGGATGGTCGAGACGCTCACGAAGGTCGTCGAGGCGTTTGATCGGGCCGGGATCGAACTCATTGGCGAGAATGTCGTGAGCCGCGAAGGCGGGCGAGGCGTGCGGTTCAAGCACGCCAAGGCCGTGGGCGGCTCCTCCTGATGCAGGTGATCGCGACGGTGACCGTTGCCTCAGGTCGACGGTCTCCGTTGCTCCAGTGGCTCAAGAAAGCACCAGTATGCCTGCACGGTCTGTTGAACCGACCTTCGCTGAACTGTTCACGCCAAAGCTGATCACGGTCCTGCGGGAGCGCTACGGGCTGGCCGACCTGCGCGCCGATGCCGCTGCGGGTTTGACGGTCGCCATCGTCGCCCTGCCGCTCTCCATGGCGATCGCCATCGCCTCGGGGGTGACCCCCGACCGGGGCCTCTACGCCGCGATTGTCGGCGGCTTCATCGTCTCAGCCCTGGGCGGCAGCCGGTTTCAGATCGGCGGGCCAGCGGGGGCGTTCATCGTGCTGGTGGCCGCCACCGTCGAACAGCACGGCGTCGACGGGCTCCTACTTGCGACTATGCTCAGCGGTCTGATCCTGCTGGCGATCGGATTCCTGCGGCTCGGGACCTTCATCAAGTTCATTCCCTATCCGGTGACGGTTGGCTTCACGGCCGGCATCGCGGTCATCATCTTCGCGAGCCAGCTCAAGGAGCTGCTGGGGCTCAGGCTCGACACAGAACCCGGGCCCTTCATTCCCAAGCTCGTGGCGCTTGGGGAGGCTCTGCCGACCCTGAATGTCTCGGCCGTGGCTGTGGCCGTTCTGACCATTAGCATCATTGTCGCTATCCGGCGCTTCCGTCCGCACTGGCCGGCCTTCATCATCGCCGTGGCCGCTGCCGCCCTTGTGACCTGGATCCTGGGCCTGCCGGTCGAGACGATCGGCACCCGTTTCGGTGGTCTGCCGCAATCCCTGCCGGCTCCGCACCTGCCACCTCTCTCGATCGCGAGAGTCGCCGAGCTTCTTCCCGCCGCTCTCTCGTTTGCGCTCCTGGGCGGGATCGAGAGCCTTCTGTCGGCAGTGGTCGCCGACAGCATGACGGGCCGGCGCCACCGCTCCAACTGTGAACTGGTGGCGCAGGGCTTTGCGAACATCGCCTCGGGTCTGTTTGGCGGCATCTGTGTCACCGGCACGATCGCCCGCACCGCCACCAACGTCCGCTCTGGTGCCCGGGGCCCGGTGGCCGGGATGCTGCATTCGGTGTTCCTGCTCCTGTTCATGCTGGTGGCTGCCCCGCTCGCCTCCTTCATCCCGTTGTCGGCTTTGGCGGCGGTCCTCACGACTGTTGCCTGGAACATGGCGGAGAAGCACGAGTTCGCGACCCTGCTGCGGGCCTCGAAGGGGGATGCCGTGGTGCTGCTCGCCACGTTCCTGCTGGTGGTCTTCCGCGATCTCACCGAAGGCATCCTCGTGGGGTTCGGCCTTGGCGTGCTCGTGTTCCTGCAGCGGATGGCGGCGGCGGTCGAGGTCGAGCAGCCTCGTCTCCTGCCGGAGGAGGACCGCCCCGATACGGTGAGCGGCAACGGCCGCGAACCGTATGACGCCACGCTCGCGACCGATCCCGACGTGGTGGTGTATCGCATCTCCGGCGCGTTTTTCTTCGGCGCGGCGGCAACGGTGGCCGCATCGCTCGACCGCATCGCGGAACACCCGAAGGCCTATGTCATCGATTTCTCGGCGGTTCCGGTGCTCGACAGCACGGCAGCGACGACGATCGAGGGCTTCGTGCGCAAAGCCGAGCGTCACAAGGCAGCGGTCTATGTTGCGGGTGCCCGACCGCCGATCCGGCGGGTCCTGCTCACCCATGGCGTGCGTCCGCCTCGGGTCCGCTTCAAAGGCAGCGTGGCGGACGCCCTTGCCTCAGCTCACAGCAAGGCCGAGGAGGACGCTTTTGCCAAAGCCACGATTGCCACCCATGACTCGAGGCATGAATGAATGGCCCCTCCGATCCAACGAACATGATTCGATGAACCTATTGTGCCATCCACGGTGCCTCGACAGCGGATCGTGCATGTTGAAGCATCGTTCCATGTAGAAGCGTATGGCATGTCCGCCTGACTGATAGACGTGCCTCTTTGAAAGAGCACCACAAGCGAGGACAGGAGGCTCGTCTCATCGGAATCCTGCGGCGGATCGTCAGATCGGCGCGGAACAATGCGGCCGACGCTCCGCTGGGGTGACACTCGGCTTTGTCACAGGCGCTGTAAATGCGGGCGGCCTGCTCGCCGTGGGCCAGTCTACCGCACATATGTCCGGCATTGTCTTGGCTGTTGCCGTCAGTCTTGTGATTCGAGGAGGCAGCTTGATTGTGATGGCCCCGGCTCTGTTCTGTCGATCATCACCGGTGCGGCCTGTTCGGCCTTCCTGGTCAACTGGGGCCGGCGCCATCAGACCCATAATCAATTTGCCGTTCCGCTCCTGCTCGAAGCGGCGCTGCTGCTTGGCTTCGGCCTTGCCGGACACGGACATAAGGTGAGCACGGGCCGGTTTTTGGAGTCCTTGCAGTTCCGCTCCTGTGTTTCATTATGGGATTGCAGAACGCCGTCATCACGAAAATCTCGTAAGCCGGCATTGGACCATCCACATGACCAGAATGGTCATGGATCTTGGGATCGAACTGGCCAGGCTGTTCTATTGGAACAGAATTGAGGATAACACGGATAAGCTCGTCTTGGCAGATTGCCCGAAATTGCGGTTGCCGGCTTCCTTACTCGGCTCGTTCCTCATTGGCGGCATAATAGGCGCATTGGGCTTCAAGTCCATCGGGTTTTTGGCCGGGGTTCCGCTTGCCATCCTGTTGCTGCTGTTGGCTGGGCTTCCCATGGCTGACGACTTGATCACTAAGCGGCACGGCCTGCATCACCCCAATCAACGCTTTGATGCAGAACCCATCGCGGCCGCCAAGGTCGGAGGATCTGGTTTGACAGCAACATGGCGGAGCACCACCACGCCCCGATAAGGCGAGGAGAGGTTGGGGGATCTCCGCGACAAGCCCATGAGCGGCATCGGAATGCCTCCCACTCCCGAAGGATACGAAATTGCACGAATCGAGGCTCTCGTGCGGCCCCAAACGGGGAGACGGCCGGCACGCCACTGAGGCCCCGCCCTCAAGTGCGATCCACCGAAAACCGCGGCAACCCGTTTGGAGTGCCCGATCGGGAGCCTATATAAGGGCTCTCACCACAACTCGTCGGAGACCTTATTGTTGACGAACGCCGCCGGAGACCGTGAGGGCCTCTCTGTGCACCCAATCACGACAGAGCTCCTGATTGATGCGGTCACCGACACCGCTCTTGTTGTCCTGGACCCGGACGGGCGCATCGCAAGCTGGAACGCCGGCGCCGAACGTATCAACGGCTGGCGTGAAGAGGAGATCATGGGCCGGCCCGTCTCGATCTTCTATCGCCCCGAGGATGTGGCGGCGGGAAAGCCGGAGCAGGACCTCGCCATCGCGCGCGGGACCGGCCGCTACGAGGAACAAGGCATCCGGGCCCGCAAGGACGGCTCGACCTATGGGGCCAACGTGTCACTCACGCGGGTGCAGGATACAGCGGGAGAGGTGCGCGGTTTCGTCAGCGTGACGCGCGACATCACGGAAAGGATTGCGGCCGAGGCGGCGCTCAAGGCGCGCGAGGCGCATCTGCGCTCTATCCTGGAAACCGTGCCGGACGCGATGGTCGTCATTGACGAGCAGGCCCTGATCCAATCGTTCAGTGCTGCGGCCGTGCGGCAGTTCGGCTACGAAGCCGACGAGGTGATCGGCCGGAATGTCAACATTCTCATGCCGGCTCCCTACCGGGAGCAGCACGACGGCTACATGCATCGCTATCTCGCCACGGGTGAGCGCCGGATCATCGGCATCGGGCGCGTCGTCGTGGGTCAGCGCAAAGACGGCTCCACCTTCCCGATGGAGCTCGCCGTCGGCGAGATGCGTTCCGGCGGCGTGCGCTACTTCACCGGCTTCATCCGCGACCTGACCGAGCGCCAGCAGACCGAAACCCGCTTGCAGGAGCTGCAAGCGGAGCTTGTGCACATGTCACGCTTCACGGCGCTGGGCGAGATGGCCTCCACCCTCGCCCATGAGATCAACCAGCCCCTGACGGCGATCGCCAATTATCTGAAGGGCTGCCGCCGCATCCTGGAGCGGATGGCGGGCGAGCAGGTGCCTATGCTGCGGGAGGCCGTCAACCAGGCGGCCGAACAAGCCCTGCGGGCGGGCCAGGTGATCCGGCACCTGCGTGAGTTCGTCGCCCGTGGCGAGAGCGAGCGCCACCTCGAAAACCTGCCGAAGCTCATCGAGGAGGCGAGCGCGCTTGCCCTCGTCGGTGCCAAAGAAAGGGGCGTGAGGGTTTCATTCCGGCTCGATCCGCACGCGCAGCTCGTGCTCGCCGACCGCATTCAGATTCAGCAGGTGCTGCTGAATCTGATCCGCAATGCCATCGAGGCGATGGAGGCCTCAGAGCGCCGGGAACTCGTCATTGCGACGCAAGCATTGGATGACGGCCTCGTCGAGGTCAGCGTGGCCGACACGGGCAGCGGCATCGCCCCTGAAATCGCCAGTCAGCTGTTCCAGCCCTTTGTCACCACCAAGACGCACGGGATGGGAGTTGGGCTTTCGATCTGCCGCACCATCGTCGAAGCGCATGGCGGCAAGATCTGGGTCGCGTCGGAGCCCGGCACGGGAACGGCGTTCAGATTGACCCTTCGCGCCGTGAAGCAAGAGGAGCTGACGGATGCCGAATGAGCCGATCGTGCATGTGGTCGATGACGATGTGGCCGTGCGCCAGTCGCTCTCCTTCCTGCTGGCCTCGGACGGCCTGCCCGTGCGCCTGCACGAATCCGCCTCGGCCTTCCTCGAGACCGTGAAGGATGCGGCGGCAGGATGCATTGTCACCGATGTCCGCATGCCCGGGATCGATGGCATCGAGTTCCTGCGTCGCCTCACGGCGCGCGGCGTCAGTATCCCGGTCATCGTCATGACGGGCCACGCTGATGTGCCCATGGCGGTCGAGGCCATGAAGGAGGGAGCGGTCGACTTCATCGAGAAGCCGTTCGATGACGATCTCTTCCTGGCGGCGGTCCGGTCCGCCCTGACGCGTCAGGAGCAGCACGCCCAGCGTGCTGCGCAGGCGGCGGAGGTGCAAGCCCGTCTGCAGGGCCTGTCCGAGCGCGAGCGCCAGGTTCTGGAGGGCCTGGTGGCCGGCAAGGCCAACAAGGTGATCGCCTATGATCTCGGCATCAGCCCCCGCACGGTCGAGATCTATCGGGCCAATGTCATGGGCAAGATGCAGGCGGGCAGCCTGTCCGAGCTCGTGCGCATGGCCCTGCTCGTGGGCAGCCTGCCCGAGCGCTGATGGTCCTGCCCCTAAGGGCTTTTCCGGAATAGGACGATGATGCATTCTTGAGGCATATCAAGCCGTGAATCCCACGGATGGCGTAGATCATTCTGAAGCCCAGCCAGGGACTTAGCAGGATGCCGCAATGCCCACGAACCCGGGACCGGTCATCGTCGTCGACGACGACGCTGCGGTCCGTAATTCCTTGAAGTTTGCCCTCGAACTTGAGGGTTTGAACGTGCGCCTTTACGGAAGCGGCGCAGAACTCCTCGCCGATACCGACCTTCCCCCGCACGGGTGTCTCGTGGTCGATTACTACATGCCTGCCATGACCGGGGTCGAGCTCATCGACAGGCTGCGGGGGCGGCACTTGGATTTTCCCGCCATCCTGATCACCGCCAAGGCCACCCAGGACGTTCACGAGAGGGCAGCCCGCTCCGGCGTGCGGCAGGTGCTGGAGAAGCCTCTCGAGGACAGCCAACTGGTCGACAGCATCCGCAGCGCCCTCAACTCCCCCTGTTAAGGCGGGCGTCCTCGGCTCGTCAGGAGCCTACGGGAAATCCCTTAGGAGAGCATCTGAGTTTCTCAGGGCCAAGCGCGAGAGTACTGATCAACTCACGTCAGCGATCCAACACGACGAGGGTTCCATGCAAACCGCGCTCGCTTCCACCGGCCTCCCGATTGCACCGAACGCCGCCTTTCTGCGCGGCATCCCGACGGCCCGGACGAACGCCGAGGCCCCTGCCCTCGGATCCACCCGCGTGGTGGCTAAGGACGAGCAGATCTTTGCCGAAGGCGACCGCGCCGCCTACTTCTACAAGGTCGTGTCCGGCGCGGTCCGCACCGCGAAACTCCTGAGCGACGGACGCCGGCAGATCGACGCCTTCCACCTCCCGGGTGACATCTTTGGCATCGAGTCCGGCGAGGAGCACCGCTTTAGCGCCGAAGCGCTCGGCCCGGCCATCATCATCATGTATCGCCGCTGCAGCCTCGACATACTGGCTTCCAGTGCCACCGCCTTCGCCCATCAGATCGTCGCCGCCATGATGCGCTCCCTCGGACGGGCACAGGATCATATGCTGCTTCTCGGCCGCAAGAACGCCATGGAGAAGATCGCGACCTTCCTGCTCGACATGGCCGACCGCGTGGCGGAGGACGACCATGTAGACCTTCCCCATGTCGCGCACCGATATCGCCGACCATCTGGGTCTGACCATCGAGACGGTCTCGCGCTCTCTCACCCAATTGGAGCGCCAGGGGATCATCGAGCTCCCAGCCCATCGCCGTACCATCGTGCTGCGCAACAAGGCGGCTCTTCGGCACCTCGACGCCTGACAGATCCCTTCCCAGCGACCTGCGGGAGCCCCGCCCAAGATCGTCTGCTCCTGCAACGTGTTCTCCGACACGAAGGTTCAGGGCTGCCTTCGCACCCACGACCCGGTGCCTCGGAGGCAGCCCGCAATGCGGCCGGTGCGCCTCCACGATCCGGTCGATTCTCACCATGAAACTCGCCTGCCCACGGAAGCCTCTTCCAGTTCTGACCTGAAGGGCTGCTGTGGCGCCGGGCCCGAGCAGAAAGCGGCGCCTTGGAAGAAGCGGGGAAGCCTGGCGACGCTATCCACAGCCGCAAAGCAAGCGCCGTGCGGTACCGAGTGCCTTAGCTAAGGTCTCGGCGCATGGGATCGAGGAACGGCGCGGAGAGGCTGGAGCAGGAATTCCGTGTTATTGTACGCATCTCAATCTGACGCCAGGACGATGTCGTCCAGGTTTCCCTGATTGTTCTTGATGCTGTCCGGATCTCACTCCTGGTGACTAGGTCGTTCTCCATCTAAGCGACCCAGTTGTGTTTGGCATTGCCGTTGTACAGCGCAAAACTGACCATCGCGATAGAAGAGGATTTGAGAAACTCTGAAGGCGTTCTCTTGAACCGAGGTCAGCTACAAAGTGAGGAGAACGAATTCCCCCACCCTGCATTCCACTTTTCCTCCCGGCCAGGATCAGGTGACAGCCATTAAGTGCTGCTCGATCTCATAGATGGGATGCTTCGTCAGATCTTTGTTGACCTCGGCGCGGATCCGCTGCTTCACCGCATCCGAGAAGCGGTGGCGCAGTTCCGCCAGCGTGCGCGGAGGCGCTGCGACGACAATGGTCTTCGCACCTCCGTTGAAGCACACGGCGTTGAGCGCATCCGCAACCGCGCCGGCAAACTTCCGCTCGGCCAGATCATGCCAGTCAGTCTGCTCGATCGCGCCTCGCTGGCCGGCAGCCTGACCCGGCTTGTCCGTCCCCTGCTGACGGGTCGGCGGATTGTCGGGCGCCTGGACCACGCGCTCCACCTGAAGATTGGGGTAGAGATCATCCCCTCGGTTCTTCAGAAACAGCGCCTTTCGGCCATCGCTGACGAGAACCATGCCATCATGAGGAAGTTTGAGTGCTTTGCTCACGGTGATGCTCCTGTGTACGGGAGCTATTGTTAGCCTTCCGGTTCTATTGAAGCCTTGACCTGGATCATGTCGGATCCTGCCGCGCGCCGGTACCTTCAAGAATCAGCCGGAAAGAATCAGGCCCATGTCGCGACGCATTATCATCATCGACGCCCACCCGGATCCCGAGCGCTCTCATTTCTGCCATGCCCTGGCGGAAGCCTACCGGCAGGGCGCCGAGGAGGGTGGACATACAGTCCGCGTCATCAGGCTCGGTGACCAGGATGTGCCGCTTCTGCGCTCGCAGCGCGAATGGGAGAACGGCGTGGCTCCGGCCGTGACCAGAGAGAGCCAGGAAGCCATCGGGTGGGCCGAGCATCTCGTCATCATCTACCCGCTGTGGCTCGGCGGAATGCCTGCGATCCTCAAAGGCTTTCTGGAGCAGGTCTTCCGGCCGGGTTTCGCCTTCAAATATTCACCCAAAGGCCTCGGGATCAAACTGCTGAAGGGCAAATCCGCCAGGGTCGTCGTGACCATGGGCATGCCTGCCTTCATCTATCGCTGGTATTTCGGCGCCCATAGTCTGAAAAGCCTCAAGCGCAACATTCTCAGCTTCGTCGGCATCGGGCCGATCAGGACCAACATCATCGGCAGCATCGCCACGACCAGCGACGCCAAGCACCGGCGGTGGCTCGAAACCTTGCGGGCCTACGGAGGTGCAGGACGCTGACAGGCCGCTTACACGCGAGGAGAGGATTGGTCAGCATCAGTTCCGAGTGAGGATTCCAGATCCATTGGCCATCATAGTTAGATATTTGCCCCAGGGTGTGGTGTGTCGGATCTGTACTGAACCGATACGGCTGCTCAAGCCAGGTTTTGCAGCGGTACTTGTAGGAGGTGAGATCGCGCATGATCGGGAGCACGCTGAAATGTGGGGCAGCTATGCAGCCCTGGGGCGCCCTTAATTGATGGGGCCAGTAATCGTGTTGTGACGGCAGACACCCGAACCCGCTGCAACACCGACCGCCCCGCAGATCCTTATGCTCCCCCTCATCGGCCTGGTGCATGGCATCACAGTGCCGGGCCGCCTGTTGTTTGCGTCTATTCCCACGGGAGCGCTGACCTGCTTTGAGATCAGTCCCGCGGACCCCTCACGGTGGCCCACCATCCCGGTCTCGCTCCGCACAAGTTTCTGACGTCGGACTCCGAGCTTCTTTCCCACCAGCTCGAAGTGCACGAACCTCATAGGGTACTGGATTGTGACGCAAAGACGAGCTTCGCCGCGATAAGGGGAGCGAAGTGGCGCTCATGGCAGAGGTTACCGCGCGATAACTCTCAGGTTATCAAGAACACTTGCTAATCCGATCCTTCAACCTTGGCTACCACTGCGGCTTGGAGAGTCGAGCATCAGCTGTGACTTCCCTAATCCTGAAGCCAGCTCCAATTCGGGATGGATCCTCGTAGAAGCTGTCCCACCGGCGAAGGCTGGCGTCGTACTCGGCCCAGTTCATCACCCAGTACCGCTGCTTGGGGATGCGATGACCGCGGGCGGCATGGGCCTTGAAGGGCAGGACGGGATCTTTACTCGGAAGCCAAGCAGGCCTCTACGCTATCCAGCTGAGGGCACCAACTCGCTTATCCATGCAACAAGGTATATGCCTCTCGTCCGGTCACCCGCCGGCTAACCTGATGGTGCCGTTTGATCTGCATCAATGCCCCTTCCCGCCCCTCTCCTTAAAGAGATCTGCTGACGGTGAAGCTCTAGGCATCGCCGATGTTCTCAAAAGGTTGAAGCCTATGGCGCAAGCGGTAGCACCCTCAAAAGGAATGACCTTCGGCGAGATGGGCTCGGCCCTTGCCTTCGCCGCATTGGCGCTCCTCAGCATCATCATCGCGGCGAAGGCCTATACGCCCGAATACGCCTTCCACGCCTATCTCTTCGCAGCAGCCAGCGTGGCCGCCGTGTTCGCCATCGTGAACCGGTATTATGAGCGCCCAGCGCAGCTGGCCCCGCTGACCATCGGCGGCAAGCCGAACTACAATATGGGTCCCGTGAAGTTCGCGACGATCGCCTCCGTGATCTGGGGCATCGCCGGCTTTACCATCGGCCTGCTGATCGCCCTGCAGCTCGCCTTCCCGGCGCTCAACTTCGACACCGCATGGCTATCCTTCGGCCGGATGCGACCGCTGCACACATCGGCGGTGATCTTCGCCTTCGGCGGCAACGTGCTGATCGCCTCATCGTTCTACGTCGTGCAGCGCACCTGCCGCGCCCGGATGGTCGGCGACATCGCGCCCTGGTTCGTGGTGCTGGGCTACAACTTCTTCATCGTGATTGCCGGCACGGGCTATCTGATCGGCATCACGCAGGGCAAGGAATATGCCGAGCCAGAATGGTACGCCGACCTCTTCCTCACCATCGTGTGGGTCACCTACTTCCTGGTC
>KI911947.1:132433-132619 GCA_000517005.1 Microvirga lupini
TTCTACGGCATGGCAACCTTCGAAGGGCCACTTATGTCCGTGAAGGCCGTGAACTCGCTGTCGCACTACACCGACTGGACCATCGGCCACGTGCATGCCGGCGCTCTCGGCTGGGTCGCTTACATCTCCTTCGGCGCCGTCTACTGCCTCGTTCCGTGGCTGTGGAACAAGAAAGCGCTTTATTCG
>KI911947.1:132719-133037 GCA_000517005.1 Microvirga lupini
CCAGGGCCTCATGTGGCGCGCCTATACCAGCCTCGGCTTCCTCGAATACTCCTTCATCGAGACTGTGGAAGCGATGAACCCCTTCTATGTCATCCGGGCGCTCGGCGGTGCGTTCTTCGTGGCCGGCAGCCTGATCATGGCCTGGAACGTCTGGAAGACGATCTCGGTCGGACAGGCGGTCGAGGAAGCGCCTCAAGCCAGGCAGCCCGTCCTCATCGCCGCGGAATAAAGGAAACGACCATGTCATTCTGGTCCCGTCACAAGATCTTCGAGACCAACTCAATCATCCTCATCCTCGGCGTGCTGATCGTCATCTCC
>KI911947.1:133137-133656 GCA_000517005.1 Microvirga lupini
TTCCTCGGCACCGTCATGCGCCGCAAGGAACCCCACATCTATGTGGCCAACTGGTTCTATCTCGCCTTCATCCTGACCATCGCCGTCCTGCATCTCGGCAACAACGCCTCGATCCCCGTCTCGCTCTTCTCGCCCAAGAGCTACATCGTGTGGTCCGGTGTCCAGGATGCGCTGGTGCAGTGGTGGTACGGCCATAACGCGGTCGGCTTCTTTCTCACCGCCGGCTTTCTCGCCATCATGTACTACTTCATCCCGAAGCGGGCCGAGCGGCCGGTCTATTCCTACCGCCTCTCCATCGTTCACTTCTGGGCCCTGATCTTCATGTACATCTGGGCCGGACCGCACCACCTGCATTATACCGCCCTGCCCGACTGGGCACAGACCCTCGGCATGGTGTTCTCGGTCATGCTGTGGATGCCCTCCTGGGGCGGCATGATCAACGGCCTGATGACTCTCTCGGGTGCCTGGGACAAGCTCCGCACGGATCCGGTTCTGCGTCTCATGGTCGTGTCGGTCGCC
>KI911947.1:133756-134073 GCA_000517005.1 Microvirga lupini
GCAGGGCCTCATGTGGCGCGCCTATACCGGCCTCGGCTTCCTTGAGTACTCGTTCATCGAGACGGTGGAGGCGATGCATCCCTTCTACATCATCCGTGCCCTCGGCGGCGCTCTCTTCGTGGCCGGCAGCCTGATCATGGCGTGGAACGTCTGGAAGACGATCACCACGGCTGGAGCTGTCGAGGAAGAAGCCCTTCCGGCCCGGCCCGCGCTCGTCGCTGCGGAGTAAAGGAAACGACCATGTCACTCTGGTCCGTCATAAGATCTTCGAGACCAACTCGATCATCCTCATCATCGGCGTGCTGATCGTGATATCG
>KI911947.1:134173-140312 GCA_000517005.1 Microvirga lupini
CGATCCGCTACGGCGCGCGCTCGACCAGCGATCAGGGCCATTCCGGCTCCATGCCCGCCTTCGGGCGTGACGGGATGCTCAAGCGGGAGGAGATCTCGCAGGCGGCGGATTACGTCCGCTCCCTGTCGGGCCTGCCGACGGACAAGGGAGCCGACCTGACGGCCGGAGCCAAGGTCTATACCGATAACTGCGCCGCCTGTCACGGCGATCAGGGGCAAGGCAGCCAGGATCTCGGTGCCCCCAAGCTGTCGGACAAGATCTGGCTCTTCAGTTCCGACAAGGCGACCATCATGGAAGGGCTGATGAACGGGCGCGGCGGCGTCATGCCGACATGGCACGGACGCCTGGACGATACAACCATCAAGGCGCTGACCCTCTACGTCCATTCCCTGGGCGGCGATCAGAGGCCCTGAACCTGTTCAAAGTCCCATAGACAAGCGGTCGGGGGACCACCTCCGGCCGCTGCTTGATTTGGATCAAGGCGGCTTGGCTGGCCCCATCGTATCCCATCGTCATTCAGATCGAGACGATTGCGACAGATTCGATGACTGACGCCCCCCTTCCCCATTCTCTCGGCGGCCCCACGGCGGACGACGCCCCGCTCTATGCCCCCCGCAAGCAGATCTATCCGCAGGCCGTGAAAGGCCGCTATCGCACGATCAAATGGATCGTGCTCGCCGTCACCCTCGGCATCTATTACTTCCTGCCCTTCATCCGTTGGGATCGTGGACCTAATGCGCCGGATCAGGCCATCCTGGTCGATCTCGCCAACAGCCGGTTCTATTTCTTCTTCATTGAGATTTGGCCTCAGGAGGTCTATTACATCACCGGCCTCCTGGTTTTGGCGGCGCTGACGCTCTTCCTCATGAATGCCGTCGCGGGCCGGATCTGGTGTGGTTATCTCTGCCCTCAGACCGTCTGGACCGACCTGTTCTATGCGGTGGAGCGCTGGGTTGAGGGCGACCGGCGCGAGCGGATGCGCCATGACAACCAAAAGCTCACCATCGGCGTTTTCAGCCGAAAGGCTCTGAAGCACTTCATCTGGCTCATGATCGCCTGGTGGACCGGCGGTGCCTGGGTGCTCTATTTCGCCGACGCGCCGACCCTGGTCTATGAGCTGGCGACCTTCCAGGCACCGTTTGTGGCCTATGTCTGGATCGGCATTCTGACCTTCACGACCTACACACTCGCCGGCTTCATGCGCGAGCAGGTCTGCACCTATATGTGCCCGTGGCCGCGCATCCAGGCCGCTCTGACGGACGAATACGCCCTCAATGTCACCTATCGCTACGACCGTGGCGAGCCGCACGGCTCGATGAAGAAGAACGAAGCCTTGAAGTTGCAGGGTCTGCCTGCGGGCGATTGCATCGACTGCAATCAGTGTGTGGCCGTATGTCCGACCGGCGTCGACATTCGCAAGGGCCTACAGCTTGACTGTATCCAGTGTGGCCTGTGCATGGATGCTTGTGACGGTGTGATGGACAAGATCGGCCGTCCGCAAGGCCTGATCGCCTACGACACCGATATGAACGTCCAGGCCCGTATCGAGGGCCGCCCGGAAGTGCGCCGCATCCTGCGCCCGCGCACCCTCTTCTATGCCGGTCTCATTATCTTGGTCGGCGCGGTCATGATTGCGTCGCTTGCCATGCGCCAGCATCTTTACTTGAGCGTCATGCACGATCGCAATCCCCTCTTTGTGCGTCTCTCCGACGGCTCGATCCGCAACGGGTTCACCATCCGCGTCGCCAACAAGAACCTCGACGCGCGCCGCTACGCTCTCAGCGTGGAAGGTTTACCGGAAGCCAAGATCGATGTCGTGGGCGGAGAAGTCGATCAGCAGGGCCGTTCCATCGTCACCGTCGGTCCGGATCAGACGCTCGAGGCGCGTGTGCTGATGACGGACACCGCTTCGACGGCTGAGGAATCGACCTCTCTCTGGTTCGTCCTGACCGACCTTGCCACCGGCGAGACCGCCAGCACGAGCGATCACTTCAAGGCTCCTTAAAGGTAAGTCCCATGTCCACTACACTCGCCACGAAGCGGTCTTCCAGGCCCATCACCGGACGCACGGTTCTGCTCTATTTCGTATCCTTCTTCGGCATCATCTTCGCCATGAATTTCTACATGGTGCGCGTCGCCATATCGAGCTTCAGCGGCGTCGAGACGGAGAGCGCCTACAAGGCCGGCCTGTCGTTCAAGAACGATGTCGCGGCGGCCCATGCGCAGGACGCGCGCCACTGGTCGGTCGAGGCGTTCCTGCAACACGGCGAGGCCTCGGGTATCACCATCGCGGCTCGCGACGCCCAGGGGCAGGTCCTTACAGGCCTCACTCCTGAGATCCGTCTGGCCCATCCCACCGACAAACGCCGTGACGTGCCGCTCGAATTCGTCGAGTTGACCCCAGGGCAGTTCAAGAGCCTCATTCCCATGCCAGAAGGCCAGTGGGACCTCGTCATCGGCCTGAAGCGCGAGACGGAAATCGTCTTCCGCTCCAAGAGCCGCATCTCGCTTTAGGATCTTTCGCGATGGCCGAAGCGCTCGACCTCTCCATCTATGTCAAACGCCAGGACGATGGTACAGCCCATCTCGACCTCGCCGTCGAGGGGATCGACTGCGCCGCCTGCATCGACGAGATCGAAGGCGGTTTGTGCCTGCTGCCCGGCATCCTCGATGCGAGGCTGAATTACACCAATCATCGCCTTGCCGTCGAATGGCGGGACGGGGAGCTTTCCCCATCAGCCGTGGTCGAGGCGCTGCAGCAGCTGGGCTATCGCGCCCACCCCTTCCAGGCACGCCTCGTCGAGGAGGAAGAGGCCCGCCGCTCCCAATGGCTCCTGAAGTGTCTGGCGGTCGCAGGCTTCGCGTCGATGAACATCATGTTGCTGGCGGTCTCGGTCTGGTCCGGCAACGTGACGGACATCACCCCGGAAACCCGTGACTTCTTCCACTGGCTCGCCGCCCTCATCGCCCTGCCGACCGTGGCCTATGCCGGCCAGCCGTTCTTCCAGAGCGCGATGAACGCCCTGCGCAGCCGGCGCACCAACATGGACGTGCCCATCGTCATTGGCATCCTGCTGGCGCTTACCATGTCGGTTGTCGAAACCGTCAATCACGCCGAGCACACCTATTTCGACTCGGCGGTCATGCTCCTGTTCTTCCTGCTCTGCGGCCGGTATCTGGACCAGGCCATGCGCCGGAAGACCCGAGCCGTTGCCGGTAACCTCGCCTCCTTCACGGCCGAGGTCGCGCACCGGATCGAAGACAACGGAGAGGTCGTCCTGCTCCCCACGGCCGCCTTGAAGTCGGGGGACCGCGTTCTCGTCCGCCCAGGAGAGCGCATTGCGGTTGATGGCATCGTCATCTCCGGTTCTTCGGAAGTCGATGAGAGTCTTGTGACCGGCGAGACGGCTCATCGCGCCGTCAACGCCGACAGCCAGGTTTATGCGGGCAGCATGAACTACAACGGCACTCTGACTCTGCGCGTGACCGCCGCGGGCAAGGGCACGCTCCTCGATGAGGTCGAACGGCTATTGGAGAATGCGGCCGCCGCGAAATCGCGCTACGTGCAGCTGGCCGACCGAGTGGCGAAGATCTATGCACCGGTCGTGCATGCAGCTGCTGCCATCACGGCCCTGACCTGGATCGCAACCGGCTCGTCCGTTCACGATGCGCTAATCACCGCCATTGCGGTGCTCATCATCACCTGCCCCTGTGCGCTGGCACTTGCAGTGCCGGTCGTTCAAGTGGTCGCCTCCCGCGCCCTGTTCCGCGCCGGCGTGTTCCTCAACGCGGGCGATGCCTTCGAGCGGCTGGCGAAGGTGGATACCATCGTCTTCGACAAGACCGGCACGCTGACCCTGCCTGCCATGAGCGTGATCAATGCAGGTGACGTCGACCCCGATCTCCTGGCGGCCGCAAGCCAGCTGGCCCTGTCGAGTCATCATCCGTTGGCATCGGCCGTGGCGCAGATGTCTCAGGATCGCCGCCCCTGCGATGGCGTGATCGAGGAGCCTGGCCAGGGCGTACGCGGTATCGTGGATGGTCGCGAGATGCGACTCGGCAGCCCTGTGTTCTGTGATTCCGTGGCAATCGCGGAAAGGGCGGCCGCAACAGATCATACGGCATCCGTCATTGCGTTTTCCTGGGGCGAGAGGCGCGCCGTCCTGCTGGTGCGGCAGGCCTTGCGGCCAGATGCCGCTGCCGTCGTGCAGAGCCTGCGCCAGCGTGGATTTGACTGCCGTATTTTGTCAGGTGACCGTCCTGAGGCCGTCGCTCCTATCGCTTCTGCGCTCGGGATTGAGGTGTGGCGCGGCGGCTGCAAACCGGCCGACAAGATCGAGGCGCTCGAGGCTCTCAAGGCCGAAGGTCGCAAGGTTCTCATGGTCGGCGACGGCCTCAACGACGCACCGGCTCTGGCAGCGGCCCATGTATCGCTCTCGCCCATCAGCGCGGCTGACCTGACCCAGGCTCAGGCCGACGCGGTTTTCCTCGGTGAGCGACTCAAGCCCGTGCAGGAGACGATCGAGATCTCCCGCCGTGCCCACAGCCTCATGCGCCAGAACCTTGGCATCGCGCTGATCTACAATCTGATTGCGGTGCCCCTTGCCTTTCTTGGTTATGTCACGCCTCTCGTTGCGGCGCTCGCGATGTCAGGCTCCTCGACCATCGTAACCCTCAACGCCCTTCGGGCCCGTGGGCGCACATCTGCGTCTCAGTCCGAGCCGGCCTCTGGTCATCCTGTTCCGGCCCCACAAGGAGCCTGATCCTATGCAAGTCCTGATTTATCTCGTCCCCATGGCCCTCCTGCTCGGACTGTCGGGCCTGGCGGCCTTCCTGTGGTCGCTGAAGAACGGCCAGTATGACGATGTGCAGGGTGCGGCCGTCCGTGTCCTGTCCGACGACGATATGCGGAAATGACGTCACTGGCAGCTATTCCCCGGGCGGGACAGCTCGAGTGCATCTGTGAGCCGGGGGCACTGGGCAACGCAGTCGCCGACCGTCGCGGAACCGCGCTTCTCGCCGGTGGCTTCGCTTTCTCCGTCCTCGCCCAGGTTCTGACCCTCAGCATCCTGCCCTTGGCGGGCCTGTCGCTCGCACCAAGCCAGGGCTTGGCAACCCTGCCTTGCGCGGCCTTCTATGCTGGCGCGGCCCTGGCCAGCCTTCCGGCCTCTTTCCTGCTCGACTCCTTTGGTCGCCGGGCAGCCTTCTCTCTCGGTGCAAGTCTCGGTGCTGCTGGTGGCGCGGTTCTTGTCTGGGCTCTCGTGGCGATGCATTTCGGCGCCCTGGTACTCGGCGCCTTTTGGCTCGGCATCGCCGGAGGCTTTAGCCTGTTCTATCGCCACGCCGCCGTGCCGGTTGGAGGCAAGGGAACTAGTGCGCTCCTGCTCGTCTTCGGTGCAGCGACCCTTGCGAGCCTAGCTGCTCCGACCATTGCAGGGGCTGCGGAGGCTCTGGCATCGCCACGGATCTTCGCCGGCACGGCTGCCGCCGCAGCGCTGGCTCATGTGGTATCGCTCGCCGCCACTGCGGCTCTGCCCTATCAGAGCCGCCGGGACCTTGAAAGCGCCACAGGCCTGCAAGGAGGGCGCGCTATCCTTCTACCGACCTTGATTGGAGCATGTGGGTGGTTTGCCATGACGGCTTTGATGGGTGCGACTCCGATCGCTGTGTTCGGATGCGCCCCGTCAGAAGCCGCCGTGGGCGCCGTCGCGTGGCACGTCATGGCTATGTATACTCCATCCCTGGTTTTAGCTTTTCTCCCGCAGATTGCCCGCCCCATTCCCTTGTCCGCCGCTGGATGCCTTGCCCTGGCAAGCGGAGCCATGGCCTTTGTGCTTTCCAGTACTGTCGGAGGGTTCTCCACCTCTGCTGCTCTCATTGGTGTCGGATGGTCCCTCATTGTGCTCGGCACCACGCTCTGGATCCACGGGAACGGCAAAATATCCCGATGCCTCCTCGGACTTCATGACAGCATCCTGCTGACCGGAGCCATCCTGGGCGCCCTTGCAGCCAAAGCTTTTGCATAGCTTTTCAAAGCTCTGGACGAACCTCCAAGTCGTTGTAAACCCGCCTAAGGGAAACTCCTTAGGTATCAGTGTCGCTGAGCATGTTGGCGTGAGATTCGCGAATTTGGAGCAGC
>KI911947.1:140412-140714 GCA_000517005.1 Microvirga lupini
GCACAGGGGCCTCCAACGGCGGCGTGATCGTGAGCATGCCACGCTGGTCCGCGGACTGCCCAGGTTGTCTACTAAAGCTGAGGCGCATCCAATAAAACGACGGTTTGTTCGATCTGTTTGCCCGATCTCCAATAAATTGGAGGAAAGAAGCGGCCACGTCGCTGGGATGCGTTGCCGCGGGGACCCTGCCAGGCTCATCCTTTGCTTCGACGCAGCGGAAACGCTGGCGAATTTCTGACAAGCAGATGAGAGACGGACATGACCAGCTCAGCCGCAATGCCCATGATGGGCAACATGATGCC
>KI911947.1:140814-142045 GCA_000517005.1 Microvirga lupini
CCGTCGTGATCGTGGGCGCCGGCCATGGCGGGGCGCAGGCGGCGATTGCTCTGCGTCAGCAGAAGTTCGCGGGCAACATCGCGCTGATCGGCGACGAGCCCGAATTGCCCTATGAACGGCCACCCTTGTCCAAGGATTATCTTTCCCGGGAAAAGCCCTTCGAGCGGATCCTCATCCGGCCGGCCGCTTTCTGGACGGAACGGAATGTGGAGATGCTGCTGGGGCGGCGTGTGGTCGCGATCGATGCGGAAAGGAAGATCGTGACGCTCGCCGATGGGGAGAGCATCGCTTATGGCGCCCTCATCTGGGCAGCCGGGGGCAGAGCGCGCCGCCTGTCATGTCCGGGCCATGACCTTCAGGGCGTGCATGCGGTACGTACGCGCGCCGATGTCGATCGGATGATGGCCGAATTGCCCGATGTGGAGCGAGCAGTCATCGTCGGCGGGGGCTATATCGGGCTAGAGGCGGCCGCGGTACTGGCCAAACTCGGCAAGGTCGTGACGGTGCTGGAAGCGCAGGACCGTGTTCTCGCGCGCGTGGCCGGCGAGCCGCTGTCCCGCTTCTATGAGGCGGAGCATCGGGCCCATGGCGTCAACGTACGCCTGAATGTCACAGTCGACCGTCTGGTGGGCGAAGGTCGGGTGACTGCTGTGCGTCTGTGTGATGGCGAGGTCCTGCCTGCCGATCTTGTCGTCGTCGGCATCGGCATAACAGCGGAGATTGAACCCCTGCTCGCGGCGGGCGCGGAGGGCGGAAACGGCGTTCTCGTCGACGCGCATTGTCACACGACGCTTTCCGACATCTATGCGATCGGCGATTGCGCTGCGCATGTGAATGCGTTTGCCGGCGGTGCCGTCATTCGCCTGGAGTCGGTGCAGAATGCCAATGATCAGGCGATGACTGCGGCGAAGTCGATCACGGGAGCAGCCGAGCCCTATCATGCATTGCCCTGGTTCTGGTCCAACCAATATGATCTGAAGCTGCAGACTGTCGGCCTCTCGGTCGGTCATGACGAGACGGTGGTGCGTGGTGACCCGGCTACGCGCAGCTTCACCATAGCCTATCTCCGCGACGGCCGGCTGATCGCGCTCGACTGCGTGAACGCGGTCAAGGACTATGTTCAAGGTCGGCAGCTGATCCTCGCCGGCACGGCACCGGACCGGGTGCGCCTGGCCGATGCCACGGTGCCGCTCAAGGAGGTCATGGCGGGTTGAGCATGCCGATAACTGGC
>KI911947.1:142145-142332 GCA_000517005.1 Microvirga lupini
TATAGGCATTTTGGCGTGAGGCTCTGAGGCTTTGGAATCTCACGTTAACTCTGCCCATGTCAGACGGCTTCGGGCATTCCCCTGCCCGGCTCCATTCCGACTAACCCGATGCCCTGCTTAGCATTGATGCGCGCTCAAATGCTCGAATCCGCTGTGGCCCCGCCAGGCTCACTCCGCTCCAAATCCA
>KI911947.1:142432-149702 GCA_000517005.1 Microvirga lupini
GCTACAGGCGTGTCATGTCCGATTTCAGAGACATGGCCTTGGAGAGCCACCGAATTTTCGAG
Source organism: Microvirga lupini (assembly GCA_000517005.1). Lineage (GTDB taxonomy): Bacteria > Pseudomonadota > Alphaproteobacteria > Rhizobiales > Beijerinckiaceae > Microvirga > Microvirga lupini. The sequence continues at coordinate 142,495 of KI911947.1, forward strand.
CGGGAGCAATGGCCCTTCTACTGGCTGACGCGTGTCGTCGGTCGCTATCTTCAGCAACTTGAGCGCCGCCTGAAGAAGATCGGCCTTGATGTGCCCCGCTGGCGCGTTCTGATGTGCCTTGAAGGGGACGAGGCGATCAGTGTCAGCGAGATCGCTGAACTTGCCATCGTCAAGCTGCCGACGATGATGAAGATCGTCCAGCGGATGCAGGCGGAAGGGCTGGTGACCTGTTCCGCGCGGGTTTCGGACGGACGGGTAACCGAAGTACGGCTGACCGATGTCGGCGCCAAGGCGCGCAAGGCGGCGCTCGAAATTGCCATGAACCTCTACGAACGCAGTTTCAGAGAGGTGTCGCCCGATCGCGAGGCGCGGCTCAACGAGGATCTGCGAATGCTCTTTCGAGCATTGGAGGACTGATGACTTCCTGTCCCAAATTCCAGAGAGGTTGACTCGCGACAAGGCACTGGGGCGCTGGCACCTGACCGCTCTGATATGAGTCTGCCTCGCCGGAACTGGGCATGAACGGCCCTATCTTCGATCGACGCTGCAAATTTACGCAGCCCGCATCTGCCTTACTTGGGCATTGAAGACGAGTTCGGCCAAGCCAGAATTCTTCACCAGATCACCAGCATCCGTGGCGCAGCGCTGCATTACCGATTGGGGCAGCTCCGTATTGCGTCCAGGGATGGATCCTGCATGGCACTGGATTTCCGCTGCGCGCTGCACCGTCCAGAGCAGCATGAAGGCGGAAGGGATATCCTTTCCGCAAACGGCGACACCGTGATTGCGCAGCACCAATACGTCCTTGTCGCCCAGGCTGGCCAGCATCCGGGGGCGCTCATCATTGTAGAGAGTGATCCCTTCGAAGTCATGATAGGCAACGCGACCATGAAGCTGTGCGCCGTAGAAGCTGTGATGGTCGAAGCCGTCTTCCTTCATGGCGACGGCCGAAACGGGGTTGGTGTGCGTGTGCGCGACGCACATCACATCCTCCCGATTTTCATGAATGACACCATGAAGGGCGAAGCCTGCGGGATTCGCGGCATAGTTGGACGGTCGCACCAACTCGCCCCGCACATTGACGACAAGCAGATTGTCCGGCCGGATCTCCCGGTAATTGAGGCCGAAAGGATTGATCAGATAATGATGTTCATCAGCCGGCAACCGCGCCGAGATGTGGTTGAAGATTAATTCCGTCCAGCCGAAATAAGCGACCAGATGATAGAAATCGGTCAATTGCTGGCGGATCTTCATTTCCGTGTCAGAAATGTCCAGGTTCATGGTTCAGGCTCCAGCCGACAAGATGTTGGGAGACGGCGCCGCGGCCTTCGGTACATGGCGCCGGATGAAGATCAGCGAGACGGCAACGACCAGCATGAGCAGGCTTAGAAAGCCGAATAAGAGAACGGCCCCAGCATGATCAGGGCGCCGCCCAGCGCCGAACTGGTCACCGCGCCGAGACGGCCGACCGCCAGTGCCGCGCGAACACCGGTGGCGCGCAGGCGGTCAGGATATATGTTTGCGGCAAGCGCGAAGAGCATCGGCTGCAGCCCGGCAATGAAGAAGCCGGACACGAAGAGCATCGCGATCGCCTGCTGCGTCGTCGCGCCGCTGCCCAGCATGGCTCCCGTGAAAAACGCAGCCAGAACGCCGCCGAGCGCCATGCAGGGCGTCAGCAAGCGTGAGCCAGATCTGTCGATCCTTAGCGCGGCTAGAATGGCGCCAACAATTCCACCGAAGTTGAAGGCGGCAAGGCCGCTGCTGGACAGCGCCAGATCGAAACCGATCCGGGCCGACAGGGTCGGCACCCAGTTGAAGACGCAATAGGCAGCCGTGAGCGTGCACAGAAAGGCAAGCCAGATCAGCAGGGTATCGCCAAGATAGCCGAAGCGGAAGAGCGCGGAGACGCCAACCCGATCCTGCCCTGGCTGTTCACTGGGCGGTGCGAGATCGACTTCGTCATAACCCAGTCTTGCCACGAGCCTCTGGGGGTCATCGCGCCGGTCGCGTCGATTCAGGAGATATTCCGGCGATTCCGGAAGCCGGCGGCTCAGAAGCAGCGAGAATAAGAGCGGCATCAAGCCGCCGACCAAGAAGATGGATCGCCATCCGTAAAGAGGAAGCAGCCCGGCCGACACGAGGCCGGCGAGCACACCGCCCAGCGGCAGGCAGATCATTCCGAAGGTGATGGCGAAGCTGCGGCGGCGGCGCGGGGTGAATTCGGATAATAGCGCCACGGCATTGGGCATCGCCCCGCCCATTCCCAGCGCCGCAAGAATGCGGAAACCAGTAAATTGAAGAACGCCGGTCGCCATCAGGGTGAGCAATGTCGCAATAGCGAACAATATGATGCTGCTGATGAGGATCGGTCTCCGGCCGTGCCTGTCGCCCAGCCATCCGCCTATCGCTGTGCCGATGCTCATGGCGATCAGGCTGAGGGCGATGACCGGAACGAAGCTGCTTCGTTCGACGCCCCACTCGATCAGCAATGCCGGGATGGCGAAGCCCAGCAGTTGATTGTCGAAACCGTCCAGCACCACGGCTGCGATGCTGAGCAGCATCACTTCTTTCTGTAACGCCGTATGAGGGGCGTCATCCATCATCTGACGAAGGGACAGGCGCGGCTCTTGATGCTGGGACGGCAGTTGCCATGCGCTTTCGTCAGTCATCATATCATATCGCCTCGGGCGCCTGCGCCCCGGCCTGTCCGGAATGGGTGCGCACAGCGGTTACCACTTCGGCCGTCACGGGCATGCGATGGTTGATCCACGACGCCAGCTCCAGCGCGGCATCGGCAATAGGGGCAAGTTCGAGCGCCACGCCGCGCTTATGGTCTTGCAGCATCGAGGTTTCCACCTGACCCGCGCGACGCCCGATCGCCATCATGGTGTCGATGTCCAGCGCGGGTTCCACACCGATCCCACGCGCAAGCGCAACGGCTTCAACCAGAATGGCTTCCACCGTCGGAACCAGGTCGGGACGGTGGAACAGGTCATGCAGCGTTGCTCCGGTCACCACGGAAAAGGGATTGGTGGCGAGATTCAGCGCGAGCTTCGCCCAGACCTCCGACCGTATGTCCGTGCTGACGGACGTGGATATGCCTGACTGCGTCAGCGCCTGGGCGAACGCCTTCAGGGGAGCCCCGACCGCGGGCGACAAGCCACCCAGCACGATCCGTGGCGCGCCGCTGAGGACGACGACGCCCTGCATGTCGAGTGCCGCGGTCAGGTACAGGACGCATCCGCCAATCTGTGTGGCCGGCAGCAGCGCCTGCAGGGCACCCCCGGGATCGACCGCTTCGACCGACCGGCCATCGAATGGGCCGCCCGCCTGCAAAAAATGCCAATAGGGAACGCCATTGACCGCCGGGATGACGATGGTGTCGGGGCCGATCATCGGTATGGCATCGCGAAGAGCCTGGGGCAGGGATTGCCCCTTCACCGCCAGAATGAGAATATCCTGTACGCCGGCGCTTTCGGCCTCCGCAACGACGACCGAGGTCGCGAAGTCTCCCTGGGTGGATCGGAACGAAAGGCCGCCTTCCTCAAGCATTTTCTGCCGTGCGCCACGCGCTATGACGGTCGGACGAAAGCCGGCCCGGCCCAGTAGCGCGGCCATGGTTCCGCCCACGGCGCCGGCCCCCACAATAGCGATGCGCATCGTAAATTCCTGCAATCAGCGACGAAACTGACGGCTGGATCATGGCCTCAGGCCATGATCCGGTCGCCAAGGACGGATTACGCGATGGATGTCTTCGTCACGGCGATACCGTCGATGTCGAAGGTCAGCGTCTGGCCGCGCTTCACTGGAACCGGCTTTGCGAGCGATCCACAATAGATGAGGTCCCCGGGTTGCAGGGGGAACATGGTCGAAAGCCGCGCGATCAGTTCCACCGGCCGCCACGGCAGGTCACCCAGGAGCACATCCTGCTTTACCACGCCGTCGATCGCCAGCCGGGCGCGCTTGTCCTTCATGTGAAGGTCGCTGCGCGCCGGGAGGATCGGGCTGCACAAGGCGGATCCATCGGCAGCCGTCGCCACCGTGGCCTCGGGAAGGTCCACGAAATCCGCTCTGATCAAGCTGACGCCGGCGGCATAGCCGAAGATCAGCTTGCCCGCTTCCTCCACGGAGACATTCTGGCCCGGCGATCCGATCGCGACGACCAATTGGACGGTCGCTTCCAACTCTTTGGTCGCCAGCGGATAGGGCGACGGCTCTCCCGGCACGATGACGGAATCATCCCCTTTCTGGAAGAAATAGGGGATCTGGCGCCCGGTGCCGTCATTCGACCAGGCGTTCTTCTGGTTGAAATAGCCGGGATAGGGCTCGGTGCCGTTGCAGTAGACATGATGCACCGGCAGCATCGCGCGCATGCCCGTAACCGGCAGAAGCACCGATCGGTAGGATGGATAAGCCATTGCACCCGTCCTGGCCTGTGTGGCCGGCGCCGCGGTTGCCGCCACGACTGCGGCGCCGGTGGTTCCGGCCAGCCCCGACAGCGCCTGACGGCAATTCATGATCATTTCATTGCTGTTCGACATGATGGAATCTCCGCCAGGATCAGGCTGAAACGACCGTGTTGGTCAGGGTCGCGACGCCATCGAGACCACATTCGACAGTGTCGCCGGGGTTCATCGGCCCATGGCCTGGCGGATGGCTCATGAATATGAGGTCGCCGGGCTTCAGCGTGAAATATTGCGAGATGATCGCGACGGTCTGGGCAGAGTTCCAGAGCATCTCCGACACATCGCCTTCAGACTTCACTTCGCCATTGATCTTGCACCACAGCCGGCCCTTGGTGACATGGCCGATCTCCGTTGCGAGGCGAAGCGCGCTGCAGCCCTTGGCCTTCGGAAAGCCCTTCGTCGAGGCAACGAAGGTGGCGCCATATTTCATCTGTTCGGTGAAATAGGCGCCGCGGCTGACATCATTGCCCACCCCATAGCCCATGATATGCCATCGCGATCGCGCGTCACGATCACCGGCTGGCGGCCGACATGCGCCGTCTTGAAGCTGTTCTTCCCCGGCAGCTCGCTCGCATGCGCGACCCACACCCAGGTCTTGCTGAAGATCCGCTCCATCTCCGCCTCGAACAGGGCGGGGTCGCGGTAAAGCGAGGTATGGACCCGGTCCTCGCGCACCAGCGCACCATAATCGGGCACGGAGCCCCCATCGCTAGGCAATGTCCCCATCTCAGTCTCCATAGGCCAGATCTCCATCATTCAGGGAAAGCCGGGCGGCGCGTCGAGCCCGAGCATCACACGGCCAGAGCTCTGCCACGTGCCTTCGGACAGGAAGGCATGTTGCGCGACGACCATCGTGTCCTGCACGAAACGCGCGAGCGGATGGCCGGAATAGATGCCTGCCGTGCCAGCCAGCCTGAAGGCCGCACGGGCAACGTCCGCACCTGCCTGCGCCGCGTTGCTCGCGGCAAGACGGAGCAGGTTTGTTGCTTCGCGCGGCAGTGCTTCACCACCGCACAGGACTGCGAAAGCATTCTCTGTCACGTCGTAAAAGAAAGCGCGGGCGGAGCGGAGCGCTGCCTCCGCCTTGGCCAGCTCGATCTGGACATGGGCGCGCTCGGCCAATAGCGGAGCGCCCGTGATCGAAGCACGATGCATCGCCATGCGCGCGATCTCGTCGAGCGCAGCCCGGGCAATACCCAGCCCCACCACGGCGAGCACCTGGGCCGCAAGCGCCATTGCCGGATAGTGATAGATCGGCAGGTCTATCGAAGGAGGGCTCCCGCGAACGAAGGTCCATTCCTCAGGCACGAAAACCTTATCGACCACAAGATCGTGGCTTCCCGTGCCCTGAAGGCCGATCACGTCCCAATTTGGTACGATCTTCACTTTCCCGGCAGGCATCACCGCCATGCGCGGCAGGCCGGAGGCAGGCCCGTCGCCGGCCTTGATGCCGACGCCGACCAACGACGCGCCGGTCGATCCGCTGCCGAACTGCCAGCGGCCAGAAACGAGATACCCGCCCGGCACGACCTCGGCCTGCTGCGGAGGGAAGAGCGCGCCCGCGAAGACAATGTTGGGGCCCTCGGCATAGAGCGCTTCCAGCGTAGTGACCGGCAGGGAGGAGAGATACATCGCCGACACGCCGAAGCTCGCCACCCAGCCGGCGGACCCATCCGCGGTGGATATCCGCTCGACCAGGCGCAGGAAGTCGGCGGGCGAAAGCTCGTCGCCACCGAAGCGACGCGGCACCAGCGCGCGGTAGACGCCTGCCGCCTGCATCAGTTTCACCGTCTCGGCATCGAGCTGCTGGCGCTCGGTATAGTCGGCGCGCCGCTCGGTGATGATGCTCAGAAGTGCCTCCAGCGAGGCTGTCCCGGAGGCATGATCCTCGCTGCGCACCATGGCGCCTGAAAGAACAGCAGCAGTCACTGCAGCTTCTCATCGATTTCGAAACGACCTGCGTCCAGCCGGGCAACGGCAGGGCTGGCGGCGAACATGCGGCTTGCCTGTCCGGCCCCAGATCCTCCGACGCCGATGCGGTCCACAACGAGCACCGAAGGGCCGTTGCGCTGCAAATCAAGGGGCCCCGGAATGCGGGGATTCTCGTTGCTTACCACGCCGATCTGCCTCGAAATTTATTGGCGATGGCCATGTCGTACTTAATCGCCCTTGAATAAGACACCAGCTTGTCGGTCGTGATCGAAGACGGCGGACAGTTGCTCATCGTCTTCACGGTCTTGCATAGGACGCGATAAGCGGCTCGGGTGTTTCGGCGGGCGGAGAGCATGAAGTCGATCAGCTGGCCGTGCTTGTCGACCGCCCGGAACAGGTACTTCCAGCGCCCGCTAACCTGCCCATAGGTCTCATCCACCCGCCAGTATCCTGAGCGCGGTAACTGATGCCGTACTTGCCAAACCACTGCACGCACAACAGGATGATCTACACGGGAAAGCGGCAACGCTTGAACAGAGACAACAGGACGGCTCATCGATTAGGTGCTCCTCAATTGTACTGCCAAGGTTAATGCAACGAGGCCCGGGGAAGCGCCGTCTTCGCGGCGGCGATCGCATTTTCAGCGAGCGTGATCATGGGATGACTTCTCCTCGGTCCGTGGCGCAGCGCGTTTGCGGATAGCCATGCATGGATCGTGCCGACTGAGAAAATCATTTCAGAGCAGTACCATAACCCTGGTAGCGCAGTGTCTCATGTCCGACGATGTCGGACATGAGACACTGCGAGGGG
>KI911947.1:149802-153561 GCA_000517005.1 Microvirga lupini
TTATGCTGAGACGCAAGTATTCCGCCGTTGCGGCGCGCAAAACACAAGGTTTTGCCTCTCTTGCCCGCACAACCTCGCCGGTGGCACGCCGCTTGCGTGGGCTCCGTGAAGAATCCGCTGCGACCATTCCGGTCGCCCGGTCTCAGGCTGAGGGGGTCTACATGAAAACTGCTCGAACGATCCAAACCGATATCATGGTCATGAATTTCATTGAGGGGACGCGCGTCGTTACCCCGGGTGAGCTGCAAGCCAATAGCATCACGCGTTATCATGTTACGCAATTCTATCGGGAACAGATCACCAACAGTGGTTACTATGACCAGCTTAAATACATCGTCGAGCCCTCATTCGAAGAGTTCGAGAGTCCCGGCAATCTGGATACGAGCGGCGAGCACGACAACACGGTCGTGCCTGGATTTCAGCACAAGTACGCCCAGACTGGGTTGTTGCTGGTAACAGACCGTTGCGCTTCATATTGTCGTTATTGCTTTCGCAAACGCATCGTTGGCAAGGACTCTGACGAAATCGCAGCTGATTTCGCCCAGATTGCGCGATATATTGGCGGTCATCCTGAGATGACGAACGTGCTGCTATCAGGCGGCGACCCGTTCGTGCTCGGCACAGCCAAGCTCGATAAAATTCTCGATTATCTGCTGCCGATCCCACATTTGGATTCGATTCGATTCGGCACAAAAATGGTCGCCTACGAGCCCAAAAGGTTTGAGGATCCAGCTCTACTGGCTTTGTTCCAACGAATCCATGAAGCAGGTAAGGTCGCAGTGATCGTCACACATTTCGACCACATCGGTGAAATCTCGATCAATGCGGAGCGCAACATTCGCTCTTTGCGCGCACGAGGTGTGCAGTTCCTCAACCAGTCCGTGCTTCTCGCGAAAGTCAACGATGATCCCGAGATCTTGGTTGCGACCTTCGCCAAGTGTCACCAAATGGGTGTCCGCCCTTATTATCTCTTTCAAGGCAGGCCGGTGAAAGGCGCATCACATTTTCAGGTTTCACTACGCCGCGGACTAGAGATTGCACACGGCATCAATCAACGTCTCAGCGGAATCCAAAAGACATTCAAATACATCATGTCCCATTATACAGGAAAGATCGAGATCCTCGACCTTGGAGCCGATGGCCGCGTGTATATGCGATATCTTCAAAACAAGGCTCCGGAAAAGATCGGAAAGATCTTTTCCCGGCCATACCTCGAGGGCGCCTGCTGGTTGGATGATTTGCCCGAAGGATGAGATTGAAAGGTGCGCAATGCTGATTACCGACACAGAGCGAGCGGAGCACAAAGGCGCCGCCGTTTTCACGCGGCAACGCCGTGAGGCGGTGGTGATGGCTTTCCGCTCGCCGCTGGAGCCGGGCTGGACAACCTACGTGCCGGCGGGAACGCGATTGTCGTGGCGGTGGCCGCGGCCTGGACATTTTTGGCGTGCGAGCCCAGTGCATCGGGGCTAGCTAGGCAGGCAAACCATGTTGCTCGTTCGTTTTGCCGATGGTCGAACGCGGGCCGTCGATGGACATTCCCGTGCGCCCGCAGTCGCTTCGCGCGGCACGGTCAAAGTAGGCGAGCAGCGTCGCGGGCATCGCGCCTGCACGATTCCATCGATGCCCGCGACGCTGGACCGCGCGCAGGAAATAAGCCTGCTCAGACGCGAAAGCGTTGGGGCGCCCGCTATTCGCGGTGCGGAAGAAAGCTATCCGGTTCCGCCATCGCAGCACCGACAAACCCAAGGTGAGGGGGATTATCTGCGCGCATCGCCGGCCCGCAAACTGTTCCTGCGAAACGGTCAGCTACCGGAGATCGGCAGCACGTTTCGACAACCGGTGCTCGCCGCCACGCTGCGCTGGATAGCCGATCTCCGCATTGAGGATTTCTATCCCGGCGGGATCGCCCAGCGGATCGCAGCCGATACGGGCGGGGCCGGCGATCTCATCACCGAAGAAGATCTGGCAAGCTGCGATCCACTGGCGCAGGTAGAGCCGGTCTCGACAGCCTACCGCGACCATTGGATTTCCAGCTCCCCGCCGGCCGGCGGTCGCGCCTGGGCTTAGGCCCCATGGAGTGGTGTAGCTCAACGGAAGCACAGCGGTCGGACCGCGCGCGCTCGCTAGCGCCGTAGCGGGTCGGGCGCTGTACAGTGATCATCGGCGATTGCCGGTTAGGGTTGGGGTGCGACATCCACCTGAGACCGAAGGAACCCCCGATGCCCACTCCCGTGATGGACCTCAAGAGCCTGGTCGAGAAGACTGATCCACCCCCATTGAATTGGTCCACCTTGAAGTATGTCTTGAGGCAGACAGGAGGACCCAAATGCCGAAAAAGCGTCACAAGCCGGAAGAGATTGTAGCCAAGTTACGCCAGGTCGATGTGATGGTCTCACAAGGCCAATCCGTGGCCGATGCGGTTCGTGCCATTGGCGTGACAGAGGTGACCTACTATCGCTGGCGCCAGGAATACGGCGGGCTGAAGTCGGACCAGGTCAAGCGCCTGAAGGATCTGGAGGCGGAGAATGCCCGGCTCCGGCGCGCGGTGGCCGATCTAACGTTGGATAAGCAGATCTTGAAAGAGGCCGCCTCGGGAAACTGGTAAGCCCCGCCCGTCGTCGTGCCTGCATTGAGCACGTTCGATCCAAGCTGAAGCTGTCCGAGCGGCGGGTCTGCCGTGTGCTCGGACAACATCGTTCGACGCAAAGACGTATTCCGCGCGGGCGAGACGATGAGGAGCGGCTCACTGCCGATATCATCGCGCTTGCCCGTCAGTATGGGCGCTATGGCTACCGCAAGATCGCGGAACTCCTGCGTTCAACCGCCGGCTGGGTCATCAACGATAAGCGGGTCGAGCGGATCTGGCGACGGGAGGGGCTGAAAGTGCCGAATAAGCAACCCAAGAGAGGTCGTCTGTGGCTCAATAACGGATCCTGCATCCGGCTGCGAGCAGAGCGGCCCAACCATGTCTGGAGCTACGACTTCGTGGAGGATCGCACCCATGACGGAAGGAAGTACCGGATGCTGAACGTGATCGACGAGTTCACGCACGAGTGCCTGGCGATCCGGGTCAGCCGCAAGCTCAAGGCCACTGATGTGATCGATGTTCTTTCGGACCTGTTCATCCTGCGCGGCGTGCCCAGGCACATTCGGTCAGATAATGGCGCCGAGTTCATCGCGAAAGCTGTCCAGGAGTGGATCGCTGTCGTTGGAGCGAAGACGGCTTACATCGCTCCAGGCAGCCCCTGGGAGAACGGGTTCATCGAGAGCTTCAATGCCCGGCTTCGGGACGAGTTGCTCGATGGTGAGATCTTCTACTCGCTGAAAGAGGCGCAGGTTGTGATCGAAAGCTGGAGGCGCCACTACAACACCCTGAGACCCCACGGATCGCTCGGGTACAAGCCGCCAGCGCCGGAGGTCTTCGTGCCCGCCATGTCGGCGCGGGCGGCTCAGCAACCCCAACCAGCACCGCCGCCCGCGCTGGCGTCGAGGCCATCAGTCCATTAACATTCAAATCGGACCACTCGGTGGGGACGGATCAGTCGCCCGACAGGCTCAAGCAGCAATTGTGGCCGCAGACCTCCATTCCGCCATGGCGTTGAGGCGGTGAAGGTGGGTAGCGCGGGCAGAGCGGCGGGAGCCGGATGGAACGAAGAGATTGCGGACGGCAGAGAACACGCTGACGAACCGCTGCAGGTACCTGGGTGATCGAAAGCCTTGCATCACCCGCTCTCGTCGACGGAACGGCAGATGCGAATT
>KI911947.1:153661-154119 GCA_000517005.1 Microvirga lupini
ATCAGCTTGTCTTTGACCTCCTCCAGCCGGACCTGCAGCTGGGCGAGTTCCTTGGCCTGCATCTCAAACAACTCCCGCGCCAGAGGCGGCAGGGCGTCATCCGCTTTGATCCGCTCCAGCAGCGGCTCGATCCGGCAGATGCCTTTGGCAGCCACTAGGCCAAACTCGGCCGCATAGCCGCGGATCGCATTGGCGAGTTGGGTGCGCTGGCGGATCAGCCGGTCGAGCAAGCCCGCCAGCATCAGGGCTGCCTGCTGCTCTGCGGTCTTGACTGGCACAAAGCGCATGGTCGGCCGGCTCATCGCCTCGCAGATCGCCTCGGCATCGGCGGCATCGTTCTTGCCGCGTTTGAGGTAGGGCTTGACGAACTGGGGTGGGAGCAGCTTCACTTGATGTCCCAGCGACTGCAACAAGCGTGCCCAGTGGTGGGATCCGCCGCAGGCCTCGATGCCGATCAC
>KI911947.1:154219-154378 GCA_000517005.1 Microvirga lupini
ATCGGCTCCTGAGACAGGCTGCGGTTGATAATAAAGGCTGCCCCGGCTGATCCCGAGTTCCTCGGCCTGCCGGGTCAGCGGCAGGGTATGAGAGCGGTCGATCATCGCTTTGCGCTCGGCCACGTTCCGGCTTTGCCGAGCGCGTGCTCTAAAAAATCG
>KI911947.1:154478-167345 GCA_000517005.1 Microvirga lupini
TACGCCGCTTACCTCAACCTGATCGAGCCCTGGTGGAAGATCCTGCGCTCGCTGGCGTTAGCGGGCCGGCGCTTCGAGAACTGGGACGAGATCAGCGATGCGATCCACGGCTCGACACTCTACTGGAATGCACATCGACATCCCTTTATCTGGGGCAAGCGCCGCCGACACCGGCCACGCCGTTCGCCCGGAATCGCCCTCCTGCCCAGGGCTGCATGACTTACCGGATGAACCACTTAGTAGCTGGGCGGGCTTTCAAACGAACTTGGAGCACATCGCCGGCATGGCAGGGACGTCGCGATCGTAATCTGTCGAGCGTCAGCCGTTGCGAAACATGTAGCTGTAACCGTTGATCGCCGGCGCGCCGCCGAGATGCGCATAGAGGACCCTCGATCCGTCCGGAAAAAAACCTTTCTGGACGAGGTCGATCAGCCCTTGCATCGATTTGCCCTCGTAGACGGGATCAGTAATTATCCCCTCGAGCCGCGCACACAGGCGGATGGCCTCCTTCGTTTTCTCGGACGGAATACCGTAACGCGGATACGCGTACTCCTCGAGCAACACCACGTCATCCTCGACGATTTCCGTGCCAAGGTCGACGAGCTTCCCAGTATGTTGGGCAATGTTGAGCACCTGTGCCTTGGTTTGGGCAGGGGTGGCGGAGGCATCGATCCCGATCACTTTGCGCTGTCGCCGATCCCTGGCGAATCCGACGATCATGCCGGCGTGCGTCGAGCCCGTGACCGTGCAAACTACGATATAGTCGAAGGCCAATCCAAGCTGCTTCTCCTGGGCGCGCACCTCCTCCGCGAACCCGACGTAGCCGAGACCGCCATATTTGTGAACGGAGGCCCCGGCTGGGATGGCATAGGGTCTGCCGCCCCTTGACTTGACCTCGTCGAACGCCTGCTTCCAACTGCGGCGGATGCCGATATCGAAGCCCTCCTCGACCAGGCGTACCTCTGCTCCCATGATACGGCTCAAGAGAATGTTGCCGACTCGGTCGTAGACGGCATCCTCATGTGGGACCCAGCTCTCCTGGACCAGGAGGCATTTCATACCGATCTTGGCGGCAACCGCGGCGACCATCCGCGTGTGGTTGGACTGCACGCCGCCGATGGAGACAAGCGTGTCGGCCTTTGACGCGATCGCGTCGGGGACGATGTATTCGAGCTTGCGGAGCTTGTTGCCGCCGAACGCGAGGCCGGAGTTGCAGTCCTCGCGTTTGGCGTAGATTTCCACCTTTCCCCCGAGATGCTTGCCGAGGCGGTCGAGCTTCTCGATGGGCGTGGGTCCAAAGGTGAGCGGGTGGCGTTCGAACTTTTCCAGCATGTTCTCTCCAGCGGCAGGCGATTGAACTGAAATTGGCAATCCGCAAGTCATTGTAGGAGGCGTGTTTGATGTGAGGTCAGCTGCGCTCTCCGATGTCCCAGAAGAGCCCCGTCATGATTTCCAGCGCCTCCTTTCCAGACAAAGCAGCCTGGTCAGAAGGAGCATGCTTCCGAAATAGCCTACCTGAAGAAGCAGCGCACAAGCCAACGTTGCGATGATTACTGTGCGAATGGCATGCGGGACGAGATAGACAGTTAGAGCGTTGGTGCACAGGGCCAGCCGCAGGACGCGATCAAAGATCCTGAAGGGCAAGGCCGTTCTCGCGGGTTTGTGCGTCAGATCATGCAGGCACCGTGTCGGCCGCAGCATGGGTCTGGCAGTTCTTCGGGCAGACACGGGCGCAGGCTCCGCAGCCAATGCAGCGGCCGGGATGGTCGACGACCATGATCATACGATTGAGCTGGCCATCGAAGTCGTCGTCCTCGCCGTCGCAGACGCCGAGGATTTCACCCGCGTCATCGATGCCGTAAAGGTGCATGACCTCGCGCGAGCAGACCTTAAAGCAGCGGCCGCAGCCGATGCAGGTCGTGCCATCGATAGCGGTCAGATAGTCCGGTATCCATCTGGAGCCGTCGCGGGTGAGAAAAGGGTTCGTCATCGTGAACTCTCCAATGCAGCGAGCTCCCTCTTGGCAGCGTCCAACTCGGCAAAAGCGTTGAACGTTTTCTCGGCGACCGCCTTGATCTCGGTCCAGTTGACCGGAAGGTCCTCGGCAAGGTCGTGCAATTCCATCTTCGCAGTTCCCGCGCGCCACTGCAGCTTGCGGACCTTCTTCTGCAGCTCTTTAAGGTCTGGCATGATCCCCTTCTCGAAAACCGGTTTCATCACGCCCGCGCCACGTCGGGATAGGCTTCGATGACGGCGATCGCATCGTCGACCAGTTTCGTACCGGCCGCAGCGAGTTTCCAAAGCGTCTCGAAGCCAAACCGGTGGACGTCGCGCAGGGACTTCGACAGAACGACCAACCGCCCGGTCGTGAGAAGCACGCACCCGAAGCCCTCATGGGTCATCTCCATCATCGGCGATGCCATCAGGCCGGAGCACTCCTCGATCGCAAGCCCGACGGCGGTGTAAAAAAGGTCGAGCCGCCACAACACGTCCGGATCGGGATCGCCAATGATCGGGATCGCACGGCGCTGTTCCTTGGTGACGATGAAGTCGGCCAGCAGCTCGGCATCCGATTGGCCTTCCCATGACCCATAAGAATCCTGAGCGCGGATTAGCCGCACGAGGCATTTGACAAAAGGGGTGGCAAGGGCCGTTTCGTCCTCGTTGATAGCAAGGCTAACCGCTGCATCAGACATCTCGCGTTTTCCTCATTTCAGTCCTCGAAGGACGGTTTCTTTTCGGGGACGCCTGCTTCCGCCAGCACCTTGCGCAGCCAGGGCGGAGGAGCCGTCCTGAGCATTGTCTGGGTGCGCGACAGGACGTCTTCGATGGATTGAGGCTGAGGCACTTTGAGCGGGTGGATTTTTGCCGAAACAAGCTTGGCTGCCGAAGGCCCGCCGATAGCCAGGCAAAACAGGAGATGGCAGCCCTTCAACGCCTCCACCTTCGGGGTGATGCGGTCGTCGCCCTCGGTCCGATGCTTCCCACTCTCGTCGGAAACGTCATCGAATGCCACGGCTTCCACGAAATTCCACGCGTCGGGCGTCACGTCGTAGACGGCAAAGCGCTTGGCCGACCCGAAATGGGCGTTGCAGCCTTTTATGTCTTGTGTGGCGATCGCTACGCGCAATGCGCCGGCTTGTCGTTCCGGCATCGGTGTGTGAGCCACGTCAGTGACGAGCGAGAAGCGACGAACGGAGGTCATCTGGCATGTCTCGGTTGCGGAATGGATCAAGAGCCTCAGGCGTCGGCGCGTGCTGGTTGGCCTGGAAAATGTTGGCGACCTCGAAGATCAGGTCGCGCGTTCCCTGATAGAGGATTGTGAGCTTGTGCTGACTGCCGAGCCGGTCAAAAATCGGGAAGCCAACGCGCATGAGCGGAATGCCGAGGCGCTCCGCCGCCTGGCGTCCGTGCGAATGGGTGACGAGAAGATCAGCGCCGGCGGCAAGACCTTCCAGATCGCCGAGATCGCCGACCTGGACCGATTCCGCCGGCACTTGCTCGAGAATTTTCGACGTATCGGTCGTGGTGACGGCGGCCGCGATGTCGGAGCCCATGCCAATGAAGAAGGTCGCAAGCTGGTAGAGCTGGTCTGGTTCGGCGGCGATCGCAATTCTCTTGCCGCCGAAATGGAAATGTCCGTCGAGCAACGCATCCTGCAGTTGCGCCCGGCGACGGCGGAGCCTAGCCGGCACCGCGGCGCCCGAAATCGCGGACAGCAGCGAGACGAACCGGTCGACGCCTTTCAATCCGGTCAGCGACTGGAACAGCACGTAAGGCACACCCGTCAGCCGCTGCAGCACCTCAGCCGGGTGGCGCATATGCTCGCCGATGGCGATGCAGTGCGCCACCGTGCCAAGCTCGCGGATCTCGTCGATGGTCGTCCCGCCATATGTGGTCGGAATCCAGCGATCAGGAACCGTGCCGTCGAGTGCGCCGGAAACATCTGGGAAAATCACCGCCTGCAGTCCAAAACTCTCCACTTTCTCGTGCAGATGCTCGATATCGGCCACGGTCAGGTTCCAGCCGGGCAGGATGGCGATCTTTTTTGTGTCTCGCGCCTGTTTGCCTGACCGCGTGATGGTCTCGATCATGGCCGTGACGGCCGTGGCCCAGCCGTCCTCGATCGCGCCGTGGAAATCCGGTGTGTTGGCCAGCACGACCTTCGTGCCGGCGAGTTCTTCGCCACGTTTTGCTCTGATATTGGCGATGTCGCTTGCGAAGTCTTCACCACGGGTTTCCACCAGCGCCGTCGTGCAGACCCCGATCAGCTTCGGATTGGTGCGGGTCTTGAGGTTGAGGATCGCCTCCTCCAAATGGTCCGCCCCACCGAGGATCGTCGCGACCTCATCCATCGCCGTTGTCTGCAGCGGGATCGTCTCCTTGAAGTGCCGCACGAAAAGCACCAGCGCGAAGCTGGTGCAGCCTTGGCTGCCGTGGAACAGCGGTATCGCACCCTTGACTCCAAGAAAAGCAAAGGCGGCACCCAGCGTCTGCGACGACTTCAGCGGGTTGACCGCCGCCGATTTGGTCTGGGGAAGGATGCGGACCATCGGCTTACCTCAACACTCGCCGAAGTCGCCGGCCGTCGTGCCGGCGAATTTTTTGAAGGCGTCGACGGTAGCTCTTGCTCCCTCTTCTCCCAGCATCTCCTCCTCCTCCACGGCAGGCAGGCAATCCCACGGTGCCGGCTCCCGCACCTGACACCAGATCGGGTTGTGAATGGCGAGGTCGACCTGGCGTACGAGTTCCACCATGCCGTCATAGCCGGCATAGGGATGGTGACGCTCCTGGTTGATATCGAGCCAGGGCATCTTGGCCTTCAGTGCGATGAACTGTGTGCGGCCGCCCGACAGCATGATGTCGGCCTTGTGCTCTGAGAGCATGGCGTAAAGCTCGCGCGGCGCCATGGACTCGAACATGTGGTTCTCGTCCTTGAGGATCTGTTTGATGCGCTCCTTGTCCTCGACGGTCGATTTCTTGACCGAGGTGCCGACGATCTCAATGCCGATTTCCATCAGCGCATGGACGACCGACCAGGACTTCACACCGCCGGTGTTGAGCAGCACGCGCTTGCCTTCGAGCCTCGGCCGGTAAGCCTCAAGCTTCTTCCACGCAATTGCCTCCTCCTCTGCAATCAGCGCCTCGGTGCGGTCGAGGATCTCCGGATCGGCACCCTTCCTCACGAGCAGGTCAGCGATCTGCCAAAGTGCTTCCGAGGTGTCGGTGATGCCGTAGAAGGAGCCCTCGAAGAACGGGATGTCCCAGCGCTCCTCCATCTTGCGGGCGAGATTGATGAGCGCGGTCGAGCACACCATCATCGCCGCCCGGGCGCAGTGCGCGGAGGCAACGTCGAGGTAGCGCGCGTCGCCCGGAATGCAGGCGCGCACCCGGATGCCGAGCTTGTCCAAAAGCGGCTTCACCAGCCAGAACTCGCCGGAGAGGTTGAATTCGCCAAGGATATTGATGTCGTAAGGGCCGGCATCGTCGGGCTCCACCGTGCCGATGACATGATCGAGCAACGCCTCGCCGGCGAGCTTGTTGCCAAGATTCTTGGAGCCGACGAAGCCTGGCGCATTGATCGGCACCACCGGCAAGCCGAACTTTTCCGCCGCGCGCTTGCAGACGGCCTCGATGTCGTCGCCGATCAACGCCGTCACGCAGGTCGAATAGACGAAGATCGCCGGCGGCGCATACGCTTCCTTGATCTCGCGGATCGCTTTGAAGAGCTTCCGCTCACTCTGCCCCATGACCATGTCGAGTTCGCCGAGGTCGGTCGTGAAGCTTGTGCGCCACAGCGTTGGCCCGGACGAAGCCGCGCCGCGGTTGTCCCAGGAATTGCCCTCGCAGGCGAGCGGCGCATGGATCAAATGCGCGATGTCGGTGATCGGCTGCAGCACAATCTTGGCGCCGTCGAAGGCGCAGCCGCCGGCTGCCGCCCCGGGGGTCAGCGGCTTCGAACAGCCCTTTTTGCGCGCCTTGGCATCCTTGCCGTGGTTTTTCTCGCAGGCGGGCTCGTTGAAGACATCCTGGATTTTGGCACTGAGCGAGGACATGGCGCCGGTCTCCAAAGGTCATCGGAAGACGGCCGGCCTCGACGAAGGCCGGCCGCCACTCTTAGCGGGTGAGATCATACGAATAGTCCGTCACGCCCGGCTCGATCGTCTCGCGATCGAGCTTGTCGAAGATCTTGTCGAGGATCGTCGTTAAGACGCGCAGCCCGCCTTGGTAGCCCATGAGCGGGAAGCGATGGTGATGGTGCCGGTCGAAGATCGGAAACGTCAGCCGGATCAGCGGCGTACCGGTGTCGCGCTCCAGATACTTGCCATAGGAGTTGCCAATCAGCAGGTCCACCGGCTCGGTGAAGAGTAGCGAGCGCATCGCCCAGAGGTCCTTGCCCGCCCAGACCTGAGCATCCTTGCCGAAGGGCGAGGATGCAAGCAGTTCCTTCATCTCGGCTTCCCAGGTCGCCGTGCCGTTGGTGGCGAGGCAGTGGGTCGGCTCGCCGCCGGTCTCCATGATGAACCGGGTTATGGCGTAGACGAAGTCAGGATCGCCGTAGATCGCGTATTTCTTGCCGTGCAGCCAGGACTGGCTGTCTGCCATGGCGTCGATCAATCGGCCGCGTTCCAGGCGGATGGCCTCGGGGATTTCCTTGCCGGAAATCGCTGACACCTTCATCAGGAACTCGTCGGTCGCCTGGACGCCGAGCGGATAATGGAACGAGGCCGTCGCATGCCCGACTTCCGCGCAATAGTTCAGCGTATGGCGGGTGTTGTAATGCTGTAGCGACAGTGTCGCCTCGGCGTTAAGCGCCGCCTTCACGTCCTCGATCTTGGTGCCGCCGTCATACATGCGGAACTCGCCGTCCGACGGCGTGTCGAACTGGTCAGAGGCGTCCTGGATGAAGGTGTAAGACACGCCCATCAGGTCGAGCAGGCGCTTCACTTCCCGGTTGTTGCCGACGCAGAAGCCGTCGAAACCTGGAATGATGTTGACGGTGCCAGCGGCTTCCGTGCGCTCCTTGCCGTCCCAAAAATGCTCCAGCACGCCTTCCATCATGCCGTCATAGCCATCGATATGGCTGCCGACGAACGCCGGCGTGTGGGCGAAAGGCACGTCGAAGTCACGCGGGACTGAGCCTTCGTTCTTGGCGTTCTCAATGAAGCCGTGCAGGTCGTCGCCAATGACCTCCGCCATACAGGTGGTCGAGACGGCGATCATCTTTGGGTCGTAGAGCGTGTAGGTGTTGGCGAGCCCGTCAACCATGTTCTTCAGGCCGCCGAACACCGCCGCGTCCTCAGTCATCGAGGAGGAAACCGCGGACGCAGGTTCCTTGAAATGGCGCGACAGGTGCGAGCGGTAATAGGCCACGCAGCCCTGGCTGCCATGGACGAAGGACATCGTCCGCTCGAAGCCCGCGGCCGCGAACACTGCGCCGAGCGGCTGGCAGGCCTTGGCGGGGTTCACGACAAGCGCTTCGCGAGCGAGGTTTTTTTCGCGGTATTCCCAGGTCTTGGTGAACTCGCGTTGATCAGCAACGACCTGATCCGGGTGCGGACATTCGAAATTCAGCTTCTTCGCGGCGAGCATCTGCCTGTATTCCGGCTCGCGAAACAGGGGAGCATGATCGAGAACTTTTTCGGCCGACTGCGGCATGGTGGTCACCTCTTCCATCTGGCCGCGCCATACGGCGGCACAGGGATGTCGAGACATTTCAGGTCTCCCGCGGATCGAGGGCCGCGGGCGTTCATCGGCCTCCCTGTCTCTGGGAGGCTAGGTTCTCATTCGGCTGCGATCGCTGCCGGCGGCACGGCCTTTTTCTTCCAGGGGGCGTCGTAGAGGTCCCAGACCGGGTTGTTGATGGCCAGATCCATGTCGCGGGCGAAGATGGCAAACCCGTCATAGCCGTGATACGGGCCGGAATAATCCCAGGAGTGCATCTGACGGAACGGGATGCCCATCTTCTGTACCGGGTACTTCTCCTTGATGCCGGAGCCAACGAGATCAGGGCGGATCCCCTCGATGAATTTCTCCAGCTCGTAACCGGTCACGTCGTCATAGATCAGCGTACCCTTCTTCACGTAATGGCCAGTGCGCTGATAGTCGTCGTTGTGGCCGAACTCGTAGCCGGTGCCGACGATCTCCATGCCGAGATCCTCGTAGGCCGTGATGACGTGACGGGGACGCAGGCCGCCGACATAGAGCATCACCGTCTTGCCCTCGAGGCGCGGCCGGTACTTGGCGATGACCGCATCGACCAAGGGCCGGTACTTGGCGATGACCGCCTCGGTCTTGTCCTCGATTTCCGGCCCGAAATGCTTGGCAATCTTGCGCAGAGAGGCTTCGATCTGGGAGGGGCCAAAGAAATTGTATTCCATCCAGGCGATGCCGTACTTTTCCTCCATGTGCCGGCAGATGTAGTTCATCGACCGGTAGCAGTGGATGAGGTTGAGCTTAGCCTTCGGCGCGCGCTCGATCTCGGCGAGCGTGGCGTCCCCCGACCAGTTGCCGACCACGCGCAGCCCCACCTCCTCGAGCAGGATGCGCGAGGCCCAGGCGTCGCCGCCGATATTGTAGTCGCCGATGACGTTGACGTCGTAAGGGCTGGACTCGAACTCGACTTCCTTCTTGTCGAAGACCCAGTCGCGGATCGCGTCGTTGGCGATGTGGTGGCCGAGCGATTGCGAGACGCCGCGGAAACCCTCGCAGCGCACCGGCACAATCGTCTTGTCGTGCTCCTTGGCCTTCTTGCGCGACACCGCCTCGATATCGTCGCCAATCAGGCCGATCGGGCATTCGGACTGCACGGTGATGCCCTTGTTCAGCGGAAACAGTTCCTCGATCTCGTCGATGACCTGTTCCAGCTTCTTGTCGCCACCGAAAACGATGTCCTTCTCCTGGAAGTCGGAGGTGAACTGCATCGTCACGAACGTGTCGATGCCCGTCATGCCGGTGTAGTAGTTGCGGCGCTGTGACCAGGAATATTGACCGCAACCGACTGGTCCGTGCGAGAGGTGGACCATATCCTTGACCGGACCCCACACCACACCTTTGGAGCCGGCATAGGCGCAGCCGCGGATTGTCATCACGCCCGGAATGGACTTGATGTTCGATTTGACGTCGCATTCGGACAGGACCTTGCCCGCCTCGCCGATCTCATCCCCGCGCGTGGCAACACTGAGGTGCTTCTTGCGGCGCTTCGCCGCCTTGTCTGGATATTGCGACAGCACTTCCTCGATAAGCTTCTCATGGAGAGCGCCATCATTCTCGTGGTCCAGGCTCATGGGACCTGCCCCTTTCAAGGTTCGAGTGACGCCTCGCCGACGAGGCGCCGTTCATGGAAAGGCACGCCGGGTCAAGGTCGGCGCCTCCTGTCGGCAGCGGCGGTTACCGGGCGGCCGCCCGCGTCGCTTCCTTGGCCTGAAGCTCGGCAAGCATCTGCTCGTCGGTCTTCATGATGCCGAAGTCGAGCAGCATGTCCTCGAGCTCTTCCATGGTGATCGGGGTCGGAATGGTGCCCTGGCCCGAATTGGCATGGATTTTCTCGGCCAGCGCGCGGTATTCCCCGGCCTGCTTGGAGTCCGGCGCGTACTGGATCACTGTCATCTTCCTGAGCTCGGCGTGCTGGACGATGTTGTCGCGCGGCACGAAATGGATGAGCTTGGAATTGAGCTTGGCCGCCAGCGCCTCGGCGAGGTCGAGCTCACGGTCGGTCTGGCGCTCGTTGCAGATCAGGCCGCCGAGCCGCACGCCGCCCGCATGGGCATATTTCAGGATGCCCTTGGCGATGTTGTTGGCGGCATAGAGCGCCATCATCTCGCCGGACATGACGATGTAGATTTCCTGGGCCTTGTTCTCGCGGATCGGCATCGCGAAGCCGCCGCACACCACGTCGCCGAGCACGTCATAGGAGACATAGTCGACATCGTCATAGGCGCCGTTCTCCTCGAGGAAGTTGATCGAGGTAATGACGCCGCGGCCAGCGCAGCCGACGCCCGGCTCGGGGCCGCCGGACTCCACGCACTTGATGCCTCGGTAGCCGACCTTGAGTACGTCCTCGAGTTCGAGGTCTTCCACCGAACCTTCCTGTGCCGCGAGATGCAGGACGGTGTCCTGCGCCTTCGCGTTCAGGATCAGGCGGGTGGAGTCGGCTTTGGGGTCACAGCCGACGATGAGGATCTTCTGCCCGAGGTCGACAAGGGCGGCGAGCGTGTTTTGGGAGGTGGTGGATTTGCCGATACCTCCTTTCCCATAGAATGCGATCTGACGCAGACCTGCCATATTGCTTCCTTCCTTCGTTTCATCGATCGCGATGTCACCCACGACATGAATATCGGTCGACAGCTCCTGCCGCGCCGCGACGAGAGAGTTTCAAAACTCGTGCCAATTTGGCGGATCGAGCCGAAGAACGAACTTTGCGATTGCTTTTCAGCTACTTAGCCTGAGGCACAACAAGTGACGGGCTCAACAAGCCTGTGTCGCAGAGCCGACAAACGCGACAGAAGGTGTCGGATGGCGTGACCTGCGATCGCTATACGTTGACCTCGCTGGAGAGCCATAAGGGCTGGCGATCTATCAGCGTACGCACAGCTGGATCAACGAGCGTCGAAATGGAGGCCTTTGCACATCCAAGCTCCCCCAGTGGAGAAGTCCTCATGCCGGATATCTGTTGCCTTTCCGTTTGCGGAAGAACGCAATGAGCGAGATCGCCACCGGACGGCATCGGGACCTGACGATCTTCACAACGCTTCGACTGCCCAGTCATCGAACTCAGCAGTGCCCGCCGGTGGCCAGAGCTGCCCGATACCAAACGGTGCCACGCCCATGGTCGTCTATTCGGAGAATGGCGGCTTCAGGAACTCGGTCGGCACAGACGACTCGCATGGGCTTGGTGTCGCTTACCAGCAGTGGTGGCACACTCCTTATGTTGGCCTAGGCGCGACCTATGCGGCCGGATCCTGGCGTGTGACCGGTGAGGTTATCACCAGTCCGTTTGTCGTTGCGGAGGACAAGGACCATCATAACCAGCGGGACCTCCTATTCACCGAGGATTTCGCTCCCGATTGGATGGTTGGCCTGAGCCTTGGTGCTGAATACGCCGTCTCGGTGCGCTTCTCGCTCACGACGAAGCGCGGATGCCTCTCGAGCCAAGCCTTCACTTCGGGTGCTTGTGGGTCGCGTCATTGTCGACAATCAGGTGCAGGTCGAGGCGCTTGTCCGTGACCCGGTCGATCTCGCGCAGGAAGCGTAAGAACTCCTGATGGCGATGCCGCTTCATGCAGGTGCCCAGGACCGTGCCGGTCGCCCCATCGAGAGCCGCAAACAGGGTCGTGGTGCCATGCCGTTGATCGTCGTGGGTCATGGTACCGGCACGGCCCTTCTTCAGCGGCAAGTTCGGCTGGGTGCGGTCGAGCGCCTGGATCTGGCTCTTCTCGTCGACCGTGAGAACCAGGGCCTTGTCCAGTGGATCCAGATAGAGGCCGACGACGTCCTGGACCGTCTCGACAAAGCGCTTGTCGGTGGAGAGCTTGAATGTCTTGATCAGGTGCGGCTTGAGACCGTGCGCGTGCCAGATCCACTGCACGCTGGTGTGGGACAGGCCCACGGCAGCCGCCATGGAGCGCACGCTCCACTGGGTCGCTCGTGGCGGCTTCTCATGCAGGGTCATGTCAACAACCCGCTGGATCACCGCTGCCGTGAGGGGCTTGCGCCCCGGCGGGCGCGTGGCGTCCTTGAGAAGCCCCTCCACACCCGCCTGCGCATAGCGGCGGCGGCAGCGCCTCACCGTCAGAAGGCTCGTGCCAACGCGAGCCGCCACCTCGCTGGCGCGCAGGCCCTCGCCCGTCAGCAGAACAATCCGAGCCCGCCAGACGACCTTCTGGGGTGTGTTGCGGTTACGGACCAGGTTTTCCAGGCGATCCTGATCAGCGGCGGGAACCTCACTGCGTTCGATCTTGCCCATCCTGGCAGCATCGCACGTCAGACCAGATTGCGGAATCATCCGTCAGTGACAGAACAGTGGTGACGGCCAATTTCCGCCCCAGATAGACGTGGTGCGTTCCGGCAGCGTTCCGGCTCTCGATTTGGCAGTCGAATCTGGCGACCGATCCTTTGAGGCGGGCGATCCGGTTTCCAGGATGACCACGTCACCGGGTCACCGGAGGCGGTCATCCGCCCCCGGTTCCCACAGAACGTGGCGTGCGGAGCTACCGCACCACGCTCTTCGGCAGTTGGTTCACAGCACCGCGAGTGCCTGCAACTCCCGATGTGGGAGCCGCAGTTTGGGTCGCAGGAGCGGGTTCCGTTCTTTGATCTGGTTGAAAGTGCTCCAACTGAGGCGCCCGCTATCACGGCTGCGGCTGCCCAGCATTCTGCGCCAGTAACGCTCCACGCCCTGGTACACCTTGATCAGCGACCGGAGATTTCCCGCGACGCCATAATAGGCATAGTGGCCGCGCAGGACGCGGTTTATGTCCGCGACCTGATCACTGATTTCATCATGCCGGATTCGCCGCATCAGCTCCCGCAGAGACAGAAGACTGCGCTTGAGCCGAGATTTCTCGGTGCGCATCCCAACCTTGAAGTTGCCTTTTCGGTTACGCGTGCAGTACAGCGTCAGGCCCAGAACGTAGATCGTTTCCGGGCGGTTCCTGCCGCGCTTGCCCGCGTGTCGCTGCGCGAACCGACCAAACTCGACCAACTTGGTCTTGGTCGGCTCCAAGGTGAGGCTGAACTTCCCCAACCGGTGACGAAGGGCGTCTGCGACGCGGAGCGCATCCGCGCGATATTGGAAGCAGATCACAAAATCGTCGATATAGCGCACCAGCCGGGCTTCGCCCCGCAACCGGACTCTCACCGCGCGCT
>KI911947.1:167445-167602 GCA_000517005.1 Microvirga lupini
ACGGTCGGGCGGAGCGACATGGAACCCTCCAGGTCTGGACCCAAGCCCCTCCAGCCTGAACGCTGACCGCGCCTCAAGGGCTCCAACCCGTTCGCCAGCAGTATCGAAAGCAATGCAAGTCCACCCTGTGCCATTCGCTGAGTCCGGAACTGGTCGG
>KI911947.1:167702-167955 GCA_000517005.1 Microvirga lupini
AAGGTACTTCCAATCGATGCGGCTGCGGACAGCCTCGGCCGCCCGCCGGTCGGACAGGTTCTCGGCGAACTGGAGCAGGGTCACCAGCGCCAGCCGCCACGGGCATTCCGCCGGTTGTCCGCAAGGGGCGAAGAGGGTGCGAACTGAGCGTCAGTGAAAATCGTCCCAGGCGGTCGCGCAAGAGCAGATAGGGATTGCCACGGGGAAAGGCTGCACGGCAACGCTTGCGGTCGATGCTGGGACATTGCCACTC
>KI911947.1:168055-168542 GCA_000517005.1 Microvirga lupini
GAACAGCGTGACGCTCCTCTTCCGGCTGGCGACAAGCTGGTCAGCCGCAACATAACCGGCATCGGCCAGATGGATACCGGGCAGCAGGCCCTTGGCTTCGAGCGCCGCATGGATGTCGTCGAGAGCGTCGCGATCAACGATGGGTGCCGGCGTGGTCTCCACATGCGTGATCAAGTGTGGCCCGCCCTCGTCGCACGTCTCGGTCAGATGCACCTTGTAGCCGATCCAGATCGTTGATTGCTTCTTGGCGTAATGCACCTCCGGATCATAGGGCGAGGCGACCATCAGCAAGGAGGGTGGAAACCCCTCCTGGTCAGTCCGCCACCGCACCCGAAGTGGCGCCTCAGTCCCTGTGGTCGGAGCATCGTCGATAAGACAGAAGTTCTGGACCCAGACCTGCCGCAACACCTCGACAGCCGGGATCTGCCGCAACCATATCGGCGCGCCAGGAGCCGTGATGGCCGCCAGCAGCTGATGACCATCGCGA
>KI911947.1:168642-177253 GCA_000517005.1 Microvirga lupini
CGTCAGGATCTTTTCCAGGGTCGGATTTTCAACAAACGTTCGCTCCAGCGGTTCAAAGTGGCGCGGGAACCCGCCGTTTAATCTATTGACACTCTTCGACTGCTCGTATGGTGCATGTGGCAACAAGCGGAATGATCCATCTGCTGCATCGAACTCGAACGCACTGTAGCGCCGATAGCGATAGGTTCCGCCATCCCGCATGTATTCGTCACGAAAGAGGTGGTTCCAATGATCGGCAAAGTCGGTCCACGTTGGATCGGTGGCGATATCGAACGCTTCCTCGGTCCATTCTTTGCGTGAAAACCACCAACCGCGGGTGCGAAGACTTTCGACGCATTCCTGCAGGTAGTCTTTCTTGATGGGTTTCCCTACTCGTTCCGGCATGGCATTCTCCTCTTGATCACACGGGTGCGATCCTACTTGAACAGGCCCCTTGCTCGCCGCCGGTCCTCCCAGAGGTCACGGTCCCTGATATAGCGTGGGTTGTGCGCAATTATCGAACACGGCAGGAAGCGATGGCTGTCGATTACATAGGTCACGGTACCGGCGACGCCTTCGAGGGCAGAAGCGATCGCGCTATCGCACAACTTATGACTGGGACTACCCCAGTTTCCGGAAACGGCTTCCTGCACCCAGGTTTGTTCCAGCCCCTGTTTCAGGATGATGGTGGCGGTAGGGAGAGAAGCGGTCTCCAAATGCCTGAGCGCATCCATGATAATGGCGGCCGCCGGCGCTTCACGAGCCTCCAGAACCTTATCGTCCGTTGAAATATGCTCGAGACCAACGAAGCGGCCATGCCCAAACTTCCCGACAGCCTCGTTCAGCAGGGCGATCGCCTCCATGAGCGCAAGATCACACCCATTGACGGAAACAAGATCACCGTCGCTGAACCCCAGTGTGATTTCCTCTGCCGGGAGATTGCCTTTCGTGCGGGTCCAGCGGAATGCTTGGTCTGGAATAACAAAGCTTTCGGGATCATCCAGAGGCCCGGACTCGAATTCGCGGCACCAGAGGTTTTCGTCACCACTTAGCTTGCGATCCGCCAGGAAAGTGAGCCCGATTGTGGCAAGGGCCGCAGCCTTTTGTTGCCTCGAGACAACGGACTGGACATAGGGGCTGCCGAAAAGACCAGAAAAGCCGCGTCGCTTGATACTGTTGTTGAAGCGCGGCAAGCTATTTTGCGACAAATTTGCCGTATGAAGGAGCAGCTCCGATCCAATGGTCGCCGCATGATCGGCAACCATACTCGCGATTACCGGCCTGCTCAACGAACTGCTCAGCGGGTAATTGCCGAGATACTTGGCATGGGCCCGAATGGCCGGTTTGACGCCTCGTTCGATGAAAGCCTCCCGGCCATCAAGGCAGATAAAACGGGCGCCGAATCGTGCGGCCGTCTGCTTCAGCAGTGGCTGATCGATGGGCTCGCCCACGTTGACGGCGACGGCATTGATATTCTGGAAGCCGAGTTCCTGAAGCCTGAAAAGCAGGTACGTGCTATCCAAGCCGCCACTGAACATTGTGACGACCGGTTTAGAGTGATCGCCAAAGGTCACGATATCTTCAAAGCTTTCAATGCGACCTGTCAGCCGATTTATGGATGAAGCTGGAATGTTCATGGTCCTATCTTCCTTTTCAAAGATGATGCCGGCGATGGTTCCGACGATAATGAGGGCGGCCCCGCAGAGGCTGGGAAATGTCAGCGGTTCAGACACAACAATGGGGGCGAGCAGGAGGCCAAAGAGCGGTTCGGTTCCCATCAGCAGGTTCACGCGGGTCGGCGTGCTGCCCCGAACGGCAGCGTTCTGAACATAGAAGGCTGCAATTGTGCAGAGGAGCGAGAGGAAGGCGACGGATGCCCAGAATTGACCACCGCCTTTGACCGTCAGTTCGGAAACACCACTCTGCAGCAGCAAGAGCGTGATCGTAAGGATGGCGACAGTGGAGGCTTGAAGGGCCGTCAACGCGGCTGACGACACAGGGCGACCGGCCATTAGCCGCTTTGTCGTGACCACCATAATAGCCCGCAGTACGGCGGCGCTCAGAACAAGAAGATCCCCGAAGGTGAAAGCGGTCATTCCTCCCGTCAGGGCGGCGACACCTAGGCAAGAGCATCCGGCGCCGGCCAGAACGCCAATCGGCGGCAACTTTCTTGAGAGCCCATAGTCAAAGATGGGCGTGAAAACAACGCACAATGAGATGAGAAGCGCGGTATTTGAGGCACTCGTCAGGGACACGCCATATGTCTCGGCCAGGAAAATCGCAAACAGGATGGCCCCAAGTACAACGCCGCGGGCACAATCACCACGAACGGTTGCCGCAATTTCCTTGTGTGCGACAAAGGACATGACGACTGCAGTGATCAGGAACCGGTAAAAGATGAGGACGAGAACAGGTGCGAAAAGGAGCGCACCTTTCGCCACTGGATAGCTGGCACCCCAAACAAATGCGATTCCGAGAACGGCCAGATCCGCCCATAAACCACTTATCGGCTGGCGCCGCGCCAACGTCCCGCCACTGCTGCCACTATCCACGTTTTGTATACTCTTGCATCTTGAACCTTTAGGACTTGGCGGTATTCAGCGCAGGCCGAATGATTTACTCAGCGAGAGTGGCAAATCGCGTGCCGACGGCGCTCAAGTGCCTCAGAAGACATGTTATGCTTAAGGCCTGTTAGCGCTTGAACTCATTTCGTCTGAGGGCGTTTTGCTCGTCCTGATCTGAGGAAGAGCCATGCTGACGGACGCACAATGGGCGATGCTGGAGCCTTTGGTGGAACAATACTGTCCCAAGGGCAAAACCCCACCGCACGATCTGCGTCGTACGGTTGAGGCCATCCTCTGGCGCCGCGAGAATGGTGCCAAAGGCGGGCCGTCCCCGCTGAGCTGGGGCCCTTGGTGGCGGGCGGCCCAGACCTTCATCCGCTGGGCTCGCCTGGGTGTCTGGGAGCGTCTGCTCAACCTGGTGCAGGAACGTGGGATCCAGCTCGGAATAGCGTTCCTCGATGGCACCAGCGTGCGCGCGCATCAGAGTGCCGCCGGGGCGCGCCGAAAAGGGCTCTCAAGCTCAACGAGATGATCGTGAAGCACTTGGCCGGTCTCGTGGGGGATTGGCACCAAGGCTTGCGTGATCGCCGACGCTCTCGGACGCGCTATCGCCTTTCGGATCTCGCCAGACCAAGCGCATGAGTTGCCGCAAGCCATTCTGCTGCTGGAGCAGCTACCCGATGTCCCAACCTGGGTTGTGGCCGATCGCGGCTACACCAGCCATGCCTTTCGCGAGCATGTCTGGAGCCTGCGAGCCCGATCGGCGATCCCATCCAAGTCCAATAAAGCACCGCTCGCCTGTCCGGACTGGATCTACAATAATCGCAACGTGGTCGAGCGGCTCTGGGCCAGGTTGAAGGAGTGGCGGGCTGTCGCAACCCGCTACGAGAAGACAGTTTCATCCTACATGGGCATTCTTTGCCTCGCCGCTACTCTCGACTGGCTCAAGAACTAACAGACCCTAGTCTCCAAGAGCTTCGATGAGAGTGCGGCAGGCGCCGGGCTGCACCGCATCGTGGCGGGGACGCGACAAACCCGACAGCAGGTGTCGGTTGCCTGACGTTCTGGTAGGGGAGCATACGAGTTCGCGGGGCAGCCAATCGGCGAGCTGAGCTCCGTTAGGAGACAACCACGGCCTCCGCACATATCAGCCAAGACTTCCGCAGTTCTCCACTCTCGTCATCCAAGCAGCCAAGGCTGCTGGTTACCAACTCGCCTCTTCGTGCAAACAAAGCCGCTTCAAGCTGTTCAAAACGTCTATGGATAGTCCCACGGTGTCCGCGGCAGCGATGGCGCTCACCGAGGCCGTGCCGCCGCCAGCTCCTTCGGAAACAGCGACGCCCGCGTCAGGCTGGGCAACGTGTTGATCTCGAGAAAGATCACACGATCTCCCGCGACAATGAAGTCGCTGCGTGAGTACCCGCTCGCCCCGATCGCGGCATGCGCCTTCACAGCCGCATCCTGCAAAGCGGCGTTGACCTGGCCTTTGAAGCCTACCGGGCAGATTTCATGGGTGGTGGAAGCCAAGTACTTGGCGGCGTAGTCGAAGACACCGTCGGCCGGACTGATCTCCACGGGCGGCAGGGCGATCAAGGCCCCATTCTGCTCCAGAACGCCACAGGTCGCCTCGACATCCGCCATGAAGGGCTCGATCAGATAGATCTCCTTCTGAGCCACCTCGCCAAGTGTCCGCAGATCGTCAGGGCTTTCGACAAAGAGCAGACCGTAGCTCGATCCGTCCGCCACCGGCTTCGCCACGAGCTTGCCATAGGTGGCAAGACCAGCCGGGGCGGACGCTAGCGTGAGAGTGGGCGGTGTCGCAAGGCTGGTCTGCGCCACAGCCACCTTGTCGAAGGCCAGACGGCTGGCGGCCGAGCCCGCCCCGGCAAAGTGGACACCGCGAGCTTCGCACAGGGCGGCCAACTCGCCGCTTTCGGCCATCCCGCCGTGGAGACCGAGCACCAGAAGCCTGTGCTCCCGACTGGCACGGTCAAGCGCCACCTCAAGGCTGCCGATCGGCTCGCCCGTCACTGGCAGGTCCACCTCGAACGGCCGCGCGTGCCCCATCAGAACGTCACGGGAGCAGACCTGGACGAGGCCGTCGCGGCGCCAGAACCAGAGCTCAGCCTCCGGCAAGGCTTCCGCCAGCGTCTGGGCGCTAGCGACCGACACGAAGTGCCGCGGTTGGTGCCGCCAAAGAGGATGGTGGCGAGAATGAGGTTGGAAGCCGTTGGGAGGGAGGGATCAGCCCACAATACGTTGACCTGCCGGATGAACGAGAGGGCGCGTCAGAAACGGGTGGACTGAAGCCTAAGGTGGCAGGAGCGATGGCGTAAGCGACCCGATCAATGCGCCACGTCCTGCGGCTGCCTGAGCCTGGGCGAGATCTCCCCTCCCTGCTGTCGTGAACACCCATCGGCCATCAGCCGTCTTCCGCCTCTGGCTGATCCATCACCGCAGAAGCAGCGTGGGGTTTCGGAGAGTGAGGCCCATCTCAGGAGAGCATAACGAACCATAGGGCAACATTGCCCACCAGGACCGTCGGCGGGCTCGTGGTGACGGAGCAGATCGCTGTCGCGGTCGCGCCGTTTCGGCTCGGAAAGGCAATCCTCACGGCCGCATCCTCACCGGCAAGGCCTTCGCCGAAAGAAGCGCTGGGGCATTGCAGGATGGTTATAGTCTTTCGTCTCCGCAGCCGACGCGGCTCTCCAGTTGGGAACCTCTGAAGGCACCGTGGCTATGGGAGCGGAGCATTCAAGCGTTACATTCATATGCAGTACACTTTCATATCTTTGAAGAAATGCGGCGTTTCCCGAGCGCGTAGACCGGGTCATCCGGATACGATGCTCCGAGCGGCTGCCGGGGGCCGAACCGCTCTGTCTCGGAGGCCGCCGGCGGGGTCTGCTCCTCGAGCCAATCGTACACCACCGTGCGTTCGGCAATCCGCCATTCCCCTGCCCTCTTCTGAAACAGATCGCAATAGCGGCCGCAGAGGAGCACCTGGCGTATCTCTCCGGCCTCGTCTGGTCCGCGTTGCAGCGCGGTGAAGTAGCTCTCGACCGCGGCCTCTGCCGGGCTGATGAACTCGATCAGGACGTTCGTGATCTGATGGATGTTGCGCGGTCCGCTCTTGAAGACACCGAGCGCAAACTGGATGAAGCCCTCGGCCGAGCCGGAATAGGCCCCGTGATGGTCATGCGCATCGGGCCAGTACGAGCTGCGCAGCGCCGCCTCGTCCGCGCGGTCTATCCCACGGCAGTACCGATAGAGGCAGTCGCGGATCGCCTCCCGGTCGTGTAGTTCGGAAGTCCTTGCCTGGTTCATCGGCTCTGTCGCGAATGCTGAGATTGGTCAGGAAGAGGCGTTTTCGCGCCTCCGGTCCGCTGCAACGATTTCGAACGGGTCGGCGATTGAAGGAGCCGGACTGTAAGGCGAACCTCGCCTGCCGTTTGCGTATCAAGTGGAGCAGCTCGATACCGGAGAGGATGACCCCACTGCCCAGTTGGACGAGGACGGTGGCAGGACAGAGGCCGCGCGCCGTCATTTTCGCTGTGCGGCCAGGTCGGGCTGACTGCAATTTAAGCCTGCTTGACTCTCGATTGAATAAACACCGATTCAAGCGCAGCGGCTGTGCGATCAATTTCGAGTGCACGTTCGGGGCAGGCTTGCGCGCCTCGTGACGCGAGCAGTTCGTACCCCTCCTCAACTTTAATGTCACCGGGCAGGATGTAGCCCTCGTCATCAAGCTTGAAGATGTCCGGCGCTTGCGCCCAGCATCGCGCGTGACCCTGGCATGTGGCATGGTGGACGATGATGCGCATGGCGCTACCTCCATTTCTGTGCTCCGATTCGGGTGGTCTTGGTCAGGACCAGTCCAGGATCAGATTCTCGATCCCGAACACATGGCCACCATGGGTGATGGGCGCCGTACCGTCCTTGATCCGGAAGCCCGGAATGCGCGCCAGCCACTCCTCGAGGCCGATGACAATCTCCCGCCGGGCAAGGTGTGAGCCAAGGCAACGATGCGGGCCATAGCCAAAGGCAGCATGGCGGTTGTCCTCTCGCGCAAGATCGATCGTGTTGGGGCATTCGAATTCCGCCGGGTCACGATTGGCAATCATCGTGGCGCAGGAAACATAGTCCCCCTTACGGATCGGCGCGCCTTCGAAGTCGATATTTTTCGTTGCCACCCGGATCATCTGCACGGTTGGATAGGCGCGCAGCAATTCTTCGGCTGCGAGCCCGATTCGATCCGGTTCGCTCCGCAGCAAGTCCTGGTCTTTGGGATTGCGCGCGAGATGGGCCAAGTCAAAGCCTATCGCTGCTGCAACTGTGTCGAGTCCAGCGACGAACAGAAGCACCCCGGTGCCACGGACTTCCTCGTCGGTCAGCGGACGGCCCTCGACCTCTGCCTGCACGACGAAGGTCATGAAATCGGCGACTGGTTCCTTGCTGCGCATGGCTGCAAGTTCGTCGATGAACGCCACAATCATCCGGGCCGCCGCCGGTCGTTTGACATCGTCGCCGTGGAGCAGATCGTTCGCCCAGCCGACAAATGTATCGAGGCGGTCATCCGATAGCCCCAGAAAGCCAAGGAAGATGTTGACTGTGAAAGGAAAGGCAAAATCCTTCATAACATCGCAGCTTGTGCCCGATGCGGCGATCCTGTCGATCAGCGCGATCGCTCGCTCCCGGACAGCCGGTTCCAGCACCATCACCCGCTTGGGCGAGAACAGCGGATTGAGTAGTGAGCGAAAAATGCCATGGGCTGGTGGATCGAGTTCGAGCGGGATCATCGGCCAGTTTTCGCCGAGCGCGGAGGCGAAGATGCTGCGATGGCTGGAAAAGGTTTCGGCGTCCTGCAGCACCCTGCGCTGGTCTCTGGCGCGCGTAATGACCCAGGTCCCCCGGCCATTGCGTGTGTTGTAGGGGGAATAAAAGATCGGTGGCCCGGCATGGACGCAAGCGACAGCTGCGTGCGGATCCCCGTTGGGCGTCGGCAGCATGCCAGCCGACGTGAACAGGCTGAAGTCCCTCACCATTTCGGGTGGGACATGATCTGGAACCGGGTTGCTCGCCACTTGGTTTCTCCTCATCTTCGGCTAGACCTTGGCGGTCGTCTTGACCGGCTTGATGCCCTTGATCACCCATTCGCCGCCCGAGGGCCGGCAGGCCATGCCCTGGAGGGAGGAGGACGATCCGTTGATGAGAGCCGTGAAGTTCCGGCAGATCTGGTCGTCCTTCACGAAGGGAGCGCTTGTGGGCGTGAAGGTGCCCTTCCGGTCGGAGGCCGGATTATCCCAGGAGACCTGGGTGCCGGGCCGCTGCGGATCGAGCGCCACGGAGAGGGCCGCCTTGGCCCGGCGCCAATCCTCCTCGTTGAGGTCGGGCGACAGGGGCACGGCCGTCCGGCTGACCGAGTCCGTGACCTGCGGCTCCTCCTCCTGCAGTCCCACGGTCCCGAAGGAGAAGCTGCAGGCGCCCGCCGACAGGGGGATCATCCCTACGGCGAGCATTTTCATGGCTTCGCTCAGGAAGTCGTCTGATTTATAACGGCGCGCATCGGCCCTCATGGCGTCGGGTCTCCAAGAACGAAAAAGTCACACCTAATGACTCCCTAGGTTGCGCGGCATAGCGTTCGCCATCCGACAAGATTGTAAGCCTCTTCACCGGGCAGCGGCCTGGCCGGAAGAGCGGATTGCGCGCCGTCCCGAGCGAAATCATCGAGACCCGGCATTTTCCTACCTCGAACAGCGCGAGGAGAACGCCCGAAGATGTGCTGTCCGACATGACATCGTCGTCCGGCTCGAGGAAACCGACATGACACTGCGCGCCGCACCGTCACAAAATACCGCAAGGTGATGAACATCCCCTCCTCCGTGCAACGCCGCCGGGAAAAGCGCCTGTGGATTTAGACGAATGGCGATCAAGACTGGCGGCCTTGTCCTGCTGGCGAAAGCCACTCTTAATCCAAGGCGAGCCCGTTCTCGATCCGTGCGTGGAGGCTTTCGCCCTCCTCCGGGCCGAAGCAGCTGTCGAATTCGTTGCATTCCCGGCAACTGGGCGCG
>KI911947.1:177353-177582 GCA_000517005.1 Microvirga lupini
TTGCGGGACGTCATAGTCGTCAGCCCGCCTGCCATACCGCTCGATCCAGGCGGGATTGGCATGGGCGCGCAACCATGCGGGAGCCGCGGACGCCAAGACATTGAGGGCCGCGCGCAGGGTCTCGGTCACGCAGGCGAGACGGTTCAGGGAACGGACGGCTCCGAGCACATGCGTGGAGTCGGTGCGCTGACGGCCTCGGGCGCTCAGCAGCTTGTGCTCCCGGCACAGG
>KI911947.1:177682-177876 GCA_000517005.1 Microvirga lupini
TTTGGCGAGACCGATGTAGCGCGAGCGCCGCAGATGCAGGACCCGGACGCCCGCCGAAATCGTTCCCTCGATGCCGGCGCGCTGTCGATACTCCTTTGAGAAGGCAAGCTGCTCCTCGCGCTGGCGAGCCGCCTCCAGCGTCTCGTGTTCCTCCTGTGGGCGCAGCGTGAGAAGCCGCCGGTCGCTCCGGGTAC
>KI911947.1:177976-179578 GCA_000517005.1 Microvirga lupini
TTCTACGACCCTGTCCGGCGGCATTCGACGCTCGACTATGTCAGTCCGGTTCAGTTCGAAAGGCACGCCGAATAGACAGCAAAACACTCTCCACTAGACCGAAGCAAATCCAGTCAGTCAAGCTCACGTGGCCGTGTCGGGCGCGTGTGAAAAACGGAGTCAAAATGACCATGTCTCGCCTTCTCCTCGTCGCCGCTTTGTCCGGAACGATGCTCGCCGGTGCCACATCCATTGCCCAGGCTTCTGATTTGCCTGGCCGTAACAAGGCGCCCGCCGCTCCAGTTGTCGCTATCGAAACCTTCAGCCCCTGGATGATCCGTGGACGTGCCCTCGTCGTGCATCCACAACCCAATGCCGATTTGAACGCAGGTGGCGCTCCGATCGCGGGCGGCGATGTCGACATCTCGACCTCGGTCGTGCCCGAATTGGACATCTCATACTTCTTCACGCTCAATTTGGCGACCGAACTCATCCTCGGCGTGACGCCTCATCGGGTGAAGGGGGTTGGTAGCCTGGACGGTGTCCGGATCGGCGATGCGTGGCTGCTTCCGCCGACCCTCATGCTGCAATACCACTTCACTGATCTCGGCATGGTCAAGCCTTACATCGGCGTGGGCATTAACTACACCTTCTTCTTCGACGAGAAGGCAAAAGGCAGCTTTGAAAAATTCAATCTCGCGAACACGATCGGCTTCGCCCTACAGGCCGGTGTCGACATCATGATCGACAAGCATTGGGGCATCAACCTGGACGTCAAGAAGATCTTCCTTGAGCCCGATGTGAGTGTCAATGACGGCGCGATCAATGGTAAGGTCAAGATCGATCCGTGGCTGATCGGCGCCGGCGTGACTTACCGGCTCTGAGCTGACTGACTTTCAGCTCGGATCACTGGAAGAGGCTTCGATATCGAAGTCTCTTTCGCTCTATGGGGCACACACTGTGGCTGCAGCTTGATCGAGATCATGTTGCAATCCTTACGAGAGATCTGTTCTTTTCGCTATAATCGCGGGAGACTGATGGGCCGGGCGGCCGATCGGGACTTCGTGAGCGAGGTCGTGCGCAGGCTGTCCGAGCAACAGGGCTTTCGGCCGCTGCCACGCAGGTGGGTGGTTGAAGTAGTCTTTACCCAATTGACAAAAGCGGACGTGCTCACTCTCCGGCTGAGTGGGCAGCACATAGCGGATTTCCACCTCGTCGTTCGTGACGACGACACGGTTAATGAGCAACAGCACGAGCTGCCAACGCTGTTCGAAAGTGGCGTTGGCCAGCCCGTGCTGCACCCGCTCGCGAAAGGCCTCCAGGGAGGTCGCCACACTGGCAAGGTGTTGCTGGCGTTGGGCATCGTGGCGCAGGAGCTCCTCCTGATCAGCCAGCGCCTCCATGCGCTGCTTCAGGTCGCGGCGTCGCTCGTACTCATCGAGTGGGAGGACTGGTCTTGCTCCGCTTTTGATACTGCTGGCGAACTCCTCATCCTGGAGTGGGAGCCATCATGAGCTTGGTAAATGCGGATTGACGGGTTTGCGCGAGCGATGTGCCACTGAGCCAGGCACCGATCCGGGTGAGGTTCATGGCAGCCGCCGTCAGCACGTGTTGCAGATGCGT
>KI911947.1:179678-182059 GCA_000517005.1 Microvirga lupini
CGGGCTTTGTCGCAAACTGATTGGCACCGTTTATCCGGCGTGAGTGCTCCTCGTTTGCACACGCTGGCGCCATCAACGCGCCCCTTGCGCAACACCGCCGCTGTTATTGAGCATGCGGAATCGCATTGCCGGCAACCGCGCGATGACGGATCGATGGACGTTTACGGCCGTTCGGGAAACGGTCGGACCATCCGTCTCGCGCGCGGCGACCATGCCGGTCAGGACATCGTCGATTTCGTCAGATGTTCCTATCTTGGCCTCGACAACCATCCTGACGTGATTGCACTGCCCGTTTTTCTTCTCGAGGAGCACCATTGATGACCGTTAATAAGTTGGTTCCCTTCGTCACATTTCGCACCCGTGTTCGCGATGAGTCCATCGAGGGGCCAAACCCCTACCGCTGGGAAGACAAGACATCCGACGACTATTTCAGCGGCAAGCGCGTCGTCCTGTTCTCGTTGCCTGGCGCCTTCACCCCGACCTGCTCGACCTACCAACTGCCCGATTTCGAAAAGCTCTATGACGAGTTTGAAAGGGAAGGAATTAACGCGATCTACTGCATCTCCGTCAACGATGCCTTCGTCATGAATGCGTGGGGCAAGGCCTTGGGGCTGCAAAAAGTCAAGCTCATCCCGGACGGCTCGGGTGAGTTCACGCGTAAGATGGGCATGCTGGTCGCCAAGGAGAATCTCGGCTTCGGTATGCGCTCCTGGCGGTACGCTGCCGTGATCGATAACGGCGTGGTGGAGCAGTGGTTCGAGGAGGACGGCTTCTCCGACAACTGCGAAACCGACCCTTACGGCATCTCGTCGCCGCAGAACGTTCTCGAAGCGCTGAAGGCCTTTCAAACCGCGGCCGCCGCACGTCCTGGACGAGTCAACATCTCACAGATCCCATGACGCCCGACCAAGTGCGTCGCTTGACGGGAGTTTCACCATGAGATTCTCAGCAAGCCAGCTTCAGCGTCAGAAGCAATCTCTGAGTATAACACCTCAACTCATCGAGTCGATCCGCTTGCTGCAACTGACGCATGCCGAACTGCGTCAGTTCGTGGAGCAGGAAATCGAGAAGAACCCGCTTTTGGAGCTAACGCCAAACGATGGCGGGGCTTTAGGCGATGTTTTGTCGACTTCGGCCGAGGATCCGCACATCGGCGCACGCGAAAACCACGTTGATGAGCCGACCTGGACTGGGGCCCCAGAACAGCTCATGCAATGGAAATCAACGCGCGACACAACCAATATCCCGCCCGGGCAAAGCCTTGCCCTCGGCGCGTTTACCGCCTCCACCGAAACATTGCACGACCATGTCGCTCGTCAGATCGCCCTCACCGCATACACACCGCAGGAGCGGCTGATTGCTCGCGCGCTTTCCGATCATCTGGAAGACACCGGGTATCTTCAGGTAGACCTTTTGGAGCTGGCCGGGAGCCTAAATGTCCGGGAGGCTGATGTGGAACGGGTTCTCAGATCCTTGCAGCTCTTTGATCCGCCGGGAATCTTTGCGCGTACTCTCAGCGAATGCCTTGAGATACAGTTGCGCCAGCGAGACCGGTTCGACCCGGCGATGGCAACTTTGGTCGCCAATCTTGAGATGCTTGCGCAGCGCGATTTTCAGGCATTGAAGCGGCATTGCGGGGTCGATGAAGACGACCTTCTCGACATGCTGCATGAAATCCGTGCGCTCGACCCCAAGCCGGGAAACCGGTTCCAGTCCGGAGGCCCGGAATCCATCATTCCCGACGTCTGGGTCCAACCCTCGCCCGGAGGTGGATGGCAAATCGAACTTGAGCCGGACACGCTGCCCAAGCTGCTGATCAACCAAACCTATTTCGCCGAAGTCTCACGCGTGACTGCCCACAATTCGAAAGATCAGGCATTTCTCAACGAATGCTTCCAAAACGCGAACTGGCTAATCCGCAGCCTCGATCAGCGCGCCAAGACAATCCTTAAGGTAGCGGCTGAAATCGTCCGCCAGCAGGATGCCTTTTTTGAACATGGCGTCGCCCACCTGCGGCCTCTCAATCTCAGAACTGTCGCTGACGCGATCAACATGCACGAGTCGACGATAAGCCGGGTGACGTCGCACAAATACATGGTCACTCCGCGTGGAGTGTTCGAACTGAAGTATTTTTTCACTGTCGCAATCGCCTCCTCCCAAGGTGGCGACGCGCACTCCGCCGAGGCTGTCCGCCATCGGATCAAGGCGATGGTCGCCGTAGAATCGCCTGATGATGTGCTGTCCGACGATGACATTGTCATCCGACTCAAGGAAACTGGCATCGATATTGCGCGCCGCACCGTCGCAAAGTATCGCGAGGCGATGAACATCCCCTCCTCCGTGCAGCGCCGCCGGGAAAAGCGCTTGTGGCTCTAGGGAGG
>KI911947.1:182159-183725 GCA_000517005.1 Microvirga lupini
GAATTCAAGCTAAGATTCGGATCCACTACTGAACTATCTGTGAATGCGGATCAGCGTCCCGTCCGGTTTCCATCTGTACATTACCAAGCCAATCACAGAGTTCCTCCAATGAGGCGAAGATATGTTCGATCTCAGTGAAGGGCGCAGGCCTCCGAGCCGGAGCTGAATCCCCAAGCAGTTCCGCTGTCCAAGTGTAAGGCTGGTATGAGCTGCTGCGCACCACGCTTCCCACAACCTCTCCATTCAGGAGGAGGTCATAGGCGCCGGGCGCCAGCTGGAACAGGCTGTAGGTCATACTAGTGGATTGTCAGATGCAAGCTGTCGATCAATCCACTCGTAGGCCTTAGCGATGGCAGCATCGCGATCGAGAGCCATGATCAAGGTCGGGCGCTGTTTGGGCGGTGTCACGAAGGCCACCCATTCCAGGTGACTTGGGCTGAGGTGGATCCGATAGCCGCGGTGCTCCAGCACCTCAGCTTCTGCGGCTGCGCGGGCTTCAGCCATTGGACTTGCCGGCGGCTCTGCGCAGGGCTGCGCTGATGCGCTCGTGCCAGCCTAGGCCGCCCTCTTGAAAGTACGCGAGCACATCCAGGTCGATATGCAATTTGAATGATTCCTTTTCGTGCTCGGGTCGCATGGAAGTAAGGACCAAATGTTCTGTCTGATGTCTGATCATCGATGTTCTCCCTATCTAAGTGCCAATGCGGTGTCAGAGGTTGAGCTACTGCATACTGGCTCAAAGCAATGCCCATGGATTTCTCGAAACGACCGAGAATGGCATTGGCCATTGTATTGACCTCTGCAAAGGGTACGGGCCGTACATGGTACCGGCCGAGGATTTCGCGGCGTCGGACCGGACTGCCCGGATTGAGGCGGTGCCGATCGCAATCGATCAGATGCTCGCCATATTCCTTCAGCCAGGACAGATCGATGCTGTCGGCCAGGGCTGCGTCGCGAGCTGCGTCGCGATCCGGCATGATGTTGCGGGCGGAAACATCGCCTGCGTGTTCGGCAGCTCTTCCCGGATTGGCATGCCAAGATAGATATCCAGCAACCGGTCATAGCACCTGCATGTCGGCCGATTCCATCCAGGCTGTTCTCCATCACTTCGACGAGGTCTTCGAGAACAGCACAGGGTTCTTGCTTCTCCAAGCCACGATCAAATTTCCTGGCAGCAACAAGGCGCAGCTCTTGACGGGGCGGGCGCAGAAGAGCAAACCGCCGCCATGCTCAAATTTCTGCACCAGAAAGGCCTCGTCGGAGGCGATGCCGGGAAGCTGCTCATAGGCCCAAAGCAGTCTTGGCCGAATTGTGGCATAGTCTTCCGAGATTCAATGGCACCAGCAAGCGACAGATACGGCAACTTTGTCGAGGTCCGCGGCCATACTTCAGTTCCGTCCGCTTTATGAAGCATTTCGATCTCCCTGCGATTTCAGAAGTCATCAGATTTTCGACACGGCAAAACTCAGCCGTTTTCAGGATTGCTCCGCAATCCGGACCTGTTGCCCTCGCACAGATAGGTGGGCAGCTCCTTCGGCTCCCGACGGGGGAGTTTCAAAAGGCGTG
>KI911947.1:183825-184057 GCA_000517005.1 Microvirga lupini
GAGGACGTGATGCTCTTCATTCATCCCAGTGCCCGCACCACCCCGGCTATTCGGATCGAGATCGCCCGCTCGACCGAGTCCACCGGCGTGCTGGCCAACCGCTTCGGCGTGAGCACCGAGACCATCCGCAAATGGCGTAAGCGCGAAGCCCATGACTGTCAGGATCATAGCAGCCGGCCGCACAAGCTGCCCTGGAAAGCCACCGAGGAAGAGCGGGCCATTGTCTGCGCCC
>KI911947.1:184157-201014 GCA_000517005.1 Microvirga lupini
GTTGCCGGCCGCCAGCATCGGAAAATGCGTGGCAAGCAAGCGGCTGAGCGCAGCCCGGTTGAAAAGGCCGAGGTCCTGCCAGAGATGGTTATTGCACAAGGCGCGCCGGGCGATGATCTTGGCGAAGCGGGCACTCACCGGGTCGCCCGGCCGGGCATGCGCGAACAGAAGGCCGCGCAAAAGCTCTTCCTCCATATCCGGCTCGCGGTCGGTCACCTCTTCCAAAGCGAAGGCGCTGACAGCGATAGCGGGGAAATTGCGGGTCAGGACATCGTGCAGCTCGGCACGCGAAAGGCCGGTTGCCTCCGTCGCCGTCGCCTCGCCGGCCTCGACCTCCTCGAGCGCTCGTGAGAGGACACAGGCAAGCACATGCTGGTCGAACCCGGTCTCCAAGTCGATCGGCCATCGGCCGATGCTGCGCGATTGTGAGTGTCGTCGCTCATCGGACCAAAAGGACATTCGGAGTCCACGAGGAATACCCGTTTCCCACAGACTGCGGTTCTGACGCAGACCTGACATGTTGCTTCCTTCCTGCGGCCCATCGATCGCGGGTACCCACGACATGAGTGCCGGTGGGCAGCTCCTTCGGCTCCCGACGGGGGAGTTTCAAAAGGCGTGCCAACTGCGCAGAAAGCGCCTCAGAAATAATTTTCTGGATCCTGGTCAATGGCTTGAGAGTGCGGCAGGAAGCCGGGCCGCACACCACCGTGTCGCGGACGCGACAAACCCGACAGTCGGTGTCGGTTGCCTGACGTTGTCCCAGGGGTGGCGGACAGGAACGCTCCGCGGGAACAGCGCAGTTCACCCGTCATCCCACCGCGCTCCGCATGGTCCGAAAGTCGACAATGTCGGACAGGCGGCATCGCAGCATTAGAGCCAGTATGTTGTTTTGACATGAGTTTCTCCTTTGGCACAGAACATGCAGGGTTCTCCGCACATGCGTCACGGAGTGAGGAGAAATCGTCTCATGATCATGCTCACCGAAAACGCCATCGCCGCGGTGAAGACTGCGCTTTCCCGCGCCGCTGAGCCGGCAGACGGCTTGCGCATCATGGTCCGGGCCGGCGGCTGCGCCGGCTTCAAATACCTGCTAGGCCTGGAAAGCATCTCGCGCGAGGGCGATGCGGTCATCGAGACAGA
Source organism: Microvirga lupini (assembly GCA_000517005.1). Lineage (GTDB taxonomy): Bacteria > Pseudomonadota > Alphaproteobacteria > Rhizobiales > Beijerinckiaceae > Microvirga > Microvirga lupini. The sequence continues at coordinate 185,298 of KI911947.1, forward strand.
CGGGGTCAAGGTGTTCGTCGACGAAGGCTCCCAACCCCATGTCGCCGGCACGACCGTCGACTTCGTCACGGGGTTCGAATCCTCCGGCTTTGTCTTCGACAATCCCAACGCGCGCGAGAAGTGCGCCTGCGGCAAGTCCTTCGGCTGATCGCCCGAGACAGGGAGAAGGGCCATGTGGGACTATAGCGACAGGGTCAAGGAATACTTCTTCAACCCGAAGAATGCCGGCGTTCTGGAAACGGCCAATGCTGTCGGTGAGATCGGCGCCATCTCTTGCGGCGATGCGCTTAAGTTGATGATCAGCGTCGATCCGGTGACGGACACTATCACTGCAGCGAAATTCCAGACCTTCGGCTGCGGCGCCGCAATCGCCTCCTCGTCGGCGCTTACCGAACTCATCATCGGCAAAACCGTCGATGAAGCCCTCCGGATCACTAATCAGGACATAGCGGACTTTCTCGGTGGCCGGCCGCCGGAGAAGATGCATTGCTCGGTGATGGGTTATGAGGCACTGCAGGCTGCGATCGCCAACTACCACGGCGAGGAATGGGGCGACGATCACGAGGACGGTACCCTCGTTTGCAAATGCTTCGGTGTCAACAAAGGGGTGATCGAGCGGGCCGTCCGTATCAACAGGCTCTCCACCATCGAGCAGATCACGCACGACACAAAGACTAGTGGCGGCTGCCTCACATGCTTCGAAGCCATCGAGGAAGTGCTTGTTCGGGTCCATGCAGCGATGGTCGCCGAAGGCCTCATTACGGCAGAACAGACCTATACGGCCGGCGCAACGGATGTCCGCGCCCTTAAGAACAAGGCAAGGTCGAAGTCGATTCCGGAATCGGCGATCGCGTCCGGTAGGATGCGGAGAGCATTGCCACCCGAAACAGTTCAGCTTCCAGCGGGACCGAAAGCTGCCAGCCGTCAAAGACGACGCTGCAGCGAATTCGACTGATCGAAAACGCTGTCGAGGACATGCGTTCTTACCTGCGGGCTGACGGCGGGGATTGCGAACTTGTGGATGTCGACGGTGACCAGGTCTACGTCAAACTGTCGGGCGCCTGCACCGGCTTCCAGCGCGCCTCGGTCACCATCAACGGCATGCGCCAGAAGCTCAATGAGGCGACCGGGCTCGCGCTTCGCGTCCTTGCGGTCAGCTGAGGATCGCACCCATGAGGCCTATCTATCTCGACAATAACGCGACGACACGAGTCGATCCTGGAGTCGTTCAAGCGATGCTGCCGTTCTTTACGGACCACTTCGGCAACCCCTCGTCGATGCACGGTTTTGGTGCCTCCGCCGGTGCGGCGGTGAAGGAGGCGCGTCGGCAGGTGCAGGCCCTGATCGGCGCGGAGTGCGACCATGAGATCGCCTTCACATCGGGCGGGACGGAAAGCGACAATGCGGCGATCCTTTCGGCACTCGAGGTGATGCCTCGCCGCACAGAGATCGTGACGTCCGCGGTCGAGCATCCGGCTGTGCTAACGTTTTGCGCGCATCTTGAGAAGACGCGCGGCGTCAAGGTGCACAGGATCCCAGTGGATCGCCAGGGCCGGCTCGACCTCGACGCCTACAATGCCGCCCTCACCCCGCACGTAGCAATCGTCTCGATCATGTGGGCGAACAACGAGACCGGTACGATCTTCCCCGTGGTCGAGCTTGCTGAGTTAGCCAAGGAAGTCGGCGCCCTTTTCCATACCGACGCAGTGCAGGCGGTCGGCAAGCTTCCGATGGACCTGAAATCGACCGCAATCGACATGCTGTCGCTCTCCGGCCACAAGCTGCATGGCCCGAAAGGGATCGGCGCACTTTATGTTAGGCGTGGCGTGCGCTTCCACTCACTGATCAAAGGGGGGCACCAGGAGCGCGGCCGGCGGGCGGGCACAGAGAATACGCCCGGCATAGTCGGGTTCGGTAAGGCGGCCGAACTCGCCTTGAACTTCATGGACGACGAAAACACACGGGTAAAGGCGCTCCGTGACCGTCTGGAAAAAGGACTTCTCCAGCGCATCCCGAACGCCTTCGTTACCGGCGATCCGCTGGAGCGGTTGCCGAACACCGCAAACATCGCCTTCGCATATATCGAAGGCGAGGGCATGCTGCTTCTCCTCCATCGCGAGGGCATTGCCTGCTCCTCTGGCTCCGCCTGCTCCTCCGGCTCGCTGGAGCCGAGCCATGTCCTGAGAGCGATGAATATCCCCTATACCGCGGCACACGGGGCAATCCGCTTCTCCTTTTCGCGCGACAACGGCGAGGCGGATGTCGACCGGGTGCTCGAGGTCATGCCCGGAATCGTGGAGAAGCTGCGTGCTCTTTCCCCCCTCAGGGCCGGGGGACGAAGTGCCGAAGAGCTTCGATCCGGTCTAGGCCTGAGGGGCAGAAGAGCCGACAGCCGCTCATGAAACGTCCGGTTTTTCTCAACGATACGACCCTGCGCGACGGCGCGCAGGCACCCGGCGTCGCCTTCACGACGGCCATGGGCGCCGACGAGATCGAAGCAATTTGCGCCGCGGGCGCGCTGCGTCTCCCGATTCGGCTCACAGCCCTAGCTGTATCAAAACTCAAACTGGCCCGATCTTGGCGCACTATTTGTACGATTTCATGCGTCTGCACCGAGAAGTATTCGGCCAATCCAGTCCTGCACGATACAAAATTGCTTCAACGAGTGACACGTCAGCGTTCTTACGCAACCAAGGCCTGGTGTCGAATGAGGTCGGAGGATCTCAACGCAGCAATCGAGAGCGGTATCGCCGCCGTCAATCTGTCGCTGCCTGCATCGGACGTCCAACTCACCGCCAAGCTCGGCCTTGATCAGGCGGGAGCGCTTCAGGTCATCGAGCACATGGTCGCCCGCGTCCGCCGCAAGGCGGCCCAGACCAGATCGGCCGTCACCGCAACTCAGCTGGTCGAGCTCTACGACAGACTGCGCAGCGAGGCGGCCGGCCAAACCCTTGAAATCGGGTGAGGCCGGCGATGTCGTTTATCCTCGCCACCACTTCCTCCAGCATAGCAGCCGCGCGGCGCGGCGCAAAAGCCGTTCCGCCATCTTTGATGGCCATGCTCCGTGAGGACATCGCCTGCGGGAAGGCGCGCGATCCGGCCGCGCTCAGCACGCTCGAAATCGTGCTCACCTATCCCGGCGTCCACGTCATCGTCTGTCACCGGCTCGCTAATCGTCTGTGGCGGCGAGGCTTCCGCTTCCCGGCGCGCTTGCCGTCCTGGGCGGCCCGCCTCGTGATGAATGCCAACATCCATCCGGGCGCGACGATCGGCCGGCGCTTCCTCATTCATCACGGCACCGGGTTCGTCATCGGCGAAACCGGCGAGGTCGGCGACGAGGTGACCCTCTATCACGGCGTCACGCTGGGCGGCACGTCCTGGGCACCGGGCAAGTGCCATCCGACTCTCGAGAGCGGCGTGCTCGTCTGTGCCGGCTGCCGGGTCGGCGCCGATGCAGTTTTCATCGAAGACATCCCGCCCGACCTGACCGTGGTCGGCATACCCGGCCGCATCGCTAATGGCCGGATCGATCTCGACCATCACCTAATACCCAACCCGGTTGGCGATGCGATTGCCTCGTCGTCGACCGCATCTCATTCCTCAAGCTGCGAATGTCACGGCTGCAGCGTCAGCTTGCGGCGAACGCACCCGAGACCACCGTTTCCGAGAGGGAGAATGCAATGAGCAGTGATTCCGCTGACAGCCGTCCCATCGAGGTCACCGACATCCTCGCGCGGCTGAAGGGCCTGTCAGCTGCGGAGGAGTTCTTCGCAGTCCTTGGCGTCTCCTATGACCCGAAGGTGCTCAATGTCTCACGGCTCCATATCATGAAGCGCATGGGGCAATACCTCGCCGAAGTGGATTTCTCCGATCTCTCAGACCGGGTAATCGCCGCGCGGGTGCGCATCACGCTGGAACGTGCCTACGAGGATTTCGCGACTTCCTCGCCGCTCACGCACCGGGTCTTCAAGGTGCTCAGAGACCACGATCCGGACAAACCCGCCACGCTGGGCCGCACCGTCGTCCCGTTCGACTCCGTCCTGACGCTGTTCGGGCAGGAATGAGCGCGACACGGTTGCGACGCGACAATGTCGAGAAGCCGACAAATCCGGTCACCACGATGGTGCCTTCAGAAGAAAACAACCGCATTTCAAAGGGACAGGGGAACCCAAACCGGTTGGCACGAATGATGCTATGAAGACGATGAACCACCGAGCCCGCATCCGGATAGGAGCCTGGAAAGACCGCCATGCACATCGTAGTCTGTATCAAGCAGGTGCCGGACTCCGCGCAGATCCGCGTCCATCCGGTGACGAACACGATCATGCGCCAGGGTGTGCCGACCATCATCAATCCTTACGACCTGTTCGCCCTTGAAGAAGCACTCAGATTGCGCGATGCCCATGGCGGCGAGGTCACCGTGCTTACGATGGGTCCGCCCATGGCAGAGGACGCGCTGCGCAAGGCGCTCACTTACGGCGCCGACCGCGGGGTGCTCTTGACCGACCGCTATTTTGCCGGCTCCGACACGCTGGCCACCTCTTTCGCTCTCTCTCAGGCTATCGCGAAGGTCGGCGAGACCTTCGGCACGCCAGACATCGTCTTCACCGGCAAGCAGACGATCGACGGCGACACCGCTCAGGTCGGGCCCGGCATCGCCAAGCGCCTCGACCTCCTGCAGCTCACCTATGTCGCGAAGATCGCCTCCATTGATCTCGATGCGCACGAGATCACGGTCGAGCGCCGCTCGGAAGGCGGCATGCAGATGCTGAAGAGCAGGCTCCCTTGCCTCATCACCATGCTGGAAGGCACCAACGAGATCCGCCGCGGCTCACTCGACGACGCCCTGCGCGCCGCGCGCAGCCAGATCGTGAAGTGGAGTGCGGCCGACGCCGGCATTGAGGACCTCACTAAATGCGGCCTGCGCGGCTCGCCGACGGTCGTCAAGCGCGTTTTCGCCCCTACCAGTCGGGCGGAAAAGGCGGCGCAAATCGACACCACCGATAAGTCGCTGCGCGATCTCACTGACGAGCTGATTGCCGCAATCTTCACCCGCCAGCCGGCGCTGGAACAGGAACTCGTCGTCGACGGCGGCGCATGACGGCAAGGAGCAGACGATGTCGACCGCGAACCGAGAAACCCCTCCTCCCGCCGCCAGCCGTGCCGGCATGAAGAAGAAGCTGCCCGAGCAGTTCAAGGACTACCGGCACGTCTGGGTCTTCATCGAGCTGGAGCCCAGCCAAGTCCATCCCGTCTCCTTCGAACTACTCGGCGAAGGCCGCAAGCTCGCCGACAAGCTTGGGGTAGAGCTCGCTGCCGTCGTGCTCGGCCCGCCCGGCGAGGCGACGTGGCATGCGGTTGCCGAGGCCTTCGCCTATGGCGCCGACCTCGCCTACATCATAGAGGACCCGCTGCTCGCCCATTACCGCAACGAGCCCTTCACCAAGGCGATGACCGACCTGCTCAACACCTACAAGCCCGAGATCCTGCTTCTGGGGGCGACCACGCTTGGCAGGGATCTTGCCGGCTCCGTGGCGACGACCTTGCTGACAGGGCTCACCGCCGACTGCACCGAGCTCGACGTCGACGCCGACGGCTCGCTAGCCGCGACGCGGCCGACCTTCGGCGGCTCACTGCTCTGCACGATCTACACGATCAACCACCGGCCGCAGATGGCCACAGTGCGACCGAAGGTCATGGCCATGCCGCAGCGGGTGGACAAGCCGGTGGGCCGGGTCATCCAGCACACGCTGGCCATGGCCGAGGAAGACGTCGTCACCAAGATCCTCGGATTCCTGCCCGACAGCCAGTCGGCCAAGGCCAATCTCGCCTATGCCAACGTCGTCGTGGCCGGCGGCCTCGGCCTCGGCGCGGTGGAGAACCTGCAGCTTGTGAAGAATCTCGCGCGGGCAATCGGGGCCGAATATGGCTGTTCGCGCCCGCTGGTCCAGAAGGGCTGGATGCCGGCTGATCGGCAGATCGGCCAAACTGGCAAGACCATCCGGCCGAAGCTTTACATAGCGGTCGGGATTTCCGGCGCTATCCAGCATCGGGTGGGCGTCGAGGGAGCCGATCTGATCGTGGCCATCAACACCGACCCGAACGCCCCGATTTTCGATTTCGCCCACCTCGGCATTGTCATCGATGCGATCCGCTTCCTGCCGGCGCTGACGGAAGTCTTCACGCGGCGGCTCTCGCCGCACAACCGCGACAAGCTCGCTAGCTGACGGAGACGGCCATGAGCGTGGAAAAATTCGACGCAATCGTCATCGGGGCCGGCATGTCCGGCAATGCGGCCGCCTACACCATGGCGAGCCGCGGCATGAAGGTGCTGCAGCTGGAGCGCGGCGAATATCCGGGCTCTAAGAACGTCCAGGGTGCCATCATGTATGCTGATATGCTGGAGAAGATCATCCCGGACTTTCGCGAGGACGCCCCGCTGGAGCGCCACCCCGTCGAGCAGCGCTTCTGGATGATGGATGATACCTCCCACACCGGCATGCACTACCGGTCGGACGACTTCAACGAGGCCAAGCCCAACCGCTACACCATCATCCGCGCCCAGTTCGACAAATGGTTCTCGCGCAAAGTGCGCGAGGCCGGCGCGACCGTGCTCTGTGAGACCACCGTGACCGAGCTCGCCCACGACACCAAGGGCAAGGTGATCGGCGTGCGCACCGACCGCGCCGGCGACGTCATCTTCGCCGACGTCGTCGTGCTTGCCGAAGGCGTCAACGGCCTTTTGGGCACCCGCGCGGGCCTGCGCGAGATGCCGAAGCCGGAAACGGTAGCGCTCGCGGTCAAAGAGATGCACTTCCTGCCGGAAGAGGTCATCGGAGAGCGCTTCGGCCTGAAGGGCAATGAAGGCTGCGTGATCGAAGCCGCCGGCACCATCTCGCGCGGCATGACCGGACTGGCCTTCCTCTACACCAACAGGGAGTCGATCTCGCTCGGCATCGGCTGTCTGGTCTCCGATTTCGCATCCACGACGGAGAGTCCCTACGCGCTTCTCGAAGCCTTCAAGCGCCATCCGTCGGTCCGGCCGCTGATCGCCGGCTCGGAGGTCAAGGAATATGCTGCCCATCTCATTCCCGAGGGCGGCTACAAGGCGATCCCGCAGCTCTTCGGCGACGGCTGGCTCGTCGTCGGCGACGCGGCGCAGCTCAACAATGCCGTGCACCGCGAAGGCTCCAACCTCGCCATGACCTCCGGCCGCATCGCCGGCGAGGCGATCTTCCAGGTCAACAGCCGCAGGGACCCTATGACCAAGGAGAACCTTGCCCTCTACAAGACCATGCTGGACAACTCCTTTGTTGTCAAAGATCTAATGAAATACAAGGACATGCCGGCCCTGCTCCACACCAATTCCTGCAATTTCTTCATGACCTATCCGCAGTTGATATCGCAGGCAGCGCAGAACTTCCTGCGCGTCGACGGCACGCCGAAGATCGAGAAGGAAAAGGCGACCACGGCCGCCTTCATCAAGGCGCGCTCGCGCTGGGGCATAGTCAGCGACGTGGTCCGCCTGGCGTTCGCTTGGCGCTAAATAAGGAGCGACGAGATGACGATCGCAGTGGCCGAACTCCGCGTCGAGGACAAGCTCTTCCTGAACCGCTACCTGGTCGATGCCGGGGGCCCGCACATCAAGGTGCGGCCGCACGAGAAGCCGAGTCCCAATCTTATCGCACTGACACGCGTCTGCCCGGCCAAGTGCTACGAGCTGAACGATAAGGGCCAAGTCGAGATCACCGCCGACGGCTGCATGGAATGCGGCACCTGCCGCGTGCTCTGCGAAGCGTCGGGCGAGATCGAGTGGAACTATCCACGCGGCGGCTTCGGTGTCCTCTTCAAGTTCGGATGACTGGCGGACTAGATCAATCGCCGATCTCCACCGCTTGGCGCGCCGAGAGTTCTGTCGCCAGCAGCGCCGAACCGAGATGATCGTCAGCTTCTTTCGGCACGCAGGCCTCTCCGTTGCAGGCCTTCCGCGAAGATCATTAAGCGGCTCGGTCCGCTGAGTGACCGAAAGTATAATATTCCCTTCGTGTCTCCCCGCAGGGGAGAGAAAGGCTGCTTCATGAGCCTGGACCTATCGTGATCGTGCTGATTGAAAGCCTGCTCGGCCGTCGCTCAACAATCTTGGCTGTCATCTGCTGAAATACCTGATCCGACAAGCCGAGCCGCGGCTTCACCTGTCGGCTTGTCACTGACCGTGATTGCGCTTGCTGCAAGGAAACGGCGTTCGTTTTGGTCAGCGTTGCCGCATCAATTACCGCAAAATGTGGGCCTTTGGAGCACTTCATGATCTGTCGGGCGTAGGTGCGCAGCACCTGATCATCGAAGCGGCAGCCGACGAAGAATAGGCCACGATTGGTGCGCCGTTCCTTCACCACGTCAGGGATCGGCGTCCGGATAGCGATTTCGGTTAGAACTTCGACATAGTCGGAATCGGCGACGAGGAAGTTTGCGGCCGGCCTCATACTGCCGTGACGCGTATGGAGAACTCTGTCTTTGCCGCTGATCCGGGTTCGAGTTCCCTTCCAGACAAATCGTAGGTTTTCGTCCAAATGTCGCCGATTTCGTTCGCCCGCCTGACGCCTTGTATCTCGACGACGTCCCTTCGGCCGGTTTCTGCCAGGGCCGCGCGCATGGCGCCATCGTACCAGCTGTCGACGATGAGGGACAGCGGCAGCGTTGCGAGCCAGGCGTGGAGGACGGTCGGTGCCGCCGGGGCCGCCAATAGCTCGGCCATGCAAACTTGAAGCGTCCGACGACGCCGGCGCTCGCGTGTTGAGTGCCGCGGCGACGGCGCCCCGCGTGTGCGGTACAGGCAGTTCCGCGGAGCTGAGCCGCAGGAGCTCCGGGCCGAGATAGGGGGATGATCTCATCGGCGGCGAGCGCTTCCTTCAGCAGGTCAAGCCGCTTTTCGGCATCACCGTTTTGCATGACGAAGAGATGGCCCGAGGTCAGGATCGTGCTCATGCTCGCTTCCTCTTGCCGCTGTCATCCTGTCAACCCACAGCCTCAGTCCTCGTCAGAAATCTTCCTTGCCTCGACGGTGATCGGCAGACGCGTACCCTGCGGAAGGTCGGGCAGGACGAGCCGCCAGCCATTCCTGAGCGTTACGGCCCCGCCCCACAAGTGTTCATTCTCGACCTTGATGATCGGCTCTTCGAGATCCTTCTTGGGAACATACGCCGACAAGCCGGCGCCGGTCCTGCGGATCATGACCTTCATCTGGCTGTTCCTTCACTAGGCCCAGCAGTGATTTCAGCACTGCAAGGAGCTCCGGCTTTGTCGAGGCTCATCAGTTCGCGCGCGCGCATGCCGACGACGGTACCACGATCGACCCATTCGACCGCATAGATGTAGAACTGCTGGAGAAAGGTGCCGACGTCGCGCACATAACCGTCGTCTCCCTTTCGCACGAGGCTTTCGCCGATCTCCCTGCCAGGATAGGTGCCGTCATTCTTTATGTGGCGTGTGGCACGAACCCGCTCACCCGGCATAAATTGTGGGGGCTTGCGGATTTCAACCTCCTGTTCGCGTCCGAGGCCCATGGCCGTTCCTTTCTGGCGGCTGCAGCTTGTCAACAGTGAAGCTCAAGGCCTCCTCAGGAGGCGGCCCCAACCGTGCCGGTAGCCGAATTGGAGGTCGCGGGAACACAGGTCTTCGGCACCGGACAAACCGAGGCGCATTGCTGCGTATCGAAGACCCCCTGGCATTCAGTGCACTTGTCCGGATCGATCACGTAGGTTTCACCCTTGAGCTTGATCGCGCCGGAGGCACATTCGAATACGCAGGAACCGCATTGGGTGCATTGAGACGCAATGATCTTGAAGGCCACTTTTCGACTCCTGTTTCGGTTGGTATGAGACGGCTCATGCCGTCGCCGCTAGAGGTTCGACCCTAAACTCGGCGGTGTAAAGCGCGCTGATCGCGGTCTCGATGTAGTCATAGCCATAAGCGTCCATTGCTCGGATTCCGGCTCCCGTGAGCTGATCTTTGGGGCAATCTCCAATCTTGGCACAGAGCACGATGTCTATGCCTTCGAGCGCAGCGATGACGTCGTCGAGGGTGGCGTCCTCGCCCCATCCGCCGAGGCAATACTGCTCGACCTTGCGATGCCCGACGAAGCTGATCCCTGTCGGCGAGGCCTCATAAATCTGGAATTCCTTCGAATGGCCGAAGTGTTCGTTGACGCGGCCGCCACCCTTAGTCGCCACCGCGACGAGCAGCGACTTGCCGGAGCCGGCTGCCTTGACCATCTCGGTCGCCGCACTCTTGGCCGCCACGTGATCGCCGCGCTCGCGCGCGACCACCTCCCGATAGGCCGCGCGCTTGCTGGCATCGTAGGTGACCTCGCCGGGAATCTGGTCGAGCGTGAATTCCTGACCACGATCCGAGACGAGCAGGCCGACGGCATCGGCCCGGCACTGCCGGCAATGGCGCATCAACTTGGCGCCACCTTCGAGACGATCCTGAAGAGCCTTCAGCTCCATCGCATTTGGGCCGCGCTGCCCGGTCAGGCCGTAATATGCACCGTGCGCCGGGTCGGAAATCAGCGGCATGACGTTGTGCAGGAACGCACCGCGCTCCTTGACCCATTTATTCACCTTGATCAGGTGCTCGTCGTTGACGCCAGGGATCATCACCGAATTGACCTTGGTAAGGATGCCGCGCGCGGTCAGCATCTCCAGGCCCAACATCTGTCGCTCATGCAGGATCCGGGCGGCTTCGATGCCGGTGTAGCGGCGGTGGTCATAAAAGATCCAAGGATAGATCTTTGCGCCGACTTCCGGGTCGACCATGTTGATGGTGATCGTCACGTGATCGACATTCATGTCGGCAAGCTCGGCGACATGGTCCGGCAGCGTGAGCCCGTTGGTGGAGATGCACAGCTTGATGTCAGGGATTTCCCTGGCGACTTGTTCGAACGTGGCCTTGGTCTTCTTCCAGTCGTAGCAGGCATCGCCCGGTCCGGCGATGCCGAGCACAGAAAGCTGCGGCACTTCATTGGCGACCGCCATTACCTTGCGCAGCGCCTGCTCGGGCGTCAGCTTTTCGGAGACAACCCCAGGCCGGCTTTCGTTGGCGCAGTCATATTTGCGATTGCAGTAGTTGCACTGGATGTTGCAGGCTGGGGCGACCGCGACGTGCATGCGCGCGAAATAGTGGTGCGCTTCCTCTGAAAAGCAGGGGTGATCCTTGATCTTCTCCCAGATAGCCGAATCCATGTCGTCCGGCTTTGCGGACGAGCCGCAGGATGAAGACTCGCAGCCACCGGATTTCGCGGTCGCCAGCAACTGGTCGAAGGATTTCGTGCTGGTCAGGCTCTCGAGCGAAATCATCGGTTCGGGCATCGAACGGTTCCATTGCTGGGTGAGCATCGCAGTTCAAAACGCAAGAGCGATGCCACCCCCAAAAAACGATTCAATTCAATGTGTTGGCTTTTCGTGTCCGATTCTGTCGGTTTGCTCCGACACAATTTTGTCAGGCTTCCGACAATGGTCAAACGAACTGGGTCGCGAGAGGCGCCGCGTCTCAGGTCCACAGAGCGCGAGACGAGGGGCATCTCCGGCCTGACGTTTGAACTCCTCAGGACGTTTAGAACTTTTTCAGCTTGATACCATGCCGGCGCAGAGCATAGCCGACCTGCCGCGGCGTGAGGCCAAGGATACGAGCCGCCTTGGCTTGAACCCAGCCGGCCTTCTCCATCGCGTCGATCAGCCGGTTGCGGTCGATCAGACGCGGGCCCATTGCGGGCCAAACGGGATCGTTCGGATCACCGGCCTTGGCGGCCGGCCCATCACCCTCCGAGGCGCCGGTGCGCTTGACCGGCAGCGGCGATCCAGCCGGCATCATGTTGCCCCGGGCGAGCGCGTCGGTGGCATTGCCGCCATGCGAACGGTCGGCTCCTTTCCATAGCAGCGAAGAAAGACACTGGCTGTTCTTGCAGGCGAAATCCGACGGAGCGATCGTCCTTGAACGCGCAAATGTAGCCGTCCTTCTCACACAGTTTTCCAGTTCACGGACGTTTCCAGGGAAGGAGCATTGCGAGATCAGGTCAAGCGCCGACGGCGCGAAGGCGAGCTCGCGATGGTTCTCCCTGTTGAATCGGTCGAGGAAGGCTTTCGCAAGGCGTGGAATATCGCCGGGTCGCTCTCTGAGCGGGGGCAGAATAATTGGCACCACACTGATGCGGTAATAAAGGTCGGCCCTGAAATCCCCATTGACGACAGCCGTCTCGAGGTCCTTGTTGGTGGCGCATATGAGCCGGACGTCGACCTTTAGCGTTCTGGTGCCGCCGACGCGCTCCAGTTCACCTTCCTGCAAGACGCGCAACAGCTTGGCTTGAAAGGCAGGCGAAATCTCGCCGATTTCATCAAGTAGCAGGGTTCCGCCATTCGCCAATTCGAAACGGCCGGCGCGCTGTGAGACAGCTCCGGTAAAGGCGCCCTTTTCATGCCCAAACAGCTCCGATTCCAGCATGCTTTCAGGCAGCGCGGCGCAGTTCAATTTGACGAACGGCTTCTTGCTCCGGGGTGAAAGCTCATGGATGGCCCGTGCAAAGACTTCCTTGCCGGTGCCGCTTTCACCGCGCAGAAGCACGGTGGTATTCGTCCGTGCCACGATCTCGATGGTCTCGAGCACTTGCTTGATTGCGGGACTTTCCCCGACGATCCAATCGATTTTGGCATGCGGATGCCGGGCGGGGCCGGTCCTCTCCTCGTCGAGCACTTTCTCCGGCCTCCGTTGCTCCTCGATAAGCCGCTGACCATCCATGCTCAGGATGCGATGGAGGCGGATGGTCTGGCCGACAAGGTTGGCGACCATGGTCAGGAAGCGTACGTCCTCGTCGCAGCCGAAGCTGGCGGCATCGTCCCTGACGCGGTTGATCGACAATGTTCCAACGATTTGATGCTCAGCCTTTACCGCGACACCAACAAAGGTAATTGGGATGGTGCCGCTGCTCGAAGTTGTTTGAAGGTCAACCTGAAACAGTTCGGACTTGCTGATATCCGGTATGACGAGCGGCGTCCCCGTAGTGGCGATTTGGTCGATTACGGCTTGCGGTATGACGCGGCGAATGCCTGATTGAGGTGGGTAGGTGTTGCCGCCATTTGCGGTAATCTCCGGCTCTCCTTTAGCGTCTAGGACGACGATTGCTCCATGAGCTATTTGCAGAACTGAGGGGAGGATGTTCACGACATTGGCAAGCGTGACCTCCAGCGGGCCGGGCGTGGCCAAGACCTCAGATATCTCGTAGATAATGTTGAGCAAAATTTCCGCCTTGCGCATGGTTTTGGTGGGTGGTTCGGGCCGGGTGTTCCGAGGTCCGACTTCATCGACCCGATCCCGCAGCATGTAAGTTATGGAAACCCCTCAGGGCTTGTCCAGGGTGCTCCTCCCCAGCGCCTTTTAGCCGCCTTGTTGCACGGATGAGCGATTTGGCGGCCGAAGCCGCATGGCATAGGGGAACCGCGTCCTCCAGATCTTGGATCTCCACCATGCCGTTCAAGGCTGTTGATCGAGCGGATCATGTCGACCGCCGGCTGGAGCGTCTCGACGAAATCCTCGGGGTGCGGCTCGATGTTGAGTTGGAGCCCTTCTCGCTCGAAGATAGGCACCAGCTCGTCCATGCTGTCCCATAAGGCGGCTTCACAGATTTCCGTATGGCCGTCCGCACAGCAATTGTAAGAGGTGAAAGGCGAACTCGGCGCAGGCCCGCGGACGAATTCCGAGTTCATGGTGTCCCACTCGAGTTCCACCGCGATCCGAATCGCGTTCTTCCAGTAAAGCATGGCCGCCAGTCGGTCGAACTGATGCAGGCTTGCCCGGCGGGAGATCGGCAGCAGCGAGGCCAGTTTCACACCGCTGTCGCGCAACGCCTTTTTGAAGTCGCGGATACGCTCGGGAGAAACGCGGGGGTTGACCCACCAGCCGAGGAAATCCGCTCGCAGGGACAGCTCGATGTATTCGTAGCCCGGTTCTGCGACGAACTGCGGCAGTTCCAGGAGAGGCACGGGGCGGTGCATGTAGGGATCGAGCGCAATCTTCATGTAGGTTCCTCCTCGATGCGTGGGTCTGTTGGGGAGCCGCTGGCCCCGCCCTTCATCAGTCGATGGCGCACCCGTGTCGGCGCGGTCCATCTCTTCGCGATCTGCGCGGTTCCTCGACACCGGCACCTCGTGAGCCGAGGCAGGACCGCACGACAAGCGGATGGCATTTCCGGCGGGCTTCATGCCTATCTCTGGTCATGGGAGGAGCGGCTCGTCCCATTGCGGGAGACTAAACCTTCCCTCGCATCCTGATCGGATCGAGGAGTACTGTTTCACGGTATGAGGACTTAGGTCCGGACTGGTCGACAGATGGTTGCAGGACCATTCGGAGTTCTCCTGCTCCCGAGCAGGGGCTCCTATCGTAGGGCGGCCTATGGAATCTTGTCTGGCATTGGTCTTGCCTTCTGTGCCGTGGGCGCTCTTGGGCACCCTCATTGACGAGGTTTGAAATCGCTACCAATATGAAAGAAATCTTGCAATGAAAGTTGACAGTTTTCTTTCAAGAACTTTCATCGCTGCCCTGGGAAAGAATGAAAGAATCTGTCAAGGAGGGTCAGGTGAGCCGCCCTACCATCGCCGATGTGGCCAAGGTTGCCAATGTCAGCGTGTCAACGGTTGATCGTGTCCTGAGCGGCCGCCATCGCGTGCGGGAGACAACCGCCCAACAGGTGCTACGTGCCGCAGAGGCCATCGGCTTCTATGGCACCGGGATGATCCGTCACCGCCTTAGGCAGGATCGGCCTGCCCGCACCCTCGGCTTCCTCCTCCAGCAGCCGCAACGCTCGTTTTACAAAATGCTCGGGCAGGACCTGAAGGAGGCGACGGATGCCTCGACGACTATTAGGGGCCGGGCGGTGGTGCGGTTCCGGGACGACCTGGCGCCGGAGGTCGCCGCGGAACGCCTCTTCCAGCTTGGGCGGGAATGCGATGCCGTGGCGGTCGTCGCCGCAGATCACCCCAAGGTGACGCAGGCGATCGACACTCTGCACAGGGAAGGCGTGCCTGTATTCGCGCTCAATTCCGACCTCCCGGCTGCGAACTATGCCGGCTACGTAGGGCTGGACAACTGGAAGGTCGGCGGCACCGCGGCTTGGTTCATGTCCAACATGTGCAAGACGCCGGGAAAGATCGGCATCTATGTGGGGAGCCATCGCTTCCTGAGCCAAGATGTCAGCGAAATGCGCTTCCGTTCGTACTTCCGCGAACATGCGCCGGAGTTTCAGTTGCTCGATTCCGTGGCAACCCTCGAGGACTCGCGCTACGCCTATGAAATCACCCTGGACTTATTGCGGCGGACACCGGATCTGGTTGGCATCTACGTCGCCGGTGGTGGCATCACTGGCGTCATCCGAGCCTTGCGTGAGGACCCGAGCGCCTTATCCCGAAACCTCGTGGTTATCGGACGGGAACTGATAATTGAGACCATTGCCGGGCTCGTCGATGGTGTGATCAATGTTGTCCTGTCGCATCCGAGGAGATTGTTGGCCGACACGGTGGTCGAGGCGATGGCGCAATCAACGATCAGCAACCAAGGCGGCAGCATCGTGCAACGTGTCATTCCCTTCGAGATCTACACGGTCGAAAATCTTTGAGCAGGGGCTGCCAAGGCGGCCCGAACATAGCACGGAGCCGGACTGGACTTGCTTCAGTTTAG
>KI911947.1:201114-201583 GCA_000517005.1 Microvirga lupini
TATAAGCGTGACGCCTTTCTTCCGGCTGGCCACAAGTTGGTCGGCCGCGACATAACCAGCATCGACGAGGTGAGTGTCGGGCAGCAGACCCTTGGCCTTGAGCCCATCATGAATGGTGTCGAGGGCGTCGCGATCCACGACCGGCGCTGGCGTGGTCTCCACGGGCGTGATCAGGTGCGGGCCGCCCTCGTCGCAAGCCTCGGTCAGATGAACCTTGTAGCCAATCCAGATCGTTGATTGCTTCTTGGCGTCGTGCACCTCCGGATCGTAGGGCGAGGCGACCATCAGCAAGGAGGGTGGACATCCCTCCTGGTCGGTCCGCCACCGCACCTGGGGAGTGGTCTCAGACAATGGGCCGGCCCCAGGTTCTCCGGCCTGAGCCTGGTCGGTGAGACAAAAATTCTGCACCCAAACCTGCCGCAGTAGCTCAACGGCCGGGATCTCGCGCAGCCAGATTGGTGCACCAGGA
>KI911947.1:201683-202320 GCA_000517005.1 Microvirga lupini
CTGCCGCTGCGCCGGCGCGAGCGAGCGATGCAGGGCTTCCGGTCAGCGGGAGGGCTGCAGCGGTTCGTCAGCGTGTTCTCGGCCGTCCGCAACCTTTTCGTTCCACCCCGCTCCCGCCGCTCTGCCCGCGCTACCCACCTTCACCGCCTCAACGCCATGGCAGAGTGGAACGTCGCGGCGAATGTCGCTGCTTGAAACTGTCATGCGGCCGAATATGCCTCAATGCGCCCGACGCGGGTTAACGTGACAACACCCCGGCAGGGCCGCGGACGCCTTATCCGGTCGACGAGCCGGGCATCAATGATCCGAAGGGACCGGGCTCCGAGCCGGATTACCTGCCGGGCGGCCCGTCGAATCCCGAGCCGCGTTTCTGGCCTGCCGAGCCGGAGACGAAGTGATGTCACTCAATTCAATCTATCGCGGATCTTCGTGGCTGGCCGGGGCGATGGCCGGTCTCGTTGGTCTAACCAGCGCGTTGGCGCAGACGCCGGGGATCCCTGGCCCAGCCGCCCCCGACCGGAGTCCACCACAAGGCTCTGAATCGCAGGATCCGAGATCGACAGGCTCGATCTGCCCCGGTGAAAACCTGAGTGAGCAGCTGGAGCGCTGCAAAGGCGTGATCCGGCCACCAAGCGGC
>KI911947.1:202420-203520 GCA_000517005.1 Microvirga lupini
TAAAAAGCTGCGGCGGCACCAAATCCTGATCTTCTTTGCGGCCCAGCCACCCTGCACGGTGGCGATGGAGGCCTGTGCCAGCGCGCATCATTGGGCCCGCGAGATCGGCCGGCTCGGTCATCAGGTGCGGCTGATCCCGCCCGCTTACGTGAAGCCTTTTGTCAAACGCCAGAAGAATGATGCGGCCGATGCCGAGGCGATCTGCGAGGCGGCCCAGCGCCCGACGATGCGCTTTGTGGCTCCCAAGAGTGAAGAGGCTCAAGCGGCGGCGGTTGTGTTCAGAGCCCGTGATCTTCTCGTGAAGCAGCGGACCCAGATCATCAATGCCCTGCGCGGCCACTTGGCGGAGTTTGGCATCGTGGTGGCCAAAGGCCCAGCTCGTGTTCCGCAACTCGTGCGGGCTGTCGAGGATGCGGCCGAGCCGGTCCCAGAGCTCGCCCGACCAATCCTGAAGATGCTGATCGAGTCTCTCCGAGGCCTGGACGAGCAGGTCGCCCGTCTGGATCGCGAGATCGCCCAGCGGGCCAAGGAGGATGAGACGGCGCGTCGGCTGATGACCCTTCCCGGTGTGGGCCCAGTGACCGCAGTGGCCCTGGTGGCTCTTGCCCCGCCGGCTGAGACCTTCAAGTGCGGGCGCGACTTTGCCGCCTGGGTTGGGCTCACGCCGCTGCAGCATTCGACCGGCGGCAAGCAGAGGCTCGGCGCCACTTCCAAGATGGGCGAACGGACCTTGCGCCGCCTGCTCATCATCGGAGCCAATAGTGTCTTGCTGTGGGTTGCTCGCAACGGCGCTCCCGCAGGGTCGTGGATCGGCCGCATGCTGGCGCGCAAGCCGCCGATGCTGGTGCGGGTGGCGCTGGCTAACAAGATGGCTCGCATCGTCTGGGCGCTGCTGGCGCGAGGTGAAGTGTATCGGGCTCCGGCTGTGGCTGCGTAAGCATTCACAGGCGTGAGGCCGTTGGGGCGTGGGAAGAGCGAAGGAGAGAGATGGCGCAACGGTCAACGAGACGGGATCAGATAAACCAGCTTGGGAACGAGCGCCTTGAGCGCGTAGATCTGATTGGGACCTGATCCGCGAACTCCCATCCGGGCCCGCGGCC
>KI911947.1:203620-206283 GCA_000517005.1 Microvirga lupini
AGGCCAGATCCTCCGGTTCCAGGGCCGCCAGGAGCCAGTTCCGGCGATGCTCGGCCTTCGACGCGGGGGACGGCATGATGGCCTTCAGATCACAATAGGGAGCTAGACAGTATGGGACCCGCAGGGCGCCCCATACAAGATCACAGAAGGATTACCGGCTGCGCTGGCTCTCCTGGAAAGGCCGATTTGACTGGCCCTCTCCATGGTTCTGTTGGGCAGTTTCGCGGTCATCTTCCGAAGACTTTGAAGCGACACAGGATCCGGTTCCATCAAGGGCCTTCCGCGATATTCGCCGCGGGTTTTCACCGGAATCGGGAGTTGATCCCCGTGGCGACTTCACTGGTGTCTCCGCCAATGCTGCTGTAGCCTCGGAGCAACGAGGAAGGTCTTCGATGAGACGGCTCCTCCTTGCTCTCGGCTTGACGTTGCTCACGATCGCGGGCGCGACCTCGCAGACGAGCGGTCGCGTGTACCGGATGGCCATCATCTCTCCCACGGGCTCGGTTTTAGACCTGACCGAGGCCGGACGCCTTCGGGTCCTGTTTCAGGAGCTGCGCCGTCGTGGCTATGTTGAAGGGCACAACCTGACGGTCGAGCGGCGATCTGCGGAGGACCGCCCGGAGCGCATTCCGGACCTGGTCCAGGAAATCGTTGCTCTCAAGCCGGACGTGATCTTCACGACCTCAGGTCGGGTTCTCGATCACATCAAGGCGGCCACCACCACAGTTCCGGCCGTCGGCTCCACCAGTGATCCTGTCGGCGATGGGCTTGCGGCCAGTCTGGCGCGGCCGGGCGGCAACATCACGGGAGTTAGCATCGGCACCGCAGGCGAGCTCGTCGGCAAACGCCTGGAACTGCTGCGCGAGTTGATCCCGGGTGCAACGAAGGTGGCGTTCCTCACGCCCCGCCATGGCTGGGAGAGCATCTACGGCGCAGCCGCGCAAGAGGCGGCCGCGAAGCTTGGTTTCTCCCTGATCGGCCCGCCGCTCGACTCGCCCCATCGGCGAGGCCGAGTACCGTCGCGTGGTTGCCGCCATGGCGGAGCAACGGCCGGACGCCCTCCTGGTCAGCGAATATGGTGAGAACTCGAGGCACCGGCAGCTCATCGCCGAACTTGCACGCGTGCATCGTCTGCCTGCGGTCTATCCGTTTCGCCAGTACGCCGCCGTCGGTGGAATGGTGATCTATGGTCCAGACGACCGCGATCTTGATCGCCGTCTTGCTGCGAGCATCGATACCATCCTGCAGGGCGGCAATCCGGGTGACATCCCCTTCTATCGGCCGACCCGCTATCAATTGTTCATCAACCTGAAAAGCGCCCGCGACATCGGTTTGGAGATTCCTCCGGCGCTTCTCATGGCGGCTGACGAGGTGACCGAGTCTGCACCCTAGGGCTGGCCGATATCGTTCCATAAATGGACGAGGCTTCTCCCGCGTCCCGTGCGTCGACATGCCTTTAACTGTATACTTGAGCATGCTCAACGCTCGTTGCGCTCCAGACATGGGAGGACGCCTATGAGCCTCAGCCTGGTTCTCTGGTGCCGCCGAGAGATCGAAGGCAGCGCACCCTCAGCACCCCTCAGCATGAGAGTTCTCGTCTGCTTGATCGCGCTTGGCTCTCCTGCGTTGGTTGTTGCACAATCCGCTGTACCCCGCCCCCGAATTGGGCTGCTCACATGGGGTGCCTGCGAGATGCCCGACCTGATCGCCGGCCTGAGGGACCTTGGCCGCATCCCGGGGAAGAATATCACCATCGAATGCCGTTCGGCCGGGAAACAGTATGAGGGTCTCGCAACGGCAACGGCTGAACTGGTGCGCCTTCCGGTCGATGTGATCGTCTCTGAGTCCCAACCGGCAGGCCATATGGCAAGGTCGATCACCAAGACCGTTCCGATTGTCACCATCCTGAGCGGTGACCCCGTTGGTTCCGGGCTTGTCCAGAGCCTTTCAAAGCCAGGCGGCAACCTGACGGGCTTGACCTATTACGCCACTGAGTTAACCGCCAAGCGCCTCGAACTGCTGCAGGAGGTGGTTGCGGGGATCTCATCCGTCGGTGTGTTGGCGAACCCGGTCGTCTCCTACCTTCCCTTTGAGGAGGACACGAAGCAGGCTGCGCAAGCCCTCGGCCTTGCACTGGTTGTCCGTCAGGTGCGCGAGCCGGGCGAGTTGGGCGAAGCCATCCACCAGATGAAGGCGGAGGGCGCTCAGGCTGTCTTTGTACTGCCTGATCTGATGTTCGCGCATGAGGCCAAGCGCATTGCCGATCTGGCGGTGGCCGAGCGGTTGCCCCTGATGGCCTGGGGCGGCTGGTTCACGGAAGCAGGCGGTCTCATAGCCTATTCGGCAGATTATGCAACCCTCGTGCGCCGCCTCGCCGTTTACGTGGACAAGATCCTGAAAGGAGCCCAACCGGGCAATCTTCCCGTCGAACAGCCGGATCGTTTCGAGTTGTCCGTCAACCTGCGCACGGCCCGCACTCTCGGCCTGACAATCCCACCCGAGTTCCTCGCCCGTGCTGACAAGGTCGTCGAATGACGGTTAGCCTTTCTGGGGCTTTTAACCGCAGCGTAGAAATCTCCAGTTCCGTAACCGGCCTTCCGCGCAATTCGCAGTCCCTCGTGTGGGCTAATCGCCTCCCTCAGTGGGTCTCCGGTTTCTCGTCC
>KI911947.1:206383-207010 GCA_000517005.1 Microvirga lupini
GGCCGACGAAAGATAAGGCCTTGGCCCCTCTTGCGTCTTCGCCAACGAGACAGCCAGGAGATCGAGCGTCTGATCCTTGACCATCTCTGTGGCGGCCATGCCCAATTTGCCTGCGTAATCCGGCAGCATGGCCAGAAACCCTGAGGCCAAGCGGTGTTCCGCCTCGTTTGGCTTCATGGGGCGATTGGCCAAATCAACCGTTTTGCCGACACGGGCCTCCAAGGCCCGCCGTGGCACCTTCAGGACCAGCATCTTGGAGCCCGCCGAGAACTTGCCAACATAGGGGATGCGCGGGTCGAGCAGCGTCATGTCGCCGGGTTCCAGCACGACCTCGCGCCCCGCCTGCGCCAGAACCAGCCCGCCGGCGCCTTGGCGGCAGACGAGCAGCTCATCGGCCTCCCGATGGGTGCAATGCTGCCGTGTGACGGCAACGTCCATCGCCGAGTTCTCGAAGAGGACCAGCCCGACCTCGGCGAGCGCCCCGGCTTGCAGCTCGGCTTGGAAGGTCTGCCGGCACTCAGGCTGGGAGTCATGAGCGATCAAGGTTTTACACGCAACACTGTGCCAATAATCAAACCGGTCGCGCGGGTGAACTTCGCTCGTCGAGAACAGCCTCTCCATCCTCTT
>KI911948.1:0-1547 GCA_000517005.1 Microvirga lupini
AATTAAGGGTTTGCCGGTCATCACGCCGGGAGCATTGGTGTTGGTGGCGGTATCTGTCTCGGCCATATGGCGTCTCCTCTCTAGGCTAATGACCTCAATGCTCCTGAGAATCTCGCATTCCGCTATGCTGCGATGTGAGGTGCCCGTCTGGTTGGTGTTCCGATCAGCGCTGTTGTTTGGTTTCAGTGCTGGCGTGCGTCTCAATCGCTGTTATTACACCTACAGGCGCTCCTGGCCACGGTGTGGGGCATAGCCCCGGTCCGTTCGACCATAATCCGGCACATCCGGCTCCTGATTTCGCCTCTCGCGGTGGATCATCCAGGCCAGGGCATAGCCGATGGCTCCTGCCATGAAGAGCGAGAGGAGTGGATTTTCCGTTGTATACTGGGTCACAAGGCTTTGGCTCTCACGAACATAGCGCTGTGCTTGAGGGTAGCGCTCGCCTCGGCTGTACACATTTCCGGCTGCTTCGGTGGCACTCCCGGCGACATCGTTGAGAGCTTCCCGCACCTGATCCAGAACGTGCTCAGTTGAGCCCTGTTCTGCTGGATTTTGCTGGTCATCCGCCGATGAGGAACTAGCCTCCTGATCTGGCTGATAAGGCTCAGGGCCCTTGGTGATGGTTACGGAAACCGGATCGCTCGTCGGGAAGGTCTCCTCTATAGCATGATCGAGCCGTGCATCGAGGTTCTCCTGCGAGTTCTCGGGCAGCTTATTGTCCGGGGGACACAGTGGAGACTTTCCCTCCTCCCGGTCAGGAGTGGATTGGCTGCTGACGCCGGATGCGTTCACGATACGAGCCCTCCAGGGCACTCAGAGCAGGTGTGTCGGCAACCTGCACCAATTGTAACGCCAAGCCTGCGAGCACCGTTCCCGGATGGGCTTAACCTATGTGAAGACCCTGATTGACGAGCTATGCAGGGGAAGCTCTGCAATTTTGCGAAAGTATCCAGACCGTTTGACCGCAACCTTGCATGCTTGGACTATGGGATCACGGCGGGACCTGTCGAACCGATAGACCTAAATTCATTTGGGTAACCCAGCCCTTCTCAGACCCTGTTGAAGGTGTGGCTCAGGTTCTCATTGGGACAGGCTTGGCAATTCCGAGGGCACGTTCTGCCTTCTGCCGAAATGCGTTACAGTAGACACGCCACGCTAATCCGATAGGAGCCTACATGAAGAAGGTGCGCAAGCTGTACGAAAGCTCAAGCGGTGACCGCTGGTACTTGATCGCAGACCCATCAGGGGCTGTGTTCATCCATCACGAGGCTAATGCGGCATCCGGAGGGCACGTGGAGCATGAGGACATTGTAGCCTTCCTGGGTCGAGGCGATGGTCCGGAACAGCGGGAATTGCTGCGTCTGATCGGAACTCTTGTCGAGGAACACCCCGTCCACGCGTGATCCTTGGCGAGGCAGATCAGCTTAGACAGCCCACGAAAGGAAGGTCAGCCTCACAGCTTGCTCCACTCAGTTCTCGTCTTCTTCGGGTAGGGACTCCACATCGCCTATGGCCCAGGCGCGGTGACCTGCTTGCCTTTCCAGAGC
>KI911948.1:1647-2582 GCA_000517005.1 Microvirga lupini
GCCTCCTAGAGCAAGAGGGCGGCAGCCCACCAGCACAAACCGATGCCGACCACGACGGCGGTCCAATTCAGAATACGAGCGAAAAGTCCACTTGGAGCCATCTCACGATCACTTGGCTTCGGCGGCAGGTCTACAGGCACGGCACTCCCCCTGACTGGTGGGAGCTTCACCGAAGGCTTGGCTCTGTCTCCATCGCCTTGATCTGCGTCTCGCCGACGACGCACTCAGATGCACTTGAGAGTGCTTTGATCCGGTACTGGCGCTCGTGCGAGGTCTCAGGCAGTACCTGGACGATCACGTACGTGCTGGGATTGGCTCCCCTGGGATGGGCTGGGAGCACCGTCTGTCCAACCTGGAATTTCTGCGTCATGGGACACCTCGCCTCGAAACCTCACCGGAACTCGTGCTCGGAATGAACCGATGATGGCCGAAAGAAATTGGAGCTTCTACAAGGGCTCACAGCCGCAGAGATGCGTGGCCACCATGTGACGGCGACGATCCCACTTTTCTTAACCCATGTAAACAGCTTCGCTAAAATCCGGCCCCCCGGCTGAACTCCCATTCACGAGACAAAAGTCTCGGCAGCCTCGGTTCAGACGTAATGTCCTGCGAGATTGCTTCTCGTCCGAAGGCACCCTGTGTGGTGCGCAGATGATCGAACTCTGCCATCCGCCAGACCTGCTCCAGCAGGCTCAGGCCCTTGAGCACTGGGCTGAGTGTCGCGAGCGTGCTGTTGCGAGGCTGGAGAGTAAGGTCGAGCGCTTGCTTGATCAGAAGCGAGTGGAACAGGCTGCACGTCTTCGCTGTGCAGCCTGTTACCTGCGCCACGCGGCGCTCCGCGAGCGTCTGCATGCCGCCGCCTTGAGAGAAGCGGCTCAGCGATAACGCACCTTCCGGTTCGCTATCCCAGGTTGCATAGATTGCCGTTAACCGCA
>KI911948.1:2682-2828 GCA_000517005.1 Microvirga lupini
TCGAACATGCTCACCTTGTTCTTGCCTCCGAACACCGCCTGAAGCCTCTCATCAGCCATGATCTCGCGCTTGTTCTGCGGGTTCTGGAGCTTGTGCTTCTTGATGTACTCCCAGACCTTGCTCACCACCTCCGGGCGCGGCAAGGG
>KI911948.1:2928-3070 GCA_000517005.1 Microvirga lupini
GAAGCTGTGTCGCGAGGGTCACTTCACGCCGGAAGCCCGCATTGCCAGGGTCGCCTCCCAGGCGCGTGTGCATGTCCCGCACTCTCGCTTCGAGGGCGCGCCTGAGAACGCCCAATTGCTCTCGATCCAGGTCAAGCAGCAT
>KI911948.1:3170-8186 GCA_000517005.1 Microvirga lupini
GACTGCCGGGATGTGTCTGGGCAGGGAAGTACAGTGAAATGAACTTCCCGAATTCAACCCCGCCCTGAATGACTGTAAGCTTCCGCATCATCGGCGGAAGGTCCAGGGGAGGGCGGCGGTCCGCCTCCAGGGTCGGTGAACCGGGCCTTGTACTGGGATCGTACTGGCCTGGAGGTTGCTCCCACAGGAGGGACTGCCTTGGATAGTCGAGGGCGATTTTGTCGATCAGATCGCATAGCAGAACGGCAGAACGTCGGCTCCGAACTTTTCAGCCAACCGAGCCAGTCGAATCGCCGAAATCGCTCGTGAGTTTGGCAGTTTCTGACGGTAGGCGGCAACTGGGTCTTGGAAGGTGAACCGCTCCAAGCCTCACCTGGACAGCGCTGGCTCTGGTCTCCCGGCCCAGAAACTGTGCTTGGAAGGCATCACGGCTCCACGAATTCCTACGTACAATGAGCCACACCAAGGGCGGGGTTGAACGGACCGGGGAGATCGGGTTTATCATCCCATCACTGCGGGCGCTTAGCATTGCGCAAAATCGAATAACAAGTGCTGCCGGTGGGGCGTCTGGTATGGTTGAGTGTAATGTTGTAGGCAGCCTTCCTTCCTGGACGGAAGCTGATCGCCTCGCGGCGCTTCGCGGGGTCGAGATTCTGGACACGGAGCCCGAAAGCGCCTTCGACGATATTGCCGGCATCGCTGGACGAGTCTGCCACGCTCCCATTGCCGCCATTACCTTCATTGATGACAGGCGGCAGTGGTTCAAGGCCGAGATCGGGCTTGGCGTCCGCGAGACCCCCCTCGACATCTCGATCTGTGCTCATGCCATCCTGCAACCGGGCCTGTTCGTCGTCCCCGACACGACCAAGGACCCCCGCTTCAGCCGCAACCCCCTGGTCACGGGCGAGCCGCTCCTGCGCTTTTATGCAGGAGCGCTCCTCGAAACCGACGAGGGACTGCCACTCGGCATGCTCTGCGTCCTCGACCGCAAGCCTCGTCCGGATGGGATCACACCGGATCAGGCCGAGACGCTTCTGGCGCTTGCGCGGGCCGTCATGAGCCACCTCAAGCTCAGACAAGCCAACAAAGCTCTTCGGGAGCATCAAGGAGAACTGACCGCGCTGACCGACATCCTGCCGCAAATAATCTGGTCGGCTGGCCCGGACGGACGCGACGACTACAACAACAGGCAGTGGTACGAGTTCACTGGGGCCGAGCCCGGTTCCGCCGAGGGGGACGATTGGGCCAGCCTCGTTCATCCCGAGGACCGGGATCGAGCGGTAGCACTCTGGCGGCAGTCCCTCCAATCGGGCGAGCCGTACGAATGTGAGTATCGCCTCCACCATCATTCCGGCGAGTACCGCTGGGTGCTGTCGCGTGGCACGCCCGTGCAAGGCGCGCGGCAGGAGGTCAGGCGCTGGTACGGCACCAACACCGACATCCATGAGTGGAAGCAAGCCGAGGAGGCTCTTGCGAGAAGTGAGAAGCGCTATCGTGCCCTGATTGAGGCCACAGCCGTCGTCGTCTGGGTCGCCACACCGGACGGGATGATCATCGAGACGAGAGGTTGGGAGGAGATCACCGGACAGAGTGATCGCGAGGCCGCTGGGCTGGGCAGCGTCGATACATTGCATCCGGACGATACAGATCGAATTACACGGGCATGGCTCGATGCAGTCGCATCGGGTGCCCCGTACGAGGCCGAATGTCGTGTGCGGCAAAAGAACGGCGAGTACCGCTGGATGCTGACGAGGGCGGTGCCCATCAGAAACCCAGACGGATCAATCCGGGAGTGGGTCGGTGGCCTCTCTGACATCCATGACCGCAAGCAGGCGGAGGAAGAACTTCGCGCCAGCGAGGAGCGCCTACGGCTTGCCTTCCAGGCGGGCCGGATGTTTGCCTGGGAGCAGGACCTGACAACCAGCCATGTCACGCGCTCTCAGCACACTGTTGAATGGCTTGGCATTGGGTCTGGCCCAATCTCGGAGTTTGTAGAAAGAGTTCATCCCGAGGATCGGTATCTGCGTCAGCAGTTTCTCGAACGCATCCTAGAGAGCGGCTCCAGTACTATGGAGTTCCGCTACCTGCTCCCAGGAGGCAAGCTGCTGTGGCTTGGAACCCGTGGCGAGAGGGCTGGTCCCAATCGGGTTGTCGGTGTGACATTCGACATCACAGATCGCAAATCAGCCGAAGAGGAAATTTGGCGAATTGCCAATCATGATCCGCTGACAGGACTGCCCAATCGCATGCTGGCCCAGAAGAGACTTGAGCAGGGTCTTGCAGAAGCCAAGCAACATGGCACCAGCTTCAGCCTTCTGGTGATCGACCTGGATGAGTTCAAGGATGTCAATGACTCGTTTGGTCATGATGCAGGCGACGCCCTGCTGAAGGAGACTGCCGCGCGGCTGGCTGCCGTGGCAAGAGATTGTGACACCGTGGCGAGGCTCGGTGGTGACGAGTTCGTGGTTCTGCTGGCACGCTCATCTCTGGAGCATGCGGCCACACTCGCGGAAGGTATCGCTAGGAAGCTGAGCCAACCGGTGTCGTATGCCGGTCAGATGATCGCCAGCCGTGCCAGTATCGGGGTCGCTGCTTTTCCTGACCATGCTGCTGAAGCTGCCGATCTGATGAAGGATGCAGATATGGCCCTGTATCGGGCCAAGACCGAAGGCCGAAACCGGGTCGTGACGTTCTCGCCTGACATGCGGGCTGCGACCGAGCAGCGAACCACTCTCAGGCGGGAGATGCGGGAAGCGGTTTCTCTCGATCAGATCAAGCCTTTCTACCAGCCCAAGGTCTGTCTCTCGACGGGCGAGATCGTTGGCTTTGAGGCCCTCGCACGCTGGGAGCACCCGGCCCGAGGTCTTCTTACCCCTGGTACTTTCGGGGCTATCTTCGATGACCCCGAGCTTGCAACCATGGTTGGTAAGCGCCTAATCGGGAAAGTAGCCTCAGACATGCGTCGCTGGCTCAACAGCGGCCTGAGCTTTGGGCATGTAGCAATCAACCTGTCTCATGTGGAGTTCATCCAGCCGGGTCTGGCGGAGGAAATCCTCCGCATTCTCGACCTTGCGAAGGTTCCGCCAAAGCACTTCGAGATTGAGATTACCGAGAGAGTGCTGCTCGATGCCCAATCCGATGCGGTGTCCTCGGCTCTGGAGAAGTTCCGTGCGCGAGGAGTTCAGATCGCTCTCGACGACTTCGGTACGGGTTACGCCTCCTTGACCCACCTGAAGCAGTTCTCAGTGGATCACATCAAAATCGACCAGAGCTTCGTACGGGACATTGAGGAAGACCCGGATGACGAGGCTATCGTGACGGCGGTGATCAGTCTCGGCAGGAGCTTGAACCTGAAGGTCACGGCTGAGGGGGTGGAAACCACAGGTCAGGCCCAGCGGCTGCGGGAGATGGGCTGTAGCGCTGCCCAAGGGTATCTCTACGCGAAGCCGATGGGCGGCTCTGAGGTGCCTGAGCTTCTGTCAAGTTGGTCCCCGCAGCAGATATCAGCGAAGAGACTGCTTCTCGTTGAGAGGTGATGGTGGCACAGGTCCACCATGCCCCTTGAAGACGCTCCCCTGCGACCTCTGTGCTGGCCGTTCATGGACGAGTTTCTCCAGAGAACGGAACCTGACGTGTCTTGGGATTGTGGACGGGGGCTGAGGTGTCGTGAAGCAAAGAATTAAGCTTGAAAGAAGCATGGCCGAGATAGGACAGACCCGCCACAACACGGCCCCTCAGCCTCAGCCCGATCTTTGAAAAAGCACACCCGCCTCTACAAGGAGGTGATTGACCCGGCCCAACACGCTCGGCGGGCAGAAAAACCTCGCCAAGAAGTGGCGCTAGGCCACTTATGAGCTAAGGATAAGACGACGAATGGGCTGCCACAAGTCGGCTCGTGAGGAGGAGGTCAGAGATGGCAAAGGCTAAGATCAAACTCCCGAAGACCATCGCGGGCATGAAGGTGCCAAAGCCGCTCCGCAAGTCAGCGGCGGTCACATCCTTCCTCAATGATCCTCTCGGGCGCGCAGTGCTGGCTGATGCCCTGATCGCTGCCGCTGGAGCCGCCGCCGCGACACTGGCGCAGCATCGGCCCAGCGGCGCTCAGGTCGCACAGGCAGGCGAGACGGTCGTCGATATGGGCGGGCGGGCTGGAACCGCATCGGCAGATACGGTGCGGTCGGCAGTCGGCTCCTTGGGCAGCATCGCCTCCGAGGTGGTGCAGTCAATCCTGCACAGCGGCGATAGGAAAACTTCGAAGGGAAAGAGGAACAAAAAACACCGCAGCCGGAAGAGCCACCAGACTGGAGATCATAGCTTCGTCAGGCACCATTGAGATAGCCCTGTGGTCGCGTGCTCTCTGTTCAGCCCGCGCCCTTGTAGTAGCGGCTGACGAAGATGATGCGTCCGCTGAACTTAACTGAGATGCCCGGTGATCCCCGGAAATCCAAGAGCGGACGCACCGGACCCGTTTTGCTGGACTGGGTATTGCCGATGCTCAGGCTGCCCGAGTGCGCTTGGTAATATGCGCTCGGTACGCAGCGGCTGACTTCATCGTGAGCGTCCCAGCTTCGGTCAGCCTCACGATCTCGGCCTTGGCCCGCCGTGCCGCCTGCGCGGTGTAGAACGGCTTCAGCGCGATCTGAACCCGGCTGGCAATGTGTCGCCGATAAGCACTGGCCTGTCGTGGATTGATGGTCTTTTTGGCGACAAGCCGATCCAGTTGCTCATAAGCTCGCTTGGCTTCTGTGGGTGTATAGCTCGGCTTCTTCTCAAACAAAGGAATACCCTTTTGGTGATAAACGGGGCTATTCGGGTACTGGCCTCAGTTATTTTCAAAGGCCCACCTATCTTACTACCCAGACGGTTGCCGCGCCTAGAATAGGAGAAATCCATGGCTATGAAGTATGTCATGCTCAAACTCGATGGTGGCGAGTTGCTCCCGCTGCTCTTCCCCGAGTTCATGCAGCACGCCCACATGGCCCAGTCTGCCCCGGCCACCGTGGTGAGTGCCGGTCA
>KI911948.1:8286-8662 GCA_000517005.1 Microvirga lupini
TCCAGAGGGTTGCGAACTCGGTCTGGAAAGCCGTGCGGATGCTGGAAGACCGTCCCGCGCCGACTCCGAAGGTCAAGCTCGATGGGCGACGCGGCTATGATGACGCCGATATTCCAGCACCGGATCGAGACCTTGACTCCAAGTGAGCCGAAAGGAAGCTCCATGAATGATCATGTTCTCAAGCCTGCGCTGGCGTTTAGCCTTCTGGCTCTTCCCCTTGGGGCTTGTCAGACGGACCCTGGAGCAGGGCTCGCGACCGGGGCTGCGGGCGGTGCTGTCATCGGCGCGGTGGTAGGTGGCCCAGTCGGGCTGCTGTCGGCGGGGTCGCCGGGGCAGCCACAGGCGGGGTTCTCAGTGCCGAGGAGGCGCGACGGGT
>KI911948.1:8762-9033 GCA_000517005.1 Microvirga lupini
TGATCTGGTCGAACGGGATCGCCACGTCACGCTCGCCGATGCCCAGGAAGCCGCCGACACCCACGACCACGGCCTGTATCTTGCCGCTGCTGTCCACGAGCAATTCGCTGATGTCGCCGATCTTCTCATTGTTCTGGTTGTAGATATCCAGCCCTTCGAGCCTGGAGACCCGCCACTGCCCCGGCTGCTCCTGGGTCACCAATTGCCGGTGTTCATGCGCGCTGGTTCATTCGCGCCGAAGCTAGGGTCACCCGCCGAAGGTGCTGGCATT
>KI911948.1:9133-9890 GCA_000517005.1 Microvirga lupini
CATCTGTGCGGGTGCCGCCGTTGAACCGGCGGGAGGAGCCGTGGTCGAGCCTGCGGGCGGGCTGGTTTGGGCCAGAACCGGGCCTGCCATCAGAGTTGTACCAAGAAGAGCTAACGCAAGATGCTTCGCAAACATGTGTTCCTCCATCGGTCGTTCTTGCGCCACGCGGCGCATACCACAACAACGGGAGGCCAAGCCCCTTCGTTCGGCTCAACTTTCTTTCTTCAGAGAGGAACTGGCGCAGGTGGGGCGGCATTGCCTTACACAGCACGATTTCTCCTGAAACTCGAACCCCGTCCGAGGACGGGGTTTTTGTTGGCGGCAATCTGTTAGCCCCGACGCTGATCACTGCCATCATCCTTCGCAAGGCTGAGTTAGGAGGGTGAGATGACCGACAAGACCATGACCAAGGTGAGCAACGCCTACTCACCGACCGGCGACCAAGGCGAGGTCTATCTGGCATCAGGCAAACGGGTGTCCATGCGGCTGTGGCGGGATGAGGAGCCGACCCAAGACAAACCCCGCCGCAAGCACGGCTACGAGGTGGTCGGCTACGTCATTTCAGGCCGAGCCGAATTGGAGATCGCGGGGCAGACCGTACGGCTGGAGCCGGGGGACTCGTGGGTGGTGCCCGCCGGGTCCGAGCATACCTACCGCATCCTGGAGCGTTCACCGCGGTCGAAGCGACTTCTCGTGCCCAAGTGCATGGGCGTGAGCAGTCTTAGCGTTACTACGCCAACCGCCACGGTTAGCCGGA
>KI911948.1:9990-11352 GCA_000517005.1 Microvirga lupini
TGACGCGGCATCACCCGTCGCGCCACCCACGCCAGCACCCACAGCAGCTCCAACCGGGCCTCCAACGACAGCACCTGCCGCGCCACCTGCAGCGGCACCGGCTGCTGCACCTCCCGGATCAGCTAACGCCTGGGTCGGGAGCAGGAGGGCGGCGGCAAGAACAGCGGATTTCATCTCGACACGCATGATTGTTTCTCCACACGAGCCAATCGCGAACTGCGATCTGCTGCCAACTTAACGGCTGCGGCGCGAGGCCGTTTCAGCCTAGCGTTTCCCGGCCAGAGGATTCTCAGTAAATGCGATCCTTACAAAGTTCAGCAGCATAGAGGTAACGACAGACCTGGACTTCGCAAGAAAACTCTTGCCAAAGATGAATAAGAGGCATAGGCGGGGCCAAGATCACGGGCATCTGTTGTGCTGTACGGGTCGTTCCTGCTGATCCTGCTAGAGCATCATCTTGTTCTATACACCTTGCCACTTCAATTTCCGTGCAGCCGAGGACAACACACTAATGAGCGATAGCGCAACTTCTCCAAACTACATCGAACTCTCTGCTGATATCGTTTCGGCTTACGTCAGCAACAACTCGGTCCCTGCCGCTGATCTCCCCTCGCTGCTTCAGTCCGTTTATGCTGCCCTGACGAAGACCGCACAGGGCCAGCAAGAGGAGCCCAAGGCTGAGTTGGTGCCTGCCGTATCGGTGCGGAAGTCCATCACTCCAGATGCTATCATCTGCCTAGAGGATGGGAAGTCGTTCAAATCGCTCAAGCGCCATCTGCGCACGACTTACGACATGACACCTGAGCAGTACCGAGCCAAGTGGAACCTGCCCGCCGATTACCCGATGGTTGCGCCGAACTACGCCAAGGCTCGTTCCGAGCTTGCCAAAACGATGGGACTTGGCCAACAACGCAAGAAGGGCAAGGCTCCGGTGGAGGCTGCTGCCAATGATGCTGCTCCTGCCAAAGGGCGTCGCACCAAAAAGGCAGCCTAATTCATCCGGCCACTGTGCGAATTGGCCATAGCTGTTCAGATGAAACCCTCAAATCCGGTGCTTGGCGGCACCGGGTTTTCTTTGGTCATCCTCGCAGACCAGAGAACAAGCCGCGTCTCACCCGCTGCTGAAGCTGTTCCAGTTTGCGTTGGTAATGCTCGCGTTCCACCCCGTGGCGTTTCTCCCGCTCAGCCCATAAGTGCTGCTTGACGGCATCAGGGCCAAACCGTTGCACCAGCCGCTCGCGATCCTGTTCGAAGCGGTATTCGACATCGGCCAAAGCCGCGAGAGTGGTCCGAAATTTATGCAGCAGGTCATCCTGAGACCAGAATGCCTGGGTGGCTGCCGACACAATCCGGCGAGCGAGG
>KI911948.1:11452-12069 GCA_000517005.1 Microvirga lupini
TCCGTCATGAGAAGCGGGAGGGTGTTCGATGCCGCGTACCTCTGTCGCGCGACAGGCTTCGGCTCTGTCGATGCAAGGCCCATGGTATCCAGCCGACCTGCTGCCCCAGCTTCAGAGCACGCTGGCAGCGCTGGCGGATATTGAACTTCGCTACCACAGTGACCAAGAGCAGCTTCAGGCGTGGGCAGGTCCCGAGGCCATCAAAACGCGGTTTGCTGCCCAGCTTGAGGAGCGCTACCAGCGGGAGCGTAATCCCTATCTTCAGCGGTTAACCGAGCTACAGCATCTGATGGATCAGATAGTGGTCCGTCATTAGCTCCGCGAACTTCCGACACTCATTGGGGAGGAAACTAAGGAGGAGCACATGCGCAATGTTCTATCCGGCTCGCTCGCAGGTACTGCCCTGCTTGTACTCTCAGCCTCGTTGGTTCTGGCTCAGACGACCACTCCGGGAACGCCCCCTGGCGATGCAGCGGCACCTGCGGGCGGGATTGCTGATTGGTGGTGGGTTATTCTGCTGGTCATCGTGATCGCTGCTGCGATCTGGTACTTCACCCGCAGGCGGACGACCCCATAGGAAGACGAGCTAATCATGAGCAAGACGCCGCTAAGTCCGA
>KI911948.1:12169-12604 GCA_000517005.1 Microvirga lupini
GAGATTGCCTCCAAGGTAAAGACTTGACAGAACATTGAGGCACCTGGGAACTGGACCTCTGCGGGCCTTACTTCAGGTCTTCCCGCCCCAATGACGGTCAAACTTCCGCACTTGTAACGGAAGGTGTGAGGGTGGCTGGATGAAGGTTCAATGTTCTCTGGATCGAACGCCGCCGAGCCCCGAATTCGTCGAACACAGCCCCACTTGCTTGAGGTTGCTTTGGTCGCCGCCTGCCGTAGCCACCACGCGCTATTCTCGTTCTTCACGACAGAACACCAGGGCGGCCTCATGGGCCGCCCCTTGCCTTTGAGCAGGCGATCCGGTGCGTCAGGCAAGGACCCAGTAGTAGGTCACCCGATAATGATCGTGCAGGTCCTGCTCGCTCTGCCGATCTGGCCAGTCCTGACCGCGACGACCAGAGAGGCTGGGGGCATG
>KI911948.1:12704-12782 GCA_000517005.1 Microvirga lupini
TGGCTCTTGGAGCAGCCGGGGCATTCGGATCGGTCGTGGTGGCTGTGGTCGCCACGGCACGCGGCTCATTCACGAGCC
>KI911948.1:12882-20796 GCA_000517005.1 Microvirga lupini
ACGACCAGTCTATCGTTCAACGCACCTTGAGCTTGGCGGTGGGGCGGAAGTGCGGATTTGAACGTGCAACCATACAGTCGCGCTTATATGGTTGCCCTTGCCCTTTCGCGGCGATGCAAAGCGTGAGCGGGGAGGGCAGGTGCTAGGGCGCGTCTGGGCAGTGAAAGTCCAGTGCAATGCACCTTTTGGGCTCAACCCTCCCGCCCTGAATGATCGTGAGTTTCCGTATCATCGGCGGAAGGTCTGGGGGAGGGCGGCTGGTTGCCTCCAAGTAAGAAAAAGGGGTTGAAAACCATAGGGAACTATGGGGTTGCGGCTTCTTTCTTACCTTCCCTAAAACCGTTACAAATCAAGGAAAGTACCATTCCGCCCCTGGGCACCATATCCCTCCTTAAGTCGCTGGTTCTAAATCACTTCTCAGAAGTGGGACTCGCAAGGTGGGACTCAGGCTCGACCCCTAAAGCCCTTGCAGCTAGCCTCTTTTGCTCCGCCGCACGCGTGTAGCGATCCACCTCTTTTGAGGTCGTGTGGCCTGTCACGGCCATGATCTCCCGCGTTGAGCGCCCCCGCTCAGCCAGCCGTGCCGCCGCTGCCTTCCGCAGGCCATGGGCCGAGCAATGCAGCAAGCCCGCATCATCGCACCATTTCCGCATCCGGTTGCCGAACCCGTTCGAGGTGAACGGCTTGCCGAACTCCGTCACCAGAAAGGTCAGATTCCCACAGGGTGAGGCGTTGATGATCTGGCGCAGCTCGGGCACAACCGGGATCTCCAGCGTGACCGGCTTGCGCCCCTTGTTCTTCTGCTGGGTAAACTTCAACCATCCGTTTTTGAGGTGCTGCCGGCCGAAGAGCACGACGTCCGACCGTCGCTGCCCGGTGTAGAGCAGAAGGGCCAAGGCAAGACGGGCGCTCGTTCCGATGGGGTGGGTGGCCTCGTACTGCTCAACCTCTTCCAGCGTCCACGAATGGTGCCCCTGGCTTCCGTTCTTCAGGTAGGCGACGTCCTTGGCCGGGTTACGATCGGCTTCCTCAGCCTCCACCGCCCAGCCGAAGACCTGCCTCAGAGCCTTCACGAGGCCATTGGCGGCCTCAGGTGTCTCTGCCCGGGCATCTCGCCATTTCCTGATGTTCTTGGCCTCCAAGCGGGCGAACGGCAGATGTCCGGCCTTCTCGGCTACCTTGTCCAATATCCCGCGTCTGACGCGTTGGGTTCGGGCCTCCAGCGCCTTAAACTCCGCGGACTGGTAGTAAGCCTCAAAGAGCCATTTCAGACTCCCGGGCTGGGCAACTTCCTGCTTCGGCTTGATCGGCGCCGCATTGCGCTTGGCAGCCTCGTACTGCTCCATGAAATCGGGCGTCCAAGGCGTGCCCTTTAGTCGGATCTTCCGGCATCCGCGCTTCTTGAAATAGATGCGGATGTTGCCGTGACGGTCCGGGTCCTCGACGCAGTATTCGGGCAATCGCTGGGGCATCAAAGGTCGATCCGGTCGAAGGGATTGTTCTCGTTGCTGTCTTCATCGGGGAGGGCAGCCCAATAGGCCTCTACCTTCTTTCGGTCCCATACGACCCGGCCATTGATCCGCTTCGGGCTTGGCATGCGCCCATCCTTTACCAAGAGATCGAACATGGACGGTGACACGCCGATATAGGCCGCTGCCTCGACCCTGCTGAGTCCGATTGGCGGGAGAGAAGAGAGGAGCGGGTTGACAGTTTGGGCTCTCATGAGGCCAACTTCCTCAAGTATCCATGACCATAGTAAAAGCGCAGATGCATTCCGGCTCTGTGCCTGAATTATTTGAGTTCAGTGCCTTAGCGTGGCTCGACCCAATCGGATAAGGCCGCCTCATAACTCACCATCAGCGGATGACGTGGATGCTGGTCCTGTGCTGTGCCGAGGCACATGAGGCGGCATCCCACGCGATCAGCGATCCGAACGACCTCCTGCCAGCGGCTTCGCAGGTTGAGCGGCAGTTTTGCCAGCGGACCCCAAGCAACAATATTCAGGCCAGCATCCCGCATGATTTGCTCGATGTGCCGGTCATTGTCTGGTCCGATCGGATCGGGGACAGTGCGCAGCGCCTTGATGTCCGTTGCCCTGAAAGCAAACTTGTTGCCGACAATGACGCGTCCGACGCCGTTCCGCTCCGAAAAGCCGATGACCTTGCGGATCGTAGCGTCGTCCTGCTCGGCATCTGCCGTCGATGGGTTGACCATGATGAAGGCTGCGACGCGAGCGTTAGTCGAGATGCTGCGCTCAAGGCGATAGCGGTAGAGGCCACAGGGAGAAATGATCGCGCTCATCGCCCGGTCTCCTTCCGGGTGGAGGTGAGGGCGGCGGATTCAAGGCCAAAAGGATGCGTGCAGCGCATAGCAGCTTGGCCGAGGGAGGGGTGACGAAGGCGAGTTGGCGTAACCACGTTCAGGAAGACGCGATCATTCCTCCCGCTCGCGTCGTTCCCTCTGAAAGGGCGTAGGCCCCACCTTTGGGCTGCTGGAAACAGCGGCCTTTTTCTTTGGGCGATCATAGGCGGGCTCCCGCACACATTGTCGTGATCCGAATTGAACCCGAGTACGCAGTGCTTACGTCGAGGGCATGCGCCGCATTGCCGTGTGGCGTTCCCTCCAAGAGGTAGACCCTCAGATACTAAGGCTGCTGGAAACGGCGGCCTTTCTCTTTGGTTGCTGTCAGCAAATAGAATGCCGCCACTAACACTCCGGCAACTATAGTCATTCACTATACTCAGCACGCGGACATTGGCAGCCGCTGTTTTGATTATGAGTATTCCGATGGCGTTACTTTTGTTTTTGGTTGTTGTGATCTCGTTCGCAGTCTCAATTTTGCTTCCAGCGGGGCAGATGTTGGTCTCGCCGAAAGGGGATAGGCGGCCGCGCACACCCGAGAGCCTTGCTGCGCTCGAGCGTCGTGCACAAGGTTGCTGATCTGACCTGAGTCTCATGGGCGCCTCTCATGGATGAGACCACTGCACTCGGCAGCCAGGCGAACGCGTGACAGATCAGGCTCGGGCACCGGCTCAGTGGAAGAGGATGGCCTAAAGGGCTTGCAGCGAGAGCCGACGGCCAGCCAGATCCGCTCGACACGTGCATTGTGCTCCGCGATCTGCTCAGAGAGCGTCTTGCCGCTGAGGAGAGGCGGGATGATGATGGGCTGGTTCATTTCGACCTCCGTACGAGCGTCCCGTCCATCTTTCGCTTCCAGCCGCTGTCACGGCTCCCTGGGATCGGAGGGCCTTTGCGTTGATTGATGCCGATGTGATGGCGCTTCCGTCTCTTGGCTTGGGCGCCAGCGCTATGGTCGACCGCATCCTTGGCAGCCTTGTGCCAGAGGTGAGCAGGGCGGAGGTTCCCGTCTTCCTCCTCGTCGGATCCGCCGTTCTCGAGTGCGATTAGATGCTCGATGAACCAATCATCCCGGGCGCCGTCGATCGGCTGATGGCACAAGACGCAGACGCCCTTGTGCATCTCCCAAATCTTCAGGGCCCGGCGCGGCGTCATGCGTCGGCGTTTCGTCGTTCCCACGTCTTCGCAGATACGGAAGGCCATCAGCGCGCCTTCCTTTTCATGGCCCGCACCTCGCGTCGGAGCTGCTTGATGCGAAGCTGGCGCAGGCGAGCCTCATCATCACGCGTGCTCTGGTGCGCCTGGCGCTTGCGCTGGATGCGCGTCTGCAGGTTCTCGATTTCCGATTGAGGGGAGGCTTGCGTTCTCATGCAGCCCTCGCTCGTGGCAGGGAGTCGATATTCTCCTTCGTGACCTCGAAGGAGACGGCGACGACCCACGGGTTAGCTTCCCAGGACTCAGGGCCGTTGATGCCTTCCCACAGGTGTCTGAATGCTTCCCCCGGTGTTGAGGCCATGCGCTTCACACCGAACTTGTAGCCCCCAGGGCAGTACCAAATGTCCGGCACATCACCGTCATCCTCGACGATCCCTTCAGCAATGGCATCCTCGCGGCTGATGTCCTGCAGCCGCTCTACCTTCACACCGGTGACTAGCAGCGTGAGGCGCGAGGCCCAACGCGGCATGTGGATGGAGGGCTTCCAGATCGTCTGATCATTCCCTGTTAGATCGGCCTTGTACTTCGCGCCGCGCGACGGATCTCCCGAATGGATCGGCTTGAAGCTCTCCCGGACCCAGAGGCGATCTCCGGGAACGTACCCGACCCGGAAGCCTGGGAGGCATTGCCGATCGTCCCGCGTCCACCAGCACCAGTTGGCGCTCATGCCTCGTGGGTTCGCAGTCGTCTTTCTCTCGCTGCAGTAAGCGTCCAGATAGGGCGCGGGGTGCTTGACGGCATTCTTCGGGTTGACCGCATCCATTCTTGGCGCTTGCGGGACAGTATCCTTGATGATCCGCCGCGTCTGCGTCTTGCGGCCTTCGAGGAGCGCTCGGACCATCGGCGCGGAGAAGGTGATGGGACGGTCGGTCATGGTTCACCACTCCCTTGAGAGGTCATCAAAAGCTTCCCGGGCGCGCTGCTCGGGCGTGGACGGTGCGCGGAGGCTGTTATTGATCCGGCGCAGGCGGCGCCGTTCATGGCGCAACGAGGCGACTGCGAGCCAGACGATCAGGCTGACGATCGGAACGACGACGAAAAGAGCTTCCATCAGATCCCCCACTTGTTTGATCGGCGGTATGCGTTGCGTGGGAGCTCGTCCCGCTCGGCGGCGGATGACGACCTCTTTCTCTCGGGAACCGGCCCGCGCAGCGGCGGATGCACCGGGAATCCGCTGGCGTTTGCGATGTACGCCAGGATGTCGACGTGACAGGCGCACCCGAGTTCGCAGGAGCAGATCACCGGCTTTCCGGCCAGATCGGTTCTGATCTCATCGAACGATGGGCGCTCCGGCAGCTGCAGCGGCAGGCACCTGAAAACCTCGCGCGGAAGATGCGGGAGAAGCCCATACATCCAAAAGCAGTACAGTTCCCGCGCAGCCCAATGCCGGTTCTTCTTGGTCGCCGGCGCATACGACGTGCGGGTTCTCTTCGTCCTGAGAAGCGCCAGCACGGCCGGATGGTCTATGTCGAACGAATTTGCATATTTGGGCGGCAGAGAGGCGCATGTTGTCATGGGAGCACCAGCAACGTGGCCACAGCAGCAAGGCTGGCGACGAGAGTGCAGATGGTGAAGCGGCGAGCGCCGTTGCTAAATGCTTTGCATCGCGGCTGGTTGAAGGACATCAGGGAGCCCCTGGATAGTCGGGGCCGTCGATGTCAATCCGGTCCTCATCATCGCCGCCACAAGGGCAGAACGTCGAGGCGAGATAGCCGTACTCGTTCTTGAACAGGAACTCGCCTCGGCCCTTGCATGCCGGGCACTCATAGGCCGGGATGTAGAGCTGCTCCACATCAGTGCAGACGACACGAAGGCGGGTAGGGAAGCGGATAACCTCGCCCATCTCACGCCCCCAGAATGATCGACCACGTGCCGAGGGCCACGACGAAGATGCCGAGGCAGCACAATTCAACTGCATTGGAGGCTATGGATCGAAGGAGAGGCATGGCGGCTCATCCGTTGTTCGGGATGAACTAACCGTAATGAGGGAAATGTACCGCGTCAAGCGATAATGGGGGAAATGTACCGTGAAATGCGCGATCTCTTTGGAGTTGCGATTGCCTCCGTTATCCACAGAGCGGCGTCCTAAAAGTCACTCGACTCTTAAGAATTAGTGAACAAAATAGGAACAAAGCAGTCGGAGAACAAGATGTCTGTCCTACTCCCGCCTTCCTCTCGCAGCGGCTCCGCTGTCCGCCCGATTGTCCAAGAACGGAAATTCCGCCTCTCTTTGAAATGCCTCGAATGCCGACACGAGCACCCGTTCGAGATGACGCTCTATGATGAGCCGAACGACCCGGCCACGAAGGATGATTTCTACGACAGCGGCGTGCTCGACCTGATACTGTTCCAATGCGAGCGCTGCGGGCATGAGCATGCCAGCTACAGCGAAGTGGTGTTTGTCGAGGACGCTACGACCGTCAGGAGCTACGGAGGCTTAGGTGACTGAGACATTCCAAGGAAGGGTCATTGCAGGTCGCAGCGACGCTGAGAGCATCGCCATCCAGGTTCTCAACTTCATCGTTGGAGACGTGGATCGGATCATCCAGTTCCTGAATGTCACCGGGCTTCAGCCGGAGACGATCCGGGAATCGGCCAAGTCGGCGCATTTCCTGCTGGGGGTGCTCGATTACGCCTCCAAGGACGAGGAGTTGCTCAAGAAGATCGAGGCGGAGCTGAATATTAGGCCGGCCGCGATCCTCGTGGCGATCGTGCATCTGACGCCTGCGAAGGAGGGGGAGGCGAGCCCAATAGAGACGAAAGCGGAGCGAGGCCCGGAGCTGCCCCGGCGCAACCTGTTCCAATGAAAAAGGCCTCCTCACCCGCCATTGCCTGAAGGTGAAGAGGCCTACCGTTCCGGAAGGTCCTTCCAGGAAGCAACCTTCTGAATGACAACGGTCCCCCTATGGTTCGGTTTCAGCTCAGCCATGCAAAAACCCGGCTTCTAGCCGGGCTGCGTTTGCTTGAATTCATGCAATCAAACAGGCAGCGCTTGGTTGTCGAAGACAAACCGAACGAGGTCTAAGATCCGGACCTCTTTCCCGTCATCGGTGTGGTACTCGCGGTTTACGATGATCGGCTTGTGAGCCCGGTTGGATGAGCGGGGGTGGAACTCTACCCGATCCGGAAAGACCTTCAGCTCCTTGACAGAGCGCTCGCGGAGCTGGCTGTCCGCCGTCGTCTGCTGCACGACCACGTTCAGGCCGTTCTTGGGTTCCAGGCCGAGATCCTCCCATACTGCGGTGATGATGTAGTCTCCATCCTTGATCGGCTTCGGCTCAGCCTCGTTCATGGAATCGCCTTTAACCCGGTAGGCTCTCTGTCTGGCAAACGGAAAGATTGGGTCTCGCGGCGCTGAGATTACCTCGCCCAGGTCATCATCAAAAGCTTCAACGGCCAGGAACGCGCCGGCCTGCACGGCGCCGTCTACCTTCGCAAAGCCAAAGGAGCCTCGAGCCGCGAGTTCCTCCACTGTGCTCCCGGGCTCTAGTTTCGAGGAAGCTCCCCGAGCGAGGTCATCTGTCCCAAAGATCAGCCACTCTGGCGTTGTATCGAGCCCTACGGCGAGCTTGCGCAACGTTTCAATGGTCGGGGAGCTATCCTGCTTCCTGAAAATGTCGCGGATCGCGTCAGCGCTCATGCCTGCATCCAGCGATGCGGCTCGCATCGACTTGCCGGTCTCTTCCAAGCGCCTCGCTATGCGCTCTCTAATTTGCTGGTTATCCATGCGCGGGATACTACCCGCAGCCCCAAGGCTGGGTGAGCGGGAAATAGACCGTTGACATATGCGGTACATTTCCCTCATAATGGGCGTATGCTCACTGTAGATCATCTACTCACCCTTTTCGGTCCATTCTGCGAGGCTCGCCGGATTTCATCTGCGAGGCTGTCCACGCTCCTCTTCAATGACGGGAAGCGCATCCTGCTGCTCCAGAACGGCGGGGATATCGGGTCGCGTCGTCTGCAGGACGCCTTCCAATGGCTGTCCGATCACTGGCCACCTGACGCTCAGTGGCCAGCGAACATCCCGCGTCCAGCGCCAGCAAACAAGGTGGCCGCCTGATGCGCAAAGCCCGCCTTCGTCTCTGCTCTCGCGGCCATCTCTCGGCTCTCACCCATGACGGTTGGCTCCTGCTTCGGAGGGCTTATTGATGCAGCCCTCAGTAGTAGCGGGTCACTTCCCACAAGGCTTCCAGTCGTTTGACCTCAGCAAGAGCGTCTCTGACCTCGGGAATGTCCGAGTCCGCAGAGGCTTGAAACTCATGCCTGCAAAACCTGCAGTGAAGAACCGTAGAAAATCGAAGCTTTCTAATTCGAACTTTGAAATATCTTTTGCACTTA
>KI911948.1:20896-28828 GCA_000517005.1 Microvirga lupini
CACGAGATATCGATCCGCGTACTTCCGAAATCTTCCCGCATGACTCAGCCTTCTTTGGCTCTGCTTTTGAGTCGCCCCGCGCAATAGGACCCCAGAAGGAGTTCGATGTCCAGCTAAGCTCGCGTAGCCGAAGCGGGCAGGCTCTATCTCTCCATTCCCTGTCCATCGGCTTGTCCTCCCTGGCTGATGGCAACTTCGCGGGCGGTCTCGTGCAACCGTCTCACCTGACCGCCCGCGCTTTCGTTTCAGCCCCCGCTTCAACGCTGAGAACTATCGCGCCGAACGGGCCTGCTTTCACCTCAAATCACCAAGCAAACGTTCCATGAACAAACGTAACCCTTATGCTGCTCTCAAAGGCGCCTTTGACGGTGATGTTGATCGTCTTGGTGGCGTTGTCGTTGCTGCCAGCAAAACCCGTGTCGGTCAGGCGCTAATCTCCCGCTATTCCTCCATCTCCGATCAGAACGCCACGACGCATGTGCCGGCTGATGTGCTGCTCGACATCTCCATAGAGATCGTGCGCCGCGGCGGTGCCCCGGAGACACTTCAGGTCCTGGCTGACTTGGCAGGTTTCAAGCTGGTTCCTCGTGAGAGCGCCGAAGCTGTCGGCGATAGCCTCATCCGGCACCTGGCAGACACGTCCCGTGCGCAGGCCGCCCTCTCTACAACCATCGCCGACGCACTGGCTGATGGCCGCATCGATCCGATTGAACAGCTGAGGATCGACGAGGCTGCGGCTCAGGAAGAGAAGGAGCTGGCTGAGCTCCGGCAGGACCTGAAATCGGCGCCGACTATCATTCCGATCCGTGGGAGCGCAGCATGAGCGACCTCGAAAACTCTCAGCTGAAATCCTTTGTCAGCCGGATCGAACGCGTGGAAGCGGAGATCACGGATCTCAACGCAGACAAGCGCGACATCTACGCAGAAGCCAAGGCCATGGGCTTTGACACGAAGGTGTTGAAGCAGGTCATCGGCATCCGTCGCAAGGATCACGCCGCCGTGCAGGAAAACAACGCCATCCTGGCGCTGTACCTGCAGGAGCTCGGCATGCTCGATATCGCGTCGGGTGTCGAAAGCGCCACTCCAGACGGCGAGGGGGCCCTCACACGTGCACGCGCACGCATACGCGAGGAGAAGCCGCCGACAGAGCTGCAGCGCCGCTACGGGATGCGGGCGTGATCATGGCCGTTCCGTTCCCGAATCCCACCACTCTTGAGCAGATGCAGGCCAATCGTCGTCATCTGAACGCGACATTCTTCACCCGCCGTCCGCGCATGAAGAACCTCATGCCTGAGCCGTCCACGCCCATGCTGTCTGAGCCTCTGACGATTGGGCTCGATGATGTTCGCCGCCCGGAGATCACCGACCGGGAGGCCAAGATCCTCGACGCGGTTGCGACCCGGGCTGAGATCCCGCTCGACGATCTGCTCAACAGCCTGACGAAGGTTGCCGCATTGGCTCGCCAAGTCGCCGTTTCGGTGCTGGTCCGGTCCCTCACGTCCGAGCCACCGCATGCGGCGATGATCTGCGGCCTGACCTTCGGAGCAGCTGGCCGCGCCTTGCAGGAGTTCGACCCGGTCATCAACGGGGAAGCCCTGCCGATCCTCAACGATCCGTTGGCCTACATTGCACCGCTCTGGCGTCACGCTGTCGTCAATCTACAGGACAGGCGCTCAGCCACCTTGTCGGAATGCCTGAATGCCGCCTCTCGGGCATCCATGGTGCCTGTGCACGACATGAAGAGCGAGCGGCGTACACACTCCCTCGTCCGGGCCCGTCAGATCGCCATGTGGCTTGCGACCCAGTTCACGCTGCTGTCGCTCCCATCAATCGGACGCAGCTTCGGCGGACGGGATCATACGACCATCCTCCATGGCTCGCGCACCGTTGCCAAGATCGCCGCCACGATCACGCCCGGCGCTGATTGGGGCTTGCAGGAATGGGCGGATGCGCTCTGGGAAGCAGATTGGGTTGAGATCAAGCGGAGGGCGGCATGATTACCGGCCTTACCCGCAAGCAGACGGACCTGTTCCGGTTCATTGCCGCCTACACCGATCGGCACGGCATCGCGCCGACCTTGGAAGAGATGACAGTTGCCATCGACCTGAAGTCCAAGAGCGGCACCCATCGCCTCCTAACCTGCCTCGAGGAACGGGGCTGGATCCGGCGCGAAAAGGGCTTAGCTCGGGCTCTCATCATCGAGGAAGCCGCAAAGGCGCGCTTAGGCCGGATAGGTGCCGCATGAAGGCTCTGCGCAAGCGCCGCGTCAGCATGCGCGAGACGATGATCCAGTCAGCGGTCGTCGATCATTGGCGCAGCGTCGGACTGCCTGGCACTCTGGTGGCCGCAATCCCGAACCAGCTCGCCTTTGGGCAGCCGGGGCTCCACCGGGGTCTCTTTGACCTCGTCGTGATCGGGGGGCGCGTAGGTGTCGGCTTCATCGAACTCAAGACCGAGACTGGCACACCAAGCGACGAGCAGAAGGCATTCCGCGACATCCTGATTTTCAATGGCATCCCGTATGCCATCACTTACGGGCGCGACGAGCCGATCCGTGTGTTGGAGGACTGGGAGATCGTCCGCAAGCAGGCGAGGGCGGCGGCATGACTTGGCCCTTCGATCCTCTCCAGCAGGGCCGCTATCGCGTTATCTATGCTGATCCGCCCTGGAAGTTCTCGTCTGGTCCAAGCCGGAACTCGAGCAATCACTATCCGACAATGACGCTGAAGGAGATCGCAGCTCTCCCGGTGAAGCAGCTTGCACATCCTGAGGGCTGCCGTCTCTTCATGTGGACCACCATGCCTCTGCTCCACAAGGTACCAGACATCCTGAAGGCCTGGGGCTTCCGGTACTCGACAGCACGCGTTTGGGGCAAGCTGTGGGCCTCGGAAGACGAGATGTTCATCTACCCCGACAGCCTCGCTCGCGGGACCGGCTATGAGGTCGTGAATAACTGCGAGCTGCTGATCATCGGCAAGCGCG
This sequence comes from Microvirga lupini, assembly GCA_000517005.1. GTDB lineage: Bacteria > Pseudomonadota > Alphaproteobacteria > Rhizobiales > Beijerinckiaceae > Microvirga > Microvirga lupini. Next base: position 23,879 of record KI911948.1, read on the forward strand.
GGAGGCCTGAGCAGCTTGGAGCAAAGAAGCCCGCAAGCCTGTTTTTTGCTCGTCGGCGGGAGCACAGCCGCAAGCCGGAAATGACCCGTGACGAGATCGCTCGGCTGTTCCAGGGGCCCCGCTGTGAGCTGTTCGCACGCTCGTCGGCGCCGGACTGGGAATCGTGGGGCAATGAGACAAACAAATTCGATGAGGTGGCAGCATGAGCGTTGTCCGTCGCCGCCGAACCCGCAACTTTACCATCGTCGAGAACGAGGTCTTCAGCGATGAGAGCCTCAGCCTGGAAGCCATGGGACTGCTCGCTTGGTTGCGGTCCCGACCGGACAATTGGTCCCTGTCTGTCGATCATCTGCGCGGCCGCTTCAAGGTCGGGCGGAACAAGATGCACGATCTCGTGAGAGAGCTCGTTGATGCTGGATGGGTTCTCCGGGAGCGCACACGCGACCCGGAATCCAAGGCTTTCAATGGCATCGAATATGTCGTTCTAGATGAGCCCAAACCAATGGCCCCACGTCCCCAAATCCAGGACGTGGCCCTGATCAAAAACGGAACCGAGCCGGAACAGGAGCGAACCGTCGAGCCACGTCCTGATTTGCCAGAGGTGGAAAAGCCAGAGGTGGCAAATCAGGACGACTTAATAAGAACTGAAAGAAAACAAATACCCCCCAACCCCCTTGAAGGGGGAGTGGCGAGTGGATCCTCGATCGATTTGGAAGAGATCCCCTCCAAGACCGCAAGTGCTCGCTTTGATCGCTTCCGGGAGACATGGCCAGCAGATCCGACGATCAACTGGGAGCGGGTTGAGAGTGCCTTCTACCGCATGCCGGCAGACGACCAGGAGAACGCCTCCAAGATCGCTAGCCGCTACGTCGAGTACTGCCGCAGGGAAGGGCGCAAGCTGAAGGCGCCGCAGAACTGGCTCCGCGACAAGGGCTGGGCTGGCTTCCTCGAGGAAGAGCGGAAGGCCTCGGCGGCTGCGGAACGCGGCCGGACGATGGTCTGGGTCATGGAAGGCACACGGGCCTGGGACGCTTGGCGCAGCTGGTACGAGGCCAAGGGCAAGGTGCCGAAGGTTGCCATGCAGGTGAAGGCCGAGAAGGGCTTCGGTAACTACTTCCCAACGCTGTTCCCGTCGGAAGCCGCCGCATAACCGTTATAGCTTCAATTAGCCCCTCTCTGGCCCGCATGGAATGGAACGCAGCAGCATGAGTCATAATCTCACCTATGCCATAGGAGACGTGCACGGGCGCCTTGACCTCCTGAAGGACTTGCTTTCTCAGATCATCACCCATGCGAGCGGACGCTCCTGTAAGCTTGTGTTCCTAGGCGATTACATCGACCGCGGGCCTGATAGCGCCGGTGTCGTCGCGTTGGTGCGCCGATTTCAGCAGCGGTGGCCAGACGGTGTCATCTGCCTCAAGGGCAATCATGAAGCCATGCCTCTTGAGGTCGTGAAGGAGCCTGCCGCGATATCCTGGTGGCTCGGCAACGGTGGGGACGCTACTCTGGCATCCTTCGGGGTCTCGCATCCAAGAGACATGCCGGCTGACGTTCTCTCCTGGATGGCTGGTCTCGCGACCATGTATGAGGATGAACACCGCTACTTCGTCCATGCGGGTCTTCATCCTGGTCTCAGCCTGTCCGAGCAAGATGATCAGACCAAGCTTTGGATCAGAGACGAGTTTCTGTCGGTCGATTACGACTTCGGCAAGCATGTGGTTCATGGCCATACGCCGAGCGAGACCGGCAGTCCGGAGGTGCGCCCATACCGGACCAATCTCGATACGGGTGCCGTGTTCGGCGGCCCTCTGACAGCAGGCGTGTTCACGGACGAGCAAGGGCCCGCCGTTGAATTTCTGAGGAGCCTTGGCCGATGACGAACCTCCCCCGCTTCGCCCTGTCTGCCGATATCGGTGATGTCCACCACTTCCGCAGCATCCCGATCATCAACCACGAGCCTCCGGAGACCTTCGAAGGTCTCACCTGGTTCGTCGTCGTCTGCAATCCCAAGTGCGAGAGGAGGGCGCAGCTCGGCCTCCGCCGTGTCGGGTATCAGACCTATCTGCCCCAGACCAAGCGGTGGGTCGTGCACGCACGCAAGAAGGAAGCCCGGGAGAACCCGCTCTTCCCGCGTTACCTCTTCATCGGCCTGCGCTCCGATCAGGACTTCTTCAAAATGCGGGGCGTGGACGGCGTTGAGGGCCTTGTCAGGGACGGCTACGGCATACCGGCGAAGATCCCCGCTCCTGAGCCGCGGGAAGGCGAAGAAACGCGCCCTCATCCTCTGGCAAGGCTGCTTGAGCGGGAGATGGCCGGCGAGTTCGACTTCACCCGCCTGCCGGACCTTGGGCCGGAGTATGCCCCGGGCGAGGCTGTGCGTCTGACGGCTGGCGCATTCACAGACCTTCAGGCTCGTGTCGTCTCCATGCTCTCAAAGGGCAGGGTAGAGGTACTGCTTGACTTCATGGGCCGAGGCACGAAGGTGCAGATGAAGGCGACCGAATTGCAACGGCTGGAGGCGGCAGAGTGAAGGACAAGAGCCCTCATGATCGGATCGTAGAATTGCGGAGAAAGCACAATTTGGGCTTCCTTCACAATCCGGGAGGAGGCGAGTTCACACATGAGGTTCATGGGCGTTGCCAGGTCCCTTTCATGGACGAGCAGGAGGATCTCGACAAGCTACTCAAATGGCTGCGTGAGAAAGGACTTGAGACGGCAGAGTGAGTGGATAACCTTGCTCGACTCTTGTCACGGTTGAACCATTGCGCTAGAAATAAGTTCTCAAAGCACTCTTGGTGATTTTCACCCGGAGTGCGTTAGCTTTAATTGGCTGCCCCGGCGAGATGATCGCGCGGGGCTTTTTCATAGATCCCCTATTTTCTCTACCAGCGACGGCCGTAGTACTCGCGTCGCTCCCAGTATGGGCGCTCATGATGGCGGCGCCACCATGGACGGGCCCAAGGGGGAGGACCGTAACCACGGCGCCAGTAACGGCGCTCCTCGTAGCGCCGCTCGTCGTAGCGCCGCGGCCGGCCTTCGTATCGGCGTTCGTAACGCGGCGGCGGGTCGTAATACTGGATTTGCTGAACCGAGACGCCCGAGCCATCAGCGATAACTGCAGGACCTGATATCGGGTTTGCAGAAGCCGATTGGGGTGCAAAGCCAGCGGCAGCGAGCGCAAGAGCTAAAACCACTTTCTTCAACATATTACCCTCCTAAGGGGATGCAGTGAGAGTGCGCCCTTGGGAGTGAACCCGCTCTGAATGTCGACCTGTCTAAGCGTTCATCTTTCCCTATGACCAAACGCAAGACCAACACCCGAGACGACGGCTGTCTCATGGTCGAAGTAAGCCCCAACCTCTTTGTCGAAGGGAACATCGCTGAGAGGCTGGGGCTGTTCAGATAACTCCTGCGCATTCTGGCCAACACCCGTTAAGGAGATCATGGGAGCTCACGTAATGTGAGGATTATCCATGCCAGAGCTCCGACGAAAGTCGTGATCAGCGCCGCGCGATACACCAATTCAAAGATCTTGTCCCGTTTCCGATTCACGCCGACCTGCCCAAAAGGGAACTACAATTTGCGTTGGTTCAAGTAGTCCAAATCCGAAAGAAAGCGCTTCCATCATCGGACCAAAGAGAAAACAGGTGCAGGCAGCTAGAGCGGCCCCTACAGCGCTCTAACTGCCTGCTGCGCCAAGAAGGGGGAAGGTCTTCTGGCGATCGTTCGGTGAATAGTCGTTCGCGTCCAGAAGCGGTTTTTCCCGAACGGGCGCGGATAGAAGCAGAATGCTGAGGTGCTTGTCGATCAGACGAGATAGCTATCGTTTTAAACCTAGGTATTATTCAGTCGAACTAGCCGAATCGTGCCACACTTCGAGAGTGGCGAGTCTCATGCCCCAACCCGGATCCGATAGAGCACGGCAGAGAGAGCATGCATCCGAGACGATGGCGTCGTCATGATCGAGATCAGACCTCACGTCTTCGTGGAACAGAGCCTTGCTGAGAGGCTAGGATTGCTTAGAAGCTGAGGATCAACATGGCGGCAACGCCAATTACGCTCACAAGCACGATGCCAATGATGAACAATTTGGGGTGCTTTCGTGCTTGGTCCATGTCACCGAACATAGGCATCCCTCCCGACCAACCTCGCTGGACGGCGTTCATTCCTCAGCGCTAGCAACGCCTGAACTTAGTGGAGCATAGGTGTACTCTGTAGATTCGACACTATAGTTGATAATCCAAAGGCATAGCCCAAGGGCTATCAAGAAGGCAGACCAGTTCAGCGTTCGTGTAACCCAGTCAGAGGATGGCTCTTTAGTCGCCAGCGGCGTCTTCCTGTTTTGAGGCATATCTACAGGCATGGCAGGTCCTGTGCTAAACGACTTCAAGGACGGTTCGACAGCCAAGATCAGGTGAGAGGGGATTTTGTCGGGCCCAAAGGTGGCGTGCAGGACCCGATCATCCTCTCGTTGTGCCAGAGTTGGACACGGCTCGTATGAGCAAGGCTGCAGGCCCACTCGCGGGCTTGCATCTCACTGTCACAAACTAAGGTCTCGATCGTAGCGAGGCCTGTAGATGGCTCGACGAGGACGGCTTGGTAGGGCTGGGCTGAGCTGGACGAATTGTTCATAGCACACCTCAGAGCCTAAGGCACTTCGAGGTGCAGGATTGCGCCCAAAGGGACAGCGGTCGACTAAGGAACTGCTGATCTATCTTATATGGTGGAGCACTCGGGCTTTAAAAGGCCTTTGCTGCAGTGTGAGCCAAGTTTGGCAGGTTGCTGAGGGCTCAGCCACACACAATCGGAGCAACCCTCAAGCTTGTATAATACCCGAGCCTTCGATCATAGAGCAAGGCTGAGAGACTGGGGCCGTTGAGGTAGCGTTACTTCTTGTCTGCCGCGATGCCAAGTTTCACGGCTCTGATTGCCTCGGCATAGGTGCTTAGG
>KI911948.1:28928-39523 GCA_000517005.1 Microvirga lupini
AGGATCCACTGACGATCTGCTGTTGGTAGCGATCACTCGGATTGCCATGAAGGGCCTTGTGTTCAACATCAGCTATGATCTGGAGGAGTTTGAATGCTACCTCCTCCGCCACGTCCTCACGGTAAATCATCCAGTATTGAGAGGATAACAATCAGTGCAGCAATTGCAGCAATTGCAAGCGCAATATCGAACCAAAAGCGCCGCTGATATTTCCGTCTTCGCTTCATTCCAGCCCCATCTTCCAAAGCCGGTGGAATAAACGGGAGCCTTCGTGAAATGTCGATCAAACGAGTTGATTACCAAGCTAAACCAAGGTGTTAGTCGATAAAACTAGCTGGCTGCCCCGACCCTTTGAGGGTACTGAACCACTAGCCCAAGCCCTTAGACCACAAAGCAAGGCAGAGACCATGACGCCAAGAGGGGATCAGCCCGGGAGAAGCTACACGACCAGCAGGGACGCTGCTCGTAAAACCTGCATCCGAGACGATGGCGCCGTCATGGTAGAGATCAGCCCCAACCTCTTCGTTGAAGAGAGCATCACTGAGAGGCTGGGGCTGCTAAGATAGACTTGCCTAAAAGACGGTGATCGCGGCGCCTTCGATGTGATCATTCATAGTCTTGGCAAGGCTCTGAGCCTCGTCATGAGTGGTCCCATCTCGTAGGCGCAAGGTGATGAAGCCTCCTGCGAGAAGCTCCATGTCCCTACCGCTAGGCTCCAGCATGAGGAACGGTCGGCCGTCATCATCCTCCTTCACCGTTACTCGGTAATCACCGTAATGGGTTTTGGTCATGATCCAGCCTCCCGAGCTGACAAGGTATTTTACCAGTAGATGGCCAAGCTCACCAACATCGAGCCCCGGCTTTCTTTTGCTCCTCCCAAGCTCAAGAGCCCGCTCAAGATCGTAGAGCAGTTCTACTCCTCGCCTGAGTGGCGCTCACTGGTAGCAAAGGTCAGAAGGACAGGGAGCCGTTACTCGCTATCGAAGCCCCGCTCGCATCATGCATTCTCGGCGATATTCTCTGCGGAATTCCCGAATGCGAGCTTGATCTGCCTCGGTAGCTCTCGTATTGCGACGACTGATACGGTGAACCCGTCTCGCTTCCTGACGACAGGCCTCCCTGATTGCTTCCTGCTCCGGGGAGAATTGCCTGTTCCTGCTCTGTGCGGATGCATCTACAGAAAGCGTAACCGTAAAGGCAACTGCGGCGATCAGAATTGCGCGCATTGCTCTCCTCCAGTTGGTGCAGGAACTAAATTACTCCTGCGAACTGCGCGTTTCTAGATGCGATGGTGTGTACCTAGCCGTTCCCTGGTCATGCCAAACGCCTAGATCGGAGAACCATCTGGTATGCTGCCAAGCATCAAGCCTTGGCTTTCCTCTGCTCCTTGGCGATGTGGCAAAAGGAAAGGGCTCCGAAGAGCCCTTCTCGATTAGCGCCGGACCGTCCAGCAACGCTGGACACGCTCCTTTACGATCCTGCCGCGAATGCGCTTGGTCACGGTATCCCATCTGCACTCCCGGTGAGGGCGCCCAAAGCGCCGATCGCCAGGGCGATACTGCGCGAAAGTGATATCAGACTTGGACGATATATCCGGGATGCGTACGAGAGGTTGAGCCTGAGGCGCAGGCCCGCTCAGACTGACAAAACCAGCCAGAGCGATAGCAGCGAGAGCGAGCTTTCCAAAAGTCATAGGCGATCCTTGTTCTTAGTTGAGCCCCGCGCGCAGAGACACCCCAGCGGGTGAACAGTTGGTAAATCCAAACATTACAGTTTGTTCATGGTAGGCATGCCCGAGCCCCTAGACCGCAAAGCAAGGCAAAGAGAGCACGACGCCAAGCGAGGATCGGCTCGGGAACGCGGGTACAACACCCGCTGGGAGAAAGCCCGCAAGACCTATCTGATGCGCAATCCTTTATGCGTCATGTGTCAGAAGGAAGGGCGAGTAACAGCGGCCACAGTTGTCGATCACATCATCCCACATAAGGGAGACACCCGTCTCTTCTGGGATACCGAAAACAACTGGCAGGCCCTCTGCAAGCCCCATCATGACAGGGATAAGCAACGTGAGGAGCGTGGACGCTTCCAGGCTATAGGGGAGGATGGATGGCCGCTCTGATCGCGAAGCTGGGTTGGTTGTCATTGAACGCTGGGATAGGCTGCGGCCGATACGTGACCAGCGGCACCGTTGCCAGAGAGAACGCCTTCGCAGTGCAGTAGGATAGACGCATCGTCATGGCTCGATCTCCCCTGAAGGTCTGATCCATGCCTAGACCGGCCGCAGCAGCAAGACTGTGACCAAGAGCACATACGGGGGGAGGGTTGAAACTCGAGAGCCTTCCAGCCGGGACCGGCGCCCCAAGTCAAACGCGAAATTCCGCAGGTTTCGAAAAAAGTTCCTGAGGCCGCTAGCCCTAAAGTATGTGCGCTCCAGCACAGCTAAGCTTCACTCGGCCCCTAACGTCAGATTGCGGCAGATTGTTGGGGGGAAGTGATGACGCAACCAGAGCCGGGTAGCACCGAGGCGAGTAAGCACGCCGTCAAAGACCACGTGAAGGCGATCCTGAGAAAGCTCCTGGAAAGGTTGCGAAACAATGGGAAAAAGGGGGCCGAAGCCCAAGCTGGCTCGTCTTCAGAGACTAGAGGGAAACCCTTCGAAACGGCCGATAGATGACTTTGGGATTGCGGCGACCGGCGAGGCGCTCGTCCCTGATCATCTTCACGACGATGCTCAGGCTTGCATCGAACTCATCAAGCGGTCCATGCCGCCGAAGACCTACGCCACGGTCGACACCTATGCGCTCTCCTCGTTCGCTACGGCCTGGGCCTGGCACAAGAGAGCGACCCACGAGATGAACGCCCCTGACTTTGATCCCGTGGTCGACGGCTCGAAAGGGCAGAAGCAGCCAAATCCATGGTTTCGCATACTGAAGGCGATGTCGGAGGAAATGCGGTCGTGGGGCGACCGGCTCGGGCTCGATCCAAAGGCACGCGCCGCCCTCAAGCTCCCGGACGAAAAGCCGAGAAGCAAGTTCGACGGCCTGATCGGGCAGAGCGGGTCATCGCGTTCATTGAATGCCTGATCGTCCCCAGCGGCGAAGGGCAGGGCGGTCCATTCAAGCTCAGGGAATGGCAGAAGCGGTTCATCCGAGCAATCTATGAGCCGCACAAGTCCACCGGCCGAGAGTGGCGCCGGATCGTTCGGCGCGCCATCCTCTCGATCGCCCGAAAAAACGGGAAAACGGCCCTGATCGCCGCCCTCGTGCTCGTCCATCTGGTCGGTCCGGAGGCGATCCAGAACGGGGAGATCTACTCCGCCGCCAATGACCGTGAGCAGGCAGCTCAGGTGTTCAAGATGGCCCGGCAGATTGTCGAGGCTGATCCAGAACTCAGCGCCCTCGTTCGTGTCATCCCGTCAACCAAGACACTAGCCTGCTACTCCAATGGGTCATTCTACCGCGCCATCTCGGCAGAGGCCGGCACGAAGCACGGCTTCAACCCCTCGCTGGTGATCTTCGATGAGCTGGCTCAAGCAAAGGATCGCGAACTTTACGACGTTCTTGATACTTCGATGGGTGCTCGTGCGGAGCCTCTCTTCGTCACCATCTCGACGCAGAGCAACGACCCTGAACACATTCTGTCGAAGCTCATTGACGATGGGCTAAGCGCAAAGGACCAAACCATCGTCTGCCATCTCTATGAAGTGCCCGAGGAGCAGGAGGATATCTTCGATCCAAAGTGCTGGAAGCTGGCGAACCCGGCTCTGGGCGACTTTAGGGACTTGGACGACCTGAAGGCGATTGCGGCGAAGGCACAGCGCATGCCGGCCGAGGAGCCGAAATTCCGGAACCTCTACCTCAATCAGCGTGTGGCTCCGGTCGCTTCGCTGATCTCGCGGGCCGAATGGATGGCCTGCAAGGGCAAGGCCGAGTTCGAGGACGGAGAGGAGGTCTACCTGGCGCTCGACATGTCGGGTGTGGTGGACCTGACCTCACTCATGATGGGTAGCGCCGGAGACCTTACACGGATCCGACCATACTTTTGGAAGCCGGCTGATCTCCTGAAGGAACATAGCAACCGGGACTTCGGCTCAGGTAATCTTCGCTATGTCGAGTGGCACGATGGAGGGTGGCTCGATGTCTCGCCTGGTCGTTCGATCGACCCGCAAGTGGTGGCGTTCAAGATTGCTGAGTTGTGCCAGCGGTACAAGGTCCTTGGTCTCGCGTATGACCGCTGGCGCATCAACGACCTTTTGCGGGAGCTTGATCGGATTGGTCTTCAGGCCTTCCAGGAAGGCGAGAAGGGTGACGGCCTACGCCTCATACCGTGGGGGCAGGGTTATCGTGACATGGCGCCAGCCATCGATGCGCTGGAGTTCGCGGTAATCGAACGCAAGCTCGAGCATCCCTCAAGTCCGGTACTCAACTGGAACATGGCGAATGCGGTCGCGACGATGGATCCGGCCGGCAATCGCAAGATCGACAAGAACAAGGCCCGCTTCCGGATCGATGGCGCGGTGACGCTGGCGATGCTCTGTGGGCTCAAGTCTCGAGACCGAAAAGACGAGCGGAAGCCCGAATATCAGATGCTCATACTGGGCTGAGAAGGACTCCTGAAATGAACCGTATGTACTCGGTCCTGACCGTCAAGGCGGTCGAGGAGGACCAGCGCATTATCCATGGCGTGGCGACGACCCCGAACCCTGACCGGGTAGGGGACATCGTGGAACCCTTAGGCGTCCAGTTCAGGAACCCCATGCCACTGCTGCACCAACATGACCACGATAAGCCGGTCGGCACCGTCACCTTCGATAAACCCACCAAGGACGGCATCACCTTCGAAGCTCGCCTCCCCAAGATCGAAGAGCCGGGACCGCTGCGCGATCGTGTCGAGACGGCCTGGGGCGAAATCAAAGCGGGTCTCGTCCGGGCCGTTTCCATCGGATTCCGTGCTCTTGAGTACTCGTGGATGGATGAGGGCGGTATCCGCTTCATCGCCACGGAGGTCCTTGAGCTCTCTCTCGTCTCCGTGCCGGCTAATGCCGATGCGGTGATCTCAACCATCAAGTCGATCGATGCCCCCTTGCTCGCCGCGACAGGCAAAGAGCCCAAGGCAACTGATCGGCCTGTCCCTCCGGGCGCTTCCGGAAAATCCACCAAACCAGTCAACTTGCGCCCGAAGGAGGGCACGAACATGAAAACTATCGCTGAACAGATCGCGGCTCTGGAGGCCTCTCGGCAGGCCAAGTCCGCCCGCATGGCTGAAGTCATGCAGAAGTCCATTGAGGAAGGCCGTTCGACTGACCAGGCCGAGCAGGAGGAGTTCGACACCCTCGAACAGGAGGTCGCAGCCATCGACGGCGACCTGAATCGCCTCCGCGCTCTGGAGAAGGCACAGGCGGCCTCCGCCAAGCCCGTCGTTCACAACCAGATCAAGTCTTCTGAGGACGGCACGGCAGCCCGCAGCGGGGTCTCGCTTCAGAAGCCGGCGCCGGAGAAGGGCATCCGTTTTGCTCGCTATGCGAAGTGCCTCGCCATCTCCACGAAGACCCATCAGCCGATCGACCGTGTTGCTGAAGGCATTTACGGAAAGGCCGATCCGGATCTGGTCGATATCGTGAAGGCTGCGGTGTCCGCCATGACGACGGCCAACACCGATGCCCTAATCGGTAATGAGGGCGGTTTCGCTGATTTCGTGGAGTTCCTGCGTCCGATGACCATCGTAGGCCGCTTCGGCACCGGGAATATCCCGGCGCTGACTCGCGTGCCGTTCCGGGTGCCGCTCATCTCTGAAGCCTCGGAGACCGACGCTCAGTGGGTTGGCGAAGGCAAGGGTAAGTCCCTGACCAAGTTCACGGTTGGCCGCAATGAGATCAGCCCTCTCAAGATCGCGACCATTGCCGTGCAGACGATGGAGCTCATCCGCGACAGCTCGCCGTCGTCGGACGTTCTCCTGCGGAACTCCCTGGCTAAGGCCATCGCCAAGCGCTCGGATCTGTCGTTCATCGACCCTGCCTCCGCAGCGGTTCCGAACGTCCGGCCGGCCTCGATCCTCAACGGGGTGACTGCGGTCACGAACAGCGCGGCCACCGGTGCGGATGCTGTCCGTGAAGACGTGCAGGCCCTCATCGGTGCCTTCGTAGCGGCCAACAACCCAGTGCAGTCCGGTGTCTGGATCATGTCCGCGACCTATGCCCTGCGGCTCATGATGATGCTGAACCCCCTAGGCCAGCGGGAATTCCCCGGCATCACCATGCAGGGTGGCACCTTCTTCGAACTCCCCGTGATCGTGTCGAACTACCTGACTGACTACGTGGCGCTCGTGAATGCCGAGGACATCTACCTGGCCGATGAGGGAGGTGTGGACATCGCCATGTCGACGGAAGCATCTCTCGAGATGGTGGACACCCCGACGCAGGACTCCGGTGCCGCTGATCCGGTGGAGACCACGGTCGTTTCCATGTTCCAGACGAACAGCGTGGCGTTCCGCGCCGAGCGTACGATGAACTGGGCACGGCGCCGGGCTAGCGCGGTCTCCTGGATGGATAACATCACCTGGGGCGATCCTGTCCCGGCAGGGCCATAATCGGCCCACTGACACCGCCGGCCCCGTCACCGGGGCCGGTTCCCTCCGGTGGAGAAGGCCATGAAGAAATCATCCTATATGACCCGAGCCATGCAGGCTCGTGACCCCCCGATTTGCCCGGGTACTATCTCGGCTTGGATACGAGCGCACCGATTTGATTGCCGCGGAACCTACCGAGAAGAAGAAGCCCGCTGCGGTCAAGAGTACCTCTGTCTCAAGCGGCAAAATCGCAAAAGGAGAGGGTCGGGCCGCTCTCCGTAAGCAGTACCAAGAAGTTATCGGCAAGAAGCCGTTCGCCGGCTGGGATGCCGAGACCCTCAAGGCGAAGATCGCAGAAGCGAAGGCCTGATCCATGCGCCTTTTCGGCCTTAACATCTCCCGCGCCAAGGCGACGGATGAAAAAGCACTGTCGCCAGTCGCGCAGGGCCGCGGAGGCTGGTACCGCGTCCTTGAGGCCTTTGCGGGCGCCTGGCAGCAGAACGTCGAAGTCAAATATGACTCCGTTCTGTCGAACCATGCCGATTTTGCCTGCCGCACTTTGATAGCCTCAGACATTTCCAAGTTGCGGATTAAACTTGTCCAGAAGGACGATAACGGCATCTGGTCGGAGGTGACGAACCCGGCCTATTCTCCTGTGCTGCGCAAGCCGAACCATTTCCAGAACCGGATCCAATTCATGGAAAGTTGGATCCTGTCGAAGCTTCAGAGGGGCAACGCCCTCATTCTCAAGCAGCGCGACGGTCGCGGCGTCGTCAAGGCGCTTTATGTGCTGGATTGGTCTCTCGTCACTCCGCTCGTGGCGGACGACGGGAGCGTATTCTATCAGCTCAACACGGACAACTTGGCGGGGCTCCCTGAGAGCGTCACGGTCCCTGCGCGCGAGGTGATCCACGACCGGTTCAACTGCTTCTTCCATCCTCTGGTTGGGCTGTCTCCCATCTTCGCGGGTGGACTGGCAGCCACGCAAGGCCTTGCGATCCAGAACGACAGCACGCTCTTCTTCCAGAATGGTGCCCAGCCGGGAGGCATCCTGAGCGCTCCGGGCGCAATCAGTGATGAGACCGCCAAGCGCCTTAAGGAGCATTGGGACGCCAACTTCTCGGGCAAGAACTCGGGCAAGGTCGCGGTTCTGGGGGATGGCCTGAAATACGAGGCCATGAAGGCGAAGGCTGTCGACTCTCAGCTCATCGAGCAGTTGAAGTGGTCCGCAGAGGTCGTCTGCTCAACTTACCATGTCTCGCCCTACAAGATCGGCGTTGGCACCATGCCGACCTATAACAACGTGCAGGCGCTCAACATCGAATATTACTCGCAGTGCCTGCAAGTCTTAATTGAGGCAGCAGAGCTCTGCCTCGATGAAGGTCTCGGCATGGGCGAGAACATCGGCACGGAGTTCGATGTCGATAACCTCCTGCGGATGGACACCACGGCCCTGATCAATGCTGAGAAGGAAGCTGTCGGAGCTGGCATCAAGTCCCCGAACGAGGCTCGCAAGCGGCTGGACCTGAAGCCCGTTTGCCGGGGGGAATAGCCCGTATCTTCAACAGCAGAACTACAGCCTTGAGGCTCTGGCGCGGCGCGATGCGCAGGAGGATCCTTTTGGGACGGCGCCTGCAAGAGAGCCGGAAACCCCGGCTAACGATAACACGATGGAAGCCGAGGCCAGGGCCGCTCTGGTTGAAATCTATAAGGGGCTGCGCTGATGTTCGATGGGAAAGCCTTCGGCCAAGAGATCGTCGGCGTGGTCAAGGATTTCGTCGGCAAGGAACTCGCTCCGATCCTGTCCCGCATGGATGCCCTGGAAAAGCGCTTCAATGAGCTGCCGGCGCCACGGGACGGCAAGGACGCTGACCTTGGCGAGGTTCGCCAGATCATCGCGAAAGAGGTCACAACCCTAAAGCAAACAATCGATCTGATCGAACTGCCGACGCTGCCCGATATCCCGGCTATGGTGACGGAAGAGGTTCAGAAGGCGGTTGCTGCCCTTCCGGTGCCGCAGGACGGCAAGAGCGTCACGGCTGAGGACGTTGCCCCGCTCATCGCCTCGGAGGTCGAGAAGCGCATCAAGGCGCTTCCCACGCCCAAGGACGGCGAACCGGGCAAGGATGGCGAGAGCGTTGATCCAGCCGATGTGCAGCGGATGGTGTCGGAAGCCGTCGAGAAGGCTGTCGCTGCGATCCCGGTGCCTAAAGATGGAGCTGACGGTAAGGATGGCAAGGATGGCGTAGGTCTCGCGGGTGCCATCATCGATCGGGCTGGCGAGTTCGTCGTTACCCTGACCAATGGCGAAACGCGAAATCTGGGCCCGGTGGTCGGCAAGGACGGCGATCCCGGCAAGGATGGCGCTGATGGCCTCGGCTTCGATAATCTGGAAGCCTCCTATGACGGCGAGAAGACCGTCACCCTGAAATTCACCAAGGGCGAACGCGTCAAGGAGTTCGCCTTCACGCTGCCGGTCGTGATCGATCGCGGGATCTATGCGGAAGGCAAGGAATACAAGGCTGGTGATGGCGCGACCTGGGCCGGATCCTTCTGGATTGCTCAGAAGGACACCTCCTCAAAGCCTGGTGAGGGCGGCGATTGGCGCCTAGCCGTAAAGAAGGGCAGGGACGGCCGCGATGGTGTCATGAAGGAGGCCAAACCGAACGAGCCGGTGCGCGTTGGCGTTCCAGGAAGGGCAGTCTGAGATGGCGCTGATCACTAAGGAACAGGCCAAGCAGCATCTTCGGATCGACTACGATGATCAGGATGCGGATCTTGAGATGAAGATGCAGCAAGCTGAAGAGATCGTGATCGACTATCTCAAGAGGCCCGATCACGGATGGACGGAACAGACCGTTCCGAAGGCAGTTCAGGCCGCCATTCTTCTTGTGCTTACGGCGCTGTTTGATGATCGAGACGGGACAGGTGAGGGCGACTACCTCGCACCAAACGGCCCCGTTGCGCGCCTTCTGAACCGACATCGCGACCCGGCCATTGCGTAGTCGTGCAGAATGAAGCAGTGCGCCCTGGCTAAGGGCTGTCTTAATAACCTCAACCAGAGCGCATGCGATGCCGATTGCAACACCGCAGAGCATGGATAGTCCGAGATAAATGAAAAGAAAGTTTCCGAAAAAGGAAACGCCCCGGCTGAGGATGAGTCGGGAGCCTCAACCAGGGCGTCAGCGGAGGTAAGGGCTCCGCGTTTGTTCGGGCTGATACGCAACTCACCCGGTGAGATGATATTGACCGGACAGAGTAAACATTCCGTAGCAGACAGCTGAAAATAGGAACGCCCTGGCTGAGGAAATCGGGTCCAGAAACCCTCAGCCAGGGCGGCTGCACTCCATGGGGAGAGCGCACGTCTCAACAACGCCAGCCAACCGTGGCCAGATTAAGGACGCTTGAATGCCTTCAGCAGGACAGCTTCGCGACCGGATTACTCTCCAATCCAGAAGCACCGTAGATGATGGCTATGGCAATGAGGTTTCCGGTCCTTGGACGGATCAGTTCACCATCGCAGCTCGGGTGACCACTACGCCTGGCCGAGAGACGGTCACCGCGCAACGCTTGCAGGGCGTCAATCCCGTTGATGTCTGGGTTCGGTGGTCATCTCAGACCGCAGGCATCAAGACCGAATGGCGAGCGATTGACGCCCGCGACAGCAGCCGCGTCTTTGCTATCCTCAGCGTCACAGACCCGGAAGAGTATCGGAGGCAGTTCCGCCTTCTGTCCTGCACCCTTGGTGGTGTGAGTTGAAAGGTGGAGAGCCTCTGGACCTCTCCACCTGGTCAAAATTAGGCTATTTCTTTTTTCCGCCTCCAGACGGCTTGGGAGCAGTAGGTTTGGGAGCGGGGCGGGGAGATGAACCCTTAGCTCCGTCCCGGGTAGTGCTTCCACTTGGCCCCTTCGATCCGGTAGGTGGCTTGCCGGGAAGTGCATGAATAGGTGTTTGCATATGTCGATCCATGAGAGTTTGTCGAAAGCCGACAAGGACACGCTAAAAGAGATCCTGAGGAATGCGGAGTCGT
>KI911948.1:39623-39728 GCA_000517005.1 Microvirga lupini
GGTCCGGCATGGCGGCGTCTCTTGGCGGAAACTCCGTCAGCCTACCGCATCGTTCGCTTCGCCGCCCCGCGCGCCCAAATCACCCGCCAAAATGGCCAAACTCGA
>KI911948.1:39828-52750 GCA_000517005.1 Microvirga lupini
TGCACAATTGACATCCGCTCTGGCTGCGAACCAGCGAGCCATGACGTTTACTGGATTGCTTGCGGCAGCCACCGTAGTCCTTGGCGGGGCAGGCGGAACGCTCGTGCTCAACCACAAAGATTGGCTCTTAGGTTCAGTGTGCTTCGCGATCGCGGCGGCTTTCTTGCTTTCAATGGCAATTGCTATGCACGTCGCCAAGCCCATAGGGTTTGAATTCGTTGGAAACTCTCCAGCCCAGTGGGTCGCCGATGTAGAAGGCAAAGTACCCTTTGAGACCTCTCTAGCAGAGCAATGCCACCACTACGCAGGGATGATAGATAGTAACAACATGTGTATGGATCAAGGAAACAAGAAGCTCATCCTCGCGATGAGGGTAGCTTGGGGCGCTCTACTGATTGGAGGCATTGTCGCGATTCTTCTCCTTTGGACAAGGTAGAAGACGGGCTCAGCCCTCACCCTGCGTGGGCGGTTTGTCATTCTCTGGAGGGCTCCCCGTTCCCAGTGAGAGAATGCCAATGGGCGGCCTGTCTGGAGCTTTCAGTTGCTCCTTCTCGCGATTAAACCATCGCTCCGGTAAGTCAGAGCCGAGCTTTGCAATCTGACTTACGGCAGCTTTAACCTCATTGGTAAGGGCATCGATCTCAGCGGCAGTGACTGGAGCCTTCGAGTACAGATACATCCCTGGTCGACTGACCTTCTCGCGCTGCATTCGGTAAACAGCCGATCGATCAGGTTCCCAGCCAAGAGGATTGTGAGCGATAGCGTTCCTGCGACCCGCTAGGTCCCTATAGGTCTTCAGCACAGATGCAATCTCTTGCAAGTCGTCCGGTTCGCACCGCTCCGAAGCTCGGGCCACCGAGGTAAGAACATCGCACTGAGTGGATGTATTCTTGAAGTGACTAAAGATGGTCACCGCCATCGTATGATCTAAGCCACTCAGAAAACCGAACAGCGAGGCTAGATGGATCTCAGCGTGGGCCCAGAAGCTAGTGGCACGGCCGATTGCCGCCGCGAGCTCGGGATCATCTTCTACGGGATTAGGCAAAGGACGTAGCCTCCAGTTCCGGAACTCAGTTTAGCGCGCCTGAAGAGGCTAGCCTAGCGCGCTCAATGCGCGACAACACATTGCAACATCCGCGACCCTGACGGCAAGCGGGCGTGGAACATTCTCACCTGCACCCTTGGCGTAGCCACGTAAGGAGAAGCACCATGACTCAGAAAGTGAAGTTCACGAAGGATTACACCTATCGCATCGACGGTCAGCGCCACGTTGCTTATGTGGGCGGCAAGGAATATCGCATCCCCGAAGCCCACTATGAGGCTGCCAAGACTGCCGGCGTGATCGAGGACGTGGCCGAGACCCCAGCAAAGGCCGAGAGCAAGGCGAAGGGTTAAGGATGGCCGTTCGGGGCGTTGACGAGCTGCGGGCGAAGCTCCGAGCTTTGCCCAAGGCGGCCAAGGACGAGATCCGGAAGGTTATCGCTCAGAGCGCCGAAGAGGTCGTCGCGATGGCGCGGCGGCTCGTCCCGGTAGAAACGGGACAACTACGCAACACCATTGGATGGACGTTCGGCACGCCGCCAGAGGGCAGCATGGCGATCGGTGAGGTGGGTGAGGGTGACCTTCGTGCCATCATCTACGCGGGTAACACGAGCACCCTCGTCGGAGCGCGTAAGCAATTCCAGCTCGCCCGTCTGCAAGAGTTTGGTACGGCCGATATGCCGGCGAACGCTTTTTTCTATCCCTCTTATAGGGCTGTCAGGCGGCGCATCCGCGGGCGCATTACCCGCGGGACGAAGAAGGCGGCGCGGGCCGTAGCGAGCAAAGCATGAGCGACCCCAGCTTGGCACTCCAAGGCGCTATCGTGGCTGCCCTGAAGGCTCTCGGCACGCCTGCCGGCGCTAACGTCTTTGACCGCGTGCCTGACAGCAATCCCTTCCCGCGGATCACAGTCGGCGGCGGGCAGTCCGTTCCGGTGGGCGAGGACTGCTACGAGGGCACGGAGAGCACGATCCAGATCGATGCTTGGTCCCGAGAGGTCGGATTCCCGCAGGTCAAGCAGATCGCCTCGGCCGTGCGCGGGCGCCTGCACAACGGCACGCTGACGCTGACCGGCCACACCCTGGATCTCATGAAGATCGAAAGCATCACGTTTGAACGTGACCCCGATGGATTGACGAGCCGCGCTCGCATCCAGCTCCGGGCTCTGACACAGCCCAAAGACTAACCCTCTCACATCGGAGAACTGTAATGGCTCGCCCAACTACTCTGCGCGGCTCCAAGCTGCTCATCATGATCGGTGATGGTGCCGATCCCGAAGTCTTCGCCGCCCCTTGCGCCCTGAACACGAAGGCCTTCAACCGTTCGGCGTCCACGAACGATTTCAACGTAGCCGACTGCTCGGATCCGGATGCCCCGGTCTGGACCGAACGTGCAAAGGGTGCTCTGTCTTCCGGCATCACCGGCTCGGGCACGCTGGCGCAGGAGAGCATCGCGACCTGGGAAGCCTTCTTCGAGGATGTGGACTCCCGTAACATCCGCGTGGTCATCGACTACGCAGTCAGCCCGCGCACCTATCAGGGCAAATATCACCTGACCACGTTCAACATCACGGGCGATCAGGATGGCTTGATCCAGTACGAGATCGAGCTCACCTCGGATGGCCCGGTTAACGTGGTGACGCCCACCCCATGAGCCGTGACGCGTCTTTCACACAGACCTGGGCGGGAGATGAACGCACCTTCCGCCTGGGGATTGGCGAGTTGCTCGCTCTGGAAGAAAAGCTCGACTGCGGCTGCGCTGCGGTCGTCAATAGGATCAGCGGCGGCGTATGGCGCATCGCTGATGTCAAAGAACCTATCCGCCTCGGGTTGATGGGGGGCGGCGTGGAGGCCAAGCGGGCTCGCGATCTCGTAGAGCAGAACGTCGTCCCGGGGCGGTTGCTTGAAGCGGCGGTTTTGGCTCGTCACATCCTGCTCGCAGCGCTCGTCAGCTCATCGGATGAACCAGTGGGAAAAGACGAAGCGGCAACGGAAGCGCCGGAGGCGAACGCCTCTCCGCTGTCGCCCTCTATGGAACAGGCGCAGTCGTAGGGTTCACGCCCTCTGAAGTGCGGGCAATGACCCTCTGGGAGTTCGCCGCCTGCGTGGACGGCTGGAACGCCTCGCAAGGGGCCGAAGAGCCCATCGAAGCCCCAACGGCTGAAGAATATTACGACCTCGTGGAGAGGCTGGGATCCAATGGCTGAAGCAGTCGATATGCAGCGCCTTGTCGTCTCCATGGAGGCGAAGTTCACCACCTTCAACAAGGAGTTGCAGAAGCTTACAGGAACGGTCGAGAAGGAAACCCGGAAGATCGAGACCCGCTTCAAGGCGGTGAACGACAACCTTCAGGGGCAGACGGCCAACTTGGCGGCACAGTTTCAGGATATCGGCGTCCAGCTGGCGAGCGGCACCTCATCGCTCACGGTGGCCCTTCAGCAGGGCACGCAGATCGCGGCCGTCCTAGGCGAGAGCAGGGGCGGCGCTGCCGGCGCGGTCAAGGCCCTCGGCTCTGCCTTCGCTTCCGTCGTGAGCCCGATCAGCCTGGCCACCATCGGCATCATCGCGCTCGGCGGCGCGGCGATCCAGTATGTCTCGGGCATGATCAGCGACACCGAGAGCCTCGATGATCGTCTGAAGACGCATGCCAATCTCATCAAGCAGATCAAGGAAGCTTATGGCGAGGCAGCCGAAGGCCTGGAAGAATACGCCCGCGAGAGCACGGCAGTCCTCGAGACGCAGACCCGCGCCTCGATCATCAAACTCCAAGAGGACTTGGAGAAACTAGCCCGCACGATGTCCCGGTCCCTCGTGGACTCGCCCGCGGCGGCTGTGACGAACATCGGCACGATTGAGGTCGATACGAACTCTCTGGATGATGTCGAAGCCAAGTACGACGCCTTTGCGGCTGCCATCCGGCGCCTGCGGGAAGAGGTCAAGAACGGCGAGCCGAACATCCGAGCCTTCCGTGAGGCGGTTGCGGCTGTCGCAGAGCAGAACCCCGGCGATGAGAAGATCCAGAAGCTTGCCAATGAACTTCTGACGCTCTCCAATCAGGCTTACGAGGTTGAGAACTCGCTAGCGACCGCTCGCCGCGCTATCGGTCTCATCGGGGACGTGGCTTCGGGTCAGGTCGGGCAGATTAAGGAACTCTCTAACGCCCTCTCTGAACTCGGCCGGATCGGCATGCCGAACCTCACCGATCGGGAGAAGGCGCTTGAAGCCTATCAGAAGGCCATCGGTGCCGCTGGCGGGGCCGAGGACCGGCGTTCGGCTCAGACGGCCTATGATGCCGCCCTGAAGCGCATTGGCGAGCGGGAGGCGGAAGAGAAGGCCGCCGAGGCGGCTCGTGCGGCGGCTCGCTCGTCGCGGTCCCGCGGTGGAGGAGGCGGATCAACGGCCTCCGAGCGAAACCCCTATCAGGAAGAACTCACCGAGATCCAGTCGGCCACCCGGGCGCTTGAGCTTGAGTTCGAGATGCTCGGCAAGAGCAACATCGAGCGCGAGAAGGCCCGCACGATCATGGAGGTCGAGAACGCCCTCCGTCGTGAAGGTGTGACGCTCACGGATGCCCAGAGGGCCGAGGTCGGGCAACTTGCCGAGGCTTACGCTCAGATGAGCGACAAGCTGAAGGCCACGAACGCCACGCAGCAAGAGCTTCAGCAGCTGGCGAGTTCTAGCCTGAAGGGCTTCGTGTCGGATCTCATGAACGGCGTGGACGCGGCGACGGCCCTGCAGAATGCCCTTGCGCGGATCGGGGACCGGCTGATCGACATCGCCATCAACAGCATCTTCGACCCGAAGAGCGGGGGCGGACTGGGCAACCTGTTCAGCTCGCTTCTCGGCGGCTTCGGCGGGGCGCGTGCCCTGGGCGGCTCTGTCCAAGCTGGTAAGACCTATCTCGTGGGCGAGAACGGGCCTGAGCTTGCTACCTTCGGCCGGAACGGGACGATCATTCCGAACCATGCTCTCCCTCGCGGCGGATCGGGTGGAGGCTTGGAGGTCGTCATCAACAATAATGCGGGGGCCAAGGTCGGCACCCAGAAGACGAACGGTCCGCGCGGTCCGCGTCTAGAGGTCCAGATTGACGAGATGGTCGCGGCAGCTCTCATGAGTGGATCTAAGACTGGGGATGCCCTCAAGACCTTGCAACGCAACCGGATGGGAGGCCGCTGATGGCGCTTCCCGTCTGGCCTGCCACGGTGCCGCATAAGCCGCTTGCCTCCGATGGGATCGATGAGCCTTATCGTGGCGTGCTGGAAAGCGAAATGACGGCCGGCAATACCCGGAGCCGCCGTCAGTTCACAACCGTGATCGGCACTGTGCCCCGTACAATCCCCATGACCACGGCGCAGTTCCTGACATTCAAGGCCTTCGTGCGCGATACCCTCTCGCATGGAGCGGCTGAGTTCGAGATGCCGGTCTGGGATCTCACCGGATGCTCTGTGCGTCGGGTGAAACTCTGTGACGGTGGGCGATACACCGCGAACCGCATGGGCAACCGCATTCACGTCTCCTTCTCCCTCGACGTTTGGGATCTCTGATCAGTGCCGATTTCCGCAACGCGAGCCCATGTCAGGGCGGACTCAATGCCTCTCTTTCACAGGCGGTGCGAGACCAAGGGTCTCCCTAGCCTCACGCTCAGTCGCGTCCAGGATCAACCCAATCCTACCCCTGATCTCGTCGGTGACTTCAAACTCACCTCCGTCCTGGGTTCGAACTTTGCCCCGAAAGTTTGTGAGGCTCCAATTTAGCATTGCACGAGTATCAATCATGCGCGCTTCAGGATTGTCGCCCTGTATCCTCACGTGCTCAATGATCAACTTGGTCAGCAAGTAGCTCACACACCTTGCCCAAGCGCCCGAGAATACAAGAGCATTCGCTCAAGTTCTTCTTCACTAGCCATTCCAATTCTACTGCCCAGCCCAGCTAGAGCGTAACCGGGTAGAGCAACATCACAACGGATCCATCAGGATAAACCATTGCCCATCAGTGCTACCCAGGCGTGGGCCGAGGCCGCCGCCTCCGCGCCCAAGGATGAAGTCATGCTCATCACGATCGAGCTAATCCATCCGGTCTTTGTCGAGAACGGCCAGCCTGCTCCCATTCGTGCCGTGCGCAACACGGTTGATGTCAACTTCCGTCTGGAGGATGGGGCACCGGTGGGCGGCGGCACGGTCGTCCCGTTCAAGGCCATCCCTTTCGAGATCGACTATCCCCGCATTGGCAACCTTGGAGCCGAGGCCACCATCCGACTCGACAACGTGAACCGGGAGGCTGCCCGCTATCTCCATGACGCCGTGAAGCTCAACCAGCCCATTCAGGCGATCTTCCGCGGCTATCTGGCGTCCGACCCCAACACGGTCGGGCAGGGGCCGTACAAGCTCATCCTGCGCAACGTGAAGCGCACGGCACGGCAGTTGGAAGGACAGCTTGCCATCGCCCGTCCGCAGAACATGCGCGTGATGCGCGAGGTCTATGACATGGTGCGCTTCCCCAGCCTGCTTCAGGTGTCGTGATGGATCGTCTCGCCTTCTTTGAGAGCCTGATCGGCAAGCCGTACAAGATCGGAGAGCGGGGGGCCGCCGCCTTCGATTGCTACGGCCTCGCCCGTCACATTCAGAACGAGCTTGCCGGCGTCTCCATGCCGGATGTTGCCTTTGCCGAGCCCACGACCCGGGCCCAAGCCGAAGCCATACTCTTGCATCCCGAGCGGCAGGCCTGGGAGGAGATACCGGAATCCGATGCGCGTGAGCTTGATCTCGTCCTCATGGGGAACGTCGCCAAACGGGACTTCCATCTCGGCACCTACATCGTGCCCGCCACGACCGGCGCCGTGATCCACATCGACAAGGCTGCCGGCGTGGTCGTGGATGACATCCCCGCCCTGAAGGCCTCTGGCTTCAACTACCTCAAATTCTACCGCCGCAAAGCGTAATCATGGCCCTTGCCGTAAAGCATAATCTCCTGGTCTTTGATCCGGAGCGCGATGACGTGCGCCTGCCTGAGAGCGGGCTCGTGCTCCCCATTGCCGAGCACAAGACCCGCAAGCGCAAGCCGACGATCGAGCAGCTGGTCACTGAGACCGGCTGGCAGTTCAACCTGCCGACCGTCTGCAAGGTGAATGGCGTTTACTACAGCCGCACCGAATGGGCGACCCACCGGCTGGCTGCCAACGACAACGTCGAGTTCATCAGCCGCCCGCTTGGCGGCATGGGCGGCAACGGCGGCTCGACAGCCAGGAGCATCGGCGCGATCGTCGCCATGGTGGCGCTCACGGCGCTCGCCCCATGGGCCATGGGTGCCATCGGCCTGACCGGGGCGGCGGCAAGCATCGGCTCCTCCCTGCTCATCGCAGGCGGCGCCATGGCGATCAGCCATTTCCTCAAGCCTAAGGCAGGCGGCAAGACGAACGAAACGGAGGATCTCTATTCCTTCGGCTTCGGCGGCAATCAGGCCCGCCCGCTGCAGCCGATCCCGGTCCTGTACGGCCGCACGCTGACCTTCCCCGACTTCGCCGCGCCCAAGTACAGCGAGTACAGCGGCGACAGCATGACGGAATATGCCCTGCTCGCCGTGACCTGCGGGAAGGCGGACATCGAAGAGGTCCGGATTGCGGACACCCGCATCTGGACACGAGCGGGCGGCTATAACCCGTCCTTCCCGGGCATCTCGATCCGCATCCAATCCCCGGGCGAGAAGGTGACGCTGTTTCCGGTCAACGTGGTCACGGCATCTGAGGTCTCAGGCATTGAACTCGGGACGGCTTTCAGCCCTGGTTTCACGGCGAATGCAGCCGGCACGGAAGCGCTCAAACTGCTGGTCGATTTCGTCTTCCCCTCCGGCGTGTTCCAGACATGGAAGGGCGACTTGCGCTCGCACAGCGTCGAAGTCGTGGTCCAGGCCCGCCGCGTGAACGATGCCGGCGCCCCGATCGGCGCATGGTCGGATGTGCTGCACAAGACTTACACCTATGCCAAGCAGAGCCAGATCCGCGTCACGGAAGAGATCGAGGTTCCCGATGCGCGCTATGAGGTCCGCGCCCGTCGCGTGAACGTGCCGATTGACGAATGGCCGCCCGATGAGAGGCGCGGGGGTGCCGACCAAATCGTCTGGTCTGCCCTGCGCGCCCAGATCGACGGCCCGAACTCCTTCCCGGGGGTCACAACCATTGCCATCAGGGCAAAGGCTTCCGAGAACCTGCAGGGCGTCATGAACGGCCAGATCGGCGTGATTGCGACCCGCATCCTCCCGGTCTGGAATGGTACCGAGTTCGTGGAGCAGCCCTCGCGCTCGATCGCCTGGGCGGCGCTCGACATGTGGCGCAACGCCGATTACGGCGCAGGCCTCGGCCTGGAGCAAGTCGACTTCCAGAGCTTCTATGCCTACGACCAGCTCTGGGCATCCCTCGGCCATACCTTCGATCACGTCTTCAAGGAGCCGCAGACGCTTGATGATGCGATCGAGACCATCCTGAAGGCGGGCAGGGCTGTGCCGGCTCCTGTGGGCGACCGCCTGACCATTGTTAGGGACGAGCCCCGCGGCATCCCGCGCATGATGTTCACCGACTATGACATCGTAAAAGACTCGTTGACCATCGATTACACCCTCGCGGATGACGACATCGCTGACGGCATCGTTGGGGAATACCTCGATGAGACGACCTTCAAACTGGCCGAGGTGTCTTCCGCCCCCGATGGCGTGACCCTTGCCAAGCCCGCCCGCGTGCAGCTGACGGGCGTGCAGAAGCGCTCTCAGGCGGCGGGGCTTGTCCGCTTCATGGCGGCCGAAAGCCAGTATCGCCGCATCATGGTCTCGTGGACCGCTCGCGCCGAGGGCCGCCTGCTCAAGCGGGGCGATCTGGTTGTGCTGTCCTGCGAGCAGCCGGAAACCTGGGGCCAGTCCGCCGAGGTCGTCAGCTACAACGACGCCGCACGGGCGATCACCTTCGATCAGCCGCTGAACTGGGATCCGAATGCCCTCAACCATTATGTCGAGGTACGGCGCCGGGACGGGCAGCCCTGGGGGCCGGTGCGCGTCACCCGCGGCACGTCCGACCGCATTGCCATCGTCAACGCGGCCGACATGGCAACGGAGACGACGCGACAGGGCATGACCCTTGCGGATGCGCTTGCCCGCTCGGACCTGGCGGACCTGCCGACAGCTGATTTCTCGCCCGCCGAGCCGCGGGCCTTCCGGGTTCTCATCACCGAAGGCACGCCTGACACGGATGGGGAACACATCAACCTGACGGGTGTCCTTGACGATCCGGTCGTCTACAATGTGACGGAGACCGGCGTCCCGCCACTGCCGACGACACCCGACATCTTCTCGCCGGCAATCCCGGTGGTGACAGCGTTAGGAGCTCAGGTCTATCAACGCGGGATGCAACTGGTCCTGCAGGCAGGCTGGCAACCGGCGAAGGGCGCCATCCGCTACATTGCCGATGTGTCCTATGACAACCGGGCCACATGGGTTCGGGCCTATGAAGGAGACGTGACCACCTTCGAGGCTGTCGTGGGTGGCGCACAGACGATATGCCGATCGGCTCGCCAGAGATCCCGCCGTTCCTGTGCAGCAGGAGGACAAGCCGGCTGTCCGTCAGGAAGTGGCTAAGGAGGTCAAGCCAGTCATTGAGCACCTGACGAACAATGAGCCCTGGTACCGGTCCCGCGTCACCTGGGGCGCGATCTTCGCCATCCTCGGCGGCATCGCCACCATCGGCACGGCAGCGGCAAACGGCGAAACCTCCATGGAGGTCTACACCACGGCCGGCATGAGTATCCTTGGCGGCATCGGCAGCCTCTGGGGTCGCTGGAAGGCCCGCAAGCCGCTGGGGGCTGGCTAATGGGCTCTGCCGCCAGCCTACAAGACACGGCCCTGACCCTCAGAGGCCTCCTCTTCCTGCTGGGCGGTCTCTACACCGTCCTCAAGGCTCGCGACTGGCTCGACGCCAAGATCAAGAGCGAGGCTGCAGAAGCCTGCCGTGAAGCGCGGGACGCCATGGCATCGGCCCATGCAGCTCATGAGAAGGTCGCCTTGCTGCAAGCAGCCCTGACAGCCTACCGGGAGACGCAGGCTGAGCGCCTTGTCTCGCGGGAAGTCCTGCGAGAGGTGGAGGACAGGTTGACGGGAGCCATAGATCGGCTCGGGGATCGCTTTGACGGCCTGCTGCGGGAAGTCATCAAACAGAGGCGGGAGTGATGGGGCCGGGGATAATCATCAACCCCGCCTTCGCCAGCCACTCATCGAACACTTCACTGGCCGCCTGCTTGGCTTCTTCGAGGGTATCGGTGATGCCAAGCCGGTCCACCTTCGCATTGTGGGGCAGGCCGTTCATGGACCAGACCCAGCGCCCATTCCCTTCGCCGCCAGACCGGTGTTGGTAGACAAGGCAGAACTTATGAGAGCCGAGGCCGCCTTCCCAACTTCCATCGACGTGCCAAGTCGCAGGTCTCCACTTGAGAGGCATTAGCGGCTCCTCGGCGGCATGGGGAGGTCTTTGAAGGTCTTGCCTTGCACCGCGTTGGCAAGCGTTGAGGGACTGATCCGGTAGGCTTCGGCAAGCTTCTTGAAGTCCTGCTCACCGGCCGCATAGCGCAGCCTAGCCTCTATAACCTGCTCAACCGTGAGCTTCTTGGTCTGTGGCATGCCCGTCCGTATCCGACTCAACGAGAACGAATAGGGAACATGTCTCCTGATTGGGCACGGAGTCGAGGCCTATGGAGGTGAAGGGGCATCGGTCTGTGGAAACAGTGGATATCGATCGATGCTCGGTGTTCAGCCAAGCGCTGACAAAAGAAGAGCGCTTCACCGTTTCAAGGAAGCGCTCCAAGGTCCGGACCGTAGGGGCAGAAAGGGGCCGGTTGTCCTATCTAAGCGATCCCACTCCCTGCCGTCTGTCGGGAAGGTGACAGTCCTGAGAAAAACTTATCCGGTTAAGGAACCCCGCCATTCCTTAGACCAGGTGCTGACGGGTGGGCCGGTGCGCTCGCGAGCGCGGCGACCACGACCAGCGGCTTAACAGCTTCGAGCAAGCTAGTGGAGTTAATTCCTACAAGGGGCAAGCCTCCACACAACCACATCCCGGGCAAAAGGGTCTGTGAATGTCGAACCTGATCCAACTGTCATCTCGTCAGTCGCCGCGGACCGAACGCGAGGATGCCGGTGTGCTCGAGGCGACCCAACGGCTCAACGCCCTCGTGCGCCAACTCAGCGAAATTGCGCACCACGTCATTGCCTCTGAGGCCCCGGAGCCGCTGAAGTACACAATCGTCCAGAACCTTGTTGGAATGCAGCGGCACGCTCACTGCATCTCTCAACATATCATCCGTGAATACCGATCAGAGAACCGCCAATCCGTGAGACAGGCAGCGTCCATGCGCCGGTGAGTTCAGCGATAGCGCTAGTGTCGCGAGAGTAGGTCATGTCACGGTCTATGACATGACAGACTGAACAAAGGATGCACTCCCCGGTTGATAGCCACAGGTCCGCGGCTCTGGAGTGCTGATGCCCCGTTTTTTCTTCGATACCTATGATGGTAAACAGTATGCCCCCGATCAGGACGGCCTTGATCTAGCGGATATTGAGGCTGCCAAGCTAGAGGCTCAGAAGGCCCTTCCTGACATGGCTAAGGATGGGCTTCCGAATGGGAACCATCGGAGCTTCGTCGTGAACGTTCGGGATGAGAGCGGCCGGACTGTGCTGCGCACTGCTCTCTCGTTGGTAATCGAGGAGGGCACTCTCGACGACGAGCTGCCGTCTTAGGCCGTGCTGACGGTATAGCATGAAGGGGTGAAGAGAAGGTTGCGCGTAGAGTGTGCCCCGCTGGCTTCGGCTGGCGGAGCTCTTTATCGTTTTGCGCCAGTGTCCAATGAAGTGCATAGGGAAGGCGCATGTCCAAGCTCGACATTGTTGATCGGCTCAAGGCCGCCTCCGAGTGCGAGGGAGGTCTCCCCCTCATTGAAGTACAGACCCTCCTCATCGAAGCTGCCGAGACGATTGAATTCCTGCGGTCGCTGTTAGGACCACTGGAGGAAGTTGGGCTAGAGGACTTGCTGCCCAAGGGCAGTGCTTAGGCAGTAAGAGGATCGGGCTCCTCCTATTTGAAGGCGGTATTGAAACAAATGGCTCCGCAGAGAATCTTTAGCGGGCGGCCACCCCGCAGTCGCTGATTGTTCTCTTGCCGGTGAGTCGAATGCCCGAAGCGTCATCGAAGACCTCGAAGGATCCTTTCAAGGGGCTGCTTCTACCGGTAACTGCATGGAGAGCCTTGGAACAGGCCAATATCACCAGCTTGGCACAGCTCAAGGCCCTGGCCCCTCAGATACACCAGATCAGTGGCATCGACGCGGAAACAGCCACAGTGATCAAGGATAGGCTCGAGCGAAGAGCTGCAAAGAGAACTGTCCGGGTGAGGTTAGTATTCCCCAAACTGCCTCTGCGCAAAGTCAGTATGCCAGTCACCAAGAGCCGCGGTGATGTGGTGTCACGGGAGTAGGTTATGTCTCCGTTTGGAGCGGAGAGTATGAATTTCCTGTTTATCTGAGGCCTATTAGCTTTCTGTGGTCTGCAACTTCTGAGGCTGATCCTTGTAGACTGCGCGCTCATTGCTAGAGTCAGCCTCACCCGAGGCTCGCATGTAGACCAAGACTGCGGCGATGAGCACAAATAGGCTCCCGCCAAACGGCATGCTGAGAAGGGCAATGGTGGCTCCATAAGACCAGAGCAGGACGCAGCTGACGAGACCGCCGGCTAAAGCCACTAACGCGTAAACGATCACCATACTGCGCACCTTCTTATGGATTACCTCAGACGCACCATAGCGCAGTTGTTGGCCCTGGAACAGCGACGCCGACGAAGTGCCGCGGGAGTGGGTCATG
>KI911948.1:52850-81684 GCA_000517005.1 Microvirga lupini
AGTTGCCCGCTGGCGAACTGCGGCAACATAGGGGTGTAGTACCCGATGTCCGTCTCCAGAGACGAACAGGCTAGCGAGTTTCGCGAATGGGCTGGGATAAAGAATGGCTGGCACTTGATGGGGCCCTAGCGGGCATCATGGTCGGGAGCGCCTACCAGCTGGGCCACGCTTATTTCGCTCTTCCAGGCGAGACCACGCCCGCCACTCATTCCATTGCAGTGATTGCAGCGGCCAGTATCACAGGGGCCCTTCTTGGCGCTGCCATCAAGGTCATCATGAAACGGCTCCAGTCGAGATCATAACGCCCGATAAACTGCCCCGCCACCATACTTGCCTGCATGAGCTGCGGGCTCACCGGTGAACTCGGAGATGGCGGTGGTGTCGCCGGAGTAGGTCATATCTCCGTCTTGTACGGAGACTGTGATTTTTTTCGTTTACTCAGAGCTGTTGGCCAACTGTGATGGATCTCACAGCTCAGTCCTTACGAAGTAAGCCAAAGTGATCGTTCGCCGTCGAAGATCATCCTCGGCGGAAGCGACCAGCCAAAGTGGAAAGGACGTCACATGAACGGCTACAAACCGACTTACGATACGAACGGCAATGAAGTGCTGTCCGGCGGGGGTGCGCCTGCAATTGCTGTGGGAGAGCCCAATCCAGGAGAACCCATACCCGTGGAGCCGAACGGCGGACCTGGCGGTGATGGGGGGCCGCTATACGGCGGAAATCCGTTGTCACACCTGTTGGAGGATCTCTCATCGTGGTTCCCTACCAGTCACGACCATGACGGCGGCTATCCTCCGTTTTATGCAACACCCCCCGCTTCGGGAGATGGTCCCGTCATCATTCCGGGCTATGCCGAAAATCCTCACGGTCCTAACGAGCCGCTGGAGTGCTGGTAATTCACCTCAGAGCGTCGCGGGTCAAAACTTGCGACGCTCTTTCGTTGGGTCAGCGACGAGTGGCTCGGGAAAGGACGCCGGTTCGGTTGGAGATGACAGTGGTGTCGCGGGAGTAGGTCATGCCGAGGGTGTGGCATGTTGGGGTGAAGAGAGGTGAGTTGATGGGCAGGGAGGCAGGACTTGGACACTGCATCTCTGGGAACGACATCCCGGCGCTCTGGCGTTGAGCTACCCCCTGTACGGCCAGATATTCCTTCACGGCGCCGCGAACGCAATTGTACTGCGGGGGTAAGCGGCTGCTATCAGATGGAAACCTGGTGCTGTGCCTCAGGCAAGGGCTGACCGATCGGCCGGTGAGCGCAGCCGCACAATAAGTCTGTCAGCGGCTGCGCTGCTGAGACCCCACGCGATTGGTTTGCCCTGAACATAGACCGTGTAGGTTCCGTCCTGAGTGGCTTTCTTGGCGACCTGCATCATTATTCCCCCTCCGCATTATTCGAACTAGGCCACGCCTGGTCCTATTGATGAATCTAGGCGTGGCCCGGGACCCGTAATTGCCCCTACGGGAGGCTGTTAACGTAAAGTTAACCTTGGCTGCAATGCGGCCAAGCTTCGGAGATTATAGGGCAGGCTGCGGCATTCGATGATCCATAGGTCAGGGACTGACGGGTTGGCCGGTGAGCTCGGAGATGGCGGTGGTGTCGCTCTCTAAGGTTCCCAGTGCGTCGAACTGCCCAAGCTACAGCTGCCGTTAGGCATGCTTCCCTAAAATAACGATATTCCGATTCGGTTCAGGATTCTTGTCATAAAGCTTGGCCGGATACGACTTGGCCGACAGTGAACGTGCTGATCCAACGGCACGGCTCAGGAGCAGGACTCACGTGGAACATCCAGCCAAACTGATGGGCCAGCTCAAGACTGGCCATGACCAAGCCGATCTTCTGGCCGCCATCCCGCAGGAGGCAGGTCCAAGGCTGACGACCTTCAGGGGCGGGGCGGTCCACTGCGTTCGTCCGCCACACTCGGAAGTCTTGCGACCGACGAGCCACCTTGTGTCCGTGACACTCGCTCCCACTCGCAACATGGAGGCTGGGTATGGCAGCGGCCGACTACAAAAGTTCGATGCTCTGGTGGGGATGATCGAGATTAATCCCGCCAATCTGGAAAGCACTTGGCATTCGCCGGATGCTACTAACTACGTCCACATTGCCCTCCCACCCCAGACGCTGCTGGAATTAGTTGAGCAAGAGTTCGGTAGCGGCAGCATTGATCTCCAGCCGATCCCCTTTGGCATTGTGGACCAGAAGGCCCTCCATCTAGCCCAGATGCTGACAGCCGAGCTGGCGGAGAGGAAGGCTGCAAACGAACTCTATGTCGACTCTCTGATCACCTTGTTTGGCATTCACCTGCTGCGCACCTATGCAGGTTCCGGGAGAGCGCCAGGTAGGGTTGAGGACGGCCTGCCTGCGCACAAGGCCAGACGGGTGCGAGACTTTCTCCAGGAGAACTTCTCCCGCAAGGTGTCAGTGGCCGACGTTGCAGCCTTGTGCGAGCTCTCGCCCGGGCATTTCATCCAGGCCTTCACCAGCACGTTCGGGCAATCACCGCACCAATACCTGCTCCAGTTGCGCGTAGCCGAAGCAGAGCGATTGCTGCTCAATGGCAATCTCCCGATCGCTGAGGTCGCTTATCTTTGCGGGTTCTCAAGCCAGAGCCACCTGACCTCGACCATGCGGCGATACAAGGGCACGACCCCCGCCTTAATCCGCGCGAGCCGCTAGACCCATCTGTACCTGTGTCAAAGGCTCATGAGCTCTGAAAGGGCAGCGGTGGCGCGAGAGAAGGTCATGCAGTGACCACACCAGGAGAGGGTGCATGGAGGGCTTTGTTCCTAGTCTAGTAGGGTGAGGATTAGGCCGGTCGGTCCTTCTCGCCTAGCACGGGAGGCGAGACTCGCCCGTAAGACGAGACCATTCAAGCGATGGCCGTAAGGGAAAAAATTCTTGACTTGAGCAAGAACAAACCTGATCGTTCCAAGTGTGGTATCGCCCCCTGGCCTCCCCGTTACTACGGCGCCGCTGCCCCGCAAGGTCACAAGCCTAGAAGAAGAATTATTCCCGCCTGCTAGCACCAATCGAAGGAGCGCTTGATGGAGATGCGCAAGTATGCTGCCGAGGGTATCGGTACCTTCTGGCTTACATTTGCAGGGTGTGGGAGCGCAGTGCTAGCCGCTGCGTTTCCTGACATCGGTATCGGGCTCCTCGGAGTGTCACTGGCCTTCGGCCTGACCGTGCTCACGATGGCCTACGCGATTGGGCATATCTCAGGGTGCCACCTCAACCCAGCCGTGACCATCGGGCTAGCGGCCGGCGGACGCTTTCCCGTCTCGCAGATCGCCCCGTACGTAATCGCTCAGGTCGCCGGTGCCATCGTGGCGGCCGCCGTCCTCTACCTCATCGCGAGTGGAGGACCTGGCTTCGACTTGGCCAAGGGATTCGCTGCCAACGGATATGGCGACCACTCGCCCGGCAAGTACACGCTCTTTGCAGGCTTGGTGACGGAGGTTGTCCTGACGATGATGTTCCTGTTCATCATCATGGGCGCCACGCATGGCAAGGCGCCCGTTGGGTTCGCGCCCATCGCCATCGGTCTTGCATTGACTCTGATTCACCTTGTCGGAATCCCAGTGACGAACACCTCCGTCAACCCGGCCCGCAGCACGGGGCCAGCCCTGTTCGTCGGAGGGTGGGCCCTAGCGCAGCTCTGGCTGTTCTGGGTGGCACCCATCATCGGCGGGGTACTGGGCGGCGTCCTGTATCGCTGGGTCTCGGAGGAGCCGTCGGCGCAGATCACGGGAACGGTCACCCGCTGATTGGCTCGGTGTGCTTGGAGATGGCGGTGGTGCCCCGGGAGTAGGTCATGGGGAACGCATTAGCCTGAGAGGGTGAACAATGGGATCCCGCCGAAGTTGGTAACAGCCCTCCCGGCCACTGGAGTCCTCAATGCCACGCTACTTCTTTGACACCTACGATGGGGTCCAGTTTATACGAGATGACGTGGGAATGGAGTTCCCACGCCTGGAGGCTGCCAAAGCTGAAGCTCAGAAGTTTCTGCCTGAGGTAGCGAGCGAGGCACTCCCTAACGGTAATTACCGAAGCTTTGTGGTCAGTGTCAGGGATGAGGCTGGAACTGTTGTTGTGCGAATGTCCCTCTCCCTGGTGGTCGAAGAGGGTGATGTCGACGATCCGCCTGCCGAGGGTATGGCATGAAGGGGTGAGGAGACGGTTTCCCTGAAATTTCGAGCTTGCCCGCTCGCGAACTGCGGCAACATAGGGGTGTAGTGCCCTATGTCCGTCTCCAGAGACGAACAGGCTAGCGAGTTTCGCGAATGGGCTGGGATAAAGAATGGCTGGCACTTGATGGGGCCCTAGTAGCACGTTGTCGTGGGCTCACTCATTCTCGCTCCTCCTTGAGGAGGATGCGGGGTAAATATCCTCCTCTCACACCATAGCGGCTCTGTAACGGCTGTCTCAAGCCTCAGCCTCCTCTGGAAGAGAAGATGGAGGAGGGGCAGTTCAGATCTGGCGGGGGATGCCACGCCGCAAATCAAGCGCCTCAACCGTCTCTCTACGAATAGCCGTCAGGGTGGCTTCGACGGCTCCCCAAGTACCCAGCAATATTTCTTTAACGGCTTGGATCGCTGCTGCCTGGGAGTCTGCCCGAACCAAATAGTAGGAAATGGCTGGCCGGCCGAGATCACTGGGGATCTCCACTTTGACTGAATAGCAAGGCACCCGGTTGTCGTGCATCATCTTCCCCGTCCAAGCCCGACGCTTCAATATCACCCTTGTCCTGGATCAGGAAGAGAAGTGGGAAGAGGGGCAAAAGCGGTGGGACTCACGGCCAAAAACCCTAATGATTTCAGAGAACGATTTTGAGTCCCACTTTAGCCTAAGTCATTGACATAGAAGACTTAGTGCATTCCGCCCCTGGGCACCACTCCTCTTTTCAAGAAATCACCTCGATAGTTCGAAGCTTTCAGCTGCTTCTTCAAGGTTGGCTTCAGCCATTCCGATGCTCCTGTTTTGCTGAGCGCATCGTTTTGTGCGGAAAACCGGGTCCACTTTTCACTGACGTGGCCCTCCGGGTCGCTGACGCGGCCCTTCGGATCCGCATGACGCGCTTGGCTTCCGCATGCGCCCGCCAGTTCAATTGTGGCGAACGTGAGTAGACTGCGTGATTCAAGAAAATCATCGTTAACGTTCAAGTCTTAGATCGAATGGGAAGGTCATGTCGTAAAGGCGTGATTAGAATAACCAAATATTCCTAGGTCCTTCCCGTGTCATCTTCCACACAAACTCGCTTAATCTCACGCCGTTCATCTTTAATGCTGAGAATCCTTGTCGCCGCGGCTCTGACGGTCGTCGGGGCTTTTGCCGCGTTCTCGCTCTACAATGATTATTTCCAACGGCAGGCCACGCGCTCCGAGATCGAGCGCTACCTGTCCAATGTCGGGTCAGCAACCTCCGGGAGCATCAAGAACTGGCTCGGTGGGCGTGTGGCCCTGAACCAGAGCGTCGCCCAGGGTGTCGCCAATTTCGGGGAGCCGTCTCAGGTGATGTCTCTCCTGCAGCAGAAGGTCTTCGTCGACAGCTTCCAGTCCACCTATCTCGGCGAGAAGGATGGCCGTTTCACCATGTGGCCGCCTTCCGACATGCCGAAGGATTACGATCCGCGCGTGCGGCCCTGGTACAAGGATGCCGTTGCCGCCGGCAACAGCACGCTGACGGAGCCTTATGTCGATGCATCGACGAAGAAGCTCATCTTGTCGATGGCGACGCCCGTTCAGAAGAACGGCGCCTTCGTGGGTGTCGCCGGTGTCGATCTCAATCTCGACGCTCTCGTGGAGATGATCGGTGCGATGGATCTCGGCGGCATGGGGCAAGCCTTCCTCATGAGTGCCGACGGAAAGATCCTTGTGCATCCCAACAAGGATCTCATCAACAAGCGTTTGAACGAGGTTTATCCCGTGCAGACGCCGAAGATCGCAAGCCAGCTCAGCGAGACGATCGAAGACGGACGCGAGCAGATCGTCACGTTTTTCGAGATTCCCGGTCTTCCCTCGGTCAAATGGTATGTCGGCTTGTCCATCGACAGCAGCAAGGCCTATGCCAAACTGTCCGAGGCCCGGCTCTCCGCGGCCGTTGCGACCGTCTGCGCGGTCGTTCTGATGCTCGCTCTTCTGGGCTTCCTGATCCACCGCCTCGTCGCGCGCCCGATCAATCAGATGACCGGAGCGATGAAGCGTCTCGCTGACGGTGATCTCGCGATTCAGGTGCCGGGCAACGACCGCAAGGACGAGATCGGCGCCATGGCGGCCGCGGTGCAGGTGTTCAAGGAGAACGCGATCGCACGGGAGCGTCTCGAGGCGCAGCAGCTGGCCGAGCAATCGGCTCGCGAGCGCCGCGTCGCAGCGGTCGATGCACTTATCAGTGCCTTCGACAGTGACATGAAACAGGTTCTCCAGACGGTGGCCTCCGCATCCGTTCAGCTCGAAGCGACGGCGCAAACCCTGAGCCATACGGCCGAGGAAAGCGCTCAGAACGCCATGAGCGTGGCGGCTGCGTCCGAAGAAGCGTCCGTGAATGTCCGCAGCATCGCAGCGGCATCCGAGGAGCTGGCCGCGTCGGTCGGCGAAATCGCCAACAGGGTCGAAGCCTCGCGCAGCATTGCGGAGAATGCCGCTCAGGCCGCGAAGCGGACCGATGAGACCGTGCGGAGCCTCGTCTCGACCACTCAAGGGATCGGTCAGGTGATCGGGCTCATCAGCGACATCGCTTCGCAGACCAACCTGCTGGCGCTGAACGCAACCATCGAAGCCGCGAGAGCAGGGGAGGCAGGGAAAGGCTTTGCGGTCGTGGCGACCGAAGTGAAGTCTTTGGCCTCACAGACGGAGAAAGCCACCGAAGACATTTCCCGGCAGATCCAGGAGATGCAGCAGGTCTCCGATCAGGCGGCGCAGGCCATCCGCAGCATCAGCGACATCGTCATCGAGATCAACACGATCTCGGCGGAGATCGCGCATGCCATGGAGCAGCAGGGCGCTGCCACCGGCGAAATCGCTCACAATGTGCAGCAGGCTGCGCAGGGCACTCAGGAGGTCTCCCAGAATGTCGCGAACGTGACAGAGGGAGCGAGCCAGACGGGCGCAGGAGCAACCCAGGTCCTCGGCGCTGCAGGAGAGCTCGCCCGTCAATCGGATCTGTTGAAGCAGAAGGTTGAGCACTTCTTCCGCGAAATCCGCGCGGCCTGACCATCGCCAACCGTTAAATCACGCAAAAGGCAGCCTGCAGGCTGCCTTTTGTTTGCGGGTTCTTAGGCAACCATTTCAGGTTCAACGCTTCGATGGATCAAAGGCGAGCATGTCTCCCGCGGGAGACGCTAATGCCATCGCCAGAGCCATCAGGACGAGAGCCGAACGGCTTCTTCCCCGTGAGGGCATTCGGAAACCTTCGCCAGCATGAGAGAGGCTCGGCAACCAGAGATCTGCTGGTGCAGAAGCGTGATGGCCGTGCGAGCCAAGTCCCTGAACTGTTCCTGCAAAATTTCGGGAGCGTCGTCCCAGTCGCCGACATACTCGGCGGCGTAAAACGCCTTCGCGACAAGCTCAACCTGGTCTGGCGTCATGCAAGTCTCCCTGCATCTATTAACCAGATAGGTAATAAGAGAGGCATTAGTTCCCTATATCTTTGGTATTAACCCTTAAGAGAAACATGAAGTCGTTGATGTTCCTTGATCCGCTACCGCTTTCGAGTGGGGTTCGACCTTAGGATCATTTCCATCAGTAAATTTAGAACTGTCTCGGAACGACAGATCGTCCGGTCCTGCCCATGAAGCAGGTTTGAAATGTGCATGACGTGCTGAAGAATCTTTTCTACTACTCTTGGATTACGCCTATGTGCTATTGTAAACTTCGTAACACAGTCCCGATGTGCGGATTGTGCGATCTGAGATCTGAGCGATGACGGATCTGGACGAACTGAAAAAGGTCATTACCGCAACCTGGCGTGATGAGGAGATGGCTTCCTCGGCCTGCTATGGCATCGACGCCTATTCGAAGCTCTGGCCCGATGTCTTCATGGTCAATGATTGGCGTGTCTGGAACGAGAGCGGACGGGACCTGAATCAGGAGGTCGTCCGATGGCTCGACGAGCAGGGAAGCGCCTGGGACTTCTATCATCTGCTCGACGAGTGGGGCCTCGTCGGCTTCGACGACCTGAGAACTGCGACGCGCTTCAGGCATCGCTGGTTCGGGGCACTCAAAGTCGTGTCGTCGTCCGACAACACCTGGAACCCACATCCGCTCAACAGCACCTTTGCTCCAAGCTTCGTGGGTGAGACCTCAAAGCAGGCTCGCAAGGACAGCCACGCAGCTCGATAACTTGCAACTGCCTTTGAGAGTATGGCCCATACTCGACACATCCATAAGCCTCATCCTGAGGGGATTGCGTCAGCAATCCGAAGGAGAGGGCGCTTCCAGAGAGCACTGGAACCTCCTTCGAGACGCAGCTCCGCTGCTCCTCAGGATGAGATCAGAGATTGACGAGCCAGACTTTTAAGGCTGGGCTTTGCCCATGGCGCGTGTCGTCTCTTCCTGCGGGCCTCTCTCAACGATCCATTCGGTTCACTTCTTGGCGCAGATTGCCCGAGCCATCATGCCTTTTGCGCTGTCGCTCATGGAGAAGCAGTAGACGCCTGTTTCATCCATATCGAAACGGTCGCCGCGGTTGCAGGTGCCGTTGACGGGATATTCATCCTCGCCGCAGCGCGCCATGCATCGGCCCTGAGATGCGCATTCCTGCACGAAGACTCTCAGAACTGTGCCTGCGAGACCCGGCTTTCCTTCCGGACCCATCTTCCCCTCCGGCCCTGCGGGGCCGGGAGGGCCCACAGGGCCCGTCAACCCGGCAGGGCCGATCGGCCCGATAGGACCCGGAGGCCCGATGGGTCCGATCTCGCCGGCAACGCCCTGCGGTCCGGGCGGTCCGGGTTCGCCGCGTGGCCCCGGTACACCCTGGGGCCCCTGCGGCCCCTGATGGCCTGCAAGCCCCTGCGGTCCCTGGGGACCGGGAGGGCCTGCCGGGCCTTCGGGGCCTGCCGGACCCGCAGGTCCGGGCTGTCCTTCAGGAATGGCGCGAGCTTCCGCATTCCCTGGCGGTCCCGGAGGCCCAACTGGGCCGGGCTCTCCGCGCGGCCCTGGCGGGCCGGCGGCTCCTTGCGGTCCCTCAGGTCCCGGATCCCCCTTCGGACCGGGTGCCCCGTCGCGACCGGGTTCGCCTTGAGGACCGGGCGGGCCCGCAGGTCCGGGCTGAACGGGGGCAACGGCCGCGGATTGCTGCGCTGCGCCCGATCCTTCCGGGCCTCGCTGACCGCAGAAGCCGACGACCGCCTGCCGTTGCTCGCTCTCTGCCTGGAGGTTCACGATGCAGGTCGTGGGATGATAAGCGATCCGGAAGGTGAAGCGGCCGTTGGCGTCCGCTTTCGTCTCGAACCGCTCATCGAGGAAGACCGACACCTGCCGTGGCTTGCTCAATCGCCCGACGACACGCAATTCACCGGCGGTGATCATGGCCTGATCGATGAGGATATCGGCCATGGCAGGCGTGCCGCAGGCGATCAGGATGGATCCGGCTAACAGGCGCTTGAGCATCGTGCCTTCCCCTCATCAGAGACGCAAAGCGTCGCCCAAAGAAGGCTGAAGCGTCAACTCACCCGGAAGGGTACCGCAAATGCCTTATTCGATACGCGTTGCCGCTGCACGCTACGCTAGTGTACGCCCTCCGCCTGCATCGCCTCGACGCGGATCTCTTCCGTCAGCTGCGCTTTCAAGGCGGAGAATTCGGGTGTGGTCTTCATCGTGTAGTGCCGCGGGTGCGGCAGGTCGACGGGGATGTCGGCCTTGATGCGGCCGGGGCGGGCTGACATGACGATGACGCGGGAGGCGAGGAAGATCGCTTCCTCGATGTCGTGGGTGACGAAGAGCACGGTCTTGCGTTCGCGCTCCCAGATGCCGAGCAGCAATTCCTGCATCAGGCCGCGGGTCTGGTTGTCGAGGGCACCGAACGGTTCGTCGAGCAGAAGGATCTCCGGATCGTTGGCGAGGGCCCGGGCAATGGCCGTGCGCTGCTGCATGCCGCCGGAAAGCTGCTTCGGATAATGGTTCTCGAAGCCGCGCAGGCCCACCTTCTCGGTATAGGAGGCGACGATCTCCTGGCGCTCCGCTTTCGGCATGCCCTTTTCGCGTAGGCCGTAGGCGATGTTCTCGGCAATCGTCAGCCATGGAAACAGGGTATAGGACTGGAACACCATGCCCCGGTCGGCGCCGGGACCTTTGATCTCGCGACCGTTGAGCAGAACGCGCCCGCCGCTCGGACGGTCGAGACCCGCCACGATGCGCAGGAGCGTGGATTTTCCGCAGCCGGACGGGCCGAGGATCGTGATGAAGTCGTTCTGCGCCACCTGCAGGTTCGTCGGTTCGAGCGCACGCACAGGAGCGCCGCCGCGCACGCCCGGAAACACGCGCGAGACGTTGTCGATCTGGAGGATCGTATTTGTCATGCGAGCCTCCACGGGAAGAGAGAACGGTTGAGCGCCTTGAACAGGAAGTCGGAGATGAGGCCGATGATTCCGATGACGATGATGCCGAAGATCATCTGACCCGTCGCCAGGAGCGCCTGGCTGTCGATGATCATGTGCCCGATGCCAGAGGAGGAGCCGATGAGCTCCGCCACGATCACGTAGGTCCAGGCCCAGCCTAGCACGAGGCGCAGAATCTCGGCGATCTCGGGCGCATTGGCGGGGATGAGCACGCGCTTCACCACGCCTCGATCCTTCGAGCCTAGCGTGTAAGCCGCCTCGACGAGATCGCGGCGCGTGTTGCCGACGGCCACCGCCACCATCAGGATGATTTGGAAGACCGAGCCGATGAAGATCACGAGGAGCTTCTGCATCTCGCCGATTCCGGCCCAGAGGATGAGAAGCGGCACGAAGGCGGATGCGGGCAGATAGCGTGCAAAGGACACAAAGGGTTCAAGGAAAGCCTCGAAGGACTTGTAGGCGCCCATCATGATGCCGATCGGCACGGCGACGATCGCGGCCAGGATGAAGCCGCCGACGACGCGCCAGACCGTGACGCCGATATCGTTCAGGAAACCGAAGCGGGTGAGCAGCAGCCAGCCGTCCTGCACCATGGTGATCGGATCGGCCAGGAAGGTGCGCGAGACGAAGCCGCCCAGCGTCGCAAAGGCCCAGGCCGCAAAGAAAAGAACGAAGAAGGAGATGCCGAGCGTGATGCGCGTGCCCTGGCTGACCGGTTCGAGAGGACGAGGCATGTGTGATCTGCTTGGTCATCCGGAAGAGCAGACCGGATGACGTTGATGAAAATGGGATCAGGCCATGGCCCGCCGTGAAACGAACCATGGCCGCGTGGCTTGGACGCGTTACTGAATGAAGCTCGTATCCGCGAGCGCTTCCATGTCCGGCTTCTGTTTGATGATGCCGGTTTCCAGAAGCAGGTCGGCGGCTTCCGTCGAGAAGGTCTTGAACTCGCCGGCAAAGAACTTCTTGTTGGCCTCGCGGTCCTGCCAGCGCAGGAACTGAGCCGACTTGCCGAAGGCCTCGCCCGTCTGCTTCACGTCCGCGCCCATGATCTCGTAAGCCTTCGGCTGATCCTTGGCAATCATGTCAAGGGCCTCGAAATAGCTGTCAGCAAAGGCCTTGGCAGCTTTCGGATTGTCAGCGAGGAATTTCGGCGTGCAGCCGAAGGTGTCCATCACAATGGGATAATCAAGCGTCGTGGCGATGATCTTGCCGGCCTGAGGGGCAGCACGCACGGAGGAGAGATAGGGCTCGTAGGTCATGGCCGCATCGTTCTGTCCGGCGATGAAGGCTTGAGCGGCGGGGCCCGGCTCCATGTTGACGACGGTCACGTCCTTCACGGAGAGACCGTTCTTCTTCAGCATCCAGGCGAGGGCGAAGTAGGGCGACGTGCCGGGCGCGGAGGCGGCCACCTGCTTGCCCTTGATGTCTTTGATGGAGGCGATGTCATTCCTCACCACCATGCCGTCCGCGCCGTAGCTCTTGTCGAGCTGGAAGATCTGCTTGGTGGGCACGCCGTTGGCGTTCCACACGATCCAGGTCTCGACCGTGGTGGCGGCGCATTGGATATCGCCGGATTGGATGGCGAGGTGACGGCTGGCCTGCGGGACCTTCTTGATCGTGACGTCGAGTCCGTTCTTCTTGAAGATGCCGGCTTCCTTCGCGAGCGTCAGGGGCGCAAAGCCCGTCCAGCCCGAGATACCGATGGCCACCTTCGTCTCCTGGGCCGAGGCGGAACCGACCGCCAGTGCCAACACGGCCAAACCACCCAATACCGCCTTCATTGCAGCCTCCGTTGTTCTAATTCCCTGTCTCGTTCCATCGGCCGTTCCTCTGGAAGGTTCTGTCTCTCGGCCGGCGTTCTTCATCGAGCGGCGAATGCCATCATGCCGGAGCGGCAATGTCAAATGTATAGACATTTTGGCCTGCCGCTGTTTTAGGCATCCCGCGCCAAAATTTGCGCTCCTATGGTCGGTCCGGCGCGATCTCGACGAGGATTGCACGGCCCGTCCCGGAGAACAGGATGAGATCCTGCGTCGCCTCCAGCATCAGCGTGTCGAGCACTTGAAGCGGATGGATCGTCGAATCGAGCGTCACGTCGAACGGGCCATTGAGCGGGACGAGGAAGGCGACAGTGGTGTCCTCCGACAGCAGCGCCACTCCGGATTCGACGAACCGTGTCCGGTGCCGGAACTGCCCGCGCCGCGTCATCACGTTGAGGTCGCGGATCGGGCCCGAAAGGAGCCGCCCGGTGGTGATGTCGTCGCCGGAGAAGGAGAGCTTGGGAGAGGCCCGATCCAGCGGATAGGCGACACCTTCCACATCGAGTTCGATACCGTTGCCCTTCACGACGATCAGCGTGCGGTCGATCCCCGGGAAGAGCGAGAAAGGACCGTCCGAGGCGACATCCGCCATGCTGACGCGCCAGCCGAAGGTCTCGAAACCCGAGCCCTCCGGAAAGGCGGCGACCTCCGCGGTGGTGCCGCCGCCGTTCTTCCAGGGAACGCGGACGAGATCGTGATTGCGGATGACGCGCGCCATCATCACCCCAAGCTCGGCAGGTTGAGGCCGTGTTCGCGGGCGCAGTCGATGGCGATGTCGTAGCCCGCATCCGCATGACGCATCACGCCGGTCGCCGGGTCGTTCCAGAGCACGCGCTCGATGCGCTTGGCCGCTTCCGGCGTGCCGTCGCAGACGATCACCATGCCCGAATGCTGCGAGAATCCCATGCCGACGCCGCCGCCATGGTGCAGCGAGACCCAGGTCGCGCCGGAGGCGCAGTTGAGAAGCGCATTGAGGAGCGGCCAGTCGGACACGGCATCAGAGCCGTCCTTCATGGCTTCCGTCTCGCGGTTCGGGCTCGCGACCGAGCCGGAGTCCAGATGATCGCGGCCGATCACGATGGGGGCCTTCAGCTCGCCCTTGGCCACCATCTCGTTGAAGGCGAGGCCGAGGCGGTGACGGTCGCCGAGGCCGACCCAGCAGATGCGCGCGGGCAGTCCCTGGAACTTGATGCGTTCCTTGGCCATGTCGAGCCAGTTGTGCAGGTGCTTTTTGTCGGGCAGCAGCTCCTTCACCTTGGCGTCGGTGCGGTAGATGTCTTCCGGATCGCCCGAGAGCGCGGCCCAGCGGAAGGGGCCGATGCCGCGGCAGAAGAGCGGGCGGATATAGGCCGGCACGAAGCCCGGGAAGTCGAAGGCGTTGTCGACGCCTTCCTCCTTCGCCATCTGGCGGATGTTGTTGCCGTAATCGAGGGTCGGCACGCCGGCCTTATAGAAATCAAGCATGGCGCGCACGTGTTCGGCCATGGACTGTTTGGCGGCGTGCTCCACAGCCTTCGGATTAGTCTCGCGCTTGGCTTCCCATTCGGCGAGCGTCCAGCCCTTCGGCAGATAGCCGTTGATCGGATCATGCGCGGAGGTCTGGTCAGTGACCGCATCAGGACGGATGCCGCGCCGGTAGATTTCCGGGAAGATCTCGGCGGCATTGCCGAGGAGGCCGACGGAGACCGGCTTCTTGTCGCGGCAGGACTGTTCGATAATCGCGAGCGCCTCGTCGAGGGTGTCGGCGCGTTGGTCGACATAGCCCGTGCGCAGACGAAACTCGATGCGGCTCGGCTGGCATTCCACTGCCAAGCAGGAGGCGCCGGCCATGGTGGCGGCGAGCGGCTGTGCGCCGCCCATGCCGCCGAGTCCTGCGGTGAGAATCCAGCGGCCGGAGAGATCACCGTCGTAATGCTGGCGGCCCACTTCGACGAAGGTCTCGTAGGTGCCCTGCACGATGCCCTGGGTGCCGATATAGATCCAGGAACCGGCCGTCATCTGGCCGTACATCATGAGCCCCTTGCGATCGAGCTCGTGGAACTTGTCCCAGTTGGCCCAGTGCGGCACGAGGTTGGAATTGGCGATCAGCACGCGCGGCGCATCCGCATGGGTGCGGAACACGCCGACCGGCTTGCCCGACTGCACGAGGAGTGTCTCGTCGGCATCCAGGTTCTTCAGCGCTGCCACGATACGGTCGAAGCTCTCCCAATCGCGCGCGGCGCGGCCGATGCCGCCATAGACGACGAGCTCGCCCGGCTTCTCGGCGACATTGGGGTCGAGGTTGTTCATCAGCATGCGAAGCGGCGCCTCCGTCAGCCAGCTCTTGGCGGACAGTTCGGTGCCGTGGGGAGCGCGGATCACGCGGGCGTTGTCGATGCGGGTCATGAAACGGATCCTCGATTCAAGCTTTGGATTGGGCGAAGGTGAGACAGGTTTGAAGAATGAGGGTGAGCGCCGCACGCATGGGCGCGGCATAATCTTCATCGTAGGCGCTCGGCCATTCGCTCTCGGAGACGGGGCCTAGCGGCTCCTTCATGTAGCCGCGGCAGGCGAGTTCCATCTGGACGGCATGAATACCGGCCTCGGGACGCCCAAGGCTGCGCGTGATGTAGCCGCCCTTGAAGCGCCCATTGACCACATGGCTGAAGCCGCTGCCGGTGCAGATCGTCTCGATGACATCGCTCAGGGGCGGCGCGCAGGTGGTCCCGCCATTGGTGCCGACGTTGAAATGGGGC
The DNA here is from genome assembly GCA_000517005.1 of Microvirga lupini. Lineage (GTDB taxonomy): Bacteria > Pseudomonadota > Alphaproteobacteria > Rhizobiales > Beijerinckiaceae > Microvirga > Microvirga lupini. Next base: position 67,965 of record KI911948.1, read on the forward strand.
AGGGTGCCGTCGAACAGGCGGGGGATGACCGAGCGGATCGAGTGGCAATCATAGACGACGATCGTGTCATGCCGTGACCGCAGCCGCTTGATCTCGGCGCGAAGCGTCGCGTGATAGGGATCGAAGAAACGGGCGCGCCGTTCGGCGATCTCCTCCGTCGGCGGTTCCGTTCCCGGCTCGTAGAGCGGCTCGCCGTCGAAGGTGGTGGTGGGGCACAGCTCGGTGGTCGCCTGTCCCGGATAGAGCGACACGCCGGACGGGTCGCGGTTCACGTCGATCACCGTGCGGGAAATCGTCGTGCGGATCACCGTGGCCCCGAGACCGGCGGCGAAATCGTAGAGCCGTTCGATCCACCAATCCGCATCCTTGCGCGCCAACCAGGGCGAGACGAGGCCACGTTCGTACGCGGTGGGGATCTCCGTGCCCGTATGCGGCAGGCTCACCACGAGGGGCGCTTCGCCGCGGATCACTTTGAGCCAATCCGGATGCGCGCTCATGCGCTCACCTCATCCGTGACGAGCGGCAGGACGTCGGCACCGGCTGCTTCCGCCAGGGCGCCGGAAACGACGAGAGCCGTGGCCTGCTCCATGTCGGGTGCCATGTGCCGGTCGTCGTCGAGATGCGGAACCTTCGCGCGCAGCAGCGCGCGGGCACGCTCCAGGCGCTCGCTCGATTGCATGGGCGCATGAAAGTCGCAGCCCTGGACGGCAGCGAGCAATTCGATGGCGATCACGTTGGCGGCATTCGCCGCCATAGGCAGCAGCCGCCTTGCCCCATGGGTCGCCATGGAGACATGGTCTTCCTGGTTGGCGGAGGTCGGGATCGAGTCCACGCTCGCCGGATAGGCACGCTGCTTGTTCTCCGAGACGAGAGCCGCCGCCGTCACCTGCGGGATCATGAAGCCGGAATTGAGTCCGGGCTTCGGCGTGAGGAAAGCGGGCAAACCCGAGAGAGCCGGGTCGACCAGCATGGCGATGCGCCGCTCGGCGAGGGAGCCGATCTCGCACAGAGCCATGGCGATCATGTCGGCGGCAAAGGCCACCGGCTCCGCGTGGAAGTTGCCGCCGGAGATGACTTCCCCGGTCTCCGAGAAGACGAGCGGGTTGTCGGACACGCCATTTGCTTCCGTGCCGACCGTCTCGCCCGCCTGACGCAGAAGGTCGAGCACCGCGCCCATCACCTGCGGCTGACAGCGCAGGCAATAAGGATCCTGCACGCGGTCGTCGTTGGTGAGGTGAGACGCACGAATGGCGCTGCCCTGCATCAGGGCGCGCAACGAGGCGGCCACTTCGATTTGTCCGCGGTGGCGCCGCAGCTTCTGAATGCGCTCGTCGAATGGCCCGTCCGATCCCTTGGCGGCATCGGTCGCAAGCGCTCCCGTGACGAGTGCAGCCTGGAACACACGCTCGGCTTCGAACAGGCCCGCCAGCGCGAGCGCGGTCGAGACCTGCGTGCCGTTGAGGAGAGCAAGACCTTCCTTCGGGCCGAGCGAGAGTGGCGCGAGGCCCGCACGTGTAAGAGCCGCTTCTGCCGGCATGCGCACGCCATCGACGAAGAACTCGCCGACGCCCATGAGGGCTGCCGTCATGTGGGCGAGAGGCGCAAGATCGCCCGAGGCGCCGACCGATCCCTGACCCGGAATGACAGGAATGAGATTCGCCTGCAGGCAAGCCGTCAGATGCTCGATGGTGGACCAGCGCACGCCCGATGCGCCTTGAGCGAGGCTCGCGAGCTTGAGGGCCATGACGAGCCGCACCACGGCGACCGGTAGCGGTTCACCGACGCCGGCTGCATGTGAGAGCACGATGTTGCGCTGAAGTGTCGCGAGATCGGCGGAGCCGATGCGCACGCTCGCGAGCTTTCCGAACCCGGTATTGATGCCATAGACCGGATCGCCCTTAGCGACGATGGCCTCAATGGTTCGGGCGCCGGCCTCGATGGCGGCGCGGCAATCCTGATCGAGCGCGACGTCCGCTCCAAAATAGACATGGCGCCAATCGGCGAGCGTAACGGAGCCGGGGTGAAGTATGATGGTCTGTGTCACTGTCCCCTCCAGACACGGGCGTGTAGCGGGTTGAAACCGATGCGGTAGACGAGTTCCGCCGGACGTTCGATGTTCCAGATCGCGAGATCGCAGGACTTGCCGGGCTCCAGCGTGCCGATCTCATCGAGCTTTCCGAGCGCGCGGGCAGCTTCAAGGGTCACGCCGGCAACGCATTCTTCGACAGTCATGCGGAACAGGGTCGCGCCCATGTTCATAGTGAGCAGGAGCGAGGTCAGCGGCGAGGTGCCGGGATTGCAATCGGTCGCCAGCGCCATGCGCGTGCCGTGCTGGCGGAAGGCGGCGACCGGCGGCACCTTCGTCTCGCGCAGCATGTAGAAGGCGCCCGGCAGCAGCACGGCAACCGTGCCCGCCTTCGCCATCGCGGCAGCCCCTTCCTCGTCCGTGTATTCGAGGTGATCGGCCGAGAGAGCGCCGTACTCGGCTGCGAGCTTCGCGCCGTGCAGGTTGGAAAGCTGGTCGGCGTGGAGCTTGATCTTCAGACCATGCGCCTTGGCGGCGTCGAACACGCGGGCGGTCTGCTCGGGCGAAAAGGCGATGCCCTCGCAGAAGGCGTCGACCGCATCGGCCAATCCGTCGCGGGCGAGCGCCGGCAGCATCTCGGTGCAGACCTTGTCGATGAATGCATCCTTGTCGCCGTTCGCCTCCGGCGGCAGGGCATGGGCGCCGAGGAAGGTGGTGACGACGGAAACCGGGCGCTCCCCGGCGAGACGGCGCGCGGCGCGCAGGGACCGGGCCTCCGTCTCCAGATCGAGGCCGTAGCCCGACTTGATCTCGATGGTGGTGCAGCCTTCCGCGATCAGATGATCGAGGCGGGGCAGGGCGCTTGCCACGAGCGCGTCCTCGCTCGCCGCGCGGGTGGCTTTCACCGTGGAGACGATGCCCCCGCCGGCGCGGGCGATCTCCTCATAGCTCGCGCCCTTCAGGCGCAGGTCGAACTCATGCGCCCGATCACCGCCGAAGACCAGATGGGTATGACAATCGACGAGACCGGGGGTGATCCAGCGACCCTCACAGTCGATTCGCTCAGCGGCATCCCACCCGGTGGGCAAGTCCTTTGCCGATCCGGCAAAGGCAATCCGGCCATCCTTGGCGGCGACGGCTCCGCTCTCGACGATCCCGAGACCGTCGCCCTTAAGCGTAGCAAGGCGAGCGTTGAACCAGACCCGATCGAAGCGCATGTTTCTGCTCCGGTGAGGTTGCGATAATGTCTATACATAATCGCGAAAGATCGGTATTGTCTAGACTTATTCGATCGGTTCAGATGATCTGGTGGCGGCATGGCTTTTTGGCGGCTGCGTTCTCGGGCCATCAACAATGAAGGTGTCAGCATGCGCAGGCTCATTCTCGATCACGCCCTGCTGCCGGAGGGTTGGGCGAGGAATGTCGGGATCGACATCGAGGGCGGGACGATGGTTGCCGTCCAGCCCAATGCCTCCGCCGAGGGACGCGAGCGCATCGCCGGGATAGCGCTTCCCGGCTTGCCGAACCTGCACTCCCATACCTTCCAGCGCGGCATGGCGGGGCTTGCCGAAACCCGAGGGCCGGAAGGGGACAGCTTCTGGACCTGGCGGCAGGTGATGTACCGCTTCCTCGGATCGCTGACGCCGGACGACGTCGAGGCTATCGCGGCCTTTGCGATGATGGAAATGCTCGAGGGCGGCTTCACCGCGCTCGCCGAGTTTCATTACCTGCATCACGATGCGGATGGCCGCAACTATGCCGACATCGCGGAGCTTTTCGGTCGCATCGCGGCTGCGGCACAGGACACCGGTATGGGCCTGACGCTTCTGCCGGTCTTCTATGCGCAGGGCGGCTTCGGTGGCGTGGCGCCGGCCGAGGGCCAGCGGCGTTTCATCAATGATGTCGAGAGCTATGCTCGCCTGCTCGAAGGCGCACGCAAGGCTGTCGCTGGCCTCGACGATGCGGTCGTCGGAATCTCGCCGCACAGCCTGCGCGCCGTCACGCCCGAGAGTCTTCGCGAGGTCGTCGCCATGGCCGGCGAGGGACCGGTCCACATCCACATTGCCGAGCAGTTGAAGGAGGTCGAGGATTGCCTCGCCTGGTCGGGGCAGCGCCCGGTGGCGTGGCTGCTCGATCATGCACCTGTCGACCGGCGCTGGTGCCTGATTCACGCGACCCATCTCGATGCACAGGAGGTCAAGGGCATCGCCAAGAGCAATGCGGTGGCGGGCCTGTGCCCGATCACCGAGGCCAATCTCGGCGACGGCATCTTTGAGGGCATCGATTACCTTGCAGCCGGGGGGCGTTTCGGTGTCGGCTCCGATTCCAACATCGAGATTTCCGCATCTTCAGAACTCAAGCAGTTCGAGTACAGCCAGCGTCTCAAGCACCGCGCCCGCAATGTGCTCGCCGGGCACGAGGGCCAATCGACCGGGCGCGCCCTCTATGACAAGGCCCTGACGGGCGGCGCCCAGGCGCTCGGCCGCCGTATCGGAGTCATCGAGGCAGGGCATCGCGCCGATCTCGTCATGCTCGATGCGGGCCATCCGGACCTCGCTGCCGTTTCAGATGATCGCTGGATCGATGCTTACGTGTTCGTGGCTGGCAAGGCTGCCATCGACACGGTGTTCGTCGCAGGCAATGCCGTGGTCAGGGGCGGCCGGCATGTGAAGCACGACGCGATCCGCGCCCGCTATGCGCGCGCCATGGCTCGAATCCTGGCATGAGTGAAGCATGAAGCATCTGCACCAGCGCATCCGCGACGATATCGAGGCCAAGATCATGTCCGGCGAATGGCCGCCGGGCCATCGCATCCCCTTCGAGCATGAGCTGATGGCTGAATACGATTGTTCGCGCATGACCGTGAACAAGGTGCTCTCGACGCTCGCCGCCAACGGACTTATCACGCGGCGTCGCCGCGCCGGAACGGTCGTGGCGGAGCCGAGCAATCAGCAGGCCGTGCTGCAGATCCAGGATTTCGCTCTCGAGGCCACGCGGGCCGGGACCGAATATCGCTTCAAGATCCTGCACCGCGCCATCGAGGCCATCGATGCCGCCGCCGCACAGCGCACGGGTCTGCCGGTGGGGACGAAGATGCTCTGTCTGTCCACCGTTCACATCATGGACGACGTGCCGCAGGCCTTCGAGCAGCGCCTGATCAACCTCGCCACAGTACCCGAAGCCGACAAGGAGACGTTCAAGGACGATCCGCCCGGCACTTGGCTGTTGCGACGCGTTCCCTGGACGGATGCGGAGCACATCGTGCGCGCCGTCAATGCCGACAGCGCAATGGCGAAGCGGCTTCAGATTCAAACAGGAACTGCCTGTCTCGTGCTCGAGCGGCGCACCTGGCAGGCGGGTGCCTTCGTGACCGAGGCGCGCATCACCTATCCGGGCGATCGTCATCAACTCGTGGGACGGTTCTCGCCGATCGCGTGAAGGGAGCATGTTATCCCCGGCGGTCCGTAGGACCGGGAAGGGGATCCACTCACACGTGCACTGCTATGGATTCCCTTCCCCTCCGCTGACGCTCCGGCCGGGAATGACACCCTCCTGTCATGGCCGGGCTTGTCCCGGCCATTCCGATAAAGAAGAGCGTTGCGTCTCACCAAAGCGAGATCACCGGCACAAGGCCGGTGATGACGAGCAGGGGAGGGATTACGCCTCGGACGACGTTTACGACAGCGCCGAGCGCAGATCCTGAATCAGATCGTCCGCATCCTCGATGCCGACGGAGAGGCGCACAAGGCCGTCGTCGATGCCGAGTTCGGCCCGCACTTCCGGCGGCACGGAGGCATGGGTCATGATCGCCGGGTGCTCGATCAGGCTTTCCACACCGCCCAAACTCTCCGCCAGCGTGAAGAGTTGGCAGCGCTCAAGGAAACGCGTCGCGCCGTCGAGGCCGCCCTTGATGCGGGCGGTAATGATGCCGCCGAAGCCCCGCATCTGGCGCTTCGCCAGCTCGTGCTGCGGATGCGAGGCGAGACCGGGATAGATCACGCCGTCGATGCCCGAATGGGATTCCAGGAACTGGGCGATCCTGAGCGCCGAGGTGCAATGCCGCTCCATGCGCAGCGACAGGGTCTTGAGGCCACGCAGGGCCAGGAAGCTGTCGAACGGTCCGGAGACAGAGCCGACCGCGTTCTGCAGGAAGGCGATCTTTTCGCGGATCTCCTGGTTCTGGCCCACGATCACGACGCCGCCGACCATGTCGGAATGGCCGTTGAGATACTTCGTGGTCGAGTGCACGACGATGTCGAAGCCGAATTCGAGCGGGCGCTGCACATAAGGACTGGCGAAGGTGTTGTCGGCGACGAGCCAGGTGCCATGGCCGCGTGTTGCCGCGGCAATCGCTTCGAGATCGGCGAGCTTCAGGAGCGGATTGGTGGGCGTCTCGACCCAGACGAGCTTGGTGTTGGGGCGCAGAGCCGCCTTGACCGCATCGGGGTTGCCGAGATCGACGTAAGTGATATCGAGCCCGGCCGACTTCTTGCGCACGCGCTCGAAGAGGCGGCGCGTGCCGCCATAGAGGTCGTCGGAGGCGACGATGTGAGACCCATGCTCCAGCATGTCGAGCACGGTGGCGCTCGCCGCAAGGCCGGACGAGAACGCGAAGGCCGCGGCGCCGCCTTCGAGATCGGCGATGCAGCGCTCGAAGGCCATGCGGGTCGGGTTCTGCGAGCGGGCATATTCAAAGCCCTTGTGAACACCGGGGCTCTCCTGCGCGAAGGTCGAGGTGGCGTAGATCGGCATCATCACGGCGCCCGTGGTGGGATCCGGCGACTGGCCCGCATGGATGCAGCGGGTGGCGAAATCGAGCTGGTTGCGGGCGGTCATTATGGATGGATCCGGAAGAAGTTGATGAGGTCGATGCGGGTGGCGAGGCCGACGAAGGAATCGCCGTCCATGATCACCGGCACGAGGCCGGCGGCGAAGAGGGGTAGAAGCTCCTTGACCGGAGCATCGGCGGAAATCGTCTGAAGGCGTGTCACCATCACGTCGCGCACCGGCTTGTCGAAGACGCTCTGGGGAGCGCCCTCATGGGCGACGAGCGCGTTGAGAATGTCGCTCTCGTCGATCAGGCCGACCACGTGGCCATCCTCGATCACCGGCAGTTGCGAGATGTCGGAGGAGCGCATCCGGGCGAAGGCCGAGCGCAGGGTCTCGCTGGGAGAGACGAAGATGGTGGCGCCTTCGCCGAAGGGATTGATGACCACGTCGCTCGCCGTGCCGGTCGTCTTGCGGTCGAGCCAGCCTTCCTGCGCGATGAAGGCATCGTTGAACACCTTCGACAGATACTTGGCGCCCGTGTCGCAGACGAGGGTGACGACCCGCTTCCGTTCGGACTGCTCGCGGCAATAGCGCAGGGCGGCGGCGAGGAGAGTGCCGGACGAGGAACCCGCCAGGATGCCTTCCTTGCGAAGCAATTCGCGGGCGGCGGAAAAGCTCTCCTTGTCGCCGATGGAATAGGCCTTCTTGACCAGGGAGAGGTCGCAGTTCGGCGGCACGAAATCCTCGCCGATGCCCTCGACGGCCCAGGAGCCGGCCTCGATCATCTGCCCGGTCTCGACCAGCGGCGCGAGGACCGAACCCGCCGGATCGGCCAGCACCATCACAGTCTTGGGCGAGGCTTTCCTGAGATACCGCCCGATCCCGGTGAGTGTGCCGCCGGAGCCGACGCCGACCACGACGGCATCCACGTCGCCCTCCATTCCTTCCAGGATCTCGGGACCGGTGCTCGCCTCGTGGGAGGCCGGGTTGGCCGGGTTCTCGAACTGATTGATGTAGACGGCACCCGGCGTCCTGTTAGTAATCGCCTGGGCGAGGTCCTGGTAATAGTCGGGGTGGCCCTTGCCTACATCTGAGCGAGTAATGACGACCTCGGCGCCCAGGGCCTTGGCGTGCAGAACCTTCTCCCGGGACATCTTGTCCGGAACCACGAGGAGGGTGCGATAGCCCTTGCTGGCGCCGACCAGGGCTAGGCCGACGCCGGTATTGCCGGCCGTCGCCTCGACGATGGTGCCGCCCGGTTTCAGGCGCCCGTCGGCTTCCGCCGCCTCGATCATCGCACGCGCGGGGCGATCCTTGATGGAGCCGCTTGGATTGGCACTCTCAAGCTTGAGGAAGAGCTTGCACGGACCGGTATCCAGACTCGTCACCTCGACGAGAGGGGTTCTTCCGATCAGGTCCAGGGCTCCATGGGAGGCCATTTTGCATCTTTCTGATGTAGAATAGATTAATTGTTTCTTTTTTGACGTGAAACAGGATTGTCCTTACAGACTCTCGTGTGAATTGTCACCTGCCGTTCTCATCACTCAACTGCGATTTACGGCCTTTGGTCCCAAGGGTTTTAGCCTCTCGAAGAGCCAATGCCTCCACGCCTATCCCGGTTGATCGACATCTCTCAAGGCGGCCGGAAAAGAGAAAATCCTTCTATTCTGTCCGTTTAAAGGAGCTTTCGAAGTGACAGAGCGGATCCAGTGGATGAATCTGACGCCGCTTCCATGACCGTGCAGATAGCGGCGGAAAATTTCAGCTGCGCCGGAGCAAGCCCTGACCCCCATCGTATCGGAAAAGGTTCTTTAGACGCCCCTCGGATCGTCGGCAGCCTTCGGCGTCCGTCCAAGACGAGCAGAATTCATCGTTCACGATCTGTCCGCCGAGAGGCTGCATCCCTCTTCAGCTGTGGCTGCTCAAAGAAAAGGACCCCATACCTGTCGGCAGGGGTCCTCTTTTGCGTCTTCGCCGTCAGATGACGAAGAAGTCCTTGTAGGTCAGTTTCAAGTTCTTCGAGAGCTGCGCGAATTCCACAGCCTCCTTGGACCCCGATCCGTCGGCATCGTAGCTGAGGACGCCGGTCTTCTTGTTGTAGATGAGGTAGTCGTCCTTCTCTCGCGCCTTGGTGCCCGTGACGAAGAACTCCTTGTTCAACTGCTTCGGATCGGAGGATGTCCCGCTTCCGAGCTTCCTGAACACCGCGTTGTCGAGCCAGAGGCTGTCGAACGTGACGTTGAAGTCCTTGATCGTGTCGAAGCTGACCTTGCGATCGGTGCTGGGCGACCCGAGCCTGGACTTGAACACGAAGGTGTCGCTTCCCGCCCTCCCGTAAAGGATGTCGTTGCCGGAACCGCCGTCGATTAGATCATTGCCGGAACCGCCGTCGACCGTGTCATGGCCGGAGCTGCCATAAATCCTGTCGAAGCCTGAACCGCCATAGACCTTGTCGTTGCCGCTGTCGCCGTAGAGCCAGTCATCGCCGCTGTCGCCGTAGACCTTGTCGTTTCCGGTGCCCCCATAGAGTTTGTCATCCGCACCACGGCCCCTGATCACATCGTTGCCGCCCAGGCCCCTCATGACGTTGATGTTGTCATTGCCGAGGAGAGTGTTCGACTTGGATGAGCCGACACGGGTCTCGGTCGGAATTGGCTGAGTTGCGGGATTGCTGGGAGTCCCGGGATTCCCGGAATTGCCGGTGTCGGTCGGATAGGGTTCCCACACATCACCGACCAGACGACCATCCGCAAATTGAACAATCTCGACATTCTTCAGACTGTCGGAACCTTCGCTGCCCGCAATCGTGCGATCCAGAAGGCTCCCGCCGATCGTATAACTTTCTCGCGTGCCCGCGTAGATCACCGTGTCGGTATCGGCTCCGCCATCGATGATATCGTTGCCAGGACCACCCTGGAAGGTATCGTTGCCAAGCTCGCCCGACAGCTTGTTGGCTCCATCATTGCCGACGATGAAGTTGTTGAGGGCATTGCCTGTGCCATTCAGCGCGGCTCCCTGAAGGAACAGGTTCTCGACATTCTGACCAAGTGTATACGACAAGGTCGAACTGTAGACAGTGTCCATGCCTGCGCCCGCATTTTCGGCGACGACATCTTCAGTGTGATTGACGAAATAAGTATCATTGCCAGCGCCGCCTTCCACAAGGTCAGCGTTCCCTTGACCGTCCAGAATGTTGTTTCCGCTGTTGCCCTTAAGAATGTTCCTGAGAGCATTGCCTGTGCCATTGATGTGGCTGGAGCCAAGAAGGGTAAGATTCTCGACCTGCGCAGCCTCATTAATGCCAGGAACCGTGACAAGCGCGTAGCTAACGGTGCTGAAAACGGTATCTGCAGTTCCACCGAGGCCGCCATTCGCCTTCTCGACGATCATGTCATTGATGGAGCTGACGTAGTAAGTGTCGTTGCCATTACCGCCAACGAGCTTATCGTCGCCAGCGCCACCATCCAGAGTATCGTCGCCATCGAACCCTTCGAGCTCATTCGACAGGTGATTGCCTGTCAGTTTGTTGGCGAGTTCATTTCCGCGGCCATTCATCCCCTTTCCGGTGGTGGATGAGACTTTGTCTCCGATGATCGTGAGGTTCTCGACATTAGATTTCAAGGTGAAATTCGTGGTTGAAAACACCTGATCGATGCCCTTACCGGCTTCCTCGATCACGACATCCTTGGAGTGGTTCACGAAGTAAACATCGTCTCCGCCGAGACCACGCAATTCTTCACCATTCGGTCCACCGGAGATTGTGTCATTACCGTCAGTTCCAATCCAGACATCCAGATAGCCTGGTACTGAGATACGTCCTGAGACTGTTCCTTCAACATCGTTGCCACTGACGAAGGTGATGGTAACAGAATTGCCGTCATCGTTTGTTGGCTCTTCTCGGATGCCGTAGCGGGCTCTGATGGTGCCGTCAGCATAGATGATATTGTCCAGGATCTGCGTATCAGTGGCGTAGTAGGTCTTGGGAAGAGTCTGTCCTCTTCCATCCTCGAAGTCATTGCGCAAGCGGATATTGACCTCATCGTAATTGCCAGTGGAATCCTGCGCGTTGTTGAAGATCGTGCTGTTCTTAAGGATCGTATATGTTGCACCCTCGATCTTTACGCCTTGACGCATATTGCCGAAGATTTCGGCACCGTCGATGGTCACATTGGCAGACAGTTTGACAAGGATACCTTCTTTACCATTCCTGTAGTACGTTCCACCGATAATCTGAACTCCAGAAACCCATGGAATTGTAGTAGAGCCGCTGGGAGGAATATCACCGCGCTGAATAGTGATGCCTGCCCCTCCCGACAATTCTCCATCACTGTTCACATAACGGAAGCCATTATCGTAGGCTTCATTGTTTCGCAGAATGAGATTCTGCGTTGCGTTCTGAATGTTGAAGCCGTGCCGATCGTTATTGTAGGAGACATTGTTTTCATAGATCCCACCGATGACCGCGTCGGCTACAAATCCGTCAAGCCCGTTATTGTGAGCGACAGAGTCGCGGATCACCATATTGTAGGTCTTCTCGTGCGGATTGAAACCGTACGCTGTGCAGTTCATCACCTCTACATTTTCAATGGTGATATCCTTCTGGATGCGAGCAGGAGTGACATCTTCCGGATCGTCCTTGATGCCGCAGATGAAGCCGGCCTGATGGCTGCCAAGCGCTTGGTTGTCGCGATTGCCATCAATAACAAGGTTGGAGATCTTGACATTCTCCACATCTGTCAGGGCAGTGCGGACGATGCCATTGACGCGAGCGTTGAAGTTGTCCTCAAGTTTGATGACAGTCGCTTGATTGCCTGATCCTACCAGCTCGACTCCAGAGAGAAGTTCAATTGCCCCCTTTGACGCATTGTTCTTGTCACCTGTGACAACCCAAGTTCCTGCACCGAGCTGAACCGTTACCCTTACCGTTGAACCAGATGCCACATACGCGTCATGTGCTTGTTGAATGGCAAGCTTGATCCGGTTGACGTTTTCCGAAGCATCGGATGAAGGATTTATAACAATAGGATCCATTTGCAGCGTCCTTTTGTGCTCGGCGACCTTCGGCTTGAGACAGTCGCGAGCGCCACCGTCACCGGAACTGGTCCGGTGCCTGTCGTTGTGAAATAGGATTTTCTTGGAGGTTGTGGCTCGTCAGTGCAGAGCCAATTCGGATTGGATCATTAGCGATCTGACGAAATGGCGCTGCCAGAAGGACAGGTGATCCATTCGCATCTTCGAGGCGGAATCGGATTCCATCTCGTTTGAAGTCATGAGCATCGGGGCGTATTCCTCTACCGTATCGGCCTGATTACTCAGAATTAAATAGGCATAATCCGCAAAGTGAAATGGATCTATTTTATATTCATGGGGCAATTCGGAGTTAATGAATCGGGCGGCAGGAAGAGGTGTAATGCTGTTGAAGTATAGACCTACCTCAAACGGGATGAAGCCTTTTTGATAGTATCCCGATATCCCTGTCGATCAGCTTGCGCATGAATCCCTCATTACTTGATAAGGTCGAAAAGCTGTCCTGAGCATTGGGCGACGAGGATCAGCAGAAGAATGCCGATGAACCACAGCCAGGAGCCGCTCCGCTGCGGTTCTGTTGCCGGCTGTTGGGGCAGGTGAGGCCGGATGACGGGTGTCGGAGGATGAGGCAGGCGCTCGATCAGTTCGGCCGATGCGGCGGGAATGCTGCCGGCCATTCCGAGAAACCTGAAGCGCATGGGAATCCCGCCGACGAATTCGACCTCCGCCGGCTGAATCACGGCATCATGATAAACCCACCAGTATTCCTTGCGATCATCCATTCGCTGCCCTCTCAAAATCGACGCACTGGCCTTCCATTGCGATCAAGTTGATCTAGAAATTCAGAGCCAATAAAGCCAGCATGGCGAAAAGTTGAGCGGGTTTTCAGGAGTTCCCATGAACGTTCTCGTAACAGGCGGGGCGGGTTATATCGGCGGCCACATGGTTCTGGCCCTGCTCGATGCGGGCCACAAGCCCATCGTGTTCGACAATCTGTCGACCGGATTTCGCTGGTCGGTTCCGGAGGGCGTGCCTCTCGTCGTCGGCGACGTGGGCGATTACGAACTGGTTCTGCGGACCCTTCAACAGCATCGGATCGAAGCCATCGCCCATTTCGCCGCCAAGCTCATCGTGCCGGAATCCGTGACCGATCCGCTGGGTTATTATTTGAACAACACCGTCAAGAGCCGCTCCCTCATGGCGGCGGCCGTCGCCGCAGGCATCCAGAAATTCGTGTTCTCGTCGACCGCCGCCGTCTATGGCGACACCTCCGACAAGCCGATCGAGGAGGATTCGCCCCTCGGGCCTCTGTCGCCTTACGGCAGCTCGAAGCAGCTGACGGAGGTCATGCTGCGCGATGTCGCGGCCGCCCACGACATGCGCTACGTGATCCTGCGCTATTTCAACGTGGCCGGCGCCGATCCGTTGATGCGCCACGGCCAGTCGACCGCGAATGCCACCCATCTGATCAAGGTGGCGGTCCAGACGGCGCTCGGCATGCGCTCGCACATGGAAGTCTTCGGCACGGATTATCCAACTCCGGACGGCACCTGCATCCGCGATTACATCCATGTGAGCGACCTGATCTCGGCCCATATGCAGGCCCTGACCCACCTCGACCATGGTGGCGAGAGCCTCGTCGTGAACTGCGGCTACGGGCACGGTTATTCCGTGTCCGAGGTCATCGAGACGGTGCGGCGGGTCTCGGGCAAGCCCGTGGATGCACGGATCGGACCGCGGCGGGCAGGCGACCCGGTGACGATCGTGGCGGATTCGTCCCGCATCCGCGCCAGGCTGGGCTGGGAGCCCCGGCTCGACGATCTCGCCACCATCGTGGAGCATTCCTTACAGTGGGAAACGATGCTCCGGGAGCGGAACCTGAAGCTCTGACTAGAG
>KI911948.1:81784-81930 GCA_000517005.1 Microvirga lupini
AGGTATCCAGACCGACAAACACTTTGCTATTCTGCTGCATGGCTCGTCCCCTGTGCGGGAGGCTCGGCGCCGGCCCATCCGGCGCAACCCTCGCTCATCGCATAGTGTGGACGAGCCACCTCCGCCGGCAACGAACATACGGTCTG
>KI911948.1:82030-82138 GCA_000517005.1 Microvirga lupini
GGATCCAAGGTCTGAGCCTGATGCGTGAACCAGGAGCCTGTCCGGTTCCAACTCACATGCGGTCGCCGCTCGGAGCGGCTGCACCATGATCCCGCTTGCGGCGGGCGG
>KI911948.1:82238-83538 GCA_000517005.1 Microvirga lupini
CCACCCCATAGGATCTATTTCCACTAACGTGGAATCATCTCTGTTCTTTGCTGTGCCGCATTTTTTGACGGCGAACGGGAGCCACTTTGCCGAAAAATGCTCTAACCGTGAATAGCCGGCTGCCGATAAGGGTGGGTTAAGAACCTCTGCCTCAAATGCTCGTCAGGCGCCCGGTCGATTCCCGGCGCCGCTGGAACAGGCGAGCGGAAGGGCGGAAGCATGGGCGAGGACAGGGGAGCGGGCGTCAACGGAATTCTGCTGCTGAACCGCCTGCTGCTGGCAGGCTGTTTCCTGCCGGTCGCCATCGGGCGCCTTTCGAACATTTCCGGCCTTGCCGCCGCCCTGACCCTCAAGGGCATGCCCTATGGGGATGTGGTGGCGACCCTGGTGGTCCTGGCCGAGATCTTCGGTCCTCTGGCACTCATCTTAGGGTTCGCGCCCCGCCTCAGCGCCTCCGTTCTCATTGCGGCGCTCGTAGTGACGACAGGCACTCTGCATCGCTTCTGGGACTATGGCGGCCTGAACCGGCAGGCCGAGCAATCGGTGTTTCTCTCCCATCTCGGGGTTCTTGCGGGTCTTCTCTTCTACGGCCTGATGGGGCCCGGCGCATGGAGCTGGCAGGGCTGGTGGCGGGGCCTGAGCGGCAAGGCGAAGCCCGCCAAGGGCAGGAAGAAGCAGCCGTCGCGCCCGCGCACCCCCAGGCCTCGGCCCGCGCCGGCCCGGCCCGTGGCGGATGAAGACGAACTGGCGGATGCGGCCTGAGAAGCCATGAATCGAGGCGCACACGCTGGACACGACTCACTTTTGCCTGCAAGGCTCCTGCCTTCATTCAGCCTCTTATCGAAGCCATAAACCATTGCTGCGCCGTGCTTTTGCGCACGGGCATCGGTGATTTTTCAGGTTAGCAGTGGCGTCATGCTCAATTCGTTTTCGCGTTGCATTCTCGGTCTGTCCATCGCTCTCGCGTGCGCATCTCCCGCCGCTGCCCAGCAGCCCTCCGATCCGCTGACCCGCTTCCTCGACGGTATCTTCAAGAAGCCGACGGCTCCTGCCGGCAGCGCGCCCCAACAGCCTGCGCCGCAGGCAACGCCTCAGCCGCCAGCGGCCTCGCGCCCTCAGGCCCAGCCGCAGCAGGCTCCCAAGCCGAAGGCGACGGTGCAGAAGCCCCAGACGCCGCCGCAGCGGGCCGCCCAGCCTCAGCCTGCGCCGCAAACGGCAGCAAAGCCCGAGCCTCAGCCGCGTTCACCCGCTCCCGAGAAGATGGAGGCGAAACCGGCTGCCCTCGAGCCGCAGAAGCCGG
>KI911948.1:83638-88295 GCA_000517005.1 Microvirga lupini
GCCCGCTCCGACCTCCGTCGCCGCGCCGTCCTCCGCCCCGACGCCGACATCGCCGCCCGGTCCCCGCACGCCCGAGGAGGCACTCGACCGGGTCAATGCCTATTTCAACAGCATCGAGGTGATGTCGGCCTATTTCGTGCAGAGGAACCCCAACGGCCAGCAGGCCGAAGGCACGCTCTCCATGCGCCGCCCGGGCCAGTTCCACTTCGCCTATGCCCCGCCGAGCACCCTGGAGGTGGTCTCCGACGGTCGCAACGTGGCGATCCGGGACAAGAAGCTCGGCACCAACGACGTCTATCCCGTCGGGCAGACGCCCCTGAAATTCCTGGTCCAGGACAATATCGATCTGGCGCGGGACACCAAGGTGCGCGACGTGCAGGTGGGGCGCGACGGCATGGTGACGGTCCGGTTCGACGACAGCGCGACCCTCGGCGGCACCTCGAAGATCACCCTGCGCTTCGACAGCCGGGCCAATGCGCTCAAGCAATGGACCATCATCGATGCCCAGGGCTACGAGACCACCGTGACCCTGTCTGGCCTCAACGCGACCTATCGTCGGGATGCCAAGGCGACTCAATAAGAGTACACGGCTTTCCTTCTCGCGTCATGGCCGGGCTTGTCCCGGCCATCCCGGTTCGAGGAACGTCGCGCTCCAGACAATCGGGATCACCGGCGCAAGGCCGGTGATAATGTGGTGGTGTTTCCGCTGCTCGCCGGCTGCGCTCGTGGAAAGCGCAACTTTTTGCTGATTTGATCTAGCATGCTGGGGATTTCGGTTTAGAACTCCGCGCAACCGTCGGAGCACGGCACCCGAAATCCTTGGCAGGTGAGCATGGTGGATAAAGCAGCCCTTGGAGCCTATGCCGGTTACGTCCTCGAGGACGCGACCATCCCGGAACTGCCGAACCATTATCGCGGCAAGGTGCGCGACAATTACGACCTGCCGGACGGGCGCCGGATCATCATCGCGTCGGACCGCATCAGCGCCTTCGACCGGAACCTGGCGGCCATTCCCCTGAAAGGGCAGGTGCTGACGCAAACCGCCAAATTCTGGTTCGAGGCCACGGCGGATATCTGCCCCAACCACGTGATTGAATATCCGGATCCGAACGTGCTGGTCGGCCGCAGGCTCACCATCCTGCCCGTGGAGATCGTGGTGCGCGATTATCTCGCCGGCACGACAGGCACCTCGATCCTCTCACTCTACAAGGCCGGCCAGCGTGAGATGTACGGCATCCGTTTGGCCGAAGGCATGCGCGACAACGAGAAGTTGCCGCAGACCATCATCACGCCGACCACCAAGGCCCTCGACGGCGGCCATGACGAGCCGCTGACCGCGCAGGAGATCGTCGAGCGCGGGCTGCTCACGCCTGAGCAGTGGAAGACGGTCTCCGATTACGCCCTCGCGCTCTTCGCGAAGGGGAGGGAGATGGCCCGCGAGCGCGGCCTCATCCTCGTCGACACCAAATACGAGTTCGGCATCGACGAAAGCGGGACGATCATGACCGCCGACGAGATCCACACGCCGGACTCGAGCCGCTACTGGTTCCTGGACAGCTACCAACAGCGCTTCGAGGCGGGCGAGCGGCCCGAGAGCTTCGACAAGGACTTCATCCGCACCTGGGTGGTCGCCCGTTGCGATCCCTACAAGGACGCGATTCCCGAGATCCCGCAGGACGTGGTGCTCGAAACCTCGCGGGTCTACATCGACGCCTTCGAGCGGATCACCGGCCAGACCTTCACCCTGCCGCCGAAGGACGTGCCGGTGCTGGAGCGGGTGCGGAGGAATCTGAAGGGGTATTTTGGGTCGTGACTTAAGTTTGAAATCTGGTGTCATCCCCGGCGACCCGAAGGCGAGGGAAGGGGATCCATGGCGTAGCGCGTGAGAGTGGATTCCCTTCCCCTCCGCTTCGCTCCGGCCGGGGATGACAACCGTTATTTCTGATGCCGGTTGACGATCCGGCCTTACATCCGTATTTTGCGCCCATGATCACCGGTCGCCACAGCTTCGTGAACTATTTTACGCCGTCCCCATAGGGCGGCTCCGTTCGGTTGCGACCAGACGTTCGATGCCGCCGCTCTCCGGCGGCATCTTCATTTGGTGATCAGGTCTCCGGGCAGCGGCTCCCGCCAATCCCCAGGAGACAGACGATGAGTACCCCGAAATCAGACTTCCTGAAGACGCTCGCCGAGCGCGGCTTCATTCACCAATGCACCGATCTGGATGCCCTCGACGAGCAGCTCGCCGCCGGGTCTGTCACCGCCTACATCGGTTTCGATGCGACGGCCGACAGCCTGCATGTGGGCAGCCTCGTGCAGATCATGGCCCTACGCTGGCTGCAGAAATGCGGCCACAAGCCGGTCGTGCTCATCGGTGGTGGCACCACGCAGATCGGCGATCCGAGCTTCCGCGATGCGAGCAGGCCTTTGCTCGACGACGCGCAGATCGCCAAAAATGCCGCGGGCCTGAAGCAGGTCTTCTCCCGTTACCTCGCTTTCGGCGATGGGCCGACGGATGCGGTGATGGTGGACAATGCCGTCTGGCTCGATCCCTTGCGCTACCTGCCTTTCCTGCGCGATTTCGGCACCCATTTCACGATCAACCGGATGCTGAGCTTCGACAGCGTGCGCCAGCGGCTCGAACGCGAGCAGCCGCTCACGCTGCTCGAGTTCAACTACATGGTGCTCCAGGCCTTCGACTTCCTGGAGCTGTCGCGTCACCATGCCTGCGTGCTGCAGATGGGCGGCTCGGACCAGTGGGGCAACATCGTCAACGGCATCGAGCTCGCGCGGCGCATCGACCAGCGCCAGCTCTTCGGGCTGACGACGCCGCTGCTCACCACCTCGGCCGGGGCCAAGATGGGCAAGACGGCCGGCGGCGCGGTGTGGCTCAATGCCGAGAAGCTCAGTGCTTACGAGTTCTGGCAGTTCTGGCGCAACACCGAGGACGACGATGTGCCTCGCTTCCTGCGTCTCTTCACGGAACTGCCGCTCGACGAGGTCCATCGCCTCGGCCAGCTGAAAGGGTCCGAGATCAACGAGGCGAAGCGGATTCTCGCCAATGAGACAACCCGCCTTGCGCACGGGGAGGAGGCGGCACGGGACGCTGCCGACACCGCACGCCGCGCCTTCGAGGAGGGCGAGAACGCATCCGGGCTTCCGAGCATCGGTCTCTCCCGATCAGAGCTCGATACCGGCGTCACCGTCGCGCAGCTTTTCGTTCTCGCAGGGCTTTCGAGCTCCAAGAGTGAGGCGCGCCGCCTGGTCCTCAACAGCGGGGCGAGGCTCAACGGACATGTCGTGCAGGATGCGGATGCCCATGTCAGCGCTGCGGATCTCGCCGGTGGAGCCCTGAAGCTCACGGTCGGCAAGAAACGGCATGTGCTGGTACATGTGAATGATTGATGGAGGCATTTCTGACCCTCATCCACCCCACCCCTGTCATGGCCGGGCTCGTCCCGGCCATCCCGATTGTTTGAAACGCCGCGTTCTTCGGATCGGGATTACCGGCACAAGGCCGGTGATGACGGGGGCGGGTGTTGATGGATTTCGTCAAGCACATCGCCGCGTTTGAAGAAACCGTGTGACCACCTTCGCCACGTCCCTGGCCCGCTCGACCGGAAGCATGTGCGTTTCGTGTTTGAAGAGTTTCAACTGTGCGAACGGGATATGCCGCGCCGTTTCTTCGAGAGCGGCCACGTCGAAGAACGGGTCGCGCGTCGCGCCGACGATCTGCGTCGGGGCTGCAATGCGTGCGAGCCATGATGGATCGCTGCCGAGATCCTCTCCGGCGATAGCGTTGAGGCCGCGCACGATTACGGTAGGATCGTTCATCGTCTCGTGCAGTCGTTTCCGCTCGTGCCTGAACCGCCAGCGGATCAGCCAATTGAGCCAGGGCCGGCGGAAAATCAGGCCGAACTCGTCGAGGAACCCTTCGAGGTCTCCCGTCCAGGCACATTCGAGCTGTCTGTCGATGCTGCGGCGTCCTTCGGGCGAGAAGCGGTGCGCGCTCACCATCAGGATCAGCTCCCGCACGAGATCGGGGTGATCCGCGGCAAGGCGCGCGGCGACGAAGCCCCCGAAGGAGATGCCCATCACGGCCGCAGGGCCGGTCTCGTCCCGCAGGATCTGCGCGACATCCCTCACGATGGTCGCGATGGAATGGTCGGCGGAAGGCGCCGGATCGTAGTCCAGCACATAGATCGACCGTCCTTTGGGCAACAGGCACGCAATGCGCTTCGCGTCCCTCTGCGCACGGGCAGGCGTCGGACGTCTGACAAAGGCTTGTCCGCCATTCAGAACGATGATGGGGGCAGGGCCGGAACCCGCTTTCACAAAGGGAACTCTGTCGAGGAACAGACCCGTTTCGAATGATCTCATGGTCGTATCGCCGGAGGGCAGCCCTTGCAGCGCCTGCATTGACCGTGCTGCTCAGGTTTTCGAAAAAACATCTGCCTGAAGGGCTGCCGCCTTTGTGTTTGAGCGACAGGGCGCACCGGCCACGTGGCTGGTGCGGGATCGAAAGGCAGGAATGATAGCCGACGGACACTGGAAGAGTGGCGGCGGCTTGCGGGCCGGGAGGAAGTTCCTAGAGATTCTGTTCCGTACAGTCAACTCTGATGTTCGTTGTCAAAGGCTGTGAACGCAACAATCCACT
>KI911948.1:88395-92846 GCA_000517005.1 Microvirga lupini
GTGGACCCGGTTTTCCGCGAAGAACGATGCGCCGCTTGAGGGATTGAGCATCGGATCAATCCCAAAAGCGCAAATCCACTTTTGGGCCCGATGCTCTAGCATGATGCGGGAGGCGCATTCATGACCGGTGGACGATTTGCCTTTCCACCCTCGAACGAGGCGATCTTTCTGACCGATGGCGGTCTCGAGACGACGCTCGTGTTCCTCGATGGTATCGATCTTCCCTGCTTCGCGGCATTTCCGCTTTTGCGCAGCGAGGAGGGGCGGGAAAGGTTAGAGAGTTACTTCAAACCCTACATCCGCACGGCCGTGGAGCGGGATGTCGGCTTCATCCTCGATACGCCGACCTGGCGGGCCAATACCGATTGGGGTGCGAAGCTGAATGTCTCGCCCGCGGAACTGGCGAGCATGAATGAAGAGGCCGTGCGTTGGGCATCCGGTCTTCGCGACCGGCTCTCCGACAACAAGGAACGTGTTTTGATCAACGGCGTCGTCGGCCCGCGCGGAGACGGCTACAGGGCCGACGCGCAGATGACGGCGGAGGAGGCGCGGGCCTATCACGCGCCGCAGGTGGAAGCCTTTCGCGAGGGCGGGGCGGACATGGTGAGTGCCGTCACGATGAATTATGCGGAAGAGGCCATCGGCATCGCCCGTGCGGCAGAGGCTCTTGGCCTGCCGGTGGTGATCTCGTTCACGGTCGAGACGGATGGCAGGCTGGCTTCCGGCGAGACGCTCCAATCCGCGATCGAGCGGACGGATCGCGAGACCGGCCATATTCCGGCCTATTACATGATCAACTGCGCGCATCCGACCCATTTCGATTCTGTCTTGTCAGGAACCGACGGGTGGGTCCGACGCATTCGTGGGCTTCGCGCGAACGCGTCGGCAAAAAGTCATGCCGAACTCGATGAATCCACCGAACTCGATCCGGGCGATCCCGCCGATCTTGCCCGGCGCTATCGAGGCCTCCGTGAGCGCATGACGCAGCTTTCCGTGTTAGGGGGATGCTGCGGCACCGATCACCGCCACATCGCGGCGATCTGCGAGGCCTGCGTTCCGGCGTCAAACCGAGTGTCGTGACGGGCTGCCGCTTTCGCCTTTGTGCCGATCCCAGGGCCAGCGTCCCTCGATCTCGACTTCGAGCGAGAAGCTGAGGAAGGTCCGGATGAGGACGATGCCGCCGAGGATGAAGAGGCTCTGAAGCGACGGCTCGATGGCCACCGTGTTGATGATGTCGGCCGCGACGAGGAATTCGAGGCCGAGCAGAATGGCGCGTCCCAGATTCGAGCGATAGAGGTTGAAGGCGTCCGACCCCGAGCGACCATGCAGGATCTGTCAGAGCGCTGCGATGCTCGATCCAAGGATTCCGAAGACGATGATGGCGATCCCGCCGACCTCGATGGCGCGTGTCGTCAGTTTGAGCGCCGAGAAAAACCAATCGTCCATGAGTGTTCCTTGAGCTTCATGGACATTGATTCATAGGACAGCTTGGCGAAGCCTCCAGGAGAGGGAGGTATCGTGCTCAGGAACCGGGGCCAAAAGTTACTTGGCCGGGATCGGCTCTTTCTCCGAGGCAGGAGTTGTCTTCGCCATCTGATCAGCGTCATGCCGCAGCTTGTCGATGGTTTGGGTCCGCTTGGCCTCAAGTTCCTTCCGGCGACTGGCCTCGGCCTTCGCCTGATCCTCGGACACGTACGATCCACGATAGTGGCACATGGCGTCCTCCGTTCGTGCAGAACTAAAGAAAACGCCGTTTGTGCTACACGGTTCCGTCCTGGTTCGGTGTGATTCCTCGATTCACCTTCTTCGTCATCACCGGCCCTGTGCCCGTGATCCCGATTGGAAAAGCGCAGCGCTTCATAGGAACGGGATGGCCGACACAAGGCCGGTGATGACATCCGACCGAGCGCATCGTGCGACCAAGCTCTCACGGATCGGCATTGGCATCGTTGATCTCGATCCAGTGCCCGTCAGGATCCTGGAAGTAGATCTGCCGAACCCCATCTGGCCGGATGGTGATGTCCTGCGGTTGACGGGCGAGGCTGACATACGTCACCCCATGCTGCTCCAGCCGGGCCAGCGCTGCCTCGAAGTCTCTTGTCGCGAGTGCCACATGGGTGGAGAACGGGCGGGATCGCTCCTGTTCAGGGTCGCCGCCAATCAGGTGGAAGGTCCGGAAGCCGTCGATGATGAACCATCGGATATGGCTCTTGCCAACCTTGTTGGGGATTTCCTGAAGGCCAAGGACATCGGCATAGAAGGCGGCACTGGCATCGAGATCCCGCACGTAGAGCGAGACATGATGCAAGGTAAATAGATCAGACATGGCCTAGCATCCTTGCCGGTGCGAGTTCGCGAGGGACTCATAAAAGTATGCCAAGCCGTCCGCGGCGCCACCACGTCACACGGAGGGATGCCCAAACTGAACCGGACAGCGTGGACGGAGCGCCCCGGAAGGATCAGGTGAAGCCGGGTTTGCTCGGAAGTCCCATGCGCTTGAACATCATCACCACCGGGCACATTCCCGTGAAGGATGCCTGCACCAGATGCGCGCCGAGAAGTCCGGTGAGCCAGAGCCAGTGGATGTTGACATAAACGGCGAGCAGGACACTGACGATGATGAGCCCGCCGACGGTCAGAAGGATCGCACGTTCTACGGTCATGACCCTGCCTCCAGAGAGACGGATCGATTCTACATCACGCCTGACGTGGCACCAAAGAAAAAGGCCAACCTGCGGCTGGCCCTTTTGATCTGTATGCCGTTGCCTCAATAGGCCGAGGACACCCGCATCTCATCGTCCACGTCGAACAGGCGCTGCCCTTGGAGCACGACCACGGGCGAGCCGACCGGCACACGGTTGTAGAGATCGATCACGTCCTGATTGAACAGGCGGATGCAGCCGCTCGACACCGATTGGCCGATCGACCAGGGCTCCGTGGTGCCGTGAATGCGGTACATGGTGTCGCGGCCGCCATCGTAGAGATAGAGAGCGCGTGCCCCGAGCGGATTGTTCAGGCCGCCTGCCATGCCGCTGGCCCACTTGGCATTACGCTCGGGCTCGCGCCGGATCATGGCAGCCGTCGGCGTCCAACTCGGCCACATGGCCTTGCGACCGACCCGGGCGCGACCGCCCCAGGCGAGGCCTTCCTTGCCGACGCCGATGCCGTAGCGGATCGCCCGACCGCCCTCACGCACGAGATAGAGATAGCGGGCTGCCGTATCGACCACGATGGTGCCGGGCTCCTCGCGGCCGTAATAGGCGACCTCACGGCGCAGGAAGCGCGGATCGACCTCGGAGATGTCGGTAGCGGGCAGCGGATGCGCCTCGTCCGGACGCGGTCCGTACATGGCGGCATAGACGGGATCGACGCGGCGTACGACTTGCTGCGGAGCGGTTTGCGTCGAGACACAGGCCGCCAAGGCCATCGGAAGAAGAACCGCAAAGAAGCGGATTGCGTTTTTCAACGGTGACGGGCTCGAAGCCAAGGCAGCAAACATCAGTGGGGTGACCTGCAGTTTCTGTTTTTGGTGGCATTGGTCGCCGCTTAGGGGCGGCGGCGTTACTCATGAAGAGACATAGCCTTGGGGGTGACGACAAGGTGGATCTCGCATGGCGGAAATGTGGCAAAGGTCCAGTGTGGTTTGCAAGACACAGTATTTTGAACGTGTCGATCCAATCAGTTAGATGTGAGTTAACTGTTTGGTGAGGTTCGTTAAGGTTTTTGTCCCATTTCAGCTATCGAACGAGCAGTTTCATGCAGCGCGTACCCATTCAGATGCTCACGATCTGCGGCATCTCGGAATTGCCCGACCAGTGCGACCGGTCGGTCACGCACGTTCTCTCCATTCTCGATCCGGGTCATCCCGATCCGGAGGCGTTCGGGGCCTACGATCCTCATCGCAGAACCATCCTGCGCTTCCACGACATCATTCATCCGATCCCGGGCATGATCCTGCCTGCCCGGACGAACGTGGAGGCTGTTCTTCGCTTCGGGGACGAGGTGGCGGAGGGATGGCCGGATCATGCCGAGGGGCACCTGCTCGTCCACTGCCATATGGGCGTCTCGCGCTCGACCGCAGCGATGCTGACCCTCATGGCCCAGACCAATCCGGACGAAAGCGAGGATAGGCTGTTCGAGCGGCTGGTGGAAATCCGGCCGCAGGCCTGGCCGAATTCCCTCATGATCGACTTCGCGGACGAACTCCTGTCGCGCAACGGTCGGCTCACCGAGGCGTTGAGGCGGCACTACGGCCGACAGATCCGGCGCATGCCGAACTACGTGCAGCTGATGTACGATCTCGGACGTGGCCGCGAAGTCGAGATGGCGGCCTGAACATCCGTCTCACCGACGTCCAGCCTCATCTAGATAGTCGGACGGGAAACTTACTTCCGTCGTCATCACCGGCCTTGTGCCGGTGATCCCGATGGCTCAAGGCACGGCGCTTCTCT
>KI911948.1:92946-111765 GCA_000517005.1 Microvirga lupini
GCTTCATCGGAAGAGGTGCGGCCTCGTCGTTCGCTAGCTCTTCGATGATCGGGCAATGGGGGCGGGCATCGCCGTGGCAGTTCCTGGCGAGATGTTTCAGGGTCGAAGCCATCTCCTGCAGTTCCCGGATCTTGCGTTCGAGCACGCCGACATGTTCGAGCGCGATGGCCTTCACGTCCTTGCTCGCCCGCTCGCGATCCTGCCAGAGGGACACGAGATCCGCGATCTGCTCGACGGAGAAGCCGAGATCCCGCGCGCGTCGGATGAAGCGCAGGGTATGCACGTCGTGATCCGAATAGACCCGATAGCCGGATTCCGTGCGTACAGTCTTCGGGATCAGCCCGATGGATTCGTAATAGCGGATCATCTTGGCCGAAACGCCCGAGGCCGCGGCTGCCTGTCCGATATTCATGCGACAACTTCGATGGTTTGAGTGTGAGCGGCCGCCTGCGCCGACGCGATGGGAGCCTTGAAGCGGCGCAGGCGCAGGGCATTGCCGAGAACGAAGACGCTGGACAGCGCCATGGCGCCGGCCGCGAAGATCGGCGAGAGCAGGGTGCCGTTGACGGGATAGAGCACGCCCGCCGCGACCGGGATCAGCAGCACGTTATAGGCGAAGGCCCAGAACAGGTTCTGCTGGATGTTGCGGATGGTCGCCTTCGACAGAGCGATGGCATTGACCACACCGCGCACGTCGCCGGACATGAGCACCACGTCGGCGCTCTCGATGGCGATGTCAGTGCCCGTGCCGATGGCGATGCCGATATCGGCCTCCGCCAGCGCAGGCGCGTCGTTGATGCCGTCGCCCACGAACGCGATCCTACCATGCGCTTGGCGCAGGCGCTTGACCACCTCGACCTTGCCGTCGGGCAGAACCTCGGCCACCACCTCGTCAATGCCGATCCGCTTCGCGATGGCCTCGGCGGTCCTGCGATTGTCGCCGGTGATCATCGCGACCTTCAGCCCGAGCGCGTGGAGAGCTGCGATGGCTTCCGGGGTCGAGAGCTTGATCGGATCCGCGACCGCAATGATCGCCGCAAGCCTGCCGTCAATGGCCGCGTAGAGCGGGCTCTTGCCCTCGGCACCCAGACGGGCCGCGATATCGGCGAAGTCGGAGACGGGCAGGCCGAGCTTCGTCATGAAGCGGTCCGCGCCGACATCCACTTTCCGTCCCTCGGCTGTGGCGGAGACGCCGAAGCCCGGCACAGCCTCGAAGCTCTCGGTCGAGGGCAGGGCGAAGCCGCTCCGCTCGGCGGCCGCGGCGATGGCCTGCGCGATCGGATGCTCGGAGCGGCTTTCGACGGCTGCGATCAGCCGCAGGGTCTCGGCCTCGGAGACGCCGGGCGCCGTCACGAAATCGGTCAGCTCGGGACGTCCCTGGGTCAGGGTGCCGGTCTTGTCCAAGGCTACGACGACGATCTCCTTGAGGCTCTGCAGGGCCTCGCCCTGGCGGAACAGCACGCCGAGTTCCGCCGCCCGGCCGGTGCCGACCATGATCGAAGTCGGGGTCGCCAGACCCATGGCGCAGGGGCAGGCGATGATCAGCACCGCGACCGCATTGACCAGCGCGAAGGTCAGGGCCGGATCGGGGCCGAGGATGAGCCAGACCAGGAAGGTGAGGGCGGCTGCCGCCATGACGGCCGGCACGAACCAGGCGGTCACCCGGTCGACAAGGGCCTGGATCGGGAGCTTCGACCCTTGAGCCTGCTCGACCATGCGGATGATCTGGGCCAGCACCGTCTCGGCGCCGATACGGGTGGCACGGAAGGTGAAGCTGCCGGTCCTGTTGATGGTACCGCCTACCACTTCCTTTCCTTGAGATTTCTGGACCGGAACCGGCTCGCCCGTGATCATGGATTCATCGACGAAGGAAGAACCTTCCACCACTTCACCATCGACCGGAATCTTCTCGCCGGGTCGGACCTGGACGAGATCGCCGGTCAGGACGTGATCGAGGGGAACTTCCAGGGCCTCGCCGCTCCGCACCACACGGGCGGTCTTCGCCTGCAGCCCCATGAGCCGCTTGATCGCCTCGGAGGTGCGGCCCTTGGCTTTCGCTTCGAGATAGCGGCCGAGCAGGATCAGGGTCACGATCACGGCTGCGGCCTCGTAATAGACATTGTCCATTTTCTCGGGCAGGGCGCCCGGCAGGAAGGTCGCCACCACGGAATAGGCATAGGCCGCGCTCGTCCCGAGAACGACGAGCGAGTTCATGTCCGGCGAACCACGCAGGAGGGCAGGGACGCCCTTCCGGAAGAAGCGCAGGCCGGGGCCGAACAGGACGAGGGTGGTCAGCGCGAATTGCAGGTACCAGCTGTTGCGGTGCCCGAGCATTCCCATCACCCAGTCATGGATGGCGGGAATGAAATGGGAGCCCATTTCGAGGACGAATACTGGCAGGGTGAGGATCGTCGCTACAGATAGGGAGCGCCGGAGGCCGGCGATTTCGGCCTCCCGGGCCTCCCGCTCGCGGTCGGTCTGACCGTCCTCCCGCTGGATCGGCTTTGCCTCATAGCCCGTCTGCTCGACGGCGCCGATCAGGCGGTCCACGACATCCGCATTGCCGAGATAGCGGATGGAGGCCCGCTCGGTAGCGAGGTTGACGGATGCATCCACCACGCCGGGGACGCGCCTGAGCGCCTTCTCGACCCGGTTGACGCAGGAGGCACAGGTCATGCCGTCGATCGCCATCTCGATTGAGTTCTCTGAGGGCTCGTACCCTACGGCCCGGATGGCGTCCGCGACAGCCGCAGGATTAGCCTCGGAGGGGGCAAACTCCACATGCGCCCGTTCGGTCGCCAGATTGACGTTTGCAGCGGTGACGCCTTCCACCGAACGGATCGCCTTTTCCACGCGGCCGACGCAGGAGGCACAGGTCATGCCTTGAATGGGGATGTCGATGCTGTCGATAGGGGCAAGCTTGCCGGCGACCATGGTGAATCTCCTGATCCTTATATGGGAATAGGGTGTAATCCTTCCAATCATGGGAAGGTCAAGCGGGCCCAAGAATGTGTTTCGGAGATTTGGATTCGAAGGGGCTGATTCATCAAACTCAGCCCTCATCCTGAGGAGCCTGCGGAGCAGGCGTCTCGAAGGGGGGCTAGTGCTCTCTGGAGGCGCTCTGATCCTTCGAGACTCCGCCTCCGGCGGCCCTCAGGATGAGGGCTGAGTAGGAAGCGAAGCACTGATTTCGCACCAGCCCCTGAGGGGCCTTGGCCTTACTCAGGGGGAACCGCGCCTAAGCCTGGGTCATTGATCCGACACGTTTGCCGCTTAGGCGGCGAGGGCGATTTCCTGCTTGTGCCGAACCCCGCGGTACTTTTACTTGTAACGAACGATTGAGCCGGTGCCGACCTTTGAAGCATAGCGACAAACAGGGGCGAACCCTTCGAATCCTCACCTACAATGTTCATCGCTGGCTCGGCACGGACAGGCAGATTTCACCGCACCGGATTGCGGAGGTCATCGCGTCCTGTAATCCGGACATCGTCGCGCTACAGGAGGTTCGCGTCGGGCGCGAGCGCGCAGGGGAGATCGATCAGGCCGCTGCCGTGGCGTCCGGGCTCGGCATGGATCTGCATTTCCAGCCCACGATCCGCATTCTCGGCGAGCAATACGGCATTGCCGTTCTGACCCGCCATTCCTCCAAAATCGTACGGTCGGGGCGCCTCCCCACGCAATCGACAAGGCCGTCCTTCGAGAAGCGCAGCGCCCTCTGGGTCGCCGTCGAGGTCGACGGCCAGACGATCCAAGTCGTCAATGCTCATCTGTCGCTGCGCTCCGGTGAGAGGCGGGCGCAGGCGGCCGCTCTCATCGGGCCGGATTGGGTCGGCCATCCCGACTGTGCCGATCCGGCCGTGCTGCTGGGGGATTTCAATGCACCGCCATATTCACGCTCGTACCGTCTGATCGCAAACCGCATGCAGGACGCCCAGCTCTCCAATTCCTTCGGGGAGCCTCAACCGACATTCCATACCCGAGCGCCCGTTCTGCGTCTCGATCATGTCTTCGTCACGAAATCCATCGAGGTGGTCGATGCCGGACCGGTCCGGAACCCTTTGACCCGGGTAGCGTCCGATCATTTTCCGCTCCTGGCGGAGCTGCGCGTGCGCAAGCGGCATGGAGTTTCTGCGGAAAGGCAAGCCCATGCGGGCGAACTTCTCTAGAATCCCTTCGCCGACTAAACGAAATATTGCAGCAAATACTCTAAGGCGCCTTGAATGCGCCATCGTGTGACTTACAAATAGCGCTTCTAGTTACGTTATAAATTTACATTTTGAACAGGCTAGGGCGCGGAAATGTGATGAAGCTGTACTACACCCCAGGGGCCAGTTCCCTCGCACCGCGTATCATTGCTTTCGAAGCCGGACTGGAGATCGAGTACGACAAGGTCGATTTGAAGACCCAAACCACAGCTTTGGGGCGTGACTACAACAGGATCAATCCCAAAGGGTACGTTCCTGCCCTGGCCGTGCAGAGCGGTGAGGTCCTCGCCGAAGTTCCTGTGATCCTGGAATACCTTGCAGACCAAGCGCCATCGGCGCAGCTCCTTCCGACACTGGGTTCCTGGGAGCGTTACCGGGTCAAGGAATGGCTCGACTTCACCAGTGCCGAACTTCACAAGGGATTCGAACCACTCTGGGAAGCCCCCACGCCCCCAGAGGCGCGTCAATTGGCGGTGAGCCGCCTCCAGCGACGCTTCGCCTATCTGGATCAGCGTCTCAGAGGGCGACCTTATCTGGCCGGACATCAGTTCACCGCCGCCGACGCATATTGTTTCACGATTCTGAGCTGGGCCCGTTTTCACAGAATCGATCTGTCTGACTATTCGAGAGTGCTGGAGTTCATGCAGCGGGTCTGCAGTCGACAGATGGTCAAGCGGGCCCTGGAAGCGGAAGGTCTGCCGGTCGCGGCCTGGAGCATCGGACCCGAAAGTGACACCACCCTGGGCTCCATTGGATGCCCCTCTCTCTGAATGGGTGCATCTTCTGACGCGGACCTTCGGTTCTGCGCGATGCGCTCGTCAGAAGGCTCGATGACGGCAACACGGCCCTGGAGGGCTCCAAAACCCTTGCCACGAAACCTCAGGGCGGCTAGGCACCCGGTGCCATGCTTCCTGTTTCCGTTTTCATCATTGCCAAGAACGAAGCCGATCGGATCGGAGCGACCATCCGCGCCATCCGGGGGCTGACGGACGATATCGTCGTGGTCGATTCAGGCTCGACGGACGGAACCCAGGCGATGGCCCAGGAACTCGGTGCCCGGGTGATCTACAATCCCTGGCCCGGATACGGGCTCCAGAAGCGCTTCGCGGAGGATCAGTGCCGGCACGACTGGCTCCTGAACCTTGATGCGGACGAGGAGGTCTCGCCGGAACTGCTGGCCGAGATCCGTGCTCTGTTCGCCTATGGCGAGCCCGCCTGCCAAGCCTATGGGATCCGCATCGTCGAGACCTATCCGGGAGAGAGCGCTCCCCATCCGCTGGCTTACCGGGTAGCCCCCGTCCGGCTCTATCGCCGGGATGCCGGCCGATATTCCTCCTCGCTCGTCCATGACCGGGTCGACCTGAAGCCGGGAACCAAAGTCGGCAAGCTGAAGGGCCTCGTGCATCACCGGTCCGTGCGCTCCCTCGGCGACCAGCTCGCCAAGCTCAACGCTTATGCCGATCAGCAGGCCGTCGACCTTGAGGTGAGGGGCATCTCGATCCCCACATGGCGGGTCTATTTCGAGTTTCCTGCGGCCTTCCTGAAGGCCTATTTCGGCCGGCTGCACTTTCTGCGCGGCACCTACGGCTTCCTGATCGCCATGAACTACGCCACGTGGCGCCACCTGCGCCTGGCAAAGCACTACGAGCGCAAGCGCCTAGGGGCTCTCACGAAATCGAGTTCCCGGCCCGAACGCGCCTAAGGGAGGCCGCGAGATCAGAGGGCGGCGATAACCTGGATTTCGAGCTTGTAATCCGGGTCGGCCAGTCTCGCCTCGACACAGGCGCGCGCCGGAGCCTGACCCGGGACAACCCAGGCATCCCAGACCGCGTTCATCTCGTTATAGAAGGCAATGTCCGCCAGCCAGATCGTCGCCTGCAACAGCTTGGACTTGTCGCTGCCGATCTCGACGAGGGACTGCTCGATCTGCCCGAGAATGTCCCGGGTCTGTTCCGAGACCGAGAGGCCCAGGCTCGTTTCGGGGACATAGCCCGAGAAATAGGCTGTTCCATCATGGATCACGAGATCGCTGTAGCGTGCAGCGACGCCGATCCGCCGGATGTCTGTCACGGTACCGCTCTCCCTATATCCGACCACCACTCCGGCTCCTACCACGATCATGGCATGGGTGACAGCTAAAGGACCATGGTCAGGGCGGGTACTACGGGAAATCGAAAGGTAATGAATGGCGGAGACGGAGGGATTCGAACCCTCGATACCCTTTTGGGGTATGCTCATTTAGCAAACGAGTGCCTTCAGCCGCTCGGCCACGTCTCCAGGCGACAAGGCGGGATCTGGGATCCCGCTTCGCAGGTGGCGCAATAGACGCGAACCGGGTCTCTTCGTCAAGGTCCAAATTCGCCCGATCGTGCTAGTCACCCAGGGAAAAAGCCGGCCTAAGACACCTGTTGGGCGGGTTCACCAAAACAGGTGGGAGAGGGCGAGACTCGCAAGCCCGATGCCGGAAAGGAAGACCGGAAACCATTTCGGGCATGAGCATTTTGCTTCGTCGAGTTCCACCCGGTCCCTCCAATCGGTTGCTGAGCCGGGACCATAAAAGCGGTTGTGGGGCCAGGAGGGAAGGGAGGCGGGTGGTGAAATATGAGCCGTCGAGCCCAAATGCAGGGCATTGTGAACGCCGAGGGGGCGTTACCCCGCTCCGCTCATGACGCGGGCGCCGTTTCCGCCTTCTCGTAAAGATGCCGGATCTCCTCGAAGCTGCGAATCGCGGGACCGGACCGCCTGACGATGACGGCGCTCAACTGCCTGAACTTATCGTCGGCCCAATCTTCGACGACTAGGGTGATGGCATCCCGAAGCGGCAACGTTGCGACCTTGTGCGCCACGGCCATGCCCGCTGATCGCTCGAACGGCCGGCTTAGTGCAAGAAGATCCACCATCTCGTCGAAATCGTGGGCTGCGGTCACAATGCTCTCCACTGCAAGGCTCGAACATTCTCGGCCTTTGGCAGCCAATTGTGGCAACGAAATGCCCAAGCTTGCAGGAAGCTTGCTCAAGGAGGAGATATTCAGCGGAAATGGGCTTTCCGGTTATGGCACAGGCCGTCGTGCCGGATACCTGAAATGCTTGAGCAACTCGTCGTTGTGGCCGACGAGCAGGGCGGCCTCGGAGGGCAGGGCGTCCTCGGTCACGCATTCGAAGCCTGAAAAGAAGCCGAGGAACGTCGTATTCGGCAGGCTCATGAGGAAGATCGACTGGCCGGATCCCGGGTCGGACGCAGCAGCGAGCATCATCTGCTTCGGGCTTCCGAGCTTGACGAAAAGTTCTTCGAACTGATCCTGCGTCGGGCCCCATTCGGCGGGGCCGATCGCCTTCTTTGCCCAGAGCATGGCCGCGTCCCGCTCCCAGGGAGCACATCACGAGTCAAATCCTAACCTAACCCGGGCACACAAGCGAGAGGATGCTCGAAAGCAAAGCCGTGCGAGCGGGGGAAGGAAGCGGGCTCGAACGAGAACCTTCGCCGTGCCCACGCGATCTGCGAATGCCTCCCGTCCGATCGGTTCGTGCGTGTCGAAGGGAGGATCGTTCTAGTTCAGGCTCTTCTTGCGAATGAATCGTTCCAAAGGTGGATAGGGTTTGGAGACGTCATCCGAGCCATCGGGAATGATGAGCACGGAAACGGCATGGCCATTCGATGCGAGCATATCCGCTGCATCGAAAGCCGAGCGTTCCGCGTCCTGCCGTGTCGCGAAGGATGTCTGTTCCCGGTCTGCGTAAGTTACCAGCCACTCGTCTTGAAACCTGAAGACGACAAAGCGGTCTGTATGCATCAGCCCCTCCCATGCTCCGCTTCGCAACAGAGCAATCGAAGGCTACCTGATTGCGGTTTTCGTGGAACGAAGCGATGGAGGTAGCAGGCAGGTCAAAAGGATAGAGCGCCCGGCCATGCGAGAAAGCCGTGGCGCTCACCTCTCGGATGGCCGAGCAATGACGTCAGGCGCTGGGGATTCGTCCGTCGGGCGTATACTGATCAACGGCCTGCGGGAGTTCTCTGGATAGGCGGGCGAGGATTTCCTCTCGCGACAAGCCTGTCTGTTGCGTCAGGGTCGCTAAGACATCAGACGGGATCGCCTGCTCCAATTGCTGTGGAGCGACCTCCTTGTTGGGCCCGGTTCCGACCCAGGAATCGGCGATGTCGCCCTGGCCATTCTGCCGGAAGCTGTCGACGAGCTCACCCAGGCCACCGCTGAGGAGACCGCCCGGGTTTTGTCCACCCAGACCCCCCAGCAATCCGCCTAAGCCGCCTAATCCGCCCAAATCGCCTTGCGATCGACCGGGGTTGCCCGGTGTGCCGGCGGGATTGTTGGATGTCAGACCGCCCAGCATCTCGGCAATCTTGTCCCTGTTCTGGTAGCCTGCGATGGCAAGAAGCCCCAAGAGGGCCGTCATGGATGGAAAGCCTCGGCTCATATGATCCTCCTCGTTCGATGCACGAGAACAGCAGCCGCGCCAAAAGGGTTCCAGGACCCAGCGTCCCGCCACGGCCTGCCGATCCAATATAGGTCGGAATGAATCGTCGGCGATGGTGCGGGCTTCCGGAATATTGAATGGCGAGGAATCTCTTCATCCAAGTAGTGCCTTGCAGACAGGATCAATCCAGGGATGCAGAATGATATCGCGTGGCGTGTGTGGCTGCGCACGGCCCAAAACGAGCCTGTCGTCACGGCGTGAATCGCCAAGCTCTTGCAAACATTAGAAAACTGTCAGCGGCGATCATTTTTGGCAGACCCCTACGCCAACTTTGCAATCTTGCAGGCTCCTTTTGCACATGCGTAAACGGCCGAGCTTAGGCCTGAGCAAACAATCCTAATCAACGCATGTTCGAAGTGGACGAAACTTTGTCTGAACAACTTCAATATCTCAGCGATTCAATCAGTGCATCGGCCTTGGCTGCGGTTGGGCCTGATATCATTCACGGCGATGAAACCAGTGAAACGCTGAACGGGCACAACGATGCTTCGGTCAATTTTGCCGACGTGATCTACGGCCACGGCGGCGACGACACGATCAATGGCGGGGACGGCAAGGATTATCTCGATGGCGGTGCCGGCAACGACGTGCTCAATGGCGGCGACAACTACGATGACACTTTGGTCGGCGGAGAAGGCGCGGACGTTCTGAACGGCGGCTCAGGATCGACCTACTGGGATTATGCATCCTATGCCGGTTCTTCGACCGGGTTGATCATCAACCTGCGCGCGACACGGCGCTCAGCACCGGTGAAGCGAGGGGCGATGTCTACAACTCCATCGAGGGCATCATCGGCACGGCTCACAACGACCTGATCGTCGGCGATGGCGGGAAGCACAGGCTGCAAGGCGGTGCCGGCAACGACACCATCATCGGCGGGTCCGGTCAGGAAATCATGGATGGCGGCGATGGCATCGACACCGTGTCATACGCGCTGTCGGGGCAGGGCGTTTCCGTCAGTCTCAATGCGGGCGGAGGCGGGGTCAACGACTCGCAAAGGGATACATGGGTGAACTTCGAGAACGTTGTGGGTTCCAGCTACAACGACTCGCTGACTGGTGATGGCAACGCCAACTACATCTCGGGCGGCCTCGGCAACGACTCGCTCTATGGTTCCGGAGGCGATGACACCTTGGATGCCGGTGCAGGCACGGACCATATGCAAGGCGGGGAAGGCAGCGACGTCTATTACATCGACAGCGCCCGCGACGAGGCCCGCGAACAGTCCTACTACGCAGGCACAGATACCGTCATCGCGAGTGTGGACTATGACATCGGCACGAGTGCCGTGGAGGTTCTCCGCGCTGCAGATGGCTATGCTCCGATCAGCCTGACGGGAAACCAGTACACCACGACCCTGATCGGTAACGAGGGCAGCAATGTCCTGAGCAGCAAGGGTCGCGGCAGCGTGATGCAGGGCGGTGGCGGAAACGATGTCTATTACGTCGATAATGCCAACGACGTGATCGTCGATACGGGCGGCGTCGATGTGGTCTATGCCAGCACCAGCTTCACGCTGGGATCGAACTCCGGAATCGATACCGTCTATGCAATCGGCGACGTGCCGGTTCTCAACGGCAATGCGTTCGACAACGTGCTGCTCGGAACCTCGTCCAGGAATACGATGGATGGCGGTGCCGGAAATGACAAGATCTACAGCAAATCCGGAAAAGACATCCTGACCGGCGGCAGCGGAAAGGACTGGTTCGTGTTCGATACGACGCTCGCTAAGTCCAGCACCGACACCGTCAAGGACTTCAAGACGGGACAGGACAAGATCGTCTTGGACAATGCCCTGTTCAAGTCGAACAAGTCCTTCTACGGCGCGATCAAGAAAGGCACCCCTGACAAGCCCCTCAAGCTTGCCAAGGCGTTCTTCACCATCGGCAGTCATGCCAAGGACAAGAACGATTATCTCGTCTACAACAAGAAGACCGGCGTCCTCTCCTATGACAAGGATAGCTCGGGCAAGGCCGCAGCCGTCGAGATCGCCAAGTTCAGCAACAAGGCATCGATCAGCGAGAAGGACTTCTTCATCGTCTGAGATGAGTGCATCGGCCCCGCAGGAAACTGCGGGGCTTTTTGTTCCGGACTCTGCAGAAGGGCCGCTTTGTCCGTTTGAGGGCCAGATTGACGAACCCTCGATCGCTGCGGAATGTATGCGCCTGCATTCGGTACGGTCTTGAAAGGTTGGGTCGATGACGACATTCGATGTGGCGGTGATCGGGCTCGGCGCCATGGGAAGCGCTGCCCTTTGCGACCTCGCTCGCCGGGGACAGCGTGTGATCGGCATCGAACAGTTCGAGCCGGGACACGACAGGGGCTCGTCACATGGCGAGAGCCGGATCATCCGGCTCTCCTATTTCGAGCACCCGTCCTATGTTCCGCTGGCTCGACGTGCGCTGGAGAAGTGGCGCGAGCTGGAGGGGCTCTGCGGCGAGATGATTCTCACCGTCACGGGTATCCTCGAAGCGGGCTATCCCGACTGTCAAGTCGTTGAAGGCTCCCTCGAAGCGTCCAAGCAGCACGGCCTAGAGCATGAAGTCTTGAGCGCCGCCGAGATCAACCGGCGCTTCCCCGCTTTCAAGGTGCCGTCTCATTGGACCGGATTGTATCAGCCGGATGCCGGCTTCCTGCGGCCGGAACTCGCCATCAGGCAATTCGTCAGGCTGGCGGAAAGCCATGGCGCCGAAGTCCGGGCGCGGACACGGGTCCTGGCCATCGAGCCGCGCGGCTCCGGCGTACAGGTGAAGACGGATGGCGGCGAGATCGAGGCCGGGTCCGTGATCCTTGCGACGGGTGCCTGGATCGGCGATTTCGCCCCCGAACTGAAGCCGCATCTCAAGCTGACCCGCCAAGTGCTCGGCTGGTTCGAGCCATTGCAGCCGGCCCATTATTCTCCGGACCGCTGTCCGGTCTTCATCTTCGAATCCGAGGACGATGCCTGCTACGGCTTCCCGGACTTCGCCGGCACGGGCGTCAAGGCCGCGTCTCACCGCAAAGGCGCCTATCTCTCGTCGGCCTACGATTTGGCTCAGGACGGTGGAGCCGCCGACGAGGCGCAGTCCGGCGCATGCTTGCCCTCGCGATGCCGGAGGCGAACGGACCGCTCAAGGCCATGCGGACCTGCATGTATACGCGTACGCCGGACGAGGATTTCGTGCTCGACCGGTCCTCTGCCGATCCGCGGATCGTTCTGGCGTCGCCCTGCTCAGGTCATGGCTTCAAGTTCGCGAGCGTGATCGGCGAGGTGCTGGCCGATCTCGCTCTTGGAAAAACGCCTGTGAACGACATCTCTCGTTTCAAGCTCGATCGCTTGCGGTCGCAGGCGGCCTGAAACGGCGAAGCATCAAACAGGAGGCACCGCCATGAAGAGAAGGTACGCTTATCCTCTGTCCGTTCTGGCCTTGCTGGCCGGAAGCGGGTTTGCTCGCGCGGAGGATATCACCATTGCCGTGGCCGGTCCGATGACCGGTGCCGTGGCCAGCATCGGCGAGCAGCTCAAGCACGGCGCCGAGCTCGCGGCGCAGGCCATCAACAAGAATGGCGGCGTGAACGGGAAAAACGTCAAGATCGTCATCTATGACGATGCCTGCGATCCCAAGCAGGCCGTCGCCATCGCCAACCGGATTATCGCCGAGGGCATCAAGTTCGTTGACGGACATGCCTGCTCTGGTTCATCGATTCCCGCCTCCGAAGTCTATGCCGAGGCGGACGTTCTGATGATGAGCCCGGCCTCCAGCAATCCGGCAATGACCGAAAAGGCGGCCGAGCAGGGCTGGTCGACCATCATGCGCCTCTATGGCCGCGATGATGCACAGGGCAAGTTCATCGGGCCGTGGATCAAGCAGAACTATGGCACCAAGAAAATCGGGATCCTTCACGACAAGAGCGCCTATGGCAAAGGCCTCGCGGATGTGGTGAAGGCGTCGCTCAACGGTGCCGGGGTCAAGGAAGTGCTCTACGAGGGCATCAATGCCGGTGAAAAGGATTACAAGGCGGTGGTCAACCGCCTCAAGAGCCAGGGCGTCGAGTTCCTCTATTTCGGCGGCTACCACACCGAGGCCGGTCTCATCATGCGTCAGGCAGCGGATCAGAACTACAAGTTCCAGCTGATGATGGGCGACAGCATCGCAACGCCGGAATTCGGAGCCGTGGCAGGTCCTGCGGCTGACGGAACCCTGTTCACCTTCCCGCCCGACGGTCGCGACAGCGAGGCGGCCAAGGGAGCGCTGGAGCAGTTCAAGCAGATCGGTTTCGTGCCGGAAGGCTTTACACTGTTCTCCTATGCGACCGTCCAGGCCATCGCCGGCGGGATCGACAAGGCCGGCAGTGCGGACCCGAAAGCCGTTGCAAAGACCCTGCGCAGCACGAGTGTCGATACCGTCCTCGGGCCGGTGACCTTCGACGAGAAGGGCGACATCAAGGATCCGAAATACAACATCAATGTCTGGAAGGGCGGCACGTACAGCAAGCTGACGCAGTGAGGGAAGGCCTGCTCGGATAAAGTGAGGGCGGCTCGTGATGGAGCCGCCCTGACCATGCTCGGAAATGTTCAGTCGCGAGCCGCGGCCTTGTCGGGCTCCTGCGCCGGGACGAGGTGCTCGATGGAGACCCAGTCGGTGCAGGCTCTGAGAATGGGCGAGAGATAAGCGCGATTGCCTTCGATCTCGACGACACGGCAGGAATACGCTCTTCGATCCCCTGGAGGACGGTATATGACGGTCGCGCCGGGTTTGATGTCGTCGTGAGGCGATGAATGCGCGCTTTTGCTCGTTGCACACTCATCGACTGGCCTGTTGTCTTGCGAAAGGGGAGGGGCTTGCCGGCCCGCCCGGTAGCGATCCAGAGCTTCGATCGCCACCTTGGCCCGATCACGGTAGCGGTCGCAGACGACCCTCATCAGAGTTCCCTTTTCCCGGCCCGGATACCAAGTCACGCCACCGATCTTGGCCAGTTCCTCCGCGACGATTTCGATCTCTTCCTCAGTCATTGGCTACAATCCCTCGTGAGCGGTCGATGTGTGCTCAGGTCTTGTGAATGCACTCATCGGACCTGACTCGTTGAGTGCTTTTGCCCCTAAGACTTATTGTTCTTGGCTTCGACGCTTGGCGTTTGGAATGCGCCGAATAATTGAGATTGGGCTAGAGTGTCTGATTCAAAAATGGACCCGATTTTGCGATCGATTCCGATGCTCATTCTCTTGGCCGGCACATCGTTGATGCGGAAAACGGATCCACTTTCGCACGATGCGTTAGGCGCGAAGTTCCATCATTTGCTGCTGCAGAACAGAGAGTTGCTGAATGTAAGGCTGGCGGCGCTCGTAATGGCGGGCTTTCAGCTTCTCGAGCGCGCGGATCTTGATGTTGGCGTCCGGTGAGGTGCTGCTCAGCTTCTCGCGTTCCTGCTCGTAGTCAAAATCGATATCGGCCAGGGTCGCCAGAAGAGACTGAAGCAACGGTTGGAGGGTGGGTGAGTGCATTCTTGGAAGGAGAGCCCCGTTCTTCGATTCATTGTTATGAAACCTAGTATCGTTCATCTCTTCCCTCGTATTAACTTTGCGTTAACAGGGCTGGAAGATACTAAGGTAGAGTTACCCCGTCTGTTGGGAACCCGACAGAATCAGAAGAAATCTTTCTCTCGATCAACTCATCCTATTTCAACGCTTTGCCGGGACAAGGCGAGGCCTCGCGATTGGCTCAGCCCGGTTGTGAACTTCCGGCAGAAGTCTCTCAAAGCTCTGACGGATCACGTGGTAGCACTCGCATGCGGTTTCCTCGAGGCCGGCCCGGTCGGTGATCCTGATCGTTCCGCGGCCCTGGCTGATCAGGCCCATCCTCTGCAGCCCGCTCGTGACGCTGCTCACGGTTGAACGCTGAACCCCCAGCATCTCGGCCAGAATTTCATGGGTGAGGGGGATGTCGTCCTTGTCGGTCCTGTCGTGGGTGCTCAGGATGACGCGGCAGCAACGGGCTTCCACGCTGTGAACGGCATTGCAGGCAACGGTCTGAAGCGTCTGCGCCAAAAGGGCCTCCGTGTAACGGAACAGGACACGGCGTATTGTGGGGCGCTGCTCGAGGACTTCGCCCAAGCGCTCCAAGGCAATGCGCGATGCAGAGCCGGAAATCTGAGTTACGTAACGTCCCAAGGACTGACGGGTAACGAGAGCACTCACGAATCCGAATACCGATTCCCGGCCGAATACGGCCATCTCCACGGACCCGCCATTCTGCAGATCAGTCACCAGAGAAATGACGACATCATGGGGAAAATAGGTATGCCGGATCGGTTCTCCGCTTTGGTACACGACCTTGCCTCGTGGCAGGTCGACGATCTCAAGGTGAGGCTCGAGCCGTAAATAGTCGCCTGGCTCCAGAGCGGCGAGGAGCTTGTTCCTTCGATGAAGGGCGGCCTTCGTACCATTCTTCATGGCAGGGTAATCACCGCGTTAAAGATGCCCGGATGATGATACCGAATATCTTTACAGGATAATAATCGCACAGCTTTAGGATGTGCAATTTCGCACAACACATGCGAACAGGCGTTTCGCGCGGTGCAGGTCCTCCTTTCAGAAACGTCATCGAAAGCGGCTGACGGATGCCGGCTGCAGACCAACAAGAAAGGCCCGGCTTTGTGCCATGATCTGGCGGGTACTCTCCCAAAGAGTAGGACGCCGAAAAACCTCCTGCACGCGTTCCGGGCGGCTTCTGCAATGGCGTCATGGGCCTATGCGCATATGCAGCGACAAAACCGGTTTACCCATCCCGCGGATGGCCTCAGCATGGCGGGGCAGATTCCTTCAGGAGAAAATCGCATTGAGTACGCAATCGTCTTCGTATCGGACACGTGGCAGCTCATCGGCCGATCTGGCCGACTGGACGGGCACCGAACTTCTCGAAGCTTATGCCCGCAAGACGGTCTCTCCCGTCGAGGTCACGAAGGCAGTGATTGCACGCATCGATGCTTATGAGCCACGGCTCCAGGCGCTCTATGCCTTCGATCCAGACGCGGCGCTTCGCGATGCGCGCGCCTCCGAGCAGCGCTGGATGAGCGGGCAGGCGAGGGTGCTCGACGGTATTCCGGCGACGATCAAGGAAAACATCGCCACCAAGGGAACGCCCGTGCCGCTCGGCACGGCGGCGCGTCCGCTCATTCCGGCCGCCGAGAATGCGCCGTCGGCCGCGCGCCTGCGCGAGGACGGCGTCGTCATTCTCGCCAAGACCACCATGCCGGATTACGGCATGCTCTCCTCCGGGCTGTCGAGCTTTCATCCGCTCGCGCGCAATCCGTGGGACCTGTCGAAGAACCCGGGCGGCAGCTCGGCGGGAGCAGGCGCGGCAGCGGCGGCCGGCTACGGGCCGTTCCATATCGGCACCGATATCGGCGGCTCGATCCGCCTGCCGGCGTCCTGGTGCGGGGTGTTCGGCCTGAAACCCAGCTTCGGCCGCGTTCCCATCGACCCGACCTATTACGGACGGGTGGCAGGACCGATGACCCGCACGGTACGCGACGCGGCCCTCATGATGCAAAGCCTCACACGCCCGGATGCGCGGGATCCGATGAGCCTGCCCTATCATGATCTGCCCTGGCTCGATCTCGACATCGAGGTCAAAGGCCTGACGATCGGCGTGATGATGCAGGCGGGCATCGGCATGACGCTCGACCCGGAGGTCCGCGCCACCGTCGAGAACGCAGCAAAGGTTCTTCAGGAGGCGGGCGCGATCATCGAAGAGGTGCCGCCCTTCATCACCCGCGAGATGCTCGACGGTCTCGACGATTTCTGGCGCCAGCGCGCCTGGATGGACATCGCGCCCCTGAGCGATGAGGAGCGTGGAAAAATTCTGCCCTACATCCTGCAGTGGGCGGAAGGCGGCAAGGATCTGACGGGGGCTGAGGTCTATAGCGGCATGAACCAGATGATGGTGATGCGGCATGCGGCTGTCGCCGCCACTCACCGCTTCGACTTCGTGATCTCCCCGGTGGCGCCCTGCGTCGCCTATCCGGCGGAGCTGGCATCCCCGATCCACAATCCGGAGGAGCCGTTCGAGCATATCGGCTACACGGTCGCCTTCAACATGTCGGATCAGCCGGCTGCCTCCGTCAATGCAGGCTTCACGAAGGCGGGTCTTCCCATCGGCCTCCAGATCATCGGCCGCCGCTTCGACGATGTGGGCGTGCTGCGCCTGTCGAAGGCCTGGGAGGACATGTGTCCGGACAGGCGGCACTGGCCGAAGCTGTAAATGGTAAGAGAGTGAAATCTCCGTCGTCATCACCGGCCTTGTGCCGGTGATCTCGATCATGTGAGGTGAGGCGCTTTTCCGCATCGGGATGGCCGGGACAAGGCCCGGCCATGACGGGAGATGGGGCGACATCAAGGACGGGATAGGTGGGTTTCCCGCCTCGACTGCTGCTGATAAACAGCCGCCATGACGTACAAAGTTGCCGCCCTCTACCAGTTCGTCCCGCTGCCGGACTTCCGGGAGCTGAAGGACCCGCTGCACAAGCTCTGCCTGGATCTCGGCATCAAGGGCACGCTCCTGCTTGCGCATGAGGGCATCAACGGGACCGTGGCTGGAACGGAGGAGGGCATCGATGGCCTCATGGCCGAGCTGCGTGACGGAGCGCTCTTCAAGGGCCGTCTGGACAATCTCGAACTGAAGTTCTCGACCGCCGCGGAGACGCCGTTCAAGCGGATGAAGGTGCGGCTCAAGAAGGAGATCGTGACCCTCGGCGATCCGCAGACCGACCCGCTGCGCCGGGTCGGAACCTATGTGTCGCCGGCCGATTGGAACAGGCTGCTGGAAGAGCCCGGCATCGTCCTGCTCGACACCCGCAACGATTTCGAGGTCGAGATGGGCACCTTCGAAGGAGCCGTCGATCCCCGGATCAAGCGCTTCAGCGAGTTCAAGGATTTCGTGAAGAACGAACTCGACCCGAAGCAGCACAGAAAGGTCGCCATGTTCTGCACCGGCGGCATCCGCTGCGAGAAGGCCAGCTCCTACATGCTCGCCCAGGGCTTCGAGGAGGTCTTCCACCTCAAGGGCGGCATCCTCAAATACCTGGAAGAAGTTCCGGAAACGGAGAGCCGCTGGAACGGCGGATGCTTCGTTTTCGACGAGCGGGTCTCCCTCGGCCACGGGCTCGTGGAGCAGCCGGGTGGGACGGGACAAGCCGATGAGTGATCTCGAAGCCCGCATCGAAGCGCTCGAGGTGCGCGTCGCCTATCAGGACCAGGTGATCGAAGACCTGAACCAGACCGTCATCGCCCAGTGGAAGCAGATCGACAGCCTGAAGCGCCAGCTCAATGAGCTGCTCGACCGTGTCCAAGAGGTCGAGGACAATGCGGGTGGGCCATCGGCGCCTGAGCCTCCGCCACCGCATTATTAGCATCGTTCCAGCAGTCATCCCGGGGCTGCGCAGCAGAACCCGGGATCGCCTGACGAGAGTGGCGCAGGGACCCTCCTCCCCACAGGGGGAGGGAAACACGCGTTTTATTCTGCGCGCGATCCCGGACCGCCTGCGGCGTCCCCGGGATGACGGTTGTACCCAATGTCTTCGCTGCTACCGAAACGCGGATTGGCACCCGGTTCCCGGGAGTGCCAAAAAATTTTGGCTCCCCCTCTTGAACGGTCAAGATTGCCCAACCAAATCATCGCCGCGGAGGCCCGAAGAGGCTCCGCGTGAGCAGTTAACATGCTGAAATCATTGGAGGAAGCTTCATGAAGTTCCGTCCTTTGCATGACCGGATCGTGGTCAAGCGCATCGACGCCGAGGAGAAGACGGCAGGCGGGATCATCATCCCCGACACCGCCAAGGAGAAGCCCCAGCAGGGCGAGGTGATCGCCGTCGGTCCGGGCGCCCGCAACGAACAGGGCCAGCTCGTTCCCCTCGACGTGAAGGTCGGCGACACCGTGCTCTTCGGCAAGTGGTCGGGCACGGAAGTGAAG
This sequence comes from Microvirga lupini, assembly GCA_000517005.1. Lineage (GTDB taxonomy): Bacteria > Pseudomonadota > Alphaproteobacteria > Rhizobiales > Beijerinckiaceae > Microvirga > Microvirga lupini. Next base: position 111,590 of record KI911948.1, read on the forward strand.
ATCGATGGCGAGGATCTCCTGATCATGAAGGAGAGCGACATCATGGGCGTGCTGGAGCAGACCGCCGCCCAGAAGAAGGCCGCGTAAGGCCAATCCCGCAATCAGAGTCACACATCGTTACGTCTCATCAGGAGTGACGAACAATGGCTGCTAAGGAAGTCAAATTCGCCCTGGAC
>KI911948.1:111865-112689 GCA_000517005.1 Microvirga lupini
ATGGCTGTCGAGGCCGTGGTGGCGGACCTCAAGAAGAATGCCAAGAAGGTCACCTCCAACGACGAGATCGCCCAGGTCGGCACGATTTCGGCCAACGGCGATGCTGAAGTCGGCCGCATGCTGGCGGAAGCCATGCAGAAGGTCGGCAACGAGGGCGTGATCACGGTCGAGGAAGCCAAGTCCCTGGAGACCGAGCTCGAAGTCGTGGAAGGCATGCAGTTCGACCGCGGCTATCTCTCGCCGTACTTCATCACCAACGCCGAGAAGATGCGCGTGGAGCTGGAGGATCCCTACATCCTCATCCATGAGAAGAAGCTCTCTGGCCTCCAGGCGATGCTGCCTGTGCTGGAAGCCGTCGTTCAGTCCGGCAAGCCGCTGCTGATCATCGCCGAGGACGTGGAAGGCGAGGCGCTCGCCACCCTCGTGGTCAACAAGCTGCGCGGCGGCCTGAAGATCGCCGCCGTGAAAGCTCCGGGCTTCGGCGACCGCCGCAAGGCCATGCTGGAAGACATCGCCGTTCTCACCAAGGGACAGGTCGTGTCCGAGGATCTCGGCATCAAGCTTGAGAACGTCACCCTCAACATGCTCGGCCGCGCCAAGAAGGTGGTGATCGAGAAGGAGAACACCACCATCGTCGATGGTGCCGGCGACAAGCGCGATATCGAAGCCCGTGTCGGCCAGATCAAGGCGCAGATCGAGGAGACCACGTCGGACTACGACCGTGAGAAGCTGCAGGAGCGTCTCGCCAAGCTCGCGGGCGGCGTCGCGGTGATCCGCGTCGGCGGCGCGACCGAGGTCGAGGTGAAGGAGAAGAAGGACCGCGT
>KI911948.1:112789-116320 GCA_000517005.1 Microvirga lupini
CATGCCACCAAGGCGGCCGTCGAGGAGGGCATCCTGCCCGGCGGCGGCGTCGCCCTGCTCCGCGCTCTCAAGGCGCTCGATGGCGTGAAGCCCGTCAACGACGACCAGAAGACCGGCGTCGAGATCGTGCGCCGCGCGCTCCAGGCTCCGGCCCGCCAGATCGCCCTGAACGCGGGCGAGGACGGCTCCGTCATCGTCGGCAAGGTGGCCGAGGCCAAGGACTACGCTGCTGGCTGGAACGCGCAGACCGGCGAGTATGGCGACCTCTACAAGTTCGGCATCATCGACCCGGCGAAGGTCGTGCGTGTCGCGCTTGAAGACGCCGCTTCCGTGGCGGGCCTTCTCATCACCACCGAGGCGATGATCGCCGAGAAGCCGAAGAAGGAGACTGCTCCGGCCATGCCGGCCGGCGGCATGGACTTCTAAGTTTCGGCTTCATCGACACATACGGACGGCGCCGTGCATGCGGCGCCGTTTTCTTTGGGCGCTCGATCTGCGAAAAGAGGCAATCCTCGCTCTGCAGAGACACCATGATCGATCGTTGGTGGAACAGACCTCTCGTCAAACCGCAGGCCCTCAAGCCTGGCGACCGTGTCGCCATCGTGTCGCCGAGCTGGGGCGGTCCGTCCGTCTTCCCGCATCGCTATGAGGCAGGCAGAAAGGTTCTGGCCGATGTCTTCGGGCTCGTACCTGTCGAGATGCCCCATGCCCTTCGCGATGCCGCATGGCTCGACCGCAATCCTCAAGCACGAGCCGAGGACATTCACGCAGCCTTCGCGGATTCCTCGATCAAGGGCGTCATTGCCAGCATCGGCGGCGACGATGCGATCCGCCTGATCCCGCATATCGACCTGAATGTGATCGCGGACAATCCGAAGGTCTTTCTCGGCTACTCCGACCCGACCGTTCTGCACTTCGGCTGCCTCAAGGCCGGCCTTGGCTCGTTCTATGGCCCGACGATCATGGCGGGATTTGCGGAGAACGGTGATATGCACGCCTATGCCGAAAATTCGTTGCGCAAGGCGATTTTCCAGACGGATCCCATCGGCGAGATCGCACCGAACCGGGAAGGCTGGACCGCCGAACTCCTGCCATGGAACGATCCCGCGAACCAGAACCGCCGCAGAAAGCTGACACCTTCAACGGGACCTCGGATCCTGCAGGGAACCGGCACCGTGCGCGGACATCTCATTGGCGGATGCGCCGAGGTTCTGGAGATGCTGAAAGGCTCGGACTGGTGGCCGCCGCTCGATTACTGGAACGGAGCGATCCTTTTCTATGAGACCTCGGAGGAGGCGCCGCCGTCAGCGCTGGTCCTGCGCTGGCTGCGCAATTTCGCGGCTCAGGGCATCTTGTCCCGGCTCTCGGGCATCGTTCTCGGACGTCCCGGCGGGCAGACGGACGAGGCCTACAGAAAGGACCAGGAGGCGGCGGTCCTGCGTGCGCTCGCTGAGGCCGGTCTGGAGAGCCTTCCGGCTCTTGCCGAATGCGATTTCGGGCACACCGATCCGATCGCCACTTTACCCTATGGCACAATGGCCGAGATCGATGGCAGCCGGGCCCGGCTCACGATTTTGGAGCCGGGCGTGACAGACAGCGACAGCTAACGATGCCGAATTAGGGAGCCGTCTTCCGGCTCGGCCACGGTGGTTTTGATCGAGCCGGTCGCTTCCTCAGGCGCCATCTTGTTGCGCAGCTGGTTCACGAAAGCCGTCAGGCTGTTCATCTTCTCCGGCTCGGGTGCCAGGAAGGCAAGAGCGCTGCTGTCGAACGGCTCCTCCTCGATCGTGCCGTCGATCATGATCGTCGTCTTGATGCCGGTCTGCATGTCGAAGGAAACGGACTTCACCTTCGTCTGATGTTGCGGGCTGATCGGCTCCGCAATGACGAGAGATGCCGTCGCGGCGGATGCGAGGACTGGCTTGGCCGGCGCGCGGACGACAGTGACGGGCCGTTGGGCGGGTTTGGCGGCGGAAGCCTGACGAGATTGCTTATCCTGGGGCTTCTTTGCAGGCTCGCTGGTGCGCTCGCGGACGGGCTGGGAGACCGCCATGTACTCCGTCGGCCCGGACAGGATTTGCTGAAGCCGCTCCTCGGCTTCCTTGGCTTCCTTTTGCGTCGTTGAGCCGAAGGCTGCGGTGAGAGGGTTCTTGGCTTTCTCCGCTTCCGCCTTGGCCTTTGCCGCCTCTGCAGCCTTCGCAGCCGCAATCCGCTTCTTGGCCTCAGCCGTCTGGGCGCGGTTGTTGGTGCTGTAGGAGTACTGTTTCCCGTTGATCTCGTAGCGGACCAACCGGGCCTCCGCTCCGCTGAACATCATCCCATGCGTGATGATGGAAGCTCCAAGCAAAATAAGCGTCTTGTTCATCGGCCTATAAGAGCACGTTGGCTCTTCCCCTTGCTCGGATAGAACTCATTTAATCACTGTGTCAAATCTGTGACCGGTAGCAAGTAATTCGATGACTCGTTGGGGGTATGCTTTCGCAATACTGATACTTTTTGAAGTAAATGCTACAAGATTCCTGTCGTTTACTAATGAGAATTATTTAGCTCTGAAATGACTAAGTTCATCTACTTTATATCATTATGATTGAGACGAGGGGACCGCGAGCGATCAGTCCGAATCCATCAGATGCCTCTCCGGATTCGCTCAGGCCCGCGATCCACTCATGCAAGCTTGGCGGGACCCCCTTGCGTCGAAGTCATGCCTGGCAACCCGGAGCAAAGTCATTCAGACAGCTCCCCATCGGCGGCACGACGATTCATCTCCATCAGATCAACGGCTTGAGGCTGAGTCAGGCGTCGGAACAGGAGGGAGGGCGATCCGTTTGCAAGGAATGCCGCTATGTGAGCTTCGTCTTTCGTCTAGCTTTACTCAGGGTCAGCCATCCCTTGTTACCGAGCCTTCCTCAAAGCGCGACATGCCCTCGAAATGGAGTAGGCACCCATGAAACGCCGCAATTTTCTCGCCACGGCTGGCGCCGGCCTCGCCGCAGGCGCCGTCGCCAAGCCCGCCATCGCTCAGTCAAACCCGGAAATCCGCTGGCGTCTGACGTCCGGCTTCCCGAAGTCGCTCGATACCATCTATGGTGGCGCCGACTTCCTGGCGAAGTACGTGTCGGAAGCGACGGAAGGCAAGTTCCAGATCCAGCCGTTCTCGGCCGGTGAGATCGTCGGCACCTTCCAGGCTGCCGACGCCGTGTCCGCCGGTACGGTCGAAATGGCCCACACGGCCGCCTATTACTATGTCGGCAAGGACCCGACCTTCGCGGCGGCTGCGGCCGTGCCGTTCACGCTCAATGCCCGCCAGCTCAATGCCTGGCAGTACCACGGCGGCGGCATCGGCCTCGTCAACGAGTTCATGGCCAAGCACAACCTCTATGCTCTTCCGGGCGGCAACACCGGCACCCAGGTGGGCGGCTGGTTCCGCAAGGAGATCAAGACGCTCCAGGACCTGCAGGGCCTCAAGATGCGCATCGCCGGCATCGCCGGTCAGGTGATGGCGAAGCTCGGGGTCATTCCGCAGCAGGTGGC
>KI911948.1:116420-123737 GCA_000517005.1 Microvirga lupini
TGACGCTCCACTTCCTGTTCAACAAGGGCAAGTGGGAATCGCTGCCGAAGAACTATCAGGCGATCCTGCAGGCAGGCTGCATGGCCGCCAACATGGACATGCTCGCCAAGTACGATGCCAAGAACCCGGCCGCTCTGCGCAGCCTGGTCGGCGCCGGCGCTCAGCTGCGTCCGTTCTCGCAGGAGATCCTCGACGCGGCCTACAAGGCCACGAACGAGGTCTATGCGGAGATCTCCGCCCAGAATGCGGACTTCAAGAAGGTGATCGACTCGATCCGCGCCTTCCGCAACGAGGAATATCTCTGGTTCCAAGTCGCCGAATACGCCTTCGACACCTACATGATCCGCGCCCGCACCCGCGGCTGACCATTTTCGACGTGACTTGTGAGAACCCGGCGCGGACCGTCCAGCGTCCGGGTTTTTCTTTTTAGCTGCGTCGCACGCATGGCTCAGTTGATCTCGATGATGTGGGTCATGACTTGCATACCGCCTGCGAAGACCTGATCTGATAAGGCTCTGCTGCCAGCGCATCGTGCGGAAAAGTGGACCCGGTTTTCCGCGAAGAACGATGCGCCGCTTGGGGGATTGAGCATCGGATCAATCCCAAAAGTGCAATCCACTTTTGGGTCCGATGCTCTAAACCGCGGACACACTCAGAAAGCTGCCTCGCCATGCCTCCCTTTTCGGTCCTCGATCTCGCGCCCGTTCCCGAAGGCTTCACGCCATCCGATGCCCTGCGCAACACGCTCGATCTGGCGCAGCACGCGGAAAGATGGGGCTACAATCGCTACTGGCTGGCCGAGCATCACAACATGGTCGGCATTGCGAGTGCCGCAACGAGCGTCGTGATCGCTCACGTGGCGGGCGGCACCAGGATGATGCGCATCGGTGCGGGCGGTATCATGCTGCCGAACCACTCGCCCCTGGTGATCGCCGAGCAGTTCGGCACCCTGGAGGCCCTGTTCCCGGGGCGCATCGATCTCGGCGTCGGCCGCGCTCCCGGCACCGATCAGCGGACCCTGCGGGCCTTGCGCCGCGATCCGACATCGGCCGATACCTTCCCGCAGGACGTGCTCGAATTGCAGGCGCTTCTCGGACCCGTCCAGCCGGACCAGGTGATCCGGGCGGTGCCGGGAGCCGACTCGAACGTGCCGGTCTGGATCCTGGGCTCAAGCCTGTTCGGCGCGCAGCTTGCGGCGATGCTGGGCCTTCCTTACGCCTTCGCGTCGCATTTCGCGCCCGGCGCCCTGATGCAGGCGCTGCAGGTCTATCGCGAGCGCTTTCAGCCCTCCGCCCAGCTCGACCGCCCCTATGTCATGGTCGGCGTCAACGTGATCGCTGCCGATACGGACGAGGAGGCGCGCCATCTCTTCACCTCGGCGCAGCAATCCTTCACCAACCTGTTCCGTGGCACCCGCGGCAAGCTCCAGCCGCCCATCGACGACATCGAGAGCTACTGGACGCCCAGCGAGAAGGCTCAGGCCATGAACATGCTGTCCTGCTCCTTCGTCGGCTCGCCCAAGACGGTGCAGGACGGGCTGGCGAATTTCATCGCGCAGACCGGCGCCGACGAGGTGATGGTCGCCGCCGCGATCTACGACCATTCCAAGCGCCTGCGCTCCTACGAGATCCTCAGCGACGTGCACAAGGCGATGAGCAGGGCCGCTTAGCGTATCCGGCAAACACCCTCGGGTCATGGCCGGGCTTGTCCCGGCCATCCCGATCCTGTGAGGCGCTGCGGTTCACCGTATCGGGATCACCGGCACAAGGCCGGTGATGACGTGGTAGGAGCGCACGCACCGTCGCTCCTAAGCCGGAGCGCCTCTTCCTTTCAGAGTCGGATCGAGCGCATCGCGCAGCCCGTCGCCCAGGAGGTTCAGGCCCAGTACCGACAGCGCGATGGCGATGCCGGGTGCGATGGCGAGGTGAGGGGCCTGCGAGAGATAGGTCTGCGCATCGCTCAGCATGCGGCCCCAGCTCGGATTGGGCGGACGCACGCCTAAGCCCAGATAGCTCAGGCCTGCCTCCGTGAGGATGGCGAGCGCGAGCTGGATCGTCACCTGCACGATCAGCGCGCCTGCGATGTTCGGCATCACGTCTTCCCAGGTGATCCGTAAGGGATGCTTGCCGATGGCGCGGGCCGCCGCGATGTAGTCGAGCGTCCAGACCTGAAGCGCGACGCCGCGGGTGACGCGGGCGAAGACGGGGATGTTGAACACGGCGATCGCCAGGATCGCGGCGAGCGGGCCCGAGCCCACGAGCGCGCCGATCATGATCGCGGAGAGCACGGCCGGGAAGGCGAAGACCACATCCGACACGCGCATGGCGATCTCGTCGGCGATGCCTTTCCAGGCTGCCGCCGCGCAGCCTATGGCCGTGCCGATGGCGGCACCCAGCAGAACCGCGGGCCAGGCGATGGCAAGCGAATTCCAGGCTCCGACCATGAGCAGCGAGGCGACGTCGCGGCCGAAATGATCGGTGCCGAGAAGGCCGACCTCGCCGGGGCCTTTCAGGCGCATGGCGACGCGCACGCGCGTCGGCACTTCCGGCGTCCAGACGAGCGACACCAGCGCGGTGACGATCAGCAGTGCTGTGAGAATGCCGCCGACGATGAGGGCTGAATTCAGTGGGATGCGCGAGCGCTTCATTATGACCGGCTCCTCAGGCGCGGATCGAGGATGGCGTAGCCGATATCGACGATGAAGTTCACCACGATGACGAGTCCGGAAAAGATCAGCACGATATCCTTGATCACCACGAGGTCGCGCTGGTTGAGCGCCTGATAGGCGAGCCGCCCGAGGCCCGGCAGGTTGAACACGTTCTCGACGAGAATGGCGCCGCCGAAGAAGAACGAGAGCTGAAGCCCTAGGATGGTCGTGACGGGAATGAGTGCATTCGGCACCACATGCCGGCGCAGCGTGCCTCCTTTGTCGACGCCTTTCGCTCTCGCTGTTCTCACAAAATCGGCTCCGATCACCTCAAGGGTCGCCGAGCGCGTGACGCGCGTCAGCACGGCCGCCTGCGGCAGAGCGAGCGCGACGGCCGGCAGGAGGAGCGCCTGGAGGGCAGGCCCGATGCCCGCGCTCCAGCCGGGAAAGCCGCCGGCCGGGAACCAGCCGAGCCAAGTCGAGAAGAAGAGTATGAACAGGAGCCCAATCCAGAAATTCGGCACGGCCACGCCGAGCTGGCTGAACACGAGCACTGCGCGATCCACAGGTCCGTCCCGACGCGCTGCTGCTGCAACGCCGAGCGGCAATGCGAGAGCGGTCGAGATGAGAATGGCGAGCAGGCTCAACGGCAACGTCACGTTCATGCGCTCGGCCACGAGGGTCGAGACCGGCATCTTGTAGGTGATCGAGGTGCCGAGATCGCCGTGAAGAATCCCGCCGATCCATTGCAGGTAGCGTATGAGCGCTGGCTGATCGAGCCCGAGCTCCTGCCGCAAAGCCGCGAGGGTGTCTTCACGCGCAGCCGTGCCGAGCATGATGGCGGCCGGATCGCCCGGCAGGACTTCCAGGATGAGAAAGATCGCCAGCGATACGGCCAGAAGCGTGACGGCCAGCGAGACAAGGCGTGAGATGACGAGACGCAGCATAATTAGAGACTGTCTATTCCCTTCCCTTTGCGGGGAGGGGTGGGGGTGCAAATGTCATCCCCGGCGGTCCGCAGGACCGGGAAGAGGATCCACTCACACGCACTGAGTTGATGGATTCCCTTCCTCTCCGATGGCTTCGCCATCTCCGGCCGGGAATGACACTGCCGCATTCCTTCCCTCGTCATGGCCGGGCTTGTCCCGGCCATCTCGATAGGAAGAGCGTGGCGCCCTCCGAATAGGGATCACCGGCACAAGGCCGGTGATGACGTGGTGAGTTTTCATGGAGGAGGGCGCAAAACCATGCGCCGGTTTCACTCGCTCCACGACACTTCCGTCACGTCGTTCGATGGGATCGGCGAGTTCTCCCACAGGCCCTGCACCTTCGCGTTCCACACGCCGAGCTTCGGCAGCTGGAACAGGAAGAGGGCAGGGACGTCCTCTGCCAGGATCTTCTGCGCTTCCGCATATTTCGCGTAGCGCGCGTTCTCGTCCGTGGTCTTGGCGGCCTCCGCCAGAACGGCCTTGAACTTGTCGTTCTTGTAATTGAAGTAGTAGTTGTCGCGCGCGAAGATCTCGATGTCGAGCGGCTCCGTGTGGGACACGATGGTGACGTCGTAATCCTTGTTCTTGAAGACCTCCTCGATCCACTTGGCGGGAAATTCCGTCGGGATGATCTTCAGGTCGACGCCGACCTCGGCCATCATGGCGGAGAGCAGCTCCGCCGAACGGCTGGCATAGGCCATCTGGGGCGACTTGATGGTGATCGACAGACCGTTGCCGTATCCCACTTCCTTCAGGAGCGCTTTAGCCTTCTCTACATCGTAAGGGATGATGTTCGTCGTATCCACGAAGGCCGGGTGGTTCGGCGAGAAGAAGCTGCCGATGGGCTGGCCGAAGCCGGAATAGGCGCCCTCGACCAGCGCCTTGCGGTCGACCGCGTGCATGAGGGCGCGGCGCACGCGCACGTCGTCGAAAGGCTTCTTCGCGCTGTTGAGACCCGCGACGGTCTCGCCTTCCGTGTTGCCCGCCACCGCTTTGAAGCGCGGATCCTTCTGGAATTCGGCGAAGAGCTCCGGTGCGCCGAGATTGGGGAAGGCATCGACGTCACCGGCCTTGAGGGCTGCGACCTGGGCCTGCGCGTCGTTGATGAAGCGGAAGGTGACGCTGTCGAGCTTGATCTTGTCCTTCTGCCAGTAATCCGGATTGCGCACGAGCTCGACTCGGTCGCCGCGCGTCCAGGACTTGAACTTGAAGGGTCCGGTGCCGACCGGATTGGCCTTGTTGTTCTCAGCGGTCTCGGGCGCCACGATCACCGCATCGCCCCAGCCGAGATAATAGAGGAAGTTGCCCGATGTCTCCTTCAGCTTGATCACGACGGTCGCGGGATCCGGCGTTTCGATGGAGGCGATGGGCGCAAAGATCTGCTTCTGCGCATTGGTGGATTTCGGATCGCGGGCGCGGTCGAAGGCGAACTTCACGTCGGCGGAATCGAAGGTCGAGCCGTCATGGAACTTCACGCCTTCCCGCAGGCGGAAGGTGTAGGTCAGTCCATCCGGCGAGACCTCCCAGCTCTTTGCCAGGAGCGGCTGGACCTTGCCGGTCCGGTCGATGCGCACGAGGCCTTCGTAGAGGTTGACCCAGGTGACTTCGCGGATGGCCACGGGAGCGGCGACCGTCGGATCGAGGCCCGGGAGCTCAATGGGCATGCCCACCACGAGGGACGTCTTGGCGGCATAGGCCGGGAGGACGCTGACGGAGAGGAGCAGGGCGGCAGTCAGGAAGCGCTTCGTCAAAGGCGGAACTCCATCCGGTAATGGGCTGCGACAGGTCGCGGTGAGCCCAGCTTACGCAGGACCGCGCCGGATGGAAGATCCTCATTACCGATTCTTCACTTAACTTCAGCGTGACCGAGGCTTAAGCATCGCAAATGAACAGATCCGCCGGAGCCTGCTGTTTCAAAGCGATTGGCGGAATGAGAGGCTTCACAAATGGCTCATGAGACCGCACGGGTGCCCACCGCGAACGGCGCCCGATACCTCCAGCAGCTCTGCAAGCACTGGAGCCATAAGCTCGACGTTCAGCTCTCGGAGAACGAGGGCATCGTCCGCTTCCCGGCCGCCGTCGCGACGATGAAGGCAGATCCCGAGGCGCTGACGGTGAGCGTGGAAGCGCAGGACGACGAGACGCTCCAGCGGATGAAAGGCGTCGTCGCCTCCCATCTCGACCGGTTCGCCTTCAAGGAGGCTCCGCTCCCGTTCGAGTGGCAGAGGGCGTGACAGAAGCCCCCGTGTCATCCCCGGCGAGCGAAGCGAAGATCGGGGATTGGATGCAGAATAAAGCGCGGGTTCCCCTCCCTCCTTGTGGAGGAGGGCCAGGGAGGGGGGTGTTGGCGCCATCGGATTGATCGGTGTACCCAGTCGACCCGTGGCTACCCCCCTCTCCAACTCTCCCCCACAAGGGGGGAGAGGGCCTGTGTTGCACTTGATCAGTAACGCATCAAATGCACCGCCCGCCGTCGACCTCCAGCACCACGCCGGTGATCATGCTGGCTTCATCGGACGCAAGGTAGAGCGCCGCGTTGGCGATATCCTGCGGAGTGGAGAAGCGGCCGAGCGGGATCGAGTTGACGAACAGTTCGCGCTTCTGCGGCGTGTCCTCGCCCATGAAGGTGGCGAGCAGCGGGGTCTCGCCGGCCACGGGGGCAAGGGCGCAGACGCGGATCTTGTTGGGGGCGAGCTCCACGGCCATGGACTTGGTCATGGTGTGCACGGCGCCCTTGGTGCTGTTGTACCAGGTGAGACCGGGGCGGGGACGCAGGCCTGCCGTCGAGCCAACGTTGATGATCACGCCGCCGCCCTGATTCTGCATCAGCGGAACGGCCGCCTTGGCGAAGAGATAGATCGACTTCACGTTGACTGCGAAGACCCGGTCGAACTCGTCTTCTTCTACTTCGAGCATCGGCCGGTTGCGATGGCTGATGCCCGCATTGTTGACGACGATGTCGAGCTTGCCGAACGTAGAGACGGTCTTTTCCACGGCCGCGTTCACATCGGCAGCCTTGGACACGTCGGCGGCAAGACCGATGGCGGCAGACCCGATCTTCTCCGCGGCGCTCTTGGCTGCTGCCTCGTTGATGTCGATGATGGCGACCTTCGCACCCTCGCGGGCGAATGTTTCCGCAATCCCTAAGCCGAAACCGGAGCCGGCGCCCGTGACCAGCGCCACCTTGCCTTCAAGGCGATTCATGTTTCTTCCCCTATTTTAGAGATCATGCTTATCCAAAGCCTCACCCTGAGGAGGACCGTCAGGTCCGTCTCGAAGGGCGAGGCGTCTCCAGAGTTCTCTGGACCCTCCTTCGAGACGCCGCTTCGCGGCTCCTCAGGATGAGGGTGAGTTTTATTTACGCCTGTTATCCGTGCGCGATGACGAGCGTCTTCGTCGTGGTGAACTCGATCAGGCCCTCGAAACCCTTCTCGCGGCCATGGCCCGAGCGGCCGAAGCCGCCGAAGGGCAGTTCGATGCCGCCGCCGGCGCCGTAGCAGTTCACGAAAACTTGGCCCGCACGCATGGAACGGGCGACGCGGGTCGAGCGCATGGCGTCGCGGGTCCACACGCCTGCGGCAAGCCCATAGGGCGTGCCGTTCGCCAGCCGGATCGCCTCCGCCTCGTCGTCGAAGGGCGTCGCCACCAGAACCGGGCCGAAGACTTCCTCCTGGGACAGGA
>KI911948.1:123837-140140 GCA_000517005.1 Microvirga lupini
TGCTCTCGTGCGGGACGGGCGCCAGGAAGGTCGGCGCCACGTAAAAGCCGCCGGCAGGCGCATCGAGCGCCACCACGCCTTCACCAATGACGCTCAGCCCCTCGTTGCGGCCGCGCTCCAGATAGCCGAGAACGCGGCGCTGCTGGGCCTGGTTGATCATCGGTCCGAGATCGGGCTCGCGCTCGGGATGTCCGGCGAGGAGCGTCCGGAAGCGTTCGGCGACCGCATCGACCACCTCCTGGAAGATGCCGCGCTGGATCAGGAGGCGGCTGCCCGCCGAGCAGGTCTGGCCGCCGTTTTGGATGATCGCATTGACGAGGGTCGGCAGGGCGCGCTCCAGATCGGCATCGTCGAAGACGACCTGGGCCGATTTGCCGCCGAGTTCGAGGGTGACGCCCACATGGTTCTTGGCCGCTGCCGTCTGGACGGCCGTGCCGGTCTCAGGGCTGCCGGTGAAGGAGAGGAAATCGATGCCGGGATGGGCGGCGAGCGCTGCGCCGGCCGTGCGGCCGAGGCCCGTCACGACGTTGAGCGCGCCATCCGGAAAGCCGACCTCGCGGGCGAGCGCGGAGACGCGCAGGATCGTCAGCGAGGCGTCCTCGGCAGGTTTCACCACGGTGGCGTTGCCGGCGGCGAGCGCCGCGCCGACCGAGCGGCCGAAGATCTGCATCGGGTAGTTCCAGGGCACGATATGCCCGGTCACCCCGTGCGGGACCCGCTCGACGCCGATGAAGTGGGTGTTGAGATAGGGGATCACGTCGCCGTGCAGCTTGTCGGCGGCACTGCCGTAGAATTCGAAGTAACGGGCAAGCGCGATGGCATCGGCCCGCGACTGGCGCAGAGGCTTGCCGTTGTCGCGGCTCTCCAGGATGGCGAGTTCATCGGCATGGGCTTCGACCGCGGCTGCGAGCTTCATGAGCAGGCGCCCGCGCTCCGTCGCCGTCAGCTTGCCCCAGGCGCCGCTGAGGGCGGCACGGGCGGCCTTCACGGCCTCGTCGATGTCCTGGGCCGTGCCGGAGGCGATCCGGGCCAGCAGCGAGCCGTCGACCGGAGAGAGTACATCGAGCGTCAGGCCATCAGATGCCGGGCGCTCGCGTCCGCCAATGAGATTCTGGAACACCATGTTGGGCGCGAGAGGCGCGCTGACCTGATCGTTCACGGATATCATCTCCCTAAATCATCTTGTTCATGCCCGGCACGGCGGCCAGGAGCTGGCGCGTGTACGCGTCCTGCGGATAGGCGAAGAGTTGCGCGGTTTCCGCCATTTCGACAATCCGCCCTTTTTGCATAACTGCCACGCGGTCGCAGATCTGGGCAGCGACCCGCAGATCGTGGGTGATGAAGAGAATGGCAAGGCCGAGCTCTTCCTGCAGCCCCCGGATCAGCTTGAGAATCTCGGCCTGAACCGACACGTCGAGGGCCGAGACCGCCTCGTCCGCCACCAGCACGTCCGGCCTCATGGCGAGCGCCCGGGCGATGCCGATGCGCTGGCGCTGGCCGCCGGAGAACTCATGCGGATAGCGCTCAATGGCCTGGGCGGGCAGGCCGACCTTCTCCAGGAGGATGCGGGCGTCGTCCAGGGCCTTGACCGGGTCATCGCCTTGCGTGATCGGGCCCTCGGCGATGATGCGCCCGACGGTGCGTCGCGGGTTGAGGGAGGCGAAGGGATCCTGGAACACCATCTGGATCCGACGCCGATGCGGGCGCAGGTCGCGCTGGGACAGGGCGCTGAAGTTCAAATCCCCGATCTCGATGGCGCCTCCGTCCGGCTCGATCAGGCGCAGCACGCAGCGCCCCACGGTGGATTTGCCGGAGCCGGATTCGCCCACGAGTCCGAGGGTCTCGCCGCGCCTGATGTCGAAGCTCACCGCATCGGCCGCCTGGACCTCGCGGCTTTTGCGGAAGAAGCCGCGCCCGCCGTAAATCTTGGTCAGGGCATCGACCTTCAGGGTGATGGACTGTCCGGCGAGGGGCTTCGGGGCAGGAGGGGTCAGCGAGGGCACCGCCGCCAGGAGTCGCTTGGTGTAGGGGTGCTGCGGCCGGGTCAGCACCTCCTCGGCCGTTCCCTGCTCGACGAGCGCTCCCTGCTGCAGCACGGCGACCCTGTCGGCGATCTCGGCCACCACGCCGAAATCGTGGGTGATGAACAGCACCGCCGTGCCCTTCTTGCGGCGCAGGTTGTCGATCAGCTTCAGGACCTGGGCCTGGGTGGTCACGTCGAGGGCCGTGGTCGGCTCGTCGGCAATCAGGAGTTTCGGCTCGAGGGCCAGCGCCATGGCGATCATCACCCGCTGGCGCTGGCCGCCGGAGAGCTCGTGCGGATAGGCCTTCGCGATCAGCTCGGGGTTCGGCAGGTTGACCTCGGTGAGGAGATCGAGCACGCGGCGATCGCGCTCGGCGGGACTGAGAAGGCCATGGGCGCGGAAGGTTTCCGCGATCTGGTCCGCCACCCGCATCACCGGGTTGAGGGAGGTCATCGGCTCCTGGAAGACGGTGCCGACCTCGCGGCCGCGCACGTCGCACCAGCCGGCTTCGTCGAGGGCGAGCAGATCGCGGTCGCCGAGCCTGATCGAGCCGGACAGGACCCGAACGCCCGCCGGCAGCAGCCCGATCGTCGCCATGGCGGTAATCGACTTGCCGGAGCCGGATTCGCCCACGACGCAGAGCGTCTCGCCCGGATTGATGGCAAGCGACAGATCCTTGATGGCGTGTTGCCGATCAGCCAGCGCAGGAAGACCGATGGAGAGGTTCTGGATCGACAGCACGGGGGAGGGGCCGCTCAACATCATGCTCCTGCTGGAATGAGTCAGGGCCCATCCTTGCGATCTCTGCCGCTTCGTCAATCCGCCTTGCCCGCTTCGAAGAAGCCGCCCTATGGCAGCCGCATGAAACGCCTGTTGTCTAAGCTGCTGCGCTAGCCGTGTGAGAGAGCGGCACGGAGATATCGTAGGCGACGCCGCCTTCCGCGAAATTGAGCACCATGTAGCCACCCAACTCACCCTCGATGCTGCGGCGGATCAGGCGCGAGCCGAAACCCTGGCGTTTCGGCGGCGCGACGGGCGGCCCGCCACTTTCGACCCAATGGATCCGCAATTGATCCGGGCGATCCTCGCTCTCGACGATGGTCCAGCTCATTTCGAGACGTCCCGTATTGGTCGAGAGCGCCCCGTATTTGGCGGCATTCGTCACCAGCTCGTGCAGCACAAGGCCCAGGTTGATGGCGTAGCGCGCCGGAAGCCTGACATTCGGCCCGTTCAGGGTCACCCGTTCATCGCCCTGCTTGCGATAGGGCGCCAGCTCCTGCTCCGCCACATCGCGCAGCTCCGCCTCGCGCCAGGACTTCCGGGTCAGCAGGTTGTGCGTCTTCGACAGGGCGAGCAGGCGCCCCTCGAAGGCGTCCTTGAACTGGGCCGGCGTCTCCGTCGTGCGCAGGGTTTGGGACGCGATGGACTGCACGGTGGTCAGGGTATTCTTCACCCGGTGATTCAGTTCGTCGAGGAAGAAGCGCTGCTGTTCCTCAGCGTGTTTCTGCTCCGTGATGTCCTGGAAAATTCCGATGAAATAGACGGGTCTTTTCTGGATATCGAAGAAGACCCGGCCCCTGGAGTTGATCCAGCGAAGGCTGCCATTGGGGAGCCGGATGCGATACTCGTCCTGGTAGTCCCCCTGGTTCTGCACGGCCTCACGCCATCTCTGAACGACACGATCGAAGTCCTCGGGATGGAGGATCCTGAGCCAATCCTGATGGTCCATGATCTCGTTGGCATGGGAAAGCCCGAGCATGGCGGTCGCCTGGCTCGACCAGCCGCCGACGCTCTTGTTGGGATCGTACCACCAGGTTCCCATATGCCCTGCTTCCAAGGCCAGGCGGGCTCTCTCCTCGCTTGCCTGAAGCGCCTTCTGGCGCTCGGCCACGTCGTCCATCAGGTCGTTGAAGGCCCGCGCCAGGATGCCGAACTCGCCGGACTTCCCCGGAAGGTCGATGCGTGCCTGATAATTGCCCTGGCGCCAAGCCCGGATGCCGTTCGTCACGATTTCGAAGGGCCTGGTGATGAAGGCGCGGCTGAGCAGGGCGGACAGGGACAGGGCCAGGATGAGCGCCGCCGCGATCAGCATGAAGCCGCGTCTCGCCGCCTGATTGATCGACGCGAAGGCGGCCTTCGTCGACAGGCCCACGTTGATGTAGAGGTCCTTCGGCGGCACGGAGAGCGGAATATAGCCCACGATGCGCCTGACGCCGTCGGCGCTGACGGTCTCGGCGGTCCCGATGTCCTTTGCCTTGGCCTGAGCCTGGTATTCCTGGGGAAGCAGCTTGCCGAGCATGCG
Source organism: Microvirga lupini (assembly GCA_000517005.1). Taxonomy (GTDB): domain Bacteria; phylum Pseudomonadota; class Alphaproteobacteria; order Rhizobiales; family Beijerinckiaceae; genus Microvirga; species Microvirga lupini. Next base: position 128,164 of record KI911948.1, read on the forward strand.
CTCCGGATGAGGATGCTGCACGATCACGATGCCTCTCCGGTCGGCAATCGTCACCGAGCCGTTCTCGGGCACGGTGCGTTCCTTCACCTTCTGATTGAGCCATGCCAGATCCAGGGCGGCTGCCAGGACGCCGACCACGTCGCCCCTGTCGTTCCAGATCGGCAGGGCCAGGGGGAGCACGGGACGGGGAGCGAGCCCGCCTTCCTCGAAGACGGGTGTATATTCTCCGATGACGAGGCCCATCCTGGACAGGGCTTCGTGAAAATAGGACCGGTCGGCGAAATAGTGCTGCGTGTCGGTGGTCCCGGTCGGGCGGCAGCGGATATGCCCGCTGATGTCCATCGCCACGAAGGAGAGGATATAAGGAACCTTCTCCTGAATGGCCTTCAGATAGGGGCTGCAGGCGGCCGTATCGAAGGAGCGAATGGAGGGGGTCTCGTCCACGGCAAGCAGAAGGCTGTGGATGCCGTCGAAGACCCTCTCGAGTTCCGCGCCCACCAGCTGGGCTTGCCTGATCGCGAGATCATTTACCTCGGCTTCCCGGGCACGGCGCAGAGAGACTTCCGTGTAAGTCCAGATGACGATCGCCGGCAGAACCGAGATCACAGCAAGAAGAAGCAGACGCCTCGTCAGTGTCATTCAAACGCTCAGCTTAACGTCGGAAGGGGATCACAAACTTCGATGACCGTCCACCCCTGTAACGGTTCCTGACGGTCTTGCATCTGCGACCAAGAGGTGTCAGGTGAGCGGCAATGGCGCTTCCTCCTCTTCTTCTCCTCCAAGATATCGCTCTCACCTTCGGCGGCACGCCGTTGATCGAGAGCGCCGAGCTTTCCGTCTCCCCGGGCGAGCGGGCCTGCCTTGTCGGCCGCAACGGCTCGGGCAAGTCCACCCTGCTGAAAATCGCCGCAGGCCTCGTGGAGACCGATCATGGCAAGCGCTTCGTGCAGCCGGGCGCGACCGTGCGCTATCTGGCGCAGGAGCCGGATCTCTCCGCCTATCCCACGACGCTCGCCTATGTGGAGGCGGGGCTCGGGCCGGGCGACGATCCCTATCGGGCCCGTTACCTCCTGGAGCAGCTCGGGCTGAGCGGCGAGGAGAAGCCCGCCGATCTCTCCGGCGGCGAAGCCCGCCGCGCGGCCTTGGCGCAGGTGCTGGCGCCTCAGCCCGACATCCTGCTGCTCGACGAGCCGACGAACCATCTCGATCTGCCGGTGATCGAATGGCTCGAAGGCGAGTTGAAGAGCCTTCGTTCCGCCCTCGTGCTGATCAGCCACGACCGCCGCTTCCTCGAGAGCCTGTCCCAGGCGACCATCTGGCTCGACCGGGGCAGGACCCGCCGCATGGACAGGGGCTTCGCCCATTTTGAGGAATGGCGCGATCAGGTGCTGGAGCAGGAGGAGGCCGAGCACCACAAGCTCGGGCGCAAGCTCGTGGCCGAAGCGGACTGGCTGCGCTACGGGGTGACGGCACGGCGCAAGCGCAACGTGCGGCGCCTCGGCAATCTCTACGCCATGCGCCAGCAATACCGCGAGCGCCAGCGCGCCGTCGGCACGGTGAACATGAGTCTTGCCGAAGCCGAGCAGTCCGGCACCCTCGTGGTCGAGGCGGAGGGCATCTCGAAATCCTACGGCGACCGTGCCATCGTCTCGAACCTGTCCCTGCGTGTCCTGCGCGGCGACCGTCTCGGCATCATCGGGCCGAATGGGGCCGGCAAGACGACCCTCATCAACCTGCTCACCGGCGCCCTGGAGCCGGACGAGGGCCGGGTGCGGCTCGGCTCCAACCTGCAGATGGTGACCCTCGACCAGCGCCGAGCGAGCCTCGATCCCGACGCCACCGTAGTCGAGACCCTGACCGGCGGGCGCGGCGACACGGTCACCATCGGCGGGCAGACCAAACACGTCATCGGCTACATGAAGGACTTCCTGTTCTCGCCCGAGCAGGCCCGCACCCCGGTGGGCGTGCTCTCCGGCGGCGAGCGCAACCGCCTCATGCTGGCCCGTGCCTTGGCCCAGCCCTCCAACCTGCTCGTGCTCGACGAGCCGACCAACGATCTCGATCTCGAAACCCTCGATCTCCTGGAGGAGATGATCCAGGATTATTCCGGCACCGCGATCCTGGTCAGCCACGACCGCGACTTCCTCGACCGCACGGTGAGTTCCGTCCTGGTGTCGGAAGGCGGGGGGCGCTGGGTCGAATATGCGGGCGGCTATACCGACATGGTCGCCCAGCGCGGCCGCGGCGTTCAGGCCCGCGTCGCCGAGAAGGGAGCGAAGCCGAAGAGTGCCGACAGGCCGGTTGCCGCAGCTCCGGCCCCGGCTCGGGCAAAGCGCAGGCTCTCCTTCAACGAGCAGCACGATCTCAAGATCCTGCCCCAGCGCATGAGCGAACTGGAGGCCAAGATCGCCAAGGTGCAGGAGATCCTTGCCGATCCCGACCTCTATTTCCGCGATCCCGCCCGCTTCCAGAAGGCCATGGACGCGCTCACGCAGCTGCAGGCCGATCTACACGCGGCGGAGGAAAGATGGCTGGAGCTCGAGATGTTGCGGGAGGAGCTGGAAGGGTGAAGCTTTTTTGCAACATTCTTGCAAAAGCGCGCTGAATACCCCTTCGGTGATATATCCTTGCGGCTGCGGATGATTAAGCTGAGACGAAACATTGTCTCGGGGGCATCATGGCCACTTTCCGCATCCTCTCCAACGAAATCTTCGAGCTGGACCAGTTCTTTCCCATGCCCTTCCCGGAGCTGCCCGACGGGGCGCCTACCAGCACGAGACTGGCCTTCATGGTCGGAACCCGGAAGGTCGTCATCACGGGAACCGGCCTCGATACGGGTGCAGGAACGATCAGCGAAATCGAACTGATCGACGCCGACGGCACGACTGTCGTTGCGGAATTCACGGGGCTGAACCTTGCCCAGGAAGCACTCGACGATGCGCTGGTCAATTCCACCTTCCGAAGCCGCGACATTTTCGACCTGATTCTTGCCGGAGACGACACGATCCTCGGCAATGACGAGAACAACGAACTGATCGCCGGTCTCGGGGATGACGTGATCGACGGTGGCGCTGGGTTCGACGATCTCATCTACCTCGCCGAGGCCAATGCGACGTCCCGTCCGAATGGCATCGATGTCGTGTTCACGAGCGAAGGGGCTGGAACGGTTACGGCCAGCGGTGGGACCGAGACCGATACGTTCACCGGCATCGAGGCGGTTCAGGGAACCCAGTTCGACGACAGCTTCATCGGAGCGGATGGATTCCAGCGCTTCCGGGGCTTCGGCGGCAACGATACCTTCGACGGCGGTGCCGGCGACGACGAGGTCGACTACCGGAACGATGCCATCGTCGGTGGCAATGGCGTCACAGTTGATCTGGCGAATGTCGGGGCCGACGGGTACGTCACGGTTTCCGGGCCGAATGGCGATACCGACAAGCTGAAGAACATCGAATATGTGCGCGGAACCCGCAACGACGACCACCTGATCGGGAACAGTCTCAACAACCGGCTGCGGGGCGACAGCGGCAATGACACGCTGGGTGGCGGCCTTGGCAACGATACGTTGGAAGGCGATGCCGGCAACGATACGCTCGATGGCGGCTTGGGCAGCGACACGCTCAATGGCGGCGACGGCGATGATGTTCTCATCGGCGGCTCGGGCAATGGGCCTGGCGAGGAAGAGGACAGGTTCGAGGGCAGTGCCGGCAATGACACGATCCATGGCGGCGAGGACGGGACCGACGACGATCCGAACCTGAACTGGAATGTGCTCAACAATCGGAATGTGGGATTCACGGGGATCGAGGTCACGTTCGGCTCGACCGCTCGCTCTGGAACCGTCAGGAAAACCGGTAGCGGCGGGGGCATCGACACGTTCTTCGCCATCGATGCGGTGTTCGGCACCGACGGCGCCGACAGCTTCATCGGCGGTTCAGGCGCCGGCAACCAGCGCTTCATCGGCTATGCGGGGAACGACACCTTCAACGGCGCTCTCGGCATCAATGAGGTCGATTACCGCGCTGAGGCCAGAGCCGTGGGGCTCCAGACCGGATTGACGATCGATCTCGGCAAGGGACAGGTCCGAGATGCCACGGGCCATCTCGACACGCTGATCGCCATCGAGCGCATTCGCGGCACGGACAATGCCGACACGATCAGCGGCGACGGCCTCAACAATCGCCTGAGGGGCGAAAACGGCAACGATATGCTCTCGGGCGGCGGGGGCACGATACGCTGGAAGGCGGAGGAGGCATCGACGTCGTCACCTATGCCGGGAGTCGCTTGAATTATACGGTTGCCAGGAACGGGGCGGGTCAGGTCGTCGTCACCGATAACCGAACCGGCGATGGTCAGGATATCGTTCTCGATGTCGAGTTCTTTGATTTTGCGGAGGGCCGATTCACCCTCGACCAATTGCTGGCCTCGCCGACGGTCCAGGTCACGGAGAACGTGACGCTCGACCCGGGCGTGGTGAGCGTCGTCGCATCCGGCAGGTCCAACGTGAACATCACCGGCAACGCCCTCGACAATACGATCAAAGGCAATGTCGGCAAGAACACGATAAGGGGCGGCGAAGGAGACGACACGATCTCCGGATGTTCGGGCAGCGACAAGCTCTATGGTGGCGTGGGACGCGATGTCTTCGTATTCGACGCCAGCAAGCCCAGCAAGAGCAAGAACCTCGACACGATCTACGACTACAAGGCCGCTGACGACGCGATCTGGCTCGACAACAAGTACATGCCGAAACTGGGCAAGGGCTCTGAGGCCAGCCCGGGCAAGCTGAACAAGAATTCTTCACGATAGGCGACAAGGCCAAGGATCAGAACGATTATCTGGTCTACAGCAAGAAGACGAAGACCCTGTACTACGATGCCGATGGCTCGGGCTCGAAGAAGGCGGTCGAGATCTTCAAGTTCTCCAAGGACGTCGGCAAGGAACTGAAGTACACCGAGTTTTTCATCTTATGAGCCAGCGGCTTGTTTTATGAAGGGGCGCTTCGGCGCCCCTTTTCGCAGAATGCGGGTTTCCTTCCTCCATGGGGAGGATAGGGCAGCATCAACGTGATGGCCGTCCCCGGGCGTGATCCGGGGATCAGTCCCGGCCATCCTGATCCTGTGAGGCGCGGCGCTTCAATCCATCGGGATCACCGGCCCAAGGCCGGTGATGACGTAAGAGTGGGGGCAGGCGTTCGGCTCTTCATAGAGATCGTGGGGCGCTATCATCCTCTGCGGCCAGGATGACGGCCTACTTGCGCGTCGCTAGGGCCGCGGTGACCCCGAGACCGATGAACGAAGTTCCGGAGAACCAGCGCAGAAGACGCTGGAGGCGCCGGCTGCGGCGAAGGACATCGCCAGCTGCCCCGGCGAGCAGCGCGAAGATCCCATCGCTCAAGATGCCGAGACCCATGAAGGTCAGGCCGAGGATGAGGATCTGCCAATGCAGCGCGCTGCGTGCGGGGTCGACGAATTGCGGCAGGAAGGCGAGGAAGAAGATCGCTGTCTTCGGATTGAAGAGATTGACCACGAAGCCGTCGCGGAAGGCGCGGTGCAGCGGCTCGGCAGGCACCACAGGCATTTCGGGGCGGGCATCCTTGGCCATGAGGGTGCGGATGCCCATCCAGATGAGATAGGCGGCGCCGAGATACTTGACGATCGCAAAGGCAAGGGCCGAGGATACGATCAGAGCCGAAAGCCCCACCGCCGCCGCAAGGATGTGGACGATGGTGCCGAGATGGATCCCGAGCACCGAGACGAGTCCTGCCGTCCGTCCCTGTTGGGCCGAGCGCGCGATGATGAAGAGCACGGCCGGGCCGGGCGTCAGAAGCAGCACCACCGACGCCACGACGAACAACCCCCCACAAGGTCGGATCGGGCATGAATCTTCTCCCTCGTATCGTTGTCCACGACCAAGCCACATCACTGCGGTCAGGACAAGAGGTCCCGGAAGGGCGGCTGCCGGTCAAAAAGTTTTCTAGCGGATGGATCGCGGGACGCCGGGGGAGACACTAAAGTGACATCACCCGCTCGCTAGAAGCGGGCCGTCACTGAAGGAGGAATGCGATGGACTGCTTTTCGAGACGTTGCCTGACCACGATTCTGACGGTTCTCTGCCTCGGGGCTGCGCCCGCGGCTCTCATGGCGGCGGAGCCCGACCGGGATGCTCTGGCCGACCGCGTGACGAAGCTGTCCCGCGGCACGCAATGGAAGCCCGTCTCCGCCGTTCCGATCAATTTCTTGACGCATCACCCGCAGGGCATGGTGAAGATCGGCGACACGCTGTTCGTGTCCTCGGTCGAGATCCAGCAGCCGACCAAGCGGTTCCCGCAGCCGGTGGACGGCTATGATCGTGACACGGGGGCGGGCGTCGGACACCTGTTCAAGATCGACATGAAGGGCAATCTCATCGCCGACATCACCCTCGGCGAGGGAACGATCTATCACCCGGGCGGGATCGATTACGACGGCAAGTATATCTGGGTTCCCGTCGCCGAGTACCGGCCGAACAGCCGCTCCATCGTCTATCGCGTCGATCCGGAGACCATGAAGGCCGAGGAGATGTTCCGCTTCGCCGATCACATCGGCGGCGTGGTCCACAACACCGACGACAAGTCCCTGCATGGGGTGAGCTGGGGGTCGCGCCGCTTCTACCGCTGGTCCCTCGATGCGAATGGAAAGCCCACCAACGCGAACGAAGCGCCTGAGAAGCTGAGGACGCTCAACACGTCCCATTACCTCGATTATCAGGACTGCAAATATGTCGGCAAAAGCCGCATGCTCTGCTCCGGCGTGACCGAGATGCGCATCACGCCCGAGGCGACCCCGTTCCGCCTCGGCGGGCTCGATCTTGTCAACCTCGCCGACGGCCGCCCGATCTTCCAGACGCCGGTGCTGCTCTGGACGGCCTCCGGGTTTGACATGACCCACAACCCGGTCTGGATGGAGGCGAGCGATGCCGGAATCCGGGGTTACTTCATGCCCGAGGACGACAAGTCGACGCTCTACATCTACGAGGCCGAGGTGAAGTAGCATTCGGGCCGACCCAAAATTCCCACGTCATCACCGGCCTTGTGTCGGTGATGACGAGAGAAAGCCGATTACCCGCCTCCCTCCAGCGTGAAACCGGCCTTGAGCACCACCTGATAATGGCGCACCTCGCCGTTCTCGATGTGGCCGCGGGTCTGGATGACCTCGAACCAGCGCAGGTTTCTCAAGGTCTGGCTCGCGCGCCGGACCGCCGTCTGGATGGCATCCTCGATGCTGGTCTCGGACGAGCCGACGAGTTCGACGATCTTGTAGACATGGTCATCCATGGGCCGCTCCATGCTTTGCCGAAAGCATGAACGTAGAGCGCCGAATGGCGTCGCCTATGGGGCCGTTAGCCTTCTTTCCGATAGGCTTCGACCTTCTGCTCGATGGCCCCAAAAATCGAGTGGCCCTGCCTGTCCTTCATCTCGATACGGATCGTATCGCCGAAACGCATGAACGGCGTTCTGGCCTCGCCCTGGAGGATCGTCTCCACGGTGCGCTGCTCCGCGAGGCAGGAATAGCCGAGGCCGCCCTGATCGATGGGCTTGCCCGGTCCGCCGGCCTCGTCCTTGTTGGAGACCGTCCCGGAGCCGATGATCGTGCCGGCTCCCAGAGGCCGGGTCTTGGCCGCATGGGCGATCAGGGTCGGGAAGTCGAAGGTCATGTCGACGCCTGCATTCGGCTTGCCGAAAGGCTTGCCGTTGAGGCTGGAGAGAAGAGGCAGATGGAGCCTGCCGCCGTCCCAGGCGTCCCCCAGCTCGTCGGGCGTGACGGCTACCGGCGAGAGGGTGGAGGAGGGCTTGGCCTGGAAGAAGCCGAAGCCCTTCGCCAGCTCGGCGGGGATCAGGTTCCTGAGGGAGACGTCGTTGACGAGGACGATCAGGCGGATGGCTCGGGCGGCTTCCTCCCGGGTCGCTCCCATGGGCACGTCACCGGTGATCACCGCGACCTCGGCCTCGAAGTCGATGCCGTGGGCCTCGTCCATCGCCGGGATCGGATCCCGCGGCCCGAGGAAGGAATCGGAGCCGCCCTGGTACATGAGCGGGTCGGTCCAGAAGGAGGCCGGCATCTCGGCGCCGCGCGCCTTCCGCACCAGCTCCACATGGTTCACATAGGCCGAGCCGTCGGCCCATTGATAAGCCCGGGGCAGAGGCGAGGCGCAGTCGTGCTCGTGAAAGCGGAAGGCCGGGACCGAGCCGTGCCCAGCTGCTCCGCGAGATCTCGCAATCGGGGCTCGACTTTTTCCCAATCGTCCAAGGCTTGCTGAAGCGTCGGAACAATGAAAAAAGCATCCGTCGCGCGGGTCAGATCTTTCGAGACGATGACGAGGCGGCCGTCACGGCCTTGGTTGAGAGAGGAGAGCTTCATTGCACCGACTAAGGTTGTTATGGTCCATTCAACTTGCAACAGAATGCTTTCCGGGGAAACGCCAATGACGACGATGAAGAGAAGAAACTTTCTGAAGGGGGCAGGGCTTGCGGCCGCGGCCGGCACGGTGGCCGCTCCGGCGATTGCCCAATCGAGCCCTGAGATCCGCTGGCGCCTGACCTCGAGCTTCCCGAAGTCTCTCGATACCATCTTCGGCACCGTCCAGACCTTCTCCAAGTACATGGCGGAGGCCACCGACAACAAGTTCCAGATCCAGGTCTTCGCCCCCGGCGAGATCGTGGGCGGCCTGCAGGCCATGGACGCGGTGCAGAACGGATCGGTCGAATGCGCCCATACCCCGCTGTACTACTACATCGGCAAGGAGCCGGCGCTCGGCATGGGCACGGGCCTTCCCTTCAGCCTCAATGCGCGCCAGCTCCATTCCTGGTGGCATTTCGCCGGCGGCAAGGAGATCATCAACGAGGTGATGGGCAAATATAACTGCACCTCCTTCGTCTGCGGCAATTCCGGCGCCCAGATGGGCGGCTTCTTCCGCAAGGAAATCAACACCGTCGACGACCTGAAGGGTCTCAAATTCCGCGTCGGCGGCCTGGGCGGGCAGGTTCTGGCCAAGCTCGGGGTCGTGCCGCAGCAGGTCGCCCCCGGCGACGTCTATCCGGCCCTTGAGCGCGGCACCCTCGATGCGGCGGAGTTCGTCGGCCCCTATGACGACGAGAAGCTCGGCTTCCTGAAAGTCGCCAAATACTACTACGCTCCCGGCTGGTGGGAGGGCGGCGCCATGCTGCACCTCGTGGTCAACCAGCAGAAGTGGAACGAACTGCCGAAGCACTACCAGGCCATCATGAGCCAGGCCACGGAGGCCGCCAACAACTGGATGCTGGCGAAGTACGACGCCGTCAACGGCCAAGCTCTGCGCCGTATGGTCGGTGCGGGCGCGGAGCTGCGCACCTTCTCCCCGGCTATCATGGAGGCCTCGCTTAAGGCCGCGAACGAACTCTATGCCGAGCTTTCGGCCAAGAACGCGGATTTCAAGAAGGCCTACGATTCCATGGTGGCCTATCGTAACGATGTTCTGCCCTGGTGGCAGCTCAACGAATATGCGTTCGACACCTTCATGATCCGCACCCGCGGACGGGCATAAGCGAGGAGCGTCCATGCTCCGCAGGACTTAGGTTCTGCGGGCATTCTCAGCATGGCACGAGACAGGATCCCAAGAACGGCGTGGCTGGATTCACCGGCCACGCCGTTCTTGTTTGACCAAACTTGACCTTAGGTCACAAAATCTAGTTGCCCATGCAACGAATTCTGCTATTGGTTGCCGATGCAACGATTGGCGTGACGATGGCAGTTGGATCCGCAAAGAAGCAAGTGCCTGAGCCATTGGTGGTTCTGGAGGAGTTTCTGCCGTACAGGCTCAACGTCCTGGCGGGCCTGACGTCGAGCGCGCTCGCCCAGATCTATGCGGAGCGCTTCGGTCTCTCAATCCCGGCATGGCGGGTGATCGTCACCCTGGGGCAATACGAGCATCGAACGGCACGTGACATGGCGCCCGACGGCGTCATGCATAAATCGACAGTCTCCCGGGCCGTCTCGGCTCTTGAGAAACGGGGCTTGGTCGTTCGCCGCCCCAATCTCGACGACCGCCGGGAAGAGTGGCTGGCCCTGACCCCGGAAGGGCGGGCGATTTATGAGGCTGTCGCGCCCGAAGCCCTGGCCGTCGAGGAGCGTCTCCTCTCGGTACTGACATCCGAAGAGCAGGCGATGCTGTCCTCTCTGATCGACAAGCTCACGCGGCAAGCCCGTTTGCTCGCGCCGCAAGACGTAGGGGAGGGTGACGCGTGAAGCTCTATACCTATTTCCGCTCCTCCGCGGCCTACCGCGTCAGGATCGCCCTGAACCTGAAGGGTGTGACTTACGATTCCGTCTCGATCAATCTGCTGAAGGGGGAGCAGCGTGAGGAGAGCTACAAGGGCATCAACCCTCAGAGGCGTGTGCCGTCTCTCGATATCGGCGCCACGACGCTGATCCAGTCTCCCGCCATCCTCGAATATCTCGACGAGGTCTATCCGGAGCCGCCTCTGCTGCCGGTCGGTGCCGTCACCCGCGCCAAGGTGAGGGCGATCGCAAGCCTGATCGCCTGCGATATCCACCCGCTCAACAATTCCGGAACGCTGGCCTATCTCAAGAACCGGCTCGGACACGACAAGGCCGCTACCGACGAATGGTACGCCCATTGGGTGCGCGAGGGCTTCGACGCCATCGAGGCTCTGCTTGGGCCGGGGCCGTATGCGTTCGGACCCAAGATCACCCTGGCCGATGTCTATCTCGTACCGCAGGTCTTCAACGCACGGCGTTTCAACGTTCCGCTCGATGCCTATCCGAAGATCGCGGCGGTGGATGCGGCTTGCGCCGCGCACAAAGCCTTTCAGGACGCCGCTCCGGCCAATCAGCCCGACGCGACCTGAGGAAAAATCGCACCCGTCACAGGGCGGATGCGTTGTCTTCACAACAGAGGCCTCTCGATCGGCAGAGGCATGACAGGAGGAAAATCATGGGACCGTTCCCGCACGATGCGCCGCCAGCCGCCATCTCCGAAGAGAATCCCATGGGTACGGACGGCTTCGAATTCGTGGAATTCTGCCATCCTGATCCGCAGGCTCTGGATCGCCTCTTCAAGACGATGGGCTTCAGCGCGGTCGCCAAGCACCGCTCGAAGAACGTGATGCTCTATCGCCAGGGCGACATCAACTTCATCGTCAATGCGCAGCCGGGCTCCTTCGCCGAGCGCTTCGCAGCGCAGCACGGCCCATCGGCTCCGGCCATGGCCTTCCGCGTGGCCGATGCGAAATACGCCTATGACCGCGCGCTCTCCATGGGCGCCAAGCCCGTCGAGACGCAGGTCGGCCCCAATGAGCTCGAGATCCCGGCCATCGAGGGAATCGGCGGCTTGCAGATCTATTTCGTCGACCGCTATGGCGCGAAGGGCTCGATCTACGATGTCGATTTCGAATGGCTGGGCGAGCCCGATCCGAAGCCAAAGGGCGTCGGCCTCTATTACATCGATCACCTGACCCACAACGTCTATCGCGGGCGCCTGAACGAATGGGCCGGGTTCTACGAGCGCCTCTTCAACTTCCGCCAGATTCGGTATTTCGACATCGAAGGCAAGCTGACGGGGCTGCACTCCCGCGCCATGACGAGCCCGGAAGGCAAGATCCGAATCCCGATCAACGAGGACGCGGGCGAGACCGGGCAGATCGAGGAATACCTGCAGGAGTACAAGGGCGAAGGCATCCAGCACGTGGCGCTGGGCTCGCATGACCTCTACGAATCCATCGAAGCGCTTATTGAGGCCGGCCTCGAGTTCATGCCCGCGCCCAATGATATCTACTATTCGCGCGTCGACAAGCGCTTGCCCAAGCATGAGGAACCCCTCGATCGCCTCAAGAAGAACGGGATCCTCATCGACGGGGAGGGTGTGGTCGAGGGTGGCTTCACGAAGGTGCTGCTCCAGCGCTTCGGCAAGACGGCCATCGGGCCGATCTTCTTCGAATACA
>KI911948.1:140240-140509 GCA_000517005.1 Microvirga lupini
CTCTAGACTGGAATCGCTCTACGATTCGAGAAAGGCCGGGCGAGCCCGGCCTTTTTCTTTGGCTCGGGAGGCCGAGCTATCGAAATTGTGACGGGCGTTATTCACAGGTCCGGTTTATCGTCCGCTCCGGCGAGACTGCAATTTGCGCCGCCCGAGCGGCAGCTGACCAAGGACCAAATCCTTTGTCCTTAAGGATTTGTGAACTCCCGGGGTAAAGTCTTAACGGAAAGTAAAGAAGCCGGCTTTGAACGTTGCCTTTGTGCAACATG
>KI911948.1:140609-151248 GCA_000517005.1 Microvirga lupini
GGTGGACCTGGATGCCGGGGAAGAACCTTTTCACTCGGTCGAAGCATTCTCGGCGAGGCGGATCAGTTTTCTCGTCGGAGACGCTGCAGATCAAAAATGGTGGAATGGGACCCAGCGGTGAAACAACTCCGCGTGCTCATCGATGGGATCGGAGGAGAAGGGCGCTGCTTGAGGAGTGCTGCCTGTCACTCGCGGGCATCGACGCCGGCGAGAAAATCTCTGACGGTTGGAATGAGATCGCCGTCGAGGGTAGGGGCATGACCTTGGTCCGGCACCGTGATGGCCGTGAGGTGCGGATGCCGTTCCTGCATCATCTGCAGGGTCTCGGCTGTCAGCAAATCCGAAAGGCCGCCCCGGATGGCGAGAACCGGGAACGGCCTCATGGCCTCGAAGAGGGGCCACAGATCCGGCAAGGGCGCTTCGAGATCGAGCCCCTCGAGGGTTTTCATCAGATTGGGATCGTAATTGAGAACGAACCCGTCCTCACTTTCACGCCAGGTTCCCCGCGCCATCTTCTCCCATTGCTCATACGTGAATCGAGGAAACTGGGTCTCCGATCTCCGGCGCAGGATCTCGGCGGCTTCCTTCATGCTTAGAGGCGTAGGGAGCTTGCCGACATAGCTTCGGATCCGCATCAGCCCACGGGCGTCGAGAACCGGGCCGACATCGTTCAGAATCGCGCCGGCGATGAGTTCCGGTCGGGCTGCGCTCAAGGCCATCGTGATCAGGCCGCCGCGGGAGGTGCCGATGAAGACCGCTCTTTCAATCCCGGCTGCCGCCAGAATCTGCAGAGTATCGCTCAGTTCGACCTTGATGTCGTAGTTGCGCCAATCCTGGTCCCGTTCGGAGCGCCCGCGGCCTCGATAGTCCAAGGACAGAACCCGGCGCGGTCGAGACGGGTCGCGGCTCAGAGCTTCGGCGAGATCGTGAAAATCCTCGGACGTTCTGGCAAGTCCGGGCAGGCAAATGACGGGCAACGCGTCGTCTGTCTGTGGGTGATAGTCACGGGCGTAGAGTTGAAGCCCGTCGCCGGCGGTTACGAAAAGATCGCGGTAGGAGCAGTTCATCTCGGTCCGGTTTCAATGCGTTTCGACGAACTGCGTCCCGCATCCTCAATTGGTGCTTGTCGCATCCGCTGTCGCCGGGACGAGCGGTGCGGGCCTTTCGTTCAGGCGCTGCCGGTAGACCCTCAGGTTCTCCAGCACGCGTTGAACATAGTTGCGCGTCTCATAGAACGGGATCCGTTCGACCCAATCGACCTCGTCCACGTCCGGCTTGCGAGGATCGCCATAGCTCCTGACCCACTTGATCACATTGCCGCCGCCCGCATTGTAGGACGCGAAGGCGAGGATATGGGAGCCTTTCCAGTCCTCCATCAGCTCGCTCAGATGGGCCGAGCCGATCTTGGCATTGTAGGACGGGTCCTCGATCAGCCGCTTCAGATCGAAGCCGACGCCGAACCGCTGCGCCGTTCTCTTTGCGGTTGCCGGCATGAGCTGCATCAGTCCGCGCGCCCCGGCGCTCGATATGGCGCGCGGATTGAAAGCGCTCTCCTGGCGGGCGATGGCATAGACCATGGCAGGCTCGACCTCGTCGCCGACGGGCTCGAAATCGGGAACGGCCGCGAGCGGATAGGCATGTCGATCGAGCGGGAGGCCCCGCTGCAGGGCCGTCTTGCCGATGGCGAGTACGGCCCGGGGATTCTGTTGGGATGCGGCCAGACCGGCCAGCGCATCCAGCTGCCCCGGGTCACTCAAGGATTGGGCGAGATCTATGTAGAGATTCAGGGCAAGGTCCTGCTCGCCGATCTGCTGCAGCAGTTTCACCGCCTGGACGGGAATGAGCGCGTCGAATCCCTGACGCTCCTCTTCGGACAGCGGATCGACTTTTCGTAGCGAGATGGTCTGACCGAGCTTCGCCTGGGCCAGTTGCCCATAATAGGTTGTCGGCTGCTCGGCTGCGCGCTCGTAGAAGATTTTGGCGTCCTGCCCTTGACCGGCGGCTTCCGTCGCGCGTCCCTGCCAATAGGCGACGCGGGAAATGGAGATCGGTGTCGAGGCGGTTTTGGCGGCAGCGGCGAAATGCTTGGAGGCCGATGCCGGATCGTTCAGGAAACGGAGCGCGATCCACCCAGCGTGAAACTCCGCCTCGATCTGCTGCGCCGGCGATTCCGCGGCATGATGGCTTGCCACCTCATAAGCGGTCTTGGGATTGTCCTTGTCGAGCAGGGCGCGGGTGATCAGGCGCTGTTCGGCCCACCATTCGTCGCCGTCGACCCGCAGCTCGGGATCCCGCGGCGCCTGCATGATGATCGCGGCCGCTTCCACGAGGTTGTTGCTTCGGCGCTGGAGCAGCGCCTTGGAGAACAGATAGGACGGGTCGTCCCGCAGGGAGGCCGGTACGGCGGCAAAGGCCTTCTCGGCCTTCTTCTTGCCCTGGAACACGGCCATGCGCGCCTTGGCGAGCAGCACGTACTCCTTGCCCGCATAGCCGGCCGCGCGCTGCGCTCCGCCCCAATTCTCCTTCAGGAGAAGCCGTTCCATGCGGAAGCGGTGGTCGGCTTTCGTAAGGACATCCGGAAAACGGTCGAGGATGCGGCGCTCCGTATCGGGGCCGAAGGTGTCCTCCCGCCAGATATGGCGGATCTTCTCGTTAGCCTCCTGTGTGAGGCCCTCCGCCTGCAGAGCGAAGGCGAGGGCGACCCGACCGGCGGCCGTTCCCGGAGGCTGCTTGGCAAAGAAGGCACGGACCTGAGACGGAGGCCGGCGTTCGGTCAGCAACGCGTCCTCACCCCGTCTCCGAAGCTGGCTGGTGATCGGCCAATCCGGGTAATCCTTCTGGAAGGCCATGATGCGATCGAACCCGGTGGTGAAGCCGCTGCGGATGGCGAACCACTCGATCAGGGCATGGGCGGCGGCGGGCTGACTGAGCTTCGTCTTGAGGATCTGAGCCTCGGTCAGATCGTTATCCCGATAGGCCTTGAAGATCTCCGGCAGGTGATCCAGGTCTCCCGGCACCGGCACGGTGGGCACGAAGCTTTCCAAGGTGGGTTGTGGCGGCGCCGGCGTGCCGGAGGAAGTTTCAATTGCGTGGGCGGAGAGGACGAGAAATGGGACAAGCGCGACGGATGTCACAAGACATTTGAGAGGACGCATGTTGAGGCTCACCCGCAACCCCCTTGCTGCCGTCTTTTCTCTTATTGTGACGACGTTTCTCTTGAGGAAACACTAAGAGCCGAGCTAGGACAACTCCCTGAACGAACGTTTGCGCGCATGCGCCGCACCCCCTATGTGTAAAACCCTTGTGGCCCAAAGAAAGGCCCGGCGCGACTATCGAGGATAACTCCATGACTCAATTCAAAGGCTCCATCACGGCTCTGGTGACCCCCTTCAAGGATGGAGCCGTGGATGAGGCGGCGTTCCGGTCCTTCATCAACTGGCAGATCCAGGAAGGGACGAATGGCCTCGTTCCCGTGGGGACGACGGGTGAGAGCCCGACGCTCAGCCATAAGGAGCACGAGCGGGTGGTCGAGATCTGCGTCGATGAGACGAAGGGCAGGGTGCCTGTGATTGCCGGTGCCGGTTCCAACAGCACGGCGGAGGCGGTGGCCTTCTCCAAGCATGGGGAGAAGGTCGGCGCGAACGCGGTGCTGATCGTGACGCCCTATTACAACAAGCCGACCCAGGAAGGCCTCTACCAGCACTTCAAGGCCATCAACGATGCCATCGGTATCCCGATCTTCATCTACAACATCCCCGGCCGTTCCGTGATCGACATGTCGGTGGAGACCATGGCACGACTTTATGAGCTGAAGAACATCGCCGGCGTGAAGGATGCGACCGCCAGCATGGCGCGCATAAGCCTCCAGCGACAGGTGCTGGGTCCCGATTTCATCCAGCTCTCCGGCGAGGACGCGACCGCTCTCGGCTTCATGGCCCATGGCGGTCATGGCTGCATTTCGGTGACCTCGAATGTCGCACCCCGGCTCTGCGCCGAGATGCAGAACGCCTGCCTGAATGGCGACTACGCCTCGGCCCTGAAGGTGCAGGATCGTCTCATGCCCCTGCACACCAACCTGTTCATCGAGACGAATCCGACGCCGGTGAAATATGCCGCGTCCCTGCTCGGCCTCATGGAGGACACGGTGCGCCTGCCGCTGGTGCCCGCCTCCGAGGGCGCGAAGCAGGCCGTTCGTTCGGCCATGGTCCATGCGGGCCTGATCAACGCTTAAAAGAGCTCATGTCAAAAGATCCGAAGAGTGCCAATCGCGTCGTCGCCGACAACAGGAAGGCGCGATTCAATTACGAGATCCTCGACACCTACGAGGCGGGGATCGCGTTGACCGGCACGGAAGTGAAATCCCTGCGACAGGGGAAAGCGACCATCGGCGAGGCCTATGCCGGGCCTTCGGGCGAGGAGTTCTTCCTCTTCAACGCCTATATCCCGGAATATCTCCAGGCAAACCGCTTCAACCACGAGACGAAGCGCCCGCGCCGTCTGCTCCTGCACAAGCGCCAGATCGACAAGCTGATCGGCGCCACGCAGCGCGAAGGGTTCACCGTGATCCCGCTCAAGATCTATTTCAATGATCGCGGGCGGGCGAAGGTGGAACTCGGCCTCGGCCGAGGCAAGAAGCTGCACGACAAGCGCGAGACGGAAAAAGAGCGCTCCTGGAACCGGGAGAAGGCGCGTCTCATGCGCGAGAAGGGCTGACGGAACGTCCTCTCGCGCTAGCTTTCTCTCTGTTGCTTGGGAGGGAAGAATGGCGTCCGTTGCTCTGGTTTCGGTTCTGGGTCCCGATCGGGTCGGTCTCGTCGCGGCAATCGCCGAGCATCTGTTCGACGTGGGCGTGAACCTGAGGGACACGACCTTCGCGGCGCTGGGTTCCGGCGCCGAATTTGTCGCCCTCTGCGAGCTTCCCGCCGACCTGACGGCGGCCGATATCGAGGCGGGCCTGAAGCAGCTTCCCGAGTTGGATGGAGCCGAGATCCGGGCTGTTCCCTACGCCTTCGATCCGAGCCCCGGTCCTGCGGGAAACATCACCCACCGCATCACCATCAGCGGCGGCGATCAGCTCGGCCTCGTGGCTCGTCTCTCGGAGGTCTTCAAGCAATACGAGGCCAATATTGTGCGCCTCGAAGCGCGCAAGCTCCCGGAGGCCGAGGGCGGCCTTTACGTGACCCGGTTCGCCGTTTCGATCCCCGCCGGCCAGACGGATCTGTGCCTGGCGACGGTCAGCAATACGGCAGGGACCCTCGGCATGAGCTGTCAGGTCGAAGAGAGTTCGCTCTGAAAAAATAAATGGCCGGACAAGGTCCGGCCATGAATGCATCCCGTCGGTCGTCGACAAATCAGATGTCGAAGTCGTCGTCCTGCGGCTGGCGGATGCCGTAGCGGCTCTCGAGGGCACCGTTGCGCGGCTGCTGCGGGCGCGAGCGCTCGCCGTTCTCGTTCCCGGCCCGCTGCGGGCGGTCGGAAGGGTCACGTCCGATGCGGGAGGCGAGCTGCGACAGGTCGAGGAACTCGTCGGCTTGGCGACGCAGCTCATCGGCCACCATGGGGGGCTGGGTCGTGACTGTCGAGACGACGGAGACGCGCACGCCGCGGCGCTGCATGGCTTCGACGAGCGACCGGAAGTCGCCGTCGCCGGAGAACAGGACCATGTGATCGATGTAAGGGGAGAGCTCGAGCGCATCGATGGCGAGCTCGATATCCATGTTGCCCTTCACCTTGCGGCGGCCGGCGGAATCGACGAATTCCTTGGTCGGCTTCGTCACCACCCGGTAGCCGTTGTAATCGAGCCAGTCGATCAATGGGCGGATGGAAGAATATTCCTGATCTTCTACAAGCGCCGTGTAGTAAAAGGCACGAACCAGAGTACCGCGGCCTTGAAACTCTTTCAGCAGACGCTTGTAATCGATATCGAAGCCGAGAGTTTTGGTGGTAGCGTATAGGTTGGCGCCATCAATGAAAAGCGCGATCCTCTGCTGGCCTGACATAAGTATTCTCTGTTTGTATCTGCCGAAGCGGCATAACAACCTTCATTATTCAAGCGGCATCTATTATTTACGCTAGCAATATAATTGCGCGGAAAAATCACGACGCGCCCTAGAACAGGCTGCTGTTAACCCTTCGGACGAGCAAAAACGACAAGGTAAAATACTTAATGACGTGTAAATTCCAAGAGTCAAGTTGGCGGAACCAAGGCAGTCAAGCCTATGTGTGACAAATAAGCCTATGTGTGACAAATAAACAGCTCTTTATGATTTAAGGCTGCGGCTGCCCGGCTTGATTGCCGGAAGGGAAGCCAAGTCGGCAGGAATCTGGTCCGGAGCATAGGCCGGGATGTCGAGTTGAACCAGGGACACCAGGGGAACGCCGAGATCCGCCTTGCCGCCGGAGCGGTCGATGAGGCAGGCCGCGCCGAGAATCGTGCCGGAATGCTCCCGCAGGGCCGTCAGGCATTCCCTGGAGGAAAGCCCGGTCGTGACGATGTCTTCCACCATGACGACCCGGGCGCCTTCCGGAATCGTGAAGCCGCGGCGCAGGACGAATACCCCGTTCTCGCGCTCGACGAAGATGGCCTTGGCTCCCAGGTGCCGTGCCGTCTCGTAGCCCGGAACGATGCCGCCGACGGCCGGAGACACCACATAATCGACGGCCCCGAAAGTCTCCCTGATCTTCTCCGCCAACGCCCGGCACACCCGCTCGGTCCGCGCTGGATCCTGGAACACGAACATCTTCTGCAGGAAGACCGGGCTGTGGAGCCCTGACGAGAGAATGAAGTGCCCCTCCAGCAGCGCGCCTGCGGAGCGGAATTCGTCGAGAACTTCATTCGGGGTCATGGCTTCGGATCTCCTGCTTGAGGGCTGTTTGGCAGGCAGACCGACGCGAGGCAAGGGGAAACAGGCGGCCTTATCGTGAAGAACCCGCAACCTCGGTCAGCCACTTGGGCAAGTCTGCGAGCGACGGCAGTTCCTTGAAACGGGGATGTGCCGTCGGGAGCGGGGCGTCCTCGTGGGCCCAGATGAGGTGGTAGGGGATGAGCGCGGCATAGCTGCCCGCTTCGAGGGCGGGCAGGACGTCCGAGCGCACGGAGTTGCCGGCCATGGCGGCATGCTCCGGGCCTGCGCCATGGCGCGAGAAGACACGCGCGTAGGTCTCCGCCTTCTTTTCGCTGACGATTTCGACCCCTGAGAAGAAGCTGCCGAGACCTGATGCGGCGAGCTTTGATTCCTGGTGGAAGAGGTCGCCCTTGGTGATCAGGATCAGCTTGTATTGTGCGGAGAGCTCTTCGAGAGCCTCATGAACGCCCGGGAAGGGCTCCACCGGATGCCTCATCATCTCCCGTCCGGCCGCCAGGATCTCGGTGATGACGTGGCCGGGCACCTGTCCCTTGCTGACAGCGAGCGCCGTCTCCAGCATCGAGAGCGTGAAGCCTTTCGCGCCATAGCCGTAGAGGCCGAGATTGCGCTTTCCGTCGCCTCGATCTCCGCTTCGAGCGTCTCGGCATCGGCAAAATCGGCGAGCAGCTCATTGAAGCGCTGGCGTGTCAGTTGGTAGAAGGTTTCGTTGTGCCAGAGCGTATCGTCGGCATCGAGACCTAGAACTTCAATGGGCATCCTGCTGGGCCTCATCAGTGGCGCTGTTGCGCTGCCTGCACGAAGGCATCGAACAGCCGGTTGCAGGGATGATCCTGGGTCGCGAAAGCCTCTGGATGCCACTGGACGCCGATCGCGAAACGCTTGGACGGGATCTCGACGGCTTCGATCACACCATCATCCGCCCTGGCGGCAACGACAGCTTGATCGGAAACTTCAACAACGGCTTCCTGATGGCGGCTGTTCACGTCGATGCGCGCCGTGCCCAGGATTCGCGAAAGCATTGTGCCCGGTAGGATCTCAACGGAGTGCATGGCGGTCCGATCATCGTGGGTGAGAATATGCGGGCCGACTTTTCGCACCTCATGCACCATGCGCCCGCCATGAAGGCAGGCGAGCATCTGCATGCCGTTGCAGATGCCGAGCACTGGTTTGTCACAATCGAGGAAGCCCTGCATGAGTGCCTGCTCGACCTTGAGGCGCTCCGAGGACCGATACCGTGACTCGTCACCTGGGGTGTACCATTCATGAGGGAATTGGATGCGTCCGCCGACACTGACGAATCCGTCGAATTCGGAGACGATGCTTTCGACCATGTCGGCGAGATATGGAATCCCGAATGGCATCCCACCCGCGCGATGTACGGCCGTGAAATACGCCTTCGTCGTGTCGTAGCGCGTGCCGTCGCCGCTGGTGTTCTCGTCCATGATGACGGCGATGCGGGATTTGCGTGACATTGCTAGTCCTAACCGGTGATGCGATCGACACGGCTCACCACGCGCTTCGCGCGCAGTTCCGCGATGATGGCGTTGAGATGCTTCAGGTCCCACACCGTCAGGTCGATGGTCATGTCGGTGAAGTCCTGGGTGCGCCGCTTCATGGAGACATTGTCGATATTGCCGTCATGATCGGCGATCACCTGGGTGATCTGCGCCAGCGATCCGGGCTCGTTGATCGATTGCAGCTTGATGCGCGCAGGGAAGCGCTGCGTGGAACCCGATTCCAGGTCCCAGCGCACGTCGATCCAGCGATCGGGCTCGTTGTCGAAAGCGGCCAGCGAGGGGGATTGAATCGGATAGATCGTGACGCCCTGGCCGGGGGTGAGAATGCCGACGATGCGGTCTCCCGGAACGGCTCCGCCTTCCGGGGCGAAACGGATCGGCATGTCCTTGTTGAGGCCGCGGATCGGGATGCCGCCCGGGTGCTCGCTCGCCGCTTTCTTTCCCGCCCCGTCGGGCTGTCCGCCGCCCTTGCCGTCTGAAACCCCGCGACGCTCTTCCAGATAGTCGGGATAGACGGCCCGGACCACGTCACCGGAGAACATCTCGCCCCGGCCCACGGCCGCCAGCACGTCTTCGACGGAGACACGCGCCAGGCGAGGCAGGGCGCCTTTCAGCTTCTCGTCGGAGAAAGGACGGCCGGCGCGCTCGAAGGCGCGCTCCAGGATCTGATGACCGAGGCCGGTATATTGCCGGCGCACGGCGGCGCGGGTGGCGCGGCGGATCGAGGCGCGGGCTTTGCCGGTAACGACGAGCGATTCCCAGGCCGCCGGAGGCGTCTGACCCTCGGCACGGACGATCTCCACCTCGTCGCCGTTCTGCAACTCGGTGAGAAGCGGCGACATGCGGCCGTTGATCTTGCAGCCCACCGCCGTGTTGCCGACATCGGTGTGCACCGCATAGGCGAAGTCGATCGGCGTCGCACCGCGCGGCAGGGCGATGAGGCGTCCCTTGGGCGTGAAGCAGAAGACCTGATCGTGGAAGAGTTCGAGCTTCGTGTGCTCGAGAAACTCCTCCGGGTTGTCGCCCTCGGCCAGGAGATCGATGGTCCGGCGCAGCCATTGATAGGCACGACTTTCCATGGCGAGGCGCGAGTTGTCGTTGACGCCTTCCTTGTAGAGGGCATGGGCGGCGATGCCGTATTCCGCCACCTCGTCCATATCCACGGTGCGGATTTGCAGCTCCACGCGCTGGCTGCCGGGGCCGATGACGGTAGTGTGGATCGAGCGGTAATCGTTCTGCTTCGGCGTCGAGATGTAGTCCTTGTAGCGCCCCGGCACCATCGGCCAGCTGGTATGGACGACGCCGAGCGCCCGGTAGCACTCGTCGATGGTGTTCACGATGATCCGGAAGGCGAAGATATCGGACAATTGCTCGAAGGAGACGGATTTCCGCTCCATCTTGCGCCAGATCGAATAGGGCCGCTTCTGACGCCCCGTCACCGTCGCTTCGATTCCTTGAGCGCGTAGCTTGGTGGTGAGCGTCTTCTCGATCTCATCGACGAGCTTCTCGTTCTTGGCGGAGAGTTCGTGCAGGTGGCGCCTGATGGCCTCGTAGGCCTCCGGGTCGAGGTTCTGGAACGACAGCTCCTCCAGCTCCTCGCGCATCTCCTGGATACCCATGCGGCCGGCGAGCGGGGCATAGATGTCGAGGGTCTCTTCCGCAATGCGCTTGCGCTTCTCCGGCGGCATGAACTGGAGGGTGCGCATGTTGTGCAGGCGGTCGGCGAGCTTGACCAGCAGAACCCGCACGTCGTCCGCAACGGCCAGAAGGAGTTTGCGAAAGTTTTCCCCTTGGGCCGCCCGCTTCGAGACGAGATCGAGCCGCTTGATCTTCGTCAGTCCGTCGACGAGGGCGCCGATCTGGGGGCCGAAGGTCTTGTTGATCTCCTCCAGCGTCGCCTGCGTGTCCTCCACCGTGTCGTGGAGGACCGCCGCCGCGATGGTGGCATCGTCGAGCTTGAGGTCCGTGAGGATGGCGGCCACTTCGAGGGGGTGGCCGAAGAACAGGTCGCCGGATGCGCGCTTCTGGTTGCCATGGGCCATCATGGCGTACACGTAAGCGCGGTTGAGAAGCGCCTCATCGGCCGAGGGGTTGTAGCGCTTGACCCGCTCGACGAGTTCATACTGGCGCATCATGCGGCCGCATTCTCCTTTTGGCCCGTTATCTGGCTGAAATCACGAAGCTATCGAAGATATTGTACAACGTCTTCCGGCCGCAAGCCGAATAGCTTGCCGCAGGCCGCCTATGCCGGGATGT
>KI911948.1:151348-170477 GCA_000517005.1 Microvirga lupini
GCCGCTGTCAAGAACAAAGTGAGAACATTGCCTTCTGCCTCGGAGCCTGACTCCTCATCCACAACCCTCAGGATGAGGAGCAGCGCAGCTGCGTCTCGAAGGAGGCTCTGGTGCGCTCTGGAGACGCCCTAATCCTTCGAGACGGATTGCTGCGCAATCTCCTCAGGATGAGGGCGATGGGGGGCGCAAACACCACCTTCTTCGGCTCTGGCATGCCCTCACCCCAGCCCTCTCCCGCCCGGGAGAGGGAGAAGCGTGGCACCTGTTCGAGCGGGATGGCCGGCACTGATCCCCGGATCACGTCCGGGGACGGTCATAATGGGGGTGTGATGGTAATGAAAGTGCATCATAGGCCAGCCGCCGGAGTGCGACCGCACACAGCCGTTTCGAATCGCAAGGAGTATCATGTTGTATCATAACTAAACGTAAAGGTGTTTCATTGGTCGGTTTACGGAAGGGCTTGCAGGCACTGGCGCAATCGGTCGATTGGCTCCTGGCCAGATTGGGCTTCCAGCGGGCCGGTGTCGATAGAAGTCTCCTCACAGGCTGGCGGCGTCTCATCTGATAAACAGGTCAAGTGCGGGGCGGCGTGCTCTCCGCCTTGACTCCTCGGCTTCCCGGTGCGAGTCCCGCGCGGATTCGATCAATTGAGGGTTCCGTTCCTGATGAAGCGCGCATTTATTTTCCCCGGACAGGGAAGCCAAGCGGTCGGAATGGGCAAGGCCCTTGCCGATGCCTTTCCGCAGGCCAAGGCCGTGTTTGACGAGGTTGACGAGGCCCTCTCCCAGAAACTCTCCATCATCATGTGGGAGGGACCGGCGGAGGAACTGACCCTGACGGCCAATACGCAGCCCGCCCTGATGGCGGTGAGCCTGGCGGCGATCCGGGTCCTGGAAGCCGAGGCCGGCCTCGATCTCGGGAAGCATGCCGCCTTCGTTGCCGGTCACTCGCTGGGCGAGTATTCGGCGCTCGCCGCCGCCGGCAGCCTCTCCATCGCCGACACGGCCCGCCTGCTGCGGATTCGCGGCAATGCCATGCAGAACGCCGTTCCAGTGGGGCAGGGCGCTATGGCGGCGCTCCTCGGGCTCGAGTACGATGCTGCCCTCGAGGTCGCCCGCGAGGCGGCGCAGGGCGAAGTCTGCGACGCGGCCAACGACAATGGCGGTGCCCAGGTCGTCGTCTCGGGTCATAAGGCTGCCGTGGAAAGGGCCGTGGCGATCGCCCAGACCAAGGGCGCCAAGCGCGCCGTGATGCTGGCCGTGTCCGCCCCCTTCCATTGCGCGCTCATGCAGCCCGCAGCGGACGCCATGCGCGAGGCCTTGGGCAACGTGACCGTCAATGCCCCTGTGGTTCCGGTCGTCGCCAATGTAGAAGCCGCGCCCATCACCGACCCGGCTGCGATCCGCGATGCGCTGGTGCGTCAGGTCACCGGCACCGTCCGCTGGCGCGAGAGCGTGGCCTATATGGCTGCCCAGGGCGTTGATTCATTTTATGAGGTCGGCTCCGGTAAGGTCCTGACCGGACTCGTGAAACGCATTGCGGCCGGCGCCTCGGCCAGTGCCATCGGCACCCCTGAGGATGTCGCCGCCTTCAAAACCTCCCTGAACGGGTAAGAGGAGCCCTGCATGTTCGATCTCACCGGCCGCAAGGCTCTCGTCACCGGCGCCACGGGCGGCATCGGTGGCGCCATCGCCCGCGCTCTCCACGCGCAGGGCGCAACCGTGACCCTCTCCGGAACCCGGCGGGCCGCTCTCGACGAGCTGGCCTCGTCCCTGGGTGAGCGGGTCCATGTGGTCGAGGCAAATCTCTCGGACAAGGATTCGGTCGAGGCTCTCGTTCCGGCAGCCGAGGCGGCCATGGAAGGCCTCGACATCCTGATCAACAATGCGGGCGTGACCAAGGACAACCTCTTCATGCGCATGAAGGACGAGGAATGGGACACGGTCATTGCCGTGAACCTGACCGCCGCCTTCCGCCTGTCGCGGGCGGCCGTGAAGGGCATGATGCGCCGCCGCTATGGCCGTATCGTCAATATCGGCTCGGTCGTTGGTTCGACCGGCAACCCGGGGCAGGGCAACTATGCGGCTTCCAAGGCAGGCCTGATCGGAATGACCAAGGCGCTCGCCGCCGAGGTCGCCAGCCGCAACATCACCGTGAACCTGGTCGCTCCGGGCTTCATCGAGTCGCCCATGACCGATGTGCTGAACGAGAAGCAGCGTGAGGGAATCTTGGGCACGATCCCCATGGGACGGCTGGGCCAGGGCGAGGAAATCGCCTCCTCCGTGGTCTATCTCACCTCCAGCGAAGCCGCTTACGTGACGGGCCAGACCCTGCACGTAAACGGCGGAATGGCTATGTTCTAAAGGAACTTATCCGGGTTTCCGGAATCTGTTTGAAGGTGCCGTTCACCCCTCGCCAGACAGGATAAGCTTGTGTTAAGCATGATCCCGATCAGGTCAAAGGGGTTGACCGGCGCTTAAAAATGCGGCTTTGCACGGCGCAGGGTAGCCGTTTCAGCGTTGTCAGCTGAACAGCTGATCTAAATTGATTTCTTAATCCGCCCATTCCTGAGGCGGCAGCCACTGAGGAAAAAACGATGAGTGACGTCGCTGATCGCGTGAAGAAGATTGTTGTCGAGCACCTCGGCGTCGAAGCCGACAAGGTGACCGACAATGCCAACTTCATCGACGACCTGGGCGCCGACAGCCTGGATACGGTCGAGCTGGTGATGGCGTTCGAGGAAGAGTTCAACGTCGAGATCCCGGACGATGCGGCTGAGACCATCGTGACGGTTGGCGACGCCATCCGCTTCCTCGAGAAGAACGCAGCTTAAAGCGTTGAAAGGGCGTCGGATGGATTCATTCGACGCCCGAATTTTATTGATCGACAGGGCAGGAATTCATGCGCCGGGTAGTTGTTACAGGTCTTGGCATGGTCACTCCGCTGGGCAGCGGGGTCGATGCCACATGGTCACGCCTCATCGAGGGGCAGAGCGGCGCCGACAAGATCACGGATTTCCAGGTCGACGACCTGGCCTGTCAGATCGCCTGCCAGATCCCACGCGGCGACGGTTCCAACGGCACCTTCAATGCCGATGAATGGATGGAGCCCAAGGAACAGCGCAAGGTCGATCCCTTCATCGTCTATGCCATGGCCGCCTCCACCATGGCCCTGCGGGATTCCGGCTGGGAGCCCAAGACTTACGAAGACCAGTGCGCCACCGGCGTGCTGATCGGATCCGGCATTGGCGGCATCGGCGGCATCTACGAGGCCTCCGCCACCCTGATCGAGCGCGGCCCGCGCCGCATTTCGCCCTTCTTCATCCCTGGCCGTCTCATCAATCTGGCCGGCGGCTACGTGTCCATCGAGCATGGACTCAAGGGCCCGAACCACGCCGTGGTGACCGCCTGCTCCACGGGCGCCCACGCCATCGGCGATGCGGCGCGCCTCATCGCCCTCGGCGATGCGGACGTGATGGTGGCCGGTGGCACGGAATCGCCCATCAACCGGCTGTCCATTGCGGGCTTTGCCGCCTGCCGGGCCCTGTCCACGAATTTCAACGACGACCCGACCCGTGCCTCGCGCCCCTACGACAAGGACCGTGACGGCTTCGTCATGGGCGAGGGCGCCGGCGTCGTCGTTCTGGAGGAGTACGAGCACGCCAAGGCGCGCGGCGCCAAGATCTATGCCGAGGTTATCGGCTACGGCCTCTCGGGCGATGCCTACCACATCACCTCGCCATCCGAGGACGGCGACGGGGCCTATCGCTGCATGTCGGCCGCCATCAAGCGGGCCGGCATCCAGGTCTCCGAGATCGACTATGTCAACGCGCATGGCACTTCGACGCCGCTGGGCGACGAGATCGAACTGAAAGCCATCGAGCGGATCGTCGGCAACGCAGCGGACAAGCTGACGATGTCCTCCACCAAGTCTGCGATCGGCCACCTGCTGGGCGCTGCGGGTGCCGTCGAGGCGATCTTCTCCGTGCTGGCGATCCGGGATGGCATTGCTCCGCCCACCATCAATCTCGACAATCCGTCGGTGGAGACGGCCATCGATCTCGTGCCCAAGAAGGCCAAGCGCAAGGAGATCAACGTAGCCCTGTCGAATTCCTTCGGCTTCGGGGGCACTAACGCTTCGCTCATTCTTCGTCGCGTATCCTGAGGAAGGTGAAGGCTCTTACGGCTTTTCGCCATAATCCCTGCTAGGGTGTCGGCGGACCGGCAGGACCGCCGGCCGATACCAGAAAAGCGGCGTAATGTTCGGACGAAAGAAAAAGATCCTTCTCCCTCCCGCAGACGAATCCGAGCACGGATCGGCGCAGCCCCGGCTGGCGCCCCGATCGCCGAACGAGGCCATCAAGCCGTCGATGGCGCCGCCCCCGCCGCCGAAGCTCCGCCGTCGCCGCAGGGGCATGCTGTCGCTCCTGAGCGGCCTGCTGACCCTTTTCGTCGCCCTGGCGATTGCCGGCATCTTCGGCTTTTCCATGCTGCAGCATGAGGTGACGGCCAAGGGGCCGCTGCAGAGCGACAAGGTTGTGGTCATCCCGCGCAACACCGGCACGGGCGAGATCGCCAACATCCTCAAGGAGGAAGGCGTCATCGATCAGCCGCTGTTGTTCCAGGTCTACGCCCACATCAACCGTCAGCGCGGCCAGTTGAAGGCCGGAGAGTTCCAGTTCAAGGCGGGCATCAGCATCGAGGACGCCATCGGCACCCTCATTCAGGGCAAGGCGATCCTGCATACGGTGACGATTCCCGAGGGACTGACCAGCGAGCAGATCGTTTCGCGTCTTTATGAACACGAAATCCTCACCGGCGACGTGATCGAGACCCCGCGCGAGGGCTCGCTCCTGCCCGACACCTACAAGTTCGAGCGCGGCACGACCCGCCAGCAGATCATCAACACCATGCAGGCCGCCCAGCGCCAGGCCATCGAGCAGATCTGGCAGCGCCGTTCCAGCGACTTGCCGATCAAGTCGCCGCAGGAACTCGTGATCCTGGCCTCCATCGTGGAGAAGGAGACAGGCCGGGCGGACGAGCGCACCCGCGTGGCAGGCGTCTTCATCAACCGCCTGATGAAGCGGATGAAGCTCCAGTCCGATCCCACCATCGTTTACGGACTGGTCGGCGGGAAAGGCACCCTGGGACGCGGCATCCTGCGCAGTGAGATCGAGGCTGCAACGCCCTACAACACCTACGTGGTCGAAGGCCTGCCGCCGGGTCCCATCGCCAATCCGGGTCGCGCTGCCCTCGAGGCGGTGGCCAACCCCTCGCGCACCAAGGATCTCTATTTCGTCGCCGATGGCTCGGGCGGCCATGCCTTCGCTGAGACATACGAGCAGCATCAGCGCAACGTGGCCCGCTGGCGGCAGATCGAGAAGAGCCGTCCGACACCCGGTGCCGATGATATAGACCGGGTGCTGCCGGATTCCGACCAGACGGGCCTGCCTTCGGGTGCGACGCCTGCGTTGCGCGGCACCGCAAATGCGCTGCCCGCTTCCGGAGGGCGCCTGGGACGCGGCTTCGATGCGAGCGAGGGGACCGATAAGGATCCGCTGAAGAACAAGACCTTTGACCTGAACTCTCCGAAGAGCGTTCCGGCCCTGCGGGAACCGTGAATCGCGCACGCGGGCTTGAAAATCCTTTCAATCGACTCTTGGATCGGCGCGCATTATGGTCGCGCCGATTTTCATTCCATTCGAGGTTAGCGCATGTCCATTGCGAGCATGACCGGCTTTGCCCGCGAGGCCGGCGTCACCGGTTCCTATCAATGGGCCTGGGAGCTCAAGACGGTGAACGGGCGCGGGCTCGAGATACGCGTTCGGACACCATCTGGACTCGACGCCATCGGTGAAGAGGCACGAGGGCAGATCCTCAAGGCGCTGACCCGCGGCCAGGGCCAGCTCAACCTGTCGCTCAGCAAGGCGTCCGCCGCTCCCAAGCTGCGCGTGAACCAGGATGTGCTGCAATCGCTGCTCGCGGCCATCGGTGACCTGGCACTCCCGAACAATGTGAAGCCGGCTTCTCTCGATGGTCTCTTGTCCGTGCGCGGTGTGGTCGAGCTCGACGACGATGCGGCCGACCCGTCGCAGGACGAGGGACTTGTCGCGGCTCTGAGAGCGGGGATCGGCACGCTGATCGAGTCTCTCAAGACGGCACGGCTGAAGGAAGGGCGGGCGCTTGCCGTCGTTCTGGGGCAGCAGCTCGACATCATTTCCCGCCTTGTCGATGAAGCCGAGGCGGCGCCGGCCCGTCAGCCCGAGGCCATCCGGATCCGTCTGGAGGCGCAGATCGCCGAGTTGCTCGACGGCAAGGCCACCCTCGATTCGGCCCGCCTTCATCAGGAGGCGGTGCTCATTGCCGCCCGAGCCGATATCCGCGAGGAACTCGACCGGCTCCGCGCCCATGTGGAGGCCGCGCGGGGCCTGTTGCAGGAGGGGGGATCGGTGGGCCGGCGGCTCGATTTCCTGGCGCAGGAATTCGGGCGCGAGGCGAATACCCTGTGTGCAAAGGCCAATGATGTGTCGCTCTCGCGGATCGGGCTTGAATTGAAGGCCGTGATCGAGCAATTCCGCGAGCAGGTGCAGAATGTGGAGTGATGCGGTGAGCCAAGATTCGAAGCCCCCGGTCGGCCGTCGCGGCCTCATCCTCATCCTGTCCTCGCCGTCCGGGGCCGGAAAGACCACGCTCACCCGCAGCCTCGTGGAAGAGCGGGCCGGCGTTCTCTCGGTTTCCGTCACCACCCGCCCCAAGCGTCCGTCCGAGATCGAGGGCAAGCACTATCACTTCATCGACGTGGAGGAGTTCAAGGCGATGCGCGATCGCGACGAACTCCTGGAATGGGCCGAGGTGCACGGCAATTTCTACGGTACGCCGCGCAAGCCCGTGGAGAGGACGCTTGCCGCCGGTCAGGACATGATCTTCGACATCGATTACCAGGGCACGCGCCAGGTGCGGCAGAAGCTGCCGGAGGATGTGGTGACCGTGTTCGTCCTGCCGCCGAGCTTCAAGGAGCTGAAGGCTCGCCTCGAACGGCGGGCGGAGGATGCGCCCGAGGTCATCGCCAAGCGCCTCGCCAATGCCCGCGTCGAGATGGAGCGATGGGTCGAGTACGATTACGTGATCGTCAACGAGGATCTCGGCCGCTCCTTCCAGAGCCTCAAGGCCATCCAGGCGGCCGAGCGCCTGAAGCGCGAACGCCTCATTGGCCTTTCCGACTTCGTCGAAGGATTGCTGGCGGAAAAGATCGATTAAGCCTGTTCACACCAATGCGAGCGCGTTCCGGCGCTCGTGGCGTGCGATGGCGTGGCCGATCAGCACTTCCATCAACTCGCTCTGAGGAAGGCCGCCGGCTTCCCAGAGCTTGGGATACATGCTGATCGCCGTGAAGCCGGGCAGGGTGTTCACCTCGTTGACGAAGAGGCCGTCGTCGTTCTTCGGATCGAGGAAGAAGTCGACGCGGGCCATTCCCTCGCAAGCCAGCACCCGGAAGGTTTCAACCGCAAGCTCCTGGATGCGACGCGCCTGGGCCGGCGAGAGCTCCGCCGGGATGCGCAGGAGCGCGCCGTCCGCGTCGATGTATTTGGCGTCGTAGCTGTAGAAGCCGTGGCTGTCGGCGGGCACGATCTCGCCCAGCGGCGATGCGCGGACCTCGCCGGCGGCATTCTCCAGCACCGAACATTCGATCTCGCGAGCCCCCGTGACGCTGCGCTCCACCAGCACCTTGCCGTCATAACGGAAGGCTTTCTCGCAGGCCTTGTCGAACTCCTCTGCGGAGGAGGCGCGGGACACGCCGACGGACGAGCCCATATTGGCGGGTTTGACGAAGAGATCGGACGTACCGAGCGCGTCCACGGCTGCCCGGTAGTCGACTCGGGTGCGTGGCGTCAGCGTCAGGAAGGGAACGACCGGCAGGCCGCTGTCGCGCAGCAGGCGCTTGGCGATGTCCTTGTCCATGCCGGCGGCGGAGCCCATCACGCCGGAGCCCACATAGGGAACATTGGCAAGTTCGAGAAGGCCCTGGACCGTTCCGTCCTCGCCGTTCGGCCCGTGGAGCACCGGCACGATGGCGTCGAGGCGCAGGGAACGCGATGGCCCGTTGCCGTTCAGCACAACCGTCTCGCCCGCGCCGCCGGGAAGCAGGGCCACCTGTGGGGCTCCCTCAGGGATTTCCAGGGACTGAGCACCCCTTCCGCCGCCATTGCCGTTGTCGCAGAGAAGCCAGCGTCCATCCCGGCCGATGCCGATAGGGACGATGTCGTAGCGGTCCGGATCGAGGGCCCGCAGGACATTGGCGGCCGACAGTTTCGAGACCTCATGCTCCGCAGAGCGTCCGCCGAACAGAAGCCCGATCGTCTTGCGCGGCTGCGACATGCCCGCTTTCTCCTCTCGCAGCCGCTGGAGGCCGCTCACATCCATCCGATCATGGAGAGGCGCGGTTAAGGTCTCATGAAGAGCGGCCGCCCGCGCCGGTCCAGCGGCTTGATATATGCGGGCATGGCGGTGCGGCGAGCGTTGAAAGCTGGTCCTCCGCCGTCATCACCGGCCTTGTGCCGGTGATCCGATTTGCACAGCACAAGAGTTCAAATTATCGGGATGGCCGGGACAAGCCCGGCCATGACGGAAAAGTCTCACCCAGTTGCATCACCACGCCCTGTCCCTCCTCGCAAGGATGAGGGCTGCGGGGCAAGAGCCCTAGCGAGCCAGTTCTCAAGGGCTGCGCGTCGCATCCCAAGCGTTCGCCAGCGCCACATAGCCGTCGACCTGGATGTTTTCGGCGCGGATCGTTTCCTCGAGTCCGGCCGCCCGGATCATCGCTGTCGGGTCCGTCGCGATGGATTTCAGGCTCTGGCGCAGCATCTTCCGGCGCTGTCCGAAGGCGGCGCGGGTCACGGCTTCCAGAGCGCCGATGCGGCAGGGCAGCGGGTTGGCCCGTGGGGTCAGATGGACCACGCTCGACGTGATCTTCGGTGGCGGCACGAAGGCTGAGGGCGGCACGTCGAAGAGGATGCGCGCCTCCGTCCGCCAGCCGCACAAGACGCCGAGCCTGCCATAGTTCTTGGGATCGCTCTCATCGGCGACGATGCGCTCGGCCACCTCGCGCTGGAACATGAGCGTGAGCGAGGCCCACCAGGGCGGCCAGGCCTCTCCGGTGAGCCAGCCGGTCAACAGGGCCGTGCCGACATTGTAGGGGAGGTTGGCGATGATCCGCACCAGTCCGTCGCCGGCCAGCGGACGCGGGTCGAATTCCAGGGCATCGGCCTCGATAACCTCGAGCCGACCCGGATAACGCTCGGCGATCTCGGCCAGCGCCGGCAGGCAGCGCGTGTCGCGCTCGATGGCAATCACTTTTTTGGCGCCGGCCGCAAGGATGGCGCGGGTCAGGCCGCCCGGCCCGGGGCCGACTTCGATGATTGTCGCGTCTTCCAGCGGTCCGGCGGAGCGGGCGATGCGGCTGGTGAGATTGAGATCGAACAGGAAGTTCTGGCCGAGCGATTTCTTGGCCATGAGCCCATGGGTGCGCACCACCTCGCGCAAGGGGGGGAGATCGTCGATCTGACTCATGGGTTCCCCAGGCGCGCGGCGAGCTTCAGGGCGGCCATGAGGCTGTCGGGCCGGGCGATGCCCTTGCCGGCGATGTCGAAGGCCGTGCCATGATCGGGCGAGGTCCGCACGAAAGGAAGCCCGAGGGTCACGTTCACGGCCTCGTCGAAGGCGATGGTCTTGATCGGGATCAGGGCCTGATCGTGATACATGGCAAGGGCTGCATCGTAACGGCTGCGCGCGTGGGCGTGGAACATGGTGTCCGCCGGTAGGGGACCTGCCACATCGATTCCCTCGGCGCGCAGGATATCGATGGCTGGGACGATGACCGTGTTGTCCTCCGTGCCCATCGCCCCGTTCTCACCGGCGTGAGGATTGAGCCCCGCGATGGCAAGCCTCGGGTTGGCAATGCCGAACCGCTCCCGTAGCTCCCGAGCAACGATCCTTCCGGTGAGAACGATCAGGTCCGTGGTCAGGGCCGTGGGCACATCGGACAGGGGGATGTGGACCGTAACGGGGATAACCGCGAGCTGCTCGCTCCAGAGCATCATCACCGGATGGTAGGCCTTTTCACCTTCCGCAGCGAGAGCCGCGAGGAACTCCGTATGCCCCGGATGCCGGAAGTCGGCCTCGTAGAGCACGTGCTTGGCAATGGGATTCGTCACGACAGCCGCCGCGGAGCCCGCTCGAACGAGCCGTACCGCGGTCTCGATGGATTCGATGACGGATGGAGCATTGGCCGCGTCGGGCCGTCCCGGCTCGGCAGCAACCGAGACGCTCAGCGGAATAACGGGAAGCGTGTTCGGAAAAGCAGAGCGGATCTGTTGCGGCTCGACAGGCGCGATGGGAACGGTCCATCTGAAACTGCCGGCGACCCGTGTGAGATGGTCGGGATCGCCGATGACGGCAAAAGGCGGCAGGGCTGCTTGATCGCGTTCAAGCCAGGCCCTGAGGGTGAGTTCCGGCCCGATCCCTGCCGGATCGCCTTGGGTCAGAAGGAGAGGGCGCTGGTTCAAGCCTGACACCGGGCCACTGCCCCATCATTCATCGTCAGTGCCGCTGAGATTCTGAGTATATCCCACTTCGCCCAGAGACCGGAATTCGAGGCTGAAGGCGATGGTGTGGTTCTGATTCTTCTCGCCCGAATTCCGCACCACCTCGCGCGGGGTCACGCTGTAGCTGATCGAGAAAATCGTGCATTCGTCCATGTAGCCCAAGCCGAGCGACATGCCGCTCACATAGGCGACGTCGTCGGGGTCGATATCGAGGCTGGCGAATTGGGTTTCCCGCGCCAGGGGATAGCGGTCGAGATCGAGGAGAACCGAGCCCGTCACGTACCAGTTCGGCGAGATGTCCCACCGGGCTGAGCCAAGCAGGCCTTCGCGGCGCATCGGGAACCCGATGGCGGGCTGAGCTTCATAGCGGGCATAGGTCAGCGAGGTCGAGACCGGTAGGTATGGATTGAAGTTCGCCCTGAAGCCGGCTTCGATCCGGTTGACGTTGAAGTCCTCCTGGTCGAAGCGCGCGCGGGTCACGAAAGCGAAGTTCGCATTCGGGGAGATCTGGAAGCGGCCGACATAATCGGAGGCTCGGGTATCAAGACCAGAGTCCAGTCCCACATTGGCGAGATCGCCCTGCCGGAACGAGTTGCGACCTGCGAGCTGATAGGATTGGCCGAAGAGCACGTTGGCGTAGAAATCGTCGGCGCCGGTTACCGTGTACTGGACACCGAGATTGGCGCGGACGCCGCCCTCGACCCGGTCATAGCCGGAGAACTTGTCCCAATCGAACAGGGAGGTGTCGTCGAACACGAGGCTCTGGGCATCCTCGTTGGGGAGGTTGCCGATCCTGGTCTCGTTCGGACGGGCGATCACCTGCGCGATCGGCTCAAGGATCTGCTTGCCGGAGGTTCCGAGGCTGGCGATGAAGGGATAGCGGTACTCGACGCCGACGGCCGGCATGGCGCGGAAGAGATAATCGTCGTCCGCGTCGATGAAGTTGCTGAGCTGAGGGTTCTGATACCCGTTGAAATCCGGAGCAATCCAGAAATTGTCGGCCCTGACATAAGCGAACGGCGTCCAGACCTGACCGATCGGATCGACGAACTCGCGGCGCCAGGACGCGGTGACCGACGCCCGGGAGGTCGACCCGCTGATGCCGCGCACGAGGCACGAGGCGGGATCGAAGACGATGCAGGTCTGAGCCACGCCGAAATAGGTCGTGTTGGCAACAGACAGCGGATCGTACTGGGCGGCCTCGCGGGAGAGGTGCGTCACGTTCACGTCGAGGGCGAACTCGCCGCCGATGGTCGAGGGGGTGAAGCGCTTATTGTAATCCAAAACCGGAGCGACGAGCGGCTGTTGCTTCTGCCACTCGTTGCTGGACAGGGTCTGGAAGTAATAGCCGCGCACGTCGAAGAAGGAGCGATCGCCCTGGCCCTGGAGATACAGGGTCGAGATCGATTCCTTGATGTAGTACGAGCTGAGGCTTTCGCTGCGGATCTTGTAGTTCGACAGGAACCACTTGTCTGACAGCAGGGCGATGTCCCAGCCCCAACGCCAGTTCTGGTTGATGTAGAACAGGCCGGTCGTCTCGAGCGAGCCGCGGAAGTCGCGATCGCCGGCCCCGTAGGGAGGCTGAAGGAAGGCCTCGGGCTCCTGCTGCGAGATGCCGGCGGCCCGCACCGTGTAGACGCCGTTCTCGAGCCGATGGCGCCACTCGGCCTGGGCCAGGAGGCCCTGCCGGCTCAAGAAAGTCGGGGTGATCGTCAGGTCGTAGTTCGGTGCAATCGCCCAGAAGAACGGGACGGAGACGCCGTAGCCGATCGACGTGGAATAGACATAGCGCGGCGACAGGAAGCCCGTCTTACGCTTGACCGTCGGATCGGGGGTCCAGAAATAGGGCAGATAGGCGACCGGAATGCCGAGGAGCTCGAGGGTCGCATCCTCGTAATAGATCGTCCGCTCGCTGTTGTTGTGGATGATCTTCGCGGCCTTGACCTGCCAGAGCGGGGGGCGTTCCGGATTGTCCTTGCAGGGTTCGCAGGCGGTATAGGTGCCGCGCTCGAAAACCGTCGTCTCGCCCTCGGCGCGCTCGGCGCGCGGGGCCGAGAATCGGGTCGTGAGAGGCCGTCCCTGCTCGACGGTGGTCTGTACCACCCTTAAGGAATCGATGAAGCCGTTCTTGAAGTCGTCCGTCAGCTCGAATCGGTCGCCCGTGGCGACGGTGCCGCTGGCATCCGTGAGCCGGGCATTGCCTTCGGCAAAGACGCGGCCGGTGTTCCGGTCGTAGGTGACCCGGTCGGCCTGGAGCGTCCGGCCCTGGTAGTTCATCTGAACGTCGCCGGAGGCGGAAATCGTGTTCTTGTCGTTGTCGTAGATGATTTCCTTGGCGTCGACGAGAAGGCGGTCCTGCCCCGATCCGGACTGGGCGCGTCCCGCGATGGCCTCGTTCAGGGTTGCCTGGGCAAGCGCAGGCACAGACCCAGCAGCTAACAGAGCCGCTGCGACCGCAGACGTTGCGATCGTTGTCTTAAGCCGCCGCATCCCCACTCCTTCGCAAACCTTCTTCTTATCGAGGCCGGTCAGCCGTCCTCTTGGTGCAATAACGCCAAGGTCCCTAACAGACTGCCTACTACAGCCGGGAACCATGCCGCAACAAGGGAACTGATGATTCCGGAGGCGCCAAGCTCCGCCATAAGCTCCGTGGCGACATAAAGCACGAAGCCGGCCGCGACGCCACCCAGAACCATCATCGCTACACCGCCAAATCGAAAGAATCTTAACGATACGGATGCGGCCACGAAGACCATGGCGATGAACAGCAGGGGACGAGCCAGAAGAAGGTCGTAATGGAGCTGATAGGTGGTGGTGTTGATATCCGCCTTCTCCATGCGGTCGATGGTGTCCTTGAGGTCCCAGAAGGGCACCGCATCGGGATCGATGAAGCTCTGTCGAACCTGCGAGGGCTCAAGGCTCGAGGCGATCAGGTAGCGGTCATGGGTCTCTGGCTCCTCGGTGGCCGAGAGAATTCGGGCATCCTTCAGCTCCCAGAAGCCCTCGTGCAGGGTCGCCTCCTTGGCTTCGACCCGGTGAGTGAAGGTTCCCCCATGATCGAAGGCATAGACCGTGACGCCGTAAAGGGTTGCCGTATCGGTAGCCGAGCCGTCGCCACGGAAGATGGCCTGCCCGTCCTGACTCCTCTGACGGATCCAGATCGGCTTCTCCGGGGTTTGGACCGCTCGGGAGAAAATCTGCGTTTCCAGGACGGATGCACGCTGCTTGAGGACGGCCGAGACAGGATTGTAGACCGTCACGGACACGATGCCGATCAGCAGGGCGATCAGAAGTCCCGGCTGCAGGAACTGCCATGCGGAGATCCCGGCCGCCCGCGCGACCACCAGTTCGAGCTTGCGGCTGAGCTGGAGGAGGGCGGCCATGCTGCCGAACAGCACCGCGAAGGGCATGACCTGCTCGGCAATGGCCGGCGTGCGGAACAGGGCGAGCTGGGCGATTACTCCCGTCGTGGCGGCCGGTGCATCGCCCGCCCGGCGCATGAGTTCCACGAAGTCCAGAGTATAGACCAGGGTGAAGACAGTCGCGAAGACGAGGAAAATAGTCTTGATGAACTGTCGCGAGAAATAGAACCCGAGGGTGCGGCCGATCAGCATGGTCAGGCCTTCCGAGGTGCAGGGGAGCGCGACGGGAGCAGATTGCGGAGCGCCATATAGAGCTTCGACTGCGCAGACCTCATGGCCGGTCCCTGGAAGATGAGCAGCAGACTGATGAGGATGCCTGCCAGCGGAACGCCATAGATCGCGACCACTGCCACCGGCGTTCGCGCAACGGCGCTCGACGCGGCAAAGCCGAGAATTCTCAAGAGCACGATCGCAACCACCGCGCCCGCAATGGCAAGGCCGCGTCCCTGCCGGGTCGTCCGGGGTTCGCCCAGGGCGGCGAAGGCGATGACCATCATGGCAAGCGGGTAGAGCCAGGACGACAGGCGTTCGTGCAGCTCGGCCCGGAAGCGCCCACGCTGCTCCTGATAGAGAGGTTCGTTCTTATCCGGGAAGAGGAGCTGGGTGGTGCTTCGCTCGCGCGGCTTGTAGATGACTTCTCCGCCTTCCTTGTTGAAGGCGGACAGGTCGACCGCATAGCGCTCGAAGGCTACGATCGACGAGTCGCGGCTGTTGGGTTCCTTGCGCTGAACGCTGCCCTTCTGAAGCACGAGATAGGCGTTTCCGCCCTGTTCGACGGTCTGGCCCCGTTCGGCGAGATAGACGATGGCTTTGTCCTTCTCCCGGAGGTCTTCCATGAAGATCCCGAGGAGAGCGTCTCCCGAGCGCTCCCGGTAATGGAAGGTGATGCCGCTATCCAGGGTGATGAACTGTCCTTCCTTGGCCATGGTCCCCACGAAATCGGCCCTGATCTTCGTGAACAGCTGACGCAGTTCCTGGAAGCTCGCGGGCATGAGATAAACCGAGATGATGGCCACGATGGCGCAGATGAAGGTGGCCAGGGCCAGGAAAGGCCGCAGGAGGCGTTGCGGCGGCATGCCGCCGGCGCTCATGACGATCAGCTCGGAATCGCCGTTCAGCTTGTTCAGGGTATAGAGGGTGGCGAGGAACAGGGCGACCGGGGCGATGACGTTGATCAGGGCGGGCAGGGACAGGCCCGTCACCGTGAGGAAGATTACGAGGGTCTGACCCTTGCCGGTCAAAAGGTCGAGTTCACGCAGGGCCTGCGTGATCCAGATCACGCCCGTCAGCGCGACGAGGCATGCGGCGAAGGCATTGAAAGTGTTTTTGAGGATGTAGCGTTCGAGAAGTGTCATAAAGCCCTTCGCCCCCGGGCGTGTGGAGCCCTGGGTATCGTGTCACATGATCTCAGGCAAGACGGCTGTTTTCAACAGCCCGAGACTGCGCCGATTTCACGGCGGCTTCCCCGTTCCTTAACCCGCCATATGATATATGTCCCA
Organism: Microvirga lupini; assembly: GCA_000517005.1. Lineage (GTDB taxonomy): Bacteria > Pseudomonadota > Alphaproteobacteria > Rhizobiales > Beijerinckiaceae > Microvirga > Microvirga lupini. The sequence goes on from KI911948.1 coordinate 166,870, forward strand.
ATCGTCAGCGTCGCAGCCGGCCCGAAGACCGGCGATGTGCATCAAAACAAAGAGGATTTCATGGCCGACAGCTTCAAGATCGATTTTCAGGCCCACGGCAAGATCGAATCCGGCGATCTCATCGTCTTCGTCGGGGAGAATCTCAAGCCGACGGCTGCCGTCGCCAAGCAGCTGGGGCCGAAGGCCGTCGATCTCATCGCCAAGGCTGCGGCTGCCGAAAATTTCAAGGGCAAGGCGAAATCCGCCATGTCCATCGTCGTTCCCGCGGGCCTGTCGGTCGATCGACTGATCGTGATCGGCATCGGCGGAGAGAAGGACCGGGCCAATGTCGACTTCGTCCAGCTGGGCGGCCTGATCGCCGGCAAGGTGAACGGCAAAGTCGCGACGGTGGTGCTGGATCTGCCCGAAATCGAGGTCACTCCGGATGCGGTCGCCGATATCGCGCTCGGCGCACAGCTGCGCCGCTACAGCTTCGACCGCTACAAGACCAAGAAGGACGACAACGACTCCAAGAACGCCGGACGTCTCGTCCTCAGCGTGGCGGATCCGGCGGCGGTCAAGAAGATCTACAAGGCTCGCGAGGGCGTCCAGCAGGGCGTCGTCATCGCCCGCGATCTCGTCAACGAGCCGCCGAACGTCCTTGGTCCTCAGGAATTCGCCGCCCGCGCCCAGGCCCTGAGCAAGCTCGGCGTCGAGGTCGAAATCCTCGACGACAAGGCCATGAAGAAGCTCGGGATGCATGCGCTTCTCGGCGTGGCGCAGGGCTCTGCAAGGGGCGGCCGGGTCGCCATCATGCGCTGGAACGGGGCTAAGGCCAACGACAAGCCCATCGCCTTCATCGGCAAGGGCGTGGTGTTCGATTCCGGCGGCATCTCCATCAAGCCGGGTGCCGGCATGGAAGACATGAAGGGCGACATGGCGGGCGCCGCCTGCGTCGTCGGCCTCATGCATGCGCTCGCGAGCCGCAAGGCGAAGGCGAATGTGGTCGGCGCCATCGGGCTCGTCGAGAACATGCCCGACGGCAATGCGCAGCGCCCCGGCGACATCGTCACCACCATGTCCGGCCAGACCATCGAGATCATCAATACGGATGCGGAAGGGCGTCTCGTGCTGGCAGACGTGCTCTGGTACGTGCAGGACCGCTTCAAGCCGAAATTCATGATCGATCTCGCGACCCTGACCGGTGCGATCCTCGTTGCCCTGGCCCAGGAATATGCGGGCCTGTTCTCGAACGACGACGAGCTTGCGGAGCGTCTGACGGCCGCCGGCAAGGCGACCGGGGAGCGCGTCTGGCGCATGCCCCTGGGGCCGGAATTCGACAAGATGATCGAATCCAAGTTCGCCGACATGAAGAACTCGGCCGGCCGCTATGGTGGATCGAGCACGGCGGCGGCACTGCTCCAGCGCTTCGTCAACGACGTGCCCTGGGCCCATCTCGACATCGCGGGCACCGCCATGGGCTCGCCGCAGAACGAGATCAACAAGGGCTGGAGCTCCGGCTGGGGCGTGCGCCTTCTCGATCGTCTCGTGCGCGACCATTACGAGAGCTGAGGATGACGACGCGGGCATGACCGAGGTCCTTTTCTATCACCTCCAGCATCAGCCGCTCGAGGCCGTGCTGCCCACGCTCCTGCAGAAGACCCTGGAGCGTGGCTGGCGCGCGGTGGTGCAGGTGACGACCGAAGAGCGCATGTCCGCGCTCGACGATCACCTGTGGACGTTTACCGACGAAAGTTTCCTGCCGCACGGCACGGACCGCGAGGCCCATGCGGCGGACCAGCCGATTCTCATCACCCTGTCGGGCGAGAACCCCAACGGCGCCTCGATCCGCTTCCTCGTGGAGGGCGCGGATCTGCCGAGCGACATGGCCTCCTACGAGCGCCTCGCGATCCTGTTCGACGGCAACGACATCCAGGCTCTCGCCTTCGCGCGCGATCAATGGCGTGCGGTGAAGGAGGGCGGCCACGACGCGACCTACTGGCAGCAGGACGAGCGCGGACGCTGGCAGCGGAAGGCGTGATGCGTTCAACGCCATTTGTTTCCTGCACAATGGCTAATTGACTTGAATACTTTATTGAAATGTAGTTTCGTTTCTCTTGTGTTCCTCAGCCAAGAAGCCGGCCGTGATCCCTGTTCTCCGCCTTTTCAAGATTTCCCTGCTTGTCACGGTAATGCATGTCGGAAATGCGCAAGCGCAAGATCAAAACCCAATCGTTAATCGGGCGGCATTCTCTCAAAGCTATACGACGCGTCATGAACTCGCCCTTCCAGGCCGGAAAATAAAGTTTACTGCTACTGCAGAGAATCTCGTTTTCACGGAGCCAAGAGGCTTCCCACGTGCTGAGATCACCTATGTTGCCTACACCAAAGACGACTCTGATCCAGCCACGCGTCCCGTTGTCTTTATAGTGAATGGCGGCCCTGGTGCGTCCTCTGCTTATCTGAACCTCTTGGCAATCGGTCCATGGCGGACCTCCTTGGGAGGGGCACGCACCTCGACCAGTCTTTCGACTCTGCAACCAAATGCAGAGACTTGGCTCGATTTTACGGACCTCGTCTTCATCGACCCGCCGGGCACAGGCTACAGCCGTGTAACCGGCGGCGAGAGGATGCGGCAGCATTTCCATTCAGTTGCCGGCGATATCGACGGTCTTGCAAGCTTCATCCATAGATGGATGATAGAAAGAGAGCGTCAGCACTCCCCAATATATTTCGTAGGTGCGAGTTATGGCGGCTTTCGCGCGCCCATCTTGGCTCGCAAAATTCAGAAAGAAAGGCCGAAAGGCTTCAGTGGCCTGATCCTCGTTTCACCTGCTCTCGACTTTGACCTGTTGCCGTTCGGCCGCGCGATCCGACATCCATGGGTCAGCGCATCGATACTTCCGAGTCTCGCTGCAATATGGGCAGAACGAAACTCGCCCTTTACGCCTGAGCTTTTGCAGGAGGCGGAAACTTATGCTTCAGGCGAATACATCTCAGATTTGTTGCGAGGGGTTGAAGATGCACGGGCAATTGATCGTATTGCTCAGAAAATTGGAAAGCTGACAGGAATTGCCCCTGAAGCGACGAGGCTTTCAAAGGGGCGTGTCGATGTTCAGGCTTTTCAGCGGGATTTGGGGAAACGGCCCGCACCAAATTTGGGGGCATACAATGTCTATGAAGCGCGGAGAACAGTTGAGTATTCAGAGGATTATGAGCTTGATTATTTGACTCGGATTATTTCCGGGGAGATGGACGTATATTTTAAGAGTATGTTGAAATTCCAGACAGGTGAGAAATACAAGGTTATGGATCTTGAGTTGACCAGAACCTGGATATGGAACAACGGGCGTTATGGTGTTGAGTCGCTCTCAAGTCTTGAGCAGGCGCTTAACGCCGACAAGGAGATGAGGGTTCTGATTGCCCACGGTACAAGCGATCTGACAACACCATACTTTGCAACAAAGATGCTTGCGGGGCAGATAGAGGTAAGTGGGACGAACCGATTGGACTTCAAGCTCTATGGCGGCAATCATTTGTTCTATACGCGAGAGGCGTCGCGAAAGGCCTTCCGCGATGATGCCAAAGCTTTCTTTGAATATGGAAAGAGCGCACAGCCTCCAGCCGAG
>KI911948.1:170577-171345 GCA_000517005.1 Microvirga lupini
CACTTAGCTGTCTGGATGCGAGACCTCCTTGGCATGAGCGACGACTTGGAGGGCATCCGGCAAAGCGTGTGGATCCGGCGGCTTCGCGCGCCGGTTAGCCAGCTTCGGCTCGGCGGCCAGACGGCTTCGCACAACCTCGTCCGGGGATCGCCCCTTCAACACGCGCTGCCGTCTCATGTTGTAGGCCTGATTGAAGCCCTTGAGCAGCGTCTCGAGGTCCCGATGGCTGGCGATCGTAATCCCCAGCACCTCGCGTTGAACCCGCCCGTTGAAGCGTTCCACGAGACCGTTGGTTTTCGGCGTGTAGGGCTTGGTGATTCGGTGCTGCACCTTCAGCCTGCGGCAGGCCGCCGCGAAGCCATCGGCGGTAAAGCAGGAGCCGCGGTCGGTGAGCACGTGCGTAATCTTGAACGGGAACGCGCTGATCGCCTGTTTGAGGAAGGCGATCGCGCTTTCCGCCGTCTCGTCATCATAGACGGCCAGATGCACCCAGCGGGAGCACCGGTCGATGGCGACATACAGAAAGCGCTTGCGGCTCTCACCATTGGCGGTCTGCAGCTTCGGCAGATGCTTGATGTCCATATGCACGAAGCCGAGATCGTAGTCCTTGAACGTGCCGCTCTCGCGCTGGCGCTGGTGAGCCGGCGGCAGGCGCCCCAGCCCCTCCGCCTTGAGGATGCGGTAGACCGCATCACGGTTGAGATGCGGCAGGAAGTGGCTGACCACGAAGGTGAGATCGTCGAGGGGAAAGCCGGTGGCCTGGCGCAA
>KI911948.1:171445-180600 GCA_000517005.1 Microvirga lupini
CTGGCTGCCTGCACCAGCTCGGGCAGCGCTCCGCCTGCTCCTGCCGTGGCGGCGGCTCCTGCGCCCTCGACCTCATTGGGTCCCGTCATCGACGGACCCGTGCTCGGACCGGACGGCCGCTGCACCGTAACAGGATTCGGGACGGCGACCGTCATCGAACCCGGCATCACGGAATGCGATCTCGTGCGCCTGAAAGGAAAGCCGGCGACGGATGTGCTCGTCGGCGAGAGCGGCAAGGGACAGCGCGAAGTCCAGGTTCTCTACTCCGAGCCCGGCGGACGTGAGCTGTATTTCTTCGTGAACAACAGGCTCGACCGGGTGGTGAAGCCCTAACGACCCGCATGTGGATCCCGGCCCTGTGCCGGGATTCGTGCCGTTTGCAGAAGCTTTCGGATCGTCACGGGAGCCAGCCGTCGACGACGGGCAAATCGTTCAACCGCAGTCTCGGCCAGTCGAAGAGCCATGCGAAGAGGCTGTAGAGGCCGCCGCCGCCGAACAGGGTTCCGACCCAGGCCACGGCAGCTGTGGGCCAGCCGCCGAAGGCTCCGGCCATGCAGGCCGGGATCAGCGACAGCAATAGGATCCTGTAGCTCAAAAACCCAGTCTTCACGGTGTCTTCCTCGCAAAAGATATGGTCGATGCAGCCTCGGCTGACATGACGGCATATAAGCATGCTGCGAGACTCTGCCAGAGCAGACCGATCCTGTCGAAGCTGGGTCTATCCTCTGAGAAGGACAGCCGTCCATCCGAGCATCGCGATGCCGAAGAGCAGCCCAATCCATCGGAATATGCGGGCCAGTTTATCGTTTGCCGGATTAGGGCGATCAAGTTCAGAAAAGTCGTCGTCCTCATCCATGGCCGCTCTTTGTTTCCTCCAAATTTTTTGCAGAAAGGAGATCTCAAGCCCAAGGAAGAGTCGAGCATCGCTGACTGCATGGCTCTAACGATCCGACGCATAGCTCATGCGGAAAGAAACAAGCGCGCCACGAGAGCCGCAATGTCTTCTGAATGGAAAAGGCATGTGGGTGGTCTCGGCAATTGTCTCAGCCAAACCGCTTGGCACAGCATCGAGGAGTGGCAATCGCGCAATCATACAGATGCTTGATGTCGTCAAGACTGCGAATGGCCGGACCCGATCGTCGTTGAATGGTGGCGCTCAATTGCCTGAACTTGTCGTCGGACCAATCCTCGATCACGAGGACAACCGCTTTCCTGAGAGGAAGAGTCGCGATCTTGATCGGCATGAGTTCGGCGTTCCTGGATGATCTGTCGATGGCAAACAGATCGACGATCTCTTCAAGATCATGAGCAGCGGTCAACGTCCTCTCCATCCAGGCCCAGATCGACACGGCCAACGGCAGAGGAATGTCGCAGTCGAAGCCGCGAACGTTCAAATGACCAAAGGAGGTAAGCAACAGCCATCATGGGCGAGTGCGCTCCTGGCATTCGAAATCAGACGATCTCTTTATCGCCAAACGCATGGGAATGGAGCCAGCGGATCGTTGTCGTTGCCCGGTTCTACCTCTCTGGCCTTGAACGGCGCGAGCGGCACGAACGCTCGGGAGAAGAGCCTTGCTGTGCAATAGGACAGAACCTGATTCATCGTAGCCTCCATCAAAGGCCGGAGAAGGCTACCTTGCGTATGGTCAGTTCGATGTGCTGTGCCGCACCGCATATTTACCTAACGGCATGCTGCGCCAGGCAGGCCATGCGCTTCCAATGCAGGCGAACTTTCCCCTTTGTCTGAGTGCGGACCACATTGTCGTTGACGGCCAGTGCCGAGGTCTCGGTCAGATAGGCCATCGGCAGCAGGCCCTCCGAAAACACTTTGTCGGTGCAGGCGGAAATCTGGATTCTCATCTGTCAGCCTCCCCCATAAGGCTCTTTCGAGAATACGTTCCTGCTTCGATTCTGCGTGGGCCCCGAGTAGGTAACCCGGGGCCCTGGGGGAGTAGGTAGGAGGTAGTAAGGCCTGGACGACACGCCCGCATCCTTGATTCCGGAGTTGAGCGTCAGCCTTTTGGTGCCTCGGATCAGTAGACGTCGTAGCGCCGGACAGGCCGGTCGAAGCCGTCTTCATAGTCCCTGAAATCACGGTCGTAGCCGCGCCGGGGAGGAGGCCCGCGATAACCATCGTCACGCCAGCGGTCACCCCGGTCGTAACGGCGGGCAATATAGGCGCAGCGCTTCGGGATGCCTGGCGCCGGATCACCGAAGACCCGGTTCGAACAGGGAATGCCGCCCTCCCGGACGAAGACTTCCGTGCTCCGTCCGGGGATGCCGTAGACGACGCGAGTGGGATAGGGGACGCGGCAGAAGCCGTGTTCCCGCGCACAGGGTACCAGGCACTGAGCCTGGGCCTCCGGAAGCGTCCCAATGAGTGCACCGGTGGCCAGCACCGCTGTCGCCAATACTGCGCGAAGCATGTTCCGTTCTCCTTCGTGAGAGCGCCAATATATGGCTCCGAGGATGAACAACATTATAACGCCGGAGATTCAAAAAGATGGATGGTTTTGGGGCATTTTTTGCGGTGGTCTTTCGTTCGTCGATGACGAATTGCGGATCCTCCCACGTCATCACCGGCCTTGTGCCGGTGATCTCGATGCTGTGAACCGCGGCGCTCATCCAATCGGGATGGCCGGGACGAGCTCGGCCATGACACCTGAGGCGTTCGATCCCGGAGCAGATGCGCCACAGCAAAGAGGAGATGTGATCCCGCACAAGGGAACAGCTCTAAGCACTCGCTTCCTCGATCTCGCTGCTGAGCATCAGCCATTCCTCCTCCACGGAAGCCAGGGTTGCGGCCGCTTCGGCGCGCATCCTGGACAACTCGGTGGCCTTAGCCGGGTCCTTCTGGAAGGCGGTGCCGTCGGCGAGCGCCGCGTCCACCTTGCCGATCACGTCCGTGAGCTTCGCCATCCTGCCCTCGATCGCCTCCAGCTTCTTGCGCAGGGGCGCCAGCGCCACCCGGCGTTCGGCGGCGGCGCGGCGCTCGTCGACCTTGGAGGCGGTGGGCGCCTGCGGCTTGTCAGGGCGCTTCTGCGGATCGAGATCGCCGGAGAGCACGAGCTGGCGGTAATCGTCCATATCGCCGTCGAAGGGCTTCACGCTGCCGTTGCCGACGATCCAGAGCCGGTCGGCGCAGGCCTCGATGAGGAAGCGGTCGTGGCTCACCAGGATGACCGCACCCGTATAATCGTTGATCGCCTCCATCAGGGCCGTGCGGCTGTCGATGTCGAGGTGGTTCGTCGGTTCGTCGAGGATGAGCAGGTGAGGGCCGTTGAAGGCGGCAAGGCCCATCAGCAGGCGCGCCTTCTCGCCGCCTGAGAGAGCGGAGACCGGCGTGTCGGCCTTTGCACCCGGAAAGCCGATCTGCGCCGTGCGGGCGCGGATCTTGGCGACCGGCGTATCCGGCATCCGCTCGGCGACGTGATCGTAGGCAGTCGCCTTCGGGTTCAGCTCGTCGAGCTGATGCTGGGCGAAATAGGCCACGTCCATGCGGGTGGGGGTACGCATCTCGCCCTTCATGGGCGCGAGCCTGCCGCCGATGAGCTTGCAGAAGGTGGACTTGCCGTTGCCGTTCGAGCCGAGGAGCGCGATCCGGTCGTCCGGCGCAATCGTCAGGTTGAGGCGGTCGAGCACGATCCGCTCGCCATAGCCTACGGCGCCACTCTCGATCGTGATCAGCGGCGGCGCGGCCGGGCGTTCCGGCCCAGGCAGGTTGAAGGGCAGCACATCGTCTTCCACGATGGTCGCGATGGGCTCCAGCTTGGCGAGCCGCTTGACGCGGGATTGCGCTTGGCGAGCCTTCGAGGCTTTGGCCTTGAAACGGTCGACGAAGGCCTGGAGGTGCTTGCGCTCGGCCTCCTGCTTCGCGGCCATTTTGGCGGTGAGTTCGCGCTTTTCCGCATATTGCTTGGCAAACGATGTGTAGCCGCCGCGATAGATCGTGAGCTTGCCCCGGTCGAGATGGAGGATGTGGTTGACGCAGGCGTCGAGAAGCTCACGGTCGTGGCTGATGACGAGCACCGTATGCGGATAGCGCCCGAGATAGTCGTAGAGCCAGAGAGTACCCTCAAGGTCGAGATAGTTGGTCGGCTCGTCGAGGAGCAGCAGGTCCGGCTCGGTGAAGAGCACGGCCGCGAGCGCCACGCGCATGCGCCAGCCGCCCGAGAAATCCGAGCAGGGTCGGTTCTGGGCCTCGGCATCGAAGCCGAGGCCGTGCAGGATTGCGGCCGCCCGCGCGGGGGCGGAATGGGCCCCGATATCGGTGAGCCGCGTCTCGATCTCGGCCCGGCGGAGGCCGTCCGCCGTCTCGGCCTCGGCCAGGAGGGCGCTGCGTTCCTTGTCGGCGGCGAGCACTACGTCGATCAGGGATTCGGGGCCGCCCGGCGCCTCCTGGGCCACGGCGCCGATGCGCATTCCACGGGGCAGGGTGACGCTGCCGCTCTCGGTGGCGAGCTCGCCCTGGATGATCTTGAACAGGGTGGTCTTGCCCGCACCGTTGCGTCCCACGAGCCCGACCTTCGCGCCGGTGGGCAGGTTGAAGGAGGCGTGGTCGAGGATCAGCCGGTTACCGATGCGGTAGGTCAGGTCATTCACGTGAAGCATGCCGCCTTTTGGCGTGGGATGGCAGCGCTGGCAAGGTGTCGGGCAGTTTCAGGGGGAGGTAAGGACGCCGCGTGAGGCCCCTGGTCACTTAGCCTGAATTGCCAATGACAGGATCGTCGAGGCTTGAGAAAGGGTTAGGCGACACGCCAATACTGACCGCGTGAAAATTGTGCTATAGCCAAGGATAGCATTCAGGGGGAGGAGACCGATGGCGCGGCTCGCCGGGATTAAACTGTTCAAGGGGCTTGAGATCGACCTTGAGCTTTTCGAGGCGCGGGCCAACTGGCGCCGCTTCGATCCCGAAGAAGTCCTGGTCGACTTCGACGAGCCCTCCACGGACGTCTATTTTCTCCTCTCGGGCGAGGTCCGGGTCCTCATGCGCACGGCCTCCGGCAAGGAGGTGATCCTCCATGAGATGAGGCCTGGGGACCTGTTCGGGGAACTTGCCGCCCTCGACGGGGTGCCGCGCTCCGCCAATGTCACGGCGCTGACCCGCGGCGAGGCCTGCGTGATGCCGGCTTCGGTCTTCAAGGAGCTTCTCTTCTCGCATCAGCCGGTCGCCGAGCGGCTTTTCTGCCTCATGGCCTCCCGCATCCGCGAGCTGAATGCCCGCTTCATGGAGCAGACGGTGCTCGACCTCCGGCACCGGCTCTATTCGGAGCTCCTGCGCCTGTCGACGCCCCGGCAGGACCGGTCAGGGGAGCGGGTCATTACGCCGCCGCCCTTCCACCACATCGTGGCGGCCCGCATCGGCTGCCGCCGCGAGCAGATCACGCGGGAATTCACCATGCTGACCCAGGAAGGGCTGATCGAGCGCACGCGCGGCGCCCTGATCCTGCGGCAGCCGGACGTGCTCAAAGCCCGCGTAGCCGAGGCCCTGCAGACGGATCACTAGACGGGTCCTTCGGGCCATAGGCTGCAAAGAACACCCAGAGCGCATTCTCGACGTTCTTCTGGATTTCGGGTTCGGTCGGCGGCTCTCCCACGGAGAAGAGCAGGCGGCGCAGCATGCCGGAAACGCAGAGATCGAGGAAATGCTGGGCGGCAATGCCGGTATCCTCGATGGAAAGCCGTCCCGCCTCGACCTGGCGGTCGAAATAGGCGCTGAGGCGGGCGAGACCCTGGCAGGGGCCGGCCTCATAGAAGGCCTGTCCCAAATGGGGGAATTTCTCCGCCGCGCCCATGACCATCCGGATCGAGGAGATGTGTTCGGGCTTACCCATGCGGCGCAGATAGCTGAGCCCGAGCGTCCTCAGGACACCACGAACGTCGGGATCGTCCGCATCGAGCTTGAACAGAACCTCGGCCAAGCCTCGCTTCTCTTCCGTGGTCAGGGCCGCGAAGAGGCGCTCCTTGCTGTCGAAATAGACGTAGAGCGTACCCTTGGAGACCCCGGCGACCTTGGCGATCTCGCCCATGCTCGCGCCATCGAAGCCCTGCGCCAGAAAGACCTTCCGGGCGCCCTCGAGAATCTGGCGTCGCTTGGCGTTCTCGGGGCTCTCGTCAGCAACGGGAGGGTCCTGGTCCCGGATGCTGTCATGCACAGCGCTCATGGCTTTCTATAATTTCCTTTATTAGCTATTGACCGAACGGTTCGGTCAAATCATATATGGCAGGAATTCACCAGAGATCAAGGCTGAACGATAGTCCCGAACCGCTCCGGCTCCCGGGCTTTGTCTTGGCTTTGCAGAGGTTCGAGATGGCTTACCGAGACGAGTTTGAGCAGGGTGCGAAGGAGCGCCTGGAGACGGCCAGGGAAGGGCAGTCCGTTCAGGCTTCCCAACCGGAGACGGTGGCTCCCGTTACGGCAGCGCCCAATTCCAAGAAGAAGGGTCTGGGCAAGAAGCCGGTCATTCTGGCCGTTCTGGCTGCCGTCCTGGGATTCGGTGGCTATGAAGGCTTCCATTGGTGGACCGACGGGCGCTTCATGGTTTCGACCGATGACGCCTATGTCCAGGCGGACATCACGATCCTATCGGCCAAGATCTCCGGCTACGTCTCCTCCGTCGCGGTCGCGAACAACCAGAGCGTCAAGGCAGGCGACCTGATCGCCAAGATCGACGACGGCGATTACCGCCTCGCTCTCCAGTCCGCCAAGGATAAGCTCGCGACCCAGCAGAGCGCCATCGCGCGCATCGGCCGCCAGATCGAGGCCGGCCGCGCCTCCGTGGCCCAGGCCGAGGCGCAGGTGCTCAGCGCGCAGGCCGAGGCCGAGCGCGCCGAGAGCGATTATGGCCGCCAGCAGCAGCTCGCCCGGTCCGACTACACCAGCCGCGCCGCGCTCGAAAACGCCAAGGCCGCCCGCGACAAAGCCAACGCCGAGGTCAAGAGCGCCCAGGCCGCCCTTGCCGCCGCTCAGGCGAATGTCGAGGTTCTCGCGGCTCAGCGGAACGAGGGCGAACGTCTGGCCGCAGAGCTGCAGACCGCCGTCGAGAAGGCTGAGCGCGATCTCTCCTTCACGGAAATCCGCGCGCCGGTCGACGGCGTCATCGGCAACAAGGCCATGGAGGTCGGCACCTATGTGCAGCCCGGCGCCCGCTTGGCGGCTCTCGTTCCGCTGACCAGCGTCCATGTGGATGCCAATTTCAAGGAGACGCAGTTCGCCTCCCTGAAACCCGGTCAGAAGGTGCATGTGAAGGTCGATGCCTTCCCCGATTCCGACATCGTCGGCACGGTCGAGAGCGTTTCGCCAGCATCCGGCGCGGTGTTCAGCCTGCTGCCACCGGAGAATGCCACCGGCAACTTCACCAAGATCGTTCAGCGCGTGCCCGTCCGCGTCACTGTGAGCCCCGAGGTCGCCCAGCAGGGTCTACTGCGTCCCGGTCTGTCGGTGGTCGTCGATGTCGATACGCGCACCTCGGCCGAGCCTGCCAAGACGGCCAGCATCAAAGAGTAAGAGACATGGCCGCAACGGCTGCCATCCAAGCCAAGCCTCAAGGCATGCCTGCCGCGAGGCCGGCGCCGCTCGACCGGCGCCGGACCTTCACGTTCTTCTGCATGGTCTTCGGCATGTTCATGGCGATCCTGGACATCCAGATCGTCTCGGCCTCGCTTGCCGAGATCCAGGCCGGCCTCTCCGCCTCGTCCGATGAAATCTCCTGGGTTCAGACGAGCTATCTGATCGCCGAAGTGATCATGATCCCGCTCTCGGGCACGCTCTCGCGCGTGCTCTCCACCCGCTGGATGTTCGTCATCTCCGCAGGCGGCTTCACGTTCATGAGCTTCCTGTGCGCGACGGCCACCAACATCGAGCAGATGATCGTCTACCGCGCGCTGCAGGGCTTCATCGGCGGCGGCATGATCCCGACGGTCTTCGCCTCGGCCTTTACGATCTTCCCGCCGGAAAAGCGGCCCGTGATCTCGCCGATCATCGGCCTCGTGGCGACGCTCGCGCCGACCATCGGCCCGACGCTTGGCGGTTATCTGACAGATCTTTTCTCCTGGCACTGGCTGTTCCTCGTCAACATCGTGCCGGGCATCTTCGTGACCGTGTCCACCTATCTGCTGGTGGATTTCGACGAGCCGGATCTCAGCCTCTTCAAATCGTTCGACTGGGCGGGTTTGGGCTTCATGGCGGCCTTTCTCGGCAGCCTTGAATACGTGCTCGAAGAAGGGCCTAACAATGAATGGTTCCAGGACGAGGCGGTGCTGATCCTCACCATCGTCTGCGCCATCGGGGCGATCGGCTTCTTCTACCGGGCGTTCACGGCCAAGCAGCCCATCGTGGACCTGCGCGCCTTCGCGGACCGAAACTTCCTGGCCGGCTCGGCCTTCAGCTTCGTCATGGGCATCGGCCTCTACGGCCTGACTTATCTCTATCCGGTCTATCTGGCGCGGGTGAGGGGCTATTCGTCCCTGCAGATCGGCGAGACCATGTTCGTGACAGGTGCCACCATGTTCCTCATGGCACCGGTGGCGGGAATGCTGTCGCGCAAGATGGATCCGAGGCTCATGATGGCCATCGGCTTCGGCGCCTTCGCCTTCGGCACCTGGCAGATCACGGGCCTCACCAAGGACTGGGATTTCTGGGAGCTGTTCGTGCCGCAGATCTTCCGCGGCGTCGGCCTCATGATCTGCATGGTGCCGATCAACAACATCGCGCTCGGAACGCTGCCGCCGGACCGCATCAAGAATGCATCGGGTCTCTACAACCTTACCCGCAATCTCGGTGGCGCGGTTGGCTTGGCGGTCATCAACACGCTCCTGAACAACCGACTCGACCTTCATCTTCAACGTCTGAGGGAGAGCGTGACCTGGGACAGCTCCAGGGCGATGGAGACCCTCAACGCCCTGACGATGAAGTTCCAGGCTCTCGGCACGGATGCCAACGCCGCGGCGATCAAGACCATCTCGAACATGGTTCGGCGCGAGGCTCTGGTGATGTCCTTCGCCGATGTATTCCTGCTCCTGACCGTGCTGTTCCTAGGGCTTATCTGCGCCTTGCCCTTCATCGAGAAGCCACGAGCGGCTTCTGCTGGCGGCGGGGGGCACTGAGTTAACCTCCAAAACTTCGGCCCGGCTTCAAGCCGGGCCTTTTTGGTGTG
>KI911948.1:180700-189550 GCA_000517005.1 Microvirga lupini
GAAACGGTCCGCCTAACGCAGCGGAACTTGGTATTCTGGGCTCTGCGTTTTATCGAAGGACGTCGCTGAACAAAGGATTCGCCGGTTATGCGCTTTTCGCCCTTCCGCCTGTCATTGGCCGCTGTCCTGTTCGTTCTCGGCGTAGCGGGAGCACAGGCTCAAACGCAGCGCGTCGTCCCGGACAGCAAGGCGCAGGTCCAGCTCTCCTTCGCGTCCGTCGTTCGTCAGACGGCCGGATCCGTCGTCAACGTTTATGCCAGCCGCTCGGAGCGTCGGCAGAACGCGGCCCTGGAGGAGTATTTCCGCCGCTTCTTCGGCGACAATGCACCGGGCGTTCCTCGGGGGCGGTCCCAGAGTTCCCTCGGCTCCGGGGTCATCGTCGATCCGTCAGGGCTGGTGATCACGAACAATCACGTCATCGAGAACATGAACGAGGTGAAGGTCGCCCTTGCCGACAGGCGTGAATTCGCGGCCGATATCCTGCTGCGTGATCCGCGTACCGATATCGCCGTGCTGAAGCTCAAGGACGCCACGAACCTGCAGGCCATCGAGCTGGGCGATTCCGAGGCGCTTCAGGTCGGCGACCTCGTGCTCGCCATCGGCAACCCCTTCGGCGTCGGCCAGACCGTGACGCAGGGCATCGTCTCGGCCCTGGCACGCACCCAGGTCGGCATCTCCGACTATCAGTTCTTCATCCAGACCGATGCCGCCATCAATCCGGGCAATTCGGGCGGCGCGCTCATCAACATGAGCGGCCAACTGGTCGGCATCAACACGGCAATCTATTCCCGCTCCGGGGGCAGCATCGGCATCGGCTTCGCCATCCCCTCCAGCATGGTGCGGGTGGTGCTGAATTCCGCAAAGGGCGGGGCGAAGAACGTGGTGCGGCCCTGGCTCGGCGCGCGCCTCCAGCCGGTGGACGGCGACATCGCCAGCGGCCTTGGCTTGGAGCGACCGACGGGCGTTCTGGTGACCGCCGTCTACGACAAGGGACCGGCCGCAGAGGCCGGCCTCAAACGGGGCGATGCGATCCTGATGGTGGATGGCCAGCCGGTCGATAACCCGGATTCCTTCGGCTACCGCTTCACGCTCAAGGGTACGCAGGGGCAGACGCCGATCACGGTCCTGCGGGGCGGCAAGCAGGTGACGATTCAGGTCAAGCTGATGCCCCCGCCGGAGAACCCGCCGCGGGAGCCCGTGCGTGGCCGGGCCCGGACACCATTCGCCGGCGCAACGCTCGTGAACATGTCGCCAGCCGTCGCCGACGAGCTGCAGATCGACATCGCGGATGATGGCGTGGTCATTGCGGATCTGGACGAGCGCAGCGTTGCGGCCAATGTCGGCTTCGAGAAAGGCGATCAGATCGTCGCCGTCAATGGGGAGCGACTGGCGTCCACGAAGGACGCGGAGCGCCTGATCAACCGCAATGGCGGCTATTGGGAGATCACGGTCAGCCGGGGCGGACGGGTCTTTACGACGGTGCTCGGGCGATAAGCGGGACGGCGGGATTGAGATCGGGTATTGATATTGGGCTGTCCCTGAGTCCCCGATCATCATGAGCGACCTGTTTTCATCCGCCGGCCTCGACCAGAATGCTCCTCGTCCGCTGGCGGACCGAATGCGGCCGACCAAGCTGTCCGAAGTGGTGGGCCAGGATCACCTCGTCGGACCGGACGGGATCCTGACCCGGCTCATCGCGTCCAAGACCTTAGGATCCCTGATCTTCTGGGGGCCGCCCGGCACTGGCAAGACCACCGTCGCGCGCCTGCTCGCCCATGAGACGGATCTTCACTTCGAGCAGATCTCGGCGATCTTCTCAGGCGTGGCGGAGCTCAAGAAGGTTTTTGAGGCGGCCCGGCACCGTCGCTCGATCGGCAAGGGCACGCTGCTCTTCGTCGACGAGATCCATCGCTTCAACCGGGCGCAGCTCGACGCCTTCCTGCCCGTCATGGAAGACGGCACCATCACTCTGGTCGGCGCCACCACGGAGAACCCGTCCTTCGAGCTGAACGCGGCGCTTCTCTCCCGTGCCCGCGTGCTTCTCTTCAAGTCCCTCGACGAGACGGCCATCGAGCAGATCCTCGCTCGTGCGGAGGAGGTGACGGGGAAAAGCCTGCCGCTCGACGAGGAGGCGAAGGCGTCTCTCGTGCGTATGGCGGATGGCGACGGGCGGGCGGCCCTGACGCTCGCCGAGGAGGTCTGGCGCTCGGCGAAGCCGGACGAGGTTTTCGACGCGGAGCAGTTACAGGAGATCATCCAGCGTCGTGCGCCGATCTACGACAAGGGTCAGGAGGGGCATTACAACCTCATCTCCGCCCTGCACAAAACTGTCCGTGGGTCCGATCCGGACGCGGCGCTCTATTACCTGACCCGCATGCTGGATGCAGGCGAGGACCGGCTCTTCATCGCCCGCCGGCTGGTACGGATGGCGGTGGAGGATATCGGGCTTGCCGATCCGCAGGCCCTCGTCGTCGCCAACGCCGCCAAGGACGCCTTCGACTTCCTCGGTTCGCCTGAGGGGGAGCTCGCACTCGCGCAGGCGGCCGTCTATCTCGCCACCGCGCCGAAATCGAATGCGCTCTACACCGCCCACAAGGCCGCCACGCGGGTGGCGAAGGAGCACGGCTCCCTCATGCCGCCTAAGACGATCCTGAACGCCCCGACCAAGCTCATGAAGCAGATCGGCTACGGCGAGAGCTATCGCTATGACCACGACGAGCCGGATGCCTTTTCAGGCCAGGATTACTGGCCCGAGAAGCTGGGCCGGCAAGAGTTCTACGAGCCGGTGGATCGCGGCTTCGAGCGCGAGATCAGGAAGCGGCTGGATTGGTGGGAGAGACTGCGCCGGGAGCGGCGGAGCGAGGATGGCGAGGAATAGCGCATGAAGGCCTATCTCCTCGTCTTCCTCGGTGCCGGAATCGGTGGCGCTCTCCGGCATGGGGTAAATGTCGGCTGCGCACGCATGTGCGGGACGGCGTTTCCCTGGGGGACGCTGACGGTCAATGTGCTCGGCTCCTTCGTCATGGGAGCAATCGCTGCGTGGCTCGCTTTCAAGGCGGGCGAGGGGTGGAGCCAACCTTTGCGACTTTTTCTCACCACCGGGATTCTCGGCGGCTTCACCACCTTCTCGGCCTTTTCCCTCGATGCGGTGCTGATCTGGGAGCGGGGACAGGTGGGGCTCGCCGCGACCTATGTCGCCGCCTCGGTTCTTCTCTCCATTGCCGGATTGATCGCCGGTCTCGGCTTGGTTCGGGCGATCACGGCCTAAACCTCGATTGCCGCCCGCGTGGCGCTCTGATACCCACAGATCCATGAGAAAAAGCGGTTCAGGTCAGAATGGTGCCCGTAGCGGGCGCTCGGGTGCCCGGCAGGGTTTTCGCTCGCGCGAGGACAAGCCGGCGCGCAAGACTTCATCAACGAAGACCCGTTCGGCGAAGCAGGGCGGGGTGAAATCGGCTGCGGGCAAGACGCGCACGGCATCGGCCTCGCGCGAGAAACCCGTGACACGACCCCAGCAGGCAAGGCCTGCGACTGCGGAGGCTCCGCGCCAGCCCACACGGGCTCAGGCCAAGGCGGCGGCCCAGGAGGTCCTGGCGACGGGCGTGCAGACCCTCGTGGTCGAGCCGGACGAGGCCGATATGCGGGTCGACCGCTTCCTGGTCGCCCGTTTCCCGCAGCTCGCCTTCACCCACATCCAGCGCATCGTCCGCAAAGGGGAATTGCGCATCGATGGCAAGCGGGCGCAGCCGAACGACCGGCTGGTGGCGGGCCAGAAGGTGCGCGTGCCGCCCTTGAAGCTCGATCAGCCGCGGCCGGTCTCCCGCAGCGCCGCCAAGGATCAGGACGATCGGGACTTCCTGAAGTCGATCACGCTCTATGAGGACAAGGATGTCCTCATCATCAACAAGCCGATGGGTCTCGCCGTCCAGGGCGGCTCGGGTACCAAGCGGCATGTGGACGGCATGCTCGATGCCCTGACTGGCGAGGACGGACAGAAGCCGCGCCTCGTGCATCGCCTCGACAAGGACACGGCGGGCTGCCTCGTCATCGCCAAGACGCGCTTTGCCGCGTCGACCATGGCGAAGTCCTTCCGCTCGCGCACCACGCGCAAGATCTATTGGGCGTTGGTCGCCGGCGTGCCGCGCGTGAAGCAGGGCAGGGTGTCGACCTATCTCGCCAAGGAAGGCGACGAGGGCGATTCCCGCATGCGCGTTGCCCGCCACGGCGATGAGGGCGCAAGCCATGCGCTGACCTATTACGCGGTGGTCGATACGGCGGCGCAGAAACTGGCCTGGCTGTCGCTGAAACCTGTCACGGGACGTACGCACCAGCTGCGCGCCCATGCGGCCCATATCGGTCATCCCATCGTCGGCGATCCAAAGTACTTCGACATCGAGAACTGGGAGTTGCCCGGCGGCATCCAGAACAAGCTTCACCTCCTGGCACGTCGCATCATCATCGCCCATCCAAGAACCGGCAAGCCCATCGACGTCACGGCGCCGCTGCCGCCTCACATGCAGCAGAGCTTCAATCTCCTTGGGCTCGACACGAGCCGCTACGATCCCATCGTCGAGGCGCCTGAAGAGTAGCCCTCGTACCTCCTTCGCTCTCCTGCCCTGTCGCACTTTCGCCGCGCATCAAGCGCAGCATCAAGTGTCTCATTCAGCCCTTCGGCTGTTGAGCCTGGCGCATCGTGCGGTTGCGCGCGATGTGCCAGTTAAAAATGAGCATCGGATGGATCCAAAAAGTGGTGCCCACTTTTGGGTCCGATGCTCGAGGCAAGGAGGAGATCGATGGAACACAAGCCTCTTGATCAGCTCCGTAGCGTAGCCGACGTTCAGCCGAGACCTCTGTCCCGCGAGGAACGACTTCAGCGTTGGATCGACCTGCTCGAACGGGATCCCAAGCGCCGCCTGAGCTCTCTTGGTGAAATCGAGTACAAGCCGCCGGCAGAGCGCGCCTTGGTCCGCGAGGACAACTCGCCGCTCACGGTTGCCTATGACGACCCGATCCTGCGCGCGGACGGCCTAGAGAGCGACCGGCTCGGCGATGCCATGCGGTACTTCGCTCTGTCGGACGGTCAGGCCCATTATGCCCTTTGCTCATGCCTGAGCGGACGCACGATGGAGGCCGCGACCTGCGCTCAGAGATTGCGGAACGCGACAGGCAACGTCGCCTGGGAATCCGCGGTGGGAGCCTGGGTCCTGGCTGCCTTGGCCGTGAGCCTGCCCGGCCTCGTCTACCTGCTGAGCTGAGCTTTATTGAACGATAGATGACCACGTCAGGAGGCTGATCCGCCTCCTGATGGTGCCAGAGCATTGGACCCAAAAGTGGAATCCACTTTTGGGATACATTCGATGTTCCAATATTTAAGCAGCGCATCGTTAGGCGCGGCCCTCCGGGTCCGCACGATGCACTAGGCCATTGCGGGCCGTCCCTGAATCGGGGACAAAGCGACAGACCGCAAAGGCACTTTCTCCATGCTGCATATCGAGCCTGTTACCCTCTCCACCGACCGTTTGACCTTGCGCCCGTTGAGCCTCAGCGATGTTCCAGCCTTGGGCGTTGCCGCCAGCGATGGCGAACTCTGGGAGAAGAAGACCACGACGGTGCCCCGGCCCGAAGGGTTCGAGGCCTATGTCCGGAAGGCTCTGGAGCTCCAGGCCGCGGGCCTTGCCCTTCCTTTCGCGACGGTGGTGAACGACGGCAGCAGGGTTGTCGGCTCGACGCGCTACATGAACATCGATGCCGCCAATCACCGAGTCGAGATTGGCACCACCTGGATCGCCAAGTCCTGGCAGCGGACCTTCGTCAACACGCACGCGAAGTTCCTCATGCTGCGGCATGCCTTCGAGGTCCTGGACTGCCTCGCGGTCGAAATCCGCACCCATGCGCGCAACGACCAATCCCGCGCCGCCATCGAGCGCCTGGGTGCCAAGCTCGATGGAATCCTGCGTCAACACATGATCATGCCTGACGGGCATATCCGCGACACGGCAGTCTACAGCATCATCCGGGAGGAATGGCCTGGGGTAAAGGCAGGCCTTGAGCGGAAGATGGCTTTAGTCTGACATCAGATAAAGCCATGCTCCCGCAGCCGCTTGATCGAGGTGGCTGCATCTCGATGATGGATGAAGATGCCGCCGGCGCCTTCCCAGAGATGACGATACTTCTCCCGGTCATCGACCAGGGCATCTCCGGGATGGCAATGCTCGCGCTTCAGGGCAGCCGTTGTCGTGATCACCTCGGTGCCGGGAAAGTGCCGCTCAGCCCAGCGTCGCTTCTGCGGCTCAGCCCAATTCCCACGCGGTAATCCGGTCAGAATGATGGGATTGAGATGGCGAACGGCTTCGAAAAGCTCCATGGCATCGGGCAGCGGCTCAAGGGTGTTGAAGAAGTCGGGGGAGGCGGCAATCTCCGACCAGAAGCGTTTCAGGCCAAACCGGTGTTCGTACTCGCCAGGAGGCATGCCGAAGATGCGAGCGGCGCCTTTGTCGAAGTCGGCCAGGACACCGTCACAGTCCAAGAACACAGTCGGCATGCCATAGATCTCTCAATCGCCCCACTCTGAAACCGGCGATCGTTTGGCATTGTTCCTGTTCTGCGGGTATCTCAAGCTTGGCCGCTTGCGGAACGCGGTCCGCCGGATCACGTTGGTCTCTGACAGGTTCTGTGACGCGAGTTGAAGCATGAGCAGCACTGTTCGCGACAATGTCGTCCGCCATCGGTTCGAGTTGGAACGGGACGGACATATCGCCTTCGCCAATTATGAACGGCGCGGGTCCGATCTCGTGATCCGCCATGTGGAAGCCGCCGTTCCCCTGCGTGGTACAGGGGCCGCTGGCGAGCTGATGCGCGGCGTGGCCGAGATCGCGCGTTCGGAAGGGCGGTCGATTACTCCTCTTTGCGGTTATGCCTGGGCCTGGATCCGACGTCACAAGGAATACAGCGACCTTTTGAACTGATACCGACACTCCCCGTTCGGTGGGTGTGCCCATTCGCCGTACTGCGATCTGCGTCAAAATAGACTAAACAGCGGCTCCTCCAAAAAATCTCGTACCGCGCTATGGGGGCGCCGCCCGTGACCAATGTTCTCGAAAAAGCCAGAAGGGTTCTGGCCAAGAAAAGCGTGGCCGTTTCAGCTGCCTTCCTTGCCTTGCTCATTGCGGCCGCCGTCTTCATCGGTCCCCGCCTGCTGGCTGAGCCTGCTGTCGAGATCTCCTATTCGGAGTTCACGCGGGACTTGGCTAACAAGAAGGTTCAGAAGGTCCTGATCGAGAGCGGCGGCCTCTCTGTCTCAATGGCGGACAGGAACGTTTTCGTGCGGATGCCCAATGGCCTCGTGAGCGCCGATTACATCGAGCGGATCACGGCTTCCGGTGCCGAGGTCGATTTCAAGAAGCCCGGCTTCGATGCAGCCCATCTGGCCAGTATCCTGGTGCCGCTCGTCCTGGTGGCGGCCGTGCTCGTCATGCTGGCGATCCAGACCGACTTCAAGCCGACCTCGCGCTGGCCGAAGGTCGTGCGGAGCATACCCAACCGTTTCGATGACGTCGCCGGCCAGGAAGAGGCCAAGGCCGAGCTGCAGGAGGTGATCGCCTTCCTGCGGGATTCCGAAGCCTTCACGAAGGTGGGCGCCAGGATTCCCCGCGGCCTCCTGATGGTCGGACCGCCCGGGACGGGCAAGACCCTGATCGCCAAGGCACTGGCCGGCGAGGCCGGGGTCTCCTTCATGGCCGTGTCGGGCAGCGACTTCTCGGCGCCCCTGATCGGCATCGCCAAGGGCCGCGTGTCCAAGCTGTTCGAGCAGGCGCGGAAGAAGGCTCCCTGCCTGATCTTCATCGACGAGATCGACGCCATCGGGCGCAAACGCGGCGGCGGCGGATCGGCGGCGGATCGCGAATTCGAGGCGACGCTGAACCAGCTCCTCGTCGAGATGGACGGCTTCAACACCACCGCCGGTGTGATCGTCATCGGGGCGACGAACCGCGTCGACGTTCTCGATCCGGCGCTCCTGCGCCCCGGCCGCTTCGACCGCCAGGTCCATATCGGCCTGCCCGATATTTCCGGCCGCGAGGCGATCCTCAATGTTCACGCCCGCAACGTGAAGCTTGCCGCCGGGGTGAGCCTCGCCTCCATTGCCAAGGGCACACCCGGCTTTTCGGGAGCCGATCTCGGCAACCTCCTGAACGAGGCTGCGATCTTCGCGGCCCGCGAGGGCCTCGAAGAGGTCACGCGCGACCATCTGGAAGCAGCCCGCAACAAGATCATCATGGGGCTCGAGCGGCGTTCCCTCGTCATCTCGGACGAGGAGCGCAGGCTCGTGGCCGTCCACGAAGCTGGCCATGCACTCTGCGCCTGCCTGCTGCCGGCCTCCGACAAGGTGCACAGCGCCACCATCATCCCTCACGGCCAGGCGCTCGGCCTCGTGATGCGGCTTCCCGATCACGACCGATTCTGCATCCCCGCGGAGAAGCTCGAGGCGGACCTGATCGTCGCTATGGGCGGGCGCGCGGCCGAGGAGGTCGTGTTCGGTCCCAAGAAGGTCACGACGGGGGCCGCGAGCGATATCGCTCACGCCACCAACATCGTGACCAAGATGGTCACCGAATGGGGCATGAGCCCGGCCATCGGCATGGTTCGCGTGGCGCGCTCGGGCGAGAGCCTCCCGCGTGAGGTCGAGCAGGAAATCCGCCGCATCATCGACGAGATGTATGCGGCCGCGAAGACCTGCATCGAGGACAACCGCTATGCGCTCGATGCCTTGACGGATGCGCTTCTGGAACATGAGACGATCGAGGGCGACGAAGTCCGTGCGATCGTTGCGAAGCAGGAGACGAGATTGGCCGC
>KI911948.1:189650-194838 GCA_000517005.1 Microvirga lupini
CACGCGGCCCTTCGGGTCCGCACGATGCGCTAGCTTTCAAACCTTCAGGCGCGGGCAGCTTCCCGGTTCATATGACCATCTTCGTCAAGCGGTGCATGGATCGTGCAGACCACGCCGGTCGGCGCGAAGGTGATGGTGACATCCCCGTGGAGCTCCTGAGCGAGGCTGCGCTCGATCAGTCGGGTTCCGAAGCCCCTGCGGTTCGGTTCGACGACGGGAGGACCGCCTGTTTCCTTCCAGGTCAGCTCCAGCCTCATTCCTCCCGTCTGCCTCGTGATCGACCAGCTGATCGCGATGCGTCCCGTTTGGTTGGATAGAGCGCCGTATTTGACCGCATTGGTGCCGAGTTCCTGGAGCGCCATGGCAACCGCAAGCGCGATCCGGGGCGACAGGCGCACGTCCTGACCGTGAAGATCGAAGCGGCTGTGTTCCTCGGCCTGAAAAGGCGCGATGGCTTCTTGAACGACCTCGCGCAGATAGGCGCCATCCCAGTTTTCGCGGGTCAGCACGTCATGGGCGCGCGAAAGGGCAAACAGACGGCCCTCGACCGCGTCGCGGGCTTCGCTCGCGGTCTCCGCATTGCGCAGGCTCTGGGAGGCGATGGATTGGACGGTCGCCAGGGTGTTCTTCACACGATGATTGAGTTCGTTGATGAGCAGTTGCTGATGCTCCTCGGCCGTCTTCATCTCGGTGATGTCGACGGCCACGCCCAAGGTCCGTGCCGGGATGCCGTCCTTGATGTCCTGCATCTCCGCCCGGAGCAGGAGCCAGTGCAGGGAACCGTCGGGCCAGACGATCCGTAGCTCGGTTTCCATATGCCGCTCCCCACGGGCGAGAACCTCCGCTGCGATGGCGCGAAGACGCTCGCGTTCGCCGGGATAATAGCGGGCCCTGATGTCCTCGATGGACAGGTCTGCATCGGAGGAAAGTCCGAGCAGCCGTTTCAGCTCCGGTGAGGCTGTCACCGTGTCGGTCGCCGTTTCCGCCTCCCAGACGGCCATGCGCCCGGCATCGATGGCGAGGCGCAAACGGGCCTCGCTTTCGGCCAAGGCGGCTTGCGACCGCTTGGTCTCCGTGAGATCGGCCGCCAGCACGTAGAAGCCAGCGATGCTGCCGTCGCTCCTGCGGTCCGGAATGTACTCCGATTTCACGTAGCGAATGCCGGCCGGGAATGGCGCCCACCATTCATGGCCTGTCCGCTCGCCGGCAAGAGCCGCCTCGATATAGGGCCTCACCCGTTCATAGGCAGGTGCGCCGACGGCATCCCTCAGATGAACGCCGTACAGGCTTTCCGGCGTCTGCCCGATCCAGCCCTCATAGGCCCGGTTATTGAAGCGGTAGCGCTGATCGGCGTCGACATAGGCGACGAGGGCGGGCAGATGATCGGCAATCTGTTTGAGCTGAAATGCGCTGGCGTGACCGGATGAACGGCCGGCTCCATGGCTGGAGCTTTGCTCATGGAGCTGAGCCCGTAATTCTCGATTCTCGCGTTCTAATTCCGCAAGTCTGTGCAGCAGAGCGTCCGTGTCCATGGGCTCGGTCGTTGTCATCTATTCTTCTAGGCCCATTTCCGCACAAACCCTATGCTACTCACGGTCTAGGGAAGAATATAGAACGGTAGCAGGAAAACCGCAGCGCGGCGGATTGTTTCCTGGAAACACCTTCTGGCAGCAGCGTGGATTATTGAATATGGTGCCCGCCACAAGGGGGCTCCCACATGAAACGTATCCTTCGCGTCACCGCCGTCATCGGTCTCGGCCTGCTCGCCACGGCCTGCGACAAGTGCGGCAACTGGAACATGAACACGCCGCAGTTCTGCCACGCCGACAAGCCGCAGAGCTAGGCATCGGCTCCTCTGCTGATCGAGAAAGCCCTTGAAGCTCGTTCTCTTCGATGTCGACGGCACGCTGGTCGACAGCCAGGACATCATCGTCGCCGCCCAGAAGATGGCGTTCGCCGCCCATGGGCTGGAGCCTCCGAGCCGGGAGCGCTCGCTCTCAATCGTCGGTCTGTCCCTGGTCGAGGCCTTTACGGTTCTGGTGGGACCGAAAGGTCCAATCGACGATTTGGTGGCGGCCTACAAGGATGCCTTCCTCACCCTGCGCCAGGATCCGGCGAATGCCGAGCCGCTCTTTCCCGGCGTCGAAAGCTGCCTTGAATGGCTCTCCGGCCGTGAAGATGTGCGGCTCGGGATCGCCACCGGCAAATCCCGGCGCGGCGTTGCCCATCTGCTCGACCGGCACGGCTGGCATGACATCTTTTCCGTGATCCAGACCGCCGACGATGCGCCGTCCAAGCCTCATCCGGGCATGATCTTGCAGGCGATGCGGGAGACGGGGGCCGCGCCCGGCAACACGGTCATGGTGGGCGATTCGAGCTTCGACATGGGCATGGCCCGCGCGGCCGGGGTGCTGCCGGTAGGCGTCTCCTGGGGCTTCCAGCCCGTGGCTGCCCTGACCGAGGCGGGAGCGGGACCCATCGTGCATTCCTATGCCGAGCTCGAGACGGTTCTGCAGGAATTCTTAGGTTCGCCCTCGAAGATGTCCGCCTGAAACCCCAATTTATGCCCATGACAGATTCACGCGACTGGTTCCCGTCCGAAGAAGAACCAAATCCCATGCGCGCGGCCCAGGCCGGCATGAAGCCTACCTTGCCGAAGCGCTTCTACAAGGAAGCCGGCGTCGAGGAACGGGACGGCCTGTTTTTCCTGACCCTGGACGGGCGCACCGCCAAGACTCCGAGCAAGCAGGCCCTGGCCGTTCCGACACGAGGGCTGGCCGAGGCGCTGGCGGAAGAGTGGCAGGGGCAGGGGGGCGAGATCGATCCCGCGACCATGCCCATCGCCCGCATCGTCAATTCGGCCATCGACGGCGTCGCACCCCGACAGGCGGAGGTGGTGGACGATCTCGTCCGCTATGCCGGGTCCGATCTGGTCTGTTATCGGGCCGGCGAGCCCGAGCGTCTGGCCAGATCCCAGGACGATGCCTGGGGCCCGGTCCTCGACTGGGCAAAGGACGTCCACGGCGCCCGTTTCACCCTGGGCGAGGGCGTCATGCATGTGACCCAGCCCGACGGGGCCGTTGCCGCCATCCGCGGTGCCATCGAGGAGGTTCGGTCTCCCTTCGCCCTTGCCGCCCTGCACGTCATGACCACGCTCTCCGGCTCGGTGCTGATCGCGCTCGCTCATGCCGCACAGCAGATGAACGTGGACCAGGCCTGGGCCGCCGCGCATGTGGACGAGCTCTATCAGGAAACCGTCTGGGGCGAGGATTACGAGGCGATGGAGCGCCGCCGCCGGCGGGAGGTTGATTTCAAGGCGGCCTCGACGGTCTATCGTCTCGCGATGCAGTAACTGGGCTCAAGGCCCCTGGGGCAATCCTGTGAAATGACATCAGGCCCACGCCGATAGTGGGATTTTGAGCGCCGCACGGCTGTGCTAAGCGGGGAGAAACATTCCCCCGGCATCCAGGGATCCCCGATGAAAGACATGCTTGAACGGCTTGAAGAGCGGCGTGCCCAGGCGCGCCTAGGCGGCGGCACGAAGCGTATCGAGGCGCAGCACGGCCGGGGCAAGCTCACCGCCCGCGAGCGCATCGAGCTCCTGCTCGACAAGGGCTCGTTCGAGGAGTTCGACATGTTCGTCGAGCACCGCTCCACCGATTTCGGCATGGAGAAGGTCAAGATCCCGGGGGACGGCGTCGTCACCGGCTGGGGCACCGTCAACGGCCGCACCGTCTTCGTCTTCGCCAAGGACTTCACCGTTTTCGGCGGATCGCTCTCGGAGGCGCACGCCCAGAAGATCATCAAGATCCAGGACATGGCGCTCAAGATGCGCGCCCCCATCGTCGGCCTGTTCGATGCCGGCGGCGCCCGCATCCAGGAAGGCGTGGCGGCGCTCGGCGGCTATGGCGAGGTGTTCAAGAGGAACGTGATCGCCTCCGGGGTGATCCCGCAGATCTCGGTGATCATGGGGCCATGCGCCGGCGGCGACGTCTATTCGCCCGCCATGACCGACTTCATCTTCATGGTGCGCGACCGCTCCTACATGTTCGTCACCGGCCCCGATGTGGTGAAGACCGTCACCAACGAGACCGTCACCTCGGAGGAGCTCGGCGGCGCCAAGGTGCACACCACCAAGTCGTCGGTGGCTGACGGCGCCTATGACAACGACGTCGAGGCGCTGCTGCAGGTGCGCCGCCTGATCGATTTCCTGCCCGCCAACAACATGGACGGCGTGCCGGAGATCCCGAGCTTCGATGATCCCAACCGCACCGACGACAGCCTCGACACCCTGATCCCGGACAACCCGAACAAGCCCTACGACATGAAGGAACTGATCCTGAAGGTGGTGGACGAGGGCGACTTCTTCGAGATCCAGGAATCTTATGCCAAGAACATCATCACCGGGTTCGGGCGCATTGAGGGCCGCACGGTCGGCTTCGTGGCCAACCAGCCGATGGTGCTGGCGGGCGTGCTCGACTCGGACGCCTCGCGCAAGGCCGCGCGCTTCGTGCGCTTCTGCGATGCCTTCAACATCCCGATCGTCACCTTCGAGGACGTGCCGGGCTTCCTGCCGGGCACGGCGCAGGAATACGGCGGCCTGATCAAGCACGGCGCCAAGCTGCTCTTCGCTTATTCCGAGGCAACCGTGCCGCTGGTGACGGTGATCACGCGAAAAGCCTTCGGCGGCGCCTACGACGTGATGGCGTCAAAGCATATCGGTGGCGACGTCAACTACGCCTGGCCGACCGCCCAGATCGCCGTGATGGGCGCCAAGGGCGCGGTGGAGATCATCTTCCGCCAGGATATCGGCGATGCCGAAAAAATCGCGGCACGGACCAAGGAATACGAGGACCGTTTCATGTCGCCCTTCGTCGCCGCCGAGCGCGGCTACATCGATGAGGTGATCATGCCGCATTCGACACGGCGGCGGATCGCCCGGGCGCTGGCGATGCTCCGTCACAAGGAGAGCGAGCGGCCCTGGAAGAAGCACGACAACATTCCGCTGTGAGAAGAAGATGCCCGATCTAACAGCCGCATCAGTTGGTAAGGCTTTGGCTCCTTTGTTAGGTGGAGTGGGTAAGGAGGTTGGTGGTCTTGTTGCCGACCAAATTGGGTATTTGCGATGGAAGAATGCCATCAAAATAATCGATAAAGCTGCTCGGATAGCCAAGAATAATAGAACTGA
>KI911948.1:194938-196796 GCA_000517005.1 Microvirga lupini
GAGGGCGCTTCTCTAGAGGGGGAAGAGAAGGACGATAGTGTTTCTGATATGTGGGCCAGTCTGTTGGCTTCTGCAGTCACAAAGTACGAAAGTAGATATACTATCCACATCGACCTATTAAAAAAGTTGTCGACTGATGACGCCCCAATGTCTAAGCAACCTTCGGTCGATGATTTCCAAAGAAGATATTTTCTCCGATGACGGTTTTGATCCTGATCTTTGGAATGTTGGAGATAAAGAGAGCGCCATAACCTACACTTCTCAAAATTTTGAGAAGGCGAAAGAGCACATACTAAAAGATTTTTCTCCAAGAGGGCTAAGCATAAGTGCAAGAGGCTATGAGGCCAGCATCCTGAAAGTCCTAAATGATGCTGGATCGAGGGCAGACATCATCCCCGTATATTATGATATAGGTTTCTACTATGATGGTGAGTGGTTAAACGGATCAACGAGTCCTGTCTTCAGGAAGGACATAGAAGTAGGCAATCTACTCAACATCGTATCTTTTCAACTGCTGGAGAAGTTCTCCAGCAGTGTCAAAATTACTGATGGCGCTGATTGCAAAAAGAGTGCCCGCATCAGCGTCGCTTGGGTTTGTTTAACATCATTGGGTTTTGATTTCATAAAGGCTTGTCAAATTTCAAAGTCGCCTCGCAAAAAGTCGAAGTAACTATGAACACGTCCTCCACCCGCACCTGGGTCTCCACCGCCATTCAGATCATCGAGGCGGATTTCAACCGCTCGTCGGATACGCATCTCCTGCGGGTGCCGCTGCCGGCGGTGCCGGGCGTAGCGCTCTATCTCAAGGATGAATCGACCCATCCTTCGGGCAGCCTTAAGCACCGGCTGGCGCGGTCGCTGTTTCTGTACGGCCTGTGCAACGGCTGGATCGGGCCGGAGACCACGATCGTCGAGGCGTCGAGCGGGTCCACCGCCGTGTCCGAGGCCTATTTCGCCCGCATGCTGGGCCTGCGCTTCATTGCCGTGATGCCGCGCTCCACTTCTGCGGAAAAGATCGCGCAGATCGCCTTCTATGGCGGTGAGAGCCATTTCGTGGATTCACCCGCCGAGATGTATGCGGAGAGCGCGCGTCTCGCGGAGGAACTCGGCGGTCATTACATGGACCAGTTCACTTATGCCGAGCGGGCGACAGACTGGCGCGGCAACAACAACATCGCCGAATCCATCTTCAGCCAGATGACCCACGAGGAGCATCCCGTCCCGAGCTGGATCGTCGTGGGGGCGGGGACCGGCGGCACTTCGGCGACGCTCGGGCGCTACATCCGCTATCGGCGCCTGCCGACGAAGCTCTGTCTCGCCGATCCGGAGGCGTCCGTGTTTCATCGGCATCTGGCGGATCGGACCGTGTGCAACGCTTCAGGCCCGCCCTCGGTGATCGAGGGTATTGGCCGCCCGCGCTGCGAGCCGTCCTTCGTGCCGGAACTCATCGACCGCGCTTTTGCCGTGCCGGATGCGGCGAGCATCGCCGCCGCGCGCGTTCTCTCCCGCCGGATCGGACGCTCCTGCGGCGGCTCGACCGGGACTAATCTGTGGGCGGTAGCTCAGATCGTCGGCGAGATGGTGCAGAACGGAGAGCAGGGCTCCGTCGTGACGCTTCTGTGCGATTCCGGCGAGCGCTACCGCAGCACCCATTTCGACGATGCCTGGCTCGCGGGCAGGGGGATCGATATTAGGCCGGCCGAAGAGGCCATGGAGCGGTTCTTCGAGACCGGTATTCTTCAACCCAATTAATAACAGACGCTGACCTCATCCTGAGGAGGCTGGCCCATAAAGGTCTGACGCTTCTTTCCCCTCCCCCCTTGCGGGGAGGGGCAGGGGTGGGGGGGGTGCGACCGGG
>KI911948.1:196896-224820 GCA_000517005.1 Microvirga lupini
GCAAGGGGGAGGGAAACACCCGGCCCGCCCTTGATGAGCCAGACTTTGAGGAGGCGCGTAGCGCCGTCTCGAAGGAGGATCCAGGGCTCTCTGGACGCTCCTTCGAGACGCAGCCTGCGGCTGCTCCTCAGGATGAGGTTTGTGTGTGATGAAAGTGCTCAGAGGCTCTGCTCGGCAAACCACTTCACGAGCAGTTGCAGGTCCGTTTGTGACAGGTTGTGACCGGTCGGCAGGACTTCGTGCTGAACCTCTGCGCCGGATTCGGACAGCGATGCGGCGAGGCGCTTTGCATTGTCGGCCGGAATGATCGGGTCCATGGCGCCCGAGATCATCAGCACGCACTTGCCGGAAAGATCCGCCTGCGGCGCCTTGGACAGCGGCACCATGGCCCGCAGCAATGTCGCGCCGGAGAGGACTTCAGGCCGCAGCATCAGCATGGCGGCGGCGATGTTGGCGCCGTTGGAGAAGCCCATTGCGACGGGTGCTGCAAGCCCATAGGCCTTGCGGGCTTCAATGACGAAATTCGCCAGCTCGTTCGCGCGGAATTTCACA
Source organism: Microvirga lupini (assembly GCA_000517005.1). GTDB lineage: Bacteria > Pseudomonadota > Alphaproteobacteria > Rhizobiales > Beijerinckiaceae > Microvirga > Microvirga lupini. Next base: position 197,449 of record KI911948.1, read on the forward strand.
TCCTCCTCGTCGAACACGCCTTCCGCAAGTCGCCGGAAGAAGCGGGGCATGCCGTTCTCCAGGATCTTGCCGCGCGGGGAGAGTAGGGCGGAGCCCGGCGAAATCGTGCGGCCGAGGCCCAACAGATCGTTCTCGTCACCGCCGGTGCCGTGGAGCAGCAGGAGCGGCGGACGGTTCACATCCGTCGCGGGTTCGTAGCGGTGGATGAAGGACAGTTCGGTCATAAAGATTCTCCTTTCCCTCTCCCATGGATCTCGGGTGTTCCCGAGATCCACCTTTAGAACCCAAGTCGGGAACACCCGACTTGGGATGGGGAGAGGGTTTTTTGTTCAAGCTAGCTCGGGCAGATGAGACTCGATCTCGCTGCGCCGAGGCTCCAGGAAGGCGGGGAGCTTCAGCGCGGCGCCGAGGCTGTCCTGCGGCTCGTCCACGGCGAAGCCGGGTTCGTCGGTGGCGATCTCGAACAGGATGCCGCCCGGCTCGCGGAAATAGACGGACCGGAAGTAGTTGCGATCCTTCTGTTCCGTAGTGTGCAGGCCGTGGTTCTCGGCGAGCTTCTTCACCATCTCGGCCTCGTCGGCGTCGTCCTTGGCGCGGAACGCCACGTGATGGACCGAGCCGCCGCCCATCCGGCCCGGCAGGAAGCCGCCGGCGCTGCGGATGTCGACCGTGCTGCCCATCAGGGCATCGGTCTTGTAGCTGACGAGGGAGCCGTCGCGAGCGGTTTCGCGGAAGCCGAACACATCCGTCAGGATGGCACCGGTCAGCTCGCCGTTCTCGACGAGGAGCGTGACGCCTTCCAGGCCACGAATGGCGTGCTCTGCCGGGACGCCATCGACCGTCCAGGCAGGCTCGCTCTCCGCATTCGGAGTGCCGACGAGCGCGAGGCTCGTGCCGTGCGGATCCTTGAAGGTCAGCACGCTCTGGCCGAAGCGCTTCTCCACCGTGCCGTGCTCGACGCCTTGCTCGATGAAGCGATGGGCCCAGTAGCCCAGAGACGCCTCGGGTACCCGGAACGACGTCTCCTGGGTCGAGCCGATCCCGTTGCGTCCCGGCGCGACATGCTCCCACGGGAAGAACGTCAGGATCGAGCCCGGCTGCCCGAGGCTGTCGCCGAAATAGAAGTGATAGGTGCCGGGATCGTCGAAGTTGACGGTCTTCTTGACGAGCCGCAGGCCGAGCACGCGGGTGTAGAAATCGAGGTTGCGACGGGCGGGGCCGGCAATGGCTGTGACGTGATGGATACCGTGGTGCCGCATGGGAGGATTCCTTAACGGGCAAGCGCGGATTGCGCTGCGTTGTCGGGAACATAAGTAGCACCGAAGACCGCTGAAGTGTGGAAAGGGCGACCTTGCGGGATTGCAAAGCTATCGGCCGCGTCGCAGGCAAATGGGCGTGAATCCTGGAGAATTCTCTTCGGCAAGATTTCGGCAACCAAAGTCTCTCAACAAAGCTTAACCTCAACGGCGATTCAGCATGTCGTGTTAACGGTTTAAGCCTGCCATCCATGGGAGACTCATCCTCAGACAAGCGATCAACCGGCAGTCAGCCAAAGAAAAGCCGGCGGGAGTCAAACGGATGATGAAGAATCAACTTCGCGATTTCATCGACAGGATCACCGAGACGAACCATGTTTCGGACGAAGACGTGAAGATGCTTCAGGGCGAGATCCTGAACGGCGGCATCACGAGCCGTATCGAGGTCGAATCTCTTCTCGCGCTCGACCGGGTCGTCGATGCTGCGGAGAGCTGGGGGCCAACGCTCACAAAGCTCGTGGTCGATTTCGTGGTCTGGAACCGGGCTCCGCACGGCGTGGTAAGCAACGATGATGCGTTCTGGCTTGCCACCCTGCTGGAGATCAGCGGCCCGTCACCGAATGCCATGAGCATTGCCTATGCCATCCTCGACGAGGCGGGCTACGTCGATGTGGCACTGCTCGATTTCATCATGCGCGGGCGCCAGCAGGCGAGGCTCTCGCAGATGGCCGCGTGAGAGGCCGGCTTATTATACAACTGCGCATTGCTAAGCCCTCATCCTGAGGGCCGCCGGAGGCGGTCTCGAAGGATCAGGGCGTCTCCAGAGAGCGCTGGATCCTCCTTCGAGACGGTCGCTGCGCGACCTCCTCAGGATGAGGGAGAGATTTATGAGCCAGCCACTGAGGACGGCTTTGCCATCTAACGCTAAATGCTGACGAAGCCCCGCTTCCCCAAGGCACGGATGTGCAGTAACGGAGGTGGGGCTTAGTTTTGTTTGGGTGGAGCGTTCGAGGGTTCATGTTCGACAAGATCCTGATTGCGAACCGGGGCGAGATTGCGTGCCGGGTCATCAAGACCGCCCGGCGCATGGGCATCAAGACGGTGGCGGTCTATTCCGACGCCGACCGGGATGCCCTCCACGTGGAGATGGCTGACGAGGCGGTCCATATCGGACCGGCCGCGGCCGCCCAATCCTATCTCGTGATCGAGAAGATCATCGAGGCCTGTAAAGCAACCGGCGCCCAGGCGGTCCACCCCGGCTACGGCTTCCTGTCCGAGCGCGAGGCCTTCCCGAAGGCGCTGGCCGAGGCCGGGATCGTCTTCATCGGGCCGAATCCCGGCGCCATCGCGGCCATGGGCGACAAGATCGAGTCGAAGAAGGCGGCGGCGGCCGCGAAGGTCTCGACCGTGCCGGGCTATCTCGGCGTGATCGAGGAGCCGGAGCAGGCGGTGCAGATCGCCAATGAAATCGGCTATCCGGTCATGATCAAGGCTTCCGCCGGCGGCGGCGGCAAGGGCATGCGCATCGCGTACTCCGCCGACGAGGTCGCCGAGGGCTTCGCCCGCGCCAAATCGGAGGCGGCAAGCTCCTTCGGTGACGACCGCGTCTTCATCGAGAAGTTCATCACCGATCCGCGCCACATCGAGATCCAGGTGCTCGGCGACAAGCACGGCAACGTGATCTATCTCGGCGAGCGCGAATGTTCGATCCAGCGCCGCAACCAGAAGGTCATCGAGGAGGCGCCGTCGCCGCTGCTCGACGAGGAGACCCGCCGCCGCATGGGCGAGCAGGCGGTCGCCCTCGCCACGGCCGTGGGCTACGATTCCGCCGGCACGGTCGAGTTCGTGGCCGGTCAGGACAAGTCCTTTTATTTCCTCGAGATGAACACCCGCCTGCAGGTGGAGCATCCGGTGACCGAGATGATCACCGGCATCGACCTGGTCGAGGAGATGATCCGCGTGGCGGCTGGCGAGAAGCTGCGGATGAGCCAGAGCGACGTGAAACTCACGGGCTGGTCGGTGGAGAGCCGCATCTACGCGGAAGACCCGGTGCGCAACTTCCTGCCCTCGACGGGCCGGCTCGTGACCTACCGCCCGCCGCAGGAGGGTGAGCACCATGGCGTCACGGTGCGCAACGACACCGGCGTCTACGAGGGTGGCGAGATCTCGATCTATTACGATCCGATGATCGCCAAGCTGGTCACCCATGCGCCGACCCGCGAGCAGGCGATCCAGGCCCAGGCGACGGCGCTCGATGCCTTCGCCATCGACGGCATCCGCCACAACATCCCGTTCCTCTCGGCCCTGATGCAGCATCCGCGCTGGCAATCGGGCAAGCTCTCCACGGGCTTCATTGCCGAGGAGTTCCCGCAAGGGTTCAAGGCACCGGCGCCGGAGGGCGAGGTGGCTTTGCGCATGGCGGCGGTGGGTGCTGCCATCGATCACCTGCTCAACGAGCGCAAGCGGCATATCTCGGGCCAGATGCGGTCCGCCTCCGCCGTGAAGTTCGAGCGCGAGCGGGTGGTGCTCCTGGGCCGGGAGCGGCATGAAGTCGTGATCGAGGACATCGAGGGCGGCTTTGCGGTCGTGATCAGCGGCCAGGCTTGGCCGATCGTGTCGGGCTGGGTGCCCGGCCAGCCGGTCTGGTCCGGCGCGGTAGGGGGCGAGTCCGTCGCCGTCCAGGTGCGGCCGATCCTCAACGGGGTCGTGCTCTCCCATGCCGGCGCCTCGGCCGAGGTGCGGGTCTACACCAAGCGCGAGGCGGAGCTGGCGGCCCTGATGCCGGAGCGGCTGGAGGCCGACACCGGCAAGCAGTTGCTCTGCCCGATGCCGGGTCTGGTCAAGGCGATCAGCGTGAGCGTGGGGCAGGAGATCAAGGCGGGCGAACCGCTCTGCATCGTCGAGGCGATGAAGATGGAGAACGTGTTGCGCGCCGAGCGGGACGGGACCATCTCCAAGATCCATGCCAAGGAAGGCGACAGCCTGGCGGTCGATGCCGTCATCATGGAATTCGCATAAGGCGGTCACATTCGGCTTTCATCCTGAGAAACGACTTGATGGCGTGGATATCCCCGCAGCCCTCATCCTGAGGGCCGCCGAAGGCGGCGTCTCGAAGGATCAGGGCGTCTCCAGCCAGCTCTGGACCCTCCTTCGAGACGGTCACTTCGTGACCTCCTCAGGATGAGGTCGGAGCTTGATGGGACAGCTTCTCAAAATGAGGCGGGTCAGCAACGAAGGACATATTTGGACCATGCCTCTCTATTTCGCCTACGGGTCCAACATGGACCGGGCCGCCATGCTCCAGCGCTGCCCGGCCTCAAAACCGCTCGCCATCGGGCGGCTCATGCGGCACCGCTTCATCATCTTCGATGAAGGCTATGCGTCCGTGGTACGCGATCCGCAGCGCGCGGTCTGGGGCATGGTCTGGGATCTGGCCCTGGCCGATGTGCCCGCACTGGACCGCTATGAGAGTCTTTCGACGGGTCTTTACACCAAGGTCGTTCAGCCCGTCGTGACGGAGCAGGGGCCGCGCCGGGCCATCGTCTATATCGGACGGAGCGCCAAGCCGGGCACGCCGCTGCCAGGTTACATGGAAGGGGTGATAGAGGCAGCCCAGCATGCGGGCCTGCCGGAGGACTACATCCGAAGCTTGGGCGTGTGGCTGCCCAAGACGCAGGCTTCCGCCCCGGTTGCACAAAGCCCGAAAGTCCGCCCTCTCTGGAATGCTCCCTCAGGAACGATCCGCAAGTCCCGCTGAGGAGGCTGCCGGGAGAACCTTCGCCGTATGCGCGCGTTGAGTCGCTACATTACTGCGTATGCGTAGGAGGTTCGCTCATGAACACGAAGACCCATTCGATGTGGAAAGCCTATGGCTATGCCTGGGTAACCTTAGGCTTCTTCATCGTTTCCATAGTTGGACACTGGCTTTTCGGCTGGTTCGCTTATGTCAGCGAACAGCAGGCTCATGCCCAGCCAATCCAGATCTCCGATTATCTGATCGAGATGTCTCGGGACACCCTAGAGAATTGGCAATCCGAGTTCCTGCAGCTTCTCTGGCAGGTGGGTGGTCTCGCCATCCTTCTCTATGTCGGGTCTCCCCAATCCAAGGAGGGCGACGACAGGATGGAGGCGAAGATCGATGAAATCCTGCGCAGGGTGGATCCGCAGAATGGCGAGCGTATTATCCAATCTCTCGATGAGGATTATGCCGGGCGCCACACCGATGCCCGCCATGCTCACCGCTGAGGGACGATGACCGAGAGCCGAACCTGCCATGTTCTGATCCATGGGCGCGTCCAAGGCGTGAGCTTTCGCGCCTGGACGCAGCATCAAGCAGTATTGCATGGGCTCAAGGGCTGGGTGCGCAACCGGCGGGACGGCACGGTCGAGGCCGTCTTCTCGGGGCCCGGAAACCTCGTTGAGGTGATGCTGAAGGCCTGCCAGGAGGGACCCGCCGATTCGCGGGTGGAGAAGGTCGAAATCCTCGATCGTGGCGATCCCGAGTTCGATGCTTCAGGCCGGTTCGAGATTCGGGGAACGGCTTAGAGCATCGGACCCAAAAGTGGATTGCACTTTTGGGATCCATCCGATGCTCCTTCTCTTGGCTGGCGCATCGTTTGGCGCGGACCTCCGGGTTCGCACGATGCGCTAGCTCTTCGATGGCTCTACCATCTCAACAGGACCGCCCGCCTTTTTCCAGGCGGTGAAGCCGCCCTCCACATGGGCGACGGGGTTCAGCCCCATATCCTGCGCTGTTGCCGTGGAGAGCGCCGAGCGCCAGCCTGCGGCACAGAAGAACACGAAGGTCTTGTCCTGGGCGAAGACCGGCTTGTGATAGGGGCTTTCCGGATCGATCCAGAATTCCAGCATGCCGCGCGGGCAATGAACCGCACCGGGAATGCGGCCCTCGCGCTCGAGCTCTCGCGGGTCGCGCAGGTCCACGAACACCACATCCTCGCGGCCATGGAGAGCCAATGCCTCCACGACCGGCAGCGTCCTGATCTTCGCATTGGCCTCATCGAGCAATGTCTTGTAGCCACGGCTGATGGTCTGAGACATGACGGGTGTTCTTCCTCTTTGAACCCACCAACAAACTGGGCAAGATGGAAGCGGAGTCAACCGGAGACGACGGGTGCTGGGTTTCACCAATCTCGATTATGTGGCGCTGGCTTTTTTCCTCATCGCCTGGTTCGGCTATCACGCCGCGCTCGAACTCACGCCGGCCGGGCAGAAAAGCCTGAACAAGATCATGAACCAATACCGCTATCGCTGGATGGAGCAGATGGTGGTGCGCGAGAACCGGATCGTCGACACCACCATCATGGCATCTCTCATGAACGGTACCGCGTTCTTCGCCTCGACCTCGCTGATCGCCATCGGCGGCGTGCTGGCCCTTCTGCGTTCGGCCGATGCCGTGCTGCCGCTTTTTGCCGATCTCCCGTTCGGAGAGCCGCCGACGCGGCTGGCCTGGGACGTGAAGGTGATCGGGCTGGCCGTGATCTTCGTCTATGCCTTCTTCAAGTTCGCTTGGTCCTACCGGCTGTTCAACTATATGGCGATCATCGTCGGGGCGGTGCCCGTGCTGAAGGAGGGAAACCGCGAGCAGGCGCTGGCCGTCGCCCGCCAGGCCGGTGCGATGAACGCGGTGGCCGGCAAGCATTTCAACCGGGGGCAGCGGGCGTTCTTTTTCTCGCTGGCCTATCTCGGCTGGTTCGTGAGTTCCTATCTCTTCATCGTGGCGACGGCCGGCGTTCTGCTCGTCATGTGGCGGCGCCAGTTCCTGTCGGACGCCCACGACGCGGCCTTGAGCCAAGCCGATGTCTAAGAGCGCGACGCCGGAGGAACTGGAGGCCGCCATGCTGGCTCTTCTCGAAGAGCGCGGCCCCGGCAAGACGATCAGCCCGGCCGATGTGGCTCAGGCCATCGGCGGCAACCAGCCGGACGGGTGGGGCCCCTTGATGCAGCCGGTCCGGAAAGTGGCCGTGCGCCTGATGAAGCAGGGGCGCATCGTCATCCTGCGCAAAGGACGTCCCGTCGATCCCGACGATTTTCGCGGAACCTATCGGTTGGCGCTGCCGACCGATGCAGAATCCTGAGGTCCTGGGAAAAGGGTCGCCGTGCGGCCCGTCGCATAATAGCCGATCAGGCCGGCCCATTCCTTCGTTCCCAGATCGAGCCGCCGCAGGCCTTCCGAGATGAAGGCGAAGGGGCGGTGATTGTTGCTCCCGCCGCCCGTGCGGAAGTCGACGGGGTAGGGCGTGACGGGAAATTCCGCCTTCTCGAATACGCCGACGGCCCGCGGCATGTGCCAGGCGGATGTCACGAGAAGCCAGCGCTCGCCTTCCCGAGGCTTCGCGAGTTCCCGAGAGAAGACCGCGTTCTCGGAAGTCGTGCGCGAGCGATCCTCCACCAGGATGCGGGCGGGATCGATGCCGACGCTCTTCAAATAGGCCGCAATGACGGGAGCCTCGGCGGCGCCGCCACCGAAGACTGTGCCGCCCCCGCCCGAGATCAGGATCCGGGCGTTCGAGTAGCGGTGGGCGAGCTGAATCGTATCGAGCACGCGCTCCGCCGATTCATTGGAGACGATCATTCCGCGCGAGGCCGAATCCGCCGCCTCGACGGATCCACCGAGAAGGACGATGCCGTCCACCGGCTTGCCGTCGTCGCGGAAGGGCGGAAAACGCTCTTCCAGCGGGAGCAGGATATAGCTGGCGATGGGGAGAAGACCCAGGGCAATGGTGGCCAGGGTGAAGATGAGACTCAGGCCCATGCCAAAGGATCTCAGCCGCTTGAAGAGGGCGAGAAGCAGCCCCAGCAGGATGAGGCTGATCAGAAGATTGGATGGCGTGGCGAAGAACCACGCGACTTTCGAGAGGTAATAGAACACCCGCCATCCTTACTCTTGATGTCTCAACCCTCATCCTGAGAGGCTATGGAAATTTACCCTCTCGTCATCACCGGCCTTGTGCCGGTGATCCCGATCCCATGAAGCCCGGCGCTTTTCATATCGGGATGGCCGGGACAGGCCCGGCCATGACGTCAGAGGTAATCTATGGAAGCCTCATGAAGCGCAATTGACTTAAGACTTGTTCGACTCGGCCTCGTAACGGGCCTTCGTTTCCGCATTCGGCGGATACAAGCCGGGGAGGGGAACGCCCTTCTCGACCTCGCGCATGACCCAAAGTTCGTAGCGCTCCTGCTCCACGGCCGCTTTGGCGACCTCTTCCACCATGGCGGCGGGGATCACCACGACGCCGTCACGGTCGGCGACGATCACGTCGTCCGGAAAGATAGCGACGCCGCCGCAGCCGATGGGCTCCTGCCATCCCACGAAGGTGAGGCCTGCAACGGACGGAGGAGCGGCCACGCCCGCGCACCAGACCGGCAGGTTCGTGCCCTCGACGCCGACGGCATCGCGCACCACGCCGTCCGTGATCAACGCGGCGACGCCGCGCTTCTTCATGCGCGCGGTGAGAATGTCGCCGAAGATGCCGGCATCGGTGACGCCCATGGAATCGACCACCGCGATGCAGCCCTCCGGCATGTCCTCGATAGCTGCGCGGGTGGAGCGCGGGGAAGCCCAGGATTCCGGGGTCGCCAGATCCTCGCGGGCAGGCACGAAGCGCAGGGTGAAGGCGCGGCCGACCATCTTCTCCGTGGCATTGAAGGCCGGCATCGGCCCCTTCATCCAGCAGCGGCGAACGCCCTTCTTCAGCAGCACGGTCGTGATCGTGGCGGTGGAAGCGGCGCGCAGGGCATCGGCGATGGTCTTGTCGAGGGTCATGGCTGTTTCCTGATGGTGCGATAGGCTTTCATAGCGGGCCACGTTCTAGCGCGCTACCGCATCCGAACATCAATCTCGGTCGGGCGCACCCAGCGGAAAGAATTGGCGGTAGGGCCGTGCCTCGTCGACGGCCCGTGCGAAGGACGGGCAAGGAGTCTCTGCCGATAATCCCGGACTCGCGCGAATGCCTCGTCGATGGGATGAGCCCAATCGGCATAGAACAGCGATGGAGCTGCCGCACAATCCGCAGCGCTGAACGTCTTGCCGGCGGCCTATTCACGGTCAACGAGCGTCCTGTCGAGCCAGGCATAGGCCCTGTCGAGTATCGCCCGCGCCTCGGAGACACCGTAAGGATCGCGATCTTGCTCCGGCCGGAGGCGGTCGAGGACGATCTTCTGCATCGGCGTCATGACGTAATTGTCGAAGAAGCGATCCAGCAACCGCACGTCGAGAGCTTCCCGAGCGTCTTCCGGAATCATTCTTACCGGTCCGGGGTGATAGAGACCGAGGTGCTCGATGATGATGCTCGCCTCCATGACGGTGCGGTCATTGTCCACGAGCACGGGAAAACGCTTGATCGGCCAGAGTGCCTCCAGCTCGGCGTTGCTCTGCTCATCGCCCAACATGCGATATTCGAACACTGTGCCGTTCTCATAAAGCGCGATCAGGACTTTCTGGCAGTACGACGAGAAGGGATGGGCATACAGCTTCAGGGTCATCGGGGCCTCGCGGTTATCAATGAATTCCTTTCTGTAGCCGGTTCGGCCTTAATGAAAATCGCTGTCATAGGGACGGGCCAAGGCGGTCGGGCATTTCCCGACCGCATCCCGTCAGAACATTCTCACACTGTCTTGGCGAACAGCTCGCGCCCGATCAGCATGCGGCGGATCTCGCTCGTGCCCGCGCCGATCTCGTAGAGCTTCGCGTCGCGCAGCAGGCGGCCCGTCGGGTAGTCGTTGATGTAGCCGTTGCCGCCCAGGAGCTGGATCGCGTCGAGGGCCATCTTGGTGGCGTTCTCGGCGGCATAGAGGATGGCGCCGGCCGCGTCCTCGCGGGTGGTCTCGCCCCGGTCGCAGGCCTTGGCGACGGCATAGACATAGGCCTTTGCCGCATTCATGGTCACATACATGTCGGCGACCTTGCCCTGCACGAGCTGGAACTCGCCGATGGCCTGTCCGAACTGCTTGCGCTCGTGGATGTAGGGCAGGACCACGTCCATGCAGGACTGCATGATGCCCGTGGAGCCGGCAGCCAGCACGGCGCGTTCGTAATCGAGCCCGGACATGAGCACGTTCACGCCCTTGCCGACCTGACCCAGCACGTTTTCCTCCGGCACCTCGCAATCCTCGAACACCAATTCGCAGGTGTCGGAGCCGCGCATGCCGAGCTTGTCGAGCTTCTGGTGGGTGGAGAAGCCCTTGAAACCCTTCTCGATCAGGAAGGCGGTGATGCCGCGCGGGCCGGCTGCGGGATCGGTCTTGGCATAGACCACCAGCGTGTCGGCCGTGGGGCCGTTCGTGATCCACATCTTGTTGCCGTTGAGCACATAGCGGTCGCCGCGCTTCTCGGCGCGAGTGCGCATGGACACCACGTCGGAGCCGGAGCCTGGCTCGGACATGGCGAGCGCCCCGAGATGCTCGCCGGAGATCAGCTTGGGCAGGTAGCGGCGCTTCTGATCCTCGTTGCCGTTACGGCGGATCTGGTTGACGCAGAGGTTCGAATGGGCGCCGTAGGACAGACCGACCGAGGCGGAGGCCCGGGAGATCTCCTCCATGGCGATCACGTGTTCGAGATAGCCGAGACCCGCGCCGCCATATTCCTCCTCGACGGTGATGCCGTGGAGCCCCAGCTCACCCATCTGGGGCCAGAGATCGCGCGGGAAAAGATTGGTGCGGTCGATCTCCTCTGCCCGCGGGGCGATCTTCTCCTGCGCGAAGTCGCGCACGGTCTCGCGGATGGCATCGGCGGTCTCGCCGAGATCGAAATTGAAGCCCTTGGCGGCATTCGGCAGCATCTTGTCCTCCCAGTTCCATTCACCGGCCCGCGGAAACGAGACGTGATGGATCGCTTTTCTGATCGATCATTTTGGTCAGCAATGCTGCCCTTATCAAGGCCGTATCGCTTGGAAAAGGAGAGGTGGGGCTGTCTCCGTGACCGGCAATTGGTCGTAGGCAGGAAAAAGAAATGGCTCCCTCACGGTGGGTGAGGGAGCCTGAACTTTCGATCAGGTCGAGCCGCCTACTCGACGATGCTCGCCGTCTGGACGGCATCCATGTCGCGGCAGACGCCCTGCTGGCTGAGACGGCCGTGGTCGCGGGGATCGCAGGCGCTCTGGACGAACATCCGCCACTGGTTTTCGGTGCCGTAGAAGGTGTTGCGGTCCACGTCGCCTTTCACGCCGGGCACCCGGCCGGTGGTCGTGAACTGCCAGAAGGTCCAGCGGCGGTTGCTGTAGCGGTGGTGGGGCTCGGCCGCCGTGCTGCGGATCCAGTACGGGTAATCGTTGAACTCACCTTCCAGAATCTCCTTATGGAAGGTGATGTCGGTGTAGATGATCGGCCGCTTGCCCGTATGCGCTTCCATCTCGCGCAGCATCACGTCGATCATGGCGAGAGCCTGCTCGCGCGGAACCTTTTTCGGGCAGTTCACCGATTGTCCGTTCCATTCCACGTCAAGGACCGGGGGGAGGGCGTCCGGATCCTGCGGCACGTTCCGCTTGAACCAGGCCGCCTGCTCGTGGGCCGGACGGCACCAGTACACGAAGTGGTAAGCGCCGCGCGGCACGCCCGCCTTCTTGGCCTCCCACCAGTTCTCGTGGAACTTGCTGTCGATGTGGTCGCCGCCTTCGGTCGCCTTGATGAAGGCGAATTTGGTGCCGGCCTGGCGCAGGGCCGCCCAGTCGACGTCGCCCTGCCACTTGGAGATGTCGACCCCATGGATCGGCAGCCGGTGAGCCGTCGCGACGCCTTCATGCGGGCGGGCGTCGCCCTTGCTCGGATAGCGGTTCGACGAGGGCATGATCGCGCAAGAGGCGAGTCCCATGGCGATTGCAGCGAGCGCGCTGAACCGGGCAGCCCGAACGAACGTCGTCAGGCCGGAACTCTTGGTGCGGCTGGAGGAGCGGCGGCGAGTCTTCATCGGTTCAACTGTATTGTACGCAGGACTGGATCGCACCAGAGATGCCGGAAGAGCGTTAACAGGCCCTTACGACACCAGCGCGAAGCGAGCCTACAGGTGAAACCAGGCCGTTGCGATACCTAAAAAGGCGAAGAAGCCCACGATGTCCGTGATGCTGGTGACGAAGGGGCCTGACGATACGGCAGGGTCGACGCCGAGCCGGTTGAGGGTCAAGGGCACGAAAATTCCCCCGAGCGCCGCGAAGACCAGGACCGTGATGAGTGCAAGCCCGATCACGAGGCCGAGCTGGGGGGACTGGAACCACAGGGCCGCTACGGTCCCCAGAATCACGGCGAAGACCAGCCCGTTGAGCAGGCCGACCGTCGCCTCGCGGCGGATGATGCGCCAGGCATTGGCGCGGCCGAGTTCGCGTGTGGCGAGGGCCCGGACGGCCACCGTCATGGTCTGGGTACCCGCATTGCCGCCCATGGAGGCGACGATGGGCATCAGGATGGCGAGGGCCACCATCCGCTCGAGCGAGCCCTCGAAGAGCCGGATCACGCTCGCGGCCAGGAAGGCGGTGCACATGTTGGCGAAGAGCCAGGGGAAGCGGCTTCGCTGGATATAGAGAACCGTGTCGGAGAGCTCTTCGTCCGATTTCACGCCGCCGAGCTGCTTGATGTCCGCATCGGCCTCTTCTTCGAGCACGTCCACGATGTCGTCGACGAGAATGACGCCGACGAGACGGCCAGCCTCGTCCACCACCGCAGCGGAGACGAGGTTGTAGCGCTCGAACAGGCGCGCCACCTCCTCCTGGTGCTCGGTCGCCTCCACCCGGTCGGGCTCGGCGTTCATGATCTCCTGGATCGTGACCGGGCGCTTCGAACGCAGGAGCCGGTCCAGAGGCACCGATCCGAGCAGGTGAGCCGCCGGATCGATGACGAAGATCTCGTAGAAGGTTTCCGGCAAATCCTCCGTCTCGCGCATGAAGTCGATCGTCTGCCCCACCGTCCAGAACGGCGGCACCGCGATGAATTCGGTCTGCATGCGCCGTCCGGCGCTGTCCTCGGGATAGTCGAGGGAGCGCTGGAGCGCGACGCGCTCGATGGCCGGAAGCTGGTCGAGAACTTCCGCCTTCTCCTCTTCGGGAAGGCTTTCGAGAATGGTGATGGCGTCGTCGGAATCGAGGTCGCGCACACCCTCGGCCACGGTCGCCGTCTCGAGCTCTTCGAGAATCTCCTCGCGGACCGCTTCGTCCACCTCGGTCAGGGCAGCGAAGTCGAAGGACGTGCCGAGAAGCTCGATGAGGCGAGGGCGCTGGTCCGGCTCGAGAGCTTCGAGAAGGTCGCCGAGTTCGGATTCGTGGAAGCCTTCGACGAGCTTCTGCAGGCGCTCGACCTCCGAGGCCTCGATGGCATCGGCAGCGGCGGCCAGGAATTCCGGATTGAGTTCGCCTTCCTCGTCCCTGAGGGCCAGGGACTCGGTGTCAGGCCCATCGGGCTTCGGAAACGGCGTCTTGTCTTCGACTTCCAGCATCAGCCGTCCTCTGAAGGTGGGTTGCCCGCCTTTTAGGTGCGCGGGCGGGCCCGCGCAATGCGCCCAAAAGACTTTCTCGGAGAATCGGTTATCGGCCGTTTCTGCCGGGGCGATTCAGGGACTTGAGACGCTGGTTCAAGTCGCCCACGGGGCCGGCAGATCCGGTCAACAAAAAAGGCCCCGGAAAGGGGCCTTTTCGTCTCCGGCACCGGAGTGCCGAAAGTTGGTGCGGTCAAGAGGACTCGAACCTCCACGGGTCTCCCCGCTACCACCTCAAGGTAGTGCGTCTACCAATTCCGCCATGACCGCGAACTCGGTTTCAGGACTGGTTTTCCTGAAGAGGTCGCCGCTCTAGCAGATCGATTGGGCCGCCGCAACCCCCTCCGTGGAGCTTGCGGCGATTGAGCGGAGCGAATGCCTCGCTTGCCCATGACGGTATAGGCGGTAAGCGCCTGTAACGACTATATAAGCGAGAGTTGTACGAGGAATGCGAGGTTGGCCCGTGCTCCTCTGGGGGCGGCGCATTCCTGCTCTGCTTCCCGCTAGATTTAAGGTGAATCGGTGTCGAACCTGCGAGACAGCCTGACCGTTCAATTCCAGCCTGAGAGCGGTTCCGCTCCCGTGGAATGGGCCATCACGGATGGCCTTGTCGATTATGATGAGGCCGTCGCCTTCATGGAGGCGCGTGCCGAGGCGATTGCGGCGGGCGAGGCGCGGGAACTGGTGTGGCTGCTGGAGCATCCGCCGCTCTACACGGCGGGGACCTCGGCCAGGGCGGCGGACCTCGTGGATCCGGACCGCTTCCCGGTCCATCAGACGGGGCGGGGAGGGCAATATACCTATCACGGCCCTGGGCAGCGGGTCGCCTACGTGATGCTGGATCTCAAGCGGCGGGCGCCCGATCTGCGCCGCTATGTGACGGCCCTTGAGGCCTGGCTCATCGCGACGCTCGGTGCCTTCAACATCCGCGGCGAGCGGCGGGAGGACCGGGTCGGCGTGTGGGTGCGGCGGCCGGACAAGGGCGAGACTGCCGAGGACAAGATCGCCGCCATCGGCATCCGCGTCCGCCGCTGGGCCACCTTCCACGGAATCAGTCTCAACGTGGAGCCTGATCTTTCCCATTTCTCCGGCATCGTCCCCTGCGGCGTGACCGAGCACGGGGTCACGAGCCTTGTCGATCTGGGTATCCCCGTCACGGTGCCGGAGGTCGATGCCGCGATGCGGAAGGCTTTCGAGGAGATCTTCGGGGCGACCGAACGGGTGGAGACACCGTTGCTCTTGAGCCACGGCGTCTAGGTTTTTCACAGCGGATACGGCAAGGCTTCTCCCCAAGGCCGCTTCATGCTCTAAGCTGGAGCAAACGGCTGATCATTGACGGAACCTCCATGCAACGCGTCATCCTTGCCTCCCTCGTCGCCCTGTCCGCCTCGGCCTGCGCCGTCCGGCCCGAGCCGACGGAACTCGTCAAGATCGTCGATTCGCCTGCGGATGTGCGGGTCTGCACGCGCCTCGGCGAAGTCAGCCCCGTAACTCCCACGACCCCGGGAACTCATAGGCCCGTCAATGTGGGCTTCGGCGTCACGCTCGGCCGTTCCACCTTCGGCTACGCGACCGAGGACATGCTCCAGGCGACCATCGCGCTCGGCGGCACGCATCTCTATCTGCAGCAGGTCTCCCACGATTGGTCGCTCGTGCGCGGCATCGCCTATCGCTGCGGACCGGGCGTCGTGCGCCAGGAGACGGTCATTCGTGCGAAAGGCTGACGCGGCAACCTGCTGAAGGCAGTTGCGCGGGCTCCCCGGTTCTAGCTACTGACGTCCTAGGCCCTCCGGCTTCATGCTGGGAAGGAGCCAAGACCAAGGACAAGGGAGACCTGCGCCGTGCCCGTCATCGCCACCTCTGCCGACCTGACATCGGAAGCCGCGCGGGCGAACCGTGCCGCCTGGGCCGAACTCGCTCAAGATCTCCAGGCCAAGCGGCAGGCCGTGGCGGAAGGCGGCCCCGCCAAGGCACGGGAACGACATCTGGCCCGCGGCAAGCTCCTGCCGCGCGAACGGGTGATGCGGCTCCTCGATCCCGGCGCCCCGTTCCTCGAGCTCGGCTCGCTCGCCGCTCACGGCATGTACGAGGACGCGATCCACGGGGCCGGCATCATCACCGGCATCGGGCGGGTCGAAGGCCGTGAGGTCATGATCGTCTGCAACGATTCGACGATCAAAGGCGGCACCTATTATCCGATGACGGTGAAGAAGCATCTTCGCGCCCAGGAAGTGGCGCGGGAGAACCGTCTTCCCTGCATCTATCTCGTCGATTCCGGCGGCGCGAACCTGCCGCACCAGACGGAAGTCTTCCCGGACCGGGAGCATTTCGGCCGCATCTTCTACAACCAGGCTACCCTGTCCTCGCTCGGCATTCCGCAGATCGCCTGCGTCATGGGCTCGTGCACGGCGGGCGGCGCCTATGTGCCCGCCATGTCGGACGAGACGATCATCGTCCGCCGCCAGGGCACGATCTTCCTCGGCGGTCCGCCCCTGGTGAGGGCGGCGACCGGCGAGGTGGTCTCGGCGGAGGATCTCGGCGGCGCGGACGTCCATGCCCGCCAGTCGGGCGTGGCGGATCATTACGCGACGGACGATGTCCATGCCCTCGCCATCGCGCGTCGCATCGTCGGCACGCTGAACACGCGCAAGAGCATCGATATCGACATCGCCGAACCGGTGGAGCCGAAATACTCCATCGACGACCTCGACGCGATCGTCCCCACCGATCTCAAGAAGCAATACGACATCCGCGAGGTGATCGCGCGTCTCGTCGACGGCTCCGAGTTCGACGAGTTCAAGCGCCTCTACGGCACGACGCTGGTGACGGGGTTCGCCCGGATCTGGGGCATGCCCGTCGGCATCATCGCCAATAACGGCATCCTGTTCTCGGAGAGTGCGCTTAAAGGTGCGCATTTCATCGAGCTTTGCTGTCAGCGGCGCATCCCGCTTCTTTTCCTGCAGAACATCTCCGGCTTCATGGTCGGACGCCAGTACGAGGCGGGCGGCATCGCCAAGGACGGCGCCAAGCTCGTCACGGCGGTGGCCTGCGCCCAGGTGCCGAAGATCACGCTGCTGGTCGGCGGTTCATTCGGCGCCGGCAATTACGGCATGTGCGGCCGTGCCTATTCTCCCCGCTTCCTCTTCACCTGGCCGAACTCGCGGATCTCGGTGATGGGCGGCGAGCAGGCGGCGAGCGTTCTCGCCACCGTGCGGCGTGACAATATCGAGGCCGAGGGCAAGGCTTGGAGCGCGGAAGAGGAAGAAACCTTCAAGGCACCGATCCGTGACCGATACGAGAAGGAGGGCTCGCCCTATTATGCTACGGCACGGCTCTGGGACGACGGCATCATCCTGCCGTCCGAGACGCGCCGCGTCCTGGCGCTGGCCTTCTCGGCGGCGTTGAACGCTCCCGTGCCGGAGACGAAATTCGGCGTGTTCAGAATGTAGCGAAATCCGATCGCTTTATTGCTGGCCGGCTCATTGGAACCAGAGCGGCCTGAAGGTGATTTTCGGGCATGCCTCAGGATGAGTCCGAGAATCGCCGCAGGGAATATGCCAGGCAGATTGCCCGGCTGGCGGATGTTCGTGACGAGCGCATCGAGCGAGCCTTCGCGGCCGTCCCGCGGGAATCCTTTCTGCCGCCGTCGCCCTGGACCGTCATCAGCATGGGCGTCGCGACGCGGACGTCCGACATCTCCGAGATCTACAGCAACGTCCTCGTCGCCATCGATCTCGATCGCGGCATCAACAATGGCGAGCCCGCACTCCATGCCGCCTGGATGGATGCGGTTGGCCCACAGCCCGGCGACACCGTGATCCATGTCGGTGCAGGCACGGGCTACTACACCGCCATCCTGGCGCTGCTCGTTCAGCCGGATGGGCGCGTCGAAGCCTTCGAATACGAGACGGACCTGGCGGCTCAGGCGGCAAGGAACTTGGCTTCTTATTCCAATGTCACCGTGCACGCGGCTTCCGCCTTCGGTCGGGTCCTGCCGAATGCCGACATCATTTACGTCAACGCGGGAGCCATTGCTCCGGATGTGCAGTGGTTGCGGGCATTAAATCCGGGAGGGCGGCTGATCTTCCCCTGGCAACCCCATAAAGGTTGGGGACCGGCACTCCTGGTGACACGGCGAGAGAAAGGGTTCGACGCACGATCGCTCATGACGGTCGGGTTCATTTCCTGCAGCGGCCCAACCGAGAAGATCTCCATCGCCCACCTGCCGACGGAGGCAGATGTTGCCGCGGTTCGATCCATCTGGATCAGGAGCGACCGCGCTCCCGATTCCCGTGCTGTCGCGGTCTACGACGATGTCTGGTTTTCGTCCGAAGAGATTGACACCTGAAGGGGCGTGATCGGACGCAGTATCCTCTCGACTAGGGCCGGAGGCCTCAAGATCAAGTGGAATCCTGTCCCAAAAATGTTGCGGTGACGCAACACCCTCAAACCTTCAACATCTTGCCTCTCTTGGCCCAAGCTCCGCCGCGATGCCGCCATAAACGAAGCGCTACTCCTGAAGCAGGCTAAAGTGCTTCAAAACCAAAGCTTTACGTTACGATACCTGGGGCAGTTCCTGGATTAAGGCTGTTGGGTGATCCTTCGTAAGGATCGTTGCATCGGTGGCGTAGCACATGGCAGATCACGAGAGTTCCAAAAGCTTGGATCTCGTTCGTGAGAACCGGGTGGAAAAGAGTGGAAGCCATGGATGCGCGGTTGATCGACAAGTCGAAGCTGCCGAGCCGTCACGTGACGGAGGGGCCCGCTCGCGCGCCGCATCGCTCCTACCTCTATGCCATGGGCCTGACCAAGGAGCAGATTGCCCAGCCGCTCGTCGGCGTCGCCACCTGCTGGAACGAGGCCGCTCCCTGCAACATCTCCCTCATGCGCCAGGCCCAGGCCGTGAAGAAGGGCGTCGCTGCCGCCAGCGGCACGCCGCGCGAGTTCTGCACCATCACGGTCACGGACGGCATTGCCATGGGTCACCAGGGCATGAAGGCATCGCTCCCGTCGCGTGAGGTGATCGCGGATTCGGTCGAGCTGACCATGCGCGGCCATTCCTACGACGCGCTCGTGGGCATGGCGGGCTGCGACAAGTCCCTGCCGGGCATGATGATGGCGATGGTGCGTCTCAACGTACCGTCGATCTTCATCTATGGCGGTTCGATTCTCCCGGGCTCCTTCCGCGGCCGCCAGGTGACCGTGCAGGATCTCTTCGAGGCGGTCGGCAAGTATTCCGTCGGCGAGATGTCGGACGAGGATCTCACCGAACTCGAGCAGGTCGCCTGCCCCTCCGCCGGCGCCTGCGGTGCACAATTCACCGCCAACACCATGGCGACCGTCTCCGAGGCCATGGGCTTGGCTCTGCCGTATTCGGCGGGCGCTCCGGCGCCTTACGAGATTCGCGACCGGTTCTGCGCCGCTGCCGGTGAGCAGATCATGGATCTGATCGCCAAGAACATCCGTCCGCGCGATATCGTGACCCGCAAGTCGCTGGAGAACGCCGCAACGATGGTTGCGGCTTCCGGCGGCTCGACCAATGCGGCATTGCACCTTCCGGCCATCGCCCATGAAGCGGGCATCAAGTTCGACCTGTTCGATGTCGCCGAAATCTTCAAGCGCACGCCTTATGTCGCGGACCTGAAGCCGGGCGGGCGTTACGTCGCCAAGGACCTGTTCGAGGTGGGCGGCATCCCGCTTCTCATGAAGACGCTGCTCGATCACGGCTACATGCACGGCGATTGCATGACCGTCACCGGCCGCACCATGGCCGAGAACCTCGCTTCCGTGAAATGGAACGACGATCAGGACGTGGTCTATCCGGCCAACAAGCCGATCACGCCCACCGGCGGCGTCGTCGGGCTGAAGGGCAACCTCGCTCCGGAAGGCGCCATCGTGAAGGTGGCCGGCATGGCGACCGATAAGCAGGTGTTCCGCGGCCCCGCCCGCTGCTTCGACGGCGAGGAGGCCTGCTTCGAGGCCGTCTCCACGCGCCAGTACAAGGAGGGCGAGGTCCTGGTGATCCGCTACGAGGGGCCGCGCGGCGGGCCCGGCATGCGCGAGATGCTCTCCACCACGGCGGCTCTCTACGGCCAGGGCATGGGCGACAAGGTCGCCCTCATCACCGATGGTCGTTTCTCGGGCGCGACCCGCGGTTTCTGCATCGGCCATGTGGGCCCTGAAGCGGCAGTGGGTGGCCCCATCGGTTTGATCAAAGACGGCGACATCATCGCCATCGATGCCATCAAGGGCACCATCGACGTGGAGCTCTCAGGTGAGGAACTGGCCAAGCGCCGTTCCGAATGGAAGCCGCGGGAGACGAGCGCCACCTCGGGCTATCTTTGGAAATACGCACAAACAGTGGGTCCTGCACGGGATGGGGCTGTCACCCATCCAGGCGGAGCCGCAGAAAAAGAAACCTATGCGGACGTTTAAACTCATCGCAGCCACGTTGTGGGTGACCGCTCTCGGCACCGGTGCGGCCTATGCACTCGATGCCGCGCCGCGTCCGCAACCGCTCACGCCTGCTCTTGCTCCCGCCCTGGCTCCTCCCACCAAGTACGGCTCGGCGCGCGATGCCCTGCGCAGCGGCATGCGCGACTATTATGCGGGCGACAAGGTCGGGGCCGTGCACGCGCTTGAATACGCGGCGGGCCAGGGGCATTCGCTTGCGCTCTGGAAGCTTGGGCGCATGTATGCCGATGGCGACGGCGTCGAGCACGACGATCTGAAAGCCTTCGAGTATTTCTCCCGGCTTGCCGACCAGCATGCTGACGAGAGCCCCGATTCTCCGAACGCGGCGGTGGTCTCCAGCGCCTTCGTGGCGCTCGGCAGCTATTTCCTGGATGGCATCAAGGACACCTATGTTGCGGCCAATCCGGGGCGCGCCGTCGAGATGTTCAGCTACGCAGCGACGTATTTCAGCGACTCGAACGCGCAGTACAACCTCGCGCGCCTCTATCTGGAGGGCACAGGCGTTCGGAAGGATGCCCGCCATGCGGCCCGCTGGTTCAACCTTGCGGCCGAGAAGGGGCACACCGCCTCCCAGGCGCTCCTGGGCCACTTGTTGATGACCGGGCAGGGCGTTCCGCGGCAGCGGGCCAAGGGCCTCATGTGGCTGACGCTGGCGCGCGAAGCCTCGACCGATGGGCCCAAGGATCAGTGGATCGTATCACTCTACGACGATGCCTTCGCGGCAGCGGATGAAAGCGACCGCAAGCTGGCGCTGGCTCTGCTGGAGCAATACATCCAGTCGCGCCGATAAATGACCGGCGACACTGGGTCGCCGGTCGCGAGCTATTCGATATCGAGATCGACGATCACCGGCACGTGATCGGACGGCTTGTCCCAGCCACGTACTTCTCTCCGGATAGAGGTCGTCCTGAGCTTGTCCTGCGCCTGGGGTGAGAGGAGCAGGTGGTCGATGCGGATGCCGTTGTTCCGCTGGAAGGCGCCGGCCTGATAATCCCAGAACGAGTAAAGGCCCGGCTGATCGTTGCAGGCGCGCATCGCGTCGAGGAAGCCGAGATTGAGAAGCTCCCGGAACTTGGCCCGGCTCTCCGGCTGAAACAGGGCGTCGTTGGCCCAGACCGCCGGATCCATGGCATCCTTGGGCTCGGGGATGACATTGTAGTCGCCGCACAGGACCAGGGGCTCCTCGAGCGCGAGAAGGCTCTTCGCATGGGCGCGGAGGCGGTCCATCCAGGCGAGCTTGTAGTCGAATTTCGGCGTGCCGATGGGATTGCCATTCGGCAGGTAGATGGAAGCCACCCGCACGGCACCGTTCGAGGTTGAGATCACGCCTTCCAGATAGCGGGCCTGCTCGTCGCTTTCGTCGCCCGGCAGGCCGCGGCGCACATCCTCGAGCGGGCGCTTGGAGAGGATCGCGACGCCGTTGTAAGCCTTCTGGCCATGGGTGACGACGTTGTAGCCGAGCGTCTCGACCTCTCCCCGGGGAAAGGCCTCATCCACGCATTTCAGCTCCTGGAGGCAGACCACATCCGGGTCCGCGCTCTTCACGAAGGTTGCGAGGTGGTCCAGCCTCTGCTTGATGGAGTTTACATTCCAGGTGGCCACGCGCATCGCGTCACTCTCGCTTTTCCGTCCTCTATGCTTCATCGGATGTTCGTCCTCGGCTGGCAAGCTGGAACTCGTCACCATCCCCACGGTTGCGCCTCATGTCCGAATCCTGGTTCACACCCGTCGACAGTTATTGTGAACGCCTGGGGCCCGGGTTCTGGGCCGAGCCGCTGAATGCCGTGACCAACGCCGCCTTCTTAGTGGCTGCCCTCTATGCCCTGGTGCTCTGGCGACGGGCGGGGGCCAGGGATTGGCCGGCTCTGTGGCTGATTGCCGTCACGTTCATTGTCGGAGCAGGCAGCTTCCTGTTCCACACCTTCGCCAACCGCTGGTCGCTTCTGGTAGATGTGCTGCCCATCGCCGTCTTCATCTACAGTTATTTCCTGCTCGCCATGCGCCGGTATCTGGGCCTCGGGTGGATTGTTGCCATTGCCGTGACGGCGCTGTTCGTGCTCTTCAACATGTCCTTCGGCCGCCTCTGGTTCAGCGTCCTTCCCGGCGTGACGCTGAGCGGATCGGTCGGCTATATCCCGGCGGCCCTGGCGCTGATGGCAGTCGGGATCGTCTGTTGCTCTCGGGGACGAAAGATGCGGGCAGGGCGCTTCTTGCCGCCGCTTGCGTGTTCGCCCTGTCTCTCCTTTTCCGTTCGATCGACGACACGATTTGCGCGACAATTCCTGCAGGCACCCATTTTCTGTGGCATGGGCTCAATGCGCTCGTGCTCTTCATTCTCATGAAGGCCGCCATCGTTCATTCATCTCGGAAAACACCGATCCATGTCCAAGGTTGAAATCCACGGCTATGCCATCGTGTCGGACAACGACTGCATTGCCGACGCGTCTGGGCTGACGCCCGATGTGCTCCGCAATGATGCCGACTGGGCCTATTTTCAGGCTGAGCTCAACAAGTCGGCCGTGACGGTGCTCGGCCGCCTGGGGCATGAGGCCAATCCGAATCCCAAGGGCCGCCTGCGGATGATCCTGTCCTCGTCTTCGACCGGGCTGGAGCGACGCATGGATGGCTGGTGGTGGAGTCCGGAACGTATGTCCTGGGCCGATGCGATCCGGACCATTTTGCCGGAGGGCGGGCGCGTGGCCGTGCCCGGAGGGCGCCAGGTGTTCGACCTCTTCCTCGGCATTGGATACGATGCCTTCCATCTGACGCGAGCGGAAGGAACGGTTATCCCGAACGGCGTGCCCGTGTTCTCAGGCTGCGGCGACGATACCAGAGCCGAGGCGATCCTGTCGACCCATGGGTTGAGGCCGAATCCCCGCCAGATCCTCGATCCGGTCGGGCCGGTGAGCCTGACAATTTGGCGGAACGGTCGCCAAGACTCGTGAGTTTGCTTGGAGTTGACGTGCAATTGCGACCCAAAGGGAGGAGCCCATGCGTCACCTCACAGTTTCGACCGCACTGCTCGCCGGTTGCCTGATCGCCGGAGGGGCATGGGCGCAGGGATCCTCAGGGGGGAGCGGCGGAGGCACGGGTGGCGCCGCCGGCGGTTCGTCAACCTCTGCAACTCCCTCCACTGGCTCGACGGCCTCCCCGAGCAGTGCCAGCCAGCCCAGCGGCTCGACCCTTCGACGGCCCGCCCAAGGCATGCGGGGAAGCGCCGATCCCGGAAACAGGTCGAGCCGCGTCGGCGGCTCGACCGGCAACACCCCAGCCGGGAATTCGACCACCAGCGGCCCCATTCCCCCACCTGGTACGGAAGGCAGCACCGGGCCTGCAGCCACAGGAACGGTTGCGGGCGACAATCGTCTGCAACCGGGTGAGCGCTCGTCTGTCGGCCCCAGCTCGCGGGAAGAGAAACTCCTCGAGGAAGCCGACAAGAGGGTCAGGCGCGGAATCTGCCAGGGCTGCTGACGGTCAGGCGGCCTCGTCGAGGCCCGGATAATCCGTGTAGCCTCTGGTGTCGCCGCCATAGAAGGTGGCGCGGTCTGGCTCGTTCAATGGCGCGTTGAGGCGGAAGCGCTCGACCAGGTCGGGATTGGCGATGAAGAGGCGTCCGAAGGCGACGAGGTCAGCCCGTCCGCTGGAGACGGCCTCCGCAGCCATGGCGCGGTCATAGCCGTTATTGGCGATGTAGGCCCCACGGAAGGAGCGGCGCAGGCTCCCGTAATCCACGTCCACGGCATTGCGGTCGCCCTGTGCGGCGCCTTCGATCACGTGGATGTAGCCGATCCCGAGACCGTCGAGCCTTTCCACCACGTGGCTGAACAGGGCCTGCGGGTTGGAATCCGCGGCATCGTTGACCTTGGCCGGCGACAGACGAATGCCGACCCGTCCCTTGTCCCAGACCTTGAGCACGGCCTCGGTCGCTTCAATGGTAAGGCGGGCCCGGTTCTCGATGGAGCCGCCATAGGCATCCGTGCGGTGGTTGGAGCCGTTCTTCATGAACTGATCGAGCAGATAGCCGTTCGCCGCATGGATCTCGACCCCGTCGAACCCGGCTTCCTTGGCGTTGCGGGCGGCATTCTCGTAGTCCTGCAGAATGCCCGGAATCTCCGAGAGGTCGAGTGCACGGGGTTCGGATACCTCGGCAAAGCCCTCCTCAAGGAAGGTTTTCGTTTGAGCGCGAAGAGGCGAGGGGCCGACCGGCGCGCCGCCACCCGGCTGAAGCGAAGTGTGGGACACGCGCCCCACATGCCAGAGCTGAATGAAGATCCGTCCGCCGGCCTTGTGGACCGCATCGGTCATCTTGCGCCAATGCACGATCTGCTGGGGCGTATAGATGCCCGGGGTCCGCAGATAGCCCTGGCCCTGATGGGAGATCTGCGAGCCTTCCGAGATCAGCAGACCCGCGCTGGCGCGTTGAGCGTAGTAGGTCGCCGTGATGTCTCGCGCCACATCCCCTTCCGCGGCCCGGTTCCGGGTGAGGGGAGCCATGACCAAGCGGTTGGGCAGGGTCAGGTCGCCCAGCTTGAAGGGCTGGAACAGTGCATTGGCATCAGCGCTCATCGTAAACCCCGTTCAATCCTGTTGAATTATCAAAAACACAGGTTGATACGAGATAAGCGGCCCTCCGTTCGATGCAACGGAAGGGCTGCCATGCAAAAACTTAATGGCTCAGGTGGAGGGGCATTCTCAGGCCGGATTGCTGGCTTGGTCGAGCTGCGCGACATCATCCTTGTCGAGGCGCACCTTCGTCGCCTGAACGAGGTCTCGGATCTGCTCCACGCTCGTAGCGCTAGCGATCGGTGCCGTGATGCCCGGTCGCGCCATCAGCCAAGCGAGCGCGATCTGGGCCGGCGTCGCATTCTTCCGAGCTGACACCTCGTCCAGAGCCGCCAGAATGCGCCTGCCACGATCATCGAGGTAGGCGGCCATCCGCCCGCCGCGCACGCTCTTGCCGAAATCCGCTTCCGAGCGATACTTGCCCGTCAGGAACCCGCTGGCGAGGCCGTAATAAGGAATGACGCCGATCTCCTCCCGGCGGCAGAGCGGTTCCAGGTCCGCCTCGTATTCCGCACGATCGGAGAGATTGTATTTGGGCTGCAGGCTCTCGTAGCGCGGCAGGCCGAGTTCGACGCTGATCTCCAATGCTTCCTTCAGCCGTGCTGCCGTGAAGTTCGATGCGCCGATGGCCCGCACCTTGCCATCCCGGATCAGTTCCTCATAAGCCCCAAGCGTCTCCTGTTGCGGCGTGTCGAGATCGTCGCGATGGGATTGATAGAGATCGATGTAGTCGGTCTGGAGACGCTGAAGAGAAGCCTCCACCGCAGAACGAATATATCTCTTCGACAATCCCTTTTGATTCGGTCCCATCTCGGAGCCGACCTTGGTGGCGATCACGAGTCTGTCGCGATTGCCGCGGGCCTTCATCCACTTGCCGATGATCGTCTCCGACTCGCCGCCTTTGTGGCCGGGCACCCAGGTGGAATACACATCCGCCGTGTCGATAAAGTTGAGGCCCGCATCGACATAGGCGTCGAGCACCTTGAACGATGTCGCCTCGTCGGCAGTCCAGCCGAAGACATTGCCGCCGAGGCACAGGGAAGAAACCATCAAGTCCGAGCGGCCGAGCCGACGCTTTTCCATTGTCATCTCCATGATCCGCTGCCGATCTGGGGCGGATAAGGGTACGGACAAGATGGCTGGTCAAGAATGCAGCATTCGAATTGCTGTTATCGGATGCTGCATTCTGTTCTCGATCAGGCCGCGGCGCTCATCGTGATGCCGCGAGCTTCCGCGAATGCGAAGAGCTCGGATTCGCTCGCGACGCGATGACGCTGGTCGATGGTCCAGCCGCTCTCGTCGCGCACGACGATGTAGCCCCGCGCCTGCAAACGGGAGACGACGGCCTGAATGCCGCTCGACTCAGATTTCGTCACGCCACGCTCTGCGATGAAGCGCTCGATGGCTGCCTGTGCGGCCTGAGCGAGATCGATCGCATCGGCACGGTTTGCCGGCTTGGCCTTCGCCTTGGCCTGGGCAAGAACACGTGCAGGATCCCGGCGAACGGATTTCCACCCGCCGCGGCCGGATGTCTGGGTGTTGGCCGCGTCCGATTCTGCTGCCCGAGCGGCGGGAGTCTCAGTGACGACGATCTTCGGCGCTGGCGGAGGTGAGACAGGCTGTAGGGCAGGGCGGGGAGCTGCGATCTGCGAGACGCCTCGTACCGTGGGCAGAACAGCCTTCTTCACGTCTGCCTTCGATTTCTCCGCAGGCTTCGAAGCCGCAAGCTGAGCCTTCTCCTGAAGTGCCTTCTCTTCACGAGCCTGGCGAGCCGCCTCTGCTGCCTTCCGCTTGGCTTCAGCCTCGGCTTTCCTCGCCTCTAAGGCCTGACGCTTCGCTTCCTCTTCGGCCTTCCTTGCCTCTGCTTCGCGTCGGGCCTCGGCCTCGGCGGAGCGTTTGACCCGAACGAGGAGGCGCTGGTCGATGCGGGCCTTCTCGGCAATGGCCGCCCGTGCGGCTCGGATCATGCCGGCTTCCGATTCTGCGACGGAACTCTTCAGTTGCTCGGCCATGAATGTTTCGAGCGCCTTGAGTGCTTGAGCAAGCGCTGCCTGAATGTCGATTGTTTGTGCAATCGGCTGTGCCGGCACGGCCGATCGTGCAGGAACCTCGGCGTGCTTTGCAGATGCGCTGCGCTCCGGAAAGGGCTGCAGAGGCAGGTTTTGAATTGCGGTTTTTGCCGTCACAGGCTTTGCGGCCTGCGTCTGAGCCGCTTTGGGGCGAGCCGTTCCCGCGGCCGTGATCTTCGCCAGCTTGGAAAGATCGCGCACGCCGATCAGGCCAAGATCCTGCATCTTCCAGCGGATCTGGGTCACGGTTCGTCCAAGCTGGGCGGCGATGTGCTTGTCCGTCATCGGCGGATCGGCCGAGACGAGTTCGCGCAGGCGCGCGACGCTGGCTTCATCCCAGGACTGGTGGGGTTGAACAAGGGTGCCGATCAGCCGCGCTCTGGCATAGGTCGCCGGCACGGGCCTTCCCAGTTTCGCGGCG
The DNA here is from genome assembly GCA_000517005.1 of Microvirga lupini. Lineage (GTDB taxonomy): Bacteria > Pseudomonadota > Alphaproteobacteria > Rhizobiales > Beijerinckiaceae > Microvirga > Microvirga lupini. The sequence continues at coordinate 224,710 of KI911948.1, forward strand.
GTGACGGGAACCGGAACCTTGGCTTCCCTGTCGCGACGCAGAATCTCAAGTTCTTCTTCAGTCCAGACCCTGTTCATTGCAGGGCTTCTCCTTTTCTCAGCTCGAGCATCG
>KI911948.1:224920-227567 GCA_000517005.1 Microvirga lupini
CCGCACGATGCGCTAGGCTGGGATCCGGCGAACCTGCATCGCGAGAAGAGGAGCGAATGCGGAAGAAAAAGGAAATTCGCCGGATCGTGCCGGCGACGGATAACCGTTAGACCGGCATAGAGTGGAAAGGCACCTGATGGAGGGTGCCGGTTCTGGCGGAACTCACCGTCTGGAACCATGGAGCGGGTCCCGGATCGGGTCGCAGCTCATGATCGCGCATGAGGCAGCAACCTCTCACGAAGCGCATGCTTCGTGACGAGGACCATTGCGGTCGCTTGAGGTCGAGCTGCAGATGCATGGCGAACGGTTCAATTCGAGAATATGGGGAGATGTAGTCGGCTTCCGATCAAATCTCAATACTTGAGATGTCCGTAACGGAAAGTTTCCTCGTAAAGTCGGAGAGCCTTGCGGAACAACGCTTTCAGCGACTTTTTCGGCGGCCGCGTAAGAATTGGTTAACCATGAAAGCGCATTCTCGCTCCTGTGAGTCCCACGGGGATTTCACGCATGCCTCACAGGGGGAGGGCACATGGCCGACAGCACCATTACGCAAACGATCAACGAGAGAATCGAAGCCGTAAAGAAGGTCGTGAACCTGATCGCGCAGGCGGGCAGGGGAGACGACCTGCACGATCTGCGTGTCCTTCTCATCAACACCATGAGCATGCTCAAGCGCGACCCCGGCATCGAGGCTGCCGTGGACGATCTCTATGCATCGGCAGACGCTCTGGTGAAGGATGCATCCTCCGGCACGCCTCCCAAGGCAAGATCGCTTCGCCTCTTGCTCTCCGCCTCGGACCGCTTCTGCAGCCGTCTCATCGCCGCGGTGGATCGGATCGCCCCTGAACCCGAGATGCGTCTGAAAGGATTGGAAGCGGCCTATGCGGTTCAGCTCGAACGCTTCTCCATGAATGCCGATCTGGACCCGGTCGGTCAGGTTGCCTGACGCGTGCGAGGCGGCCGACTTTTCTCTAAGAATCCAACATCGTCCGTCAATACAGCCCTCTTTGTGTGCAACATCGAGGGCTTTCCCATTTGATTTGGTGCGCTCTCATCGCAGCTGGGCCGCAACCCGCGAAGCGAACTATCTCCTGCTGAGAGGCCTAGAGCGGAATTTCTAACTTGGTAAATCCAAGCTTGGTTCTTAACCAGAGCATCTCATGTAATTCCGTACCAATGCCTAGGCGGCTTTTGTGCAGAAGCCTATCGGTGCGACATCGTACCGGTGTGGAGACCAACCTACAGGTCGGTTTGCCGAAATAATAGCTATGATATATTAAATCGATAATTGCCATGATTCGGTGATCCTAGGCTGCCTGCTGTCTAGAGAAATCTATCTCTGAAGCGGCAGGCTCGATCCGAAAAGCTACTTCAGGGGGCATAGGGAACCAATGAAGCAAACTTCGATGTTCAGGGCTTTATTCTTGTATGCCATGGCGGTGCTCAGTCAGGTGGCTGGCCCTGTAGTCGCCGCCGAGAAGGAGGTGACCTTCGCCTACCAAGACATGATAACGCCACTGCGGTTGCTCATGAGCGAGGGCGCGATCGAGAAGGAAACCGGATATAAGATCAATTGGCGCAAGTTCGGAGGCGGGGGCGATGTGGTGCGCGCCATGGCCTCAGGCGACGTGCAGATCGATGAAGCCGGCTCGAGTCCCATTGCTACAGCTGCGTCGCAAGGCATGGATATTCAGCTGTTCTGGATCCTGGATGATATTGCAGACGCCGAGCAACTCGTGGCGCGTAACGGCACAAATATCAACTCTGTCGCGGACCTTAAAGGCAAGACCGTCGCAACGCCATTTGTATCGACGGCTCACTTCCAGCTGATCTTCGCTCTAACAGATGTGGGCGTGAACCCAAAGGACGTAAAGATCCTCAATATGCGCCCGCCGGAAATCGCGGCGGCCTGGGAGCGGGGCGATATTGACGCTACTTTCATTTGGATCCGGTTCTTGGAAAAGCCAAGCAGAATGGAAAGGTCCTCGTGTCCGCGGGAGAACTTTCTCGAAAGGGGCGTGCAACCTTCGACGGAATCATGGTTGATCGCAAATGGGCTGCAGCCAACAAGCCCTTCCTGATCAAGCTCGTAAAGCTGCTCGCGCAAAAGGATGCGGAATATAAAGCTAAGGCGGAGGCATGGAGCGCCGGATCTTCGTACGCACAGGCGATCGCGAAGCTTACGGGTGCCGCTCCTGCGGATGTGCCTGGCTCCCTGGCGGCCTATCGTTTTTTATCTCTCGATGAGCAGGCATCGCCCGCTTGGCTGGGGGGCGGCGCGGCCAAAGCCCTTGCCGATACGGCCAGCTTTCTGAAAGAACAGGGACGCATTTCGGCCCTTGCCCCCGATTACGCCAAGTTTGTCACGGATGAGTATGTGAAGGCCGCGAAGTAAACGACCAAGATCGAAAGGCCGCGCTCATTGGCAGCGCGGCCTTTTTGCGTGAGGAGGGTAGCATACTCGAAATCGATAATCTCAGCGTTCATTATGAAGAGGGGCGTTCCCCAACCTTGGCTTTGTCGCAGCTGGATCTGACGATCAGATCCGGCGAGTTCGTCGTTGCGCTGGGTGCATCCGGCTGCGGAAAAACGATGCTCCTTTCGGTGATCGCCGGCTTCCTCATGCCTACGGAGGGCCGGGTTCTTC
>KI911948.1:227667-230411 GCA_000517005.1 Microvirga lupini
TTCTGGACGGGAAGGAAATTAGAGGTCCCGGTGCGGACAGAGGTGTCGTTTTTCAGCAGCATGCACTCATGCCCTGGCTCAACGTGATCGATAACGTGGCCTTTGGCCTCAAGATGCGCGGCATGTCTAAGGGTGAGCGGAGGCGGATCGCAGCCGAGGTGCTCGGCCTTATCGGACTGTCCGATTTCGCAGACCATAAGATCTATGAATTGTCAGGGGGAATGCAGCAGCGTGTCGGTCTTGCCCGCGCCTTGGCCAACGATCCACGCATTCTGCTGATGGATGAACCCTTCGGGGCTCTCGATACGTTCATGCGTGCGCAGGCACAGGAAATGGTGCTCGATATCTGGCACCGGACCGGGAAAATGGTCTTCTTCATCACGCACGATGTGGAGGAGGCGATTTTCTTAGCCACCAAGCTCGTGATCATGAGCCCCCGACCCGGTCGAATCGTGGATACCATCGATCTGGCATTTTGCCGGGACTACATCGAGACACGCAATGCGCGCTCCGTGAAGTCCGCTCCTGAATTCATTGCTATCCGTGAGCGTGTACTAAATTCGATCCACGGCCGAGACCAAGTTTTTAAGGCTGAGACGTGACATGGATCATCTGTCCGTTCCTGAGACCGAGCTAGGTAAGAAAACATCTGTGTCAGACAATCATAGTTCTTCACCGAGCAAATCGGGTGCGCGGCGGGCGCCGCCTACCCAGAAATCGAACAAGTCGGAGCATGTGATCAGCATCGTCAGTGTGGTCGTTCTGCTGGCGATATGGGTTGTCACCGCCCATCAGGGCTGGATCAAGCCGCTGTTTCTGCCGACGCCGAATGCCATTGGTCATGCTGTTGTGCAGGCGATTAATGGAGAACTGGACGGAGAGCCGCTTTGGATCCACATCGCTACCAGTCTGCTCCGTATTGTGGGAGCCTTTGCACTGGCTGCGGTTCTGGGCATACCGCTCGGATTGTTGATGGGCATGAGCGGGATCATTCGCGGTGTCTTTGATCTGGTGATTGAGTTCTACCGTCCGCTGCCTCCTCTTGCCTATCTGCCGCTCATGATCATCTGGTTCGGTATCGGCGAGACCTCGAAGATTCTTCTCATCTTTCTCGCGTGCTTCGCGCCGGTAGCCCTGGCTGCGCGATCCGGCGTGATATCCGCCTCTCAAGATCAGATCAATGCGGCTCACTCTATGGGGGCAAGCCGACTGCAAGTGCTGCTGCATGTTGTCCTGCCGGCAGCTCTGCCCGAGATTTTAGTCGGGTTGCGGATAGGGATGGGGGTCGGATGGACTACTCTGGTGGCGGCAGAGATGATCGCCGCCAATGCGGGCATCGGCCAAATGGTTCTCAATGCATCGAACTTCCTACGCACGGATATCGTGATGATGGGAATCTTGCTCATCGGCAGCTTCGCTGGTCTGTTCGAGTTCGGGATGCGTCGACTTGAGCGCATACTGGTGCCCTGGAAAGGCAAGGTTTGATCGCTGCCTGCCGTTTTTCTGGAAGTATAAGTGGCAATTGCGATTGGGAGGTTTGCGCATTCCCTCGTCTGGAGGTGCGATCTGTCGATCGAGTCCCCGAATGATGGGCGATTTCCCTTGCCCAGTCCATCGCCTTGGTCCGTGAGGTTGCGGCTATGCCATACGTCTCGTTAGCCAGGACATCAAACCGAACCGCGGGGCCTCCAAACTAAAGTCCTGATAGTCCAATGCGGATGCTCCTTCCACACCCTTCCAAAGGCTGCCCAGCCAACGGTCTGCCTCTCTGGTATAGCGCTTCCCTCCATGGGGTGTCGGCGTGAATTCTCCAAAGACCGCACCGCCCGTCGTCGCGTACATATCGACCCGCATGAACATATTGAGCATCCGGCCAACTTTCCTGACCGTATGGATAAGCTCATCATAACAGTCCGGCTTCGGGAGAGGTTCTTTCTGGCATTCCTGCGTCTGCTGGACCTTGATCCCAAGATCGGACCAGTCGTCTTTCAAGAACCAGTGTCTATTGGCCTTTATGTTGATGCCACTGTTCCTTTCAATGACATGAATAAAGGCTATTCGGTCTCCGAAGGTGTAGAATTTGTAATCTAGAGGAATTCCGTCTTTCTCGTCCCAATTGACGAGCAGTTCCTCGATCAGGAACTTTCCACTGAATTTCTTCGGTTCATAAGCTTTATGGAGTGTTTCTATGATAGATTCTCAGTCGTAAATCTTCCCGTCCAGGAAATTTACACCATCGGACATGACGAAAACATTCTGTGCCGAGTAGCCTCTCGATGGCTTCAGGACGAATTTTCTCGGGAGTTCTGAGAACTCAGGTATCTCATCGATATCTGAATATACGCCAATCTCTTCTGGAACTTTGAAACCATTATCCTTCATGAAGGACCGACCCTGCAGCTTTCCGGACAGGCGGCTAAATTGCGACAATTGCCCTTTGACTCACCACCGCTCCCGGCGTGCGTGGAGATGCTCGCTAAAAGTCATCGAAGGTCCAATGATATCGTATATTTTACTGTTCATTCCTACGCCGCCAAACCCTATGAGTTGCCTGACGATATAATAATTCATTCATTGCGCAGTAGTAGCGAAATTCCAGAGGCCGCGTAATTCCGTATGGCAATCCCATTCCGGCCAGATCCCCTCAGCCTCGGTTAGCGACCGAGACAGCCGTCTGCTCAGAGGGACTGGGTTCTCAAGGCACAACAGACGGCCTTGCGTTTGGATCCCTATCCAGCTGCGGC
>KI911948.1:230511-230595 GCA_000517005.1 Microvirga lupini
TCCCGTTGACGGTGGAAGCCACCTGGCTCAATCTGACTGCAGCGCCGCTTCAGCACAGCGGCGCACTGAGATCTGCTGGCCCAG
>KI911948.1:230695-231048 GCA_000517005.1 Microvirga lupini
GCTTTCGCGAAGATCGTCGAAGGTCTGCCCGGTCGCTCGCAAGTAGAGACCAAGCAATCCCGTTCGCAAAAACGCTGCTGCGTCTGCGCCGGTCGTGCACAAGAGCCGAAAGCTCTTCCGCCCCTGCTGGAAAAGACCGCCAGAGGAGCCGCGCCCATCTTCGACGAAGCCGTCGAACCTGCGCCGCTCATGGCCCGAACCAGGATCCCGCCCGGCCCGCACCCCAGCCAGACCCGCCCGAAACATCGCTGCTCCGGAACTGCAAAGAACCTTGCATCGGTCGGAAGGGCCCCCAGCGCACACAGCGCCGGGGAGGAGGCGCCGATATAAACCCTTCCAATACGATTGCAAGA
>KI911948.1:231148-231534 GCA_000517005.1 Microvirga lupini
GGCAGCAGAGCGGTGATGCGCCGGTAGCCATAACGGCCGTCCTGGAGAGCAAGCGCGATGATGTCGGCGGTCAGGGCCGCCTCGTCATCCGAGGTCGTGGGGATCTTGCGCTGGGTGGAACGGGGCTGGCCGAGAACCCGGCAGACCCGTCGCTCGGACAGGCCCAGTGCGGCTCTCACATGCTCCACGCAGGCGCGACGGCGGGCGGGGCTGAGAAGTTTCCCTTGGCAGCCTCTTTCAGGATCATCTTGGCGAGGGTGAGATCTGAGACGGCGCGACGCAACCTGGCGTTCTCGGCTTCCAGTTCCTTCAGGCGCTTGACCTGATCGGACTTCAGCCCGCCGTACTTGGAGCGCCCGCGGGAGTAGGTCACTTCGGTCACGCCG
>KI911948.1:231634-242246 GCA_000517005.1 Microvirga lupini
CTGATACATGGCCGGCTGACTTTGCCGTTAAGCCAGTAACGGCCAATTCATGTTCAGCATAAGGTAATATGGTTGTCATGCCTGTGATTGCGAGGGCCCACGCTTCTGGAGATTGCTCAATGCATGGTGTATTCCCGAGATTGGCCACTGGTGGTTCATGGCTGGGGATTGTTATGCTCTGTCTTCTACAGAAAGGTGTTCGTGTCACAGACAGGTTCCAAAGCCGATCGGTCCTGCATTCACGATAAGACTGCCGAGCTTCTCATCGACGCAGTCACGGATACCGCGTTCATCATGCTCGACTCCAATGGGAATATCGCGAGTTGGAGCCGCGGTGCCGAGCATATCCATTCTGGGCGCCAATGGGGCGGGCAAGTCCTCGCTGCTGAAAGCCATCGCCGGAATCGTGCCGACACTTCCAGGCAAGCGGATCACGCTTTCCGGACAGGAGATCTCCTCCTTGCAGCCTCACCGGATCGTCGAGGCCGGGTTGGCGCTCGTTCCTGAAGGGCGCGGCATCTTCGGCGATCTCACCGTTCGGGAGAACCTGCGCCTCGGCGCGTATCTCGAACGGTCGCGAGCGAGTAAGAAGGACATCCTGGAGCAGGTGCTCGCCTTGTTTCCCCGCCTCGCCGAGCGCTTGGGCCAGACGGCGCGAACCATGAGCGGCGGTGAGCAGCAGATGGTGGCGGTCGGACGGGCGCTGATGTCCAGGCCGGACGTGCTTCTGCTGGACGAACCGTCGCTCGGTTTGTCGCCGCTCATGTGCAAGGAGCTGTTCGGCGCCCTCGCTCGCATTCGAGAAAGTGGCGTCAGCGTCCTGCTGGTCGAGCAGAATGCGCGCCAGAGCCTTGCCGTCGCGGACCGGGGCTATCTCATCGAGACGGGGCGGATCGTCGGCCAAGGCCGCGCGGCGGACCTTCGGGACGATCCGGCGGTACGCCGCGCCTATCTCGGCGGAGCAGCAAACGACGGCACAGCCGGTGCGAGTCACGTCACACCTTCATCCTCCCCATTGAGCTGAACGCGGAGCAGCAGACATGTTGGACATCAATCTTCTTATCGACGATCGCGACGTTGCCGCCTCCACCGGCGCCACCTTCGAGCGGCGGGATCCGATTACCGGCGATGTCGCAAGTCGCGCAGCGGCCGCGAGTGTCGCGGATGCACAGGCGGCTGCCGATGCGGCGGCGGCTTTCCCGGCGTGGTCCAAGCTCGGGCCCAATGCCCGGCGCGCGGTTCTCCTGAAGGCAGCCGACCTCCTTGAGGGCAGGGCGGCGGAGTTCGTGAACCTGATGGCGACAGAAATCGGCGCGACTGCCGGTTGGGCTCAGTTCAATGTGAAGCTTGCGGCCGGCATGCTCCGCGAGGCGGCATCGCTAACGACGCAGATCACGGGCGAGATCGTTCCGTCCGACAAGCCGGGTTGCGTCTCCATGGCGGTGCGTCAGCCGGCCGGTGTGGTTCTCGGCATCGCGCCTTGGAACGCGCCGGTCATCCTGGGCGTCCGTGCCATCGCGACGCCGCTCGCCTGCGGCAATACGGTGGTGCTGAAAGCCTCCGAGATCTGCCCCGGCACCCATCACCTGATCGGTGCCGTCCTTCGGGAGGCCGGCCTGCCGGCAGGTGCAATCAACGTGATCACCAACGCGCCGGAGAACGCGCCCGAAGTGATCGAAGCCTTGATCGCGCATCCGGCCGTGCGCCGGATCAACTTCACCGGTTCGACCCGGGTCGGCCGCATCATTGCTGAAACGGCGGCGCGCTTCCTGAAGCCGGTGCTTCTGGAACTGGGAGGCAAGGCCTCGCTGGTCGTTCTCGACGACGCCGATCTCGATGCGGCCGTCGCGGCTTCTGCCTTCGGCGCCTTCATGAACCAGGGCCAGATCTGCATGTCGACCGAGCGCATTGTCGTCGACAATATCGTGTCGGATGATTTCGTCGCCAAACTCGCCGCAAAGGCGGAATCGCTCCAGGCCGGCAACCCGCGCCATGGCAATTTCGCCCTCGGTTCGCTGGTCGGCGTGGAGGCCGCCGAGCGGATCAGCGGCTTGGTCAACGATGCCGTGTCCAAGGGCGCCAAGCTCCTTGCGGGTGGTCGAGTGGAGGGCACCGTCATGTCCGCAACGGTGCTCGACCATGTCACTCCGGCCATGCGGCTCTACAGCGAAGAATCCTTCGGTCCCGTGGTCTGCGTGATCCGTGCAACGGGGGTGGAGGAGGCGGTCCGCATCGCCAACGATACGGAATATGGCCTGTCGGCGGCCGTCTTTGGCCGGGACATCACGCGCGCCCTCGACGTGGCGCACAGAATCGATTCCGGGATCTGCCACATCAACGGCGCGACGGTGCACGACGAGGCCCAGATGCCCTTTGGCGGCGTGAAGGCGAGCGGCTATGGCCGGTTCGGCGGCAAGGCCGGGATTCACGAATTCACGGAGCTCCGCTGGATCACCATCGAAACGGGGCCGCAACACTTCCCCATCTGAGCGGTGCTTCAGGAAATTTGGGGCAGGGGATCTTTGTCTGCCGCCTTTCGGGGCGGCAGGCGGTGGTGATGATCCAGTCGGTCACCTTGGAATTTTCACCTGCTCGGCTCGCTTGCCCGGGACGGCGCTCTATGTGCGGGTGAAGTTCCAGTGCAACCCGGATGCTGATCGGGAGAGGATTTCGTGAAGCCTGTCATCATTGCCGTTGCGATCACAGGATCGGTGCCACGCACGAAGGACAATCCGGCGGTGCCGATCACCCCGGCCGAGCAGATCGTGTCGACCCGGCAGGCCTATGAGGCCGGTGCCACCCTCGTCCACATTCACGTGCGCAACGACGACGAGACGCCCTCATCCGATCCGGAACGCTTCGCTGCCGTTCAGGCCGGGATCGTCAGGCATTGTCCGGGCATGATCATCCAGTTCTCGACGGGCGGGCGAGGGCGGGATCCGAGCCAGCGCAGCTCTGCTCTCGCGCTGCGTCCCGATATGGCCTCGCTCTCGACGGGCTCCGTGAACTTCCCGTCCATCGTCTACGAGAACCACACGGTCCTGGTCGAGGAGATGGCCGGCAAGATGAAGGAGTTCGGCATCCGTCCGGAAATCGAGATCTTCGATCTCTCCCATCTTCACGGCGCGAGGCGTCTGGCGGACAAGGGATTGCTCGACGAACAACCGCATATCCAGTTCGTCATGGGGGTGCAGAATGCGCTGCCGGCGGAGGAGCGTCTGCTCGACATTCTTCTGAAGGAAGCCAAGCACCTCTTTCCCAACTGCACCTGGACGGTCGCCGGCATCGGGCGGCATCAGGCGAAGGTCATGGACTGGGCACTCGTCCGTGGGGCGGACGCGGTCCGGACCGGGCTCGAAGACAACATCCGCATCACCAGGGAGCGGCTCGCTTCCAGCAACGCGGAACTGGTCGAGCATGCGGTGCTTGCCATCGAGCGGCGTGGACATCGCATCGCGACACCGGAAGAGGCACGTGCCCTTCTGAGTTGCAGGCCTGTCTCGGCCGTTTAGATCATGTAGCGCAGCGACTCGCTCGCCGCGCTCAATGAGGGCAGGAAGCGCTCGCGCATCTCGTCCGCCGAAACGCGCCCGGCCTGGGCGCTGAGATTGAGCGCGATCGTCACCTGACCGTTCTTCTGAAGCACCGGCACGGCAATGGAGCGCAGGCCGAACTCGAGTTCCTCGTTCACGAGGGCATAGCCTTGGGCACGCGTGGCTTCGAGGACGGCGCGAAACTCGGTCTTGTCGGTGATGGTCTTCGGCGTCCTCGCCTCCAGGCGGACGCGCTGGAGATAGGCCTCGATCATATCCTCAGGCTGATAGGCCAGGATCGCGCGCCCCAGGGACGTGCAATAGGCGGGGAGGCGGCTTCCGACCCCTAAGCCGATGGACATGATCCGGCGCGTAGCCGAGCGAGCAATGTAGACGATGTCGTCGCCATCGAGGATCGCGGCCGAACTCGATTCGCCCGTCGCCTCGGAGATCTGCTCGAGAAAGGGCTGCACCCGTGCCGAGAGGGACGCCGAGGAGAGATAGGCATAGCCGAGCCGCAGGATGCGTGGGCTCAAGGAGAAGTAACGGCCGTCGAAATCCGCGTAGTTCAGCTTGGTGAGCGTCAGCAGATAGCGCCGGGCCGCCGCGCGGGTGATGCCGGTCAGCTTCGCCACGTCCGACAGAGTCAGCCGTGGCCTGCTGGCGTCGAAGGCCTCGATCACGAGAAGGCCCTTCTCGAGACTTGCCACGAAGTCCCGGTCGCCGCCCTGTTCCTCGAGATCTCCAGCCTGCATCTCGGCCTCCGAAAGGGTATGCTGAACTTTGGTAGCCTTGACACTACCCAGGCAAACCGTACTACATGTGCGATATAGCTTTCAATGTTCGCAATGCGCACAAAGGACTAGACGTTAGAATGAGAAAACCGCGATCCGGAACATCGAGATCGAGAAAGCTCAGAGGGAGGAACGGGATGAAAGCTTCGAAGAGAATTCTTGGCGCTGCCATCGGCGCCTTGCTGATGAGTTCGGCCTCCGCTTATGCCGACACGATCAAGGTCGGCATCATCGGTCCGTTCTCCGGACCCTTCGCGCTGCAGGGCAAGAACTTCCAGGCCGGCGTCGAGGCCTACATGGCTCTGAACGGCAAGTCCGTGAAGGGCCACGACATCGAGGTCATCTACCGCGACCTGCCGGCCGCCAACCCGGCCCAGTCGCGCGCGCTGGCGCAGGAACTGGTGGTGAAGGAGAAGGTGCAATACCTCGGCGGCGTCTATTTCACGCCGGACGCCATGGCCATCACGCCCCTGCTCAAGCAGGCGAACACACCCCTCGTGATCTTCAACGCCGCGACTTCCGCCATCATGACCCAGTCGCCGCTGGTGGTGCGGACCTCCTTCACGACGGCGCAGACGACCTCGCCCCTGGGCAAGATCGCGGTCGAGCGCGGCGTGAAGAAGGTGATCTCGGCCGTGAGCGATTACGGGCCGGGCGTCGATGCGGAAGCGGCGTTCAAGAAGGCGTTCGAGGCCGCGGGCGGGCAGGTGGTGGAAGCCATCAGGATGCCGCTCAACACCACCGATTTCAGCCCGATCATGCAGCGTGTGCGTGATTCCGGAGCCGAAGCGGTCTTCGCCTTCCTTCCCTCAGGTCCCACGACCCTCGGCTTCGTGAAGGCTTACAATGAGACGGGCCTGAAGCAGGCGGGCATCAAGTTCTTCGCGCCGGGCGACCTGACGCAGGAATCGGATCTGCCTGCCCTCGGCGACGGAGCGCTCGGCCTGCTCACCACCTTCCATTATTCCGTCTCTCATGACAGCCCCGAGAACAAGAAATTCGTCGAAGCGGCGAGCAAGGCGATCGGTGGTGCCGATCAGCTCTCCTTCCCGTCGGTCGGCGCCTATGACGGCATGCACGTGATCTACAAGATGATCGAGGCGACGAATGGCAAGCAGGATGCCCAGAAGGCTGTGGATGCCGTGAAGGGTCTGTCCTGGACGAGCCCGCGCGGTCCCGTGAGCATCGACGCCGAGACGCGACACATCACGGAGAACATCTATCTCCGTGAGGTCGTCAAGGGCCCGGACGGTAAGACCTATAACAAGGAAATCCAGACCTTCCCGAACCAGAAGGACCCTGGCCTCGCCACTCAGTAAGCGAGATCACAATAGCCAGAAGGCGCGGCTCTCCCGACGAGCCGCGTCTTCCCATCAGCGGACCAGCCAACCGCCCGGAATTTCTCTATGCAGTCCATCCTCAGCATTGCGATCGACGCCTTTGCTTACGGCATGGCTCTTTTCATCATCTGCATCGGCCTGTCGCTCACGATGGGACTGATGCGGGTGGTGAATCTGGCGCATGGCGCCTTCGCGATGATCGCGGGGTACATTGCCTCCTACGCCGCACGCGATCTCGGGCTGGGCTACGCGATTGCCATCTTCCTGGCGATCATCGGCACCGTCATCATTTCCATTCCCCTGGAGCGGCTGCTCTACCGCCGGATCTATGGCAGCCCCCAGCTCACTCAGGTGCTGATGACCATCGGCATCACCTTCTGCGTCATCGGCATCACCAACTATTTCTTGGGTCCGACCCTGAAGACCATTCCGCTGCCTGGCAGCCTGAGTCAGCCGGTGGATGTGGGATTCAAGACCATTGCCGCCCACAGGCTCTTCGTCATGGCCTGTGGCGTTATCGTCGCCGTCGGGCTCTGGTACCTGATCGAGAAGACCGATTTCGGCATCAAACTCAGGGCCACCGTCGATAACGCGGCCATGGCCGATGCGCTCGGCGTGCGCACGCAGGTCGTTTATGCGATCAGCTTCGCCATCGCCATCGGCCTGGCGGCTCTGGGCGGCGTGGTCGGCGCCGAGTTTCTGCCAATCGAGCCCTATTATGCTCTCCGGTACATGGTGACGTTCCTCGTCGTCGTGTCCGTCGGCGGGGCAGGGTCGATCCCGGGAGCCGTGGTTGCCTGTCTTCTGCTCGGAGCAGTGGACACGACGGGACGATACCTGATGCCCGAGTTCGGCAACTTCTTCTTCTATGCCGCGGTGATCGCCATCGTCTGCGTGTTCCCGCGCGGCTTCCTTGGAAGGGCCCAGTAACGTGCAGGTCATCGCTCAAACTGAAAGAGTTGCGGCGGCTCCTTCCGTGGGGAACCGGTGGCTGCGGGATGGGATCGGCGTAATCCTCATCATCGCAGCGGGCCTTGCAGGATATTGGCTGTTCCCGGACAATCTCGCACTCCTGACCCGGGTCATCGCCATTGCGCTCCTCGTCCTTTCGATCGATCTCATCACCGGATATTGCGGTGTCGCGACCTTGGGCCAGGCCGCACTCTTCGGCGCCGGAGCTTATGCGGCCGGCATTGCCTGCGTGAACGGCGTGACCGAGCCTCTGACCCTCATTGTCATTGGTGCGGTCGCTGGCGCTGTCGCCGGGCTCCTCATGGGCTCGGTGATGCTGCGCGCACACGGCCTTGCACAGCTTGTCCTCTCCATTGCCATCGTCCAGCTCTTCCACGAGGCTGCCAACAAGGCCTCCGCCTATACGGGCGGCAGCGATGGACTGGCCGGCCTGATGGTAAGCCCGCTTTTCGGCGTCTTCGAATTCGATCTCTGGGGACAGACAGCCTATCTCTTCGGGCTCGCCCTGCTGGTCCTCGTGTTCATCGCTCTGAAATTCGTCGTCTCGTCACCCTTCGGCATGCTGTGCCGAGGCATCAAGGAGGATCCGATCCGCATTCGCGCCATGGGTTCCTTCGTCTTTCCGGTGCTGCTGAAGATGTTCGTGATCTCAGGGGCGGTCGCCGGCATGGGCGGTGCACTGGCGGCGATCTCCACGCAGGTGGTCGGCCTGGACAGCGTCAGTTTCGAGTTGTCCGCCAATGCCCTGGTCATGCTGGTGCTCGGCGGACTCGGCACGCTCTATGGTGCGCTCGTCGGAACCGTGATCTTCATGGGCTTCGAGCACATCGTTTCGGCCATCAACCCGTTCCACTGGATGACCATGGTGGGAGCTTTGCTGATCGCCGTCGTGCTCGCAGCGCCCAGCGGCCTGAGCGGCGTGCTCGAAAAAATCTTCGGATCCGGCAAGCGCATAAAGGGAGGCCGGGCATGAGCGATCTGTTTCGCGTCGAGGGCCTGACCAAGAACTTCGGCGGCCTCGCCGTCAGCCGGAACATCTCGCTGACCATGCCGGCGGGCGAGCGGCTTGCCCTCATCGGCCCCAACGGCGCCGGAAAGACCACCTTCGTCAATCTGGTGACCGGCCAAATCAAGCCGAGCGCCGGTCGTGTGGTTCTCAATGGCGAGGACGTCACAGGCCTCGGTGCCGTCCGGCGGGTTCGCAAGGGATTGGTGCGCACCTTCCAGGTGACACGGCTCTTCTCCGAGATGACGCCGGAGGAGCATGTGACGCTCACCGTACTGCAGCGGGAAGGGAACGCCCGCCGCATCATGAGCCGCTTTACAGGCAATTCCGAAGTGGCAGGCGAGGTGGAAGGCATTCTCTCCACCCTCGGATTGCTGGACGTGGCCCGACGCAAGGTCGGCGCAATCGCCTATGGCCAGCAGCGCCTCCTGGAGATCGGCATCGCGCTGGCGCTCCGGCCGAAGGTGCTGCTGCTCGACGAGCCGGCGGCAGGCGTGCCTTCGAGCGATACGCCGAGGATCGAGCAGGCCTTGGAACGCCTGCCGCCGAGCCTTGCCGTGCTGATGATCGAACACGACATGGATCTCGTTTTCCGCTTCGCCAAGCGCGTGGTCGTGCTGGCAGCCGGCGAGATCATTTTCGAGGGACTGCCCTCCGAAGTCGCCGCCAACGAAAAGGTCCGTGAGGCCTATCTGGGGAACTATGCCCATGTCCGCAGCGTCGCTTGAAGTCCGCAGATTGAGCGCAGGCTACGGCCCGACGGTTGTCCTGGAGGACGTGTCATTCTCCGTGCCCTCCGGTGCACGCCTGTCCATTCTCGGGCGCAACGGGATGGGCAAGACGACGCTCCTTTCGACTCTCATGGGCATGAACCGGCGTTACGGCGGCGAGATCCTGGTCGGCGGTGCCGACGTGTCGTCCCTCAAGAGTTCCGAGCGTGCCCGCAGGGGCATCGGTCTCGTGCCGCAGACACGGGATATCTTCCGCTCGCTGACCGTCGAGGAGAACCTGATCGTCGGCGTGAAGGACCGGCCGCGCAGCGTCATCCAGGAAGCCTACGACATGTTTCCCCGTCTCCACGAGCGGCGGAACAATCTCGGCTGGCAGTTGTCGGGCGGCGAGCAGCAGATGCTCTCAACAGCCCGAACCATCCTTGGGCGCCCGTCCGTCCTGCTCCTCGACGAGCCGCTCGAAGGCTTGGCTCCCGTCATCTGCGAGGAACTCATGGCCGCCTTTACCCGCCTCGCATCCAGCGGCGAGATGACGATCTTGCTCGTCGAACAGCGCCTGGAAAGCGCTCTCGATTTCGCGGAATCCGTCCTGATCCTGGAGCGGGGGCGGATCGCATGGCAGGGAACGAGCGAGGCTCTGCGCGCCGATCAGGGACTGGTCGAGCATTATATCGGCGTCGGCTCGCTGCATTGAGGTGGGGCATGGCATTTACACGCGTCAACGGTATCGTTCTGCATCATCAAGTGCTGGACCAGGCTGATGGGCCGGTTCTCGTCTTCATCAATTCGCTCGGAAGCGATTTTCGCATCTGGCAGGATGTCGTGCCGGCCTTCACGGACCGGTTCCGGGTCGTCCTCTACGACAAGCGCGGACATGGCCTCTCGGATTCGCCGCCTGCGCCTTACACCATCGATGATCATTCGGATGATCTGATCGCGCTTCTGGAACATCTCAACATCAAGAAGGCCGCTCTCGTTGGCCTGTCGGTCGGCGGAATGATCTCACAGCGCTTGGCGGTGCGATCGCCCGAGCGCGTTCAGGCACTCACGCTCTGCTGCACGGCAGCGAAGATCGGAACGCCGGAACTCTGGGCCGAGCGCATAGCGGCCGTCGAGAATGGCGGGATCGAGCCGATTGCCGACAATGTCCTGCAGCGCTGGTTCACGCCTCTATTCCGGGAAACCCATGCGGATGAAGTCGCAGGCTGGCGCAACATGCTGGTCCGAACGCCTGCTCATGGCTATGCGGGAACCTGCGCGGCGATCCGCGATGCCGATCTGAGACCTGATGCCGGACGGATCAAGGCTCCGACCCTATGCGTCGCCGGCAATCAGGACGGCTCGACGCCAGCGGACGTGGTCAAGGGCACGGCGGATCTCATTCCTGGCGCACGTTTCGCGCTGATCGACGGGGCAGGGCACATTCCCTGCGTCGAGAAGCCTGCCGTGCTGTCGCAACTCATCAGTCAGCATCTCCAGGAGGCCGGACTTGTCTGAGAAAGAACAGAGCGAGCGGTACAAGGCGGGCATGGCGGTGCGCCGTCAGGTGCTCGGCGATGCCCATGTGGACCGGGCGACCGCGCAGATGACGGAATTCGATGCCGATTTTCAGACCTTCATCATCGAAGGAGCCTGGGGTTCGGTGTGGTCGCGTCCTGGATTCACCAAGCGCGAGCGCTCCATCGTGACCATCGCGCTGCTGGCGGCCCTCGGGCAGGACGAGGAGGTCGCCATGCACGTCCGCGCGACCCGCAACACGGGCGCCACCAAGGAGGACATCAAGGAGGCGCTGCTGCACGTGGCGGTCTATGCCGGCGTGCCGGCGGCCAACCACGCCATCAAGATCGTCAAGAAGACTTTTGCTGAGATGGAAGCCGCTCCGGAGCTGGGTCGCTAGGCTGGAAAACACGGACACCGCACCTGCCGAAGGTGTGGTCCGAGAGGAGGAAACATGACGGATAACGGCCAATTTTTTCAGCGTGACCGGACCTGGCATCCGCCGGCCTTCACGCCCTCCTACAAAACCTCGGTGCTCCGATCGCCGCAGCAGCCGCTCATCTCGCTTGAGAATACGCTCTCGGAGATGACCGGCCCTGTCTTCGGACATTCCAAGATCGGCCCGTTGGACAATGATCTCATCCGCAACTACGCCAAGACAGGCGAGGCCATCGGACAACGCATCATCGTTTATGGCCGTGTGCTGGACGAGAATGCCAGACCCGTTCCCGGTGCTCTC
>KI911948.1:242346-260564 GCA_000517005.1 Microvirga lupini
GGTTCAGAAGCTCAATTTCCTGAAAGAATCGCCCTCCCAGACGGCGGGGCCCTACGTTCATATCGGCACGAACCCGAACTGGGTGGAAATCACCGGTGTCTGGAACGAGGATCTCGGGCTGATGCTGGTGGGTCCGGAGACCAAGGGAGAGCGCATCATCGTCAAGGGCCGCATCTTCGACGGAGCCGGCGAGCCCTTGCGGGACGCGCTCGTCGAGATCTGGCAGGCCGATGCAGAAGGCTTCTATAACAGCCCCTCTGAGACCCGCGGCAAGGCCGATCCCAATTTCGTCGGATGGGGGCGCCAGCCCTGTGACGGCACGACCGGCGAATACCGCTTCGAGACGATCAAGCCGGGCCGCGTACCCTTCAAGGACGGACGGATGATGGCGCCGCACATCACGGTCTGGATCGTGGCGCGCGGCATCAATATCGGCCTGCACACGCGCATGTATTTCTCCGATGAGGAGGCCGCCAATGCCGAGTGCCCGGTCCTGGCCCAGATCGCCCGCAAGCCGAGGATCCCGACTCTGATCGCCAGTCGTGGCGAGGAGAACGGAATGCCGACCTACACCTTCGACATCCATCTGCAGGGTGAGAAGGAAACTGTCTTCTTCGATATCTGATTGCCGATCTGAAAGCATATCATGGCCAAGTTCCAGAGCCTCAAGGAGGCTGTTGCCGAGAACCTGCGCGACGGCGACACGGTCGCCTTCGAAGGGTTCACTCATCTCATTCCTCATGCCGCCGCGCATGAGGTGATCCGGCAGGGGATCAAAGACCTCACCCTGATCCGCATCGACCCCCGACATCATCTATGACCAGTTGATCGGCATGGGCCTCGTGAAGAAGGTGATCTTCTCTTACGCAGGCAATCCCGGCGTCGGCCTGCTGCGCCGCATGCGCGACGCCATCGAGAACGGCTGGCCGCGCGCCATCGAGACGGTGGAGCACAGCCATGCGGCCATGGCCAATGCCTATGAGGCGGGAGCCGCGGGCCTGCCCTGCGCCGTGTTCCGCGGTTATCGCGGCGCGGGGCTTAAAGACGTCAATCCGGCGATCAAGAGCATCATTTGCCCCTTCACCGGCGAAGAGCTTGCGGCCGTGCCGGCCCATCGTCCGGACGTGGCCGTCATTCATGCCCAGAAGGCCAGCAAACGCGGCGACGTGCTGGTGGAAGGGATCATCGGCGTGCAGAAGGAGGCTGTCTTGGCCTCCAAACGTTCGGTGGTGACCGTCGAGGAGATCGTGGAGGATTTCGACGATCTGCATCCGAATCTGTGCGTGCTGCCGCGTTGGACGGTGACGTCCATCGTGCACGTGCCGGGTGGGGCCCATCCGTCCTACACCCACGGCTACTACGACCGCGACAACGCCGCTTATCTCGAATGGGACAAGATCTCCGCCGACCGCGATCTCTTCACCGCCTGGATGAAGGAGAACGTGCTCGACAAGGGGCCCGAGGTGTTCGCCGAGCGCGTGAAGGGACTGTAACAATGACCAACCTCTCAGACTTCACGCCCAACGAGATGATGACCATCGCAGCGGCGCGGGCTTTGTCGAACGACGACGTGTGCTTCGTCGGCATCGGCGCGCCTTCGGCAGCCTGCAACGTGGCCCGGCTGACCCATGCGCCGGACATCACTCTGATCTACGAGAGCGGCACCATCGGCACGGCGCCGAACGTGCTGCCGCTCTCCATCGGCGACGGCGAGCTGTGCGAGACGGCCGTCACCACCGTCTCGGTGCCGGAGATGTTCCGCTACTGGCTCCAGGGCGGGCGGATTTCCATCGGCTTCTTGGGCGCCGCCCAGCTCGACCGTTTCGGCAACATCAACACCACGGTGATCGGCGACTACCACAAGCCCAAGGTGCGCCTGCCCGGCGGCGGCGGCGCGCCCGAGATCGCCACCTCCTGCAAGGAGGTCTTCATCACCATGAAGCAGGCGACCCGCGGCATGGTGGAGAAGATCGACTTCTACACCTCCTTCGGCCATGGCGAAGGCGGCAATCACCGCGAACGCTTCGGCATCACCACCAAGGGCCCCACGCTCCTGATCACGGATCTGGCGATCTGGAAGCCGGATCCCGAGACCAAGGAATTCACCGTGGTATCGATGCATCGCGGCGTGACCCGGGATAAGGTGCAGGAAACCTGCGGCTGGAAGGCGCGATTCTCTGAGCGCCTCGAGGAAACGCCTCCGCCGTCCGAACTCGAACTCACCACCCTGCGCGAGCTTCAGGCCAGGACCGAGAAAGCTCACGGCGGCAAGAAGGGGTCTTAAGATGCGTGAAGCCTATATCTGCGCCTATGTGCGCACGCCCATCGGCCGCTACGGTGGCTCTCTCTCCAGCGTCCGCGCCGACGACCTCGCGGCGGTTCCGCTGAAGGCCCTGCAGGAACGTCTCCCGAACCTCGATTTCGAGGCCATCGACGACGTGATCTATGGCTGCGCCAACCAGGCGGGCGAGGACAACCGCAACGTAGCCCGCATGGCCGTGCTGCTGGCAGGGCTTCCCGGCTCGATCCCGGGCACCACCATGAACCGCCTCTGCGGTTCGGGCATGGATGCGGTCATCGCCGCCGCCCGCGGCATCAAGGCAGGCGAGGCGGAGATCATGATCGCGGGTGGGGTGGAATCCATGTCGCGCGCGCCCTTCGTATTGCTGAAAGCCGACACGGCCTTCTCCCGCAATGCTGAGATTTACGACACCACCATCGGCTGGCGCTTCATCAACCCGTTGATCAAGCAGCAATACGGCGTCGATTCCATGCCGGAAACCGGCGAGAACGTGGCGGCGGATTTCAACGTCTCGCGCGAAGACCAGGATGCCTTCGCCCTGCGCTCGCAGAAGAAGGCGGCTGCCGCCCAGGCCAACGGGCGTCTCGCCCAGGAGATCGTGCCGGTCACGATCCCGAAGCGGAAAGGCGCCCCGGTCGTGTTCGACAAGGACGAACATCCCCGTGGCGACACGACCTTGGAGCAACTGGCGAAGCTCCCGACTCCGTTCCGCAAGGACGGAACGGTGACGGCCGGCAATGCCTCGGGCGTCAACGACGGCTCCGCTGCCCTGATCGTGGCCTCGGAAGAGGCCGTTCGGAAATTCGGACTTGAGCCCATCGCCAGAGTCGTCGGAGGCGCCACTGCGGGCGTCGCACCGCGCATTATGGGCATCGGTCCTGCGCCCGCTACGAAGAAGCTCTGTGCGCGGCTTGGCCTCAAGCCGACGGATTTCGACGTGGTGGAGCTGAACGAAGCATTCGCCAGCCAGGGCATCGCGGTTCTGCGCGAACTGGGCATTCCGGAGGATGCCGAACATGTGAACCCGAATGGCGGCGCCATCGCCCTCGGTCATCCGCTCGGCATGTCGGGCGCACGCATCACCGGCACGGCCGCGCTGGAGCTGAAGCTTCGGGGCAAGAAGCGCGCGCTTGCCACCATGTGCATCGGCGTTGGGCAGGGTATTGCCATCGCTCTCGAAGCCGTGTGACGCGAGGCTCTTGATGAAACAGACGCTACCATATCCCGTGTTGCAGGCCCTTGTCGGCGACGAGGAGGTGGGGGCGTTCTTTTCCAACGAGGCCGAACTCTCGGCCATGCTGCGGGTCGAGGCCGCTCTTGCTGAGGCCGAGGCGAAGGTCGGGTTGATCGGCAAGGACGCCGCACGGCGCATTGTAGAGGTCTGCGGCGCCTTTCAAGCGGACTGGGCCAAGCTCGCCGAAGGGCTGGCCCGGGACGGCGTGATCGTTCCGGACTTCGTCAAGCAGCTGCGGGCGGCCGTCGGCAAGACCCATGCCGAATCCGTTCATCTAGGAGCCACCAGCCAGGATATCATCGATACCGCTCTCACCCTGCGCCTGAAGAGCGTCATCGAGATTATCGGACATCGCCTCGATACGCTGACCCACTCCCTCGACGGATTGAAGCGCCGGGATGGCTCGGTGCGCCTCATGGCGCATACCCGGATGCAGCAGGCCCTTCCTTTCAGCGCAGCGGACAAGATCGATACCTGGATCCAGCCCCTGGAGCGGCACCGGGAAGCCCTGGAGGTCCTCGCGCCGCGCCTGCTGGTCATCCAACTCGGAGGCCCGATCGGCACCCGCGGCGAGCTGAAAGGGCACGGTGATGCAGTTGCCGATGCCATGGCCGAGATCCTCGGGCTCGGCTTTGGTCCTTCCTGGCATTCGCAGCGTGACAGGATCGGCGAGTTCGGCTCTTTCCTCTCACTGCTCACCGGCACGCTCGGTAAAATCGGACAGGACATCGCCCTGATGGCGCAGAACGAAGTCGGTGAGGTGCGGCTGGCAACGGGCGGCGGCTCGTCGGCCATGGCGCATAAGTCCAATCCGGTTCCGGCAGAGGTGCTGGTGACGCTGGCCCGCTTCAATGCCGGAATGCTCGGCACCCTGCATCAGGCTCTTGTGCACGAGAATGAGCGCTCCGGAGCGGCTTGGACCCTTG
The DNA here is from genome assembly GCA_000517005.1 of Microvirga lupini. GTDB lineage: Bacteria > Pseudomonadota > Alphaproteobacteria > Rhizobiales > Beijerinckiaceae > Microvirga > Microvirga lupini. The sequence continues at coordinate 246,809 of KI911948.1, forward strand.
AATGGATGTTGCTGCCGCAGATGGTGATTTCCTCGGCTGCAGCCTTGAGTAGGGCTCAGGGCCTAATCGCGAACCTGAATCTTCTGCCCTCGAAAGCGGCTGAAAAGTAGCCGCCCTCAGGCGTCTCCGACGATGACGGTAACCCGGCCGGAGCCGCCGCAATCCGGGCATGGCTTCTGCCCGACGCTGCCGGAGCCATTGCAGGTGGGACAGATATTCTCCCCGGTCTGCTTGGTGCCCGGAACATCCTCATCGCCCGGATTCTTCCGTTCAGTGTCGGACATGGCGTACCTCCTCCTGTCTGTAACGCTATGGGGCAATGCGGGTTCTGCGAAACAGTCAGGCCGTCGTGCTCTGCTGCATGGCTCGGAAGGCGAGGGGTGGAAGCCCGGTCTTCTGTTTGAAGAAGCGAGCGAAATAGGCCGGATCATCGAAGGCAAGGGCCAGGGCTATCCCCTTGGCGCTCAAGCTCGTGAAGGTCAGGTAGCGTTTGGCTTCGAGAATAATCCGCTGATGAACGACGCCAAGCGCCGTATCGCCAAGATGCTCACGGCAAATCCGATTGAGATGGGGTGGGGTCAGGCCCAACCTGCGAGCATAGACCTCGATCGGCTGGTGGCTGCGGAAATCCCGGTCCACGAGTTCACGAAAGCGCAACGCATGCTGAAGCGCCCGGCGTCCGGGGCTTCGATTGCCGGCGGTCCGCCCCGAATCCTGAAGCCGATGGACCGCGATCAGAATGAGCATCAGGCGGGCCTGGATGGCCTCCAGGCGTCCGGGACCTCGCCCGGCGAATTCACTCGCAAGAGAGGCGATGTCTACACTCAAGGTGCGGGCGGCATCCTCATGGTCACGAAGGCGGATCAACTGAACGGACCGAAATGTCTCTCGGACGCCGTCCATGTCCGCAAGAATATGGGTGAGGCGGCTGTCGAACAGGGTGAGCACCGTTCCCCGCACGTCGGGCGAGAATGTGTAGCCGTGCACTGTCATCGGGGGCAGGGTGACAATGGCGGGACCGGTCAGCTGCGCGCTCCGGCTATCGACCATGATCTCGGCCGTGCCGCTGGCCAGATGAAGGATCTGGAACAGCTTCTCGTGCCGGTGGGGTAAAATCCTGTAATTGTGCAAGCGACTGCGGATTTGAATGGTTTCGCAATGGACCCAGTCCGTCGCCGGGTCGTCGCCGGTTTCCCCGTAGAGTGCGTAAGTTGGAATGTCGCCGATAGCCAAGTTTGGTCAATCCGTCATGCATTGCCGAATGTTCGAATTGTCCATTCCGATGCTCGCTTTGTCTATTGGCCGTTCGACGGGCGGGGTTCATTCTGCGCTGAAATGGAGAAGGCGGTCTCGGCCGCCATATCGGAGGAAGTCGAGCATGCGGACCAAGGTCGCCATCATCGGCGCGGGCCCCGCCGGGCTTCTGCTCGGACGCCTTCTGGACAACGCCGGAATCGAAACAATCATTCTCGAACGGCGCAGCCAGGACTATGTGCTGGGGCGCATCCGCGCCGGCGTTCTCGAACAGGGCACGGTCGAACTTCTAGACAAGGCAGGTGTCAGCGAAAGATTGCACGCGGACGGCCTCGTTCATGACGGGGTGGAACTCTGCTTCGACGGTGACAAGCACCGCTTCAACTTCCGTGAACTGATCGGAAGAACGGTGACTGTCTATGGGCAGACGGAAGTCACCCGCGATCTCATGCAGGCCCGTGACGCCTCAGGAGCAAAAACGATCTACGAAGCCGAGAACGTGTCGCTCCATGATTTCGACAGCGACAAGCCTAGGGTGCGCTATGTCAAGGATGGCGTCGAACAAGAACTCGCCTGCGATTTCATCGCCGGGTGCGACGGCTACCATGGCGTTGCCCGCGCGAGCGTGCCCGAAGGATCCATCCGGACGTTCGAGAGGGTCTACCCCTTCGGCTGGCTCGGCATTCTCGCCGACAGGCCGCCCGTCGCTGATGAGCTGATCTATGCCCATCACGAACGCGGCTTCGCGCTCTGCTCCATGCGCTCGCATACCCGCAGCCGCTACTACGTTCAGGTGCCTGCGAACGAAAAGATCGAGGAATGGCCGGATGATCGTTTCTGGGATGAGTTGCGCCGGAGAGTCGACGAAGAAACCGCCGACAACCTAGTGACAGGTCCTTCCATCGAAAAATCCATCGCGCCATTGAGGAGCTTCGTGGCCGAGCCGCTCCGGTTCGGTCGCCTGTTCCTGGCGGGGGATGCCGCCCATATCGTCCCGCCTACGGGCGCCAAAGGGTTGAACCTCGCCGCGAGCGATGTCGGAGCTCTGGCCGAAGCGCTCATCGAGTTCTATGCCGAGCGGTCCTCGACCGGGATCGACGGTTATTCCACCCGTGCGCTCTCACGGATCTGGAAGGCAGAGCGGTTCTCCTGGTGGATGACTTCGATCCTCCACACCTTTCCCGACACGGATGCCTTCAGCCGCCGGATCCAGCGGGCGGAGTTCGACTATCTCAAGAGCTCGGAGGCCGCCGCACGCTCGCTGGCGGAGAACTATACGGGGCTTCCGATCTGATGATCTGGCCGGGAAGGGCACCCTCCTCGTCATCACCGGCCTTGTGCCGGTGATCCCGATCAAGTCAGGCGTCGCGCTCTTCCCATCGGGATGGCCGGCACAAGGCCGGCCATGACGTGACGGGTGTCATCCCAGGCGAGCTGAAGGCGAAGGAAGGGGAACCACTTGCATGCACTGTGGCTATGGTTTCCCTTCCCCTTCGCTCCGGCCGGGAATGACAGTCAGGTCGAGCTCTTACGTTCTTCCGGCTTTCGCAAAACTCTCGTGGCGATCGGCAATGGCACTGGCGAGTGAGCCGTCCAGGCCGAGTTCATCGATCATGCGGCTGGCCTCGCGCATTTCCGCCGCGCGGCGGATGCCGTGCTGGCGCACGCGCGACATCATAGTCTTTGCCACGTCCTCCCAGTCCATGCCGGGATAGGAGGCTTTCAGGCTTGCCAGGACGGCTGGCATGACACCTGCTTTTTCCGAGGCCAACGTGAAGTCGACCATCAGGGCCTCCATGCCTTTGATGACGATGCTGCGGCACAACTTGGTGGCGGAGGCGGTTCCGATGCCGGTGCTAACCGGAGTGATCTTCATGCCGAGTGTGTTGAGGCGAGCCGAGATCTCTTCGGCCTGCTCGCCACCGCTCAGAATCGGAACTTCGATCCCCGGTCCCTTGACGGGAGCCATGACAGCAAATTCGACGAAGTCCGCGCCCCTTTCCCGAACAGGTTTGGCTGCCCGCTCCTTGGTTGCAGGAGAGACGGAGTTGAGGTCGATATAGACCTGTGAAGCGTGAAGATAGGGAGCGACCTGCTCCGCGGCCGTGACGGCGGAATCGGCGGTGACAGCGGAGATCATGACATTGGCTCCGCGACAGGCATCCGCCGGTCCGTCAGCGGCACGAACGCCTGTCTCTGATGCCTGCCGCCGCAGCTCCGATCCTTTCGCGGGATCGTCGAAGAGAATGTCATAGACAGTGATCTTCACGCCTAGTCTGGTCGCGAGCTGACGGGAAAAGAGCTGTCCGACTTCTCCATAGCCGATAAAGGCGATCTCAAGGCTCATGTGGTTCCACCGCTCCTGATGAGGCCGACAGAGCGTCAGTCCTCATCCTTGTATTCGATATAGGTCAGACCTGCCTTCGCCAGCGGTTCGCGCATCTTGTAGAGATCGAGGCCGAGAACGCCCGAAGCGAGGGTCTCGCGCTTCGATCCTTCATTGGCAACGCGGGCCTCGCCCGCGGCCGCAATGGCCTCGGCCTCCTTGCGTGGCACCACCACGACTCCATCGTCATCGGCCACGATCACGTCGCCCGGCTTCACCAGGGCGCCCGCGCAGACGATCGGGACATTGACGGACCCAAGAGTGGCTTTCACCGTTCCCTTTGCCGAGATCGCACGAGACCAGACGGGAAAGCCCATCTCGGTCAGGGTCTTCACGTCGCGAACGCCGGCATCGATCACAAGGCCGACCACACCCCTGGCTTTCAGGGATGTCGCCAGCAGATCGCCGAACATACCGTCCGTGTTATCGGTGGTCACGCCGACAATCAGAATGTCGCCCGGCTTGCATTGCTCGACGGCCACATGGATCATCCAGTTGTCGCCCGGCTGGGCCAGCACCGTCACGGCGCTGCCGGCCACCTGCGCACCGGCCCAGATCGGCCGCATATAAGGCTTCATGAGCCCGACGCGCCCATGGCCTCATGGGCCGTCGCCGTGCCGAGTTCCGCAAGCCTGTCGACCACCGACTGGTCGATACGAGGCGTATTGGTGACGACGACGGTCTTCATGCCAATTCCTCGACGATCTGGGGGAAGATGCGCTGATAGGCTTCGCCATAGGTCATGGCCCGGCCGGAATTGCGACCGCCCTGCATGCCGCGGTTCAGGGCCACGCGGGTGTAGTATTCCCAAAGATGCTTCTGGGCCGCCAAGATCTCGAAGGCCTTGCGCTTCGTCTCCCACACGTCGTCGATGTTGAGGATCACGTTGGGCTTGTAGTTGCACTGCTCGGGCTGGTGGGGCTCGAACAGGAACACCGGGGGCGCATTGTAGGTGAGGTCGGGATTCGGCTTGTGCCCGGCGGCTTGCGCGATGATGCGGGCTTCTTGCGCAAAGCGCGTCGCTTCCGGATGGTCCACGTTGTAGGGGTCTTCCAGGGAGTGCGTGAGCACGAAAGAGGGCTTGAGCTCGCGGTAGATGTCGACGAGGCGGTCGAGCATCTCGGGAGTCGTGTGGAGCGGGTAGTCGCCGGCATCGAAGAACTCGATCTCGGCCCCGAGCGTCTCGGCGGCGCGCTCGGCCTCCTCTCGACGTTGCGACTTTACGTCCGAGAGCGAGACGGCGCCCTTCTTCCAGGCCCATTGGCTCTCGCCGCGCTCGCCGAAGGAGAGGCAGACGATTTTCATGCGATAGCCCTTCTTCGCATGCAGGGCGATGGCGCCGCCCGCGCGCCACACGAAGTCACCGGGATGGGCGGTAACGACAAGTCCGGTCTTTCCAGTACTCATGATGTCCTCAAGAAATGTTCTCTCAATCAGGCGGCGTCCCGGCCGGCCTCAAGCGAATGCGCCAGGGCCTCGTGCGCGAAGGCATAGCCCTCGAAGAGCAGGCGCGCCGTCCGCAAGAGACCCGCTTTCTCCACGACGGGATTCTCTTCCGTTCCGCCGACTTCGATCACGACGCTGAACTCGCCAGTCGGATGCTCTACCGAGAGCGTCTTCTCTCGCCCGGGCGGGATCTTGGCGACACGGGCCGCCGGAGATCCCGGCAGCACGCAGGCGGTGGCGACGGTCACGGCGGCGAAGACACCTATGGAGGCATGGCATTCGTGGGGAATGAAGCTGCGGGTGCAGACATGCCCGCCGGCGGCTGGCGGCGCGACCAGTGCCATCTTGGGCACAACCTTGGACGAGACGTCGTCCAAGCCCATGAGCCTGCCCGCCTGGAGGCGAATTTCCTCAAGCCACGCCTTCAGTTCCGCATCCTTATCGAGCACATCGCGGGGCTCATACCCGGTTCGACCGACGGAAGCGGCTTCGAGCACCACCACGGGCATGCCGTTGTCGATCAGGGTAGCGTCAACACCGGCGACGCGATCGACCGTATTTCCAGTCGGAAGCAGCGAGCCGCAGACGGAGCCGGCGGCATCCAGAAACTCGACGGCAATCGGCGCCGCGGTTCCCGGCACGCCATCGATGCGGGCATCGCCACCATAAGCAACATGCCCGTCAGGGGTCTGGATGCTCAGCTCGGCAATCGTTCCGGTATTCACCGTGTGGACGCGCACCCGCGTCACAGCGCCTTGAACGGGAACAAGACCGCGCTCGATGGCGAATGGTCCGATGCCGGCGAGGATGTTTCCGCAATTGGGCGTGACGTCCACCTTGGGCTTGTCGACGACGACTTGGCCGAACAGGAAGTCTACGTCGCAGTCCGCACGCTTCGACTTGGACACGATGGCGATCTTGCTCGTGAGCGGATGAGCGCCGCCGATGCCGTCGATCTGACGCGGGTCCGGCGATCCCATGATCGACAAGAGAAGCGCGTCACGCTGCGCTGGATCGGACGGAAGATCCTCCGCCAGGAAATAAGCCCCTTTGGAGGTGCCTCCCCGAAGGATCATGCAAGGAACGCGAGGCTGAATGGTCCGTCTCCCACCTACTGCTGAATGGAATGCGGGCAGGGTGCATCAGCCATATAGGTGCATCAAATGGTTTGTTTATGGGCTTTGATGAATTTTTTTCATCCTGCTGCGCGGTTTAGCAATCCGTCCCACGGATGGCTTGTGCTTTGGCTCTGCAAAGGTTTGCACGATGAGCTTGCGCAATTCGTCCGCCAGCGGAGACAGAGGCGTGCCTCGCTTCGAGATGATGCCGAGCTGGCGGGTGACGCTCGGATTGCGCAAGGGAATCAGCTTGAGGCCGCGCTCGTCGACCGTGTCGAAGGCGAGACTGGGGATGACGGTCAGGGCGACTCCTGCCCGGACGAGGGCAACCGCCGTCTGAATGTGCTGAACCTCGAAGCGCCAGCTCAGCGTCTCCCGGCGGCTGCCCAACGCATCATCGATGATGATTCTGTTCCCCGTCTGGGGGCTGATCCTGATCAGAGGCTCCTCCGCAAGATCGGACCAGCTCACGTCCGACTGCGAGGCCAGCGGGTGATCCCCGGGACAGACGAGGGTGAACGGATCTTTGATCAGCATCTCGATGTCAAAATCCCACCGGTGCGCTGCCACGAGGGTGATGCCGAAGGCAATCGTGCCGTCCTGGACCAGATTGCTGATCTCGGTTGCCGAGTTGTCGTAAATGCGGAGCACCACATCCGGATGCCGCTCCTGGAAGCGGCGAAGCGCCTTGGGCAGGCGGCCGGATGCAATGGTAGGAAGGCATCCGATCGACAGGGTTTCCTGTCGGCTGCGTCCCTCCTGGCGAAGCTCGTCCAGGGAGCCCGCAAGGCTTTCGATGGTTTCCTTCACCTTGGGCAGAAGATTGAGGCCGGCCTGGGTCAGCGAGACCTCACGGGTGGTCCGTGACAGAAGCTTTACGCCAAGATCTTCCTCCAGCTTGCGAATCCGATGACTCAGGGCCGTTTGCGACAGGTTGAGATGCGCCGCCGCGTGCTGGAAACTGCCGCGTTCGGCAATGGCCACGAAAGCGTGAAGGCCGAGAAAGTCGATGCGCATGAGGATTCACTCGCTCAAGATGAGACCAAAATTCCGGTCACCCCGATATATGAAGTTTATTCATTAATAGCTAAAAATAAACCATTTGCTTCATTTTAGTGCTGAAGCATTTCATGGACGGCCTTAACCGCTTCATGAAAGTCCGCTCATTCGAATGACGTCAGCGCCTACGATCCCGCCGCCGCATCCCGATCCGCACGTGCCATCCTTCAAGCTGCCGCCGAAGGCCTGCGACACGCATTGTCACATCTTCGGGCCGAACGCGCGCTATCCCTATGTGCCGGAGCGGCCTTATACGCCGCCGGATGCGTCTTTGGAGATGTTCCGCGCGCTCCATGATCGTCTCGGCGTCGAGCGGGCGGTGATCGTCAATGCGACGCCCCACGGGCGCGACAACCGCGTGGTGACCGATGCCATCGCCCAAAGCAATGGGCATTACAAGGGCGTCGCGAATGTGGATGAGACATTTAGCGACCAGGATCTCCAGCGCCTTGCCGATGCCGGCATCACCGGATGCCGCTTCACCTTCCTGCCGCGCCTCGGCAAGATGCCCGACATGTCCTCCTTCGACCGGATCGTGGAACGCATCGCTGCCCTCGACTGGCATGTGGATCTCTATCTTCCTGCGACCTTGCTGCCCGACTTCAGGCCCAGGCTAACGGCTTTACCCGTTCCCTATGTGCTCGATCACATGGGCGTCGTCGATGCGAGCCTGGGCCTCGGCCAGCCCGCCTTCGTGGCCTTGCTGGATCTGCTGCGCAGCGGCGAGAAGTGCTGGGTCAAGGTCACGTGCCCTGAGCGCATCTCGCGAGCGGGGCCGCCCTTCCACGATGTCGCTCCCTTCGGCAAGGCGCTGATCGATGCGGCGCCGGATCGGGTTCTATGGGGAACGGATTGGCCGCATCCGAATGTGCCCGTCATGCCCGATGATGGCGATCTGGTCGATCTCATCCCGTTTTATGCGCCGGATCCGGCTGTTCAACGCAAGCTTCTCGTCGAAAACCCGGCACGCCTGTTCCGCTTTGCGGATTGAAAAGCTGGATACGAAACAACGCAACACTTTAAAATGATCTAGGAGAAACGCACCATGTTCGAAACGGTCACGAGACGATCCCTGCTGGCTCTCGCCATGGCGGCCGGCCTCGGGACCTCCGCTCCGGTACAGGCCCAACCGGCTTATCCGACGCGCCCCGTGAAAGTGGTGGTTCCCTTCGGCGCCGGCGGCGTGGCCGATACCACGATCCGCATCGTAGCCGAAAAGCTGAGCGAGAAGCTCGGACAGCGCTTCATCGTCGAGAACATGCCGGGAGCCGGCGGCATCACGGCGGCCCGTGCCGCGCTCTCAGGGGCTCCGGACGGATACACGCTGACCATGCTCACGAACGGCACTGCGATCAGCGTGCCACTTTTTGCGAAGCTCCCGTTCGATCCACAGGCCGACTTCGTTCCGATTTCGACCCTCGGCACGTTCGACTTTCTTTTCGTGATCAATGCGAACTCGGACTTCAAGAGCCTGAAGGATTTCCTTAAGCAGGCCAAGGACAAGCCGGGCAGCTTGAACGTTGCCACAGTCGCGGTCGGCAGCAGCCAGCATCTCTCCTCGGTCCTCTTCAAGCAGGAGACAGGGGCGGACCTGGTCCACGTGCCGTTCCGCAGCACGCCTGATGCGCTCGTGTCGCTGCTCAGAGACGATAGCCAACTGCTCATCGACAGCCAGGCTGCCGTGAAGTCCGGGCTCGAGGGCAAGCAGGTGAGGGCGATCGCATCCTCCGGGCCGCGCCGCTCCGCCGCTATGCCGGACGTTCTGACCGTGCGGGAGGCCGGGATCGAGGGCTTCGACGTGACGTCATGGAACGCCCTGTTCGCCCCCAAAGGAACGCCTCAGCCTATCATCGATACCCTCAACAAGGCCCTGCAGGAGATTCTGAAGGCGGAGGACGTAAAGGCGCGCCTCCTCGATTTCGGCATTGAGGCGCGAAGCGAGACACCGGCCGAACTGAGCGAGCGTCTTCGCTCCGATATCGAGAAATGGCGCGCAGTGGTCGAGAAGGCCGGCATTCCCAAGCAATGATCGGCAGGCTCATGAAGGATTTTCATTAATCCTTCAATATAAACCATTTGCTTCATCTTTAACCCCTGGCTCATCTTTGCGAACAGGGAGGAAGAACAAGCACATATGAGCAAAAGGCCGACCATTGTATTGCTGCCGGGGCTCCTTTGCGATGCCAGCATCTGGGAGGCGCAGAGGTCGGCTCTCGAGCCCTATGCCGACATTCGCATCGCGGATTTCTCGCAATTCGATTCCATCGAGACGATGGCTCGTTCCGCGCTGGCTCTTGCCGATGGTCCACTGATCGCCATCGGACATTCCATGGGAGCCCGCGTGGCCATGGAGATGGTCCGCTTGGCTCCCGAGCGCATCGAGAAGCTTGCTCTGATCGACACGGGCATCGATGCCCGCCGGGAAGGCGAGGAGGCGAAGCGCCAGGTCATGATCGATCTGGCGTTCTCCGAGGGCATGGGGGCCTTGGCCGACAGATGGTTGCCGCCGATGCTGCATGAGGGCAGGGTCGAGGATCGGACTCTGCTTGCCCCGCTCGAGGCCATGGTCATGCGCGCCACGCCCGAGCAGCATTACCGGCAGATTCAGGCGCTCCTGAATCGACCGGACGTGCGGCCACATCTCCCGAACATCGCCTGCCTGACCCTTGTGATGGTCGGTCGTCAGGATCGCTGGAGCCCGCTGGCTCAGCATGAGGAGATGGCGGCACTGATCCCGAATGCCGAACTCGTCGTGATCGAGGATAGCGGACACATGTCCCTGCTGGAGCAGCCCGAGCAGGTGTCTCAAGCCTTGCTCCGTTTCCTCGGGTTCAAGAACGAAAACACCAGCGTCGATCGCGCGGCGAGTGGGGAGTTGAAACCGATGGGCGAGAACGCGACGCCGGATCGTATTCCAGACACCCCGCTGTTCGACCGCAAGCGGTCGCTTCGGGGATATCGTATCAACAAGATGGCCATGGGGCTCAGCAATCCCGCCAATCGGGAGACGTTTCGGGAGAACGAGAGTGCCTATCTCGACCGCTTCGGGCTCACGCCCGAGGAGAAGGAAGCGGTGATGACCCGCAACTGGCGCGAGATGGTGCGTTTGGGCGGCAATCTCTTCTTCATTCTCAAGATCTCGGCCGTCGATCCGGTTCGTATCACGGAGATCGGTGCGCATCAGGCCGGAATGGAGCATGCGGATTTCCTGCGGGATCGCTTAGGGAAGAAATAGGAATGGCAAAGCTCATCGGAGGCCTCGGAACGTCCCATGTTCCCTCGATCGGCGTCGCCCTGGACAAGGGGTTGCGAGATACGCCCGATTGGAAACCGTTCTTCGACGGTTACATTCCCGGTCAGGAATGGGTGAAAGAGAACAAGCCAGACGTGGCCGTAGTGATCTTCAACGATCACGGCAATACCTTCTTCCTCGACAAGGTGCCGACCTTCGCCGTCGGCTGCGCGGAGGAATATCGCCCAGTCGACGAGGGATGGGGACCACGCGCCATTGCTCCCTTCAAGGGAGCCGTCGATTTCTCGTGGCATTTCATTGACACACTCGTCGAGAACCGCTTCGATCCGATGATCTGCCAGGAGATTGAGGTCGATCACGGACTGCAGGTTCCAATGGAGCTGTTCTGGGGCAAGCCGGACGAATGGCCGGTGAGAGTCGTTCCGATCTTCGTCAACGTCATCCAATACCCGATCCCGCTTCCAAGCCGCTGCTACGAAATGGGTCGCGTTCTGCGTCAGGCGATCGAGAGCTATGACAGCGACGAGCGGTTCGTCATTCTCGGCACCGGCGGACTCTCTCACCAGCTTCAGGGCGCCCGCGCCGGCTTCGTCAATCCAGAAGCCGACCAAGCTTTCCTGCGCGATATCGCCAATGATCCCGACAAGCTCGCGGGCATGTCGCGCGAACAATACGTCGAGATGTTCGGCAGTGAGGGAGCGGAGCTCATGATGTGGCTCGTCATGCGCGGCGCCATGGACCCAGACGTGGTGGTTCGGCACAAGCACTACTTCGTGCCAGCCTCTATGACCGGAGCCGGCATGATCGTCATGGAAAACCGGGCGACCGCTGCCCCGGCTCAGTCCGCGTGACGCCATGTACTGGCTCATGATCTGTCGCCATCGATCAGATGCAACAGGCCTCCGGGAGCAGCACCGTGATGCGCACCGCCAGCATGTCGCCACGGGCGGAGGCGGGCTTGCAAAGGTGCTGATCGGGAGCGCCCTGACAGCGGACGACGGCGAGACGCCGATCGGCAATTTCGGCGTGCTGCAGGCGCCATCTCGCGAGGCAGCCCAGGCCTTCGCGGAGAACGATCCGTTCGCGCTCGCAGGCTTCGTCGAGTCGATTGAGATCACGGCCCTTGCATCACGGTTCCAGGCGCATCGGATTGATCCAATGACCCGATAGACGAGGGAAGCAATCGATCCGCCGACACCTGAACGTCGATGCGCACCCAACATCAGGATAAGAAGCCAGAGGAAACGACATATGCAAATCAAGTCATCCAAGGGACCTGGTCAATCCGCCTTGACTCGCCGCCAGATCCTTATGGGAGGAGCAGCCCTGGGCATGTCCGCGACCTATACGGTGCGCGTCGCGGCTCAGACATATCCAAGCCAGAACATCCTTCTGGTCGTCCCTTTCACGCCCGGCGGATCGACGGATATTCTCGCGCGGCTTCTCGGGCAGAGGCTTGAGGGCAGTCTCAAATATCCGGTGATCGTTGAATCCCGCCCCGGTGCCGGCGGCTCTGTCGGCGTGGGGTCCGTTGCTCGCGCTGCCGCGGACGGCCATACCCTGGTGATGGGCCATATCGGCACCTTCGCCGTGAACCCGGAGCTTTACCCGAAGCTCCCCTATGATCCGATGAAGAGCTTCGAGCCGGTCAGCGGCATCGCCAGCGTGCACAACATGCTCGTCGTTCACCCGGATGTTCCGGCCAAGACCCTTCAGGAACTGATCGACTACGCCAAGCAGAATCCGGGCAAGCTGAACTACGCTTCGGGCGGCATCGGCAGCGCAGCGCACATTGCAGCAGTTGCACTCTGCGATCGTGCAAGTATCTCGATGACCCACGTTCCTTACCGGGGCACGGCGCCTGCCGTGACGGATCTGCTCGGAGGACGCGTGCAACTCACCTTCACGGGCGCGCCCAACCTGCTTCAGCATGTGGAAGCCGGTACGATGCGGGCTCTAGCCGTCTCCGGATCGTCGCGCCTCAAGAGTGCTCCCAATGTCCCGACCGTGGCGGAGTCCGGGTTTCCCGGTTTCGAAGCGTCTCAATGGTATGGCATCCTGGTTCCGGCCGGCACGCCGAAAGCCGTGGTGGAGCGGCTCAACACCGAAATCCGAACGGCGATGGCCGCACCTGAAATCGCCGAGCGCCTGTCGCTGGAGGGAGCCGAGGTCTGGACCAACACGTCTGCCGAATTTCGCGATCACATTGCCAAGGAAATGGTGCGGTGGGGCGATCTCGTGAAGCGTACCGGGATCAAGCCCGAGTAGTTCCGGGGCTCAGGTTTAAGAGATCTTCCTTCCCCGGCTCCGACCAAGAGGCCGAAAGTGCCTGACGGGAATGCCGGGGAGGGCTCAAACGGGAGGAGAGACATGTTACGACGGACTTTCATAAGTGCCGCAGGTGCAGCGGCGGCCATGCTGGCCCTCACCGGGGCGGCATCGGCCCAGGCGACCTTGAAGATCGGCCTGATCCTGCCGATGACCGGCCCCTTCGCTTCGACGGGACGGCAGATCGAGGCGGCCACCAAGCTTTACATGCAGCAGAAGGGTGACACGGTCGCTGGCAAGAAGATTCAGCTCATCGTCAAGGATGATACTGGGACGGCCGACGTCACCAAGCGCCTGGCTCAGGAATTGATCGTTCAGGAGAAGGTCTCCGTGCTCACAGGCTTCGGGTTGACGCCCCTTGCCTTGGCAACGGCGCCGCTCGCCACGCAGGCGAAGGTGCCTGAAGTGGTGATGGCTGCTGCCACCTCGATCATTCCCGAGCAATCGCCCTACATCGTGCGGTCGAGCTTTACGGCGGCCCAGGTCACGGTGCCTCTCGCCGAATGGGCCGCGAAGGAGGGCCTCAAGCGGGTGGTCACCATCGTGTCGGATTACGGTCCTGGCATCGATGTCGAGAAGGCCTTCACCGAAACCTTCACCAAGGCAGGTGGGCAGGTAGAGAACCTGCGGGTGCCGCTCGCGAACCCGGACTTCTCGCCTTTCCTGCAGAAGGTGGCCGATGCCAAGCCCGATGCTCTTCTGGCCTTCGTGCCCTCCGGCGTCGGCGCGCAGTTCATGAAGCAGTTCGTGGAACGCGGCCTCGACAAGAGTGGCATCCGCTTCCTGGCGGAAGGCAGCGTCACGGACGATGACCTGCTCAACAATATCGGCGACGTAGCACTCGGCGCCGTCACTTCACACCACTACTCGGCCTCGCATGACAGTCCTGAGAACAAGGCCTTCGTGGAGGCG
>KI911948.1:260664-260923 GCA_000517005.1 Microvirga lupini
TTCAAGAAGGCCAACAACGGCATGCGGCCGAACTTCATGGCGGTCGGTGGCTATGACGGCATGCATCTGATCTATGAGGGCCTGAAGAAGACCAACGGCGTCGGCGGTCAGACGCTGATCGATGCCATGAAGGGGATGAGCTGGACCAGCCCGCGCGGCCGGTCTCCATCGATCCGCAGACCCGAGACATCATCCAGAACGTCTACATCCGCAAGGTGGAGCGCAAGGACGGTGAACTCTACAACGTGGAATTCGCCAC
>KI911948.1:261023-264903 GCA_000517005.1 Microvirga lupini
GGTCAACGTCTGCCGAAAGCGCCACTGCAAGATGGCGCTTTCATTGTATGTATACAGAATGAGCGTTGTGTCTTGATTGATGCCTTAAAATAGCAAAGTATTAGTCGCAAGTATAGTTGCTATAACCCATAGCCTGTATACAGTTTGTTTGAGGGAGAAAACAGATGACGCACGCCAAAGCCTTTCCTCTCAATGCTTGGTATGCCGCAGCCTGGAGTCATGAGATTAAGCATGAGCTCGCAGCCCGTACCATCTGCGAAAAAGATGTCGTTCTCTATCGCCGCACCAATGGACAGGTGACTGCACTGGAGGATGCATGCTGGCACAGGCTGCTGCCGCTTTCGATGGGGCGCCTCGAAGGCGATCAGGTGATCTGCGGCTATCATGGTCTCGTCTTCAATTCAGCCGGTCGATGCACCTACATGCCGGCGCAGAAGACGATCAACCCGTCAGCCTGCGTCCGCTCCTATCCTGTCGCCGATCGGCATCGTCTCGTTTGGATTTGGCCCGGTGATCCTGCACTGGCGGACCCGGCCAAGATCCCGGACTTTCATTGGAACGACGGAACCGACTGGGTGGGCGAGGGCGGCACCTTCTACAGTCTGAAATGCGACTACCGTCTCGTGATCGACAACCTAATGGATTTGACGCACGAGACCTATGTGCATGCCGGCAGCATCGGCGACGAAGCGATCACCAGCGCCCCGTTCGACGTCACGCATACGGATCGCACCGCGACGGTCACGCGCTGGATGATCAACATCGAGCCGCCCCCCTTCTGGGCCAAACAGCTCAACAGACCGGGCGAGCATGTGGACCGGTGGCAGATCATCTATTTCCAGGCACCTTCTACCATAGCGGGTGATGTGGGCGTTGCCGTGACAGGGACGGGTGCTCCTCAAGGCGATCGTTCTCAGGGCGTCAACGGCGCCTTCCTGGCAGCCATTACGCCGGAGACGGACAAGACCTGTCATTACTTCTGGAACTTCGTCAGAACCTTCCGGAAAGACGACGAGCAACTCACGAAGGACATCAACAAGGCCCACGTCAATGAGGGCAAGGGCGTCTACGATCAGGATCACGCGGTTCTCGAGGCGCAGCAGATCGCCATCGACAGAAACCCGCGGATGCCGTTCTACAACCTCAACATCGATGCCGGCGCCCTCTGGGCGCGCAAGCTGATCGATGGGATGCTGGACGATGAATACGGTCCGCATGCTCACGTGCCAAGCCAAGCGGCGGAGTAGGTCCGGGAATGACTGAGCAACTCGACTGGCAGGCCGCGAAGCTGCTCCGGACACGGGATCTCTCTCCCGACATCCGGCTCTTCGAGATCGAACCTTCGGGAGATTTCGTCGTCCCGAAGCCCGGCAGTCATATCAATGTGACGCTGCAGATCGGCGGACGACCGGACGTGCGATCCTATTCGATCGTGGGACCGTGCACGGGCGGTATCTATCGCATCGCGGTGAAGCTCCTCGGCGACAGCCGGGGCGGGTCCGCCTATATGTGGAGCCTGAAACCCGGCGCTCAGCTCACCATCTCGACACCGGGCAATCACTTCGATCTCGGCCGGGGCAGGCCAGAATATCTCCTGCTCGCCGGGGGCATCGGCATCACGCCGATCTTCACCATGGCCTTGGCCCTTGCTGATACCGATGCGAATTTCCGGGTGCTCTATGCCTGCCGCCGCAGACAGGATGCAGCTCTCGCGGACGAACTGCGCGAGCGCATCGGCGAGCGCTTGCAGATGTTCATCGACGAAGATGGGGGCAGGGTGGACCTGGAGGCCGAGATCGCCCGGCTAATGCCCGGCGGCGAACTTTATGTCTGTGGCCCCATCGGCATGCTCGAGGCGGCCAAGAGGGCCTGGCAGCAGAGCGGCCGTCCCGTCGACCAGTTGCGGTTCGAGACCTTCGGCAACAGCGGGCGGTTTGCCTCCCAACCCTTCAAGGTCAATATCCCCCGTCTCAATCTCGTGGTCGATGTTCCTCAGAACCAGACCATGCTGGATGCACTGGAGCATGCCGGCGTCGCCATGATCTCCGATTGTCGGCGCGGGGAATGCGGTTTGTGTGCACTCCATATTCTGGAAGTGGACGGCATTGTCGACCACCGCGACGTGTTCTTCAGCGACGAGGAAAAGGCTGCCAATGCGAAACTCTGCACCTGCGTCTCACGTGTCGTAGGAGGTAGCATCACTATCGACACGGCGGACAGGGCAGCCTGATGACCATAGAGAAAACCAGCGACCGCTCGCTTTCCCAGACCGTGAAGGCACAGCTTGCCCTTCGCGAACTGGTTCTCCGTGGGGCGTTGAACCCTGGCGAGCGGGTGTCCGAGTTGCAGATGGTCGAGCGGCTCGGCGTGTCCCGAACCCCGGTTCGCATGGCCCTCGTCCGGCTCGAGGAAGAAGGATTGCTGGAGGCCATTCCATCCGGCGGCTTCGCGGTAAAGGCCTTCTCGGAGAAAGAAGTCTTCGTCTCCATCGAAATTCGCGGAACCCTCGAGGGCCTGGCCGCGCGACTTGCGGCCGAGCATGGCACCAGCCGCTCTGCGCTTCTCAATGCTGCCGAATGCCTCGATGCAATCGATGACGTTATTCGCCGCGAAATGCTCGAGATCGATCTCTCGCAATATGTCGAGCTGAACGCCCGATTCCACCGAATCCTGATCGACATGGCTGACAGCCCACCTTTGGCGCGCCAGCTCGAACGGGCCAGTGCTCTGCCTTTCGCTTCTGCGAGCGCCCTGGTTCCGGTTCAGTCTCGCTCGCCGGAGCTGCATCACATTCTGACTGTGGCCCAGGATCAGCATCGTTGCGTCTTGACGGCGATCGAACGGCGGGAGGGGAGCCGGGCCGAGGCGATCATGCGCGAGCATGCACGCATTGCCCACCGTAATCTGGAGAGAGCGCTTACAAACCAGAGGGACATGGACCTTGTGCCGGGTTCTGCGCTCATTAAACGGCGTATCCGCGCCTAAGTCGAATGGCGAAAAGCCGAAGAGGGAGTGAGGAAACATGTTGAGACGTACATTTCTAGGGGCCGCGACCGTCCTGGCCCTGACCGGAGCGGCATCCGCTCAGGAGACGGTGAAGATCGGCCTGATCTTGCCGATGACCGGTCCCTTCGCCTCGACGGGACGGCAGATCGAAGCAGCCGCCAAGCTCTACATGCAGCAGAAGGGTGACACCGTCGCCGGCAAGAAGATCCAGCTTATCGTCAAGGACGACACCGGTACGGCCGACGTGACCAAGCGTCTCGCTCAGGAACTCATCGTCAACGACAAGATTGCCGTCATGGCGGGCTTCGGCCTGACGCCTCTGGCTCTCGCCCCGGCGCCTCTGGCCACCCAGGCGAAAGTGCCGGCCGTGGTGATGGCGGCTGCCACCGCAACCATCACCGAGGCCTCGCCCTATATCGTGCGGACCAGCTTCACCCTGCCGCAGGCTACGGTGCCGATGGCAGAATGGGCTGCGCAGAACGGCATTAAGAAAGTCGCGACGCTCGTGTCGGATTACGGACCAGGCATCGATGCCGAGAAGGCCTTTACCGCATCCTTCACGGCGAAGGGCGGGCAGGTGGAGAACCTGAGGGTGCCGCTCGCCAATCCCGATTTCTCACCCTTCCTGCAGAAGGCAGCAGACGCCAAGCCGGACGCTCTGTTCGTGTTCGTGCCCTCCGGCATCGGCGCGCAGTTCATGAAGCAGTTCGTGGAGCGCGGTCTCGACAAGAGCGGCATCAAGCTGATCGGCCCTGGCGATGTGACGGATGACGATCTGCTCAACAACATGGGAGACGTGGCGCTCGGTGCGATCACGACCCAGCACTATTCCGCCGCCCATGACAGCCCGGAGAACAAGGCGTTCGTCGAAGCC
>KI911948.1:265003-277232 GCA_000517005.1 Microvirga lupini
CTTAAGCGGCGCTTGCTTCACGTTTCCTGGAGAGAACGGTGCTGACCATCCTCTTTGACGGTATTGCCTATGGCATGCTGTTGTTCGTGCTGGCCTGCGGGCTTGCCGTAACGCTTGGGCTGATGAACTTCGTCAACCTGGCTCATGGCGCCTTTGCCATGGCGGGCGGCTATGTAACGGCCGTTTTGATGAACTGGTATGGCGTGCCGTTTCTCCTGACCCTTCCATTGGCCTTCATCGTGCCGGCACTCGCCGGACTCGTGCTCGAACGGACTCTCTACAAGCGGCTATATACGCGCAGCCATCTCGATCAGGTTCTGTTCTCCATCGGTCTGGTCTTCATGGCCGTGGCTGCGGTGGATTATGCAATGGGCTCCCAGCAGCAACTCATCCAGCTCCCGACCTGGCTACAGGGCCGCGTCGAGGTGCTCGGCATTCAGGTCGGCCTGTATCGGAGCTTCATCATCGCCGTGTGCGGTGTTCTCGTGGTGGCCCTGCAGTTCATCCTCACCCAAACCCGTTTCGGCAGCCGCTTAAGGGCTGCGGTGGACGACCCCCGCGTTGCCCGCGGGCTCGGTATCAACGTCAGCGTCATCTTCGCCACGACCTTCGCGGTCGGCTCCGGTTTGGCGGGTCTGGGCGGGGCCCTGGGAGCGGAGATCCTGGGGCTCGATCCCACATTCCCGCTCAAGTTCATGATCTACTTCCTAATCGTCGTCACCGTCGGCGGCACCACGAGCATCACCGGCCCCTTCCTGGCCTCTCTACTTCTCGGGATCGCCGATGTGGCCGGCAAGTACTACGTGCCGAGCCTGGGTGCCTTCGTCATCTACACGCTCATGATCGTCGTTCTTGTTCTTCGCCCACAGGGGCTGTTCGCCCGTGCGCGCTGAACCAATAGGAAACAAGCCGATGCAGTCCAATACTGCCGATAATGTCAGGGCATCTCTGAGCCGAAGAGGTCGATGGGGCTTGGGTGAAATCGCCTTCTGCCTCGTGGCGGCCGCGACCCTGTTCTTTCTGCCCGAGCGTCACCTCATTCTGAACGAGATCGCGATCATCGGCCTCTTTGCACTCTCCCTGGACCTGATCCTCGGCTATGCCGGCATCGTGTCCCTGGGCCACGCCGCCTTTTTCGGTCTAGGCGCTTATGCGACCGGCATTCTCGCCAAGAACGGCATCGGTGATCCTCTCATCGGCCTGGGCGTCGCGGCGATTACTGCGGCAATCCTCGGATTCGTGACCAGCTTCCTCGTGCTGCGCGGCTCCGACCTGACGAAGCTGATGGTGACGCTGGGCGTCGCGCTCGTCCTCGGCGAACTCGCCAATCAGATGTCGTGGCTGACGGGAGGCGCTGACGGTCTCCAAGGCATCAGCATGGGGCCGATCCTCGGGCTGTTCGAGTTCGACATCTTCGGGACGGTCGCCTACACCTACAGCCTCATGGTGACGTTCGTGCTGTTCGTTCTAGCGCGCAGGATCGTCGTGTCGCCCTTTGGCCTGTCGCTGCGTTCGATCCGCGACAATCCCCTCCGCGCCCGCGCAGTGGGCATTCCTGTGAACCGCCGTCTCGTGGCGATCTATACGCTGGCGGCGGCTTATGCAGGTGTCGCCGGCGCATTGCTGGCGCAGACCACGCAATTCGTATCCCTCGACGTGCTCGCCTTCCACCGCTCGGCCGATGTGATGCTGGTGCTGGTGATCGGTGGCGTGGGCTACCTCTATGGCGGGCTCATCGGCGCCGTCTTCTTCAAGGTCTTGCAGGACGTTCTTTCAGCCTGGACGCCGCAATACTGGCAGTTCTGGATCGGATTGATCCTCGTTCTCCTTGTGCTGGTAGGGCGTGAACGGTTGACGGATCGGGTCCGGGCCCTGTGGCCGCGGTCGAGACGCAGCCTGGTGGCGGAAGGCCCACAACCCTTGCCGACAACGACAGCGCGGGAGGTCTGATATGGTGGCTGCTCTCGAAACCAGAGGCCTGATCAAGCGCTTCGGCGGCCTTGTGGCCACGGACAACGTGTCGTTCAAGCTGGAGCAGGGTGCCCGCCATGCCCTGATCGGACCGAACGGCGCCGGCAAGACCACGTTCATCAATCTCCTCACCGGCGTGCTCACGCCGACCTCCGGCCAGATCCTGCTGGAAGGCGAGGATATCACGCGCCTGCGGCCCGAATTGCGGGTGCAACGTGGCCTTGCCCGTACCTTTCAGATCAACCAGCTCTTTCCGGCCATGACGCCCCTTGAGACCCTGGGCCTTGCCGTGTCGGAGCGCATGGGGGGAGGGCGCGACTGGTGGCGGGTGCTCGGCAGCAAGCGTGAGATCGTCGATGAGATCGTCGAGATTGCTCAACGCTTCCGCCTCACCGATGTCCTCGACGAGCGCACCTCGAATCTGGCCTATGGTAAGCAACGCCTTTTGGAGATCGCCGTCGCCTTTGCCTGCCGACCGCGCGTGCTCCTCCTCGACGAGCCGGCCGCTGGCGTGCCGGAGGCCGAGCGGCACGAGCTGCTTGCCACGGTGGCGGCCCTGCCGCGGGATGTTTCGGTCCTCCTCATCGAGCATGACATGGATCTGGTCTTCAGCTTTGCCGATTGGATCTCGG
Source organism: Microvirga lupini (assembly GCA_000517005.1). Classification (GTDB taxonomy): domain Bacteria; phylum Pseudomonadota; class Alphaproteobacteria; order Rhizobiales; family Beijerinckiaceae; genus Microvirga; species Microvirga lupini. Next base: position 267,607 of record KI911948.1, read on the forward strand.
TTCTGGTCAATGGCGCGCTGTTCACCGAAGGCAGCGTCGAGGAGGTCTCGACCGATCCCAGGGTCCGGGCCGTGTATCTCGGGGAGAGCGTCGATGAGTGATCTTCTGAAGCTGCAGCAGGTCTCTGCAGGTTATGGCGAAGCGGTCGTGATCTCGAAGATCGATCTCTCCCTTAAACCCGGAGAATCCCTGGCCGTGCTCGGGCGCAACGGCACAGGCAAGACGACCCTCCTGAACACCATCATCGGCGTGACTCGCCACCGCGGCGGTTCCATCATGCTCGATGGTCAGGACGTCACGGCGATACGTCCCGACAAGCGGGCGCTGGCCGGCATCGGATGGGTGCCGCAGGAGCGCAATATCTTCAAGTCGCTGACGGTGGAGGAAAACCTCACCGCCGTCGCCCTTCCCGGAGCGTGGAATGTGAGCCGGGTCTACGAGATGTTTCCGCGCCTGAAGGAGCGCCGCTCCAATCTCGGCAACCAGCTCTCCGGCGGCGAGCAGCAGATGCTGGCGATCGCGCGCGCGCTCGTGCTCAATCCCAAGCTCATGCTGCTGGACGAGCCGACGGAAGGATTGGCTCCCATCATTATCGAGGAGCTGTTGGCGGCCCTGAAGCGGATCATCCGCGGGGAGGGAATGTCGGCCATCGTGGTGGAGCAGCACGCTCAGAAGATCCTGGGCGTGACCGACAATGCTGTCATTCTCGACCGTGGCACGATTGTTCATGCCGGTTCGAGCCGGTCCCTCATTGAGAATCCGGCTGCACTCGAACAGCATCTCGGGGTGACGGCCAAGAAGAAGCCTGCGCGCGCTGTTGCGCACTAAATTACCTTACCTGGAGGAGCAACCATGCAACGTACGAAACCGCCTTTCCGCGCCGACATGGTCGGAAGCTTGCTACGCACGGCAGCCCTGAAGGAAGCGCGCCACAAGCACCACGACGGTGAAATATCGGATGAGGCCCTGAAGAAAATCGAGGACCGCGAGATCCGGGCTCTGATCAAGAAACAGGAGGAGATTGGTCTGCAAGCGGTGACGGATGGCGAGTTCCGCCGAGCCTTCTGGCATTTCGATTTCCTGGAGCACCTCGATGGCGTCACCTCCGTCGAGGCCGATTCTGGTATGAACTTCAAGGGTGGTGTCGGAATTACGAAGGCTCTGCGGATCACCGGCAAGGTCGGCTTCCCCGGCCATCACCCGATGATCGACCATTTCCGCTTCGTGAAGGACAACACGGATCGCGTGGCGAAGATGACCATCCCGGGGCCGAGCATGCTCCACTACCGCGGCGGCCGGAAGATGATGAACATGGGTGTCTATCCGAATATGGAAGACTTCTATGCGGATGTCGGCAAAGCTTACAACAAGGCTGTGCATGCCTTCTACGATGCCGGCTGCCGCTATCTCCAGCTCGACGACATTTCGTTCGCCTATCTCTGCGATCCGGACCAGCGCGAGATGCTGCGCCAGCGTGGCGACGATCCGGAGAAGCAGCCGGAAATCTATGCCGGCATGGTGCGCGAGGCGCTCAAGGACAAGCCGGAGGATCTGACGATCACCATGCATCTGTGCCGCGGCAACTTCCGCTCGACCTTCATCGCCTCCGGCGGGTACGAGCCGGTGGCGGAGGTTCTGTTCAATCGAATGCCGGTCGACGGCTATTTCATGGAATGGGACACGGACCGTGCCGGAGGCTTCGAGCCCCTGCGTTTCCTGCCGGAGGGCAAGACCGTGGTTCTGGGCCTTGTGACCTCCAAGACTGGCATTCTCGAAAAGAAGGACGGCATCAAGCGCCGGATTGACGAGGCCGCCAAGTATGTCGATCTCGACCAGCTCTGCCTCTCCCCACAATGCGGCTTTGCCTCTACCGAGGAGGGCAACACGCTTGCCGAGGACGAGCAATGGGCCAAGCTGCGCATGATCGTCGAGATCGCCGAAGAGGTGTGGGGCAATCCCGGCTCCGGGGCCAAGCAGGCTGCCTGATCGGAGAGGCGAGGGAGCTCTTCCGGGCTCCCTCGCAACCATTGCTGCGCGAGAGACATCATGATGCAAGACAAACCGGTGCTCGACCTGGCCCATCTCGGTCACCTCGAACTGCTTACGCCGAAGCCGGAAGAAAGCCTGCGCTTCTTCATCGATGTGCTCGGCATGACGGAGAGCGGCCGGCAGGGCGACTCGGTCTATCTTCGCGGCTGGGACGATTACGAGCGCCACTCGCTCAAACTCACGGCTTCGAAGAAGCCGGGCATGGGCCACATGGCGTTTCGCGCGCGCAGCCAGCAGGCGCTCGAGCGTCGTGTCGCCGCCCTGAAAGGGTCCGGCTACGATATTGGCTGGACGGACGGCGACCTCGGCCACGGTCCGGCCTTTCTCTGCCGCGATCCGGACGGGCACGTCATCGAGCTCTATTACGAGACCGAATGGTATCAGGCCCCGCCGGAGTTGAAGCCGGCCTTGAAGAACCAGGCTCAACGTTTTCCAGCTCGAGGCGTCAATGTCCGCCGGCTCGATCATCTGAATTGTCTTGCCTCGGATATCCGCGCTAACCGGATCTTTTACGAGACCTATCTCGGGTGCCGTCTGACGGAACAGATCATCCTCGATGACGGCACCGAGGCCGGCATGTGGATGACGCTGACCAACAAGAGCTACGACTTCGCTTTCACGCGCGACCACACCGGAGCAAAGGGCCGCTTCCATCATCTGACCTACGCCCTCGATAGCCGCGAGGATGTCTTGAGAGCAGCCGACATCTTCCTGGAGGCTAGAGTGCCGATCGAATCCGGCCCGCACAAGCATGCGGTGCAGCAGACCTTCTTCCTGTATGTCTACGAACCAGGCGGCAACCGGGTCGAGGTGTGCAACGCCGGCGCCCGCCTCATCCTCGCCCCAGACTGGAAGCCGATCGTCTGGACGGAGGAAGAGCGCAAAAAGGGTCAGGCCTGGGGGATGAAGACTGTCGAGTCGTTTCACACCTACGGGACGCCTCCCGTCGATTTTTGACGGTTAGGGCTATCTAACTCGCAAACCAGCAGATCCTGCGATCGGTGAGGGGTATTGACCCTCACTCCAGCTGCACAATCCGGGACAGGCCAGGGCAGAAACGCAGGCGTATTGATTGTCGTCTTAAGTATTTGACTGCGGTCTTTCTTAGCGTCGTTTCATGGTCATTCAGCAACTCAAATGCTGCCGATATTAACTTTACCAAAACATTAATACCATTTGTGATATGACGTTACGTTGACGTATAAGAAAATATTTCCGAATTCTATTGTAGCAATACACTGATATTCATGGCGGATTGGGCTCTCACTGATTGAGACTGGTCCAAAGGCATGATGCCGCCCCGCCATACCGGTGAAAGCCCGGTATGTTTCACCAAAATTATCGTCCGTGACTTTCGGCCGAATGGCCAATGGTAGCGTTATGAATCGGTCCACGGTCTCTTCCGGGGTGCCATCGATGGTGTCCTCCGGCCCCTGGCTGACACGCCCGTTCAGAGGTCTGATAGGCCGCTTCGGGATCGCGTTCCTGATCCCGGTGCTCGAGGCGACGCTGCTGATCACGCTATTGGCCCTGGCTCTTCCCGTCGCGTTGCTGCAAGTCTACGACCGCATCCTGCCGAACAAGGCCGTCGGCACCCTGGCAGTGCTTGCGACGACGGTCGCCGTCGCCATCCTGCTGGAGGCTCTGCTGCGCCATGTGCGCGGCCAGGTGCTTGCCCGCGTCGCGGCAACGTCCGAGGCGCAGGCGCATCGCCAGGCCATGCAGTGCCTGCTGAACGCTCCTCTCTCGGCGCTGGAAGCGCATGGCAATGGCTATTATGCCGAACGCCTCTCGGCCATCGGCACCTTGCGCGAGGCATGGTCGGGCCCCGCGCTGCAGGCGATGCTCGATCTGCCTTTCGCGCTGCTCTACCTCATCGGCATCTGGTATCTGGCAGGTCCGCTCGTCCTGGTGCCTCTGACGCTGCTGGCGGGTGTCGGGCTTCTGGCTGCGCTGACGGGGCGCCGCGTGCGCCACGCCGCCCATAATCTCGCCATGGCCGAGGAGCGCCGCTTCAACTTTCTCTTCGATACTCTGAACTGCATCCATTCCATGAAGGTCCTAGGTGCCGAGCCCTTGCTCGAGCGCCGCTACGAACGCCTGCAGAACGGCTCCGCCCAGCTTCGCCGGAAGCTGTCGCAGGCGATCTCGACGGGGCAGGAGGGTGGCATGCTGCTGGCCCAGGTGGCCACGGTTGGGATAGCCGCCTTCGGCTGTCACATGGTCCTGAACGGGCAGCTCAGCGTCGGCGGCCTCGGCGCCTGCACTATGCTGGTCGGCCGCACCATGCAGCCGCTGCTCGGCGGCGTGGCTCTGTGGTCGCGCCTGCAATCGCTTGCGGAAAGCCGTCGCCGCGTGGCGGAGATCGGCGCGCTGCCGCAGGAGCGCAGCCCCGACCACCCGTCGTTGCAGGTACTGGCAGGGCACATCTTTCTGCAGGATGTGCGGTTCGGTACCCCTCGCTACTCCGACTGGCTGTTCGACGGTCTCAACTTGGAAGCGCGACCCGGCGAAATCGTCGGCATCACGGGATCGAACGGGTCCGGCCGCTCCGCTCTGCTGCGCCTGATCGCGGGCGACCTGACGGCGAGTAGCGGTCAGGTCCATATCGATGGACAAGATCTCGCCCACGTCGATGTCGGGCCTGCACGCAGACTTGTCGCCCTGGTGCCGCCCGATCCCGCGCTGGTTCGCGGCACGCTCCTGCAGAATCTGACCATGCATCAGCCGCAGCGCGAGAGTCTGGCCCTTCGTCTGGCGACGGAGCTGGGTCTCGACCAAGTTGCCAGCGCACTGCCGGGCGGCTGGCATACCCAGGTTGGTGTGGCCGCTACACCGCTGCCGCGCGGCGCGGCCCAGCGCATCGGCGTTGTCCGTGCGCTCGTGGAAGAGCCGCGCATCCTGCTCCTCGACGACATTACATCACAGATTGACGGCGACAGCGATGCGCGGCTTGCGCGCTTGTTGGCTGATCTGCGGGGCAGGGTGACGGTGGTCATCGTCACGCATCGGCCCTCCACTCTGAATATCGCCGATCGGGTCTATGCGATCCGGGACGGCCGATTGGAGCGCGTGTCATGAATGCGATAACAGACGACCGCTCGCGCGCGCCACTGGAATTGCCGGATGATCTGCTGGCGCCGACCGATCTCGCCCGCTGCCTGACGACCATGCTGTGGCTGCTGGACTGGTCCGGCAGCGCGGATGACCTTCTGTCGGCTCTGCCGCATGTCAAACCGGATATCGATCTCACGGACGTGCGGAACACCCTTGCCATCCTCGGCTATCCGACCCGGATGGAGCGACTGCCGCGAGGCACCTTGGATCCGAGGCGTCTCCCCGCCATCCTGCTCCCGTCGGGCAATGCGGCGGCTGTCGTCTATCGCGACGAAGAGGGGCGGGTCCTGCTCCTCGACGGTGCAACCGGTGAGGTGGAGCCCTGCGATCCAGAGGTGCTGCGCGGCACGTTGATGCTTGTCATCGATATGGACGCCGGTGCTCCGCGTCAGAGCTGGTTCAGCGGCATCGCACGGCGCTTCCGCGGCGACCTGCCTGCGCTGCTCGGCATCAGTGGATTGATGGCGGTGCTCGGGCTTGCCGTGCCCGTGTTCACCATGGCGGTGTTCGACACCGTGATCGCCGGCTACAGCCCGGAAACCTTGCCAATGCTCGTTGTAGGCGCAGGAGCCGCCATCCTGCTCGAGGTCGCCTTCCGTGCCATCCGGCAGCGTGCTCTGCTCAGCATCGCCGAGCGGCTCGACCGAGTCGTTCCAAGTGCCGTCTTCACGCAGCTCATGTCGTTGCCGACCGCTTTGGTAGAGCGAGCCGGAACGGCCTCCCAGGTGTCGCGCCTGCGGGATTTCGCGGCGATCCGCGAATTTCTCACGGGCAGTTTCGCCATCGCTCTTCTCGACATGCCGTTCACCCTCCTGGTCATCATGCTCATGGTGGTGCTGGGAGGCTGGATCGCACTTGTGCCGGTTGGCACGGCCGTTGGTTTCGTCGTCCTGTTCCTGATCTCCCGTGGGCAGATGCGACTGGCTATCGAGCAGGCCGCCCGCGCCAACCAGACACGAGAAGCGCTGGCCGTAGAAGCGCTCGAAACCGTCAGAACCCTGAAACTCGTCGGGGCGGAAGAACGCTGGATCGAGCGTTATTCCGCTGCAGCCGCTGCAGCCGCCGTGTCATCCGCAAAGGTCAGCACGCTCTCCGGTTCGGTGCTCGCGGCAAGCCAGGCGCTTGTGACCCTGTCAGGGCTGGCCGCGGTGGTGCTGGGGGTGCTCTCGGTCCTGGGCGGTGCGATGACCGCAGGAGCGCTGATTGCTGGAATGATGCTGATCTGGCGCGTTCTCGGCCCTATGCAAACCTGCTTCGTCATGCTCTCCCGTTGGGAGCAGACGCAGGCCTCCATCCGTCAGGTCGATGGACTAATGGCTCTGGAGACGGAGCGGCCTCCGCCGCTCGAGGCGCGCATGGCGCCGCCGGAGCAAGGCGCTATCGTGTTCCAGCGTGTAACCCTACGCTATCTACCGCAATCCGAGCCGGTCCTGGCTGGCGCCAGCTTCGCCATCCAGCCGGGGCAGGTCGTGGCGGTGACGGGTGCCGAAGGCAGTGGCAAGTCGACCCTGTTGCTGCTGATCGCAGGTCTCTATAGACCACAGGGCGGCTTGGTGCGGATCGACAGCCACGATGTACGCTCCTTCAACCTGCCGCGCTCCGTCGCAGCATAGGCTGGGTGCCGCAAACGCCGGGGCTCCTGTACGGCACCGTAGCGCAGAACCTTCGTCTTGCCCGCCCCAGCGCATCCGATGCGGAGTTGCGTGCCGCGGCTGCGGAGGCCGGGGTCCTGGAGGCCATCGAGGCGCTGCCGCAGGGCTTCGACACCCGCGTTGGCGACAACCAGAGTGGCCGCCTGCCGCGCAGCATCCTGCAGCGGATCGCTCTCGCCGGAGCGTTGCTGCGCGATGCTCCGATCCTGCTGCTCGATGAGCCGGTTGCCGGGCTCGACGATGCCTGTGCCAAAGCCTTTACAGATGTCATTGCCTCGCGCCGCGGCCGCTGCACCATCCTCATGGCAACACACCGACCGAGCCACATCCGGCTTGCCGATCGCGTCCTGCGCCTGCGCGACGGGCAGGTGGAAGAACTGGACCAGCAGACGGCCCCCGTCGGGCCCCGCCCCACAAGAACCCCGATCGGCCCTTCGGTTGCGAATGCCGCCTTCGCGAACCTGTCTGCCGCCAACAGCTCGAAAGTTGCATGATGAGCAAGACCGCAACATCTGCCGCAACCGGCGAAATCCTTCCCGCGACGATTGATCGCCGCATCCTGCCACTCGCCAGCCGTCAGCTGCGTCCTGACGGTCACGTGCTGGCTCTCGAGGAGCTGCGTGTCCACGGGTTGGAGCGTACCGTGGTGCTCGGCACCGGACTTCTTGTTGCCGCAGGACTGACTTGGGCGGCCTTGGCCCATGTACCCGAAGTCGCGGTCAGTGTGGGCGAGATCGCTCCAACGGTCGCGCCTGCGCCGGTTCAACATCTCGAAGGCGGAATCGTCGCCGAAGTTCTGGTGAACGAAGGCGAAGCGGTCGAGGAGGGGCAGCCCCTGCTACGCATGAACGATGCAGTGGCTCAGACAGAGCTGGCACAGGCCAGGCACCGACTCGAATCCCTGCAGTTGCAGGCGCAGCGCCTCGCGGCCGCCGCAGATGGCAATGTTGTCGCCATAGATACACACAGCCGCCAGGGACCGACGGCTGGAATCATCGCTCATGCAGGTGGGGGCGCGCAGACTGTGCCGCCCCTGACTTCCAGCCTCTTTGTCGAGCCGCAGCGTGCCGCGCTGAACGCTCGTCTGCGGGCACTGGCCGACCGTGTTTCGGTTCTGCAGGAACAGGTGGCGCAGCGGCGCAGCGATCTGTCAACTCTGGCGGGGCAGATCTCCGCCGTGCGGGAGCAGATGGAGCTGCATTCCAAGGAACTCGGGATTCGTGAGGAACTCGCCCGCAACGGTCTGACGACGCGCCTCTCGGTCCTGGAAGCGCAGCGGCTTTTCATGAGCGCGAAGGCCGAGCATGAGCGGTTGACCGGACAACGCGCGACATCACAACGTAGTCTGGCCGAGGCCGAGGCCCGTGTCGTCGAGGCGCAATCCGCCGCGGTGGATGAGGCCCGTCAGGAAGCGGCGCGCGTCGCTCTGGAGGTTGCCGAGACAACCGAGGTGGTCCGCAAGCTGGAAGATCGCGCAGAGCGCGTCATGCTGCGCGCGCCCATCGGCGGCGTTGTGCGTGGTCTCGCGGTGCATCGTCCCGGCACCGTGCTGCCGCCCGGCGGTCTGGTGGCAGAGATCATGCCGCAGGACACGCCGCTCGTGGCGGATGTCCGGCTGATGCCGCGCGATATCGGTTTCATCGAGGTCGGCCAGCCGGTGCATGTGAAGGTCCAGGCCTTCGACTATGCCCGCTTCGGCTCCATCGAAGGGACTGTGGAGCGCGTTTCGGCGGGCACATTCCTCGACGAGCAGCGGCAGCCGCATTACCGTGCGCGCATCGCGCTCAAGCAGCAGCATGTCGGCCACGATCCGCGTCATGCGCAGCTCGTTGCTGGCATGACCGTTCAGGCGGACATCACCACCGGCACCAAGACGGTGCTGCAATACCTGCTGAAACCGATCTATTCGGCCATGGCGGCATCCTTCCACGAGCGCTGAGCACATCCATGACCCAGCAACCCGACCTGACCATTCCGTTCGACGCCAGCGTCGTCGATGAGGAAGCTCTGCGCGCCCTGCGCGCCGTCCAGCGCACGGTACCCATCGGTGATGGGGGCGCCAGCGGCAATCTCGTCGGAGGAACGGAGGCAGTTGCGGCTTTCGGCATGGTGCCAGGAGCACCGTCTGGGGGAGGCATGGGCGGAGCGCACGGCATCGCGCCTCTCTCCGGAGAGCCTGCGCTTCGTCCGGAGGACACGCCTCTGGAGATACCGGATGCACCGGCTCAAGCCGGCCCGTCGGTGGTACTGGATGCCTCTTTGCCTGAAGCGGCATTGGTTTCGTCAGTCGCATCGCACGCTTCTGCATCGCTGAAGACCGCTACGTCTCGCGGCTCTTCCGGCGATGCTCCGCCCACCCCCGGTTCAGCGACTGCGTCGGAGTTCGCCACGCCCGAGACGACGCAGACTGCGTCACCGGAGGCGCCGCCCACGGTCTCTCCACCTGAAAGCGACCAGCCGAAACCCGAGGAGCCGCAGGATACGGCGGCCTCTCCTCCGGTTGTGCGGGTCACCGATGCGGAAGGGCAGGAGGATCAGCCGATTGCTCTCGATCTCTCGGCAGTTCTCACCGATACGGATGGATCGGAGGTCCTTTCGATCAAGATCTTCGGTGTTCCCGAAGGCGCCTCTCTGACGCACGGTACGCGCCAATCCGATGGGAGCTGGAACGTTTCTCCCGCCGATCTGGCGCATTTGGCACTCATACCGCCTCCGAATTTCTCGGGCTCCTTCAACCTCACCGTTCGCACGACTTCTTTCAAGTTCGGGACTGCAGTTCGTGCTGACACTCAAGCGCGTATAGAGTTC
>KI911948.1:277332-286358 GCA_000517005.1 Microvirga lupini
ACAGGAGATGAATGGTGGGACGGCCTTCGTCGACGCGACATTCCAGGTGCAGGTGCATGCCGTGGCGGACACGCCAGCGGTGACGGTTGCCGATGCCGGTGGCCAGGAGGACATACCGGTAAGCCTTGCCGGGCTGGGCGGAGCGCTGCGTGATACGGAAGGCTCGGAGAGCCTCAGCTTCATGCTCAGCGGAGTGCCCGCCGGCGCGACACTCAGCGCCGGCACCGACCTCGGCGGCGGCCGCTGGACCCTGACGCTGGCGCAACTGGAAGGCCTGACGCTGACGCCGCCGCCGCAGGCTTCCGGGACGTTCACCCTCACGCTCACGGCCATCGCGACTGAGAGCGAGCCCGGCGTGCCGAGCGCCCGCACCTCCACTACGTTTACGGTGAGCCTGGATCCGGTTGTTGATGCCGGTACTGTCGGCGGCGCGAGCGAGGGATCGGAAGATACGGCGATCCTGCTCCAACCCACCTTCATCACGCCGGATGCGGACGGCTCGGAAACCTGGGCGGAACTCAGCCAAGTGGCCGGCCTGCCGCCGGGCGCGTCGTTGAATCGCGGTTCGGAGATCGCACCCGGCGTGTGGCAGGTCTCGACCGCCGATCTGCGCGCCGGGCTCGTAACAATCCGACCGGCCGAGCATAGCGACGAGGATTTCACCCTCACTTTGACGACGACCCTGACGGACAGCGCGAATGGCACCAGCGCCAACCGGGTGGTGACGGGAACCCACACGGTCACTGTTACGGCCATTGCCGATGCTCCCGTGGTGTCGGCTGCGGATGTGGCGGGGAACGAGGATCAGCCGATTCCTCTCAACCTCTCGGCCGCACTCGTCGATGCGGATGGGTCTGAAATCCTTTCGGTGAGCATCCTCGACGTGCCGACTGGCGCCTCCCTATCGCATGGGACGCGCTTGCCCGACGGCAGCTGGAAGGTGTCTCCCGCTGTTCTGGCGCATCTTTCCATCACGCCGCCAAAGGATTTCTCCGGGACGATCGATCTGACGCTTCAGGCGACGGCCCGCGAAACCTCGAACGGTTCGACTGCAACGCGGAGCACCGGCTTCCAGGTGCAGGTCGACGATGTGTCTGACGCCCCGCTGGTCACCGTTCATGACGCATCAGGCTCCGAGGACAAGTGGATTTCTGTCGATCTCTCTGCCGCCCTGACTGATGTCGATGGCTCGGAGGACCTATCTGTCAGCATTATCGGTGTGCCTATTGGTGCCTCGCTGTCGCACGGCAGCCGTGCAGCGGATGGCAGCTGGAAGGTCGATCTGGCCGATCTGGCTGATCTTTCCATCCTGCCACCGAAGAACTATTCCGGCACGATCGACCTGACCCTGCGGGCCGTCTCATCGAGTACGAACGGCGCAACAGCAACGTCCGATGCTCCTTTCCAGGTGCATGTGGAGGCGGTGGCCGATGCTCCGGACGCCAGAGCGCATGACGCAGCAACGAAGGAAGACCAGCCGATCGGACTCGATCTCTCGGCGGCGCTGATCGACACCGACAATTCGGAAGTGCTCTCGGTGGTTATCGAGGGGCTGCCAAAAGGTGCACATCTTTCCGCAGGCACCGATAACGGCGATGGCAGCTGGACTCTCTCGCCATCGGAGCTCGCCGGATTGAAAATCACGCCGCCTGCCTATTGGAGCGGCACCATGGCACTGACCTTGGTCGCTCTGTCGCGGGAGATCTCCAACGGGTCGACAGAGACCACGCGCGTACCTTTCAAGGTCGAGGTGGAGGCGTTCGCCGATGCTCCGCAGATCATCGCCCATGATGTCAAAGGCCTGGAAGATACTCCGATCGCGCTGGACCTCTCGGCGGCGCTCAAGGATCAGGATGGCTCGGAATTGCTGTCGGTCACCATCCTTGGCGTGCCGGCCGAAGCCTCCCTGTCCCACGGCACCCGTCAGGCGGACGGTAGCTGGAGCGTGTCGTCATCCGACCTTTCGTCTCTGAAGCTCACGCCTCAAAAGGATTTTTCGGGCTCGCTTAATCTGCGCATCGAGGCGACTTCGAATGAGAGTAACGGCGATACGGAGACCAGCACAGCCCATTTCCGCGTTCAGGTCGGTGCGGTTGCCGATACACCTGACGTGACGGTGGTGAATTTCTCCGGTCGCGAGGACGAGCCTGTTGCCCTCACGGGCTTGGGCGGAGCTCTGCGCGACATCGATGGCTCGGAGAGCCTGAGTTTCCTCCTCACCGTGCCTTCAGGCGCGACACTCAATGCTGGCGTCAGGCAGCCTGACGGCAGCTGGCTGCTCACGTCGGATCAACTCAAAAGCCTGATCCTCACGCCGCCTCCGCATGAATCAGGTAGATTCGAGCTGACGCTCACGGCCATCGCGACCGAGAGTGAGGCCGGTGTGCCAAGTGCGCTCAACGCGGCGAAGTTTACAGTGGATCTCGATCCAATTCTGGACACAGGAACCATTACCGGTTCAGCGAGTGACAACGAGGATTCCTGGATCAAACTCAGTCCGGTATTCAATACGCCTGACAAAGACGGCTCTGAGACCTGGTCCGAGTTCACGCAGATTTCCGGTATACCTTCTGGCGCCAAGCTCAATCAGGGTACCGAGATATCCGCGGGAGTTTGGCAGGTCTCCACAGCCAATCTGCAGGCAGGCCAAGTGAAGGTCCTTCCTACAACGAACAGCGACGGCGACTTTACCCTGACATTTCGGGCAACCCTGACCGACCAAGGCAACGGCAAGACCGTTAGCCAGGAAGTGACGGGCACCAATCAGGTGACGGTCGTAGCCGTGGCAGACGCGCCGAAAGTCACTGCTGCAAACGTCACAGGGAAAGAAGATCTGGAAATTCCGCTTAATCTCTCGGCCAGTCTGGTAGACACCGATGGATCGGAAACGCTGACTGTCAGGATCTACGGCGTGCCGACCGGAGCGTCCCTCACGAAGGGTACGGTCCAGTCCGACGGCTCATGGCTCGTGAACTCCGCTGACCTGCCGAATGTCGCGCTGAAGCCGCCTGCGGATTTCTCCGGCACGATGAACCTTAAAATTCGGGCGACAGCCACGGAGAGTTCGAACAATAGAACGGCTTCAAAGGAAGTCGCCTTCCAGGTGAATGTCGATGCTGTCGCCGATGCGCCGGGCCTTCGCGTCGCTCCGGCCGTAGGTGATGAGGACACCGCCATTCCGCTGAACATGGTGGCTTGGACCACCGACCGGGACGGTTCGGAAAACATCGTCGGCTTCCGGATCACGGGCATCCCTGATGGAGCCGTGGTACAGGCCGGAGGTGTGGAACTTGCTGTTGTCGACGGGAGCGTGTTGGTCGATCCCGCGCTGGTGAACAGCCTGACCATCACGCCTCCCGCTCATTCGGACAACGACTTTACCGTGAGAGTATCCGCCATCTCGGCGGAGCCCAATGGCAGCAAGGCCGAAAGCGATCCCCGTGACATATCAGTGACGGTCCGGGCAGTAGCCGATGCTCCCATCATGAATGTGACGGGTGCCAGCGGCTTCGAGGACAGCCCAATCGCTCTCAATCTCACAGCTACTCTGCCGGACAATGATGGATCCGAAGCACTCAGCTTCGTGATCAGGGGAGTGCCTGAGGGTGCCATCCTCTCTCACGGCACCTATCGCGGGCCTGGGGTCTGGTCCCTGACGGCCGAGGAGGCGAAGCTGGTGACATTGCTGCCCCCAGCCAACTTCTCTGGAACCATCAATCTGGCCGTGACCGCCATTTCGCAGGAGGAGCGGGGAGGCGACCAAGCAACGACGCCCGTCAACTTCCCTGTCGAGGTGAAGGCGGTGGTGGATGTCCCTGCCGTTGGTGGTCTCGACGGGACCTCCGGCAACTGGGGTACCATGCACGGAGCGGAGGATCAGCCTATCGCGCTGCGCCTCAATCCTGGCTTAAGGGACAGCGACAACTCGGAGAAGGTCGTCGGCGATATTCTCATCAGCGGAATTCCCGATGGCGCCGTTCTGCGCCTTGCGAATAGCACCATCGTCACCGCCGACGGGAACGGGATCTACACGATCTCCGCCAACGATATGACCGGTGTGACGCTGACCATGCCGCCGGACAGCGACAGGGCTGCCACCCTGACCGTGAAAATGACCATCGAGGACAGCGGCGGCGTGCGAGCAACCATCGGTGGCCAGATGGTGGTGGATCCGCTCGGAGATGCCGACACACCTGTCGTGACGTTCAGGGAATCGAACGGCGCGGGCCACAACAGCGTGAACCCGGACGAAGGCGGGATCCCGCTCCACATCACGGCGGTTCCTGGCGACACGGATGGATCCGAAGCGCTCTACATCTGGGTTCGGAATGTTCCGAACGGTGCGACCCTGTCGGCCGGCATTCCGGCCGGCGATCAATTCTGGTTAGTTCCGGTCGAAGCTCTTCCGACGCTCTCCATCCGTCCGCCTGCCGGATATACCGGCAGCTTCAATCTGACGGTGACGGCGGTCGGCGTGGAGCGTGAGGGAGACCAATCCGACTGGACCGAACTTGTCCCGGTGACCGTCACGGCGCCTGCCGGTGGAGGTGGGGGCAGTGATGGCGATGGATCAGGCACGGTTCCGGTCCCTGCACCGGATGCTCAGGCTCCCAAGTTGGAAGTCGCCCATGCAGCAACCGCCGAGGATGGCAGCGTTGCCTTGTCAATCAAAGCAGCCACCAGCGACACCGATGGCGGCCGGGAGACATTGGGAATTCGCATCGAAGGAGTTCCGGCAGGGGCTCGCCTGTCGGTCGGCGTGAGGGACCCGTTCACAGGCGCTTGGGTGCTGCAGCCGGATCAGTTGAGTGAGGTCCGCCTCATTCCCCCGGCAGATTTCTCCGGTACGATCAGACTTGCAGTCACCGCCGTCTCGACGGAAGCCACCGGGGATCAGGCAACCACGACATCGACCCTCGACGTCAAGGTCGAGGCAGTGGCCGATAATGCCATCATCAGTGCGAATCCACCCGCCGGCGTGGAGGATACGGGCATTCCCTTGAACCTCACCGCTACGGCAGGAGATCGCGACGGGAGCGAATCCGTCTCTTCAATTGTCATATCCGGTCTTCCTGCAGGCTCCCGTCTCGAAGGCGCGGGCATCACCGATCTCGGCGACGGAAAATGGTCTGTCGATCCGGCGAGCCTCGCGAGCTTGCGCTTCGTGCCGCTGGCGGACAAGTATGGAACCTTCGATCTTAAGGTCGAGGCCACGACTCGCGAGGCGAGCAACGGCGATACGCAGGATACGATTCGGACGATCTCCGTTTCGGTCGCCCCATCTGCCGACGCTCCCATTGTCACCGTGCATGATGCGGCCGGGACAGAAGATGGAAGTATCACGCTCGACCTCTCGGCGGCACTGACGGATACCGACGGCTCGGAAGTGCTCTCGGTGGTGATCGAAGGATTGCCGGAGGGTGCACGCCTCTCCAAGGGCATCAACAACGGCGATGGCAGCTGGACGCTTACGCCATCGCAACTTGCCGGTTTGACGGTGACGCCGCCTGCCGACTGGAGCGGGACCATGAATCTGACCATGCTGGCGCATGCGCGGGAGACGTCCAATGGCTCGGTGGCAACCACCCGTGCCACGTTCCAGGTGCAGGTGGATGCCGTGGCTGACGCACCCGTTGTAAGCGCTCGCGATGCATCCGGCCTGGAGGATCAGCCGATCGCTCTCAACCTCTCGGCAGCCCTGACCGACCGGGACGGCTCCGAAGTGCTGTCGGTGGTCATCTCGGGTCTGCCGACTGGAGCGACCCTCACATCCGGCACGCGTCAGGATGACGGGACCTGGATCGTGTCCCCATCCGATCTGCCGCACCTTGCCGTCACACCGCCGCAGAATTTCTCCGGCACGTTCAATCTCACCGTGCGTGCCACGACCCAGGAGTCCGATGGCGAGACGACCACGAGCGAGGCGACCTTCCGGGTGCAGGTCGATGCCGTGGCGGATGCGCCGGATGTGACGGTGGTCAACTTCTCCGGCAGCGAGGACACGAAGATCAGGCTCACCGGCTTGGGTGGAGCCTTGCGGGACACCGATAGGTCGGAGAGTCTGAGCTTCGTCCTCAGCGGTCTGCCGGCTGGAGCGAGCCTCAACGCGGGTACCAAGCAGGCAGATGGCAGCTGGCTGCTCACGCCGACGCAGCTCAATGGGCTGACCTTCACTCCACCACCCCAGGCTTCCGGTACCTACACCCTCACGCTCACGGGCATCGCTAAGGAGAGTGCAGGGGGATCAACGGCCGTTACCCCCCGAGATTTTACCATCAGCCTCAATCCGGTGGCGGATTCTGGCACGATCAATGGCGCGAGCACGGGAGACGAAGATACCGTCATTCTGCTCAACCCGGCCTTCACGCTTCTCGACAACGATGGATCCGAAACCTGGTCCGAATTCACGCAGGTATCGGGACTGCCGAGCGGCGCGAGCCTGAACCTCGGCTCCCAACTCACGCCCGGCACATGGCAGGTCTCGACCGCCGATCTGCGTGCCGGTCTCGTGAAGATCAACCTAGCGGAGCACAGCGATACGGATTTCACGCTGACCTTGAAGGCGACCATCATGGATACCGGCAACGGCATCACCGTAAGCCGGGATGTCACCGGCACGCATACGGTCATCGTGAATCCGGTTGCCGATGCGCCGGTGGTGGCGGCACAGGATGCAGCGGGGCAGGAGGATCATGCCATCGCGCTGAACCTGTCCGCTTCGCTCGTCGATACCGACGGCTCCGAGACCCTGTCGGTCAGCATTCACGGGATCCCCGAGAATTTCAGGCTTTCGCACGGTGAGGCCGTCGGCAACGGTGAGTGGAAAGTTCCTGCGGATCATCTGGCCGGTCTGCAGCTCATTCCCGCGCAGGATTGGAATGGGACGCTGCATCTCACCCTTCAGGCGACCAGCACTGAGGCTGCCGGCCCAACCGCGACGCAGACGACGTCCTTCACCGTGACCATCGACGCGGTGAATGATGCGCCGGAATTGGCGCTGACTGCAGCGGGCCATGCAGAGGCCGGGGCGCATCAGGCGGATGCAATCAGCCTTGCGCAGGCTACCGACATCGACAGTTCGCAGCTCGGCGGCGCGACCATCACCTTGTCCGGAGCGCAACCCAACGACCGGCTCGATTTCGAGGGCTACGCCCTCCACAGCGAGAACGGGCGCGTAATGATCGGCGATACCGGTATCGAGGTGGTAGGCGGCGGATACGCTGCCGGCACTCTGACCCTGAGCGGCAATGCCACACCCGAGACCTATGCGGCCGTGCTGCAGTCTCTGGTGCTGGAGAGTGGAGACGCGTCCGGTCTCGCCGCAGGATCACGCAGCATCTCGGTGACATTGCGCGACAGCGACGGAGCAGCCTCGTCGCCGAGAACCGTCGAAGTCATCGTGGACGATCCTCCGCCGACCCAGGCAGGGGCACACGGCCTCACGGCCGCTGCAGATTCCGGAACCACGCAGGATCTGGCCGGGTCCGACATTCTACTGCTGATGGCAGACGGTGCAACGGATCCCAGCCATGAGACCGCCAGCGGATGGACGGAGCAGATCGATGTCGGCGGCGATGCCACGACGGCAGCGTCACACGCGTCCATCGACCTTGCCCAGCCTGCTTCCGACCAGATCCAACCCATCGACGAGTTCCAGATTGATGCTGCGCGATCTCATTGGTCGTAAGGGTGTGTTGAGCCAAAGCAGGTTTCTGCCTGCTGAATTGGGCCGTTTCAGTTGACGCATCCGGGGCTGCAGCCTTAAAGGCATGGAGTGAGAGCGGATTTCTCCGTCTCTGGAGGGGTGGCCGAGTGGTTTAAGGCAGCGGTCTTGAAAACCGCCGTGGGTGCAAGCCCACCGTGGGTTCGAATCCCACCCCCTCCGCCATCATTTACGGCTAAACGGTTGTAGTCATGGGCAGATTTACGAGGCTGTCCATGCCTTCCCCGTCACGTTCCCCACCTTTGCTACTGGCTTGGCTGTTGAACCATTGTGCCTGCTCAGCCAGAAATCCGCATTACTGCGGTACTTAGGCCGTGGGCCGCGATTCGGGTTTCTTACCAGCCCAACCTAATCTTTACGGTGGGCCTGGAACTCCGCAGAAGCTCCGCCGTTGTCTTGGCCCAAAGAGCCGGGGGAACGCTCATGAGCCTGCAGAACACCACTTATACAGGGACCGCCCGCCATCGGGCCGAAGATGACCTTTTCCACTATGACCGGTCGAGGGCTCCCAAACCCAACGAATGTGATTCGGGCCTGTTCAGCGCCAAAGCCTCGGCTCGGCATTGGGTTGTCAGCATGCGCCCGCGCTGGCTGGTTAGTCGGGCTCAGCCGCTCGTTAGGCCCCGCTCTGAGGCCTAGAGGTACGCCAACCTCGCAGCGCTAAGCATAGGGCTTCAGCCTCTCAGGCTACCCAGAACGAATGATGCTTGTCCCTGGATCCCGCAAAGAAAGAGCGCCCATTCGGCTGGCGCTCTAGGTGGGCCGCTGTGGCGACCATCCAGGGAGAACGACCGTGCCATACGGCACAAGAAGAGGCTGCGCCTGAAAGGTAAACCATTCCTCACCCGCCCGGCTTTAGGAGCGCTTATCCGCCAGTCCGAGCTGCCCCATGAGCCTTGGCATATTTCAAGCTGAGAAGTCACCAAGGAGCGTTAATGCTCAGTAGCAGGTAACTGAGTTTCCAAATCTGCTGCATGTCACGGGTGATGATGCCGAGAGGGCGGACATCTCTTGGGCAATGGCGGCCCGGTTGGCAGTAGAGCGCCGATTCAGTTCTCCGATAAGCGCTGAATTGACTTGGGCGATTTCGGCCTCTGCTTGCGCTAGAGTTATTTCACCTCTGTCGACCCGTTCGTAGATAGCGGTTCTCTTTGCTGCCTTGAGATACAGGAGGTCGGCATATTGCCCCGAGTCTTCTGCCCCAATGGCCTCAGCCGCGCCAACGCAACGACTATGAGCAAACTTGTAATCTGTTTGGATTTTGCTCTAGCGTCACATGAAGCAACTGCTGCTTTGACTCTGA
>KI911948.1:286458-287057 GCA_000517005.1 Microvirga lupini
CAACCTGATCAGAACTCACAGCTAGGGTTGCACTGCATGCGAGGCGCTACTCTAGAGGCCACCCTCAGGAGTTGGTAAGGATCAGTGCTATTCCAGTGTGTTCTTGAAGGTGTGCGATGGTGCTGGAATATGCCAGCTCCCTAGACGCCTACACGGCCGGAGTACGACAGCGGCTGCTGATAGCCTTAAACCCGCACCAGGCGCAGGAACTGGCCGAGGGACTGCTGATGGCGGCTGAGTCCGCCAGCATGGGTCAGCCACCAACCAGCCTTCGAAGCTAATGACTAGCCCTTTGGAACCGTCTTCATACAGCCCCGGCACAAGCCGGGGTTTTGTTGGGCCAAGCAGTAGGAACTCCATCACAGCCCTGAGATTAAATGATCGAGGGCCGGAGGGTAGGGGCGTGGGCCCTCAGATGCGTAGCCCTTCGCGTCGAGACCAGGCGCGAAGGGTTTTTGTTGGGCTATGCTGAAACCGGCTCTCGTGCAGGGCATTAGTCCTATTGGAAGCCGGGTTCCACGCCCCAGCTTCTCTACTCCATGGCCTCCTCATCTAGCTGGCAACGGCGGGTGAGGAGGCCATTCTGTCTACGGGAACGG
>KI911948.1:287157-287982 GCA_000517005.1 Microvirga lupini
CGCGTTCGACGATGCGCTCTGGGAGGAGGCCATGGCGATCCAGCCAGGGCGCAGAATTCCGAAGCGAGTAGGAGCATGAGCGAGAAACGACCGCTGGGACGCCCGAGGGCTCTGACCCTAGCCCTCAAGACTGAAATCTGCGAGCGCATCATCGACGGCGAGACCATCCGGCAAATCGCGGCAGAGACGCATATGCCGGATGCCCGAACGATCTACCGGACGCTGGCAGCCGAGGACGAAGACGAGTTTCGCCAGCAGTACGCACGCGCGAAGGAGTTCCAGCTCTACCGCATGGAGGATGAGCTTCTGGAGATTGCCGACGACGCCACGAACGACCGGATGGAGCGCTACGACAAGGAAGGCAACTCTATCGGATGGACGGTCAACGGCGAGCACATCCAGCGGTCGCGGGTGCGCATCGACACGCGCAAGTGGATCATGTCGAAGCGCGCCCCGAAGAAGTACGGCGAACGCGTCGTGCAGGAGCTGGAGGACGGCGAGGGTCAGCCGGTCGCCTTCCCCATCGTGCGCGTCTACTCGTCCAAGCCGGAGGAGCCCGATGCGGCATGACACCTTCGACTGGATCGGGCTGCTGGCCATCGCCATCGCGCTCCATGGCTGGCATCACGGCTTCCGGCCCGTCTATTCCGGCGATGTCGTCGCCCTGGCCGTGATCGGCCTAATCCTGGCCTACTGCATGCGGGGCCAGCGACAGCTCTCCGGCGAGTAGCGCGTGGGCGAGCGCGTCGCGTTTCGTCTTGTGGGAATATGGAGGCGAATGGCTTGTCTGAATCCAAGCCGCAATGCCGCAAGGGCAGGCCAGAA
>KI911948.1:288082-288866 GCA_000517005.1 Microvirga lupini
AAATTCTTGCCGTTCTGTTGGCTTCCCGACAGACGAACTACGCCCGAATCAGCATACTCGCGCGAAAACTAAGCAACGTCTTGGGGCGCTGTTACCGCCAGCATACTGCCAAGCATTCGCCTAACGGAGGGCGATGGCATTGCTGTGCATGTGGAGTGCGTCATGACAGGCAAGAAACAGAAGCTGCTGCCGAGCACGCGCCGGCACATCAGCCGACTTGAGCGTCAACTCGCAGCAGTCGAGGCGCAGATTGCACGCCTCGAAAAGGACCCGCCCTTAGGCCGTGCGGAGCAGGATCATTTTTTCCTCTGGAAGCGGGCACCTCTCTTTGGCGCTGAGCGCCCACCGGTGCTGCATTAGACCCAAACATCAGAACCTAATTCTGACTTCGTCCAGATCCTTACAGAACCTGACCACCTGCCGCCGCGTATCGGCGACGCCATGCGAGAGTCAAAACTCAGGGAAGTATGATGTCTTCTGCCATGTTCAAGCGCTTGGCTTCGGGAACGTTTCAGCCACTTCCAGGCACCTACTCGCCTGAAATTCCGCCCGGCTTGCAATCGTTGCTCACAGCCTTGGCCGCCATCGATTTTGAGTTCCAGAAGGACCGGGAGACCATCCTGAACAGCGCCATCGACGAGCCTCTCAAACAGAGGGCGATTGCCACCCTCGCAAAGCGTCATCAGGAGCGACGCGCTCCTTTACCTGCGAGGTATCGATAAGCTGGAGAGGCAGATCCAGCGGAAGGCTGCTTAAGAGTTGCGCTGTATGCGAGGCGCTACTC
>KI911949.1:0-505 GCA_000517005.1 Microvirga lupini
TCACTTACGTCGCCATCACGGCAGGCTTCGTTTATGTGGCGGTCAGTCTCGATGCCTGGTCACGCCGGGTGGTGGGCTATGCGCTCAGCCGGTCGATTGACGCGCGCCTGACGGTGGCGGCGCTCAAAGCCGCCATCGCCGAGCGACACCCTCCGCCGGGATGCATCCATCACTCCGACAGGGGCTCGCAATATGCGGCCGAAATCTATCGCGAGGTCCTGGATGGCGCCGGTCTGGTCGGCTCGATGGGCCGGCGCGGCAATCCATACGACAACGCCAAGGCGGAGAGCTTCATGAAGACGCTCAAGGTGGAGGCGGTCTACCCGATGGCCTACGAGGAGGATGCCGCCGAGGACCTTCCGCGCTTTATCGACGAGGTCTATAACAGCCGAAGGCTCCACTCGGCCCTCGGCGATCTGAGCCCGAAGCAGTTTGAGGATCAACACGCCCGGGAGACGGCCAAACCTGCAGCATGATCACTGCCCACCCCGAGGGGCGCACTCCA
>KI911949.1:605-2322 GCA_000517005.1 Microvirga lupini
GCGGCATCTCGCCGGCGAGCACCTGGCTGGTGCGGTCCAGAAGAGCATCGATCTCGGCCAAGTGCGCGACCCACGGATCGGCATCGTTGGCAAAGGCTGGGTAGGCCTCCTCATCGTCCGGGTTCGGCTTCCTGCCCTTAGAGCGGACGCTGATGTCCTCGGCCACGCCACCGAGACCGCGCAGGGCGGCCAAGCCGTCAATGGAGACCGGCCACGGCGGCTTGCGCGCCAGGGCCGTCCGTCGCGCCTTGAGAGCGGCGGCGGCCCGGGTGAGCTCGTGGGTGGGATGGCGCACGTCCATGCCGGCATCGTGCAGCACGAGGTCGCCAACATCGACCAAGTGGCCGTCGAGGATCAGGGCGCGGACCGCTTCAGTCATGTCGCAGCGCGACTGCCAACCCGCGGCCAGGCCGGAGGCCTCCAGCCGGGCATCGAAGCGCAGGATAGCGATGGTGATCGCCTCGAGCCGGCCGGCGATCCTCTCCCACGGCAGCTCCGGCAGATCGTAGGAGCGGGGGACCAGCCGCTCCTCGTCAAACTCCCCTCCCCTGCCCTCGAAAGTCACGCTTGCACCCTTAAGCTAAGTTATTGAACTTAGATGCTATAGCTTGGCAGAGAGAAGTGAAGCAAGAGTTCGCTACGTCATGATGTGAGGCAATTCGGCATTCTGCAGGCGGCATCTGCAGCGAGTGAGAGCGCTGCTGCCGGCGAGCCCCCTCGAGCCTCTTAGCCGCCGATCCAGGCACGGGATGCAGGCAGAAGCTATTGTTTCTTAAGTCATTTTTTCGGGCGACGGATAATCCTCCCCTCGCCTGCTGGTTAACAAGATCGCTTGAAAGACGTCTTCAAACGATCAGTTTAGGACGTACCGATCAATGCACAAGTGGTCGCAAGACCGGTTCAACAAACTGCACCAAACCGAACTAATTGAGCCAATTTTGGTCAAACGTTGCCGACTCATCCTGAATGGCATAGCCATACTCGACCAAACCTCGACGGGCACCACAGTCTTAAGAGCAGATTCCTGCTAGAGGTTCGGACCTGATACGGCGCTATGATGAAGCACGAGGACGATCCTGATGCTGCCTCGTTGATTGCGTTGCTGGCGATCGCCCCCGTGCTAGGCAGCAACTGAATGAGGTCGGCCAGCCGCGAGGTGACATCGGCCTCCAGCATGCGATCAGCGGGGCCTGGGATTGGCTACATCTGGTCATTCATGACTGCTGAGGTCCTGGCGGACATCTCACTGGCCATATGCATCCTGCCCCAGCTTGTGAAACACTCGTCATGCTAGGCGCTTGCGCCGCCTGGCGAGTAGCTCGACCATGAGGTTAATCTTGCCGGATTTGACTAAGCGGACCAGCGCGCGGAAGTAGCCGCCGGGATTGCGGATTTTCTGTAAGCCGCTCGAGACGTCGTCGTCATACAGCTGCAGGACGTAGATGACTGCCGCAGCGGCGCCCACTGGGCCGATCTCAGCAATGGCCTCGGTCCAAGCGCTTTCATGAGCCCCCAGGGAGGCCCGCAGGTATCGCCCTGCCCCGACGAGTTCGTCAATAGTACGGATGGGGCGGCCATAGTTCAAGACGATAGGGCAGGCCTCCAAGACTGATTCCAGCGATAGGTGCTCTGCCGGTCGTTCTGAAGGCAGAACCGCTCCAGCTTTCCGGGAAAAGCCCTTTGTACAAGACTCACTGGGAGATCCGTTATTTGTTTC
>KI911949.1:2422-4106 GCA_000517005.1 Microvirga lupini
GGTGCTGGGGGCGCATGCGCCGAACCGTCGGCATCCATCGATCGGCGCCGGCGATCAACTCATCAAGATAGATCTTCTCCCGGGCGACGGCGATCTTGCGGATGGCCTCGGGCTGACGTTCACGCATCCCTGGATTGCCCAGCTTTTTGCCTCGTGCCTTGGCCGCCTTGATCCCGGCCTTCGTGCGCTCTGAAATGAGAGAGCGCTCCAGCTGCGCGACCGCGCCGAGCACCTGCAGGGAGAACATGCCTTGCGGCGTCGAGGTGTCGATCGGATCCCTGAGAGAGCGGAAATGGGCCTTCTTAGCTTCCAGCGTCTCGATCACCTCAAGAAGGTGGCTCACCGAACGGGCTAGGCGATCGAGGCGCACCACGACCAACACCTCCCCCGGCCTGATCTCACGCAACGACCGCGCCAGCGCCGGCCGCGCTCGACTTGCCCCGGATCCCTGCTCCTGGTGGATCTCGGCACAACCCGCAGCACGCAGTTCATCGAGTTGGGCATCGTGGACCTGATCCTCGGTGGACACGCGGGCGTAGCCAATTAGGCGCTTCCTGGAAGGGGAGGGGGCGATCATTCCTCGCTAGTCAAGTGAGGTCTGCGGAAAGCCCCAGTCGCGTAGCCGCCTGCCGCAGCCGCCGATGCCGGGTCCAGAGCAGGGCACCAGGGGTAAGTCTCGCCGCTGCCAGAAGATGCGCATCGACAAAGCCAATCCCAAGTCCGTAGAGTTGCTCCCGCTCCATCAGCATCATGACCTCATCATCGCTGGCAACGGCAGCCTGGGGGAGGTCCCGTAGGGACTCAAGCACAGTCCTGCGCTGGCGAAGACTGCCGAGGGCAAGCTCGCCCGTGACAAAGGAATGCGCCAGTACCCGCCCCTTTCCAAGGAGATCTGCCAACACTGGATCGCTGCCCTTCAGGTGGTCGATCCACACCGAGGTATCGACGATGATCACTGAGCATCCATCTGGCGGCGCGGGATAGGCTTAAGGTCAGGCTCGGTGCCGCCGAGGCGGGCCAGCCTTCGGGCACTCTCCCGCTCAATCAGAGCCTTCAATGCTTCGCGAACCAGGGCTGACTTCTCCTGCAGGCCCGTAAATGCCTGCGCCTTTGCGACAAGTTCGTCGTCCAGAGCAATCGTTGTTCTCACGCCAGTACCTCCATCCTAGGACATCTAAAATAGCATCAAATGATGTTGACAGAAATGCCGCCGCAATATTGATGCTCGGTTCAACAGCAAATCATCTCACCCACATCTGCTGTGGTCGGGATGTGTCAGCCCAACTCCCAGTTACCCGATGCAATTGGGAGGATAACAGGAATTTAAGCCCACACGAAGTATCCGTTGAGTGGCGGTTGTACACTTTCGCTTGCCGTGAGCACCTGATCGTTTGAAGACGTGTTTTAGGCCAGTCCGTTAACCAGCCGGGGAGGGCAGGGCTTCCCCGCATCCAACAAAAATGCTTTGAAAACAATGGCCTTAGTGGCTTGGCTGGCAACGACTGGCCTACATAGGTGCCCCTATTTCATCTCAGATGAAGCAGTTCACGATGTAGCAAAACAAGATGCCGTTCTCTCGGTTATAAGACCGTAGCCATTTCTTAAATAGCTTCGCCTGACGAGCTTACTCCCTCGGACTTCAATGACTTAGCGCCAAGCCGAAGCGTGACTTTGAGGGTAACCG
>KI911949.1:4206-6311 GCA_000517005.1 Microvirga lupini
AAGCCGAGGAGTTGGAGGAGCGAGCCAATCAGGCCCTCGGTCTGACGCAGGGCCAACCGGAACACCGCCCGCAGCATCCAGGGCCGAGTAATGCGGCTGACCACCCCGCCTGGTGCGGGGCTCGGCCCGCCAGGCGGCAATGGCCTCCTCGGTGAACCACACCGTGAGGCTTCCGCGCTGACGCAGGGCGGCGGCGTACTCGGTCCAATTCGTCACCCGGTGCCGCTGCTTGGGAATGCGATGGCGGCGGGCGGCATTGGCCTTGAAGGGCATGGCAGAGATCTTTGGTCAGAAGCTGAACAGGCCTCTACGATACCCAGCCGCGGTTACCGACCCGCTCATCCATGCAACAAAGCGTCGGCGACCCTCAAAAGCGGGCGTTCTGACGATTGATCTCTTGGGTCTGCACCTGATACAAAAGGAGTTGCCCCTCCGACGCGGCATGATCCGGTGGGCGAAAGACGCAAGCGTGCCAATGCTCTTGGAGTGCCTCCGTTAATCCAAGCATGGGAGGCAAATAGATCATAGGACCTACGTATGCCGAATGATCAACTCGACCTCTCATTCATTATTCCAACGCACGATCGAACCGAACTGCTCGCCGAAACTATAGAATCTGTGTTGAACCAGACGCTGCGCCCTAAAGAAATCATCGTCGTCGACAATGGCGTCGAGGATCGAGCCGCAGCAACGCTTGCGCCTTTCGGCGACAAGGTCCGGCTGGTCAAATCCACGCCTCATATCGTGCAGATTGCGCGGAACGTCGGCATCAGCCTTGCCTCGACCGATTGGATCGCGACCCTCGACGACGACGATCTTCTGACCCCCGATTATTTAGCCGAAATGGCCAAACCTATGCGTGACGGCCGCGCAGACATCATATCGTCAGACCATCGCAAGTTTCGCGGCAGTCTCCATGATATGAAAACCAATTTCGAGAAGGCGCCACCAGGATATTGGAACGACATCCCTCTTCCGCGATCGGGAGAGATTTGGTCGTTTGTGGGGAAATTCCCGCTTGATCGCCTTTTGAAGCGCGTGCCAGTTTATCCGTCTACAATGATCATACGTCGAAACTTCGCACTGGAAATCGGCGGCTACAACCCCCAAATGCTTGGCATAAAGTCTGAAGACTTGGAGTTTCTCATACGCGCACTCACCTATGGGCATCTGTCTTTGGTCTGGAAGCCGCTCGTTCATTATCGCCTCCACCCAGGTAACGACTCTGCGAGCGCGGATAGCAAGGAGATAGGGCGGTGGAGAATCTTTGAATTCGCAAGGCAGAATCACCCTGATCTTCCACCGTATTTTAAGGAATCGCTGGAGCTTGATATGCTCGAGCGGAGGCGGCGTGTATATGCAACGGCTCACCGCCTTGGGGACGAGAAGGTTACCCGTGAACTGCGGGGTGTTCTGCGCACTTGTGATGCAGTCGAGCTTTACAAGCAGGCGTATCGCAATGGCGACCGCTCCCTCATGCAGAATTTGGCCTCCCTTATTCCGCCAGACAGGTGGAGTTTGGGCCTTAGAGCCCGGCAGCTGTTCAGTTCGACGCACGCCCCGGTGGTGTTGCGCTCAGTTCGGAAGATGCTTTCCAAACTCAAAACTCGTTGAGCGTTATCAGTCTGCGGGTGGACATGGCCCCGGTTCCTGCGGCCTAGGATCATGAGAAGGCAACCGGCTAATGGGATGCTTTCCAGGAATCTGACTAAATTAAGCTGAAGCGATTTTGGGTTGAGTGGACCCGCTGATGCAGAGGAGTGGTGGGTGTTGCGGGCAGCGCACATTATCCAGACGACAGTTTCTTATGACGGTCACTCTGGGGTTAGAACAAGAGCTCACATGGGATGGTAGGGTCAAGGTCGCCTGTTTGCGGACGGGCATGACGACTATCTTCACGGCATGCGGGTTCGAGGTCTGAGTCTGATGGGTGAACCAGGATCCCGTCCGGTTCCAACTCAAATTCGGTTGGCGCTAAGGGCGGCTGCACCATGATCCCGCTTGCGGCGGTCGAGGCTTAGGAGGGCGCAACTCTTCTACGTTTGGGGCGATTCTTGTACTCACCCCATGTGTGTATTGCTAAGGCCTGTTAGCGCTTGAACTCC
>KI911949.1:6411-6777 GCA_000517005.1 Microvirga lupini
CGACCTTTCTCGCCAGCCTGAACCTGCCGCTCACCCGCGTCGGCCTGGAGGCTGGTCCTCTGTCGCAGTGGCTGCATGCCGGCCTTGTGCAGGCCGGGTTCGAGGTGGTGCTGCTGGAGACCCGGCATGTGAAGGCGGCGCTCTCGGCCATGATCGTCAAGACCGATCGGCGCGATGCCGCGGCATCGCCCAGCTGCTGCGCATGGGCTGGTTCCGCCCCGTCCACTGCAAGTCGCCGCCGGCGCAAGAAGTGCGGGCCTTGCTCATGGCCCGCAAGCAGCTGCAGGCCAAGATGCGGGATATCGAACTCAGCCTGCGTGGGCTGTTGCGCGGCTTCGGCCTGAAGATCGGCGAGATCAGCAAGGG
>KI911949.1:6877-8730 GCA_000517005.1 Microvirga lupini
TAAGGATGCAGACAATCATGATAAGCCCTTTCTGTCCTGTTGGAGATGTATTGTAAGTCCAAGGGATACTCAGAGCCCCGTCTGCAAATCAGCCGCTGCATATGTCGCGAGCGGCATGGTCCAACTTGGCCAAGGCTCACCGTCTTCCTGACGGATCGTCATCAAAGAAAGAGCGCCAGTGAAGAGCCTGTAAAAATGCTCTCAAGAATGCTGAGCCGAGCTCAAGCTCAGATCCAGCAAGATATAAGCCCGGGAACGACGGTTCCTCAGTGAGCAAATCACGCACCATGGCCGCGTAACCTACATGCCACTCGAATGCGACGGTCGTATCTCTCTGCACTCGATTCGACCAGGACTGTCAGAGCAAGACCACCGTCGGGGTTGGACAACTCAGGTGTGAAGGCACGACGGACGGGGCCACTGGCATGGTCAGGCAACCTGCTATGAACGTCACTGCCTCCCAACTCAGGCCATCGTTCATACCGTATCCAGCCCAGAGACAGTTTAAGCAATTTCTCTACAGAGAGGTTCCGTTCCCACCCGCTCAGCGACAAGCCTTCAAATTATGAAGCGTGCATCCTCGTGACATACGGCATAGAGAGCTCTCGCCGCGGATGACCATAACCGCAGTGGATAGGG
Source organism: Microvirga lupini (assembly GCA_000517005.1). GTDB lineage: Bacteria > Pseudomonadota > Alphaproteobacteria > Rhizobiales > Beijerinckiaceae > Microvirga > Microvirga lupini. The sequence continues at coordinate 7,517 of KI911949.1, forward strand.
CAACACAGTCGTTACCCTCTGGCATCGGATGTTTAGGCGAAACGTTAGCTCAGCATTCAAACGTCAGAACTGATGGACTTCATCGGCGAGCTAGAGTGTACGGGCTTCAATTTGATGCTGCTCCACGATACGCTCGGCTGACTCGTTCTCACCTTTGATGCAATACAGGGGCACACCATCTGCGGCAGCCGGTAGAAGCCGGATGATCCGGAACGGACCACACGGAAGGCTGTGCGAGGTTCGTTTCGCCTGAACCACTTGGCCAATTTTGAACTGGTGAGTTGTCATAGTGCCTCTCCAATGGAACCAAAGAACGGCGCATCACACAGCGTGGGCTTCCAGCAGGGGAGATTGTCACGAGAGGATGCAGTTGCGCCGGGCGGTGCTCGATGAACGCCTATTACTACGTGACCTATTTAGTAATTGCTCATATCGATGTCGCGCAAGTCGATTATCCGACATAAACTAGATCCCACAAAATCGTCGCGTCAGGGTAGCCATAGATATGGCCGATCACGTCTTATCGCTTCTACAGCCGATGGCGCAACTCGCCCCAGTGACTGCGGCCTCAGCAAGATGCTCTTGATGTTTCGGTGTTGGAAGCCACTTTCAGATCTTATCAAGATGGTCCTCACCCAACTTCAGCGTCTCACAACAGTACCTCAATGTCATTGGCGAAGCTGGCGGTGAGTGTTCCTGCCGGCTGGATTATTATGCCGCTCAGGATGGGATTGTTCACATCATCCGCGTCAGCTGAGTCAAGACGCACGTTGAGCAGGTCGTCTAAGACCGTCACGGTCTTAGACACAACATAGCTGTCTGGATGCGAGATCTCCTTGGCGGCCGCGACGACTTGGAGGGCTTGCGGCAAAGCGTCTGAATCGGGCGGCTTGTAGCGCCGGTTGGCCAGCTTCGGCTCGGCGGCCAGACGGCTGCGCACAACCTCATCCGGGGGTCGCCCCTTCAGCACGCGCTGGCGTCTCCTGTTGTAGGCCTGGTTGAAGCCCGTGAGCAGCGTCTCGAGATCCCGATGGCTATAGATCGTGATGCCCAGCACCTCACGCCGCACCCGGCCGTTGAAGCGCTCCACGAGACCGTTGGTTTGCGGCGTGTAGGGCTTGGTCGTGCGGTGCTCCACCTTCAGCTTACGGCAGGCCTCCTCAAAGCCATCCGCCGTGAAGCAGGATCCTCTGTCCGTCAGGACGTGCGTGACC
>KI911949.1:8830-9404 GCA_000517005.1 Microvirga lupini
AACGGACTGGCCGCCAGGACGGCACGGATCTCGGTGGTGAGCGCTGGATCGGACAGCGGTCCGACCGGGCCGCGGCGCTGCCGGTCCGGCTGCGGCTGGCGATGCCGGTACACGCTTGTCCGGGCCACCCGCCAGATCCGGCAGACCCGGGCCAGGCCATAGGGCTGGCCGCTGCTCGGCGAGAGGGCCTGGCTCATCGCCTCGACCTCCTGCGAGCTCAAAGGGCGGCCGCTCTCCAGCACGGCGATCTTGGCCTCCAGCAGCTCCCGTTCCAGCAGCATCTCGCCGAGCCGGGCCTTGAGCCGCTCGGTCTCCAGCGCCGCGCCAGTGGCCGGCCGGGTGGCGAGACTGGCCTCGCCGGCTGCCAGGAAAGCATCGCGCCAGCCGCTCAGCGTGGCGGCCGTCACGCCCAGGGAGCGGGAGACTGTGTCGAGATCCCTCACCGCGCAGCAGCCGCAGAACCGCCTCACGTTTGCGCTGGCGCGACATGCGCCCACCGCGGCCCGGACCGGCCGCATCCTTCATCATCTCTGTCATCGTCATCACCCTTCTGCGGATCCCGTCCGCTTACAGG
>KI911949.1:9504-9839 GCA_000517005.1 Microvirga lupini
AAGCGCGGATCGCCTGTTTGAGGAACGCGACCGCACTTGTGGTCAGCTCGTCGTCCTTGACTGCCAGGTGCACCCAGCAGGAGCAGCGGTCGATGGCCACATCGAGGAAGCGCTTGCGGCTCTCACCATTGGCGGTCTGCAGCTTGGGCAAGTGCTTGATGTCGATATGCACGAAGCCGAGATCATAGTCTTTGAACGTGCCGCTCTCGCGCTTGCGCCGGTGAGCCGGCGGCAGGCGGCCGAGCCCCTCAGCCTTGAGGATGCGGTAGACCGCATCGCGGTTGAGATGCGGCAGGAAGTGGCTGACCACGAAGGTGAGGTCATCGAGCGGAAAG
>KI911949.1:9939-13285 GCA_000517005.1 Microvirga lupini
CTCCTCGGGTGGATCGTCGATCTCGCGCTCGCGGCGACGATCGATCCAGTGGCGCAGGGTCGACAGGCCGACGCCGAGATCCTCGGCAACCTCACGCCGGCTGCGGCCACTGGTCAAGGCGAGCCGTACAGCCTCATCCTGAAACTCTTTCGTAAAGCGTGTCTGGGGGCATGGAGATCCTCCTGGGGCAAAGAAGTGCCCTCCAATTTTCCGAAGCAAGACCAATCGCGAGCTGCAGCAGGTGTTCGGACCTGACGAGACCAACAAGATTGGTATATTGCTATCTCTTCAGACCAACATGATATCCCCGAAATACATCCATACTCAGCAATGGGCACTGGCGGAGCAGTTCGGTAACCCGCCGCAGAAACGGGTAAGAGCCACTCTCAGATCTTACAGTTCGCGGACTGACATCGCGACAGAGCATCGATCGGAGTTGATCAGCACAGTCTGTGACGCTTACACGGCGTTCATGCGAGCCGCGAGCCTCTAACAACTGATGGTAAGCACGCTCGCTCTATCACAAACAAGAGAGCGAACCGATTTCTCCAGTCTGTTAACTGGGCTGCGTTTGTCGGGAAGCAAAGTGCAAAAGGTGCGCAACTCAAATCGATTGACTCCCTGACACATTGCAGCCACAATTAGTTTTATGTTCAGTTCCGTGGGGCTCAACCTCGCATTATGATAGAGAATAAACTCAAAGCCTGTGACAACAGGTATTTATTGGGGCAAACAATGCAATTAAATACTGAATTTCCTTGGGCACGACCGAGCTATACCACAGCTGCCACGAACGGGGCGCGGAATTAGCATAGGTACGATTGGTAGACTGCTTTCCACGCCGCTGCCTATTTGGAAATTATCAGAGTAGGTTGCTCGTGATTTCCGGTTTTTCAGACGATTGAGTGAAGTGTAGTTAAGTGTTACCGCTTCACTCCACTTTTGCTCGCTACGTTTTCGACTGACCGTTTTTCGCGAGCGCCCATTAGGCTTTTTGCCTGCCTCCTTATCGACTCTGATTGTATGGGACGGTGTTCAGCCGCTCCAAAAACCAATTCCGTTAGATGGGTTCAGCGAACTTCTCATTGAGATGGCGTCCGCATTCTGCCGCCGACGTGTGACGAACGCGTAGCGGCACGATAGGATTACACAACATTACCAGCTGGGGCAGCATCGCCACCGCTATATAGAAAGATTTTACATTGGCAACTCTTTACATTTCACCCACTGGATCTGGCACTCGGGACGGCTCATCAAAGGCAAACGCAGGCACAATCTCAAACATCTCCAACCTGATTGGTAAGGCCGGGCCAGGAGGCCAGATTCTCCTTTTAGCCGATCAAGGGGCCTACAAAGTTACTGGGCAAGTCACAATTGAGGCTGGTGGCAATGCAGGTGCGCCTGTTACTATCCGTGGCGTAGACGCCACTGGGAAAGCTATGAATGCTCAAATTGTTGGTACTCGCGCTGCAGACTGGACAACTGGCAAGGCACCGGGGAGCGAGATCTTTCGTCTGCTTTCAGGCGCCGACCACCTCAAACTCCAAAATATGAATTTCGCCAATGTGGGCAATGGCGCCTTCCGCATCGGCGCCGACATCGAGGATCTCACGCTTGAGCACATGCAAGCTACGAATGTGCAGCGCTTCATTGAGAATTCAATCTCAGGGGACAATTCAAGCGCCAGCGTCGACGGCCTTACTGTGCGCGATGTTCATATCAACAAATATGCAGAATTTGGTATCAAGCTTGCGTACAATAGCCGAAATATTGTCATTGAGGATACCACAGGTGTAGGCGACCCTAATACACCTGAGAAGTATGTGTCGGGCGTGTCTCTCAATCACACAGTCCATGACGTCTTGATCAAGAACGTCACGATGGCGAACAGCAACGCTCGTGGGTCTGGCAGCGAATACTGGAATGGAGACGGATTCCTGACGGAGGCTAACACCTACAATATTCGCTTCGAAAACACTGTGGCTTCCGGCAATACGGATGCCGGTTACGACCTTAAATCCAGCAATACCGTTCTGGTGAATGCCATCGCCGAGAATAATAATCGAAGCTACAAGCTCTGGAGCGATTCTATATCCTTGGAAAATAGCCAGAGCCTGAACCCAACGCATTTCGGCGGGTCTGCATCTACAAGCCATGTTTATCTCGCTGATGGGGCTCAAGTGAAGATGACTGGTGGTAGCATCCTAGACCATAACTCAAGTCTCCGAGTATTCGACCTTTGGAAGGCTGATACAAAGCTGGAGGTGAATGGAACCGTGATAGACACAGAAGGGAGGCTTTCTGGGCTCGGCACAAATTCTCAGCTCATCTTCGGCTACAAGACTGTCAACGGTACCTTAGGTAATGATAAGCTGAGCGGAACGTCGAGCAATGACAAGATCGACGGCACGAGCGGCAACGATACCCTGTGGGGGAAGGGGGGCGGCGACATCCTGACGGGCGGCACCGGCAAGGATGCCTTCACCTTCGACACGAAGTTGGGTGCTGGCAATGTCGACACCATCACTGACTTTAGCGTCGTTGATGATACGGTCCACCTCAACCACACGGTGTTCACCAAGCTCACGTCCGGCACCCTGTCGTCGAGCAACTTCGTGGTCGGTGACAAAGCCTTGGATTCCAAGGACTACATCATCTACAACAACAAGACTGGCGCTCTATCCTATGACGCCGATGGTTCGGGCAGCGGCGCGGCGATCCAGTTCGCCAAGGTCGACGCTAGCCTAAAGATGACGGCTGCCGACTTCGTCGTCATCTAAACATCCATCGCAGTAGCCCCGGCCACGTTCTGGGGCTACTGTCTCCAGCAGCCGAACCTGTCCACGACGCACCAGCCCTTGTTCGGCATTCGATATTCGATAGAAAACGTATGTGTTTCGGCCCCTCAGTTTGGACCGTGAGCGGCGACCGGACTTGAGATTGAACCGGGATGGAATCGGACTAAGTCATTTCAAGGGCTCAGACCTGACATCCGAACCAGCCGCTGGTAAAAACAGATGACCCGATCTGAAAAACGTTGACTCGCGGATCATAATGAGAGGTCGCACATATAACCGACTCTGACCACACGCTGAAGCAAAACTGAAGGATCGTCTTGCGCTTACCGAGCGTCAGCACATGGTGATTTAGTCAAGTGTTAATCGGGCTGCGTTGACGTGATTCCATCTTCCGCCGCTTTCAAGGAGGGCAGGACCATGATGGACTTCCTGACAGCTCCGGTGCAGCTCTTCTTTGACTTCTACCTCGACGATCATGGACCCGCCGATTACCTGCTGCGCCGCGTCGACCGCTTTCTCGACCTGGAACGCACGTATCAGCCTAGGGC
>KI911949.1:13385-13802 GCA_000517005.1 Microvirga lupini
GCTGCCTCAGTCGCCGTGCCGGTCGCACGACCAGGTTCATACAGTTGCCCGAAGCCGGAATAGGCATCCGCCTGCAGGATCCCGCTGTAGCTCTTCAGGAAAGACTGCGGATGCTCACCCTTGCGATCGGCCGAGTAGAAGTATACCGCAGCCGGCGGAGCGGCGCCGCCAAAGGGACGATCATCGCGCACCACGGTCCAGAGCCGGCCGGTCTTGGTCTTGCCCTTGGCCAGCACCGGCACCGGCGTGTCGTCGGCGTGCAGCCGTTCAGCCTTCATCACGTGCTCGGCGATCAGCGCGCTCAACGGCTGGGTCGCAACCGCGACCGCACCGATCCAGTCGCACAGGGTGGAGACATCCAGATCGACGCCCTCCTGGGCGAACACTGTGCTCTGGCGCGTCAGCGGCAGATGCAGT
>KI911949.1:13902-14644 GCA_000517005.1 Microvirga lupini
TCCGAGTTTGCGCAGGCCTCCGCCGCAGCAGGCGCACGCGGTCGGGGCAGGAAGGACCACGCGCCGACGCGGCAGGTGTCCGGGCAAGGGCCTGCGGGCGGGCTTGACCCGCTCCAGCTCTTCCACCGTCCAGCGGGGCGCCTCCGGCGCCGCGGCGGCATCCTTCACCTCCGCTTCGGCATCCAGTTGGGCGGCGCTCTCCTCCAGGTCTTCGAGCGCAAGCATCAACTGGTCAAGGCGAGCACTGCGTTCCGACGAGGTGCCGAAGTGCTGACGGCGCAACTTGGCGATCTGCAGCTTGAGCCGTTCGATCTCCAGCTCCAGGGTATAACGGGCGGCGTGGGCTTGCGTGGCTTCAAGCCGGGCGACTTCCAACGCAGCCCGAGCGATCTCCAGATCACCCGCCCGGGCTTCGGCCGCCAGGCGGGCGGCGCGCTCGGCGCGGATCATCGCGTGAGCGTCAGCGAGATTGGCGGGGAGCGGATCGGAGTGATTTGCCACGCTCTGAGTCTGCCACGAACCCATTGCATGGCAAGGCTTTGTTGCTCATCCGGCAGCAGTCGGGCGCCAGGTTCGCTGGGGATTGCGCCAGTCGATGCCCTCCAACAGATAGCCCAACTGCGCGGTGGAAATCGCCACCGTCCCGTCTGCCGGTGACGGCCACAGAAAGCGGCCACGATCAATGCGCTTGGAGAACAGGCATAGACCTTGTCCGTCATACCAGAGGACCTTGATCAGATCG
>KI911950.1:0-1345 GCA_000517005.1 Microvirga lupini
TCGGGATGATCACCGACCGCGACATCGCGGTCCGCGCCGTCGCCGAAGGCAAGGGGCCTGACACCCCTGTCCGCGAGGTGATGACGGAGGACGTGAAGTACTGCTACGAAGACGACGACACCGAGGATGTGGCCCGCAACATGGCCGATATCCAGGTCCGGCGTATCCCGGTGCTGACCCGCGAAAAACGCCTGGTCGGCATCATCTCGCTGGGAGATATGGCGGTGACGGATGAGGCCGGCAAAGCCGGCGAAGCCGTGGCCGGCATCTCGCAGCCCGGCGGCCAGCACAGCCAGACTGGTGGACCGCGGACCTGATGTGGCAAACGGGGAGGGGCCATAACGGTGGCCCCTCTCTCGGTAGAGTTCTCTTCAGAAACGAAAGATTGGCCCAAACAACTCCACCGTTGGGAATTGTGAAAAACCGCCCTCACCCCATTTGCATGGGTGAGGGCGTATCGCCCTCCATGCTGAGATCATATGGACTTGTTCTGCTGCACTCCTCGTCAAATGGGCTTGGCGGCACGCGGCCGATGACATTCCAATTTTTGCCTCGACCACCCGGGCTGGGAGACGCTCATGATCTGGGCTCGCAGGATCATCGATCCGGCCGAATGGAACGAGGTCCAGGACCAGTTCGAAAATCTCTTCATGAAGCTTGGATGTCCGAGCCAGATGATGCTGGTGGCGACCACCGGCCCTGGTCCTATCACGCTCCTCGCCAGCTTACCCAACCCATACCTTTTGAATGCATTGACGGGATTTGAGCAGATCAGTGACGGCGAGCTCCCAGCCGAAGCCTCGCTTCTTGTCGGCCACAACCACGCCTTCGAGAAGCGCTTCGGGTCCCCGAAGTGGAAGTGAGTTTTACTGAGTAAGTGATGCGGGATTCCATGAGCCCGCTTGAGCACTTTCCGAACACTGCAAAGCGCGTTCTATACTGAGGCTTAAGCGAAACGGGTGGCGTTTATTCCTCACGCGCGGGGGTTGAACAGTGGGCGCCTCGCGGCCCCGCCCCTTATAGGGGGAGCATAAGGAAGTGTGGAGCGGCTTATGCCGTTGCCCGATGGAACGAGGCTCGTGTCAGAACGAATAGCGATCGGCGACCGTGTCTTCTCCCTTGCCCATGTGCGCCCGCCGATCGACTGCCCACGAAACCTCATGCTCCCCAAAGTAGACAGGCGGTGCTTGGGCCTCACGGTCTCCACATTCGACCTTTCTGATCGAGCGGTGGCCTTGGAGAAGCCCGATGTCAGAGGAACAAATTGCTTGGACACAGGCGCTCGAACACAAGCGTATGGAGCTAATTCAAGCCTTAGTGCGGAGAGACTTCACCGAAGCAGACC
>KI911950.1:1445-2052 GCA_000517005.1 Microvirga lupini
GGTGCGCGCAACCGCGCCCTTGCGGGTTCGCCGGATCAGGGGAAACGGCCCGCCTGAAACCAAGATTCCCATCCCGCGTTACATAACCGTAGCAGTTGAGAGCGTGAGGGTCGGGCGGATGCGGCGGTTCCTGCGAAACAATGGGCTGTCGCTCACCTTGTTTGCCCTGTTCCTGATCTCGCTCGTCGGTCAGGTGCTCACGGGCTGGAAGGCAAACGCCGAGGAACTCCGCCTGCATGATCTGCCCGAGATCGGCTTCCTCGCGTACCTGACGACCGGCCACTTCATCTCGGCCACCTTCGAGAACTGGGAAAGCGAGTTCCTCCAGATGGCGGCCTACGTGCTGCTCACCGTCTTCCTGTTCCAGAAGGGCTCGCCCGAGTCGAAGAAGCCCGACGAGGACAATCCCGAGGTCGAGCCGCCGCACAAACGGCGGGGCGAGCCGGACGCGCCAGGTCCGGTCCACCGGGGCGGCCTGCTGCTGAAGCTCTACTCGCACTCGCTTAGCCTCGCCCTCGTGACGCTGTTCCTCCTGTCGTTCTGGCTGCATCTGGCCGGCAGCACGCGCCGCTCCAATGAGGAGGCGCTTCAACACCACCGGCCGCTG
>KI911950.1:2152-7094 GCA_000517005.1 Microvirga lupini
TTCCATCCTCCGGACTGTTGCCAGGATGTCGTGCGCTAGGTTGCGGCGGCATCCGGATTGACTACGCGTTTGGCGAGCGTACTCAAACTTTCGTCCGTGCGCTTCTCCTCCTCCAGGATGTCGAGGAGCGCCGGCAGGTCCTCATCGAGCCCGAGTTGCTTCGCCCAGGTGGCGAGCGAACCATCCACCGCAATCTCGTAGTGCTCGACCCGCTGCGCCGAGGCGATCAGTCCGGCATCGCGCAGATCCTGATCCGGCACCATGCCGGCCCACTTCTCCGCCTCCTTCAGCATCGCCTGCATGGCCTGGTCGACATGCTCACGCGGATCCACGCCATGCCGGCGCAGGATCTCGTCGAGCTGGAGGCATCGTCAACTAACGCGAATATCGGCTGTTTGAGTTCGGAACCCTCAGCTCTAAGTCATTGAACATGCACGATCTGCACCAAGCCAAAAGCTCGTATAAGGCACACCAACCCCGTTAAGTTGACGATGCCCGCTTTATTGCTTCGAGCCAAAGCCCTATTCTAGTTACGATGCGTGAGCCCGTTCTCCGACTGACCTCGCTCGCCAAGGTGCTCCCCGGCGGACGCCGGCTGTTCGGCGGACTCGCGCTGACGCTCGAAGCAGGCGAGCATGTTGCAATCCGGGGTGAATCGGGCGCGGGAAAGTCGACCTTGCTCAACATCATCGCGGGGCTCGACACCGCGGATTCGGGGGAGGTCATGGTGGCCGGAACCGATCTGGTGCGGCTGGACGAGGTTGGGAGAACCGCGCTTCGTCGCGATGCGATCGGCTTCGTGTTCCAAGCCTTCCACATCCTGCCGCACCTCGATCTCGTGCGGAACGTCGCCTTTCCACTCATCCTTCAGAAACAACCGCGCGCCGTGGCGCTGGTGCGCGCCGGCGAGATGCTCGATGCAGTCGGGCTAGGCGACCGACTGTCCAGCTATCCCCGCGAGCTTTCAGGCGGCGAGCTGCAGCGTGTTGCGATCGCGCGAGCGCTGGTGCATGCCCCCAGGCTGATCCTCGCCGACGAGCCGACAGGCAATCTCGACCCTGACACCGCGGCACACGTCATCGCGCTGCTCGGCCGGACGGTGAGGGAGCGCGGCGCGGCGATGCTGCTCGTCACGCATTCGCCGCTGGCCGCGGCGACGGCCGACCGGCAGCTCATGCTTACGCCGCATGGCCTGGTGCCCGCCGATGGCTGAAACGCGCGCGACTGCCTGGCGCTGGCTGATAGTCGGTGAACTGCGCGCCTTTCCGATGCGCTTTGTGCTCGCCGGACTCGCCATCGCAATTGGCGTCGCGCTCGCCTTTGCGGTCCATGTCATCAATCGGTCGGCCGCCGAATCCTTCGGGCAGGCGGTGCGCAGCGCCGCCGGAGGTGCCGATCTGCAGGTGCGCGGTGCGAGCGCGCTTGGCTTTGACGAGGGACTCTATCCCACACTGATAGCGCTCGGCGTGATCGCGGACGCGAGCCCCGTCGTGCAGATGCGCGCGACGGTCGGGGAACGGGCGCACCCGATCCCGCTTCTGGGGCTCGACATGTTTCGCACGCTGACGGTTTCGCCCAGCTTGGTCATCAGACCTCAGATCGCACGCACGGGCGCCGGAACGCGGTCGATAGACCTCGCCGCCGTGCTCGATCAGGACGCGCTCTACCTATCGCGCGACGCCATGGCCCAAACGGGCTTCGACTTCGGCGACCGGGTCGAAGTGCGTGCGAATGGCCGGACGCACGACTTCGTCGTTGCGGGGGACCTGCCGGGCGTGGCGCCAGGGCAGGGCATAGCGGTCATCGACATCGCGTCGGCGCAATGGCGATTCGGACGGCTCGGCACGCTCGATCGTGTCGACCTGAAGCTCGAGCCCGGGACCGCCCTTGCCGACGCCAAGGCGCAGCTCGCGTCCGTCCTGCCCGCCAACGCGCAGCTCAGCGATGGCGAGACCGAGAGCCGCCGCGGCGACGCGCTCTCGCGCGCCTATCGCGTCAACCTCGACATGCTCGCACTGGTCGCGCTGCTGACCGGCGGATTCCTCGTCTATTCTGCGCAATCACTTGCGGTGACGCGGCGGCTGCGCCAGTTCGCGCTGCTCCGCACGCTCGGCCTGCAGGAACGCGCGCTCACCGGCCAGCTACTCGCCGAGGGCGCGGCACTGGGTGGTGTGGGCGCGCTGATTGGCCTAGCGGGAGGCTATGCGATCGCGGGTGTTGCTCTGCGCCTGCTCGGCGGCGATCTCGGCGCAGGCTATTTCGACGGCGCGACTACGACGCTCGAGTTCGCGCCCGAAGCGGCGGTGCTCTTCTTCGGCATTGGCATCGCGACCGCACTGGCCGGAAGCTACGCGCCCGCCCGGCGCGCCGCACGGATCGCGCCCGCGCTGGCGCTCAAGGATGCGGGCGATCAGGTCGACCCACGCAAGCCGCCCCGCATCGTCCCGGCCATGACACTGATCGGTGCCGGGTCCGTGTGCGCCTTTCTCCCGGCAGTGAACCGGCTTCCGGTCTTCGGCTATCTTGCGGTCGGGCTTGTGCTTGCCGGCGGGGTTGCTGCGATGCCCTGGCTTGCGCGCCTGCTGCTGCGGCCGCTTGGCCGCGCGAAGCTGCGCGTCCCCGCCTTCGAGATGGCGCTTCACCGCCTTCTCGGCGCGCCCGGCCAGGCCTCGATCGCACTCGGCGGTATCGTCGCAAGCACCGGGCTGATGATCTCGATGGCGGTGATGGTCACCAGCTTCCGGGGCTCAGTTGACGACTGGCTGGAGAGCTTCCTCAGTGCCGATCTCTATGTCGCCGCGGCGTCGAACGAGCCAATGTTCGACGCCGAAACGCAGCGCCGCCTCGCCGCAACGCCGGGGGTCGCAGGAATCGCCTTCAGCAAGGGCTTGGCCGTCACGCTCGATCCGGAGCTTCCGCCCGCGCTGCTCATCGTTCGCCCAGTAACGGGGCCTGGCTACTCGCTACCGTTGATCCAGCGGGCGCCACAGTCGGGGGACGGCGTCGCGCTCTGGCTGTCCGAGCCCGCGGCGCGACTTTACGGCGCGCAGCCTGGTGACGCTTTCGCACTGCCGATCGGCGCGGGCGGCGCCAAGGTGATGGGCCATGTGGCGGGGATCTGGCGTGACTATGCCCGGCAGCAGGGCGCCATCGTGATCGACACGCGCGATTACACTGCGATCACCGGCGATGCCGTCCGCAGCGAGGCCGCTGTCGAGCTCGTGCCGGGCACCTCGGTTGCGGCAGCGCGCGCAGCGATCCTCGCGCGGCTGCCGCCCGATATGACCCGGCGCGTGGATTTCGCCGAACCCGCCGCCCTGCGCGGACGCGCGCTCCGGTTGTTCGACCGGAGCTTCGCGATCACCTATGCGCTCGAAGCGATCGCGATCCTGATCGGCCTGGCCGGGGTCGCCGCCTCCTTCTCGGCGCAGACGATCGCCCGCATCAAGGAATTTGGGATGATGCGCCATGTCGGGATGGGCAGGGGCCAGATCGTCACGATGCTCGCCATTGAGGGCGCCCTCCTCGGGCTGGTCGGTATGGCGGCGGGCAGCGCCGTCGGGATCGCGCTCAGCCAGATCCTGATCCATGTGATCAACCCGCAATCGTTCAACTGGACGATGACGACACGCATTCCCTGGGGACTGATCTTCGGCGTTGCGACCGCGCTGATTGGCACCGCGGCTGCCACCGCGATGATCGCCGGGCGCCAGGCGGCGTCGCGCGACGTGGTCCGTGCCGTAAGCGAGGACTGGTGATGAAGACGCGGCTCGCGCTCACGATGCTCCTGCTCGCCGCCGGCTGGGACGTGCCTGTGGCGAGCCCGCAGCCCGCCTATCCCATCGTTACGCCGGGCGCAGAATTCCGCTTCCCCCGCGATCATGGCGCACATCCGGACTATCGCACCGAATGGTGGTATTTTACCGGCTGGCTTGACGCCCCCGATGGCCGGCCGATCGGGTTCCAGATCACCTTCTTCCGCTCGCGCCCCGGGATCAATCTCGACAACCCGAGCGCCTTCGCGCCGCGCCAGGTCATCTTCGCGCACGCGGCACTGTCTGACCCCGCCAGGGGCAGGTTGATCCATGATCAGCGTATTGCGCGGCAGGGCCTCGGGATCGCGGAGGCATACGAGGGCGATGCCCGGATCGCGTTGCTCGATTGGCAGCTCGACCGTCGCGCCGAAGGCGCCTTCCACGTCACGGCGCGCGCGCGGGATTTTACGCTCGACCTCTCTTTTACCCCGACCCAGCCCGCGATGCTCAACGGCGACAGGGGCTATAGCCGCAAGGGCCCGCGCCCCGAGCAGGCGAGCTATTACTATTCGATGCCGCAGCTGGCGGTCGTCGGCAGCGTGGTCCGCGACGGGAAACGGGCGGCGGTGACGGGCCGCGCCTGGCTCGACCGCGAATGGTCGTCGAGTTATCTCCCGCCCGAAGCCGTCGGCTGGGACTGGACCGGGGTCAATTTCGATGACGGCGCTGCGTTGATGGCCTTCCAGGTCCGGGGCCGCGACGGGCAGGCCGTGCATGCCGGCGGCACGCTCCGCCGAGCCGACGGAACGCAGTTGCTGCTCACGCCCGAGGACGTGCGCTTCGTGCCCCGACGGCGCTGGCACTCGCCTCAAACTGGCGCGGCCTACCCTGTCGAGGCCGATTTCGAGATCCGCCTCCCCGAAGGCACGCGCCGCATCCGCCTCACGCCCCTTTTCGATGCGCAAGAACTGGACGGGCGCGCCACAGGAATGCCCAGCTATTGGGAGGGACTGGTCTCCACACCCGGCGGACGGGGCTACCTGGAACTCACCGGATATGCTGGATCGCTTGGCCTTTGAGCTGCGCAGGAATCGGACGCTGCGCGCGCAGATCGACCGCCGCAACGGGGCTTTGATGAGGTGGACGCCCCCCAACGGCCCCGATGTGCCACAGTGGAGGTGTTGCAA
>KI911950.1:7194-10986 GCA_000517005.1 Microvirga lupini
TTGGGCATCTATCCCGGCTTCACGAGCAACCTGCTTTCGCGGAATGCCCTCTACCAAGACACGGTATCGGATCTTCAGCCACTGATCATTGTCGTGGTACATCGAACTTACCTCACCGACCGATGATCATTTTTCAATGCACTGCCTTCACCATTAGGAAGGTCACGCTGGAGCCCATCGGTGCCTCTGTGCTGCGGCTGCACATCCACTATCTCCAGGAGTGAGCCTATCAAGCGACCTTCTTGGATGAACACCCCTGACTAGTTTCGTTAGATTTCTCCGCCACTTAGGTGGGTCAGGTCCTCCAGATCCTTCCTGCGCTGCTTCGCGCGGCGGTCATAGCTCGCCTGGTTCTTGGTGCACACCAGCGTATAGGGCCGACCGCGATGATCAGTGGTGAAGTCCAGGTCGCAGTGAGCCCGCTGGATCGTCTGCTCAACGTGAGAACGATCTACTTCTACGGCTTTAAAGGCCCAGGCCTTGCGTTCAGGATCGGCAAGGAAGCGGCTCAATTCAGCGCAATGACGGCAGTGACAGGGAAGCACGCTCCCCCGGCTCCAGTCATGAGGCGGCGCCAGCGGTTCAGCTATCCGGGTGCGCAGGTGCGCAAGACAGGCGTCCCGAAGCCGCTGGACCGCTGGCTCACGCGCAATCATCGATCGAACCAAGTCCCGCATGGCCGGGATCAGAACCGTGTCCAAGTTATAGGTCTGGGGCCATGTCAGCATGTAACCTGCCGCGTCCTCGGCCAACTGCGGATCAATCCGGCAGAGAGCCTCCAAGAGGTCAACCACAAAACGCGGCTTCACGCTCCGATCCTGCCACCATGACCCTGCAGCCGGTGCGTGCTGCGGATCACCTGGCAAGGCTTCGACCAAGGCCGCTGCGGCCCCTCTGAGGTCGCCCTCCCGGTCGTGACCCACTGAGGTCACCAGATGGGCAAGCAGATTCCCGCAGGCCGTCAGGGCGGCCGCCGCATTCCCGGCGATAATCTGCTGGGTCAAGGCTGCGGCTCGCCGGGGCGGCAACAGTCCGAGCGCTTGAACAATGGCCTCATTGTCACCCTCAGTGTAGACGCCACCACCCGCCGCAAGGGTTGCCAGGAATGCCTCAAGGCGGGTCCTGACCCTGAGCTGGATCAGCAGGAGCAACATCTGGGTGGCGTGGGTTGGAGCGTTCTCCCGCGATGGGTATCTCTCCTGCCCGTGCCACGAGGAGATCATGTGTCCGGAGAGTTCATGTGCTTCTCGCCACAGCGGTGATGTGTGATCCTCGCCGCTGCTCGACCAGCGCTCGGTCAGGTTGGCCAGATAGGGAAGGGTGACCGTCACCCCGGCCTGACACAGAACGGCGAAGAAGCGCTGGTGCGGCCAGAGCACGAAAGCCGCCCGGCGGTAGGTTCGCTCAAACGAGGCGCCCTCGTTGCCAGTCGCCTCATGAAAGTGCTCCTCGTCAGGCTCCAGATCGTCGAGCGCATCAGGCGGGCAGAGCTCATCGTCTCCGACCGGAATCTCACCCAGCACCGAGGGCTGATCATCGGGCCGCCGCCATGTCGACAGGGCAATCGAGCGGTCGAGGACCTCAACCTCCTCGAATTCGTCCTCGTCGGGTTCCGACCACCGGCGGTACGAGGAACTGTAACCCGTGTACTCTGCACTGCCGCTCTCCTCGACCGCGATCAGCGCCAAGTGGAGATCGCAGTCGGCCGCCGCCGTGGCGGCCCTGAGAACCGCCGCCGCGGCGGCATCGGCGCCTTTCAATGCTCCAAACCCGAGTTCAGCGGAGGTATAGGCATGCTCGAGGGGAACGATGAGCTTTTCTGGCGCGTCTGTGGTCGAACGGCTCAGATCAGCACCCCAAGCCTGCAGGAGTGCTGCAAGCCGGGCTTGTTGGTTGGCATAGCTGGGTGGCTCGGGCAGTCGCCCTGGCCCGGGACGCAGCAGGTTGTAGATCAAGGCCAATCGAAAGCCTGACGTGATGCGCAGGACTTCGTGAACACAATCGGCATAGAAGGCGGCAAAGGCCACCTCCGACGGATCAGGACAGTGAAGGTCGAGTCGAACCTCGCGGTCCTTATGACGGACCAGAAGCTCACCCCCGGTCGATGTCGAGGGCAACACCACCACCAGCGTGGCGAACATCCCGGGCGCTTTCTCGGTATCCCGGTGACTCGCGAAGAAACTGCCTTCATCGTAGAGCAGCAGCTTGTAGAACTCGGCTTGCACAGGCTCGGTCACCCCAAGGCCGTCACACACGCGGGCCAGGATCGTAGCCAGCGTCCGTGCCCAGCCCCGGCCCTGGATTCGAACCTGATCCGGATCGATCTGCCACGTCCGGCGAACCGCCGTGTCGACCAGGGTCTGCTCTCCCCGTCCGTAGGGGGCCCGCTCAGCCGCTATGACGAGCTGCTTTGCCTGGGTTGGAAGCAGCGGCAGTGCGATTGGACCGACGCCCTCCACCTCCAGCTGGGGCGCAAGGAACTCGATCGTGCCCGAGGCGAAGAAGTCGCCGGGTCGGCGGACTGTGGTCAGGACTGCAGCCAGTTCGCTCGTGAGGGAGGGCATTGATGCGGTCCATGTTGCACGCAGCTCAATGAGGGTGAGCATACAACATGCCACACTCGGCTACCACGGCAGCGGTTACAGACTTTTTGTCAAAACCACCCTCACCAAATTCGCGTTGCATGGCATAGATGTAAAGCGCACATCATCTGTTGTTTAACGCAAGTATGCCCCGCCGCTGCCTCGTTATCTTGATGCAACAGGAGCGGCGCCAGTCAGGTATCCAAGCATACTCGCTGGCCCTGCCGCATTTTTGACAGCATCGGAGTTAAACAGACCCCTCCCAAGCTAAACAATAACGAAGGGGTGACCATGATTGCTGAGTCCGCGGACATCACCATGCCTGAAGCATTTCTGGAATATGAAGGCGTGAAGGTCTACCGCACCTATCAGTTCGACGTTCCTTCCACCTACCCACCCTCGGCCCGTATCTTCACGACCTCTCCCGATGGCGCATATTCGACCGACCCGTTCCGCTTTGACATCCGCAACCTAACTGTTCCGGCGGCATCAGCCGATGAGGATAGTGTGCGTGCTGGCGAAGAAACAGCCATCGCGGCAGTGCTGGAGCAAGCCATTGATCGTGGCATGATCTCGACGCCGGACAGCAGCTCCGCGTCACGGCCCGTTCAGGTCCATCAGCACGCCTGGTGAGGGCTACTCCGGCAGCGGCACTCCTCGGAAACGAGAGGAGGGCGCGTTTGCCGGCGAGGAATCAATCGTACATGCGAATGCTCCCGAGTGGGCTGTGGGGGCTAGAGGCCGTGGCCAACTTGGCTCGTCTGCCGGAGAAGGGCGCGATGCTTTTGGTCAGTGCGCAGAAGGTCCGCGGGGGCACCGGCGGCCCGTGTCGCGTGTTCGCCTTTGTCTGAAGACGATCCTGGGGGTAGATGGGCAATCCATCGAGAGTGGAAGGTTCTGTCACAGGAAGCGCGGGCGAGTTGATTTTATCCGCGGAGTTCTTCAGCGGAGAATACGCGTCGCGCGAGCAACGAACCTGCCTTGCTCGAACCCGCTTCTGAAGGCTGCGGCATAGACAGCGGCGGCTCGCCTGACCTCGTTGAGGGAGCAATCCCGCGGCAAGTGAAAGAGCACTGCCTCACCGGCGTAGTCCTCGACGAGCCAATCACCCGAAACTGGGTCGCGAACGATCACCATATCTTCGTCTGTCATATGGCCGGTCTCGATCAGTTCTCCAGGCATTTCCTGGTTGGCATCGTTGTTGGTCCGA
>KI911950.1:11086-15712 GCA_000517005.1 Microvirga lupini
TCGTTCAATCGAGCAGGTGAACAGCGCGATGCTGGCTGCTGCAATCCAGCCGACGATGCCAAGATTTGATAGAAAGCCGATATAGAATGACTGCTGGGCGACACCGTTTGGGTCGCGATAGAAATAGGCTGGACGAATACCAGTCTGCTTGGAAAGATAGATGGCCAGCAACAGCAATCCTAAATTGCCGATCAGCACAATAATGACGGTACCAGCATAACGCGGCAGGTTCATCTTTGATCTCTAGCAGTCTAGTCGAGGCCTGAAACTAACATTTGGTCAGCTAATTACCGATTGGAAATTCAGGGTATAACAAACCTTCTTGGGAATTACGGCCTTCGCATGAGACAAATCCAGACCCTAGATGTGGCGCTGAGAATGGCCCCGCTTGGCTGCACGGTTGCGGCCGTCTCTCATCCTTTTGCACCAGCAACTCCTGTTGGCAGATGAGAGGAGATAGGCTTAAATTCTGATTATGCTCGCGGCTGATCAGTCTTGACCAGCCCTTTGGAGAACAGCCATGCGCCGCGCCCTTGTGCGTACACTTGCTATCACCGTGACATTTGCCGCCACTGACGCGGGTGCGTCCTGCATCGGGTCAGACTCTTTCGCCACATGCACAGACAACTAGGGGTCAGAACAAGATCTGTGTCCATTGACACGCCAAGGCAGAACGGATCAGCAACCTTTCCGACAAGGCTTGGGGAATGCCCCTTCAATGTGAGGCAAGAGGATACGCACGTCGATCAGGTACCCTCTTGAAGAGATTGTGTTTTATTCGCTTTGTCTCACCTGCCCGACAGCGCTACTCTCTCGCAGGCGTCTCTCTGAGGTCCGCACCTCTTCTCCATCAGTCAATCTGGCCTGGATGACGGCTCAGACACCCAAAACAAAGCCGAATACGGCTTTTGGGGAGCTCTATTGGTTGCCTTGCGGACCCACGTTCTTGCTACGTACTACGTTACCGTGTCATTGGGAACGCTTTTTGCGCTGACCCCACGATGCCCGGTGGTGAATGTCACGCCTGCAATGGCATAGAGCCCAAGCGCGATGCAAACAACGAGAGTAAAGCCGATGTGCATTGCAAGAATACTCGCGAGGACAGCTCCAACCACTGAGGCGCAGCCATTGATGCCCCAAGCCCATGGCACCAGGTCAGGGGCGTCAGCTGATACCCGCTCCAAGCCCAGTGGAAATGGGAGACCCATCGCGAAGCCCAGTGGCGCGATCAGGACAAGAGTGATTGCCGTTTTGAGCGGAGCGGGCAAGCTGACAAGGGTCGGCAGCAGGACAGGTAATCCGATCAGATAGATCCCAGCGAATGTGATGATGCCTGCCACAGCAACCACGATGACCGCCCGTCGACGCGAGGCGAGTGGTGCCGCGACGCCACTGCCAAGACCAGCGAAGACTAGGAAGGCCGCCAAGACCACGGCAATCGCTGCAAGGGGATGACCAAGGAATAATGTAAAGCGCTGGATGAAGCTGATTTCGATAAAGATGAAACCAAAGCCAAGTGCCGAAAAGTAAAGCATAATCTGCCACCGTGCCGTGGCGCCAGCCTGGCGATGCCGGTGCTTGGCGCGCAATGCTACCAGCGGCAAGAGAATGAGAACCAGGCTCGCGATCGCCGATTGCAGGAGCGTGGCGAGCACGACGAGATAGCCCGCATCCACTTGGCTCAGCCCGCCTTGAGCGCGCTGAGCCAAGAGCTCGGGCAGCAGCGCCCATTTGAATGAGCGAAAAAAGTAGGGCCGATCATCGGTTGCTGGGGTGATATAGAACTTGTAGTCGTTCAGGAAACGCTCCCGCGCCGGGCCGAGCAGCGCTACGGCGGCGCGGTGCAGGTAAGGCTCGGCCGCTTGGTTGAACCGGTTCGCCTCCGCCTCGGGCATGCCCGGGTACCACGCCAAGTCGAAGGAACGGGCTTCGGTGAACGCCCGGATTGCCGCGATCTCGGCAGCGTCAAAGCGCCCGTTCTTTATCAATAATGTTGCCGTATTCCAGTTGTGAATCATGGCCAGCTGATCGCCGGGAGACGACACTTCCTTTTGCTCGAGAGCCACAGCGGCGGTGGCGAGCAGCTTGATGGCATCGCGGGGTGGCGCGAGCAGCCAGCGCGTGATGGCCAGCAGCCCGCCAGGGGCGAGATGCTCATAATAGGTCTGAAGCGCTTCCACCGTGTAGAGTGGACTTTCCCCAAGAGCCTGAACACCTGCCGCTGCCGCCGTGAAGGAGTCGAGGAGCGCCAGCTGGATCAGGTCCCAGCGCTGCTCACTCGCCTCGACAAAGCTGCGGGCCTCGGCGATGTGCACGGTGACACCCTCACGCTGATAGAGCCCTCCGGCGAACGCCGAGAACGGCCCCCGCACCAATTCGACCAGATTCGGGTTGAGCTCGAGGGCGTCGATGTGGGTTGCGTCATGGTATAGAGCGCCTAGTACGTCGGCGCCTCCTCCCGCCCCGA
The DNA here is from genome assembly GCA_000517005.1 of Microvirga lupini. Classification (GTDB taxonomy): domain Bacteria; phylum Pseudomonadota; class Alphaproteobacteria; order Rhizobiales; family Beijerinckiaceae; genus Microvirga; species Microvirga lupini. Next base: position 13,554 of record KI911950.1, read on the forward strand.
GGATGAGCGTGCGTGGCGTCTTGAGGAGGTGGTACGGCAGTGCTGTGGTCTGCTGATCAAGATAGTCGAGCGCACTCTTGTCGCCCGTAAAGCGGGTGATGACGGTCAGCGCTTCGGCATCCGTGAAGGCACCCAACTGCATGGGCGGCTCCGACGTGGCGCTGAGGCTGAGCCCGGGAGCGTAACGGAACGAAACAACTGGGCTTTCGACCACCGTCAGCAGCCCCAGCGGACTGGACCGCTGCGCCAGGACACGGGCACCGGGTGCGGTCATGGCGACGCTCAAGCCCTTGTACGGTGAGGGATGTAGCTGCAGCCACGACGACGGCCAAGCGGCTGTCGAGATCAGCGCAAGGGCAGCCAATGCGGCAGCCGAACGGTGAGCGCCACTGTCCAAAGCGGCAAGTGCCGCAGCAACGAAGCCCAGCCCGCCAATGACCCGCAGGCAATCCTGCGGCGGGAGCACGTACAGGAGGGCGACAATTGACAGCGCACCGGCCCCGGCGCCGAGCAGGTCCGCGCGGTAGATGGCTGCAATCTGTTCGCCGCGGTGCATGAATGCTAACCCGATCGCAGCACCGGAGGCAAAAAAGGGCAGAGCCAGCAACAGGTAAATCTGCGCCAGATGAAGCTGCTGTTGAACATCCCAGATCACCTCGAGCGGATTGAACGGCACCCGCTGTGCGAGCGCAAAGCCTCCGACGGTGGAGATTGCGAACAGCACGGCGCAGCCGGTGAAGCCGAGCCCAAAGGATGATGAGGTGCGCGGTCCTCGTGCGAAGGCAAGGGCCGTGCCGCTGGCGCCGATCCCGAGCAGCGCCACGCTGATAATCATGTAGGCGAAATGGTGCCAGAGCAGGATTGAGAACAGGCGTGCCAGCAGGATCTCGTAGGCGAGGGCGGCTCCTGCGAGAATGCTGATGGCGACCAAGAGTGCCATGGCCCTAGCGATTACCGCCAGTCAGCGGGACGAACTGGACAGGCAGGAGTGTGCGAGTATGCACTTGCTCCCGGGTGTCTTTCTCGACGAGCATCAGGTTCTGAGCCATGAAGGGCGCCCCGACCGGAATGACCATGCGCCCTCCCGGCTTGAGCTGCCTGATGAGGGGCGGGGGAATATGGCTTGCGGCTGCGGTCACAATGATTGCGCCGAAGGGGCTGTGTTCCGGCCAACCATGATAGCCGTCGCCATGACGCACCGTCACATTGCCGTAGCCCAGCGCAGCCAGTCGCTCCGCTGCCCGCTTGGCCAGCGCCTCCACGATCTCGATCGAGTAGACGCGGCGGACCAGCGGCGACAGGACGGCGGCCTGATAGCCGGAGCCGGTCCCGATCTCGAGAACAACATCATCCTTGTCGGGCCTCACGAGGTCGGTCATGAGGGCGACGATGTAGGGCTGTGAGATCGTCTGGCCGTAGCCGATCGGCAGGGGCCGGTTGTCATAGGCGGCAGCTCGGACCTCTGCCGGCACGAACTCGTGCCGCGGCACCTGCCGCAAGGCAGCCAGGACGGATGGGGCAAGGCTGCCGGTGCCAGGGGCTGCGGCGATACGTGTGGCGAGAGCCTCGATTGTATCGACCATCTTCTGCCGCGCTGCCCCATATTCCGGCTCCGCGGCTGCGGTGGTCAACAGCGGCAGAACTGTGGCGAGCAGGACCAGCGTGCGAGGCATGATCTGGACTTCTGTAGGCTGCCCCTGAAGACCAACCGTTCGCCAACACCGAGGTTCCGGGGTTCTGGCGCAAACTCGAAGCGCAGTGTTTTCGATGCCATTCCGAGGTTATCGCGACGAGATTTAGCGGCTGAGCTACATCACCACGCCAACGCCCATTCGAGGTTGCGCTAGAACCCACTCCTTAACACTGCCTTCATTGGGTCGAGCGGTGTTTGGCCCGTTCTTCAGGCTTCCTGAACCTGCCCCACCCTCGCTCAAACAACATCCGAGAGATTGCCAAACCAAGAGCGCCAAGCGCTGCCACGGGCATGAGCCAAGCATTCGGCAAGCCCATCGTCCAAAGGGCTGCGCCACTGAGCGCACACCAGATCAGCGGAATGATCATGAGCCCCCACGGGCGCCGCTTGGGTGCTGTCACATTAGCACTACAGATCCTATGCGGGTGGATAGCGGTCCACTCTCTGGCAGAGTGAGGTTGCTGAA
>KI911950.1:15812-16240 GCA_000517005.1 Microvirga lupini
GGCGATCGAAAGCCCTGCATCGCTCGCTCCCGCCGGCGCAGCGGCAGGTGCGAATTCTCTGCCCGGTTATTCAGCCCCGTGTGCGAGCGGTGCGCGACCGCCGGCATGATCTGGCGCCGGGCAGCAGCGTAGGAGCCGAGCTTGTCGGTGATCATGCGCCGTGGAGGGCAGCCCTGCTTCTTCAACAGGCGCTTCAGCAAGCGTTTGGCCGCTTTGGTATCGCGCCGCGTTTGGACGATTTCGTCGAGGACATAGCCGTCCTGGTCGACGGCTCGCCAGAGCCAGTGCTTTTGACCGGCGATGATGACTACGACCTCGTCCAAATGCCAGATGTCATGCTGGCTCGGCGTCTTGCGCCTGAGGCGACGGGCATAATCCAGTCCGAATTTCAGAGCCCAGCGGCGGACCGTCTCGTAGGAGACGACGAT
>KI911951.1:0-744 GCA_000517005.1 Microvirga lupini
TGAGTTCAATCGATCAGCGCACCATGATCGATTTTTCAGTGCCTGAAAGGATCCTCGATGGCGCGTACTGGGCGACCGGGCTTATCGGCAGAGCAGAAAAGGGCACTTTGGGCCCGGTGGAAAGCTGGCGAGACGCTGAGTGACATCGGCCGTGCTCTTTGCAACCAAGCCGGTTCGGTCTTTGGCGTGGTGCTCGCCAAGGGAGGCATTGCTCCATCGTTGAGGAAACGCTCTCGGCATTCGCTCACGTCAGAAGAACGCGAGGAGATATCGCGGGGCCTCGCAGCCGGGTGGTCATTCCATCAGATTGCAAACCGGCTTGGGCGGTCACCCTCGACCATCAGCCGCGAAGTCCGTTGGAATGGGGGCCGAAGGAGGTATCGTGCCACGCGAGCCGATGAGCGTGCGTGGCAACAAAGTTTACGGCCGAAAGCCTGTCTTCTGGCGATCAACAGGTTCCTCCAGGGTGTGGTAGCCGAGAAGCTTCAGAACCGATGGTCTCCTGAGCAGATCTCAGGGTGGCTCAAGGCTGAATATCACGATGACAGGACCATGCGCGTATCCCATGAAGCGATCTACAAGAGCCTGTTCATCCAAGCCCGCGGCGTTCTCCACAAGGAGCTGACCCGCCACCTGCGGAGCAGACGGGTCATGCGGCGCGGCAAGACAGCGAGCACGGCCGGCCAACCGAGAGGCCAGACATTGATGCTGTCTCCATCAGAGATCGCCCTGCCGAGATCGAGG
>KI911951.1:844-2255 GCA_000517005.1 Microvirga lupini
GGCTCGCTGCCATAGTGCAGGTTGATATCGCTTCGCAGACCCGCACGATCGCTCGCCTGGAAGAACTGCCCATCGGATGAAGCGGTAGAGCCATCGCCCCACAAGAGGGCATGTGGGTGCTGAGCATGCCTATCCGTAATACAGGCCTGCGCCAGCTTGTAGGTCTCAGGCCGGGTATGGAAGATCCGCTTCCAGGCAATCTCCTGTGGGCTCACTCCTTTCGAGGCCGACGCCATCCGCCTTGCCCCGAGGTTGGTTGCATCGGCCAGAACCCCGGCCAGCATGGCCGGGATGTTGCGTGGCGGATCCTGAGTACGGATGTACGTGAACCGATCGGCGAACCCGTCCAGTTATGCACCTCCATCAGGAGATCAGGCACCTCGATCAGCGGGTACATGTCGGCCAGTTCCCACTTCAACTCCTCGGCGGCAGGGGCACGTCGCCGGGCAGGGGAGCAACAACGAGTTGTCCAGCCTCGAGGCGAACGCCTTCGAGCTTGCCATTGCGGGCGCGATAGGCGAGCCGCTTCAGGTTGAAGTCGAGCGTCTGGCGCGCCTCGCTGAGATAGGTGACGGCATCCTGCGGCACACCAAGCCCGAGATCGTCTGATGCTTTCAGGGCGGCAAAGGCGGGCTTGGGCATCAGCTGCTCGTCTATCGGCCGGAAGGCGCGACTGCCCTCAACCCAGATGTCACCGGAGCGCAGTCGCTCCCGAAGAACAGCCAATGTCGCGATCTCGTAGAGTCGACGATCCGGTTTTGCCTGTTCGAAGATCAGCTTACGGCTCTGAGAACTGAGGTGACCCACCGGCACCTGATCCGGCAACGCACGCTGGCGAGTAGTATTCAATGTCTTGAGAGTTCCAACTGCCGCGAGCAGCGAGTCATGTCGGCGGGACGAGCAGAACGTAAACGTCTCCAGGAAACGTGCTGTGTACTTGCGTATGGTGCTGTAGCGCTCCGCTGCCAGCAGAAGCGGATCAGGATCGGCATCCCGCACCATGGCCTCGACTTCGGGCTGGGCCTGCAACAGGCGATGCCAGCCGACTTCATCATCGAGAACGTCGATCGCATTCCGGCCGGTATCGTTGGCCACGACCAGCGCACGCAGGGTGTCGCGGAACAGGCGCAGCACTTTGGTCATATCCTGCTCGCATCGGCGTGCTTCTGTTTGCGTCGATTGTTAGCTCGGGCGAAGAGGCGGCCGATCAGCTTGTTGAACATGGTGACGGCAGCATCGGTCAATGTGGATCTGAGCGTCATGAGTTGAGCGACAATCGTGGCCCTTGTTGCCGTCCGGACGCCCAGGTACCGCGCCACACGGCGGCTGTGATCAAAACGGGTCTGATAGCGGCGCGAGTAGAGCGCGAAGATAGTCGGGTCGATCCCCAACTGCTGGGCAACGTAGGCGA
>KI911951.1:2355-2629 GCA_000517005.1 Microvirga lupini
AGCAAGTGGAAATACTTGTTTCGCGCGGTCGACAAGCACAGTCAGTTGATCGCCTTCATGCTGTCGGATCGCCGTAATACCAACGCCGCTTATCGTTTCTTGCGTAAAGCCATAAGAGCGGTGAGCCACGATCCACCATCATCCATCACGACGGATAAACTGGCGTCGTATGCCAAGGCAATCCTGCGCCTGCAGAACGAAGGATTGCTGCCGACAGATGTCAAACACCGCACCTCGAAATATCTGAATAACATCCTTGAGGCGGATCATGGCA
>KI911951.1:2729-7801 GCA_000517005.1 Microvirga lupini
TCCCACCTCCGCCGGTAGAAATCCTCCGCCTGCGGCAGCGAGTGGAGCCCGATCCGCCCCTTGAACCCCTCGTCCTCGCTCAAGGCAACCGCTGCCGTAACGAGCGCAGTGCCGACGCCGCGCAGGCGCGGCATGGACCCAAGCTCCGGCCGGTTCCAGGGGGCCACCTCAAGGTAATCTATGTACACGAGCGGTTGCCTGCCTGACTTGGCTCCCGGCAGGACTTCGTCAGGTCGATCTGCGCCAGGCCCTGCGTCTCGCCTTGCGCGACGACGCTGAACCCGCGGAAGGCCAGCAGGCCCTGGACCTGGGCCGTCTTCTGCGCCCAGTTCCAGTGCTAGCTCTGCGGCCACTGCCCCATGGGCACTCCTTTGCGGGCGAGTTCCTGCAAGACCGCGAACAGCTCAGGCTGCCACTTGGTCTGCCAGTCGTCGAGCTGCGCCTGCTCGATCGCGTCGCGCAGCTCGGCTTCGACGCTGTCCCCCGTCGCGACGTCCTGAAGATAGATGGTCGAGACCTGAACCGTCATAGGAGCATCAGCTCCGCCTTCTCCTTGGTCGCCTCGTTCTCAAAAAGGAGCTTCTCCCCCTTTTCGACCCGCGCCTCGACTGTCTGGTACAGGCGCAGGGCCTGCCGGAGCACGGCGGTCTTAGAGATGTCCTTGCGGGCCGACAGATCGTCGAGAGCTCGCATCTCAGCGTCGGTGAGGTTGAGCGTCATGGTGCGCTTTGCCGTCATCTCATCCTCCGTCCTTCTGCCCTCATATACAAAATCCATAGGCTATTGTCAATGTTCCATGGCTGAAATAAGCTGATTGAATAGCTAAAAACTAGCCACTATATGATGGTGGCAAGGGCCGCCGACATCGGATCGCCGGCTGAAAGGAGTTGAGGCTATGGGGCGGCAGCATGTAGGCCACGATGAGATCGTCGCCTTCGCGCAGGACAAGGTGAACCTGCCGAAGGAGAAGGCTGATGAATACCGGGCGCAAGCGCGCCGTCTGCGTGAGAAGCTGGAGGGCTACCTCGATGAGCACCCGGACTTCACGCTCAAGAAGATGATGCTCTCAGGGAGCCTCGCCAAAGGCACGGCGCTCCGGTCGCTCAACGACATCGATGTCGCCTGCTACATCAGCGGCGCCGAGGCTCCCCACGATATCCGGGCGCTGCTCGACTATCTCGCCGAACGCTTGCGCAAGGCCTTCCCGAACTTCAGCGCGGATCAGGTCAAGCCGCAGACCTACTCCGTCACGGTCACGTTCCGGGGCACCGGTCTCGACGTCGATGTCGTGCCGATCCTCTATGACGGCGACTCGCAATGGTACGGAAATCTCGTCAGCCAGGATGATGGCTCGTTCCTGAAAACGAGCATTCCGCTCCACCTCGAGTTCGCGGGGAAGAGGAAGCGCTGCCAGGAAAAACACTTCGCGCAGGTCGTCCGGCTCGCCAAATACTGGGCGCGCCGCATGAAGCAGGAGCGTGACGGCTTCCGCTTCAAGTCGTTCATGATCGAGATGATCCTGGCGAAACTGTGCGACGACGGACTCGACTTCTTCGACTATCCCGAGGCGCTCCAGCACTTCTTCACCTACATCGCACGGAGCGACTTCCGCGAGCGGATCGTCTTTCCCGACTATTACCGGCCCTCGTCGGTAGGAGCGTTGACGGACACGGTGCAGATCATTGATCCGGTGAACGCCTAGAACAATGTCGCCCGCCTGTACACGGCGGCCAATGCGGACGCGATCGTCGACGCTGCTCTGGACGCAGGCGACGCGATCGACGCGGCCCTCGCCGCCCCCACAAAGCAGTTGACCGTCGCCTACTGGCAGAAGGTCCTCGGCTCATCGTTCCACGCGTGAGGACCGGCAATGTCTTATAGCTACAGCTACACCGAAAGCTCGACGTTCACCATTACGCATGCGCGCCACATGGCGGCGAAGGTCGCGACAGACCTGAAGCGCATGCAGCGCCTTTACGGACACCCGTCTGACGGAGAGATTGCCGACTACGAGGCAGAAGTCATAGAACTCCTGAAGGCCGGCTATCTCGGCACAGTCACCTACGGGTTTTGGCGCGACGGCAACTGGATCGAACCGACTCTACGCTATACGGCGCGCGATCTCGTAGGCGGGTCGGCTAACGACGACGATCCAGGCAAGATCCGCCCCGGCGCGAACGTCGCCGGTGCCGTCCTTTACAACTATCTGACATACAGCGCCGCCTGGGACCTGCTGCCCTCGGAGGAAAAGGACGCCTTCAAGAAGCGCATGCCGTTCTATCGCACCGGTGCGCCTGAGCCTGGAATCACGGGCTATCTCACCGACGACCGCACCTACTCTTCGGGCGGTCGCGCCCTCAACCGTTCGAGCGTACGGAGCTACTGATGAACACGAAGCCCTCCCTCGACGAGCTCTTCGAGCGCCGGGTCACCTATCCGGATTTCGAGCCGCAAGGGCGGCTTGCGCGCCTTGTCGGGCTCGACGAGCAGAAGAGCCGGCTCGCCAAAATCCTCGGCCTTCTCGTCAACCCCAGCGGCCTTGAGGCCTGGGCCCGACGCTATCACCCCGAGTCGCAACAGGTGCTCGACACGGTCCTGCGCCGCCCACCCTTGGTGGTGCTGGCCGGTGACGTCGGATCCGGCAAGACCGAACTCGCTGAAACCATCGGTGATGCGGTCGCGCGCCAGGAAGACATCGACATCACGCTCTTCCCGTTGAGTCTCTCGACGCGCGGTCAGGGCCGGGTCGGCGAAATGACCCAGCTGCTGACGGCAGCCTTCGACTACACCATTGCAGAGGCGACACGGCTGAAGTCAGCCAGCGGGCGGTCACGCGGCGCGGTCATCCTGCTCGTCGACGAGGCCGATGCGCTCGCCCAGTCCCGCGAGGCCGCGCAAATGCATCATGAGGATCGTGCCGGGGTGAATGCCTTCATCCGCGGCATCGATCGCATCGCCAATGCAAAGCTCCCCGCCGCGGTCATCATGTGCACGAACCGCTTGAGCGCGCTTGATCCTGCGGTTCGCCGCCGCGCCGCTGAGGTACTGAGCTTCTCACGGCCGGACGACGAGCAGCGCCGTTTCGTGCTTTCGAGCCGTCTCGAGGCCTTCGGGATCAGTCGTCGTCACGTCGACGCGCTTGTGTCCGCTACTGGGCCTCAACGCGGGGTCCGCGAGCATGGATTTACGTTTTCCGACCTGACGCAGCGCCTCCTGCCGGCGATTGTGCTCGATGCCTATCCATCACGCGCCGTTGACGGGTCGCGTGCCGTCGACATCGCGCTCGAGATGGTGCCGACACCTCCGTTCCGCGACGCCAGCAACTGAAGCCCGCCCATGACCCAGGCCGTGACCGTGCGCCGTGATGGCGACACCTTCCAAGCCCGCCTGTTCTGGTGGCATGCCGCGCGGCTGCTCGACCCCGGGAGTCCTATCATCCAGGTCGGGTTCGAGAGCGGACCCAAGAGCTTCGATGACATCTGGGTCGAGTACGACCCGAAGCGGAGCGCGCAGGACCAATATGGCGAGCCCCTCCGGCGCGAGCACGTTCAATGCAAATGGCATGTCTCTCCGGACACCTATGGCTACAACCACCTGATCGACCCTGAATTCATCAATGCGAACGCGCGCTCGCTCTTGCAGCGCGCTCGCGACGCCCAGGTCGCCTACGCGCCCGACGGCATTGGCGTCCGCTTCAAGCTCCTCACCAACTGGCGGCTCGATCGAGCTGATCCCCTACGCCAGATGGTCGGGACACGCTCGGGCGCCATACGGCTGGAGCGGCTCTACGGTTCCGCTACGGACAACAGCAAGGCGGGAGCTGTCCGAAAGGCATGGCGTGACCATCTCGGACTGGACGAGGAGGAACTGAAGGTCCTTGCGCGCACTCTGGCTTTCGGCGAGGCCACGGACACACTCGACGCGCTTCGAGACAATCTCGACGTCTTGTTTGCCTATGTCGGGTTGCGCCGCATTCCAAGGAACGAGAGTGCATTCCCCTATGACGACGTGGTGTTCCAGTGGATCGCGCAAGGCCGGCTTGAGTCCGACCGCAAAAGCTTCCCGGCGATCTGTTACCGCGAGGGCCTCCTGGGGCAAGGCGAAGGCCGCCGCCACGTCTATGGCGTGAAGTCGTTCGAGCATCCGATCGACCGGCTGGAGGAGCGCTGCCACCAGGTCCTCGACCTGATCCCCGCCTTCGACGAACGCTACATCCGCAGCGAGACGGATTGGGCGGATGCACTCTACCCGGCACTGCGTGCGTTTTTGCTCTCCGCTGCGCGGGATCAGTCCCAGCTGCGACTCGCATTGGACGCACACGCCACCTTGGCCTTCGCTGCGGGTTCGGTGCTGAACATCAAGTCAGGCCGGCATGTGGAGTTGGAGCAACGCACCACAGGAGGACGGATCTGGGCAGCCGACGATCTCCCTCCTGATGCCAACCGGGCCAGCTTAGGGGTAGAAGTCATCGAACTCGACCCTCAACGTCCTGATCTGGCTGTCGCGGTGAGCCTCACCCACGACATCGCGCCAGATGTGCGGCGTTATCTCAGCGCTACCGTTCCCACGGTCGGGCGATTGCTCGTGCTGACACCCAGCACGGGGTCCGACGCCCAGTCCGTCGCATGCGGGCGCCATGCCTTCGAACTCGCGGAGGCCGCCACCCGGATGGTCAGGGAAGCACGTGGCCCGAGCCAGGTGGCGGCAGTGCACCTGTTCGTCGCGGCGCCCAATGGCTTCACCTTCTTCCTCGGCCAGCGTCAGCCAGTGCTCGGCCCCGTCCGGCTCTACGAGTTCGATTTCGAGGGAGGGCGGGAGAGGTCCTACACACCGAGTCTAACGCTGCCGATTTCGACGCGGGCCGGCAGTCCCTTGTAAGCGCGCTGGTGCGCCGTGGAGGACATGTTGGGGCCCACGAACGCGATTGTCGCTAGCTTGCCCTTGCTTCGACGATGCGGAGCAGATGACTGGCGACAATCAGCATCTTGGCTGCTTCTTGAGGATCTCTGAGGTCAGTCCTGCGGTGGCTTCGGGGGTTCTTGAAGTAGCCGACTGCGCCCGCTGCAAAAACT
>KI911951.1:7901-12091 GCA_000517005.1 Microvirga lupini
CGCTCAAGCGCGTGATCCGACCGACGCGCGGCTTCCAGACGATGAAAACCGCCTCCGCGACGCTGACGGGTTTTGAAATCATGCGGATGATCCGCCGCGGTCATTGCATCCAGCGGGAACGTCAGGCGACAGGCGAAGTCCGTCTCGTCAATCAGCTCTTCGGTCTTGCGGCCTGAGCGGCCCGGTCGACAGGGTTCATTGAGCCTGGTCCAAGTTACTGCAACAGTGCCAAACGGCTTACCTTCGGCACGTCCGATTGTCGTGTGGACGATTCCTGAATACCCGAAAACGAACGGTGCACCGTCCCGGAATTCGGGTTGCCCTTGATCTACGTCAAGGATTACTCCTTCCAATCCTGTAGCCTCTCCTCTGGGTTCATGGAGATATCCCATGCACAGACACAACGGGTTATCAGCGGTTGCGCTGCGCTTCTGCTCTGACGAGCGAGCCGCGCTTTGGCGAGTCCCTGGGACCAGTGACGGCATACGCGGACTACGCGCACCACCTTCGTTTACGGCGGTAAGTGAGCCAACTGGGGAAATCCGAAGAGCCGCTAAAGGGTCGAGAGGAGATCAGTTTGAGCTTTCTTGAAACGAGTTTGCAGCTGTTTCAGCAAAAATATGCGCCTGATTTAGGTCCTGAACAATACGCTCACCACACTGGAGTCGACCGGAATGGCAATCCAATGAGTGGCGCGTTGTTATGGGCTAAGGCTGAAGCTCAGAGGATCAGTAATGCGCTCGTCACTGGCACAACCAATATGGTGGATGCGGAACTCAAGTTGACCCAAAAACTTCACGAGAGAGTGAGAGATTATGTTCAATGGTATCATCAGGACGAACGATGTCGTAAAGGGGTGTCGGTTCTGGAGTATGGGCCCGGAACATTGCGAGCCTTCCAACAGAAAACGCTTCCCCTTATAACAGGTCTGCGCGGCGAAACGTCACGTTGCACACTCGTAGACCGGTCAAAAGAGTTCCTCGGGGACATAGCGCAAATGTCGTCCGCTTTGGGGTTGGAAATCGAGTTCATACGCGACGATATATTCTCTGGGCGACGCTATTTCTGCGACGATGAAGCGGCATTTGTTGTCATGTTTGGCCGGACATTTGGAAATCTTGCCGCCCCAATAAATGATACGCCCCCCATGGAGGCGGTCGTCGAGACGCTGAAGAAGATATCGAATAGTGCGAAGAGGTGCTGGGTTGCGATCTCAATTGGCTCAGATCTGAGGAGGGATGTGGCGAAGTCCTACTATGAAATGCATCCTGAATTTCAGCTAAACGTGTTCTATAGAATGAAGGCAGAACTGCCGGTCGACTCTAATTTCGATCCAGAGGCATTTGAGTATGAGTCTGATGTAAGAGGTGAAGACCAATTCATGCAAGTCATACACACTGCGGTGGTCAAAAGGGATCTGGACTTTTGCCTCGGTGGTAAAGAGATTATACTGTTAAGTGGTGATCGACTGCATCTAAAGAACTCGTTTTCTTTTTCTGAGTTGTTTTTCAAAAAATGTGCACACCGAGCGGGCCTTGTGTCAATCGATGTGCTCTCAGACAACGCCGGCTCAGACATTCACGTATTAGAGAAGGTGAATTAAACAGAACAAAAAATGACCAGGAGGCGTCAAGTCTCGGTCGCGACCACGCTGAAACGCTCGAAGGGCGGCCAGTTCGCGCTGTATGCCAAGGCTTTGCCCAGCAATTCCTATGATGGCCACACGCTGGCGACCGTCATTCCCAACATCGAGAAATCCATCGGCCATGAGATCGAGCGCATGCTCGCCGACCCCGGCTACCGCGGCCACAATGCCCCTGAAAGCCACCGGTTCCGGGTCTTCACCAGCGGCCAGAAGCGCCGCGTCACGCCGGCGACCAAGCGCGAGATGCGGCGCCGCTCTGCCATCGAGCCGGTCATCGGCCATGTCAAGGCGGAGCACCGCATGGGCCGCAACTATCTCGCCGGCGAACACGTCAATGCCATCAATGCCGTCCCGGCTGCTGCAGGCTACAACTTCTCGCTCCTCAATTGGCTGAGGATGCTTTTGTGGCTGCTGCTGGCCTGCCTCCACGGCAGAGCGAAACCGCGCGCCGCCTAGCGCCGATCATTGTTCACGGTCGACAAACCGAGAAACGGTCACAATCGTCCGCCACTCGTTGTTCGGCGAAGGCGCTCGCATCATCGCAGCTGTTCCGACAGCGTTATTCATACAGGCGGGTCCGACCACGCTCAGTGCCTTTGAGCGATATCCGACAATTCTGTCGGCTTTGCCGATTTACATACGGCGCCTTGGCCGGAATCGCCAGAGGCTAGTCCCTATGATTGCAGGGCGTGAGGGCGGCCCGTCATCCGATATGCAATGGTACGAGGGTTAAGCCGGCACAGCCGGTGCAGAGCCTCATGCATAGGAGACGGGCCTGATGAAGCATACCAGATTTGTGGGGTTGGATGTCCACAAGGACCAGATTTCAGTCGCGGTGGCTGAGAGCGGGCGCGGCGGCGCCGCAAAAATCGTGATTCGTTCACGGTGGAGACGCTCGCCGCCAACATCGGCGTTGTCGAACAGGGCCCTGGGCGCGGAGTGCGTCAGACTGCGGTAGGTCATGTCGCGTTGAGGCTCGTTCGATGTACGACAATGCTGGACATGCGAAACCGCCTGTTTGAGCCATCTCGTTGTATCAGAAAGAGTTCTTCATTTGGCACGCATATTGCCACTAGGCATTTGCAGGACACGCCACGGACCGACTTATCGCACGGAGATATCGACATTCTAGCACAACGGTTTCTGCCGAGCCCTACTTCCGATCATCAAGGAGCGGATCGTTTCAGATGCAGAAGTAACTGGCTGTTCGCGCCTGGTCGAGGCAGCACAGGCGCATATTCCGCTGTCGTGCCCCGGCTACCGGCACGAGGGCGCCGAGAAAACCCCCCGCCGTCGCGACCTTCGGCTCGCCTCATAAGCGGGTTTCGGGCGCTGCAATCTTGCCGCGGGCGTGTGAGAAGTGATCGACGGCGACGCGCTCAAGCACGATTTGGATCAGAGATTCGGCAACTGGCTTGCCGAAGCTTCCCTAATGCCGATTGCGGAAGCCACAGCGAAGCCGAGGCAGAAACTTGCATTGAAGTGCAGCGTCTGGGGATGGCCCCGGATACATGCAACAGTAGGAACCTAAATCATGGCTAACTCTGCGGACCTCGACCTGTTCCGCCAACGCATCGCCGATGCGCTCCCTTCGGCCAATATCCCAACCTTACTACTCCTTCTGTACCAGTTCACAGGAAAGGAGTACTGGCTCAACCCGCCGTTTGTTCCCATGAAGAGTGGCTGGGGCGACAACGATTCAGGGGGGCTCGTGGCCGAATTGCAGACAAAGATTCGCAATGCAGCACTGGCCGCGATCATCTCTTGGCGCCGCGGCGCACAAGTCGCCAAGCAGGACCTATCGGCAGAAGAGTTGATCCGCATGCTGACTGTGTCGGAGGCCGAGCCTATCCCGCCAGAATACGCTGACATGATGCTTCATAAGCTACGGAGATATTCAGGCGCCATTCCGGATCCGGTGTCCTTGCCGGAGGGATTTCGTGTGCTCATCATCGGGGCGGGTATGTCCGGTGTCGCGGCCGCGATTCGGTTAAGACAATTGGGCATCTCCTACATCCAGATCGAAAAGCAAGACAGCACCGGCGGGGTCTGGCACTCACATCACTATCCTGGCTGCGGAGTGGACACGCCCGGGCATCTCTACTCCTACACTTTCGCCAGTGGCGACTGGAGCAAGTTCTTCCCGTTACAAAAGGAAATCGACGACTACTTCAACCGTGTTGCCCGCGACTTTGGGATCGAGAGCTCCATCCGCTACGGCACCGAGTGCGTGGTCACCCGCTATGACGAAGAGAGCCTAACTTGGCACTCCCGGTTACGCTTGCCCAACGGTACGGAAGAAAACCTCGTGACCAATGTGGTCCTCTCGGCCGTGGGGGGGTTCACCACGCCGAAATGGCCGAACGTTTTGGGTCTGAGCGACTTCGACGGCCCGGTGGTACACACCTCGGAATGGGATCCAGAAGTCGCGCTCGACGGTAAACGCGTGGCCGTGATTGGCAATGGGGCTTCGGCAATGCAGATTGTTCCCGCCATCGCAGATCGGGTGGGTGCCTTGACAATCTTCCAGCGCTCACGCCAATGG
>KI911951.1:12191-13365 GCA_000517005.1 Microvirga lupini
TATGAGCGGTCGGCTCTAACCATTGAGCTACAGGCCCACGCGGCTCGAAATGTGCCGCATGGACCCTACTTGTTACCGCCACGCCAGAGGCGTCGACGCATTGGCCAGTCAACAAACTGCGAGTCTCATGTCTCTTTCATGTTTCCTCCTCCGGCGGCTGCGCTTTGACAGTTTCCGGAGCCTCGTTTTGCGGAACCACGCAAAAATCCCCGTAACAAGCCTTCTCACCCGTGCAATTGGCCAGGGCCTGGAGCAACCGCGGCACGTAGAACGATTTCAGGTTGTCCGGCATCGGCTCCGGATGGTCCACCGAATTCAGCCCCAGCTCGACCAACTCGATCGCGTGCTCCTTGTTGCCGATCTCGTAGTAATACTGAGCCACTGGCGCATAAGACGCGTATTTTCGGCCGTTGCCGTGCGGCGGATTCAGCACCAGGATCTGTTCGGCCAACTCCTTGCCCATCGCAAAGCGCTCAGCATGCGGGAGGTGGGAGTTGTCCTTCGCGGGATCGAAGAGCAGTTCCATCGCCATAGCCATCCAAGGCTCGGACTTTGTCCCGATCGCGTCCCGAACCAATTGGCGCATCACCGGCAAGCCGGTCTGCATGTCGCGCATTTTGTGGAGCAACAGAGTTGCATGAGCCCTGCGGAAGTTGAGATTGTCTGGCGCCACGGCAACGAGTTCTTCGGCGGCCGCGAGCGCGGTCGTCCAATCCTCGGCCTGCATCGCCGGCCAAAGTTTGGCGGTGATCGGCTTAATCAGCGCTGATTCGCGTGCGTAGTGTTGGCCTTTGGCAATCCGCTCCAGATCGGCGGCTTTCGCTTCATCGCTGGTCCGCCAGCTGCCGTTGAGAACCTTCGGCAAGACGTCATCGAGTTGCCCCGCATGCCCGATAAAGGCGATGTGGCCGTCCCGATCGACCACGAACGCGGTCGGAATCCCGAACGAAAGACTGGCAGTCATCCAAAGCTCATTCATTTCGCCTGTGTGGTCGAACGCGATCCGGTAGTTCAGGTTCGGGAACTTGTCGGCGAGCCACGCCTCCACCTCGGTTCGGGCCTCCTCTGCCGTGGGAGCGTGTTCGCTGGCTGCGACGCCGACGATCTCAAGGCCGCTGTCCTTGTAGGTCTCTTGCAACTGCACTAATACTACAGCCGGGCCTTGCGTTGGCGT
>KI911951.1:13465-14232 GCA_000517005.1 Microvirga lupini
CGCGCTCGTCGGCTCCTCGGGTGCGATCCTGAGCTACATCATGTGCCAGGCCATGAACCGCAGCTTCATCAGCGTGATCCTGGGCGGCTTTGGCGCCACCACGGGTCCGGTGCTGGCGATTGCCGACGAGCAGATCGCCATCGATGCCGATGGTGTCGCGACGGCACTTGATGAGGTCGACAGCATCGTGATCGTGCCGGGCTACGGCATGGCGGTGGCGCAGGCGCAGCAGGCGGTCGCCGAACTCACCCGTCGTCTGCGCGCCAAGGGCAAGCAGGTGCGCTTTGCCATCCACCCCGTGGCCGGGCGCCTGCCGGGCCACATGAACGTGCTGCTGGCGGAGGCCAAGGTGCCCTATGACATCGTGCTGGAGATGGACGAGATCAACGAGGACTTCTCAGAGACGGATGTGGTGATCGTCATCGGCTCGAACGACATCGTCAACCCGGCCGCCCAGGAGGACCCGAACAGCCCGATTGCTGGGATGCCGGTGTTGGAGGTGTGGAAGGCCAAGCAGGTGTTCGTCTCGAAGCGCGGGCAGGGGACCGGCTACTCCGGGATCGAGAACCCGCTGTTCTACAAGGACAACACCCGCATGTTCTACGGCGATGCCAAAGCCAGCAGCGATCAGCTCGTGCAGGCCATCTGAACTCCTGTGCGGGAGGTGGACAGGCAAGCCCTCGGGCTGCAAGTATCATATATGAGCAAGACGAAGCCTACTCATATGCTTACTGGGTGCGATATTAAAGCGCTTTTGGTTTCAGTGT
>KI911952.1:0-776 GCA_000517005.1 Microvirga lupini
ACAACAGGACGGCTCCTTGATTAGCCGCTCCTTGTTAAAAGGCCAAGGTTAACGCAACGGTGCCTTTTTAGGTCACGTACTCAGGGAGCTAGGCTGGATTTGAGTCAGTCTTTTAGTGTCCGTAACAACTTGTTTCAGAACTTATAAGTCTGACTCAAACGTGCAGAAGTTTGACTCATATTACACAGTAGTCTGACTCGAACATGAACTTCTGCTTACGGGCCGGACACGGACCTTCTGCTAAGGTCCGCCTGGTGCCATTTGAAGCGGCATTCGGTAGCAAAAACCACCAGACATGATTGACCCCATCCGGTAGCTTCCCGCTTCATTTCTGGAGCGGGACAACGTGAGCGTTGAAGAGGAACTGAAGAGGAAACGCACCGAGCTGCTTGGCGAAGTCGAGGAGCTCGTACTCAGGATTGAGACCATCAAAAAGCAGGTATCCGCCATCGATCAGGTGATCGCAATCTACGACCCGGCGCATGCACAGAACCCGCCCTCAAAGATGGGGCGCAAGCAATCCAGACAGGCGATCCCGATTCCGCCCGTACTGAAACGGCTCAATAAAACCGAGGCAATCCTTGAGGTACTGCGCGAGGCCGGGGAACCGTTGTCATCAGCGGATTGCACGAACCGGATTGCCGAGAAGCACGGAGTGGCGGCTGATGACCCGGCGCTTCCCCGTTTCGTCACGCATGTCTCGGCTGGCCTGAACTCGCTGGTGAAGCGCAAACGCGTTCGGCAGGTCGGTACGGTCGACGGACGCCAGAACCTCT
>KI911952.1:876-1065 GCA_000517005.1 Microvirga lupini
GCACAGGTACCGCGACGTCGGCCTCCGGAGAGCTTGTGAGAGCATGGAGCGGGTCAGCCATCCGTTGCTCATCCGCCGCGTGTCTTCCTTCCAGGCGAGGTCGGCGACGTACCAGTCGAGATACCGGGTCCAGAAGCGGTGGTGGACACCCACATAGGCCCGCTGGATGCGGCTGAAGAAGCTCTCGAC
>KI911952.1:1165-5046 GCA_000517005.1 Microvirga lupini
ATGGGCTTGAACTATGCCCTTCTCGGCCAGCCGAACAAGACCGAGCCCCTCGTACGGCAAGGCATGCGCCTCAGTCCGCGCGATCCGTTCCTGGTGTATTGGCTGCTCTACATCGGCACGGCGCAGTTGCACCAGGGGCAGGACGAGGCTGCTCTCGACACGTTCCGGCAGGCGATCGACGCCGATCCGGGCTTTCCGAGCTCCTACGGCGGGCTGGCTGCCACTTACGTGTTCACCGGACGCGAAGCCCAGGCCCGTGAACCCATGGAGAGGTGGTTGCGGGCAGTGCCATGGATGACGCTAGCGCGCTACAAGGCACTGGAGCAGTCCGAGCATCCAGCCTACCTGGCCCAGCGGGCGCGGATCTATGCGGCATGGCGCAAGCTGGGTATGCCGGAGTGAGCTCGCCCCAAATTTTCGATGTTCGCAATCAGGAAATATCCCATTTGGCTAGGTACTTACCTGCTGCCTGGTGGTCTTTGCTACCGAATGCCGATTTGAAGACGTTCCGGGTACATGGGGCCGCCAGCCACCACAACTCGGTGTCTACGCCGACGGCCCCGAGGTGCGCCTCTGGCCTGTGCCAGCGTCAACCGATGGCATGACCTCAGGTGGGAGAGGATTTCTCCAAAACGTTGACACCGCCCGCGACGGATTTCCAGAAGGCTTCCGCTGTCGGGGCTTGGCGGCGCAAGGGCCGGATCAATCGGATCTCGACCTCGATCGAATAATTGCCATGCCCCGGATCAACGAGACGGCTGGCCGCGATGTCGTCGTGGGCGAGGGTTTGCGGGAGCCAGGCAATGCCATCGCCTTGACGCGCCATGGTCAGCAGCGTCGCCGCCAACTGTGCCGTGAGTGTTTTCTGGAGTGAAAGCGTCGGCCAGTTCTTCTCCAGGGCGGCGGTCACGATCCGACCCAGGCCGGACTGCGGCCTGTACGACAGCAGGCGCGACGGAGACGACGGATCCCCGGGCAGCGGCCATTGCGGCGTGCCGTCTTCGAGGGGAGCACAGAGCGGCAGCAGCACATCGCGGCCAACCACGACGCTTGTGAACTGGCTGGCCTCCAGGCGAGGCATGGCATCACGATGGTAGTGGCACAGCATGAAGTTGGCGTCGCCCCGCGCCATGATCTGTTCGCACGCCTCCATGGTGTCCGAGATCAGGTTGAGCGGACCGAGGGTGGCGAACTGGGGATGGCTCCTGATCCAGTCGGGGAAGAAGACGAACGAAAGCGCATGCGTGGCGGCGATGGAGATGGCGGAGGCCTCTCGGCCGGCAACCTCAAGTGTCTCTTGGCGCAGCCTGTAGATATTGCGGGTCAGGTCTTCGGCATGGGCGCGCAGGAAGGCCCCGGCCGACGTCAACGTGGTCCCTTGCGGTGATCGCACGAACAGGCGCGTTCCCATCCACTCTTCGAGGGACTGGATGCGACGGCTGAAGGCTGGCTGCGTCACGTGCCGGGCCTCGGCGGCGCGGGCAAAGGTCTTGTGCTCGGCCAGCGCCAGAAAATCTTCTAGCCAGGTCAGATCCATGGGCGATGCCGATTGTGCATGTCGATCCTCGGTCTTGGCATTGGGCGGCCGCTGGCGGGCTGTCTATACGACGTACCCAACCTGGCTCAATCCAGCAACAGGAGACCAAGTCATGAAAATCGTCGAGATCCGCGAAGTCACCGCGCCGATCGCGTCATCGATCGCCAATGCCTACATCGACTTCTCCAAGATGACGCTGTCGCTCGTCGCCGTCGTCACCGATGTGGTCCGGGATGGCTGCCGGGTCGTGGGGTACGGGTTCAACTCGAACGGCCGCTACGGCCAGGGTGGCCTGATCCGCGAGCGGTTCGCGCCGCGTATCCTTGAGGCGCCGCCCGAATCCCTCCTCGACGATACGGGAGAGAACCTCGATCCGGACCGCATCTGGGCGACGATGATGAAGAACGAGAAGCCGGGCGGTCACGGAGAACGCTCGGTCGCGGTCGGCACCATCGACATGGCGGTCTGGGACGCGGTGGCCAAGATCGCCGGCGAGCCCCTGTTCCGGCTCCTGGCCAAGCGATACGGCCGCGAGGCCAATCCGCGGGTCTTCGTTTATGCCGCGGGCGGGTACTACTACCCGGGCAAGGGCCTCGACGAGCTGCGGGCTGAGATGCGGAGCTACCTCGATCGCGGCTACAATGTCGTCAAGATGAAGGTCGGCAACAGCATCGCCGAGGACCAGCCCCGGATTGAGGCGGTGCTGAAGGAGCTGGATGGCAAGGCCCAGCTCGCGGTCGATGCGAACGGAAGGCTGACGCTCGAGCAGGGCATCGCCTACGCCAAGATGCTGCGCGAATATCCGCTGTTCTGGTACGAGGAGGTTGGCGATCCCCTCGACTTCGCATTGCAAGCGGCGCTGGCCGAGTTCTATCCGGGTCCAATGGCCACCGGCGAGAACCTGTTCAGCCACCAGGACGCCCGCAACCTGCTGCGGTATGGCGGCATGCGCCCGGACCGCGACTGGCTCCAGTTCGACTGCGCCCTCTCATACGGGCTCTGCGAGTACCTTCGCACGCTGGAGGTGCTGAAGGTCGCCGGGTGGTCGCCCAGCCGCTGCATCCCGCATGGCGGCCATCAGATGTCGTTGAACATCGCAGCCGGTCTGGGACTGGGCGGCAATGAAAGCTACCCGGACCTGTTCCAGCCCTACGGCGGCTTCCCCGACGGCGTTCGGGTCGAGGACGGCCACATCGTCATGCCGGATCTGCCCGGCATCGGTTTCGAGGGCAAGTCGGACCTGATCAAGGTAATGCGGGAACTGGCCGAGTAACTGGGCCCGACACAAGGCTCCCGCCCCGGCGCGATGTCCGCATCCAGGAAATGCAGACATCCCGCGAGACCAACAACAACGACGGGATCCGGAGCAAGAGGCGCTGCCTCACGGGAATGCAACCAGACTAACGGTCCACAGGAGGAAACTGATGAAGAAGGTAACGCTTGTTCTTGCCGCGCTCGCAGGTGTCGTCGTCACGGCTGCCCAGGCCCAGGCCTATCCCACCCGTCCGATCACCATGATCGTGCCCTTCGCGGCCGGCGGCCCGACCGACGTGATCGCCCGCATTGTGGGCGAACACATGTCCCGCACGCTGGGACAGCAGATCGTGGTCGAGAACGTGGCGGGAGCCGGCGGCACCACCGGCATCACGCGCGGCGCCCAGTCTCAGCCCGATGGCTACACCATCATGATGGGCCACATGGGCACACACGGCGCTGCCCCGGCCCTCTACCCGAAGCTCAAGTACGATCCGACCAAGGATTTCGCCCCCATCGGCATGGCGGGAGGAACCCCGATCGTGATCGTGGCCAAGAAGGATTTCCCGGCCAATGACCTGAAGACCTTGGTGGAGCACGTGAAGTCCAACGGCGAGAAGGTGAACATGGCCCATGCGGGCGTGGGCTCCGTCTCGCACGCGAGCGGGACCTTCTTCAGCTCGGTAATCAAGGCGAAGCCCACCATGGTGGCCTACCGCGGCACGGGTCCGGCACTGAACGATCTCATGGCTGGTACCGTCGACTTCATGACGGACCAGATCGTCAACGTGGCGCCGCAGATCCAGGGCGGCAACATCAAGGCGTTTGCCATCGCGACGCCCGAGCGCTCGCCCGCCCTGCCGGACGTGCCGACCACCAAGGAAGCCGGACTCGAGGGCTATCAGGTCAGCCCGTGGAATGCGATCTTCGCGCCCAAGGGCACCCCACCTGAAATCGTCAAGAAGCTCAACGATGCCCTCCTGAAGGCGCTCGATGACGAGAACACCAAGAAGCGTCTCCTCGACCTGGGCGGCGTGCTGCCGACCGCTTCCGAGCGCACCCCGGAAGGATTGCAGAAGCTCGTCGAGAG
>KI911952.1:5146-5266 GCA_000517005.1 Microvirga lupini
CTTGGGAGGCCTATCACGGCTTCGGCGCGCTGGCTGTAATGCGGTGCTCCCGAACCGAGAGCCCCCGAGGAGGTCATTCCCGGGAATGTCGCCTTCGGGTCATAGAACGAACCCGCTCGC
>KI911952.1:5366-5498 GCA_000517005.1 Microvirga lupini
GCCCGCGCGGCATAGACGTAGCGGGGGCGCTTCCAGCGATAGCCCGCCTCGTGCAGCCGGCGCCGCAGGGTCCGCGGGCTGACCGCGATGCCCTTTGCGGCCAGGTCGTGCGCCAGCAGCGGCACCGTCCAA
>KI911952.1:5598-5895 GCA_000517005.1 Microvirga lupini
CGGCGCGGCGTCTGTTCGAGGCGTCGCTCAGGTTGGACCCGCAGGCGGTGAGCGCGCTTACGGGCCTGGGCTTCACCCACATCCGGACGTGCTCAACCGCTGGACGGACGCGCCTGCGGATCCGCTGCGGAAGGCCGATGAGCTGATCGAACAGGCCATTGCCGTGAAACCCGACGATGCCGCGGCCCACCAGTACAAGGCGCTGCTGCGCCGGGCGCAGAGGCGCAGCGAGGAGGCAATCGCGGCGGCCGAGCGGGCCATAAGCCTGAACCGCAACTTGGCGGTGCCCTACACCGA
>KI911952.1:5995-18104 GCA_000517005.1 Microvirga lupini
TGAGGTGGCTCGCTGGACCCCGGTTCTCAAGGCGGCTGGTGCCACCGCCGAGTAGGCATGGCCCTTGCAGTTGGAACGGCGGGCTCATGCCCGCCGTTCCGTCATTCCTCAGGAACGAAGAGGGTTCATCTGGTCATCGCGCCACGCACAGGCATATCATATACGGTTCAGTCAAGCCCGCAGCCGCTGCCACGTCTGACCCTCCCCGGGTGTTACCAGCGGAGAAGTCGTATCCATGCGCCCCTACATCATCTGCCACATGGTCACCTCCATCGATGGCCGCCTCCATCCCAGCCGTTTCACCGTGCCTGCCGCGGGCATTCCAGCCGAGGTGCTGCGCGGGCATTACGAGCAGGTCACCGAACAGTTCGAGGCGGAAGGCTGGATCGTCGGCCGCAAGACCATGGCCGAGATGGCCAAAGGGACCGAGCGGACCACAGGCGATGCTCCACAGGTCGCACGCGAGCCATATGTAGCAAACCGCAATGGCCGGGATCTCGCCATCGCCATCGATCCGGCCGGGTCCACTATGGAAAGGATAACGTCGGGGGTGATCACGCTGTCGCCGTGCTGGGCGAGCAGGTCTCGGACGCCTATCTGGCCGAGTTGCGCGAAGACGGCGTCTCCTACATCTTCGCCGGCCCAAACGGCGACGACCTTGTCCTTGCCATGGAGCAGCTCGGCGCCGTCTTCGGCGTCAAGACGCTGCTCCTCGAGGGAGGCGGTGCGATCAACGGCTCGTTCCTGAAGCAGCGGCTGATCGATGAGTTCAGCACATTGATCTACCCCGCCGTCGACGGACTGGCCGGGGTCCAGAGCATCGTCGACTACCACGGCACTGAGGACGAGCATCCGGGCGCCGGACAGGCGCTGCGTCTGATCGGCTGCGAAACGCTCGAGGGCGGCATGGTGTGGCTGCGTCACAAGGTCGAGGACGCACCTGCTCCGAGAACTTGACCCCAGAGCCTTCGCCTCGCTTCAGAAGAGCGATACGCCCGTTAAGTCCGCAAGTCTGGCCATAAGCTCGTCCTGGAAGGCAGGGTCGGTCGCTTGTGCGGCTGGGGCCTGCCGCTTGCGGTGATACCAGTAGCCGCCACTGACGATGGCCGCAGGATCATCGCTCGTGGCAAGCCAAGTCTGGGTGCGATGGCCTTCCTCGAGATCGTCCGGAGCTCCGGCTCCTCCCATGCGGGTCGGGACCCAGCCCGGATCGACCGCATGGCTCAAGACATTCGGCCAGTGGCGCACGACGGCAAGGGCCAGTGCCACGACGTAGAGCTTGCTTTCCGAGTAGGCGCGAGTTGTATCCCAGCGCCGCTCGGTCCAATCGATGTCATGCAACGGCCCGGTGCCGCCACGGTGCATGCCGCTGCTCAGATAGATCAAGCGGCGGGGACGTTCGATCAGAGCCGTCAGCATGTACGGGGCGAGCGTGTTGACTGCGAGGGTGCTCGTGTGCCCTTCAGGGGTCGGCGACCGGCTCGGCACAGTGTAGATGCCGGCATTGTGGATGACCGCATCCATCCGGCCGATGGCATTGACCTGATCGGCGATTGACCGGGTCTCAACCACACTGCGGAGGTCGCCGACAACGATGTCGGCCGAGCGTGGCGAGAGGTCCGCGAGCGTCGCTGCACGCTGCTGCGAGCGGGCATGGAGAACGACCCGGTGCCCCTGCCCGATCAGGGCCTGCGCCGCCGCGCGGCCAAGCCCATCCGTGCTGCCGGTGATGAAGATGAAAGCCATGCCAACTCTCTCAATCTGTTGAAGCCATAGACCTAGGGTCCTGACGGGCGAAGCGCAGCCATCACCTCGTCGGCCGCCCGCACCCCGCTCTGATATGCCCCGTGGGCGGTTGAGAAGTCGTGGCGGTGCGTTGCCTCACCGGCGAAGAACAGCCGACCGTCGAATGGGCGAGCCAAGATGTCCCGGACTGCCGACTTTCCTGGAAGGGCATAGCTGTAGCCTCCCCCGATGTGATCCATCCGGCTCCAGTTCGAGACAGCAAGGGGCCGGAGGCTGCGTCGGACGTCCGAACCGAACAGCGCTGCAAGCTCATCGATGGCATAGGCGAAGCCAGCGGCAGGTCCGTGCTCGGCCAGAACCTCGGCGCCCTCCCCGCCGAAGAAACCTTCGATCACGGGACCGCCGAAGGGCCGGATGTAGTAGGAGCCCGTGCGTGGGTTGCGCGGGTCACCGATGACGTGGGTCTCAGGCTCGAAGGGATTGTCACCGACAATCTCCAGGAACAGCTTCTCGTTCCGACCGAGCGGCAGGCTGGTGGCAGCATGGCGCCACTCATCGAGCTCTGATGGCAACCCGATGGTCCCACCAACGATCACGGCGGTCGAGACGGTGAGGATGGCGGTCCGAGCGGTGATGCGGCCGGCTCGCGTTGCGATGCTCACCCCAGCCGCCTCAAGGTTGATCGCCTCGACCGGGGTGGCAAGGCGAAGCGCAACGCTGGGCGGAAGGCTTGCAGCGATGAGGGTGCCGTATCCAGCCGGCACTCTCCAGTTGTACCTCGTTGAAGCAGTGTCGTAGGCGAGATAATCGGCGATCGAGAGCCGCTCGAGACCGGCACCGCTGATGTAGCCGCTCATCGCCTGAAGATAGCCGTCCCACATCCCGCCGGGTTCCAGCGCATCGGCGGCACAGTCGCTTTGAGGTGGGTCCGACATCAAGCGTCCATGCCAAGCGGCATAGGCCTCGTCCGCTGCATCCTGATCCTCCGGTGAGAAGCCGAGGTCGCGATACTGCTGGTTCCAGGCCGACCTTCGGCGCTCGACGGCGAAGCCGGATGCGTCAGCGATGCCGACCCAAGGATTGCGATCGGCCGAATGGAGCCAGCCGCAGCCGAGATCGAGTGTGTGCCCGGCCACGTTGACCGTGTGGGCGCGGCCCCCGATCCGCTGCGAGGCTTCCAGCAGCAAGGTGAAAAAGCCCCTGGTTGCGAGCCGCCGCGCTGCGGCAGTACCTGCCGCCCCGCCGCCGATGATGACGACGTCCCAATCAGTGCTCATACAATCTGTCCATTCGATAAGATCGTGCTCCGGTACTCTAGCTCGACTTGAGCGTCTACGGAGAGGCCGAGCAGAGGACTGCCTCGGTCAACTTCTGCCATCACTTGTGCGGTGACGCCCTCACCCTTCCGCCAATCAGTTGAGGATGCTTTTGGTTCAGCCGCGGTAGTGCAGTGTATCTACCAGCAAGGCAAACGCCGGCCAGGCCGATTGCGATTAGGGCCTGTTAGAGTCGAGCAAATCGAGCGTGGCGGCGAGGCAGAGGATACAGATGAAGGTATCTTGACGCTCAGGAGATTAGGTGTAGGCGAGGAGCCGACCGGCGAGGATCACGCCCATCCATGCGACCAGTGACACTGCTGCTCCGACGCGGGCGGCGACCGGGGTCACGGCGGCATCCGTCCACTCATCAACGCGGCGGTAAACGCCGTAGTGGAACACCGGTACGTTGAGGCCGGCGAGGATCAGCAGGCCGAACTTCCACGGTGCAGCTCCGGCACCAGCGACTACGGTGGCCTGTGCACTGAGCAGTGCGATACCCGTGATAACGGCGATGGCGAAGCCGATGTGTGAGACGAGCAGCAGATAGCGCGCGGCTGTGGTTGCAGACACGACGCGGTGTCCGATACCCAGCAGTCGGAGGTCGAAGGTGAAAGCCGGGCCGACAAGAAGAGCAATCCCAAGGATGTGGATGGCTTCGAGCACGGGATAGAGGTATTGGCCACTCCGCACCGTCTCGCCGAGCGTAGAGCCCTGCAACAGCATCAGCAACGAGTTGAGCAAATCAAGCATACTCCGTTCAATCCCGCCCGGTGCGATGGCGCAGGTGGAAGGACCCACCCGCACTTACTGCGACGATGATGGCCCCGAACACCGTCCACAACATAGAACTCCCAGAGACTTGCACTGCGGCTTCGACCTGGTGGCCGGGGTGGTGCTCGCAACCGTCAAGGAAGCCTACTTCGACAGCGGCGCTCGTACCGGGAGCGTGTTGCCGAGCACTTGGTTTACCGGCACGTTGTCATCCCCGTACCAAAACACAACTGGACGAAACAGACCGTCATTCGTCCGATTGATGTAGCCGACCGCCTTGAAGCGCTCCCCGATCTTCAGCGCACGGCCCAAGCCCCATTTGCCCGACCAAGCCGGCGGCGCGATAATTACCTCCAGTTCCTTGTGGGGGCCCTTGTACGAGAGGGCGGCATTGACCCGGACACTGTCCTCGGGATCTTGCAACTGCTCTGGAATCGCCAGTTCGGGAGTGTCGGCAGGCAGGTTGCTGTCCAGGGTTACATCGAACTGCGAGTGCGGGTTACCCCAGACACCATCCGAAGAGACCGTTCCCGCGATGTAGACGAGGTGATCGGTTTCGAAGCCGGGCCACCCGTGATGCGCGGCAGCAGGTGGCGCCGGAATCAGGACTGTTCCCAGCGCGACCACAGCAGCAGTGCCCACAGCGGCTAGCAGTCGTAGTCCTCGGATGCCCCTGGGTTTGGACAAGGTTATGCTTTTCATTCGCGTTTTCCTTTCATAGCTATACCGGCCGCCTTCTGGTGGGCGCGGATGTTGGTGCCGTCCAGGAAAACCATACCCAGCTTGATGCCACGCTCCTGAACCAACGCCAGCCGCCGCTCCCAGACGCCAAGCCATGCCCAGCGGATGAAGGTTTGTGCCGCCATCCACCAGGAGCCAAACTCCGCCAGCAGGGATCGCCACTTCGCCCCGCTCTGGTGCCGCATCAGACGCTAACAGGCCCTAGGGTGGCGCCCGGCAACGTCTTCAGCATGCGGTTGTCTCCTCGCCTTGATGGAGCCTGAACCAGACGGCCCAGGCTCCATTTCGCCGCTCACGCGGAGAGGTGTTGATTGAAGAACGACTGGAGCTTGTCGAACGGAATCAGGTCGACACGGTCGTACAGATCCGTGTGGTTGGCACCCGGGATGATGAGAAGTTCCTTCGGCTCCGCCGCAGCCGCGTAGGCGGTCTCGCTGAAATAACGCGAGTGGGCTTTTTCGCCATGGATCAACAGGACCGGGCGTGGCGCTATTTCCGCAATGTAGGTCAGGAGTGGCATGTTCATGAACGACAGCGGCGTGGTTTGCGTCCAGGAGTTGCCTGAGTTGACGGCGCGCGCATGGTACCCGCGTGGTGTCCTGTAATAGTCGTGGTAGTCGACCAAGAACTGCGCCTCGCCGCCTTTCAGCTCGTTGTATGGCGGCTGGTAAGCCGGGGTTCCCTTTTCCGCATCGCTCCAACGCTGCCGGCTCAGTTGCTCAAGGGTTTTCGTGCGCTGTTCGAGGGTCACGCTATCGTTGTAGCCGCGGGACATGACGCGGGTCATGTCATACATGGTGCTGGCTGCAACGGCCTTGACGCGCTTGTCCACGGCGACGGCATTCAATGCCATGCCACCCCAGCCGCAAATGCCGATGACGCCGATACGCTCGCGATTGACGGATGGGTGCAGACCGAGAAAATCCACCGCCGCGCTGAAATCCTCAGTATTGATGTCCGGCGAGGCGACATTGCGAGGCTCGCCGCCGCTTTCCCCGGTATAGGATGGATCGAAAGCCAGCGTGACGAATCCACGCTCAGCTATGGTCTGCGCATAGAGACCCGACGACTGCTCCTTCACCGCACCGAACGGACCGCTGATGGCAAGCGCCGCCAGCCTCCTGCCGGCACGGTTCTTCGGCTGGTAGAGATCGGCTGACAGGGTGATGCCGTAGCGGTTCTTGAAAGTGACCTTCTCGTGATCGACGTTCTCGCTTCGCGGGAAAACCTTATCCCATCCGGCTGACATACCCTGTGCCTTTGCGTTGGTAGCATTGAAAAGTGAGCCGGCACTGAGCGCGGCGACTCCAGCTCCGGTCAGCTTGAGGAGGTCACGCCGGCCAAGGCCGGGGGTCTGGGCTGCGATATCCTCAGGGCTGTTCTGCTTGTTCATGCCAATTCATGTCCTTTGCTGCTCAGGCCGATGCCTGACACCGATTGGACAGTAGCAAGCGTAAATGCTGACGATTAGCCGAGTTGCGGCGCATGCCCCTATGAGCTCGGCTCATCAATCTCGCGTGAAGTTGAAGAGTCGGCGGTCCCTGTTTCAGCCCCGATGGCGCAGAGCCTCGACAACCAAGTTGAAGGCCGGGGAGGATTGCCGGCGGCTCGGGTAGTACAAATGGTACCCCGTCCACGATGGGCACCAATCCTCAAGGACTCGCTCAAGGCGTCCGGCGGCGATGTGCGGCAGCGCAATGTCCTCCGGGACATGAGCGAGCCCGAAGCCGTCCACTGCGGCATTGAGGACCTGGAAGATGCCGTTGAACACGAGTTGGCCGTCGACCCGGACAGCCAGTTCCTGTCCATCGCGCTCGAACTCCCAGGCGTAAAGTCCACCATAGGTGGGCAGGCGCAGGTTGATGCAGGTGTGACCGAGGAGTTCCTGAGGGGTCAACGGCCGCGGCCTGTTGGCAAAGTATGAGGGTGCTCCGATCACCGCAAAACGGACATCGGGGCTGATGCGCACTGCGATCATGTCCTTGGCAACCTGCTCGCCGAGGCGCACACCCGCATCGAACCGTTGCTCGACGATGTTGGTCAGGGTCTCGTCGAGGGCGATCTCCACCTTGATGTCGGGGTAGTCTGCGAGAAAGGTCCTGAGCTTCGGCCAGAGGATCGTATCGGTGACGTGGACACCTGCCGTGATCCTGATCGTGCCGGCTGGCTTCTCGCGGAACTCGCTCAAGCCGTCCAGCTCGGCTTCGATCTCGGCCAGCCTGGGCCCCGCGGTCCGGAGGAGGCGCTCGCCTGCCTGAGTGGGCGCCACACTCCGGGTGGTGCGGGTCAGGAGCCGCACGCCCAATCGCTCCTCGAGGCTGCGCACGGTATGGCTCAGGGCCGATTGGGAGACGCCGAGCTGTGCGGCAGCCTTCGTGAAGCTCCGCTCCCGCGCGACCGCCAGGAAGGCGATCAGGTCGTTGATGTTCTCGCGCGCCATTCATGAGCCCCACTCATAGGTTCATGCAGGTCTTAGCACCTAATCGATCCAATGAGGACGGCCTATCTTCCAGCTTCCCATCGGCATCGTGAGACATTGATGACAGTCGGGACCGCTTCTTCCTGTGACATAATTCCTAACCGCTCTCCGGCATGGGGTGCGGTCCTTGCCATGTCGCTGTGCTGCATGGTCCTCGTTGCCTCCGAGTTCATGCCCGTCAGCCTGCTGACCCCAATCGCCTCCGACCTCAACATGACGGAAGGCCAAGCCGGGCAGGCGATCTCCGTCTCGGGCATCTTCGCCGTTCTCACGAGCCTGACCATCTCGGGGCTGACGTCCCGATGGGATCGGCGCAATGTCCTGCTCGTGTTGGCCCTCTCGCTGATCATCTCCGGGACGGTCGTGGCCCTTGCACCGAACTACACGATCCTCATGGCCGGCCGGGCGGTGCTCGGCATCGCCATCGGCGGATTCTGGTCGATGTCGGCCGCAGCCGTCATGCGCCTCGTGCCAGAGGACTGCGTGCCTCGTGCCCTGGCGATCCTGCAAGGCGGGACCGCGTTGTCCTCCATCGTCGCGGCCCCGTTGGGAAGCTTCCTCGGCGGGTACATCGGGTGGCGCGGGGCCTTCTTCTGCGTGGTGCCCCTGGCGGCCATCGCGCTGGTCTGGCTGCTGGCAAAGCTGCCCTCCATGCAGTCCGGCCAGCGGAAAGGCTCAGGCAACGTATTCAGGCTGCTCCGCCAGCCCGTGGTGGCCTCGGGCATGGTGGCGATCACGCTGTTCTTCATGGGGCAGTTCGCGCTCTTCACCTACCTGCGGCCCTTCCTCGAGATGGTGACCCATGTCGACGTTTCGACCCTTTCGCTGATCCTGCTGCTCTTAGGGATCGCAGGCCTCGCCGGAACCACCCTCATCGGAACGTTCCTGAAGAATGGGATGTATGGCGTGATGATCGCCATTCCGCTTGCGATGGCCGGGATCGCCATCGCCCTGATCGCCTTCGGAAACTGGCTTGCCGGGACGGCAGTCCTGCTCGGGGCATGGGGCCTGCTTGGCACTCCGGCCCCGGTAGCCTGGAACACCTGGTTGACCCGGACCTTGCCCGACGACGCCGAAGCCGGCGGCGGGCTGATGGTGGCCGCCATCCAACTGGCGATCACCCTAGGCGCGACCGTTGGCGGCCTGCTGTTCGACATGAGCGGCTATCAGAGCACCTTCCGTGCGAGCGCAGCGATGCTGGCTGCGGCAGGGCTCATGGCGTTCGTGACGAAGCTTGCGGGATCATCCGCACGCACGTGAGTACCACACCGGCTGCCGCGATCATCGCGCCGGCCCCCTTCACCCGTCGATCTACGTGCAAAGGATCATCGTCCATGAAGTTGCTGGCCTCCACTCTCGTGTCCCTCGCGTTGGGAACACCTGCCCTCGCTCAAGGAGCTGCTTCCATGCCTACACCCCTCGAAACCGCTTCCGCGCTCTCGGCTGCCGACATCCAGTCGGTCTCCCCGGCCCTCGGCCGATATGGTAAGGAAGACGTCGCCAGCCTGTGGCAGCGTCCGCAGCTCTCCCGTCGCGACCGCAGCCTCGTCACGGTGGCGATCCTGATCGCTCGCAACCAGACGCTGGACCTGCCGCCCTACATCAACCTTGCCCTCGACAGCGGCGTGACACCACGCGAACTCTCCGAGACGATCACGCACCTCGCCTTCTACTCGGGCTGGTCGAACGCCATGGCGGCGGTTGCCGCCACCAAGGACATTTTCGCCCAACGCCGGATCGGGCCGGATCAGTTGCCGGCCGCATCGCCGCAGCTCCTGCCACTGAACGAGCAGGCGGAGGCAACCCGGGTCGCAAGCGTGCAACGCCTTCTCGGAACCGCTGCTCCCGGCCTCGACCAGTACACGACCGATCCGCTCTTCAGGGACGTGTGGCTGCGCCCCGACCTGTCGCCGCGTGACCGCAGTCTCGTGACCATCACGTCGCTGATGGCGAATGGGCAGGTGGCGCAGCTCGCGGGTCATCTGAACAGGGCTTTGGACAACGGCCTGACGCAGGAACAGGCCGGCGAGGTGGTGACGCAGATCGCCTTCTACGCAGGCTGGCCCAACGCCTTCTCCGCCGGTCCGGTCGTCGCAGAGGTCCTCAAGGGCCGGTCCAACTGACCACCGCTGTCCCGTCTTCTTGCCCCCTGAAAGGATTGTACGTGAAGAACACACTCATCGCAGCCACCATGACTGCGGCTGCACTCGGTGGTGCGCCAGCCAATGCACAGGGCATCCAGGTTTTTCCGAGCGGCTCCTCACCGTCGGTGATCGCCGATCCGAAAAACTTCTCGGGTCAGGTGGTGGTGGATCTTCTCACGCCGCCATCCGTCGAGACCCCGGCCTCGTCGGGATTGGTGACTTTCGCCCCGCACGCACGCACCGCCTGGCACAGCCATCCGGCCGGGCAGATGCTCATCGTCACGGCGGGCAAGGGCTGGGTCCAGCGGGAAGGCCAGGCCCGCCAGGAGATCACGTCCGGCGACGTCGTGTGGATCCCGGCCGGGATCAAGCACTGGCATGGCCCAACCGACACCAACGGCATGAGCCACGTCGCGATCACTTACATCCAAAACGGAAAGAACGCCGATTGGATGGAACTGGTCACCGACCAGGAATACCAAGCTCGATAGTACGTCGTCCAGTCGGGACGGCTGCTCTCGGCTAAATCCTCCTCGCGCGACTGCCCTTTTCGGACGGTCCGACCGAACTTCAAATCACACAGGTGATCTTCCATGACTGTAAAGGCCATTGGCGCTTATGCCGGAGATAAGCCGCTCGAACCTATGGACATCAGCCGTCGGCCTGTCGGTCCCCACGATGTCGGCATCGAGATCGCCTTCTGCGGCGTGTGCCATTCGGACATCCATCAAGTGCGCTCGGAATGGGCGGGCACCCTGTATCCGTGCGTGCCGGGCCACGAGATCGTCGGCCGGGTATCAGCGGTGGGGGCGCATGTGACGAGCCATAAGGTCGGCGATCTGGTCGGCGTGGGGTGCATCGTCAATAGCTGCAAGCGCTGCGACGATTGCAGTGACGGGTTGGAAAATTACTGCGACCACATGGTCGGCACCTACAACGGCCCCACGCCCGATGCGCCGGGTCACACACTGGGAGGCTACTCGCAGCAGATCGTGGTGCATGAGCGCTACGTGCTGCGCATCAGCCACCCCGAGGATCAACTGGCTGCCGTCGCGCCGCTGCTGTGCGCCGGGATCACCACGTACTCGCCGCTGCGCCACTGGAATGTCGGACCCGGCCACAAGGTGGGGGTCGTCGGCATCGGCGGCCTAGGTCACATGGGCATCAAGCTCGCGAATGCGATGGGCGCGCATGAGGTCGTCGTCTCCCGCAACGCGGACGAGATGGCGGTACACGCCAAGAGCCTCGATTTCATCCTCAACACGGTGGCAGCACCGCATGATCTCGACGCCTTCTTCGCGCTGCTCAAGCGCGACGGCACCATGACGCTGGTGGGCGCACCGGCGACACCGCATCCGTCGCCGGAGGTGTTCAGCCTGATCATGAAGCGCCGCAGCCTAGCCGGCTCGATGATCGGCGGAATCCCCGAGACACAGGAGATGCTGAATTTCTGTGCCAAACACGGGATCGTCGCCGACATCGAGATGATCCGGGCGGATGGGATCAACGAAGCCTATGAGCGGATGCTCAAGGGCGATGTGAAGTACCGCTTCGTGATCGAAACCGCATCCCTGGCAGCCTGACCTCGGCCGCCTGACAGCCAAAACCATGAAACCGTCATCGGCTCGGGGAGCACTTGGTTCTCCGGGCCGGTACCCAAACTAGCCGATCGAAGTCTGCGGGTCATGAGTCTGAACCCCAGCGTAGTCGATCCACGATTGCGTTCCGCCAGTTGAGCCTGCTGCGATCCCTTGCCGGCAGCTATGGGTTAGCCCAGATAGACAAGCTGGTAGAGGAGAGGCTCCATCCCGACGATCCGGAGCATGTCCATGACGATGAGACTGCCGACAATCAGCCGCCGCACGATGTTGGGCGCTACGCTTGCGGCTGCCGTGCCGCATCTGGCCCACGGCCAGAATGGCAGGGATCCAGCAAGCCAGAAGCCGACTGACGTGAGGATCAGACTGACCTTCGATAGTCGAACCATGACGGCCACGCTCTACGACAACCCGTCGGC
The DNA here is from genome assembly GCA_000517005.1 of Microvirga lupini. Taxonomy (GTDB): domain Bacteria; phylum Pseudomonadota; class Alphaproteobacteria; order Rhizobiales; family Beijerinckiaceae; genus Microvirga; species Microvirga lupini. The sequence continues at coordinate 17,213 of KI911952.1, forward strand.
CCGCGATTTGGCCACGCTTCTCCCCCTGGACCTCACGATCGAGGACTACGGCAGCAACGAGAAGATCGCTTACCTGCCGCGCAAGCTCACGGAGGATGGCAGCGGCCCCTTCGACAACGAGCGGCCGGGCGATCTCTGCTACTTCAAGCCCTGGGGCAACCTGGCAATGTTCTACGCCGATTACCGCTGGGACGGCCTGATCAGGCTCGGCCGCTTCGACGGCAGCTTTGAGCCCCTACGCGTGCGCGGCAAGTTCCCGTTGCGCATCGAGCCCATCGGATAGGAACCGAGATCCCCAGCGTTTTCGAAACGTCTGGTTTGATGAGGATTCCAGCTTCGGGGCTGAAGCCTCCCCATTGCCGTTTCCGCTCGCACCGTGCAAGGCCCCCCGTCGGGATGCTATCAGGTTCAAACCCAGAGCTCCTGGGATCGGCAGAGGAAGCATATGTCTGACTTGGCAACCCGGATTGGCGGCTTTGTGTCCAGGACCTTGAAGGGGCTTCGATCGCTTCGGTCTCTCCGTAACGCACAGGTTCGTCTTCAGGCGAGCACTCGACAGGCCGAGCTCGAAGGCCTCCGGTTCGCCTTCTACGCCCGGCTGACCGCGATCATCGTTGTTTCCATCTGGCTGATCTGGCTCGTACCGTGGCCACGGGACCTCTATTACGGTGGCTACGCCTTCGGGTTCTTCCTCCTTGGCTATATTCCGTACCGCCTGCGGCATCACCGTCACGGCGAGGCGATCAAGCTTGGCTTCATCGTCCTCGACGTGGCCTTGGTGACGGCCGCAATCCTGGTCCCGCCGCCAGTCAGTCTCGGCAACGAATGGCCGATCCAGACCCGCCTGCGTGGCCAGGAATTCCTCTACGTCCTCCTTCTCCTTGGAGAGGCC
>KI911952.1:18204-21660 GCA_000517005.1 Microvirga lupini
TCGGAGGATTGCATCCGCGCCGCGGGAGATCCGGCGTGGCTCACGAGGTTCCAGTCCTCCCGCCAAGTTCAGCTCCGCGGCAGGCAGCAAGGCCTCCTCGTTCACATCGCCTCGTGACAGATGCCACCAGGCGTGGCCTGTGCAGGCTTGCGCCAGGGTGTCGCGTTCACCCATGAGGGCTGCGGCACCATCTCCCCTCCATCGCCATATTGCGGAGACCTGAGATGGCAGTTCGCATTCCCCAGAGCCTGTCGACAGACCTCCAGCGGGAAACCGGCTGGAGCGTGCTCGATTACGAACTGCGGGAGCAAAAAGCGCATACGCTTGGCACCTTGAGCAGCCAGGTCGAGCAGGCTCTCGCGGCGTTGCGAGCCTTCGATGCCGAAACGCACCAACCTGACCGCGAGCATCGTCACCGTGCCATGCTGGATGATGCAGCAGACCTCGTCTGGGCCTTCATGATCCAGCGGGAGCTATGCGGCCTCCGGAGCTGGGACGCTGTGGTAAAGGACTACGGCATCCCGCGTGAGGTACTGAACCGGGTCGGGCAAGTCAGGCGCAGGGCTGACTAGCCGAATGGCATCCAACCCTTCCCACGAATCCGCAAGCGCGGGCTCAGAAGGTCTCCTCCGGGTCAGGCACGGTCTTTAAGTGCGGCCATGTGAAGGTCCGCTTACCCTGCAACTGCGGTCCCTCGGCCTACTCCGGCTCCGTGCCATGAACGGACGTTCCTGGTTCACAAGTTCATTGCGCGGAATGCCACAATGGAACGGACCATTCCGTGTGACTAGATCGCCGCTGCATCGGTCCGGCATTCGGTAGCAAGCGCCACCAGACTTGAGCCACGCCTTCCAGCGTCTGGACGCCGTTACTCGCGATGAGCCACTCACGGGGAGCATTTCAGCTAGCTGAAGCGACCTTCGTGTTGGCAGCTTCGTTGCGGCGGCCGCGAGAGGGGCTTCCACGCAGCACACTTCCGAAAGTCGTCGGGACATGCTGCCAGGAACGCTCCTCACCGATAAGCGATCGGTTCTTGAGGTCGATCCCAACCCGTCAATCCAGGCCGGCTCGGGCAAGTCCCTCGATCAGGCGCGCCCGATCCTCGGCGCGGACGAAAGAAGATGTTGCTCCGACCGCGTCCCGTGAGATGTCAGGGACCAGCGACTTGAGCCGCCTGAGCAAGTCCGTGGCGGCCTTCTGGTTGTCCAGAAGTCCGGCACAGGCCGTGCCGACGACCAGCGGAACTGCGTGGCCGGACCGCAAGCGATGCGCCTCCCGCGCATAACTCAATCCAAGCTCGTACTTTGCGCCCTGGAAGTAAGCCATGGCGTAGTAGAACTGAAAGTCGCCGAGGAAAGCCTCGCGCGGGCTCAGTCTGAGGGCGTAGTCGATGCAAGGAATGGCGTCCGCCGCGCGGCCTCCGTTTGCATGCGCAAGTCCCAACTGGCCGTGTGCAAACGCGGAGTTGGGGTTGATCGCCACAGCCTGGCTGACCGCTGCCATTGCCAGGACATTGTCACGCGTCGCAAAGGCTATCATCGCCTGCGCAAGGTAAGCCCACGGTTCCTTATCGTCCGCGGCAATGGCCTGTTGGACGACATCCCTGGCCAGGGCCAGGGCGCATCTCATGTCCTCCCACCCCTGGAACGCGCGCCACATCGTAATCCAACCTTTCATGGCGAGCGCCTGGGCATAGTCGGGAGCCAGTCCGATTGCCCGATCGAGCAGGGGGAGCATCTTCCGGCTGCTCTCCTCAGACAACTGGGAACACAGGAACACCGCCCGCACGACACATTCCCAGGCATCGAGGCCATGATGCGGCTTGCGGCTTTCGCGGGCATGCTCTGCCGCCAGGAGTTCCGGCCCGATGCGGCCGACGACGCTTGCGGTGATTTCGTCCTGAATGACGAAGATGTCGCCGAGGTCCCGGTCGTACCGTTCGGCCCAGAGATGGGCTTCGGAGGCCGTATCGATGAGCTGCACGGTCACCCTGACGCGGTCGCCGGACTTACGGACACTCCCCTCGAGAACATAGCGGATCCCGAGTTCGCGCCCGACGGCGCGCACATCTACGGGCTTTCCCTTGTAGGTGACCATCCTGTTGCGGGCGATCACGAAGAAGCCCTTGAGCTTGGACAGCGCGGTGGTGATGTCCTCGGTGAGCCCATCGCTGAAGAAGTCCTGCTCCGGGTCGGCACTCATGGTGTTGAACGGCAGCACGGCAATGGATGGTCGGTCCGGAAGTGCGGGCCTGGGCGTTGCCGTTCGTGCGGTCGGACCGTCCCCAAGCGGGCGGTACAGCCGCACCGGCCGCTCCATGTTCTTGAGCGCGCGTTCGCCCAAATACTCGTAGTCGCAGTCAAGCTTGCCCTGGAGGTGATCGTACGCCGTGCCGGAAATGCAAATGCCGCCTGGATCTGCCAAGGTCTGGAGGCGGGCTGCGATATTGACGCCGTCGCCGTAGAGATCCCCATCAACCTCGTGGATCACATCACCGAGATTGACGCCGATCCGGAAGATGATGCGTCGCTCCGTTGGGATATCGGCCTGGTTCTCGGCAACGCCCTTCTGGATGGCGACCGCGCACGCGACGGCATCGACGACCGAGCCGAACTCCACGAGCGCACCGTCGCCCATCAGCTTGACAATACGGCCCTGATACTCGGCCAGCAGCGGATCGATCACCTCCCGGCGCAGAAGCTTCAGGGCCGACAACGTCCCAGCCTCGTCATGTTCGACGAGGCGGGAATAGCCGACGACGTCAGCGGCCAGGATCGCGGCCAGCCGCCGCTCCGCTCTTGCAGTCGCCATGGCTGTCTCTCCCTCAGGAGATCCGCCGGATGAAGCCCAGGCGATTGACGCGACATGCACCATCCGGCTGCCCGACACCGCGACCGTGCTGGTTCATGATACCACTGAGACGGTCACGTGGTGACGCTTCACGGGAGGGCCGCGATCAATAGGAACAGGGTCTGCGAAGCGGTCACTGCAAGGGTCTGTTGTGGTCAAAAGGAAGGACAGGGTTATTCGAAGGAAGGTCCATTTTCGGGACGTCGAACCCACTGGCGCGCTGAACTTGCCGAAGCGGTTTCTTCCGTCGTCGGCGGTGGGGACAATCGCTCCGTCAGCCACGTGTCCCAACCTCAGGATGGTCTGGAGCGGGTCAGGCAGTGAAGTCCATTCACTTTTCGGAAGGTCTGGTTACGTGAGAATTGCTGTGATCCACCCCCATCGAACTGTTGCTGCGCCCAGGCAGGGCTTGCACCCGAGACGAGGATGCCTATCAGTCCAATGCCAGCCAAAAAGCGATGCATAGAGGTCTCCTGGTTCCCTGACAAAGCCCGACTGTTCAAACCGACCGATACCCGCCGAGATGGCTCTCGCTTCGCCACGCAGTTGGTGTGTGGCCGGACCAGCGCCGAAAGGCGTGGGTGAAGGCGCTGGCTCAAGGTGCGG
>KI911952.1:21760-29521 GCA_000517005.1 Microvirga lupini
ATCAATCTTTCACCCTTCGGCCGTCCAACGAACGTCGGCTCTCAGGTTCCGGAGCAGACCAAGCTCCTACGTCTCAGGAGTGCCAGGAGCTGACCTTAGCCTATGGCACGGCAGATCCGCCAAGTTGCTGGTGTAAGAGGCGAGGAGATCGTGCAGCTCAACGACATCAAACGAACATTGCGTGTTGATCGGCATGATCAGGATTTCTCCATTACCATCAACTGGCATGACACCGACCTTCCAGCTTGCATCCTCTGGGTATTGAATGGCGGTCGGCGGAACCCGCCGTTCAACGGCGCCTTCCGCGCACTCGGTGTCGAGATCGTCTCTGCCGCCTTCGGCTTGGCGTCCTCGATCTCGGCCAGTCAAGGCAAGCCTTTTGCCGGAAGAGGGTTACTGACCGCAATCGCACTGAAGCCGGACAGCCCATGGAGCACGCATTATCGGTTTCTGGTTGAGCCACTGACCTGATATTCGGCGGACGCGATCTGGGCTTGGCATGCCCAAAGTCGCATCAAGCTGTGGTTAGGGACCTGCCACTACCTCCTGTCGCTGTGAACCGAGTCGTTCGATCCCCAGCTCCACGACGTCGCCCGCTTTCAGGTAGCGGGCTCCGGCATGGGATGCTCTTTTTCTGTTAGCCGTTGGGTTCCGGGCGTCAGCTCAACGTCTTATCGAGGCTTCGCATCATCGCGTCGACCGCGTTCTCGACCGTGGAGCTGCCGACCAGAATCTTCTGAAACTCGGGGAACATCTGGTTCTGCCCCCAGGCCTCGACACCGGGGGTGTCGATCGCGTTCTGCCCGAACGACAGCGTCTCGATAGCGGGCTTGTAGAGCGGGTTGCCCGTGATGCGCGGATCCTGGGCGACCTTGTATGAGGCCGGGAAATATCCCGTCTCCTCCAGGAGCGCGATCGAGGGGTCTGGTTCCGCCCAGAAGCTGACCCAGTTCCAGGCCGCCTCCCGGTTCCGGTCGTTGGAGACGCCGTTGTAAAGGTTGTCGACGCGGGCCGCCCGCAGGACCGGACCCTTCGGCCGCAACGTGGTGCCGATCTGGTTCGGCTTGAGCGCGGCCGTCAGCTCCGTCAACGATCCGGTGTGATGCCAGATCATCGCCGTCTGCCCCGTCTTGAAGCCCTCCATGATCTGCCGGAAGCTGTCGTTGGGCGCACTCGGGGGCACGACCTTGTGCTTGGTGTAGAGATCCGAGAAGAAGCGCACCGCCTCGATCGCCTTCGTCCGGTCGATGGCGGGCTTCCCGTCGGCCACGATCGGCGAACCGTAGGCGATCAGCAAGTCCATCAGGTACTGGTGGCCGCCGCCGCCGCCCCGCATGCCGAACCCATAGCGGTTCTTGGCCGGATTCGTGATCTTGATGCAGGCCTCAAGGAACTCCAGCATCGTGTCCGGGGGACCCGACAGGCCCGCCTCCTCGAAGAAATCCTTGCGGTAATACATCCAGTTGACGAACGAGTAGGCCGGGACGCCGAAGGGCCTGCCGTCGCGCTCGGCGCCCTTCCAGGCGCTCGGCTTGAAGTCGGCCTTGCGATCCCATTTGGCGACCTCGGGCGAGAGGTCGAGCAGGGCCTTCATGGCGTACATGTCGGCGAAGCGCTCGGCCGCGATCATGCAGGTATCGGGACGGCTGTTGGCCACCACGGAGGCGGTCACCTTCGTCAGGTACTCGGCGTTCGGGATCGTCTCGATCGCCATCGAGATGTTGGGGTACTTGGCGCGGAACATCTCCGTGAGGCGGCGCAGGCCCTTCTGCTCGCTCTGGCTCGCGAAGTGGTGCCAGTAGCTCAGGCGGACGGGGCTCTGCGCGCGGGCCAGGCCCGGCGCCCCGAGCCCGGTGAGGGCCGCTCCGTATTGCAGCAGTCTACGGCGTGTCAGATGGCTGTTCATTGTTTCCTCCCTTGTTGATTACCCCTTGGTGGCGCCCTCGGTCAGGCCGCGCACCATCGATCCCTGGACGAAGGCGAAGAGCGCGACGACGGGAATGATGCTGATGACCCCGCCCGCCGCGAGCAGTCCCCACGGCAATTGGAAGTCCCCGATCATGAGTTGCAGGCCGACGGGCCAGGTCCGCGTGTCGGCCCCGGTCGTGAGCATCAGGGCGAACAGGAACTCGTTCCAGGCACTGATGGCGATGAGCACGGTGGTGGCCAGGATGCCGTTGCGGGCGACCGGCAGCGCGATCCGCCACATCGCCCCGAGCCTGGAGCAGCCGTCGATGCGGGCGGCCTCCTCCAGTTCACCCGGCAGGTCGTCGAAGAAGCCCTTCATGAGCCAGATGAACATCGGCAGCAGGAAGCTGGCATAGGCGAGCGCCAGACCGAGCTTGGTGTCGAGGAGCCCGATGGCCTTCATGATGATGAAGAGCGGGATGATCTGCATCACGGCCGGGAACATCCGGATCGCCAAGAGACCCATCAGCAGGGGCTGGCGTCCGCGGAAGGCCTCCCGCGACAGCGCATAGGCCGCCAGCGTGCCCACGACCAGGCAGATGACGACCGTGAGCGTCGTGGCCGAGAGGCTGTTGCGGAACAGGGTCGGGAAGTCGGTCTGGTCCCAGAGTTCCCGATAGTTGGCCAGCGTCAGGGTGCTCGGCCAGTAGACGACGCCCTGCGCGGTGACGATGTCGGCCTCCGTCTTCAGGGACGTGAGCACGAGCCAGACGATCGGTCCCAGCGCCGTGAGGCCGAAGAACCCGGCAATCGCATAGGTTGCGACATCCCAGAGGCGGCGTTCGCGTGCACTTCCGACGATCATGCTTGCCTCCCGACACCCGAGGCCCGGACATAGAGGAAGGTGAACAGCATCAGGATGACCAGCATCACGACGGCGAGCGCCGAGCCGTACCCGAAGTCGAAGCCGCGGTAGGCGGTCTCGAAGGCGTAGAGCGAGAGCACCAGGGTGGAATGTCCCGGCCCGCCCTGCGTCAGGATGAGGAGCAGGTCGGGCGAGTTCACGAGCGAGATCACCCGTAGGATCACGGCCACGAGCATGACGTTGCGGAGCATGGGCAGGGTCACGAAGCGGAAGCGCTGCGTGGAGGTGGCGCCGTCGATGGACGCGGCCTCGTAGAGCTCGTTCGGGATGCCCTTGAGCCCGGCCATGAACAGCAGCGTGAAAAAGGGAAAGCCGCACCAGGCCTCGATGACGACGGCCGTGCCGAAGGCCGTGGCCGGATCGGAGAACCAGGCCTTGTACTGCGCAAGGATGCCGAGTCGGACGAGGATGTCGTTGAGGACGCCGAGGCGCGGATCGAGCATCAGCGCCCACATATTGCCCGCCACGACCTTCGGCAGGAACCACGGCAGCAGCACGAGCACGGCGATAAGCTTCAGCCCCGGCAGTGCGCGATTGAGGGCAAGTGCGCTGACCATGCCGAGGCCGACCTCGAGGACGCAGGCGATGCCGACCCACAGGAAGGTGTTGCGCACCGCAAGCCAGAACACGTCGTCGGACAGCATGGCGACGAAGTGCTTCAGTCCGACGAGCCCCGTCCCGAGTTCGGGACGGGTCAGGCGCATCTCGTGCACGCTGAGGCTGAGGCCATAGAACAGCGGGTAGATCACGATGAGGGCCAGCAGGATCACGGCAGGCGCCAGCAGGGCAACGACCCAGAACCTGCCGTCGGACCAGTGACCCAGGAGATGGAAGGGGTTGTAGCGGTCGGCGATCAGTGCCAGCCGTGTCATCCCCTGCCCTTGCGAGGAATCCTGGAAGGCGCTCATGCGGCGGACATCTCGAGGGAGATCGGAGGAGCGGGAAGGATGCCGGCGGCGGTCTCCTGTCCGGCCTCGGGGCAGCGGAACTCGGCCCGTGCCCGATCGGAGAGCCGGATTCCATGGCCCGGCCTGTCCGGCGCGTAGGCATAGCCACCTTCGATCCGGACGGTCTCCTCGACAAGGATCGTCGTGTTCTGGAAGCTGTACTCGAGCCAATGGCACTCGGGCAGCGCGCAGGCCACGTGGACGCCGATCTCCATGCTGGTGTTGCCGAGCGACACCTCGAGGCCATGCTCGGCTGCCAGCCACCCGGCCCGCAGCGAGTCCGAGATCTTGCCGTGGACGTTGAGGATGTCGACGGCACGGGCCGCGATCAGCGCCCGCTTGCCCGCGAGGTCGAGGTACTCGCCCGTGTTGAGATGGGTGTGGGGCAACGCCTCTCCGACCTGGCGCAAGCCCTCGAAGTCCTCGCGCAGGCAGGGATCCTCGAGCCAGTAGATCGGGAAGCCGGCATCCTGGTAGGCGTTGATGCGCCGGATGGCCTCCTTTGGTGCCCAAGCCTCGTTGGAATCGACCATGATGAGCGCCTCGGGTCCGACGGCATCGCGCAGCAGGCTGAGGCGGTTGAGATCCCATGCGACGTCGCGGTGGCCGACCTTGATCTTGAAGGCCTCGTAACCCTTGGCCTTGGCCTGGGTGAAGAAGTGGCTGTAGTGGTTGTCGGACAGATGGTAGTCGAGGCCGCTGGCATAGGCGCGCACGCGCCCCTCCTTCCCGCCGAGGAGCCGCCACAGCGGCAGCCCGAGGGACTGGGCATGCAGATCCCACAGGGCCTAGTCGATGGCCTCAGCAAAGCCGTAGGGCAGCATCCGGCGGTTGCCACCGCGGGGGCGCAGGATGCGATTGATGAGGACAGCGGGTATCTCGCCCTTGAGCCCCGGCATGGCCTGGTCCTCGAAGATGCGGGTCAGTTCGCGTTCCGACGGCAGCCCGTAGAATAGGTCGAAGAAGAATCCGGTGCCCACCAGGCCATCGCTCGTGGTGAGCTCGAGGACGCCGATGTTGGCCTTCTCGATCCGGACCTGGCTGTCGCCGATCACCCGGTCCCGGGGGAAGGAGAAGCGCAGGAGCCGCGCCTCGCGGATCGTTCCTGTCTGGCTGCAGGATGATGGCAGGTTGCTGTGGGACAAGGCTCGGACCTTCGTGTTGCGGGGCGGGCTGGCTCAAGGTTTACACATCAAAAAGCTCCTGATATATTTTTGTCAAGACTTGTGATGTATCAGAGGATGAGACTGAAGGATGAGCCTGAGTGACGTCGCTTATCAGCGCTTCAAGGAGCGCCTTTTCGATCACACGATCGACCTCGGCGCCGTCATGACCCAGGGGCAGCTCTCGGAGATGCTCGACGTGCCCGTGACGCCGCTGCGAGACGCGATCCGGACGCTTCATGCCGAGGGACTGGTCGAGATCCTGCCCCGGAACGGTATCCGCATCGTCCGGCCGGGCATGGAGATCATCCGGCACACCTACCAAATGCGCCGTCTGATCGAGAAGGAGGCGGTGTCGCACTTCTGCTTGGTGTGCTCGCAGGAGGAGATCGATCGCTTCACCCGCACCCATGACGAGGTCGAGGCGCGCATCCGCGCAGGCTTGCGCCAGCCGGAGCTCGGGGACGCGATCGAGGCCATGGAGCGCGAGTTCCACGATACGATGGTCGGCAGCCTCGGCAACCCCTACATCGATGCGGTCTACGCCCAGGCCGGCGACCGCATCAAGGTGATCCGCATCGACAGGCGCTACGTGATCACGCCCCCGCTCGTCCAGAACACGATCGCGGAGCACCGGGCGGTCATCCGGGCCCTGGAGAAGCGCGACGTCGCGGCGGCGGTGAAGGCGATGGAAGACCACATGTCCTCCGCCCTCCAGAGGGCCATGGGGCTTTGACATTCACCGCAGCTAAAGCATCGGACTATTAAACGGACGCATATCCGGCGGCCTTGAGGTAATTCCAGCACTCTGTCGGTTCGAACAGATTGCAGATGTCTCCAATGGCTCGCCGGAGTGCATCATCGGATCGCGCCTCCGCTTTACGTAAGTGCGCCTTGAGCTTTGCGAAGGCCTGTTCAATCGGGCGCATAAGCGGGCAGGAACAGGAACCAACCGCCTTCTTTAGGCACTCCGCCGCCCTTTCACTCTCATAGACGGCTACGTTGCCGAGAATAACGAAAGCGAACGTGAGCGCGACAGTTCTGTGTTGATATCCTCAGTGAAGCCATCGGAGAAATACTGCGGTTCAGGATCGCCGCTCAGGTTTTGGAACGGCAGCACCGCGAGCGAGGGAATCACACCGCGCGCGGAGGGCGACGGGGCAGGCGCTCGTTTGCGTATGGCTGGACTATGCTATAATACGCAGCATGTTCAGGGGGTCATGCGAGGGTAGAAGCGTCCATGGGTCAGCGTTCTCAGTGTCACGCTGGCCGGCATTTGGAAGGGAGGCTCCCATGCATACCCTATACGCTGGACCATTCAGCCGACGGAGGTTCCTGCGTGGGATAATGCTGGCGGGGACAGCGGGGCTCCTGGGATGGCACCCCAGGCGAGCCGCTGCGGAGCCACCGCCTGAGACGACGCGGATCCGGCTCGTCCGGATTCCCAGCATCTGTCAAGCCCCTTCATATGTAGCCGAAGAACTGCTGCACAGCGAAGGGTTCACCGAGGTGCACTACCTCCAAAAAGAGGGGACCGCAGATATCGAGGCGGCCCTCGCGTCCGGTGAAGCCGACCTCAATGGGCATTTCGCTGCCCCGCTCCTTCTCCGCCTAGAGGCGGGGGATCCCATCGTCATCTTGGCAGGACTCCACGTCGGCTGCTTTGAGCTGTTCGGGACGGATCGGGTTCAGACGATCCGCGACCTCAAGGGGAAGATCGTGGCCGTGCCGACGCTCGATTCCAGCCGATACGTCTTTCTCGCCAGTATAGCTGCGTATGTGGGCCTGGACCTCCATAAGGACATACAGTTCGTCACGCATCCGGGACCCGAGTCCATCCGGCTCCTAAGTGAGGGGAAGATCGATGCCTACCTGGGCTTTCCCCCCGAACCGCAGGAGATGCGGGAGCAGCAGATCGGCCATGTGGTGATTAGCAGCACCGTGGACCGGCCCTGGTCGCACTACTTCTGCTGCATGCTGGCTGGGAACCGGGAGTTCGTCCGCACGTCTCCGGTGGCCACCAAACGCGCCCTCCGCGCCATCTTAAAAGCGGCGGATTTCTGTGCGAGCGAGCCCGAGCAGTCCGCGCAGTTCATGGTGGGTCAGGGCTATACTAAGCGCTATGACCATGCCCTCCAGGTCATGAAGGCGCTCCCCTACGGTCAGTGGCGTGAGTATAGTGCTGAGGACACCCTGCGCTTCTACGCCCTGCGCCTCCACGAGGTCGGGATGCTCAAGAGCACCCCCCAGAAGCTCCTGGCCCGGGGCACCGATTGGCGTTTCTTCAACGAACTGAAGAAGGAGTTGAAGGGATAGCGTTCGTTTGGCGCGTAAGTTTGGATATCCGCTTTCGACCGGTTCTGAGACGTTCAGATGCTTCGTAGCCGACGACCGAGTAGGTCAATTTGCGCCGTAGCGCATGGGGTTACGGATGACTGCAACGGGTCGAGTCTGTGTTGAAACGCGAACCAAGCGAGTCGCGGCGAACTATTTGTACAAATTCATGCTGCTACACCGGGAATTATCCGGTCTACGGAAGTTTGTACGACATAAAGTTTCTCTAAAGAGTGGCCCGTCAGCGTTTTCACACAGGCTCGGTCGATCTATGCCGTTTGATGTGAGCTGAAGCCTCTCCTGGGTCAGAACAAGATCTGCTGTGGGTTGGAGCCTGTCAGGAACATTCAGGCTCCGGCCATTGTCATCAACGCAGAATGTGGCGGCCCATAAGCGCATATCCGCGACGTCACACGTGAATTTTGAATCGAAATCTCTTGGCGTAAGTCAGCAATCAGTCGCGCCGCTGCCGCTTTGACTCTGA
>KI911952.1:29621-29739 GCA_000517005.1 Microvirga lupini
ACCGCAATACATCGTGTGTCAGGTTTCGCGCGTCCCCAGCTTCAAAATTCCGTTTGCCGAGGAGTCGCATCGTCACGCTTTCAACCGTTCCACGTACGGCACCGTTTTAACGTAGTTC
>KI911952.1:29839-32072 GCA_000517005.1 Microvirga lupini
TGCAGTACAGGCCTGTGAGGCGGCAGAAGGGGCGTTTGGACTGAATGGTCATATCAGGAAAGGATGGATGAGGCCGCAATAACGAGAGCCTATGCGACGTCGCAGCGAAAATGTGTGCGTCTCGCCAGGATGATAAGCCATTCTAACCTCGACGTGCTTGAGCGGATCAGAAGGTAACCTTTCTTGATTGCGACCTTGATATCCTGAGGCAGAGATCACTCATTCCAGCGCATTTGGATTTTTGCTTGCTCGTTAATGTCGGCTTGGGGTCAAACTGAGCCGTTAGGCGTGGCCTTATGAAAGGTCAGCTTACCCCGTGACTGCGGAAATTCGGCTTTCGTCTGCCTCGCTCCAGGACGAGAAAGGCGAACGCGGATCCGGGTCGTGGAGCTGGCCTCCTGCGCGACAGGCCCAAGCCCGGCAGCCCCCGAGAGATGAAGCCATCGCCTGCAGCAAGACCAGTTTGACAACCCCTGTCGCGAGGAGCACGCTGCCGAAGCCTCGTCTCCGACCCGCATCGCCCCAGGCGCAAGCGCGACGTGGCCCGTTCAGTTGAAACGCCGCAATGCAGATCCCGAGACGAAGGCTGCATGGAGGCGTCGATAATCAGCATACTGCTACGAACTGCCGTCGCTCTCTCCGCGGCGACAGCCTTAGGAACTGCCGCCCTCGCTCATCCGCAGGACCCCATCGCTCAGCCCGATGGGCTTGGGCGCGTTCAATTTCAAACCTCGTGCACGCCGGAGGCGCAAAAGCAATTCGAGCGCGCCCTGGCCATGCTGCACTCGTTCTTCTTTCCCGAAACGGTCAAGGCCTTTAATGCCATTCCAGAGACGGATCCGAATTGCGCCATTGCGTATTGGGGCATCGCGATCAGTCAGCGTCCCAATCCATTGGTCGGTCCATTCGATGCGGCGACCCTGAAGCGTGGCCTCGAGGCCGTCCAGAAGGGCAAGGCGATCGGCGCAACGACCGAGCGCGAGCGCGACTGGCTGGCGGCCATCGAGGAGTTCTACAAAGACTACGACAAGGTCGACCAGGACACGCGCGCCAAGAACTACGAGACGGCGATGGAAGCCCTCGCCCAGAAGTATCCAGACGATGTCGAGGCCAAGATCTTCCACGCCCTGGCGCTGAACGAGACCTTCGATCACAAGTCGATGGACAACCTCATCAGGGCCATCGCGATCCTGGAGCCCATCGACCGAGCCTATCCGGATCACCCGGGCGTGACCCACTACCTGATCCACAGCTTCGACTTCCCGCCGCTTGCGGATCGCGGCATCCCCGCCGCCAACAAGTACGCGCAGGTCGCCCCGGCTGCGCCGCACGCTCAGCATATGCCCTCCCATATCTACTCCATGGTTGGCATGTGGAACGAGTCAATCGCATCCAATCTCCGCTCGAACGAGGTGGCGGCAGACTACGCCAAGAAGGCGAACCTGGACGGCACGATGTCCGGCGTGCCGCACGCGTACGACTTCATGGCCTATGCCCATCTCCAGCTCGGCCAAGACACGAAGGCCAAGGCGCTCATCGACGAGAGCGCCGCGGTGAAAAAGCTGATTGGCACCAGATTGGCTGGCGCGACGGCCCAGGCGGCCGTCCCGGCCCGCTACATGCTGGAGCGCCAGGACTGGCGCGGGGCGGCACAGCTCACGCCGCTCAACACCGGCATCCTGCCCGCAGAGGCCATCACGCACTTTACGCGTGCCCTCGGCGCGGCCCGGAGCAGCAACCTGGCGGCAGCCGAAAGCGATCTCCAGAAGCTGAACCAGATCCGCACCGAGCTGGAGAAAGCCAACCAGGGCTACTGGGCGGGCCAGGTCGAGATCCAGGCCCTTGCTGGCCAGGCGTGGCTCGCGCAGGCTCAAGGGCACAGGGATGAGGCGCTGAAGCTCATGCTTGCCGCAGCCGATCTCGAAGATGCAAGCGAGAAGCATGTCGCCATGGAAAACCGGCTGTATCCAATGCGGGAGCTGCTGGGCGACATGCTTATGGAACACGGTCAGCCGACGGAGGCGCTCAAGGAGTATCAGGCCTCGATGACGAACGCGCGTGAACGCCTGCGCGGCTACTACGGCGCAGCCAAAGCAGCCGAAGCGTCCGGCGACAAGCAGGCGGCGGACTATTATGCGGCGCTGGTTCGTCTGACCAAGGACGCTGACACCGAGCGGCCGGAGATCCGAGAAGCGAAGCAGAAGCTTACGGCGCAGTAGCAGTCATCGCCCCG
>KI911952.1:32172-33270 GCA_000517005.1 Microvirga lupini
GAATGCACCATCAAACCCCGGGATCAAACATCGCCGATCCCTTGCGCTCCTGGAACGTCTGCTGTTCCTTGCTAGAGCAGACACTCGGTCTACTTCCGTGTCGTGCCAATAGGAGACCTTGCGGGGTCACAGCAATCCACACACCCAATCCTCGACTGCTTACAGGCAGAATTTCGCTCTAGCCCGTTCATCGCTGGATGGCTGTGAGCCACGTCACACAAGCCTTGTGTGATGCCGTTCACAGAAGGATCGGCTGTTTCGAGCGATCATGGGATCAAACGCAGGAGGTCATCATGAAGCGGTCCTCGAAGCGCCAGGCCAGACGCTGGGTCATCCAAGAGCTGACACGCTGCCTGGAGCAGCGCAGCGAGCCTCTTCCTCCAATCAAGTCGGCGTCGGATTGATTGATGTTGCACTCACGGGCACGGGCTGCATCCCGCGTAACGAATGACAAGATCGAGGCGAAGGCGAAGGCCCTCTGCGCCAACGATGGCCTCGACCCAGACCAGAACGTGACACACGCGTACGGCGACGACTTCACTGCCCAGGAGTGGGAGCACCGGTGGACGTCCAACACGGCGATCCCCGTCCAGCCGGTGGTCAGCCCGATGTGGAGGCTGTACCGGGCCCGCGCGGTCGTCGCGCTGGCGCATCTGCAGAGGGTAGTCACGCAGCGGCACCATCGTCCTGTTCAGGAGGCGCAATGGCTAGCTCGGACGGCCTGGACTTCGTGCCGGCCGCAGCATTCAGTCGGTCTGGGGACCCGGTTGCGGCGCTCTCCACCGGCGCGGTCTTGTGCGACAGAGCGTGCCGTGCTCGAGCAGGGCGGTAGACACTACAAACCGGAGGACATGTGATTGAGCCACGACAAGCTTTTGCCCATCCAGTCACGCCGCCAGCTGCTCGGTCGGTGTCAAAGCTCTCTTGTGCCGCTTCCAGGTGTGGCAGCGGTCGTCTCTTGTCTCATTACGCTAGCACCGGCCAAAGCCCAGCCGCGTGACGTGCAGCAGGTTGCCTTTGATGGCTTTGTTGCCGCGAGTGGGTACGAGGCCTTTCTGGCTCAATCGCGCACCGGTCTACTGGTTCGGCTTCAAGGCT
>KI911952.1:33370-42805 GCA_000517005.1 Microvirga lupini
CGGGCTGTTGCTGCTGGTGCCGTCGAAGGCACCCGCAGTCGATCTTGAGGAGGAGCCTGCGGTTGCGCGTCCCGACCCCGATTATGTGGCGGGCAAGCAGGCGATTGCCGCTCAGGACTGGGCGACGGCCATCCAAGCATTCTCCTCCGCAGCGTTGCGCGATACACGTAACGCCGACATTCAGAATTACCTGGGGTTTGCATACCGGAAGTCAGGCCAGCTTGAGGCCGCCTTTACTCACTACGAAAAGGCCCTCGCTCTCAATCCACGGCACCGGGGCGCGCACGAATACATTAGTGAGGCCTACCTGCTCATCAGCGACCTGGCGAAAGCGGAAGAGCATCTTACCGCGCTCGAACGCATCTGCCTTCTCCCCTGCGAGGAACTGGAGGACCTGAAGGAAGAGGTGGCGAAGCACAAAGCATCGGTTAAGCGGTAGTGGTATTTAGATGGCAATGCCAGAACGCCTGAGGAGATGGCTCAGATTGTCAAGGCTTGCGCTTCACAGCGGGTAATGTCCGATCTGGGTCGAGCCTGTGTTAAAACACGGGCCGCCCCTAAAGCAATTTTATGTCTTATAAGCCTCGGTGGACCGGATAATCCTCGGTCCAAAAGCGTGAGCTTGTACAAATCGTTTAGCAAGGCCGAGCCTTGTTCGAGTTTTGACACAGTCTCGGTCAGGCAGTGAAATTTGCGGCTTCTGGGGATGGTCTGGTTTCACGAGGAACGCTGTCATGAGGATTTGGTCTCAAGAGTGCCATTATCTGACCTTCTTGTCAGAAGCTCACAGGCCAATGTTTTGTTGCCTTGATTAGCCGACGTACTGCGAGCCTGAGTTCGTAATTCCGCAGGTATTGCGGTTCAGACGCTCAGGTTTCTTGGGCTATCAACTGGAGGGAACGAAGGTTGTTGCCCCTATTGTCTACGGTTCGACTTGTCGGGTGGTTCTGTGAGGAAGCCTTTGGGCGTCTCCCCCTCTGTGAAGTAGTAGCTGTTGAAATCTACCACAGCCTTGGGGTTGATTTTGTGCACAGCGCGCCAGGCCTGGTGCGCAGACAAGCCATAGGGTGGCCGTAATCGGACAGTGCGTGGGAAAAGGCTCCCTCTCGTTTGAGCCTGGATGCGGAAGCCTCGTGCCGTCAGTTTCACAAGATCAGCATCGGTCAGGCCTGTGGCAACAAGGCTGTGCTTCGCCCGCTGTTGTTTGATGCGCACGTCGCGTGCCTTTGCCACGGGTGTTGAGAGCGGACCCTGTGTCGGCCCGTGAAGAACCCGATATGGACCGGCCGCACGGCGCTGGGTGGCCCCGGTGCGGTTGGGACTGACGTCGCTTACGCCAGGGCTGGTGTCCTTGTTTGCACTGCCTGCACTGCGTCCGGATGAGCCATGTCCGCCGCGGCTTTGACCTCCACCATTGCCGTGGCTGCTTCCTTCGCCGTGATTGCCGGCGCCGCCCCTATCATTTCCACCGCGGCCGCTTTCGCCACCGCCATGGTTACCAGCCCCGTTCCTTCCAGCGTTTCCTCCGTTGCCGGATTTTGCAAAGGCGAAAGAACCTGCAAGATGGGGCAAGACGGCGTGACTGACATCGAGATGGATGGTCATCGGACAGCTCAGGGCGATCAATGAAGCCGCGACTAACCGGACTTTTCCTCGGCGCAACACGCGAGCTATATCACCTTGGCGCTGACGTTACGTCGCCACTGATCCGCGCCGAGGGAAATGCTGGAGCCTCGCCACACAGGCGGGCTCGGCTGCATCAGTCGTGGTTCGCACATTCCCGCCCCATCCAACTCAACCTCTTAGCGCTTAAGATAAAGAACGATCAGGGTGTGGGTTTATTCCCTCAAGAGGAGTCACGGAACTGACACAGAACAGGCCCATGCCAATTAACCAGTGCAAGTCCGACGACTTTCAATTCAGCAGCCAAGCGGAATACAATTTCTATGTTGGCCGTTGCCTATCCCTGGGATGTGCGTTCTGAACCCCTGCCACTCCGTGCCGCTAGGATGCGCTTAATACGCTGAAGCTCCTCCTGGATGAACTTGAGCCGCGCCAACAGCTCGGCATCGGTCATTTGGGATGACGCGCTGTCGCCCTGGCCCGACTGCGGGTGAAGGACACTGTGGATTTTCTCCAGGGTGGTAGGGCCGATGTCAGGCGTTGCCAACCAGTGTCGATCGGAGATTTGGGCGACTTCCTGAACGGTGGGCCAGCGCCCCTGGAACTCGTGTAAGATCGCTCTGCGCACCCGGGACGGAATGGCGTCCAGAGGAAAGAACTCATCCTGCTGCATGTGACATCCTTCAACTCAAGATGTCCGGCCAACGCAAAAGATTAATCTCGGCCTGCACAGGGCGAGATCAGGACATTTTTGAGTCTTTCACCGCCGATATCCGTTTGAGAGACTGGCCCAATACCAATGCGTCACGGATCAGCAGTGGATGTGTGAGCAGCCGACACGGAATAGCGCATGGATTCACTAGGTCTATATTGAGGAGAGAACGACAATATGCCTAATGATAGGAGCCGCTGGGATACAGTTCGCTTTGGGACGTACGGCGGAGTGCTTGGCATGCTCCTGGCGATCATGGAACAATTCTGTCATGCCTTCGGCCCGGCTTCATGACACTATCTCCCTGAAGGCGACTTGCTCCCGCACGTTCTGATGGAAGTCTTTGTCTTTGCCGTTGCTGGGGCAGCCTTGCTCGCCACCGCCATGATCCGGAACTGGCTTACCCGCGAGACCTGAGCCCGAGGAACTCCTTCAAGGACTGCAACGTGAGAGGTCGCCACGTGCTCACCCTTCTGCCAGCCAACGGTGGCCCAGCAGGATGACGATCGATGAATGCGGAAAGGCACCGAGGCGCAATCTCTGCCGTCCCCGAGCAGTCGCCGACCTGCCTGAGCCCTGTCGCGTGCCCGCAGCCACGTCGCAGTGCTCACAGCAGCACAGGATCCGAACCATCATCGAACCAAAGCCGGATTACTGACGGCTGTCGCGATTGATTTGTCACCGGACAGGATAGGTCATGGAAGCGGTCCGGTTTCAGGGTGCCCACACTCACACGGTTGCGGTCATTCCAACAGGGGCAACGCCCATCTTCAGCTCGGGCGCCACTCCGGCCTCAGTCGTCGGTCCGCAGCCGATAGCCGATCCCGGTTTCCGTCAGGATGTAGTGCGGCTGCCCCGGGTCCGGCTCCAGCTTCTGGCGCAGGGAGCGCACGTAGGTGCGCAGGTACTGCACCTCCCCTTTCGAACCCCAGACCTCTCGCATGATCGCCCGGTGGGTCAGCACCGTGCCGGCGTTCCTCACCAGCAGGCGCAGGATGTCCCATTCCTTGTTCGTCAGCCTCACCTCCCGGCCGCCCACCCGCACGAGCCCGCGCGTGAGGTCCACGGTCAGGTCGCCGCTCTGGAACACCGGCTCGGCCCCCTGCTCCCGGACCTGTCGGCGAAGCACCGAGCGGATCCGCGCCACCAGCTCGGCCATGCCGAACGGCTTGGTCACGTAGTCGTCGGCCCCAAGATCGAGGGCCTCGACCTTCTCGGCCTCGCCGTTGTGGCTCGAGAGCACGATGATGGGCACCCGGGAGCCGGCGCCGCGCAGACGGCGGATCACCTCGACGCCGTCGAGGTCGGGCAGCCCCAGGTCGAGCAGGACGACATCGGGCGGCTCGCGCGCCAGCATGTCCAGGGCCGCCTGCCCGCTCGCGGCCTCGCGGATGCGGTAGCCATGGCCCGCGAGGGTGGTGCGCAGGAGACGGCGGATGGATTGTTCGTCATCGACGACCAGGATGGAGGCGCTCCCGGCGCTCATGAGCCGTCGGCCTCGGCCGCCGAGATGAGAGCCTCCGGGAAGGTGATGGTGAACACCGCCCCCGGCCCGTCCGCCCGGTTGGCGGCCCGGATCCTGCCGCCGAGCGCCTCCACGAAGCCGCGGCAGATCGCAAGCCCCAGCCCCGTGCCGGGCGCCGGCCGCTCCCGGCCCGACACCCGGCGAAACATCTCGAACACCTGCTCGGGGTCGCCGGGCGGGAGGCCCGGCCCCTCGTCGGCGACCGCGACGGAGACGCCCTCGGGCTCCTGGCGCGCCCTGAGCGTGATGGGCGAGGCCGCTGGCGCGTACGTGGCGGCGTTGTCGAGCAGGTTCACCAGCACGTGCTCCAGCAGGCCGGCCTCCAGGTCGAGCAGGGGCAGGCCCGGGTCGAGGTCGACCTTAAGCGGGTGGCTGCCCAGCACCGGCGCGGCCTGCCGAACGGCCGAGCCGATCACCTCGCCGAGGTCGACGGGCTGGCGGTCGGGGATGATGGCACCCGCCTCGAGGCGGGTCATGTGGAGCAGGTTCGCCACGAAGCGGCTGAGCCGCTCGGCCTCGTCCTGGATCATGCTCTCCAGCTCGTCACGGGCCATCTCGCCGTAGAGGTCCCGATCCTGCCGCAGGGCGGTGATCGCGCCCAGGATCGAGGCGAGCGGCGTCTTCAGGTCGTGCGAGAGCGAGGTGAGCAGGGCCGCGCGCAGCCGCTCGGTCTCCGCTGCCAGGCGGGCCTCGTCCCGCTCCCGCCCAAGCAGGATGCGCTCGATCGCGACGGCGGCCTGGCTGAGGAGGGTATCAAGGGTCTTCTGCTGTTCGCCCGTCAGGAGGCTTTCATGTCTTGCTTTGTGCGTCGCGCGTCGCGCGAGCCCCACTCGGCCGACCACCGCGTCGTTCGTCCGCAGGTCCAGGAACCGGACATTGCCGGCATGCCGGGCGCCGGGATCACCTCCTCCCGACAAATCGATGTCCCGCCAGGATCGAGTGCTTGCCCGGATCGTGAGCTTCCCCGTCGCATCCGGCAGCAGCAGCACGGCCTCAAGATCGAGCATCGTGGCGATCTGCTGCACCGTGGCCTGAAGCAGCTCGTCCAGATCCGTGATCGTCGCGATCCGCTGGCTGTAGGCGTAGAGCGCCTCGGCCGTGGCCGCGCATTGCCGGGCCGCGAGGGTTTCGGCGCGGATCCGGGCAGCCAAGTGGCTGGCGATGACCGCGGCCAGTAAGTAGACTGAAAGCGTGGCCACATTCTCAGGACGTATCGCCTTGGGTGCGTAGAGCGGTGGGACGAAGAAGAAGTCGTAGGCCAGCGCGCTGACGGCGGCAAAGGCGAGAGAGGGCCACGGTCCGCACCGGATCGCCACGGCGGCGATGGCGAGGAGGAAGATGGTGTCGACGACATCGACGCCGACGACATCTTTCGCGAGCAGCGTGAAACCGAGAGTGCCGACGAACACCGCCAGCGCGATTCCAAAAGGCCGTGGACTGGATGGCAACTCCCTGAAAAGGGTCCGGAAGCTCTCCGCCAAGGAAACGTCACGGCTGATGGGTCCGGCAACCGGGCTGTGGGCATCGCGCATGGGCCGTCACCTCCACCCACGGCCGATGCTGGGGAACCGCGCGCCTTACGCCAAGTCCACACAGTACTCGCGCGCCTTCTGCAAGCAACCAGCCTGTCAATGAACCGCCGGGAACGAGACGACGTCGGCATGAAATCGACGCTTTCGGGCGCATGACGGTTCCACGCAAGACACCCACGCGGGAGCGGAAATATAAATCTCATATGAAAGAGGCGCACGTGGTCCTCCAGTGGTTGCTGCGGGGAGATGCACGCAATAGGTTCACGACCGTCGAAGCCGATCCATGCGGCCTAGGAGAACGGGCCGCAGCGGCGGGTCCGTAGCGCCGCAATGCTGCTATTTCCCGCATGCTGAGGCGTTGCGCTCCGAATAAGGGGCCCGATCTAAAACCCGCGGGTGGTGACTAGACTGCGGGCGGTCAATGACCGCGCATGGGGTCTCGCGCCCGCCAGAAAGATGCTGTGGGGGAACGCCAGGGAAACGCCACCGCAGTCACTCAAAGAGCGCTGCGCGAAGGCCAAGAGCCGGGTGATGACGCTACGTCTCGCGCTGAGCTTCATGGACTGCGTAAGGGCACTTCGCGGGCAGTAATCGGTCTCTGTTATTGGCAATGGGTGCACAACCATGTCCCGTTACTATTTCGATATCCGCGAAGGATTGAGATTTCGCCCTGATGGTGTCGGCGAGGAGTTCGAGGACCTGGGCACTGCGAAAAGTCATGCGGTGCACCTTGCAGGAGAGATCGCCAAGGATATGCCGCTGAATCCCTCGAACCATGTTGTCATCGTTGAGGTCTGCAACGAACACAAAGAGCGGGTGATAACCGTGACCATCGCGCTCTGGATCGAGCGGACGCAGATCGAGGATCAGTCCGTGAATCCGTGGGGTGCGTAATGCGCAGAAGGCGCAGTATGGAATTGCTAGCCTGGCCGAGGTGTGCGGTGAGACACAGTCGTCTCTGGATCAGGAGTAGAGGATCAGATTGGCTGGGTCTCCATCTCGCGGCCGCTCGACGCTCCGATCCAGCGCCCACGCCGCCCAGCGTAGGGAGCGTCACATGCTTTCGCGATTAGCCCTCATTTCCGCTGCCCTCATTAGCCTGCCGCTGCCAGCCCAAGCCCACGATATCTACTCGCATCTGACGGACGAGGGGGGCGGTAGCTGTTGCGATAACAGAGATTGCCGCCCCGCCTTCTATCGGTTCGTCTCAAGTAACCTGCAAATGTTTGTGGACGAGCGATGGATCGACGTGCCGAGTGAACGGATCCAATACCGTGGGCTGCCGGCCGACACTGGCGAAACAGCCGGAGGACATTGGTGTGGTTCAACCTACCAGCCGGACTTCAGCAGCCCAGGCACCCTGTACCTGACGAAATGTGCGGTCCTGCCGCCCCAGTCTGCGTCCGCTCAGGCCCCCCTCCGTAATTCGCGGAAGGCCATTTGCGGAACTGGATGTTGTGTCGTTTCATGGTATTCGGAAGCTTCCGTCAGCGCTTGGCGCAATGGATAAGTAAAGAGCCAGTCTAGGCGGCCGTTCTGTCCGACCTGATGTGAGCACGAATACTAAAGAGCACTTGGGGAGCCGCTGGCGCCAACTCCGCCGCCAGGACCGTGTTGTACACAAGCCATATGACACGGACCGGCTAATTCAGCTCCGCGTCAAACCCGGAACTCCCCCGCCCTTCAGGAGCGTCTGGTGTTCCCTTCCTAAGCTGCCCTTCGCCTTGGTTCGAGGTAGTGCCGTGCCAACGGCAAGCATTCCGGCCATGGATGCCCGAGCGATTCCGAGTTCTCCTGGCAGACAGGACCGCTCCCGATCCAATGCGTCTTTCGCCTCTTGTCCCTATGGACCCGCAGCATGCAACGACCCAAGATGGAGGCACCTCCTCAGGAGGACATCCATGGGCTCGCAGTACCGGGTCGAGCGAAAGCTGGCCGCCATCTTCGCCGCGGACGTCGAGGGCTACTCACGGCTCATGCAAGCCGACGAGGTCGGCACGCTCGAGGCCCTGACGGCCGGTCGCGAGATCATGGATCGGTTAATCGCCGGACACGGCGGGCGGATCGCCAACACGGCGGGTGACAGCGTTCTGGCCGAGTTCCCGAGCGTGGTCGACGCGGTGCGGTGCGCAGTCGCCGTCCAGCAAGCCCTGGGCAGTGCCAACCGGGGCGTTGCCGAGGACCGCCGGGTCCGGTTCCGGATCGGGGTGCACATGGGCGACGTGATCGTCCGCGCCGGAGACCTGTTCGGGGACGGCGTCAACATTGCGGCGCGGCTCCAAGCGCTCGCCTCTCCGGGAGGCGTGTGCATCTCCGGCGAGGCGCATCGCTATGTCCGCCGGATCCTCCCCCTGGCCTACACCGACCTCGGGCATCGGACCGTCAGGAACATCGAGGATCCCGTCAGGGTATTCGCCATCGGGCCGACGGACACGGGCACGCCATCCAATCCCGTGCCGCTGTCGTTGCCGGAGAAGCCATCGATCGCGGTCCTGCCCTTTGCGACGATGGGCGGTGATCCTGAGCAGGAGTACCTCTCGGACGGAATCTGCGAAGAGATCACGACCGCGCTGTCCCGCCTGCATGGTTTCTTCGTCATCGCCCGCGCCTCCGCGTTCACCTACAAGGGCAAGCTGTACAACGTGCAGCAGGTCAGCCGCGAACTTGGCGTACGGTATGTTCTTGAGGGAAGCGTCCGCAGGGCCGGCGACCGTGTGCGCATCGGGGTCCATCTCGCCGATGCCGTTGCGGGCACCGAAGTCTGGGCCGAGCGGTACGAGCGCGCCCTGGTCGACCTCTTCGCACTCCAGGACGAGATCGCGGCCAGCGTCGTGACGGCCGTCGAGCCCCAGCTCTATGCGGCCGAAAGCGCGCGCCTCCAGCAGAAGCCCCCCGGCAGCCTTGACGCCTGGGGCTGCTTCATCCGGGCCCTCCCGCATATGTGGCGGCTGCGCCGTAAGGACAATCGCGTCGCCCTCGACCTATTGTCGGAAGCGCTCCGGCTCGATCCGGACTATGCCCGGGCGCTGGGTCTGCATGCCTGGCTCAGCCTCTGGAATGCTCACACCGGCTGGAGCGCGGGCGGGCTGGAAGCCGTTCTCGCCCCGGCCGCCGAGGCGGCGCAAGCCGCGGTTGCGCTCGACCGGGACGATCCGTGGGCGCGGCTCGCGCTCGGCTTTGCCCACATGTTCCGTCGTGCGCATGAGGACGCGGTCGAGGAGCTTCACCTCGCCCTCGACCTGAACCCGAACTTCTCGTTGGCGCACGCCTGCCTTGGTCTCACGCTCGCCTATGGCGGTAAGGGTGCGGCAGCGGTGGCTCATCTGGACACGGCCACTCGCATCAGCCCGCGCGATCCCTTCTTCTCGGTCTACGCAGGCGTCTATGCCTTCGCGCATTTCATGGCCGGAAACTACGTCGCCGGCCTGGACTGGGCGCGCCGCTCCGTCCGGCTCAGTCCTGACTTCCCCGGCCATTGGCGGGCCGTCGCCCTCTCGGCAGCAGCCCTGAAGCATTGGGACGAGGCAAAGGTTGCAGTGGCTGCGGCGCGGCGGCTGCAACCGGGCTATTCGGTCGCGTGGGTCGAGCGTGCCTCTCCGCTCGTGCATGCATCGGATCGGGAGAGATATTGCGCCATCCTTCGACCGGCTGGCTTGCCTGAAGAGTGACAGGAGCCGCTGTGGCGCACGCGCTGAAGATCTCCTGCATGTTGTTTAATGGTTGCCAATGTCAGCATCGGGTCAAACTCGGCCATTCAGCTTGGCCGTGACAAGGTCGGCTCTCTGGCTGATTCCTGACGTCCGTTGACTCTGGCAGTAAGGTTCGACCTGCGGGTGAACCGGTGCGATCGCGGAGGAAAGAGCTCACTCAGTTGAGTTTGCTTCCCATACGCTTCCCAATCCGGTTTCCTGGGAAGCATGACCAAACCTGATCAGCATCTAAGTGCTTGATAAGACTTGGTGAGTGCGCTGGGACTCGAACCCAGGACCCTCTGATTAAAAGTCAGAGCGCCTCGCCGCAGCGTGCTCGGCGGCTATTCAATG
>KI911952.1:42905-43066 GCA_000517005.1 Microvirga lupini
CGGGGTCGGTGAGGCCGCATCTGCCAGCCGAGCTCATGACTTAGGAGCCGCCTTCCATTCGTCCATAGCGGAACACGTGCGGTCGGTTGGTGCTTTGCCTGAGATCGAATCGACGAATGGGATGATCCATGTCCGATATGCCAGAGCCCGACATTCCGCCG
>KI911952.1:43166-43341 GCA_000517005.1 Microvirga lupini
TGTCCACATAACCAGCGTGCCACCTGTATCGGTGAAGTGCTCCTGAATGTCGAGCACGGTCTCGTGGTCAAACAGGCCATCCAGCACGTAGGGGGCCTCGCTCTCGGTGGCGCTGATCGGCAGGATGCTGAAATAGCCGTACTGGTCGGACAAATGGCTGTAGAACTTCGAGCCC
>KI911952.1:43441-43782 GCA_000517005.1 Microvirga lupini
ATGGCAGAGTGAGGTTGCTGGACACCCACTCTGGAGGCGACCCATGCCATTCGATCACCGGCCCACGCAGACCGCTATCCGCACCGATCTTGCCGCGATCTTCGTCTCACTAGAACTCAGTCGCTCGGTCTGGCTGATCACTTCGCTGTCGCCTGGAGCCGGAGAGAAGATGTCCAAGCACAGCGTGCGCGCCGGCGATGTGGCGAGCTTGCTGGCGCGCTTGGCAGATCTCCGCCAGAAGGCGCGGGCTCGCACTGGCCAGATGTTTCCGATTATCACTATTCAGGAGGCCGGCTTGGATGGCTTCTGGATCCATCGCGTGCTGCAGGACGAAGGCATCG
>KI911952.1:43882-44199 GCA_000517005.1 Microvirga lupini
GGCAGGACCAGGATCTTCGGCCTCTTCGGCAGTGTGGCGCGCGACAGGGTGACGGCTGCTGTGTCGCTGAACTCCACCGCAAAGTGCTCCCGGGCTGAGCTGAGAAAGCGATTGAGGGTTGAGGGCCCGAAGTAGTGCATCGGGATCATCAGCGGTGCGTTGATCGCGCGCAGCACCTCCAGCATGTCAAACGTCTCCAGCGTGTAGCCGCCATCCACCGGCACCAGCAGCACATCGATGCGCCCCAGCTTCTTGAGATGCTCGGGCGAGAGGGTGTGGTGCAGATGGCCCAAATGAGCGATGCACAGCTGGGCGGT
>KI911952.1:44299-45378 GCA_000517005.1 Microvirga lupini
CTGCCTCCCACGGATAACCCCGCTCCCGAGCCTGCTTCTGATATTCCGCCGCTCGATCCGCTAGATTTGCCAGAGAGCGATACGCCTGAGGGCGAGCCTCCTGCGATTCCAACCGACGTGCCCTTTATCCAGCCTCCGGGCACGCAGTAACTGGATTAGCGGGTGAAGCAGTGCCTCAGACAATGCCCCAGGCACGATAGCGGGTGCGGCCGGTGAGCTCGCGTGGCAGGGCTCCGCCGAGTTGCGCCAGCATCAGGTCGACCGCCTTAGGCGTGACCTTCAGGAGCTTGGCCCCGAGCGGCACCGTCACCAACGGGCGTGACAGGAAGGGGTCAGCGCAAGAATTGTTCCCATTGACACGCTAAGGTAGAACCAATGAGGAACTTGCGCTTTTGCTGAACCGGTTGGTCTATGCCGCGCGTGCCAGCGGCTTGGGCAGGCGCAGAGGACGAAAGCCATCCACGAGCACGGGCTGCTCGCCCCAGGCGTAGGTGCCGGTGAGATTGATATGCTCCCAGCTCAGAGGGGACACGTGCTTGAGCACCTCAGGCGGGATGATCCGCCCCTGACGGCGGAGATGGTCCACGGCGCGCCCGAGATAGACCGTGTTCCAGTGAACAATGGCGCTCACGACCATGTTCAGCCCGGATGCTCGGAAGGCTTGGCTCTCGAACGACCGGTCACGGATTTCGCCGCGCTCGTGGAAGAACACCGCCCGTTTGAGCTTGTGGGCCGCCTCGCCCTTGTTCAAGCCTGCCTGACAACGCCGTCGCAGGGCAGGATCGGAATACCACTCGATCATGAACAGTGTGCGCTCAAGGCGGCCGAGTTCGCGTAAGGCACGGGCTAACTGGCTGGGGTTGCGAGCGGCCGCCAGCCGCTTGAGGATGGTCGAGGGTGCGACCGTCCGCGTCTCGATCGAGGCTGCCAGATGAAGCAAGTCGTCCCAGTATTCCATGATAAGAGTGGTGTTGATCGGCGCCCCAATGTGCTCCTGGAGCGCTGGATAGGTATCGGGTTTCTCAAACGTATGGAGCTTCCGGTCCTTGAGGTTGCGCAGCCGTGGAGCAAAGCGCCGA
>KI911953.1:0-4932 GCA_000517005.1 Microvirga lupini
GCGTCATGAACGAAATGTTCTAGATCTCATCTGCTGAGCGATTCGTCCGAGTCAGTGTGCGATGCATAGCAGCCGTCGAATAGCCAGCCGTCGTGCAGGATAACCGTGATGATCCATAGTGCGCTGCATCGCGTCCCGAATGCACAGAGATTTGAGTGCGGTCAAAATGTAAGAAGCCCCGGCGCACTCGTCCGCTCCCTGTCGCGTGGTGACGCGACGCGATCTCGCGCTAGCTCAGGTCTTCACTGCTGCTCGACGGCGGCCCTTGGCACCATCGACACGCAGTTGCGGGCTTAAAGCACAAATTCGTGCATACGAACAGGGTGGTAATACCATTGAGCTATCGCCTATGCGAACGGGCTACAGCGGGGCTTCAATAAAAAAGTCACTATCACCCATAATTGACATAATAGCGCGTGGACTAATCCTAACTAAATGAGAAATTATCTCAACAGTTAAGTCATAAAGGGTGACCCGTCGACAGTAGTAAAGTAGATAGTGTCATCACTATGCTTGCACATAAAGCCGCTATGCTCATAATTTGGTTGCTTTGAGGCGACTTAAGGCAGCTATGCCTACGAATGCAGCAAAACTTTTCGCTGCGTGCCTTGCCCGCACTAGATCGTGTTGCATATGCCTTGCTGCATTGCGGTGCCTTGTATGGAGTAAACGAACCGACGGTACGCGGGAGAGTACGCATGTCTCTAGACGCTTATCCTGGCCTTGAAGTTAGCTCATCCGAGCCTTGTGGTGTTTCTTCGCGCAATGCAGTCGCCGCCTTACAGGACACAGGCGCTGAGAGTGCTCCCCTAGCTGGATTAAGTCCCGGAGACTGGCGCAAGCGCGGTTTAGATGTATTTGTTGCGTTGACCGGATTGGTGCTCCTGCTACCCGCATTCCTGCTCATCGCAATTCTCATTAGATTGTCCTCGCCCGGACAAGTTGTTTTCGGCCACGAGAGAATCGGAAGGGGTGGAAGGCCTTTCAAATGTCTCAAGTTCAGGACGATGGTTCCCAATGGGGACGAAGTATTGCGCGTCCATCTCGCAAGCTCGGAGGCTGCTCGTGTAGAGTGGGAGACGCATCGAAAGCTGAAGAGTGATCCGCGGGTGACACCGCTTGGCGCGGTGCTGCGGGCTACGAGTGCTGATGAGCTCCCTCAGCTTATCAATGTCCTCCGTGGTGAAATGAGCCTCGTCGGTCCGCGGCCTGTCGTTCAAGATGAACTGCGTCATTATGGACACTTCAGCTCACACTATCTTTCTGCACGTCCCGGTCTGACCGGTCTTTGGCAAGTCTCAGGGCGTAGTGATGTAGCATATGATCAGCGCGTGAAGTATGATGTGCAGTATTGCGAAAATTGGTCTTTCTTGAATGATCTTGCCATCATCATCAGAACAATTCCCGCATTACTTTCACGCAAAGGGACATACTAACAGCGCAATATCCTGCTTTATGGCTGATCCCATGAACAGATTGGGGTGCCGGGCGATTTGTTGGCACAGGATGCAGATGATAAGGATGACATAGCGTTGGCACGATCAACTATTTCCAGTCTCTCATTAAGCGCAGTCTTGCTGAGCGGAATCTTCTGGCCTGCTCTTGCGCAAGGTGCTGGAGACAGCATAGCGGCCCAAGACAAGGTTCAATTAAGAATCCTTGAGTGGCTGCCGTCCAAGAGTGAGTACAAGGAGTGGACCGCAGTAAGTGGCGAATACAGGGTTTCGCCCGCAGGCACTCTCTCAATACCATTTGTCGGCCAGGTGGCTGTCGCAGACCGGCCACGGAATGAGGTCTCGGATCTGATTGCTAGGTCGCTCCAACAGCGGCTTTCGCTACTGAGTCAGCCAGACGTCAGTGTAGAAGTCGTCTCCCGGGCCCCAATCTACATTCTCGGAGGAGTCGAGGCGCCCGGTCGCTTCGAATACACACCTGGGTTAAAGGCGATTGAGGCCATAGCATTAGCAGGCGGGTTCTATCGCGGCGGCGGTGGCGCGATCAGACTAGAACGTGATGCCATTAACGCAGAGCGCGATGCTGAATCGGCGGCAGACACACTTGCTCGCCTCGAGATGCGTCTTGCCCGTCTTGAAGCGGAGCTAGCCGGCCGCAATGAAGTTGAGGTTAGTTTGTCTGGTCCAGACGAGAGTCGACGCCGCACGTACCTTGTTGAAGAACAAGCGCTTTTCGAAGTGCGTCGCCAAGCGCGCTTGTCACAACTGGAGAGTGCGCGCAGTCGCCAGAACCTGGCCTCAGATCAATTAAAAGCTCTTGACCAGAAGGCGGCGAACCTGGACCGTCAGATCAGTCTGGCAAAGGCGCAACTCGCCGATATAGAACACTTGGTGAAAAATCGATTGGCGGTCGCAAGTCGAGCCTATGATTTAGAACGAACAACAGCGGATCTGGAAGGCAAGCGCCTCGACATTGAGGTTGGTCGATTAACAGCCAACCTCGCTATTAATGAGTCTCAACGGGATCAAGTTGACTTGGTAACGAAGTTCCGAACTGACGTCGGAACCGAACTCCAGGCGACGCGAGCAGCGATATCAAAGGCTGCGATAGAACTCGCGCGGGCAAAGGAGTTGATGAACGAAGTTCTCGTCATCGCGCCACAGACGCTTGCAAGGCGTGCCGGCAACATTGAGGTAAGCGTTCAGATTTTCCTGACCAGAGCCGGACCGGACGGTGTCACGACGAGAGAGATCGGGAAGAACGAGGTTTTGAGAGCAGGTGACACGATCCAAGTGCAGATGAACACGGAGGAGGAGGGCGGCCGCGCGCGTGATACAGCCTCCATCCAGTGATCCATGTGAACAGCATGGGTTGGAAGGCGGCTTGGGAAAGCCTTGGCTGCGAGATGTGGAGAGGGATTGCGCTTTAGCGCATCACAACTCCGAAACGCTCGCACGTTGCCGCACGTCGCCAAAGGAAAGTGATGACAGAGAAGTTATTCACACCGGCTCAAGAGGGCTCGCTGCGGTCACGCTTGGGAAAGGGCGCAGTGTGGACCGCTGGCGGTCAGATAGTCCGCACGGGTACGCAGATCCTATCTGTTGTTATCCTATCGCGGCTCCTGGCGCCGGATGACTTTGGCATCGTTGCGATGTGCAGCCCAATACTCGCATTTGTTCTGTTTTTTCAGGACCTTGGGTTTGGACAAGTGACAATCCAAAGGGAGACGCTGACACATCATGACGTCAACTTCCTCTTCTGGATCAACGCGTCTGTGAGCCTTGCACTTGCCGTAATACTTATCTTGATAGCGCCATTGATGGGCACATTCTACGGTGAGCCGGGTGTTGCATCATTGACATCGGCCATGAGTCTTCAAGTGTTGGTCTATGGGATATCTGCTCAACACAATGCCATAATCGTTCGGCGAATGGAGTTTAGCACGCTTGCAATGATCAGCGCGATTGGAGGAATCGCTGGTCTAGTTGGTGCGGTGATGATGGCTTTGTACAGCCGTTCCTACTGGGCGATATTCGCGGGAACTATGGCGACAACGGTAGTCGTATCGGCGGCAACGTGGATTTGCTCAGGATGGTGGCCCACTAGGCCGCGCATAAGCGATCGCGCAAGGCCTCTCCTGAACTTCGGGACCGGCCTAACCGCCTTCAATCTCCTGAATTTCTTTGGACGCAATCTAGATGGCGTGCTTATCGGCCGGTACTGGGGTGTGACCGAACTTGGCTACTATGATCGAGCAAATAAGCTACTGCTCCTTCCTCTGAATCAAATAATGAACCCTTTGGCAAGGATTATGATTCCGATGCTCTCACGCACGGTTAACGATCCCGAGCAGTATCGATCCGCTTACCTTAAGACCCTCTCTCTCGTACTTTTCTTCGTTCTTCCAGGAATAGCCTTTGTAACCGCAACCGCGGATCTCACCATTCCAATGGTGCTTGGAGGGCAGTGGAGCGAAAGCGCTGAGATCTTCCAGGCCCTGGGATTCGCAGGCCTGCTCCAAGCAACCAATAATCCAACCGGTTGGCTCTTCATCAGCCAGGGGCGTTCGGGCGACATGTTGAAGTGGGGGATTGTATCATCATCCACGATCATCCTGGCGTTCCTGATCGGATTGCCGTACGGAGCATCGGGAGTCGCTTTGGCGTATGCTATCGGCGAATATCTCAGAACCCTCCCACTTTGGTTCTACCTGGGACGTCGAGGTCCAGTAACAGCCAAAAACCTCATCATGAGCCTTGGTCCGTTTATTGTAGCGGCCCATGCCGGTCTTCTCGCGGCTTGGCTCGTCCAGGGGTTGGCTCCAGGAGGTCTTATCAGCACTCTCTTGCTGAGTGCAGGTGCCTGCGGTTTCACACACGTCGCATTCGTGCTGATCTTTCCTAGCGGCCGAAACGTCGTGAGGGAACTCGGTTTCATGCTGAAAGGCAAAACCTTACGTACCACGTGAACGGTGCTTGCCTCTAACGCAAATGCGTTAGACTGAAGTGTTTAACCGGAGTGCCTTTGATGAATTTCCGGTCTATCGCTCACCTGAGCGACCCCATCATGCGAAACTGCTACCGTCCGCCAAATGATATCGATTTAGCCGTAGAAGGTCTCAGGAGTGGGCTGCTCCCTGCTACTCTGGTCGGTCTGATTGCAAACGGCCCCGTCCCTGATGTCGATCATTTTGTTGAAGAGAAAACATACAGCTTTAGCGCAGCGAAGCTGCGGGTAGGCCTTCAATCCTGCTCTGAGGCAGCGAGTGCTGATGATATCAATACTGGCGGATGTATGAGAGAAGCTCGCAAGAAGATGTATGGGTTGTGGGGCATGTCGGCCGCATACCTTGGACTGAGTATACTGACTGTGGCGCCGAAGGTCCGGAACGCAGTTCGAAAGGGCGGTACGGGACCGTCATAAGAGAAGCTGCAGGAATCCTTTCGGGAACAAGCATTTGAAAAATCAACATAGGAA
>KI911953.1:5032-5376 GCA_000517005.1 Microvirga lupini
TAAGTAGGTCGCCATAAGACTTGCAACACGGGAGTTGCGGGTTTTTCCTGGGGGCATGCAACGACATGATCACTCTCCCGGGATGGGGCTCGACGAGGTGGATCGCAAGCGGCTGGCCGCAGCGCTTGCTGGCGCCCGTGAGGCCCGTGTGTATCGCCGCCTCGAAGCGCTACTGCTGGTGGCCGAGGGCCATTCCGTCGCCGAGGCGGCCCGCCGCTGCCGCGTCAACCGCTCCAGCGTGCATCGGTGGCTGACGCAGTACCGGGCCGAGCATGAGGCTACGGCGCTCCGCGACCGGCCGCGCAGCGGGCGCCCGCGCCTTCATCGTCCGCTCACGCCGCAGA
>KI911953.1:5476-11199 GCA_000517005.1 Microvirga lupini
ACGATGACTGCTCCACCGATCAGCAGCTCCATTGAATGAAGAGTACTCAACTGATATTTGGCAACAGGCGCAAAAAGTACCGTAAAGGCTGTAGCAAAGCCATCTATAAGCGCAGAAACGATTACACCGACATATGGAGAAACTGCCCAATGGGTCGTATCAATGATGTCAATGGTTGGACGTTGCCGATATTATACATCCGAATGGAGTGGGATAAACACGGAATATTTCTGCTAGATCTATATGGCCGTCGTGGGAGGGAATGCAGGGGAGCGGTTTGAGGTGGAGGCGAGCAATTACACGGGCGAAGACGACAGCGCCCAGATGGATAATATATATTTGAGTGAAGGGATGAGGCTTCTGTGAGCCTCGTAAGCCTTCTCTAACTGCCGTCGCGGCTCGGCGAGCATATGAACTTTTGCGGGCGCTGCACCATAGTCGCCAATGTCGTGTCACCCCAATTGAGGATAGATCTCGAACTGTACAATAGCTCAACTGAGCACAGCTATACCTCAATATAGCCTATCACCTACACCTTGCAGGCCAAGGAACGTGATTGTATTCAGCTATACTTAACTTGCGATTGGAGCCTGGCGCCATGAGGATCATGATCACTGGTAATATGGGATATGTAGGTCCTGGTGTCGTTCAGCACCTGAAGGCATCATTTCTAAGCTCAAAGATAGTTGGCGTCGATAGTGGGATTTTTGGGCATTGCCTGACTGCCGACTACCACCCGGAGCGGAGGATCGACAGCCAGGTATATCTCGATGTGCGGGATATCGATGAAGAGATGCTTGAAGGTATCGACGCCATTGTGCATCTGGCCGCTGTTTCTAACGATCCCATGGGCCTCCGATACGAAGCAGTTACGGAGGAAGTCAACCAGAATGCAACTATACGCCTTGCAGAAATGGCGGCGCGCAGGGGAGTCAAACACTTCGTATTCGCATCAAGCTGCTCTGTTTATGGATTCGCGAACGGCAGCGCACGCTCCGAAGAGGATGCAGTAAATCCGCTGACAGCTTATGCGCGATCCAAAGTGGGCGCGGAGATCGGGCTCAAGCGAGTGGCGGGGAATAGTGATATCGTCGTGACGGCGCTTCGCTTTGCAACAGCGTGTGGCTTCTCCAGCCGCACTCGGTTGGATTTGGTTCTCAACGACTTTGTTGCATCAGCACTCGCTACTCGGCACATCGCGGTTTTAAGCGATGGAACACCATGGCGCCCTCTGATTCACGTATCTGACATGGCTCGTGCGATCGAATGGGCGATCATCAGGCCGGCGCTGTCGGATGATCGCTTCCTGGCAATCAACGTAGGGCGCGATGACTGGAACTATCAGGTTGCCGAACTCGCCGAGGCCGTCAGCTCGCTTATTCCCGGCAACATCCGTCAAAATCAACAGCAACGCCCAGCCTGACAAGCGATCGTACCGGGTTGATTTCTCACAATACAAGTCCTTAGCTCCGGATCATCAGCCGATAGTGTCCCTGGAACAAGCTGTTACTGGCCTAAGGGACGGCTTACTCGAAATGGGCTTTAACGACCCTGACTACCGCCGCTCTAACCTGATCCGCTTCTCTGTGCTGGAGGAACTTGCCACCAGAGGCGAGCTCCAACCCGACCTCCGGTGGAGCAATTCGAACGGCGGGAGAATGAAACCGCCAAGCCGAGTCGATAACCTATCTGAGATGCCGGCTGCGTAACATGCCGGCGTCAGTGAAATGCACAATGCTCGGTTACTCGATGCATCCAGACGAGGGCCGTAGGCCGTAGTGGCATCCTCCAGCTTATTCCAACGAGGAAAGTCGATGATACTGCGTGAAACTGGTCTGCCTGATGCGTGGCTAATCGACCTCGACAAGAGAGAGGATGAGCGAGGTTTCTTTGCGAGGACCTTCTGCAAAGCCGAGTTCGCAGCCCGTGGATTGGAAGGGGAGTTTATTCAATTCAATACCTCGCTCAGCGCATTCGCAGGTACGTTGCGTGGAATGCACTTCCAATTGCCTCCTGCGGCTGAGATCAAACTCGTGAAGTGCATCCGAGGCGCGCTGTGGGATTGCATCGTTGATCTAAGGCCGAACTCACCAACTTTTAAAGCGTGGTTTGGTGCTACTCTCTCAGCAGAGAACCGGACCATGATGTATGTGCCGCGGGGCTTCGCCCACGGGTTCATTACTTTAACTGACGATACTGAGGCCCTGTACTTTGTAAGTGCAACCTATGCGCCCGCCCGAGAGCGTGGGCTCCGCTGGAATGATCCTACGCTAGGGATCAGGTGGCCTCGCGAACCTTCCACAGTATCCGCTAAGGACGGAACTTGGCCGGACTTCGACGTTGCTCACCTGGGCATCGATCAACTTGAGCATGTTTGAGCAAATTGAGCTGCAGCGCGTGAGCGAAGAAGAAAGTGGTGGAGCCCGCCTATGATCATTGTTGATAAGGCTATCGCGGCACGTTTGCGTACCGGTCGGCCAATTGTTGTTGGAATGTATGGCGCCGGTTTTATGGCTCGAGGGTTTCTGATAAACGCCGCGCGACATATGGAAGTTTTGCGAGTCGCAGCAATCTGCAATCGCAATATTGATCGAGCGGTCCAGGTTTTTCTGGACGCAGGAGTTGCAAGTTCGGACATCGTCCATGTGTCGAGCGTGCCTGCCATGGATGAGGCAATTGGCCGAGGGAAGAGGATTGTCACTTCCGATCCGGTTCTTATTGCGCGCTCAACACTGATCGAGGTCGTTTTCGAGACAACTGGTAACGTCGAGTATGGTGCGAGGGTTACCGTCGAGTGTATTGACAATCGCAAAGATATCGTATCGCTCAATGTCGAGCTTGATGCAACCGTCGGGCAGATACTGCGGGTCAAGGCCGAACAAGCCAATGTCATCTTTACAGGAGCAGATGGGGATCAGCCCGGTGTAACTTTGAACCTCGCTCGTCATATCAGAGCAATGGGTTTGAGGCCCCTGGTCTGTGGAAACATCAAGGGTCTGCAGGATCCCTACCGGAATCCCGATACTCAAGCTGCTTTTGCTAAGCAGTGGAACCAGACGCCGACTATGGTGACGAGTTTCGCTGATGGGACCAAAATGATGGCTGAGCAGGCTATTGTTGCCAACGCTCTTGGTTTGCGGGTTCCCCGGCGCGGACTGATCGGCCGCGAGCACAGCGGACATGTTGACCAGTTAGTTGAATGTTATGACGTGGACGAAGTGCGCTCTCTCGGCGGGATTGTTGATTACATTGTCGGCTCGAAGCCAAGCCCAGGCATTTATATACTGGCAGAAGCACAAGATGAGAACCAAGCTTTCTACCTCGATCTCGGAAAGCTCGGAAAAGGTCCGCTGTATAGTTTCTATACGGCATGGCACCTGACGACGCTGGAATTTGGCATTTCCATCGCTCGCGTCGCCCTCTGTCGTGATGTCGTGATTGGAACATCTGGCCCGCCTTATGTTGATGTTGTCGCGGCTGCAAAAAGAGATCTTCACGAGGGTGAAACTCTCGACGGCATAGGTGGCTTCATGACTTATGGTATCGCAGAGAATTACAGCACATCCCGCGATCAGGATCTCCTGCCTATAGGAATAGCTGAGGGGTGCCGCCTCAAAACAGCCGTCAAGCGTGACCAAGTGCTGACCTACGGTGATGTCGTAATGCCCTCAGGTGGTGTTGCATCCGCTTTAAGGCGCGAACAGGACGCGCTCTATGCTTCCAAATGGAACGTGAAACGTATGGTTTAGCTATCGAGGTTTGAGGCCAAAGGTGTGTCGCTTTCGGCCTACAGGAGGGCACAAGATGAAGGTTGTTATTTTCGCCGGAGGTTATGGCAGTCGGCTTTCTGAAGAGACAATCACTCGGCCCAAACCGATGGTGGAAATTGGTGGCCGACCTATCATCTGGCACATCATGAAGATTTATGCACATTACGGCTTCAAGGAGTTTGTAGTGTTGGCGGGATACCGGGCGGAGTTCATCAAGAACTACTTCCTGACGTATTTCCTGAGCAATAGCGATTTCACGGTTGATCTCGGAACAGGTGAAGTCACCTGGCGCCGATCCTCGCCAGAGGACTGGAAGATTACTGTCCTTGATACCGGTCTTGAAACGATGACAGGCGGGCGGTTGCGTCAGGCTCGTGCGATTCTGGGGAACGAACGCTTTCTCCTGACATACGGCGACGGGGTTGCTAATATTGACATCCCGCAAGCCATCCGCGTGCATGAGCAAGGATCCAACTGGATTACATTGACGGCTGTTTCGCAACCTGGGCGCTATGGAGCCTTGGCCCTCTCCGAGGATGACAGTAAGGTTAAGGCCTTCAGGGAGAAAGCTGCTGGTGACGGCGGGCTTATCAACGGGGGCTTTTTCGTATGCGAGCCACAGGTGCTCGACCTCATTGATGGTGACCAGACAGTCTGGGAGGAAGAACCTGTCGAGCGCGCTCTAGAAAGGGGCCGTCTGGGGTTTTACCGGCACAAAGGATACTGGCAGAGCATGGACTCGCTTCGCGATAAAGTGCTTCTCGAGAAAGAGTGGGCGAGTGGTGCTGCACCATGGAAGCTTTGGACATGAAGAGGGCTTGGCAGTCTCTTGGATCAAACTCTGCCTGACTCTCACCAGAAAATCAGCTTGGCATTCGCCGACCCGTTCGTATCAGGCTCAGCCATCATGTCGTGGATATAGGGCGTCTCTAGATAGATAGTATGCTATAACTCTTCTTCCATGGGAAGCACTCCCACAATGATGTCCGTTTGGAGGCACATAGACGTGGCTTCAGTTTGCGCAGTGATCTTAACGTTCAACCGGCGCGCCCTTCTAAGTCAGTGCTTGCAGGCTGTTACAAGCCAGACGCGTCCCTGCGAGAGGATCGTTGTTGTCGACAACGCAAGTCACGATGGAACGCTGGAGATGCTCCAGCAGGACTGGGGGCAAAAGGTAGAGGTCCTTTCTCTCCGCAAGAATATCGGCGCAGCTGGTGGTTTCAACACCGGCATGCGCCGCGCCTACGAGCTTGGGACAGATTTCATTTGGGTTATGGACGATGATGTGCTTCCCGAGCCCAATGCTCTTGAGGCTCTTCTCAACGGCTCAGAGATTTTGGCAGATCAAAGCATTCAGGCGCCATTTCTGATATCAAACGCGTTTACTCCAAGCGGTCTGACTACAAACACTCCGGATATCGACCTGAAGCAGAACGATCTCGCTTATGCGGTATGGCCACTCCTGCTTCATGCCGGTCTTGTCCCTGTGCGGCGTTCAACCTTTGTTTCGATTCTTCTGCCTCGTGAGACCCTTGAGCGCTGGGGACTTCCCATCGCAAAAATGTTTATGTGGGGAGAAGATATGGAATATACATCCAGGATCACAAAAGATGGCCCGGGATACTTGGTCGGCCTAAGTCGTGTAACCCACGTACGAGCCCTGTCAGGAGCGCCGGACATTCGCAAAGAGAACGATTCAATCAGAGTTGGGTACTTCTACTATCACAAACGCAATCAGATGTTCATGATAAGGGAATCGGCAAAGCTCTTACAGGCGAAGTACATCTTGCATCAACTCTGGCTGGCCCTAAAGCTCTTGTTAGTCGGGAGCCACCATAAGGCTAAACTTGTTGTGGTAGG
The DNA here is from genome assembly GCA_000517005.1 of Microvirga lupini. GTDB lineage: Bacteria > Pseudomonadota > Alphaproteobacteria > Rhizobiales > Beijerinckiaceae > Microvirga > Microvirga lupini. Next base: position 11,107 of record KI911953.1, read on the forward strand.
CACCCTTCACGGCTTGACTTTTAAACCTGACATTGAGGCCATTGAAACTCGTTCGCCTGTTAACGGAGGCAGATCACCGCAGGCCTAAAGTGC
>KI911953.1:11299-14377 GCA_000517005.1 Microvirga lupini
CTTCCAGCTGCGCCGTCATCGCCTTTCCGCCAGCGACTACCGAGCCGCCCGCGATGGCGCCTTCGCCACGTGGCGCGATGTGGCCGGTGTTACCTTGGCAGGCTAACTTGGGCTGACGTGATGGCTATGTCTGCACCAGCCGCGCCGACTTCGCGCCAAGTTGACAGTACCATCGCGGGTCGAAAGCATTGGCTCTGGCGTGCTGTCGATCAACACGGGCTCGTGCTCGACATCCTGGTTCAGAGTCACCGCAACGCAAAAGCGGCCAAGCGCCCCCTGCGCGGGCTGCTCAAGAAGCAGGATAGAACGCCTCGCGTAATGATCACGGACAAACTCGCCAGCTACGGCGTGGCCAAGCGAGAGATCATGCCGGGTGTCGAGTACCGGCAGCATCGGGGCCTGAACAACCGTGCCGAGAACAGCCATCAACCCACCCGCCGACGCGAGCGCATCATGAAGCGCTTCAAATCCGCAGGTCAGGCCCAGCGTTTCCTCTCCGTTCGTGACCAAGTTGCAAACCTGTTCCGCCGCCCCGCTAACACCAGTGCCGTGGATCATCGCCGTGCCCGCGCTCGGGCTTTTCAGGTCTGGGCTGAGGTGACCGGCATGGCGGGTGCTGCGTAATTCAGACCAAAGGCCAGGATCAGCACGTCGTCCCTCAACAACTTGACGGTGCCGATCTCTACGCCTCCAGCTTTGAGCACCAACTCGCCTATTCGTACAACAGAGCGACTTTTATCTGAAAATGCGCCACGAGCGCTGGAGGACATAGGTATCCGCCCGCAGGCATTTTCCAGGTAACCTTTGGTATAGGTGATCTCATGCTTTGAGATTCCGCCCTGTAAACCAATTCCAGATTGATGATCCCGCGGGCAAATCGGATACTGCCTGCACTTCCTCCCCTGGGGCGAAAACTGGCTGACGGCCGCGACCCTGGACCAGATCTGACACCACGAGATCCTGCGTTCAGGCGCGGCCCTTTTTCGAAAAGGCCAGTGCGGGAAACACGGAACGGCAACCCTCACTGCAATCGCCCATCTAAAGAGCCGATTTAATCAGTAACAGCGGTCATGAACTTTGAGATCGAGCGGAGATTTCTTGTTGCGAACGACATGTGGCGCCACTCTGTATCTCACCGTGAGAAGCTGCGTGATGGTTTGATTGCCCGGTTCGGGGAAGGGAAGGTCCGGGTGCGCATCGCCAATGACAAGGCGCTGATTACCATTAAGGGCCCTCGGACAGGCCTTCGTCGGGCAGAGTTTGAGTATGAAGTTCCTCACGCCGACGCAGAGGAGATGCTGAACACGCTTTGCGCTGGGCCGCTGGTCGAGAAGACCCGCTACTTCGTTCAGCATGATGGGTTGACCTGGCATGTCGACGTGTATCATGGCGTGCTCGAGGGTCTCGTGCTCGCCGAAGTCGAGCTGGCGCGTGAAGATCAGCTATTTGCGCGACCCGACTGGGCTGGGCGCGAGGTTACTGGTGATCCGCGCTACAAAAGCGCGAACATATTCAAGTATCACGCCAAGTCAGCGTGCTGTCGACCTCAGCAGACGGATCCGCCTCCTAAGCACGCGGGGCAAGCCTGTACGCTCAAGAAATGCGGCGGTGTAAAGTAGCGCCTTGTTACCTGCTGCGTACGCCCTGGCAATCATCAGCCGGTTGAATGGAAGGTGATGATTGCGACGCTGCCAACCCCTTTGTTGCGACTGGGACTATGACAAACCCAATTGACAAGACCATTGGCTGGGCGTTGGCCCAAACGGCTCGGCTCCATCGCTTTTACCTGAACGAGAAACTGGCTGATCTGGGCCTCTTTGCCGGGCAGGAGCAGGTGCTCCAAGTCCTTGATCACGAAGATAAGATCACTATGGGTGAGCTTGCCGCCATCCTCCGGGTTCGCAATCCCACTGTTTCGAAGGCTGTGATGCGGCTTGCATCGTTGGGGTTTGTGGAACGGTACCCAGACGCGAAAGATCGGCGGACCGTCAGAGTAAAGCTCACCCGCACGGGGAAAATAGCGGCTGAGCGGGTTCGATCGCTCTGGGATGAGGTTGAGGCTGACCTGATTGGAGAGCTCGACCCGAAACAACGCAAGTCTCTGCGCAAGCTCCTTCTCCGGGGCGCCAAAAACCTCACGCGGGCACTTGGTGGTGACGAGCGGGATTTCGACATTCCGCATGACCGGTTGGACGATCACCAGGTCGAGGCCGCTGAACTTCACGGCAAACATGTCGCCTAGACGGGAGCCGCCCTTCTCATTCCACGCAACCGCAGTTCGCTCTATCGGGCCGTGTGCTGGAGAAGCCTAAGCGCACCTTCGACGCCCGCATTCTTGGTCTGCCGAGAGACGATCAGGTGCGCCAGAATGGCTCAAAACGCGTAAGCTCCCGGTACTGCGCTTCCGCCGTGACGAGGAGTTCATCCACCCGTGAAAGCTGCTCCTGATGGATTGCTTCTGCGACTGATGCGGAACTCATCTCTGATCCAACGGCGATGTCATTGAGTTCGCCCAAGGTTTCCTGAAGAGCCTCGAGCGTGCTCAGGGCAGCGCGCTTTCTGGAGAGCATAAGGAATTGTGGAGCAACATTGTCTCCTGCAATCTTGGGTCTCATTGCACGGCCGCTGATCGGGTTTGATCGCCGCCTTCCAGAGGGGACCCCTCGCAGCTTGCCCCACAGATCCTCATGCTCCCCTTCCTAGGGTATGTCATCAGATATTCATACTTAGCTGGATAAAGCTGTGGCCCGTTCGGATGGACGGTTGCTGATGTTGATGTGGGCTACAGCTGTTGCTTTTCTCCTCTCGCTCGTCACGGTAGGCCCGCTGCGCGACAACTCGCCATCTTGGCTCCTATCTGGCGCTGAGCTGGTGGCGGTGATTTGCCTGTTTGCCTTGGTGTGCCTGCTGGAATCCAGCGGCGGCAACACCGACCGCTCCACTCCCACTTCCTGATCCATTCGGTCGCAAGACCGCCGAAGTCACGTCCCTCCCGCTTTCGAAACGACGGCCATGCTGGAACGCTTGCTGAAACATCCGCGTACTGAACGGGTCATCCTGACCCTCATCATCATCAAC
>KI911953.1:14477-15429 GCA_000517005.1 Microvirga lupini
CTCGCGAGCGAAGCCTCGGGCCGCTCGCTCTCCTGGCTGAATTCCTCGCGCATGCGCTCTCCCGAGTATCATCAGCTGCGCATGATCGGCATCGACCGCTACAGGACCCTCGCAGCAAAGCATCCCGATGCAGCGTGGCTGCGTTCGACGGCGGTCTGACCTGGGATGCCGATGACAGCTCGAACGAGATTACCGCGGTCTATGCTCACGAACGGAGCATTGGCTATGACGCTCGGCTCCTGGCAGCCGATCAGGTTGCGGCGGTGACGCCAGGCGTCGATCCGCGGGCTATTACCCGCCAGGGAGCCATCTTCAATCCCGGCGAAGGCTGGGTCGATCTTCCGTCCCTCATCAGCGTGCTGATCGAGGAGTTCTCCGCGCTCGGCGGCGAAGTCGTGACCCACGCGGGACGCGCCTCCGTCGAGGTCAACAATGGTCGCGCATCCGGTGTTGCCACGGCCGACGGGCGGCGCTTCGCGGCGGACGCGGTGCTGCTCGCGGCTGGGGCTGCCGTGCCGAAGATTGTGGCCGAGGTCGGTTCCCGGATCGCCGATGCAACCCCGATTTCGCTTCTCGTCAAGACGAAGCCCATCGATGTCGCCCTACGGGCCGTTCTCAACACCCCTCGCGTCGCCGTGCGGCCCACACCCACGGGGTCGCTCGTGCTCGACTCGGCATGGTCGGAAGAAGAAGTTGTTCGGCGCCCGGATGGCACGTTCGAGGTGAAGGATTCGACCGTGCAGGGCCTTCTGTCCGAAGCATCGGCCGTTCTGGAAGGAAATCCAAGCCTCGCTCTCGACTCCTACGGTGTCGGTCCAAAGCCCATCCCAGGGGACGGAGAACCGGTGTTCGGCGAGCTTCCTGGGATCTCCAGCTACTACGTCGCTTTCAGCCACAGTGGAGCAACGCTGGGCCTGATCGCAGGCGAGCTTTTGGCGGACGAGATCGTGAC
>KI911954.1:0-1581 GCA_000517005.1 Microvirga lupini
ACGAGACCAAGCCGGTGTGCGATCACTTTGTTGGACTCGCCCAGCATCAGGCACTGCAGGATCCTAACCTCTCGATCCGACAACCGTCCCGCCAGCCCGGCCGCCGCTGTCGTCCGGATCGCCTGAGTGTCCGGCATGCTCCCGCGGGATTGCTGTTCGAGCAGAGCCAAGCCGACCGCAGCCGGAAGGAAGGTCTCACCGGCGACTACCAGTTCCAGCGCCTTGACGAGACCGCTCCCGACCATGGTCGGGGAGCAAAGCCCGTTCAGCCTGGCCTTGTACAGACGCAAGACAGCGTTGGGGTCCAAATGGTCGGCCAGAACCACCACCCATGCCGAGGGGCACTGGGCCTTCAGCCGCTCAAGGGTTTCCAGATACGCGTCGGGTGAGAGGCTCTCGCACAGCAGGATGAGAACAGGCTCATTCCCGGCGAAGGCCGAAACGTCCGATGTCAGCTCGAAGACATCATCCGCCAGAGCGAACTGTGTGTTGGCCAGGATGTGCCTGAGACCGGTGTGCAGAACGGTGCTTCGGCAGATCAACGAGGGTGAGGATGCGCGGACAGGTGCCAGAGACGATGGTTAGCATTGGCTTCTTCGACGACATCGTGCCCCCTGACCTCTGTGGCCAAAGACCAATATTGTCCCAAGTACTGCCCCGATGGTTCGTCCCGAACGTAGCAGTAACGTGACGCGGGCGGGCTAGCCCTCCTGGGAAGTGGGCTCGAAGGCGGCCACCGCAATATGCACGGATGGGTCTCTTCATCACCTGTTCAGGCCAGATCTGGTGTGATCACAGGCCCGGTAGAAGGAGATTTGCGGTGAAGCCCCTGTTCGCCTTCTCAATGTTGGCCACCCTCGCTCTCGCAACGCCGGCCCAAGCTGGCAACACGTCCTCAAACTCAAGTTCGAATTCGTCAAACGGGGTTCATACCCGAGTTGATACCGTCATCACTGACGATGGGCGGGGGCGACGCCTCTATGAACGCCGCGTCTATCGCCACCGTGATCGGGATAGCTACCGCCCTATGCGCCGCTGGCAGCGCGTGGAGGATGACGATTGAGACCACAAGCGGGGACTGGTCTCCGACAGGCTCTGCGCCGCGAGACGGCACGCCTGTGGTCCTCTGGCTGGTTGAGGACGAGACACCCCCCGTTCTCCCGCTGACCGTGGGGTTTTGGACTGTCAACCCTCAGGCAGGTGTCGGCTACTGGCGGATCTTCGGAGATCCCCCGCGCTTCTGCGCGGACAGGCAGATCCGCGGTTGGCGGCAGCTTCTCCAGGGGTGAGATGATGCCCCACGAACTTCCGGCACGCCTGTGCGAACCAGCGCGAGGCAGTACGGCAGCGCACAAGGGGTTGATAACGGATCACAGGGAGTAGGAACGGCACCGCATCTCTGTCGTTGAGAATTCCATCAGCCGTTTGTAGATCGCAGGTCACATCTCAGTTTCTGAGCCCCGGATGGTGGTCCTCGTGGTCGAGGACGAAACCCTTATGCGCATGTTCATGGCCGACTTCCTGGACGAGGCCGGGTTCAAGGTCTTTGAGGCAGTCACTGCCGATGAGGCCTTGACCGTC
>KI911954.1:1681-3939 GCA_000517005.1 Microvirga lupini
AACGGGGCCGACGGGCTCCGCTTTTTGCCTTTGCCTGTTCAACGGTTTCCCGAATTTGGATCGAGCGTTCCGTGTCAATTGGCATGGTAAGGGCCTCCTGCAAGGACCATCCCTGCTTTAAACGTCCCCTCAAAGAGTCTTTGGGAAATCCGAACGCGCGCTCCAGAGCGTTGATGCTCTGAAAAGCTTTTCCATCAACAACGAATGTCCCGTCAGCGTTCTGAACCGCCTGCATGCTCTACCACCTGAGAAGTTGCCTCAGTTCGTATTTGAGACGGGCCCTTTCTTGAGGGAAGCCCTATAGCCCTTCAGGACTAGAGTGCGGGATCTGAAGCACGCTATCAGGCCTGTACAGGGCAATGTGTTGGAGCATCAGCCCAAACCTCGCCAACCAAGCGTCAAAGACCTCCCGACAGCCTGTTTGGCTGCATCAGCAGTTTCGGCAAAGCCAAGTAGGGGAGCCTTCGCATTGTGAGGCATGCCGTTCATAGACCAGACCCATCGGCCATGCCCTTCACCGCCTACCGTATGCTGATAGACAAGGCAGAAGGGGTGAGACCTCAGGCCTCCTTCAAAGCTCCCATCTCCGCGCCACTCGCAAGGTCTCCACTTGAGGGGCATGATTCCTCCAGATCAAGAACTCTGGATCTCTTTGGAGCTAAGCTCCTAAGGGTTAGGCTAATCTCCTAAGAGCAGCGTCCTAGGCATTGATACCTTTCGGCGAAATCGGATACCACTCCGGTAGGGGCCTTATCGGCAGGGGCCGCGAACATGGTCGGAAGATCGGCCGCGCCCCCAAATGATTTGGTGACGCTGTGAGTCCTCATCGCAACAAGCCATCCGATGATCCTTTTGACGGCCTTCGCCTGCCCATGAGCGCGTGGCGGGCCTTGGAGAAAGCGCAGATCACTACCCTTGACCAACTCAAAGCTGTCGCCGCCGGGATCGAGACTATCCCCGGTATCGACCCGGAAAGCGCCCATATCATCAAGGACCGCCTTGATCGCATGACGTCCAGGCGAAGCGTTCGGGTCAGGCTGAATTTCCCAAAGCAACCCCGGCGTAAGCGTTCATCGGATGGCCCATGAGCTCGGAGATGGCGGTGGTGTCGCGGGAGTACGTCATGCCGAGGATATGGCATGACGGGCTGAAGAGAGGGTTGCAGAGATTAGGTCTTTTTCTTCGTAATAGAGAGCGTCGTCTCAGTTTTGCGTTGGTCAGAGGTAATTGCCTCGGCTCGGGAAAGCGGAAAGTAAGCAGAGAGTGGGGGAGCAGTATCGAACACCATCGGGCTGTGCTTCTTGCGGATGGCCCGAGCCACCTTGCCAAGTTCATCATCCGCCATCCTTGGTCCTTTCCGATGAGACAGCCTTAGGCCCCCAGAGCATTACCTGCCGCCAAGCCACGTCGAGGGCCCAGTCATAGAGGCAAATCGCCAACGGCACGCGTTATAGAACCCGCCGAGGAGTCGCACAATGCCATATCAGAGCATCTATTCCCCTCCCTGTCCGGCAGAGCGGAGGTCACCACTCTTTCTCCTCTGGAAGGAAAGCGGGAGGAGGCGCGTCACAGGAGCTTAGCGCTTCGCTTGGCTGGCAATGTTCGTCGGCTCAGGTGAGGTCAGCTTCACGATCTGGCCGAACACGAGTCCGATCACCAGCCCCAGGATGATGACGATAGGTAAATCATGCCATGCGCGTCCTGTGATCATTGGGAGCCCCATCGGCTAATGGATCCGGAGCATTGATGCTGCCAATGCAGCTGTGACTCGGATGGTCGCAAGTCAAGGCTTTGGCTGTCTTGGACAGGGGTGTTTCGGGAACGGAAGCAGCCGAATTACCGCCGTGTCGGCGGTCTCATCCTATCTCGATTGTTCGTCGGCTCTCTTAGCGCCGGCCCCCGCCCGCCGATCAATCTCAACGGCAACGGCGGACCAGAACCGAAAGCCCTGTTCGCTTCCTTGAGAGCGGCAATAAAAAGCCTGCTGCCGGGCACGGGCGTATGCTGCCCTGCCCTCATAGGCGATCAGGCATACAGCCTCGTACTCGACGGCTGTGAGGCCATCATCCCGCCGACGTTTCGTGAGCTGGGCGAGGGCGTTGCCGATGTAACGGATTAGACGCTTCATTATGGCCAGTATGGTTGCCTGAAGATGCAGGTCAATCAGCCGTGTGGGACCGTGCCCTCAACCACAATCGAGCGGGATCTGTTTGGGGCCGTGCGCTTGGTGCGCAATTGGGAAAGGATCGGTACTAGAG
>KI911954.1:4039-5172 GCA_000517005.1 Microvirga lupini
TCACCAGCAGTCAGAGGCCCGGGGCCACCCGGGCCTTTTTGCGGCTTGGAACGCGTTTTTGCGTATTTGCGAACTGTTCGCCGCAGCTTATGAAACCCCGCGCCGACTATTCAGTGAAACCGACCCCGAGAATGCCGTCGGCATCAGCGGATATACTGGAAATAACTTGCCGCCGCGCCAGCCCAAGTGCGCCTCATTCAAGTCCGAGGATCTGGCCTGTTGCTGTAGGGTCTGCTCGGCAACTTTCTCTTCCTCGGAGACCGCGCTCCCTCCCAGATCCCCCACTGGCGAGGGAGCGTTTTCGTATGGACAGAAGGATGGCCCTCTTACCCAGCAGGCATGCGGGCAAGGAGGCCGCTCTGGGAGCCAGAAGGCCGGAGTTCAAAAACAGCCTTCATGACCATAACCCATCCGGCCTGGGCGTGTTTTAGCTGGCTAAGAAGAGAGGCCAGAAATGGCGCCATCTCCGGCCTCTCTGCCTAAGCCCGGACACTGGTCGGAGCGGCCGCATCTTGAGGGAGGAGGATAGCTGGCTTCGCATCGTCCCACAGCAGGACGATTGCCCTACTCCGAGGACCAAGACCTCCGGTGCCTCTCTCCGGAAGATTGTGGTTGGCGTCAATGAGACGGAATCAAAACCGCCCATAGCGGCGAAATAGGAAGTATTTCTGGTCCAAGAGTGCCGAAGCGTAGAAGTGTGCATGAGACGCAAGTCGCACCTTCCGCTGATCTAAACCAATGCGGTGTATGGCAAAAGAAACTTCAATGGGCCTCCTCTTGATTTCAGCTGCCTACAAATTGCTGGGGTCATCATACGCAGGTGACTGACAAGTGAACAGAAGTTAACGGCGCTGGCCCTAGGGCCCTTGTGTCGCCGAAAGTGTTGGAATTTGGCCACACCGTGTTGAGGATCGGACGCAACTAAGCACTAATCTGCGTTCAATCGCTTGATCATGAACTGCTCCTCGATAATGTGGCTGCAGCGACAGGGGCTCCCCAGTCGTCATCCTGGTGAGTTCGGACGAAAAGACGGGCCGCCGGGTACTAGGGGAAAAGGGACGTGTTTAGGGCTTCGTCGAAGCACTCGAGGCACAAAAACCCGGCCCCCCAGGGTCTCGAAACTTTGGAGGTTT
>KI911954.1:5272-6543 GCA_000517005.1 Microvirga lupini
ATAGAGCACCTGATCCTGCTGCAGGCGGACCCCGTGCAGGTGCGGCTCCAGCGCGGCGAAGTCGTCCGGCTCCAAAGCCGCCAGGAGCCGGTTGGCCCGGTGATTGACACTTGAGAGCGGAGCGACGGCGTAGACTTGAGGCTTCATACCCCAAGCTAAGCCCAGGACGACCTCGAACGGAAGGCAGAAAACAGGCGGAGCCGGTAAAGACAGGCTCAGGCACCAGGCTGTCGATCTCGACGGCATCCAAGCTTGTGCGATCCCAAGGGCTCGAAGTGGCCATCAGGATACCACTCGATGATCTCCCCTACCGATGGGCCTGCTCCAGAGGACGCAGTCTTCAACCGATTTCGCGGAACGGGAATGATGAAGACCGCCTGAGTTGCGTCAGAGGTCCCCATAGCCCTTCTGCCGCTGAGCGTCCGCCCAACGTTCCAGCGCGGCCGCAGCCTTGGCTTCATCGGAGAAGATCTCAACCTTCTCCTGGCCTTTGGAACCAACGAAACCCCAGTTGCGGACCAGCCGGATTGTGCCGAACAGATCCCGTTCGATCATCAGGCTGAAAAACCGTGCCCTGCCCTGTTCCGGGTTGCACCGATAGAGCACCAGGTGGTGCCGTATGGGCGAACGGGCATCAGGCATCCTGGGAGCGGCTCTTACTCGGGTTTAGCCTTCTGCAGCGTCTTCTCCATCTCGCGCCTCATGGCCTCCTCAATTCGTCGAGGTTGACCTTGACGGCTTCACCGTTGGTTTGTGCCTTGGCCCGGGTCACGGCGACCTGCTTGGCCTTGGGCCGGGTGGTCGCCACCCGCGCCTGGGCGGGAAAGCGGCCGTCCAGAGTATCGATCAGGCTGTTGAGCGCCGCATCGGACAGCGGGATCTCTGGTGCCTCATCGAGCCCTCTCAGAGCGATGGCCTGATTGGTGTAGCGAGGATCCGCCGTCACCTCAGGGCCGAACCAGTCGAGTGGCTGGAAGGCTCTCGCCTCTTCCTTAGAAGCGAATTCCACGGTGACGAGGTGCAGGACACGGGGCCGGACGATCTCGTCGACCATGGCCTGCCCCTCGCCGATCGGCAGCGCTGTCCGGGTGTAGTCGGCCTCGCCGGCGCAGACCTCGAGCAGCGCGTGGGCATGCCCCACCGGGATCTCAGTCTCGTCCTCGGCCTCACTATCAGGGCCGACCGTCTTGAGGATCAGCAGGCCCCTGTCCTCTTCGAGGCGAACCCAGGCGGAGCGATCCCGCTGTTCGAGGAAGAAGCCCTCGACGTGA
>KI911954.1:6643-8232 GCA_000517005.1 Microvirga lupini
ATTGCTCCCTATGTTGCAAGTATGCGGTTAAGCGAAGTTCGCTCCGCTCGTAACTAGATGAAACTACCCTTGCCGATTTCGAGCGAGTACTCTGAAATGCATTTCAGTCCGACGATTGAGAGACGATATCTGCAACATAGCCCGAGTGCTTCAGAAGCTGTTCTCCATCCGGATCCAGGTCGGTGATCGCCCACAACAGCTCTGACATCTCACCCGTTAGTTCAGCTGCTTGATGGGGGCTCGATCCAACGTCAACTATTTGAGACAAGAGCTGAGCAACGTCATCAATGCTTTTCGTGTCTGGCTTACGCCGAGCTTCAGGCATATGTTCTTCCTCAAATCAGCATGCTTCGGCTGTCATACAGCCTCAAGGGCGATGGAAATGCCCTGTCCTACGCCGACGCACATGGTGGCGAGCGCCCGCTTCTTGCCCGTGAGCTTCAGCTCCAGCGCCGCCGTGCCGGTGATGCGGGCGCCCGACATGCCGAGCGGATGGCCCAGCGCAATCGCCCCGCCGTTCGGGTTCACGTGTCCAGCATCCTCCGGAATGCCGAGTTCGCGAAGGACAGCAAGGCCTTGGCTGGCAAACGCCTCGTTCAGTTCCACCACATCGAAGTCGCTCGGCTTCAGGCCAAGGCGGGCGCACAGCTTCCGTGTCGACGGCGCCGGGCCAATGCCCATGATCCGCGGCGGCACACCAGCCGTCGCTCCGCCAACGACGCGAGCAATTGGCTCAAGCCCATATTTCCGGACTGCATCCTCGGACGCGACGATCAGCGCCGCCGCGCCATCGTTCACGCCCGAGGCATTGCCCGCCGTCACCGTGCCGTCCCTGCGGAAGGGTGTGGGAAGCTTCGCCAGCTGCTCCAGCGTGGTGTCGCCACGGGGATGTTCGTCTTTGTCGACGATGATCGGATCGCCCCTGCGGCGTGGGTTCGTGACAGGCACAATCTCCTGCGCCAAGCGTCCGCTCTCCTGAGCTGCGGCGGCTTTTCGCTGGGATCGAAGCGCGAAGGCATCCTGGTCCTCGCGCGAGACACCGAAATCGGCAGCTACGTTCTCGCCGGTCTCGGGCATGGAATCGACGCCGTATTGTTGCTTCATCAGCGGGTTGATGAAGCGCCAGCCGATGGTGGTGTCGTAGATCTCGGCCGTGCGGGAGAAGGCGGTATCCGCCTTGGGCATGACGAAGGGCGCGCGGGACATGGACTCGACGCCGCCCGCGATCATCAGCTCAGCCTCTCCCGCCTTGATGGCACGGGCAGCGGCAATGACCGCATCCATGCCGGAGCCGCAGAGGCGGTTCATGGTGGTACCGGGAATGGAGCCGGGCAGGCCTGCCAGGAGCACGGCCATGCGCGCCACGTTGCGGTTGTCCTCGCCGGCCTGATTGGCGCAGCCATAGATCACGTCGTCGACGGCCTCGAAATCGAGGTTCGGCAGGCGCTCCATGAGCGCTTTGAGCGGCACGGCCGCAAGATCGTCGGCGCGAACGCTCGACAGGGAGCCGCCATAGCGGCCGATGGGCGTGCGCACATAGGCGCAGATATAGGCTTCAGCCATTGGTCAACTCATCCTTCAGTTCAGGC
>KI911954.1:8332-8436 GCA_000517005.1 Microvirga lupini
AGGTGAGCGTTGTCGTGCTCGGCCATCAGCAATGTGGTCATTGTTCTTGAAATCCTTCTTAGAGCACGCCGGCTTCGGTCTTCAGCTTCTGGACGAGTTCGGCC
>KI911954.1:8536-17598 GCA_000517005.1 Microvirga lupini
TAATGTACTGCAGGTACACATCATTCGCGACGCCGATAAAGACTCCCTCTCCGGTAGCAGCATGGACATCGCGCATCGCGTCGAGGATCTGCCCTGTGCCAAAAAGCTTGCGTGGGATCCAGTCTCCCAATGCGGTTACTTTTGGGGTTGGAAAATACACTCGCTGACGCCGATCAAAGTTGAGATATCCCATATTGATCAGGGTCTTAAGCAGTACTGTCGCGCTTGATTGAGGGTAATGGAGGTCCGCAGCGATCTCTGACATCGAACGCTGCTGTTGCACACGTCTGAAATACTCAAGGATTTCAAGGGCACGCATTGCCGATTTGACTTGAGATGACTGCATAGCTCCTCCGGACCACTTTCATGTATATGAATGTAAATCGCAGATACAAAAAAATCTGGTTGCGCCAGAATGCACATGCCATCCTTTTTGGAGTCAACCCTGCCCATCCAAAAGTAGCAATAAGGGCGGCGTTGCCAGCAGTTCAGAGTGACTGAGCATTGGCGATCGGACGCCCTTGCTCCGCGAGGAGCGTTCGAGCTCCCGCCTCGAGGAGGAACGAACGTGAGTGGCAGACTTCAAGGGCATGTAGCACTGGTAACCGGCGGCGGCCGGGGCATAGGACGCGCTATAAGCGATGCCTTTTCACGGGAAGGCGCGGCCGTTGGCGTACTGGACCTCAAAGAAGAAATTGCCGAAACCGCCGCGGAAGCAATTCGCCGGGACGGCGGGAAGGCCGTCGCGCTGGTCGGCAATGTCGCCGTGCGCGATCAGGTGATCGCTGCGGCCGAGTCGCTAAAGCAAGTCTACGGCCCCACGACGATCCTCGTGAACAATGCGATGTGGAATCGCTATGGCCCACTTGAGGAGCAGACTGAGGAAGTCATCGGCCGCATGATCGACGTGGGCTTCAAAGGTGTGATCTGGGGCTACCAAGCTGTACTGCCCCAGATGCGCGAGGCCGGGCGGGGATCCATCATCAACATTGCGTCACCGTCTGCCGTGCTCGCGATGAAACATGGCATCATGTACTCAGCGATCAAAGCAGCTGTTGCGGCTGCCACCCGCTCGGGCGCAGCGGAGTTCGGACCTCTCAATGTGCGCGTCAACGCCATTGCGCCCGGACCGACGCAGACCGATGGCGCGAACCTCGTGGTAGACGAAGCAGCCTGGGAACGCCGGCGCCAGCGCGTTCCGCTCGGTCGCCTTGGGCAACCTGAGGATATTGCCAATGCGGCGGTATTCCTCGCGTCGGATGAAGCAAGCTTCATCTCCGGTGATATGATCTTCGTCGATGGCGCAATCACCTACGCATTCTCCTAGCGAAATGCAGGTTTCGTCAGAGAACCGACGCCAAGCTTACGCCTGAGCGTAACGATAGAATTGCCCCTAACGCCAACGACTATGGGGGCCTTAGTGGAGGAAGAGAATATGTCCAGAAGCACTACCCGCCTCGCACGCGCGACCATGCTCCTTGCAGCGACGGCGATCGCTACACCAGCCATGGCCCAGATGTCCGACAACGTTATCCGCATTGGCGTCATGAACGATCAATCGGGTGTCTATTCTGACAATTGTGGCGCAGGATCCGTCACCTCTGTGAAGCTGGCAGTCGAGGATGCTGGCGGTCAGATCAATGGCACGAAAATTGAAGTCGTTGTTGCCGATGACCAGAACAAGCCGGATGTTGGCGTTGCAGCTGCACTGAAGTGGATTGAGAAAGAGGGAGTCGACGCGATCGTGGGCTGTTCCGCATCATCGATCGCGCTCGCCCTTCAGCCCGTCATGGCGAGCCATAAGAAGCCCTATCTCATCGCCGGCACTGCGTCATCCGATCTGACGAATTCGAAGTGCACGCCCATGGGCACAAACTGGGCGTACGACACCTACACGCTGCCGAAGGGCACTGTCAGCGCACTGCTTGAGCGCGGCCTTGACACCTGGTACTTCATCACCGTCGACTACACGTTCGGCAAGATGTGGCAGGACGACGCCACCCGCTTCATTCAAGCCGGCGGCGGCAAGGTCCTGGGATCGACGTTGCATCCACTCAATGCAACCGACTTTTCGTCACAGCTCCTGCAGGCTCAGGCCAGCGGCGCCAAGGTCATTGGCATAGCAAACTCCGGCTCCGACCTCGCCAACGTCATCAAGCAGGCGAAAGAGTTTGGAATCACCAGTGCTGGACAGCAGCTCGCGCCGCTCGGGCTGCAGATCAATCTGGTGCACGGTATTGGCCTGGAAGCTGCTCAGGAAATGGTGTTCACCAGCTCCGCCTATTGGGACCAGAATGAAGGCACGCGCGAACTCGCGAAGCGCTATGGAAAGGCCTTCCAGGGACGTATTCCCAACGAGTCGCAGCTTGCCACATACTCGGCCGTCAACCACTACCTGAAAGCAGTCGCCGCCGCAGGAACCGACGAGGGCGAAGCAGTCATGGCCAAGATGCGTGCCACGCCTGTGAACGACATGATGCTGAACAACGTCTCGATCCGCGCCGACGGCGTGGTCATGCGGCCCATGAAGACTGTCCGCGTCAAGAAGCCCGGTGAGGTCAAGTATCCCTGGGACTACTACGAGGTCCTGGGTGAAGTTCCCGCTGAGCAGGCTTGGCGCCCCCTGTCCGAAAGCGCTTGCCCGCTGGTCAACAAGAGCTGATCTCCCATCGGCCGGGGCGCCTGTGCGCTCCGGCCTCATGTGAGGAGCGGTTTCTGTTTAGTGCGAACATAAAAGATTTCTGATGGTTCTTTCAGCCACCCGAATTTCCAAGGTCCCCGACATGCTGGGCGAGAGCCCTGTCTGGGATCCCGAAAAGCAGCGCCTGTACTGGGTTGACGGCGTGCGCAAGCTAATCCGAGGCTATGATCAGGCAACAGGCGAATTCCACGAGTGGGAGATGCCGTCCACGATTGGCTCGATTGGCCTCGCAGAAGGGAACAAGCTGGTTGCCGGTCTCAGTGACGGGATTTATCTGGTCGACCTTGCGACCGGCAAAACCGATTCTCTGTTCAAGCTCGATCCGCCCGATCCGCTTGTCCGCTTCAACGACGGAAAGGTTGATCGCCAGGGCCGTTTCGTCTGTGGCACCATGGGCGTGCAGGCAGACCCGCTTGGTGAGCTCTACCGGGTGAGCGGCAAGGGCGCCGCGCAGATGCTGGCCAACGGGATCCGTATCGCGAATGCCCTCTGCTTCAGCCCAGATGGCGAAACCATGTATTTCGCCGACAGCCTGGACCGCAGCGTTCGGGCCTACCGCTATGGATCCGGATTAGACCCCCTCGAGGAGCCTCGAATCCATGTTGACACGAAGCCGTTCAATTCCGGGCCCGATGGCGCCACCATCGACAGCGAGGGCTTCATTTGGGTGGCTCTCGTACAGAGCGGCAAAATTGCTCGGTTTGACCCGGAGGGCTTGGTCGACCGGGTCATCGAGTGTCCAGCCGACATGCCGTCCTGCATTGCTTTCGGAGGACCGGACATGAGCACTCTTTTTGTCACATCGATCAAGGATTCCGGCTCCGGCCGCGCCATATCCCGGCACCCTGCCGGCGGCCACCTGTTTGCGATCGAAGGACTCGGCGTCAAGGGGATACCGGAAACGCGGTTCAAGACCACAGGCGAGTAAACCTGTCGAAGCTCGATCCTCTGTTAGGCTACCAAAAGGAACCACGTCCGGTGTCTTCTCCCCTCTCTGTACTCTTGGCCCCCCGCTCTGTTGCCATTGTAGGTGCATCCGACAACGTGGCACGCATCGGCGGGCGCCCGCTGCGCTATATGCGAGAGGCCGGCTATGACGGCCGCATTCTGCCGGTCAACCCTAACCGCGATACGGTTCAGGGCATCCCGGCCTACGCATCCATCGCGGCTCTGCCGGAGATCCCCGACGTGGCGCTGCTCGCCGTACCGGCAGAGGCGACCGTTCAGGCCGTCCGCGATGCGGCGCGACTCGGGGTGAAGAACGCGATCATCTTCTCGGCCGGTTTTGCCGAAACCGACGGCGCAGGCCGTACTCTGCAGGATGAAATCAGCCAGATTGCCCACAAGAGCAGCATGCGCATCCTCGGCCCGAACTGTCTCGGTGTGTTCAATCCGGCTTCCAACTTCTATGGCACGTTCTCGGTTGTCCTGGACAACGAGTTCATCAAGCCTGGGCCTGTTGGCATCGTTTCGCAAAGCGGCGCTTACGGGGCGCACATCGCCCATCTGGCTCGCAACCGCGGCCTTGGCATCAGCCACTGGATTACGACGGGCAACGAGGCTGATCTCAACCTTGCCGAAGTGCTGCACTGGATGGTCGACCAGCCGGAAACGAAGGTCATCATGGCCTATGCCGAGAGCATCAGAGACCATAAGCTTTTCTTTGCTGCGCTCGAACACGCCCGCAGAAACGAAAAGGCCATTGTTTTCATGAAAACTGGCCGGTCTGATGTCGGGGCCACTGCTGCCGCATCGCATACTGCGGCACTTGCTGGGTCCGATGCCGTCTTCGACGCGGTTCTGCGGCAATTTGGCGTTTTTCGAGCTGCGACCACAGCCGAGCAACTCGACGTAGCCTATGCATGTGCCCGAGGCATCTACCCGAAGGGCAACAAAATCGGGATTTTCACCATGTCCGGCGGTTTCGGCATCCAGATGGCCGATGACGCGGTCGCCAACGGCCTCGATGTGGCGATCATGCCGGAGGATGCGCAGGAGGAACTCAAAGCGATGCTTCCTTATGCGTCGCCACGCAACCCCGTTGATGCAACGGCGCAGGTTGTGACGGATCTTCCCCTGATGGCAAAGTATATCCATGCCGTTGTTGATAAGGGCGGCTACGATATCTTCGTCGGCATCTTCGGCACTGGTCCCGGCAGTTCCACCTTTGCAGAGCCCTTGCGCAAGACCTTGCTCGAGGCGACGAAAGGATATGAAGACAAGGTTCTGGCTATCACCATGTCGGCAGGGCCCGACGTGTTCCGCCACTATGAGGCGGACGGCTTCATCGCCCATGAGGATGGCTCGGCGCTGATCCGTGCCCTTGGTGCGCTCACACGATTCCGGAGAAGCTTCGACGAAGCGCGAGAAACCGCTCCGGTCGCTCCGGGAGAAAGGATCTCAATTGAGGCGAGCGCCCTGTCCGAGCGCGGTGCCAAGGATGTTCTGAGCCGCGCCGGACTTGCATTCCCGCAGGAACGACTTGTTGCACTGGGAGGGGATATCGGTGCTGCGGCAACGCAGATCGGGTTCCCGGTTGTGCTGAAGATTTCCTCCCCGGATATCGCCCACAAGACCGAGGTCGGTGGCGTTGCCGTCAACATTCGGACAGCTGAAGAGGCAAATCGCGTGGGAGCCGAGATCCTGGCGAGGGCTGCGGAGAAATGTCCAGGCGCCTATCTCGAAGGCATCGTGGTGGCTCCGATGATCAGCGGCGGCGTCGAGACGATCATCGGCGTCGTGCAGGACCCGGTCCTGGGACCGGTCGTGATGTTTGGGCTTGGCGGCATCTTCGTGGAAGTGCTGAAGGATGTCACCTTCCGTGCGGCTCCCTTCAGCGTCGCCGAAGCCCATCGCATGATCCGCGAGATCCGGGGCTACGCCATCCTTGAGGGAGTGCGCGGCGAGGAGCCCGCCGACATCGATGCCTTGGCTAAGCTCCTGTCCAATCTGTCTCGCTTCGCCGCTGCCAACGCCGATTGTATTGAGTCGATTGACTTGAATCCGGTGCGCGTTCTTCCCAAGGGCAAAGGTGTCGTGCCGCTCGACGCGCTAATTATTCTTAAACAGGGGGGCCAACGAACATGAGCCCAACTCGCGATGTGGAGACCCTGCTCGTAGAGCTCATGGACAGGGAGGCCATTCGGGACTGTCTCTACCGCTACTGCCGAGGGATCGACCGAGCCGATGTGGCAAGCCTGCGCTCCTCCTATTGGCCTGATGCCTATGACCGTCACGGTGCCTACGTTGGTCCCGCAGAAGGATTCATCGAGCTTGCGCAAAAGGTCTTCAAGGCAGGTCCTCGGATGATCCATCAGGTCAGCAATATCCTGATCGATTTCAAAAGCCCGACGCAGGCGGCTGTCGAAAGCTACTTCCACGCCTTGCAGCGCGGACCTGCAGCCGGAGGCCAAACGGAACAAGTTCTTTTGGCGGGACGGTATTGCGACCTCTTCGAGAAGCGGGGCCAAGAGTGGCGGGTTCTGGATCGCACCGTGGTATATGATTGGATGGAGCCCCAGCCCGTACCGATGGTGAGCGAGGACGAACGCTTCGGGACGCGAAAGCCGATCGGCGCTGCCTTCCCGGCAGATCCCAGCTATGCACTCTTCAGCAAAGAATGACTGAGACAACTGCAATCGGTTTTCGCAAACCTATTGTTATTCATAACGATGAATTTGGGCCTATCAGCTGCTCTCAACTTGAGACCTCTGAGTCATTGAACCAAAAGTAACAGCAGGAACCGTCTCTGATCCTTCAGCGATCCTTCGGATCCGGAAGACAGTACACGAGACATATTCTGTGAATGGAGAGCTTGAGTATGGCAAGAGCACCGAGATCCCTGCCCAGGCAGGTAAGCGCCGTCTCTGCCGATGATTTCAGGGTCGCGATGCGCCAAGTCGCATCGCCGGTGGCCATTATTACGACTGCCCATGGTGGGCAGAGAGCGGGCCTGACTGCGACCGCCATCTGCTCAGCCACGACAGATCCGCCGACCATTCTGGTCTGCGTCAACCAGAGCGCCCGCACGGAAGCCGTCATTGCCGCAAGCGGACGGATGGTTGTCAACTTCCTGACTGAAGATCAGCACGAAATCGCCCGTCTCTTTTCAACTTCGAAGATGAACACTGAGAAGCGGTTTTCCGCGGGAGAGTGGATCGAGGTTGCAACCGGCGCACCCGTCCTGAAAGGTTCGTTGGCCAGCTTCGATTGCATCGTCGAATCTGTCGTGCTCTGCGGCACGCACAGCATCTATCTCGGTCGCGTTGAAGCCCTCGAGTCGAACGACGGCTCTCCCCTCCTCTACCGTGATGGCTACTTCCGCCGTCTGGGTACCCATTTCTAAACCTCACTGGGAGCAATCGCCGTGCGTAATGAAAGAAAAGTCGCCCTCATTACTGGCGCAGCCGGCGGCATCGGGCAGGCTCTGCTCGAAGAATTTGCAGCAAGAGGTTTCCGGATCGTCGCTGTCGATCTGCCCAATGATCGTTTCCCCGCAGCGCTTCAGGCGTTCGGAGAGGGCCATCTGTTCCATCCCTGCGATCTCGGATCAGAGCAGGATATACTGGAACTGTACAATTGGCTCGACACTCAGGTCGACCGCCTGGACGTCCTTGTCAACAATGCCGCTCTGGGACCCACGATGGCTCCGACCACAGAGACGGCAGCATTCGACTTTCGCAGGGCATTGCAGGTGAATCTCTATGGGCCCTTCCTGATGGCGAGGGAGGCCGCGAAGCGCATGACGAAGGGGGGATCCATCGTCAACACGGCTTCGATGGCAGGCGTTCTCGGCAATCCGCGCCGCAACGCTTATGCGGCATCGAAGGCAGGTCTCATATCGATGACGAAGTCTCTCGCGTGCGAGTGGGCCGCAAAGGGCATTCGGGTCAATGCGATCGCACCGGGATACGTCCGCACGCCCATGGTTGCTGAGCTTGAGCGAACCGGTAAAGCCGACCTCGGCCTGGTACGGCAACGTGTCCCCTTGGGACGGATCGGGCGGCCGGACGAAATGGCATCCGTCATTGGCTTTCTTGCTTCCGACGAGGCACGTTACGTCACCGGGTCCGTTGTGCCCGTCGACGGAGGGTGGGCTTCCTTCAATCAGCCCGGTACTGCGCACCCACCTGTCGAGGGATCCCCGGCCGATGAACTCCAGGCGCCTCAGATCGAGCAGAAGCGACGGAACGTGGTTGTCACTGGCGCCGGGCGAGGAATCGGTGAAGCGATCGCCCGACGCTTTGCCGCATCCGGCGATCGGGTGATAGTCGTCGATAAGGAGGCGCAGGCGGCGGAAACCGTCTCACAAGCTCTCGGTGAGGAGCATATAGGCATCGGCATCGACATTACGGACGAGCAGCAGGTGATCGACGGCTTTGCCGAAATCAAGCAGCGTTGCGGAACGATCCATGTTCTTGTCAACAATGCGGCTATTGCTGATGAGTTCAAGCCTGGGCTTGAGCAGACTGCCGCCGACTTGGATCGGACGATTAGCGTCAACGTGACAGGCGCTTTCCTCTGCGCGCGTGAGGCCTTGCGGATGATGCCCGATCGCGACGGCGTCATCGTGAATATAGGCTCAATCAATTCGTTCCTGCCTTTTGCGCCACGCCATGCTTATGGGGCATCGAAGGCGGCTGTCGATATTCTCACGCGCTGCATGGCCTCTGAGCTAGGTCCAGACGGGCGCCGTGCGGTTACCGTTGCGCCTGGATATATTCGTACGCCAGGTGTCGTGGAACTGGAAGGATCCGGCCGCATCGATTCAGGCGCGATCAGGCGACGTATTCCAATGGGTGACTTCGGCCGGCCCGACGATGTCGCCCATGTCGTGCACTTTGTGGCGTCCCCAAAGGCCTCATACATCAATGGCTCGGCATTCTATGTCGATGGCGGCTGGACCTCTTTCGGTAATGCCGGGTCGCCAAGTGATCCGGAAACCTCTGATGAGGTCAATGTCGCATGATTGTGCATTATTCTTCCGATAGAGGTCTGGCCCTCCAGGAGGTCGAAGATTTTTGCAGGTTCAAGATCGTGCTGGGCTGCCTGCCCGATCGGCGCCCGCAGGTACCGGAACTGACTTTTGTCGACAACGACAACGCTCTCATCGGTATCGACATCGTCCCTACCCTGCCGGGTGCTCCTACGGATCCGGCATGGCGCGCCGAATATGACAGGATGATTTCTACAGCTGCGAGGTTCGGCTGGATCGATGAAACCTCAAATTTCATCCGGGCTCATGTAGAGCGAACTTCCCCCCTAGTCATCTGACGTGCGGCACCTGCACCAGTCGATAACCCATATTCTCCTCCAACGATCAGAGAGATATCCTGTCATGGAATTCGGTACGTTCATCCTA
>KI911954.1:17698-32282 GCA_000517005.1 Microvirga lupini
CATTAGCGGCACAACGGGGATACCATCAGACATCCGAGCAGGTGATCCGTAACTCGATCGAGCAGGCCGTCGCATCCGAGAGAGCCGGCTTCAACTCTGCCTGGTTTGCAGAGCATCACTTCAATAACTACAGCCTCGTGCCGTCACCTTTGATGATGGTGGCTCACTGCGCCGGTGTGACGAGCACGATCCGCCTCGGAACGGCGGTTTGCGTGCTGCCACTCTATCATCCGCAGCGCCTCCTCGCAGAAGTCGGGTTTGCAGATATCGTTTCCAACGGCCGCCTCGATCTCGGTGTCGGATCTGGATACCAGCAGTTCGAGTTTGAGCGCTTCGGCGTCAACGTCGACGAGGGACCAGCCATCTTCTCGGAGTACCTGGACATTCTCCAAAAAGGCCTGAAGCAGAAGATATATGAGCATAACGGGCAGTATCGCCAGATCCCGCCAACGGCCATTTCGGTGCGCCCGGTTCAGCAACCGACCCCTCCGATCTACCTCGCCGCTGGAAGTGCGCGGTCGATGAGCCGCGCTTACCGCGAAAGCAACCATCTTTTCGTAACTGCTTTCCACGATGGTCTGGACACCATCGCCAAACTGCGCGAGTCCGTTGAGCAGGCTGCCGCATCCGAGGGCAAGCACGTCAGCAACGCGAGGATGGCTTTCCTCCGGTGTGCCTATGCCAGCGATAACGAAGCCGAAATCGAGAGCTATCTCGACAATGCACGCTTCCAGCGCCGTTTGTCTGAAGCCCTCCACCAGCGCCGTCAGCAGAGTGAGGACGGATATCTGCTGAAAGAAACGCCGACACAGAAGGACCTCTCCTTCGCGCAGATGCGCAAGAACCTCCCGATTGGGAGCGTGAACTACGTCATTGACCGCCTCTTGGCCGAAATTGAGGTTCTCAAACCCGATCACATCGCTATCCAGACGCAGCTCGGCGACTTCGACCAGCAGACTATGGTGCGCCAAATCGAGCTTTGGGGAGAAAAGATCATCCCGGCTGTGAACAAGGCCCTTGGATCTGACAGAACCCTCGTGGCCGCACAATAGTTTGCCCATCGGAGCCGCCCCGTTGATTGCAGCAGGGCGGATATTTCGTTTCAGCAATGGCACACATGTTTGTGCCCCATGAAAGGATCGGCCCTGGCGAGGCTTCCAGGACTGCTGTTGGAGCAGCCGCACAAGACATCAGCTCTCACCAAGGTCGCAGGATTGAGGAATTCATGATGAAAGATCTCGTCAATCGCTGCATCTGCTTCGCGCGACGCCCCACAGGGCAACCCACAGCAGATGTCTTCACGGTTACTGAAAGTGAAGTTCCCCTGCCCGGCGACGATCAAATCCTCTGTCGCAATTTGTTGGTCTCGGTTGATCCCTATCTGCGCCTCAAGATGCATGACAGGGAGAGCTATACGCCACCGCTGGAACTCGGCGAGCAGATTCCAGGCGGCACCATCGCTCAGGTGGTCAGTTCCCGCCATGACGACTGGCAGGAAGGGGACCTCGTGGCCGTTCCGGGTGGTTGGCAGGATTATGCCGTCGTGCGCGGCAAGGCAGCAACGCGCATCGATCCTGAGCGCGCTCCGCTTGAGGCATGGCTCGGACCACTGGGGATGACCGGCTACACCGCCTACGCAGGCCTTCTCAGCATGGGCCAACCCAAAGCAGGCGAAACGATCGTAGTTTCAGCGGCAGCCGGCGCTGTCGGCTCCCTGGTGGGACAGATCGGCAAGGCGCTCGGATGTCGGGTGGTCGGCATCGCCGGTTCGGATGCCAAATGCAAGACAGTGGTTGAAACGTTCGGTTTCGACGCTTGCATCGACTACCGCTCGCCCACGTTCGAGGATGATCTCACGGCGGCAAGTCCGGATAGTTACGATATCTATTTCGACAATGTGGGCGGCCGAATCAGCTTCTCCGTACAAAAGCAGATGAAGCTCTTCGGACGCATCATCGTGTGCGGGCTGATCTCGCAGTACAGCGGCCAGAACGATCTCGATCCAAAGGCTCTTGACGAGTATATGCGTTGGATCCTCGTGCGCCGTCTCGCAATCCGCGGCTTCATCGTCTCAGATCTGGCCAGGAACCACCCGGAGTTCCATGAAACCATGGCCGAATGGTTGAAGAACGGGCAGATCAGGCTCGAGACCACCTTGTATCAGGGTTTTGACCAGATCGTTCCTGCCTTCCTTGCCATGCTGCAAGGCCAGAATACCGGCAAGAGCATCATCCGCATTGCGGAAGCAGCCTGAGGTTTCCTCAGCCTGCTCTCGCTCTCTATGCTCCCGGGCTTCTGCTGGCGAGTTCCACCGAAGCGGATGCCTTGGGGCCAGCCTTCGCGCGCATCTTACGCTTCAAGGCATTCAACTCTCCGACGAGGCCCCGCCGGAAGAAGATGATCACGATGAGCAGAATGATTCCCTGCGAGATCAGTGCCCATTCCCCGAAGCTTGACAGGTAGTCATTCAGGAGAATGATCAGGCCCGCACCCACCATCGGACCCGTCAGAGTTCCAAGCCCCCCGAGCAGTGTCATTAGAATGACTTCGCTGGAGATCGGGAACGACACGTCGGCAAGCGTCGCGAACTGGTAGACGGTCGCCTTGAGCCCGCCGGCCAAGCCGGCCATGCCGGCCGACAGGACGAAAGCAAGAAGCTTATAGCGCTCAGGCTTAAAACCCAAGGATTCGACACGGGGTTCATTGTCGCGAATGGCCCTGAGGATTTCGCCGAAAGGTGAGTGGACGATCCGATAGAACAGGGCAACGCTCAGCGCAGCGATCGCGAGCACGACATAATAGAATTCGAACGAAGTGCTCGCGTCGATGATGCCGAACAGCTTTGTGCGCGGGATGCCCTGCATGCCATCTTCGCCGCCTGTAAAGGGCATCTGCAACATGATGAAATAGACGAATTGTGCGATCGCGAAGGTGATCATCGCAAACTGGATCCCGGACCGTCGCAGGGAGATCCAGCCCACAAGGAGGCCGAGCAGCGAAGCAGCCCCTACGCCGCCGAGCAGAGCCAACTCAAGAGAGACATGGGTCGTCTTGAGGATGTGACCGGTAATGTACGCGGCCCCGCCGAAGAACATGGCATGGCCGAAGCACAGCAGTCCCGTATAGCCGAGAAGAAGATTGAACGAGCACGCGAAAATGACGAAGCACAGGATCGTCATCAGCGTCACGGGATAAGTGAAGAATGGTGCGGCGATGAGAACGATCGCCAGCAGAACCAACCAGAGAAGACGCATGTTCATCAGGATTTCCCCGCACCGGCAAACAAGCCATTCGGTCGGATGATAAGAGCCAAAATCATAAACACGAAGATGACGGTTGAGGCGCCAGCCGGATAAACGATCTTAGTCAGCGCTTCCAGAATGCCGAGCATGTATCCCGTGGCAATTGCTCCGATGATGGAACCCATGCCACCGATCACGACAACGGCAAAGATGACGATCATGATGCTCGACCCCATTGATGGGGACACCTGATAGACCGGCGCTGCCAGCACGCCACTCAGGGCGGCAAGTCCGACACCCAACCCGTAAGTGAGGGTGACCATTCGCGGAACATTGATGCCGAACGATTCCACGATGTCCGGCCTCTCGTTGGCAGCCCGAAGATATGCCCCCAGCTTGGTATGCTCAATCAGGAGCCACGTGCCGAGGCAGGTCACAATCGAGAACACGACAACCCACAGCCTGTAATATGGCAGGAACATGAAGCCCAGGTTCACGCCGCCCGGGATCGGGCTTCCATAGGGAAGGCCGGTTGAACCGTATTTCTGACGTACCAAGCCTTCAACGATCAGAGCCACGGCGTAGGTTGCCAACAGACCGTAAAGATGATCCAGGTTCTGAAGGGGCTTTAGCACAAGACGCTCAAGCAGGATCCCGAAGAGCGCGACCACAATCGGTACGATGATCAGCGCCGGCCAGTAGGGAACGCCAAGGTAGTTGAGCAGAACCCAAGCAGCAAACGCTCCCAGCATGTATTGGGCGCCGTGGGCAAAGTTGACCACATTCATCAACCCGAAGATGATCGCCAAACCCATGCTGAGCATGGCATAAAACGATCCGTTGATAAGACCGATCAGTAACTGTCCGAAGACGAGTTGCGGGGAAATCATATCGAACATCGGATTAAACCCCGAGATAAGTTTGGACGCGGTCCATGTCAGCCTCAAGCTCGGCGGCGCTCAAGATATCGACGACTCTGCCATGTTCTACGATGACGTGACGGTCAGCAACGCGCCTTGCAAACCGAAGATTCTGCTCGACGAGAATGATCGTGAAGCCCTGAGCCTTCAGGCGCAGGATGATTTCCGCAATTTCCTTCACAACGACCGGCGCGAGCCCCTCGCTTGGTTCATCGAGTAGCAGGAAGCGGGAGCCGTTGCGGAGAATCCGGGCGATGGCCAGCATCTGCTGCTCGCCGCCGGACAACTTCGTGCCCTGGCTGCCGGCGCGCCGCAGAAGATTCGGAAAAGTTTTGAAAAGCTCCTCATCGCTCATCCCGCCCTTTTGGAGGACCGGAGGCAGGGTCAGATTTTCCTTGACGGAGAGAGAGCTGAATATCGCGCGCTCCTCCGGACAATAGCCAATGCCTTTGCGGGCCACCTCGTAAACCCGGCGGCCGATGAGTTCGTCGCCCTTGAACTTGATCGATCCCGTTCGCTTTCTCACAATTCCCATGATGGAGCGGAGGGTCGTCGTCTTGCCTGCGCCGTTGCGTCCGATCAGCGTCAGGAGTTCGCCTTCCCGAACATCGAAGCTCATTCCATGCAGGGCCTTCGACTCGGCATACCAGGCGCTGAGGTTTTCGACGCTGAGTACCGCTCCACTCCCCACCGCCGTGGGAGGCGCTTTCTCAAAGTTCATCGACGCCTCCCATATAGGCGGTGATCACATCGGGGTTTGACGAAACTTCCTGATAGGTTCCTTCAGTCAGAAGTTCCCCGTGCTGCAGCACCGTGATCCTGTCGCAAAGGGTTGAGACGACTGAAAGATTGTGTTCGACAATCAGAATTGTCCGCCCTTGGGCCGCCTCCCGGATCAGATCGGTGATCGGCTCAATGTCCTCGTGCCCCATGCCAGCGGTCGGCTCATCGAGCAGCATCACCTGCGGCTCCAGTGCGAGGGTTGTGGCAATCTCAAGTGCTCTCTTCTTGCCATATGACAGCTCGGAAGCTGCGAGGTGTCGCGAATTGGCGAGACCAACCCGCTCAAGCAGTTCCTCGGCACGCCGATTGAGCGGGGCAACGGCATCGAGCGAGCGCCAGAACTGGAATGACTTTCCATACCGCGATTGCAGTGCCACGCGCACATTCTCGAGAGCTGTCAAATGGGCGAACGTTGCGGAGATCTGGAACGAGCGAACCAAGCCATGTCGGGCGACATCCGCCGCCCGCAAGTTGGTGATATCCTGCCCTTCGAAGATGATGGTGCCGCGTGTGGGCGCCAACGTCTTCGTCAGGAGATTGAAGCAGGTCGTCTTGCCGGCTCCGTTTGGTCCGATCAGCGCATGAATGGATCCGCGGCGTATCGAAAGGTCAACGTTGTTGACAGCCAAGAATCCACCAAATTGCTTTGTCAGACCACGAGCGGTGAGCGCGTAGTCCGCCAAGTCGTCCGAAGTGCTGGTCATCGTCCTACTCGGGTTTGGGCTGATCGTCACTCTTTCCCCCGGATTTCTGGCCTAGTTGTGGAATTTACTATCCTGGCAAATTCAGGACTGCTTTGGCCAGGATGTTCCTTTGAATCTCATTCGAGCCGCCAAAGATAGCGGGCGCTCTCGAGTCGAGGAACAGATTCATGGCGTCGACTTGGATCTCACCCGCGTCCAGATCATCCTCAAAGCGCGCAGCTTCTCCGGCGATCTCTAGCATCTCCTCGGTGATCCGCTGATAGAGTTCCGTGTTGAAGATCTTCAATACGGAAACGTCAGCCTCCAGGTCTCCCCCGGCACGCAGAACCTTGGCGAAACGCTCGAAGGCGGACCCCAAGTCATAAACATCCAGCCGGTGCTTCGCGTAGCGTGACAGGAATGCCTTGTCCTCAAAGGCCCCCGTCGCTTCGGCGAGAGCCTCCAGCCGCGTCAGTGCATATTCGGGACGCGCCGGTGCACCGAGGAAGATGCGCTCGTGGCCGAGAACGGACTTGGCAAGTGTCCAACCCTTGTCAACCTCGCCGACAAGATTGGTTACCGGTACGCGGACATTGTCAAAGAAGACCTCGCAGAAATCCGCCTCTTCACGCAAATTCGGGATGGGACGGATCGTGACCCCAGGTGTCCGCAGATCAGCCAGCAGCACCGAGATCCCATCCTGGCGCTTACCCTCAAGCTTGTTCGTCCGCACGAGCAGCAGGATCCAGTTGGCGCAATGGGCAAGCGTGGTCCAGATCTTCTGTCCGTTGACGACGAACTCGTCTCCCTCCCGGACGGCAGAGGTCTTGAGGCTGGCAAGATCCGATCCGGAATTCGGCTCAGAGTATCCCTGGCACCAGACATGTTCGCCGGAGATGATGCGAGGCAGGAAATACTGCTTCTGCTCCTCGGTGCCGTATTGCAGCAGCAGCGGGCCTACAAGGCCGATGCCATGGTCGGGAATTCGCGGGCAGCCCATCCGGGCCCATTCCTCGACGTAGATGATGTGCTTGCTGGGGTTGAGACCCATGCCACCATAGGCCTGGGGCCAGACCGGGGCGAGCCACCCCTTTCGGGCCAGGTTGTGGTACCAGACGGCCACCTCGTCGAACAGAGGCCGCTGCTTGCGCATGAAGCGCAGTTCCTTCGGGCAGTTCTCCTCGACCCAATCGCGGAAAATGCGGCGGAATTCCTCGTCGCTCAGGGCGTTCCAGTCTTGTTGGGTGCTCATCAGATCACGTCCTTGAACACTGCAGGGCGCTTCTCGAGGAAGGCTGCCATGGCTTCTTTGCTGTCTTCGTGCTGCGTCATCTCGACGGTGAGGTTCTGCTCGAACCGATAGCCATCCTTGAGCCCCATTGTCTCGACCGTGTTGATGGCGCGCTTGGCCAACTTGAGAGCCATCGGGCTCTTGCTTGCGATGGTACGCGCCATTTTCATGGCTTCGTCCATGAGCTGTTCGCGTGGGACGCAAGCTTCGATGATGCCACGGCGATAGAGTTCCTCGGCCGGGACTCGGTATCCGGAAAGCACCATCCGCCGGGTGAGCGAGTGCGGGAAGATGCGCATCGTATGACGCACTCCGCCCATGAGGCCGATATCGATCTCAGGCAGTCCGAATACGGCGTTGTCGGATGCGAGAATGATGTCGGAGCAGACGGCGAGCCCCATGCCGGCTCCGAGAGCCGGGCCATTCACGGCCGCAATGACGGGCTTGTTGGACTCCATGATGGAGAAGCCGACTTCTCGGGTTCGCCGCAGGTGACGATAAGTATCGCCAAGAACAGCGCCGACCTTGCCACGGGACTTGATATCCGCCCCTGCCGAGAAGACCTTTCCAGCGCCGGTCAGCACAATGACACGCACCGTCGGCGTCTCATTGAGTTCGTCGAACACGGAGATCAGTTCCTCGACAAACTCACGTGACTGAGCATTGACGGGTGGCGCATCCATCGTCACGACAGCAATGTGATCTTCGATCGTGGTTTTAATAAGAGTATTTTCCATGTTTTCCTCAAGCTGCCCTTTCCAGTGCCACGAATTGGAGCCGCAGTGCTTCTGGCTGGCCCAACGTCGCGTTCAGGTTGATTGCGCGTTTCAGATAAAGTCCGATGTCACATTCGTCGGTAAATCCCATGGCTCCATGCAGATGCACCGAGCGGCGGGCAACGCTCACAGCAGCGTCGCCGGCGCGTGCCTTAGCGGCCAGCGTGGCAAGGGTGGCGTCCTTGCCTTTTCCTGACGCCGCCGTCTCGGCAGCATTGACCACAGCGGCGCAGGCAAACTCGGCATCGCCCCACATATCGACGAGCCGATGCTGGACCGCCTGAAAGGAGGCTATCGGCTTCCCGAACTGCACCCGGTTGCGCGTATAGGCAATGGTGATCTCAAGCGCACGCGCCGCAATGCCCGCGAGTTCCGCGGCAAGTGCCAACCGAGTGACCTCGATGACGCGGGCGAGCGCGTCTTCGACGTCAGGTCCGGTGGCTACAACGCGTTCTCCCGAAATCTCGACCCCGGAGAGCGTGATCGCGCCAATCCGGCTGCCATCGACGCTTGGACGCAGACTGACTGAAATTCCTTTGGACTTTGCATCGATACTCGCCAGGGCAAGCCCCTCGTCAGACTCCGCCACAACAAGGAATTCGGTCGCGGAACTAGGCGCACTGACGAAATGATAGTCGCCTGTAAGAAGAAGGGCATTGCCGCTGCGCTTGATGACGGCGCTCGCGCGGCCTGCATCACTGCCCTGCCAGAGGGGCGAGACAATCAAGGATCCAGCGGCGATTCCCTGCCCTAGCCGCTGCGCTTCGGCACTATCGGGGAATGCCGCGACGAGCGTGCCGGCGAACACGGCAAGTTGTGCCAGCGGCTCAGTGATCAACTCTCGACCAAGGGCTTCGCTCAGAACGGCCTGCTCTCGCAGTCCGAGTCCCGATCCGCCCATGGACTCCGGCAGAGACAAGCCAAGCCATCCCGCTTCAGCCATGCCGCTCCAGATACTCTGGTCGAGATCTTCCTTCGCGGCACGACGCTCTCGCAGGATTTTGGCGCCGGGATTCTGAGCCGCGAACCCGGCTACACTGTCCCTCAGCATCGCTAAGGTACCATCTGGATCATCAAACATGGTTTGCGGCATCAAAACCTCGCATCAAATCGCGCATAGGCGCATGTAGGTCGCTGCACCGCGCAGCTTGGAGGGTAGCGCTTTGTATTATTGCGCACCGACTTCAGGGCTATGGAACTGAGCACGAAAAGCTTCGCGCAGTTTCACCTTGTGAAGCTTTCCGGTCGCCGTGTGCGGCAGTTCGTCAACGAAGATGATGTCATCCGGCATCCACCACTTGGCGACCCGTTCGGCCAGGAACTGCTTGATGTCATCCACGCTCGGATTGGCGCCTGCCTTCCGCACGGCGATCAGGAGCGGACGCTCCTGCCACTTCGGGTGAGGGATGCCGATGACTGCGGCCTCTTGGATATCAGGATGTGCGACGGCTGCATTCTCAAGGTCGATCGAGCTGATCCACTCGCCGCCAGACTTGATGACGTCCTTCGAACGATCGGTGAGCTGGATATAGCCGTCGCTGTCAATCTTCGCCACATCGCCTGTCGAGAACCAGCCCTCGGCGTCCAGGGCATCTCCACTCTTGCCGCCATAATACCCGGAGGTAACCCACGGTCCCCGCACCTGAAGATCGCCCGCGACCGTCCCATCGTGCGGCAGGGGCTTGCCGGACCCGTCGATGATCCGCAGCTCTACACCGTAGATGGCACGCCCCTGCTTCACCTGGATGTCGGCCTTCTGCTCATCCGTATAAGTTTCGTGTTTGGGCAGAAGGTTTCCGATTGTTGCAAGAGGACTGGTTTCGGTCATTCCCCAGGCATGGATCGCGAAAACCCCGATCTTGCCGAACTTCGCGATCAGGGCACGCGGCGCGGCGGAACCGCCAATGACCACGCGCTTCAATCGAAGCTGAGCGACATCGACCCCAGGCGTTTCTTCGATATGCTTGAAGAAACCCAACCATACAGTTGGCACACCGAGCGAGAATGTGCACTTCTCCCTTACGGCGAGGTCGAATAGCGTCTTGCCGTCGAGCTGAGGACCGGGGAGGACGAGCTTCGCGCCGCACATGGCCGATGCATAGGGAATGCCCCATGCGTTCACATGGAAGAGCGGCACAACCAAGAGCGTTGAGTCAGCGCTCGAAAGCTGCAAGCCATCGGCTTGGCATGCGATGAATGAGTGCAGGACAGTTGATCTGTGGCTGAAGAGAACGCCTTTGGGGCTACCGGTCGTACCTGATGTATAGCAAAGGGAGGAGGCGCTCCTCTCGTCGAATTCCGGCCAAGTGTAGTTGCCATCCTGGGCCCCGATCAAAGTCTCATAGCAATGACATCCCTCGATGCTCGCCGGCATATGACGTTCGTCGGTCATAGCAATGAAAGCGCGCACGTTGGGCAGCTTGGGCTGCAGCGAACTGACCAGCGATTCGAATGTGATATCGAAGAGGAGAACGCAGCTCTCGGCGTGATTGACGATATAGTCGATCTGGTCGGGAAAGAGGCGCGGATTGACCGTGTGCAGGATCGCTCCCATGCCCGAGACCGCGTAGTAGAGCTCAAGATGGCGATGCGTGTTCCACGCCAGGGTTGCGACGCGATCGCCTGGCTTGACCCCAAGAGCAATCAGTGCCTGCGCGAGCTTGGCCGTCCGTTGTGCGAGACCAGAATAATTGGTGCGGATCGTCTCGCCTTCACACGTGAGGCTCACGATCTCGGCATGGGGGTGGTATCGCTGCGCATGCTGAAGCAGAGACGAAATCAGGAGTTGGCGATCCTGCATCAGACCGAGCATGGCGTTTTCTCCTCCGGACGTGCGATATGAAACGCTCGCCCACACTGTTCTTCTTGATGCCGCCCATAAGAAATCAATTTGGGTTCCTGCATAAGGGGGCGCAGGAAAAATTCATGGACGTGAAAAAGATCGCCCTCGATCAGGCACGAGATGTATCACAAATGTGAATTTCCAGCACCAGATTCTGAAGTCAGCGTCCCGCGCCGAGGCCTCGGAGGCTCACCCAGTCAAGCGCAGAAGGAATAAATTATCCCCGTTTTTTAAATACTTATGCTGATGACGCCAACTTTGCGCAAAGATTTTTACGGATTCGCACTCTCTGCAAACCGAAACAGAATTGCTGGACTTGCCGGCGGCACCTCGCTCTCTCAGCCTTTGGGCTCGCTTGACGCTCCAACGCTGGGCTCAGCATAAACTACTGCCATTCACTATGCCCTGCCCAGTTGGGACCAGACACGCCCTCCTGTCTCAAAAGCCTAGAGGATGGTGTACGGCATATTCGATCGTCCAGCCCTGCCGTGGCAGGAAAAAGTTGTGTCTCACAAAACAGGCAGAGATGATGACTGACATCGCCCCCGTATTGGTGACCCGCCACGAGACATGGCACGAGATCGTGCTGAACCGTCCGGAGAAGCTGAACGCCTTCAGTCCCGATATGCAGTGCGCCCTGATGGAGGCCCTCGAAGCGGCCGGTGCGGACAAGACCTGTCGGGCCGTTCTGCTGACAGGAGCCGGAAAGGCCTTCTGTGCGGGGCAGAACCTATCGGATCGTGATCCCCGCAAGCCCGATGGTCCGGCTGATCTGCACCATACGGTGACCACATACTACAATCCGCTGATCCGGCAGATCCGCGCGATCCGGGTGCCGGTTGTCTGTGCCGTGAATGGCGCCGCTGCAGGAGCGGGCGTGGGCGTCGCGCTCGCCTGCGATCTTGTGCTCGCCAGCGAAAAGGCCAAGTTCATTCTTGCTTTCTCGCGCATAGGTCTTGGCCCAGACGCAGGATCGAGCTGGTTCCTGACCCGTGCACTCGGCGAGTTGCGTGCCAAGGCTCTGGCCTTGACCGGAGGAGCCCTCACCGCGCAGGAAGCGCATCAAGCAGGGCTCGTGGTTTCGATCCACTCAAACGAGGAGCTGTTGGAGGCCGCACGTGCCTATACGGCCCAAATTGCGGGCGGCGCGACCTTGGCCCTCGGGTGGATAAAGCAAGCCATCCACGCCTCGGGAACCAACTCACTGGATGCTCAACTCGATCTCGAGGCGGAGATCCAGGGCCAGGCTGGGCGCACCCCTGACTACCGGGAGGGCGTCATCGCTTTTCTGGAGAAAAGACCGGCATGCTTCACCGGACGGCTGGGAGAACTCTGATGTCGCTCCCCTCACCTGTTTCAACGGCCGTTGTGGATGGGATTGCCCGGATCACGATCGACAACCCACCGGTCAATGCACTCAGCCAAGCCGTGCGTGAGGGATTGCTGAAGGCCATCTCACAGGTCAATGAGGATGTCTCGGTTCGCGCCGCAGTCCTGACGTGCGCCGGTCGCACCTTCGTGTCCGGTGCAGACATCAAGGAGTTCGGAAGACCTCCTCAACCGCCTTTCCTGCCGGAAGTCATCGCTGCCGTCGAAGGTGCCCGCATACCGATCGTGGCGGCGTTGCACGGCACGGCTCTTGGCGGCGGTCTTGAGCTGGCTTTGGCGTGTCATGGTCGGGTAGCGGCAGCATCCACCCGGCTTGGGCTTCCGGAAGTCAGCCTGGGCATCCTGCCGGGCGCCGGAGGCACGGTGCGCCTGCCTCGGCTGGTGCCAGTGGAGCGAGCCGTGGACATGATCACGGGCGGGAAGCCCGTCAACGCCGACACGGCTCTGGAGATCGGCCTGGTCGATGTGATTGCGGAGGAGGATCCCGCGCGTGAGGCGGAAATATTGGCCAGCGCGCTCGCGACCCGTGGCAAGCCCGAGCCACTCATCAAGCGTCAGGTCCCCCGTAGACCGGATGCGGGTTTTTGGGAAAAGACCGAAGCGGACCTGAGACGGAAGGCTCGTGGCCAGCAATCACCGATCGAGGCGCTCGCCGCCATTCGCGAGGGTCTGGAACTCCCTCCCAATGAAGCCCTGGCACGGGAGCGGGAACGCTTCCTGAGGCTTCAAGGCTCGTTCGAGGCCGCCGCTCTGCGCCACGTCTTTTTTGCCGAGCGCAACACGGCGGCGAGCATCCGGTCGCTTGATGCGCAACCTGTCGACCTTGCGCATGTGGGCGTGGTTGGCGGAGGAACGATGGGAGCCGGAATCGCCACCGCCCTCCTGCTCGGGGCTTCCTCTGTCACCCTGATCGAACGGGACATCAGTGCTACGGAAGCTGCAAGGAAGCGCATTTCGGAGACGCTTGCGGCCTCCGCGCAGCGTGGCGCGATCGCTCCTAGTGCGATTGAGCCGATGCTCGCCCACCTGACGACAACGACGGATTACGCAGCTCTCGGCACTTGCAGCCTGATTATCGAAGCCGTGTTCGAAGACCTGGCGGTCAAGGCCGAGGTCTTCAACCGGCTCGAAGAGGTGGTGCCGCCAAGCACCGTCCTGGCGACCAACACATCGTATCTTGACGTCGATGAGATTGCAGCGGGAATCCGACATCCGGAGCGTGTCGTCGGGCTGCACTTCTTCTCCCCTGCCCACGTGATGAAGCTGCTCGAAATTGTTCGCGGCAAGGCGTCCGGCCCTGTGGCGCTCACCACAGGACTAGCCCTTGCAAAGCGCCTCAAGAAGATCCCAGTCGTCGCAGGCGTCTGCGACGGCTTCATCGGCAACCGCATCATGTCCGCCTATCGTCGCGACTGCGAGTTCATGCTCGAGGAAGGAGCACTGCCGCAGGGGATCGATGCTGCCATGCGGCAGTTCGGCTTCGCCATGGGGATCTTCGAGGTTCAGGATCTATCCGGTCTCGACATCGCATGGGCCATGCGCAAGCGCCGCGCTGCGACTCGGCCGCCTGAAGAGCGCTACTCCCGCATCTCGGATCGTCTCTGCGAAGTCGGGCGATTGGGCCGGAAAACAGGCGCTGGCTTCTACGACTACTCATCGGGAAAGCCAGTGCCCTCAGCCCTCGTCGAGCAGGTCATCCTGGAGGAGAGCGCCGCGCGTGGGTTCGAACGACGCTCCTTCACGCCGGATGAAATCATGGCGCGCATCCTGAAGGTGATGCGCGCGGAGGGCGGGGCAATTCTTGCCGAAGGCATTGCCGAAAGCGCCGCCGACATCGACGTCGTCATGATCACCGGCTACGGCTTTCCCCGGCACAAGGGCGGCCCGATGTTCTCCATCTGAATTGCGGAGCGAAAAGTAACGCCGCTCCAGAGCACTTTCCATAGAATAGGAAGTACAACATGTCCGAATCTGTCGTGATCCTGTCCGGAGTCCGGACTGCCATCGGAACCTTCGGAGGCTCCCTCTCCGGCTACGAACCGGCTCAGCTCGGGGCACTTGTTGCAGCCGAGGCGCTCAAGCGCGCCGATGTACAGCCCGAGGCCGTTGGTCATGTGGTCTTCGGAAACGTGATTCCGACGAGTCCGCGCGATGCATATCTGTCCCGTGTGGCCGCCGTCACCGCAGGCATTCCGAAGGAAACGCCTGCCATGAACGTAAACCGCCTTTGCGGCAGCGGGGCCCAAGCCGTCGTTTCAGCAGCCCAGAGTATCATGCTGGGTGATGCGCAGGTTGCTCTGGCTGGCGGCTCCGAAGTGATGAGTCGCGCGCCGCACTACCTCCAGACCGGGCGCTTCGGACAGAAAATGGGGGACACGACCCTGATCGACGGCCTGACCGGCACGTTGATGGATCCATTCGGACACGGTCTGATGGGCATTACGGCGGAGAACATCTCCGAACAATGCAGTATCTCGCGCGGCGACCAGGATGAGTATGCGGCGGAAAGCCAGCGCCGGGCAGCCGCTGCCATCATGAAAGGCCGCTTCAAGGAGCAGATCCTTCCCATCGAAGTCTCGGCCGGACGCAAGACATTCACGTTCGACACGGACGAGTATCCGAAAGGCGAGACGACGGCGGACAGCCTTGGGGGCCTGA
>KI911954.1:32382-40961 GCA_000517005.1 Microvirga lupini
TGAGACCCGCGTTCAAGAAAGACGGCGTCGTGACCGCGGGCAACTCGTCGGGCATCAATGATGGGGCTGCCGCACTGGTTCTTGCCTCAGAGAGCTACGCGCGCGACAAGGGGCATGTGCCGATGGCGCGGATCATCGGCTATGCTCATGCCGGCGTCGATCCCTCCGTCATGGGACTCGGGCCCATTCCAGCCGTCCGGAATCTCCTCGCCCGCACGAGCATGAAGATTGGCGACTTCGACGTTATCGAATCGAACGAGGCCTTCGCGGCACAAGCTATCGCCGTCGCGCGCGAGCTCGGCTTCGACGAGAGCAGGGTCAATCCCGATGGAGGCGCAATCGCGCTCGGCCATCCGGTCGGCGCAACCGGAGCGATCCTGGTCATCAAAGCGATGCATCATCTTCGTCGGAATGCCGGACGCTATGGCCTGATCACGATGTGCATCGGCGGGGGCCAGGGCATCGCTCTGGCGATCGAACGCGTCTGACACCTGCGTTACTCATAACGGTATGAGGCGCTTCCTGCTGGCAGGTTCGACCGGCATGGGAACCCGCCCTCTGCCGCAGCAGATGACGGCCGCCGCCCGTGATCTGCTGCGACAAGCGAAAGAGTTTTGAATGACATCCCTCATCGATCGCTCCAATCTCGACTTCCTGCTGAACCGATGGCTGAAGGTCGACGAGCTCCTGACGCGTCCCACCTTCGCGATGCATGACCTCGCCGAAGTCTCGGCCTATCTCGATCTGGCTGAGGAGCTGGCGGGTGACCAATTTCTGACCCACTATAAGCTGGCCGATCAGGTCGAGCCGAAGCTGACGGAAGAAGGCGTCGAGGTTCTGCCGCAGATCAAGCAGGCTCTCGAGCAGTTCGCCGAAGCCGGGTTCTTCTCCGCACCGTTCCCTGAGGCATATGGAGGATTGCAGTTTCCCGAGTTGGTCCAGGCTGCTGGCATGAGTCTGTTCATGGCGGCGAATCTCGCGACATCCGCCTATGCCATGCTCACCATCGCGAATGCCCGCCTGCTCGTCGCCCATGGCTCACCCGCTCAAACAGAAGCCTTCGCGCGTCCGCAGATCGAAGGCCGGGTGCTGGGCACCATGTGCCTGTCCGAGCCGCAGGCCGGATCCTCCCTCGGCGACATCCGGACTCGCGCAGAGCCCGACGGCGACAGCGCCTACGGGCCGCAATACCGCGTCACGGGCAACAAGATGTGGATCTCTGGGGGCGATCAGAACATCTCTGAGAACATCTTCCATCTCGTTCTCGCCAAGATCCCCCAAGCTGACGGCTCTCTGCCGGAGGGGACCAAGGGAATCTCCCTGTTCATCGTGCCGAAACTTATTCTTTCGGAAGACGGATCCCCAGGCATCCGCAATGACGTCGATGTGGCCGGCATCAATCATAAGATGGGCTATCGCGGCACGTCGAATTGCCTGCTGAATTTCGGCGAGGGAGCACGCTTTCGGCCCGGCGGGAGAGCCGGAGCCGTCGGCTATCTGGTGGGAGAACCGGGTGCAGGCCTCGCCATCATGTTCCATATGATGAACGAGGCCCGCATCAATGTCGGGTTGGGTGCCGCAGCCGTCGCATGCCGCGCGCACCTCCTGTCGGTCACTTATTCCCAGGAGAGAACGCAGGGCCGGCTGGAGCGCGGCGGAAACCCGGTTCCACTGATCGCCCACCCGGATGTTCGCCGCATGCTGCTGGCTCAGAAGTGCTATGCTGAAGGGGCGCTGTCGCTGATCTTGTATGCGGCGCACCTCGTTGATGAGTGTGAGACGGCGGAGACGGATAAAGAGCGCGCCGAGGCAGATCTCCTTCTGGGGCTGCTCACACCCGCCGCGAAGACATGGACCTCTGAATGGGGGCTCGCAGCCAATGACATCGCCATTCAGATCCATGGCGGCTACGGCTACACGCGGGACTTCGACGTGGAGCAGCTCTACCGCGACAATCGCCTCAACCCGATCCACGAAGGCACGACCGGCATTCAGGGCATCGACTTCGTAGGGCGCAAGATTCAAAAGGACGGCGGCGCTGCTCTCATTGCCCTCGGAAAGCGCGTTCGCAGCACCTGCAGCTCCGCCGCAGCGGACGAGCGCCTGCGCAACCATGCTGCCGATCTGGAAACGGTCTGGGACAGCTTCGTCAGCCTTGCGCGGAGCTATCAGGATGTCGGGCGCGACGTAATGCTGTCAAACTCCACGGAGCTTCTGCAGGCCTTCGGCCACATGGTGGTAGGCTGGCTGTGGCTAGATCAGGCCCTTGTTGCCTCGACGGCGAACTCGCCGCTTCAAGAGTCGAAGATCGCCTGCTGCGACTTCTACTTCCAGACAGAGATGCCGCGCGTGACAAATGCCCTCCGGAACCTCGCACGCCAGTCGTCCTTACCGGCAAATGTCCCGCTCGGCGTCTTCGGAATTCAGCAATGAGAGGCATATGATCATGTTCTAAAACCTCTTCGATCTCAGCGGCCGTACGGCTCTGGTCACAGGTGGCGCCACGGGTCTGGGCCGCATCTGCGCAGAGACGCTGCTCAAGGCCGGCGCCCGGGTGCTGATAGCCTCACGCAAAGCGCCGCAATGCGAGGCGGCCGCCGCTGAGCTGCGCACGCTCGGCCCCTGCGAGGGATTCGGCGGCGATGTTGGCAATGAAGCGGGAGTGGCAGCGCTCGCAGACCAGGTTCATGCGCGCACTGACCGGCTCGACATCCTGATCAACAATGCGGGAGCGACATGGGGCGCGGATTTCGAGGAGTTTGGATGGCAGGCTTGGGACAAGGTGCTTTCCGTGAATGTGATGGGCGTCTTCGAGTTGACGCGACGTCTCATGCCGATGCTGATCGCTTCGAACACCGAGGGCGAGCCGTCGAGAATCGTGAATATCGGCTCCATGGTGGGCACCCTGCCGCTCGCCGACCGCGCCTATTCCTATGCGACGTCGAAGGCGGCAGTGCACCATCTGACCCGAATTCTTGCCAATGAGTTCACCTCGCGCGGTGTGAACGTCAACGCCATCGCTCCCGGCCCGTTCGCAACCAAGATGACCGCCTATGCCCTGGGTGACGCCCATAGAGCCGGCGAGGCGGCATCGACAATTCCGGCCGGGCGCCTGGGTCGCGCGGACGATATGGCCGCCACACTTCTTTACCTCTGCGGGCGCGGTGGAAGCTTTGTCTCCGGCGCCATCATCCCCGTCGACGGCGGCATGACGGCCCAGACCCGCCAGCACATGTTCCGGAGCGACGACGCATGACCTCCCCCCTGCCCTGCATCA
This sequence comes from Microvirga lupini, assembly GCA_000517005.1. GTDB lineage: Bacteria > Pseudomonadota > Alphaproteobacteria > Rhizobiales > Beijerinckiaceae > Microvirga > Microvirga lupini. The sequence continues at coordinate 35,660 of KI911954.1, forward strand.
GCATCAACGAACTGGAAGCTCTCGTCGGCACCAGGGTCGGCCAATCCGACTGGATCCTCATCGATCAGGTACGGATCAACGATTTTGCCGACGTGACGGAGGACCATCAGTACATTCACGTCGATCCCGATAAGGCGCGGGAGACCGATTTCGGTGGCACGATCGCTCATGGCTTCCTGACATTGTCGTTGCTGAGCCGCATGGTCGAGACAGGCCTGCGGCCGATCAAGGGCATGACGGCCAATGTCAACTACGGCTTCGACAAGATCCGCATGCTGAGCCCGGTTCCCGCCGGGGCGCGGGTGCGTGGCGGCTTCACTCTCAACAACGTGACGAGGCGGAGCAACACCCAGATCCTCTGCGCCTATCATGTGGACGTGGAAGTGGAGAGCCAGAGCCGACTTGCCCTCGCAGCCGACTGGCTCATCCTGACAACATTCCAGCAAGAGGTATCCCACAATGAGTGAGTTTGAAGGACGCGTCGCCATCGTCACGGGCGCAGGTGCGGGTCTCGGCCGCAGCCACGCGATCAGCCTGGCCCGGGAGGGCGCGAAAGTCGTCGTCAGTGACATTGCCCTGACCAGCGCCGAGGCTGTGGTGTCGGAGATCAAGGCGGCCGGTGGAGAGGCGATCGCCGCTGCCGCCGATGTCAGCGACAGGGCGCAGGTCGATGCGATGGTGGCCAAAGCCGTCGAGACCTGGGGCCGCGTCGACATTCTGGTCAACAATGCCGGGATCCTGCGCGACAAGAGCTTTGCGAAGCTCGAACCCGCCGACTTCGACCTCGTTATTAAGGTCCACCTGCATGGCACCTTCAACTGCGTCAAGGCGGTGTGGGACCTCATGCGCGAGGCTGGATATGGCCGTATCGTTCTGACATCCTCCGCTTCCGGCATCTACGGCAATTTCGGCCAGTCGAACTATGGCGCAGCCAAGGCCGCCATGATCGGCCTGATGAACGTGCTGCATCTTGAAGGCGCGAAGTATGACATCCGCGTCAATTGCCTCGCTCCCACGGCGGCAACCAGCATGACGGCTGGGCTGATCTCGGATGAGGAAGCGCAGCTCCTCTCCCCCGATACAGTCACGCCGGCGGTGCTTTACCTCGTGGGCGAGAACGCTCCATCAAAGATGATCCTGGGCGCGGGGGCAGGCACCTTCGCGGTCACGCACATCATCGAGACGGAGGGCAAGTTTCTGCCGGAGAGCGAGCGAACCGCTGCGGGCATCGCCCGGCATATGCGTGAGATCGCCGATGTCGCCACGGCAGCCCCGCTCAACACGGCATTCGATCAGACCAGCAAGTTCGTGACCCTCGCCGCAGGAGCATTGGGTGTAAGGTTGCGCAAGTAAACGCGCGTCGCCACGGCGCAGGTGGATCCATCGCCATGACTTCGGTTGACCAGCATTTGAGTCAGCCGAAAGAGTGCTGATGAGCATCCAGCTGGTGCTGGGCGACCTGGCCCTCAAGATCGAGATCGGACGCCTGCTGGTCATGAAGGCCGCCTGGGCGCTCGATCAGGGCAGCTTTGCCCGCAAGGAGGTTTCCATGGCGAAGGTGCATGTCTCCAACCTTCACCAGGCGGCCGATACGGGAATCCAGATCAACGGAGCGCGCGGCTACTCCAAGGACACTGTGCTGGAATGAATTTACCGCTATGCGCGCCAAGCCCGGCTGGTGGACGGTGCCGACGAGATGCACCGGATTGTGCCCAACCGTCTGTTGACCGCAGAAGGCCCGGCTTCTGGAACTGGCCGGATCAAGAGACATAGAATGCCGCAGAACGGATAGCGGGATTTCCGTCCCGTCCCACCGAGACACTGTGCACGCCGTAGAACCATCCCCTCGAGCAATTGGACTGTGGCCCATGAGCAAACTTTTCAGTGGAACCTCCCTCGGTGGCCTACGCCTCGACAATCGTATCGCTGTCTCACCCATGTGCCAGTACAGCGCCGTCAATGGTGTGGCACAGGATTGGCACCTCATCCATCTCGGCAGCCTCGCCCTCTCGGGCGCAGGCCTCGTCATCGCAGAGGCTACAGCCGTAGAGGCGGCAGGCCGGATCACCCATGGCTGCCTCGGGCTCTGGAACGACGAGCAGGAAGAAGCTCTCGCCCGCATCGTGCGGGCGGTAAAAGCCTATTCCCACGCCGCGTTGGGTATCCAGCTCGGCCATGCCGGACGCCGTGCCTCATGCCAGCCGATCTCGACACGTTCTATACGCGAGTGGCTCGATCCTGGAGAAGGTGCGTGGCAGACCTATGGACCGTCAGCCATCCCCTACAATGAGGACTGGCACACGCCCGTCGAAATGACTGAGGGCGACATTCGCCGCGTGATCACGGCCTTTGCGCAGGCAGCACGACGTGCTGACCGCGCCGGTTTCGATCTGGTCGAGATCCATGGCGCACACGGCTATCTCGTTCACGAGTTCATGTCGCCGCTAACCAACAAGCGATCCGACAACTGGGGCGGTTCTCTCGACAATCGCCTACGCTTCGCCCTCGAAGTGGCTCGCGCAGTACGGTCCGTCTGGCCCAGAAGCAAGGCACTTGGCTTCCGGGTCAACACCAAGGACTGGCACCCCGATGGATTGTCGCTCGACGACGCCATCGTGCTGTGTCGGGCACTCAAGGAGACTGGCGTCGATTATGCCGTCATGTCAGCGGGAAACCTTGTCCCGGATGCAAGGATCCCCCTGGCAACACCCGGACACCAAGTCACATTCGCGACGCGCGTCAAAGAGGAAACGGGCCTGACGACGATGGCCGTCGGGTTCATTGTGGACCCCAAGCTGGCCGATGATATCATCACCGAAGGACGGGCGGACATGGTCGCGATCGGGCGCGCCCTGCTGGACAATCCCCGCTGGGCTCTGCATGCGGCAGCGACGCTCGGAGTCGATCCCGACTATCCACCGCAATATGTTCGTGTCCGTCCCAATAATTGGGTCGGCTTCACCACAGCCCATCCCGGTGTCGTTGCGCCACAATCGTCGAAACAGGTAGATCGGCCTCAATCCACCATGTGGGACCGACCGTCAGCCGTATCGACAAAGTAAATGAAGACTGCCGCTTCTGCTCCAGCTGCGGTCCATCTCAGCCGACCACCTCGAACGCCGGCGATGCGGCGGCAAGCGCGTCATAGCCCATTGCAAAGATGAGCATATCGCGCTCGATCTCGCCGCCCGTTCGCATCAGGCCCCCTTCTCGGCGATCGCCTTGATAGTGTCGGTCGGGCAGTCGACGAGGTGGACATTCGGCAGATTGTAGGTCTCGTAGTACTCGGGGATGAAGCTGTCATCGACAATAGCGAGCTTCAGCCCCGCTCCTCTGTCCACCAAACCGAATACCGAATTATGCCGTCGTCACGCTGCTGCGCTGTTGTTGGCCCGCTCGAATACGAAGTTCGACGCTCGGTTCTGGGCCGCCGCTGCGCAATGCTCTCGGTACTTGTGGAACCCACCAATGAACATGGTGAGCCCTTGCGGCTTCCCCTTGACATTGGCGCCGACCCACCAAGTGTTCGCCTTGCGGATCAGCGACTTCTCGGCGAGCGCGGCGACGAGAGACATCCAGCCTTCCTCGGCCTGTGCGGTCGGCTCCACCGTCGTGAGCCCGTTCGCCTCCATGTAGTCGATCATCTCGGCGATCCAATCGACGTCGTGCTCGGCGATGGTAATGAGGTTCGCAAGAGCTGCCGGCCCATTCGGTCCGCTCGGCGCGAAGAGGTTCGGGAAGCCCTCCATCATGATGCCCAGATAGGACCGTGCACCGCTGTTCCATTTCTGCTTCAGCGTATGTCCGTCCCGTCCCACCACGTCGAAGGCGAGAAGTGCGCCGGTGAGCGCATCGTACCCGGTGGCGAAGATGAGAATGTCGAGCTCGGTCTCGCCGCTCTCTGTGCGAATACCCTTCTCGGTGATCTCAACGATCGGATCCGCTTTCAGGTCCACAAGGTGGACGTTCGGCAGGTTGTAGGTCTCGTAGTATTCCGTGTCGAGGCAGGGCCTGCGGGCAAAGATCGGATAACCCCGTGGCTTCAGCGCCTCCGCTGTCTTGGGGTCCTTCACGATTTCGCCGATCTTCTCGCGCACGAAATCGGCAACTTGGTCGTTCGCTTCCTCGTTGGTCAGAAGATCGGCGAAAGAACCCAGGAAGGTGTGGCCGCCATTCACCCAGGCCTGCTCCATGACCTGCCGGCGCTGTGAGGGCGGCAGGCTGAAGAAGGGACGCGACGTAGCCGGACGGGTGCCTCCCGTCGGGTTGTTGCGCATGGCCTCGCGCATGGCGCGGTAATGGCGCTTCATCTCGTCGATGTAGTCGGGCTCGAGCACGTGATTGCGCATCGGCAGCGTGAAGCTCGGCGTGCGCTGAAAGACAAAGAGCTCGCCGGCTTCCCGGCCGACCGTCTGCACGATCTGAATGCCGGTCGATCCGGTTCCGATGACGCCCACGCGCTTGCCTTCAAAGCTGACCGGCTCATGCGGCCATTTCTGCGCGCGGAGAAGCCTGCCCTTGAAACGATCGATGCCCGGTATATCGGGATCCTTCGCCACCGAGAGAGGCCCTGTTGCCATGACGCAGTAGGGCGCCTCAAGAATTTGGCCCCGATCGGTCGTAGCGCGCCAGACCTTGGCATTCTCATCCCAGATTGCGCTGGTCACCCGCGTGTTGAAAAGATAGCTGCGGCGAAGGTCCAGCTTGTCGGCCACGAAGTTGGCATAGGCGAGGATCTCCGGCTGGGCGGCGAACTGCTCGCTCCAGGTCCATTCCTGCTCGATCTCCTCGGAGAACCCGTAGCTGTAGTCGACGCTCATCAGGTCACAGCGCGCGCCTGGATACCGATTCCAGTACCAAACGCCGCCTACATCGCCGCCGGCCTCGATCCCGACAACCGATTTGCCCATCTGGCGGAACTTGTATGTGGCATACATCCCGGCGAACCCAGCGCCGACGACGATCACGTCGATCCGCCGCGCGCCTGACTCGCTGCTACCGGTACGGTTGCCATGAACCATGTCAGCACTTCCCTTCTATCATTCGACGGCCGCAGCGCGCACTGCCACGCTGCTACCCACATGGAAGACTGCAAGCCTATTCTGCCCGATCTTCAACCGACTCTGCCCAGTATGAACGGGCATGTTGGGGATCGGTGGATAGACCTGAGTGTTGGCGTCTCTCCCAGGGCACTACCCGCGGCGGCCCTATGTCCAAGCATCAAACCGGAGGCGATCCAAGTCAACGATATCGGGGATGCGAAGGAAACTTTCATGAATGTGAAAGAACGCCATGGCGGCCC
>KI911954.1:41061-41355 GCA_000517005.1 Microvirga lupini
ACACGCTAGCGGCGAGACCTCTATGGGCCATTATGGCACCCAGTCTTGTGGTTGCGCCGGGCAGACCGTTCGTCCATCTCCTTCGTCATCTCGCAGACCTCGGCGGGAAGCCGCTGATTAGCTAACCGGTGTCATCATTCGACCCTCAGGGTTGATTGATCATCTGAACCGACAGGATCGTGTCTCAGAGGTGAGTTCGTATCAGGCTGCTGCATGAGAGACACTCCTGGGCTGATAGCCATGTCCACGGGCCAGCACCGCCCACGCAATGCGGGCGAGCTTGTTGGCGAGCGC
>KI911954.1:41455-42484 GCA_000517005.1 Microvirga lupini
TTGCGGCTGTGCGGGGCCGGCGAGTGGCTCATCGAGAAACACGGCACCAAAAGGCGGCGGGCTTGGCGAAAATTGCACATCGGTGTCGATGCTCACACCGGGCAGATCCTCGCATCAGAATTGACCACGAGCGATGTCGATGATGGCGCGCAGGTTGAGCCCTTGCTCGACCAGATCACCGGTTCACTCGCTTCCTTCACCGGTGATGGCGCCTACGATCAGGCCGGCGTCTACGATGCTGTCGCCGAGCGCCATCCTGATGCTGATGTGATCGTTCCACCCCGATCAACGGCAGTGCTGAGCGACATCGCGGAGACTACTCCGACGCAGCGCGATCGGCATCTCCAAAGCATTGCCGAGCACGGGCGCATGGGTTGGCACAAGCGGTCCGGGTACACTCGTCGAGCCTTGGTGGAGGCCGCCATCAGCCGACTGAAACGAGTGATCGGCACGAGCTTACGCTCACGGACGGATCGGCGTCGCACGACGGAGATCGCTATCGCCGTTCAGGCCCTGAACCGCATGATTGAGCTTGGACGCTCGAAGTCTGTCCGTACCGCTTGAATTTGGGCTCCAGGTGCATTCAATGCGTGTTCAATTCGGATCCGTGCAACACGGCGAGGCCGACGGCTAGAGGAGGACCTGCTGCCCTACCCTCCCTCGGCCCGCTGATCTCCCGTCCGACTGGGCTGATCGTCTCCACTCCATGAGGTGGAGCATCGGGTCGAATGTGAAACTGCCACAGCCGTGAGGTCAACGGCCGGTCCGACCACGATGAGCAGTAATGGCTATCAATCGGCCCCGACGGTGGGCCCGTCGGGAGGGGAGCGCCATGCCTTGGTTTAGCGACACAAAATGGAAATTCGGCGGGGTCAGGATCGGCGCCGATCCTGACCCCGCCGACGTTATGAATTCACCAGCGAAGTCATGCACCTGAGGGCAGTCAGATCAAGCGTCAGCGTTCGATGCTGCATCACACCGAAGGTCTGTTGTTCCTGTCGTAAGCGGACCTTTGGCGTACTTCCGCCT
>KI911954.1:42584-47974 GCA_000517005.1 Microvirga lupini
AATCCTCAGCCAGATCGGCAATGAGGCGAACCATCCGCGGTGACAGGGCGTCAGAGTACGAACCCAGGATGCTTGGCAACGCCTGCCGCAGCGGCGCAAGCCCCTGGCGCACGGTGATGCCCCGCTCAAGAAGGAAGCCGCGGATCTGGTTGGTCACGCCCGTGCGTTGACTGACCAAGCGAGAGCGCACCCGATGCAAGGCGAGCAGATCCATTTGCTCTGGCGTCTTGATCGCCACGAACGACATGGTGGGCCGTTGCACCGCCTCCGCGATGGCTTCAGCATCGCGATAGTCGTTCTTGTGGCCCTTGAGGAAAGGTTTGACGTATTGAGCCGGGATGAGGCGCACGTCATGGCCGAGCGCCCGGAGTTGGCGGCCGATGTGGTGGGCTCCGGCACAGGCCTCCATGCCGATCAGGCAGGGTGGGATGTTGGCCAGCCGCTGCGTGAGTTGGGAGCGGGAAAGCTTGATCCGCAGCACGATGGCGCCGCGCTGATCCTGGCCGACGAGGTGGAAACTGTTCTTGCCCAGATCGATACCAAGCGTGGCAATGGCGGAAGAGGAAGAAGACCGTGACATGGGACGTGCTCCTTGCGTGGCTCAAAGCCCCACAGCCTACGAACAAGCGGGGCAGAAGCACGGCCGGACCATCCCATTAGCGGTCGTTAGCCCGGGTCCCATGAAGGCATCTGCCCAGCTCCTGACAAGCACAGCAGCTTCGTTGTTAAGCCTATCCTTCGCTACAATAAGTGATTAGATCGCTCTTGTTCATCTTGAACAGAGTGAAAGAGGCGTAACATAGCGCTCGATGCGGCCCACTTGTCGATTGGTCTCTGCTCCAATGCTTGACCATGCGGCGGACTAAAAGCCCCGGCGCTAAGCGTCGTTACTGGAGGCGGTCATGGCACGCTGGTGGCGACATAGTCTTGTTGCGATAGCAGGCACTGCCGCTGCCCTTCCCCTTCAGGTTCAACTTGACCTTGGCCACGGGCTCAGCCTCCCCCTCATGAGTGGATCAGCTTTCGCCCAGCTGGGTGACGGGTCCGGGAACAATGGCGGGGGCCTCGGTGGCGGTGTCGGCGGTGGCGTCGGAGGCGGTGTCGGTGGCGCCGGCGGTGCTGTTGGGGGTGGTGTCGGCGCCAGCGGCGGGGTCGGTGATGGCGTTAGCGGCGGTGTTGGAGCCGGTGTCGGAGGTGGTGTAAGCGGCGGTGGTGCCGGAGGTGGCGTGAGTGGCGGGGTCGGCGGTAACGTCGGAGGCGGTGTTGGCGCCAGCGGCGGTGGTGTCAGCGGAGGCGTCGGCGGTGGTGTCGGAGGTGGTGCCAGCGTCGGAGGCGGCGGTGCCGGCGGTGGTGTTGGAGGCAGCGTTGGCGGTGGTCTCGGAGGCGGTGTCGGAGGTGGCAGCGTCGGCAGTGGCGTTGGAGGTGGCGCTAGCGGTGGTGTCGGCGCGAGTGGAGGCACTGGCGGACGGAGCCGCGCAGTCGGCAGCAGCGCCACCGGCGGAAACACAAATATGGCTCCCAAGGCAGGAAACGCCCAAAGCAAGCGCAGCACCGGAACGGCGAAGGCGAGCACCAGCAAAACCACAACACGCCAAAGCACGTCCGCCCAAACCAAGCGCCCAGCGCCCCGCCCAGCCAACGCAGCCTCTCAGCCGAAGGCTCTGCAACGGCAGGCGGCCGCCTTGGCCGTCGATCCTCGGCCCAAGCCGCGGCAGGCCTCAAACTTCATCCTGGCGTCGGGCTTGTCTCGCGAGGCTCTGACCAGGCTCACCACTCAAGGCTTTCACATCGAGACCCAAACCCAGGGCAGCATTGCCCCACAAATCGTCCGGCTACGGGTTCCATCAGGCACCTCGCTGACCCAAGCCCGGCAAAGGGTCCGTCGGCTCGATGCGCGGGCCTCAACCGATTTCGATCACTTCTACTATCTTGATGAGGGCGCAATTGCTTGCGTGCGCGCTGACTGCCAGGCCGCCTCACTGGTCAACTGGTCACCATCGCACGTCGCTCAATGCGGTCCTACCCCCCCTCATCGGCTTGATCGACACTGGGATCAACCCTGAGCATGAAGCTCTGAAGGATCAAGCGATCGAGGTTGTGCCGCGCCCTATAAGCCATCCGGATGCCTCTTTACGGGATCACGGCACCGCGGTGGCGGCCCTCCTCGTGGGCCGGCCAGACAGCCAAACACCTGGGTTGCTGCCGCAAGCGAAGATCGTCGCGGTGGATGCATTCTACCGCGACGGCGGCACAGCTGATCGCACGGATGTGACATCCCTGGTGGACGCCATTGAGGCTCTGGCCAAGCGCGGGGTGCGGGTGATGAACATGAGCCTGTCAGGTCCCGCAAACGCGATGCTCCAGAAAGCGATCGAGGCGGCACAGGGCAAGGGCATCGTGATCATTGCAGCGGTGGGCCACAACGGTGCCGGTGGCGAGCCGTCTTATCCGGCCGCCTATCCAGGAGCCGTCGCAGTCACCGCGGTGGATCAGAAGCTGAATGTGTACCGGCGCGCCACGCAGGGAAAGTACGTTGATCTTTCTGCGCCGGGGGTGAATGTCTGGACAGCATCGGCCCAGGGCAGCGGCGCCCTGAGAACAGGGACGTCCTATGCGGTTCCTTTTGTGTCCGCCGCCGCAGGCCTGCTGCTTGCATCAAACCCGGAGTTGGACACCAAAGTGGTTCAATCCCGCCTGGAAGAGCACACCCGCGACCTTGGCAAGCCCGGGTGGGATCCGACGTTCGGGTTCGGCCTGATCCAGATGGCAGGCTTGTGCGCACCACCTAATGGAGTGCCACCGATCGCCGCAGCCAAAAGGCGGCCCAGCGCTCTGCCTTCCAAGGCGCAGACGTCAGACATGCCCTGACACCGATGAAGGTCTGAACCGGGTCAAAGGACTAAACCGCTACCGCGGTAGGATATGCCGGCTCTGTCGGCGTCTGGAACGATCAGAGAGGTCACGTCGGGTCGTGTCCGGCCTGAGAATGGAGAGGCCTGGTCCACCAAGGCGGTGATCTATGACCTGTTGTTCAAGGCTGCCGCCGAGACCCTGCTCACCCTGGCCGCCGATCCTCAACACCTGGGCGTGCGCATCGGCTTCACCGCGGTGCTGCACAGCTGGGGCTCGGCCCTGACGCACCATCCGCATGTGCACGGGATCGTGCCCGGCGGCGGCATCGCCTTTGACGGGAGCCGCTGGATCGCGTGCCGGCCGGGCTTCCTTCTGCCGGTGCGGGTGCTCTCGCGGCTGTTCCGGCGCCTGTTTTTAGAGGGACTGTCCCGTACTCATGCGGCCGGACGCCTGGGCTTCTTCGGAACTCAGGCTCATCTGGCCGAGCCGGAGGCGTTCAGCGCCTTGCTGGCGGCGCTGCGGCGGATCGAGTGGGTGGTCTACTGCAAGCGCCCGTTCAGCGGGCCTGCGGCGGTGCTGGCGTACCTGGCGCGCTACACGCACCGCGTGGCGATCTCGAACAGTCGGCTGATCGCCTGCGATGCGGATGGGGTCCGCTTTCGCTGGAAGGATGATCGGGCCAAGGAACGTCAGCGCTCCAAGGTGATGCGGTCGAGCGTGGATGAGTTCATCCGTCGCTTTCTGCTGCACGTGCTGCCTGACGGCTTTCACCGCATCCGCCATTACGGGCTGTTCGGCAATGGCGTGCGTCAGGCAAACCTCGCCTGTGCGCGTGCGCTGCTGGCCGTGGCCGGGAAGCCCCTGGCCGATGCTCCTGCGCCTGACGCACCGATTGAGCCGTCGCGGTGTTGCCCGTGCTGCGGCGGGCGCATGATCATCATCGAGTGGTTCGCCCGCGGATGTGCACCGCACCCGGCGCCCTCTCACCCCATCCGGATCGACACCTCATGACCTCACGCCGGCCCGCCCCTGACCCTCAGGCTGCTGATCACTGGAGCTGCCTCCACCGCACCGGCGCTCGCCGTTTCGCCCAAAGTGGTGACCACGATGCATCCTCATCCGTACAGTTGGTACTCCGAGGGGATCGTCTGCCGGGCTCGTGTTGGCCTTCACAGCGAACTCCCCCACACCGGATCTCGTCAGTGATGTTTGCTCATCACCCGATGCCAACACCACAATCCCCATAGATCCCGCAGCCTAAGCGTGGTGTTCCGCGGTTTCCTCCTTTGAGGCTTGTCGAACGCCTGCCGCTCGTGCAGCAGCACCGTTCCGCCGCGGCAGGCATCCAACAAGCCTTAACAAACTGGGCCTTTCAGCTTTGCCGTGTGAAGGTCCGCTCTTCGCCTGAGACCTGCCCTCCCCTTCTCTGCGGCGCGGTAGGCCCGAGCTCACTCATCAGGCATCCGGCCTGAGCCACAGACCGTGCGGGGTCAACAACCTGCTCCAGGTGAGTCAGACAGATGTGAGGCACCGCACTGAACCAGCTTGGTTGACCCGGTTATGATGCCGTCGCAGGCGGAGGCCTGCGCCGCGTGTTGCGATTGGCCTCGCCGCTGGAGGACCCTCATGACCGCCTCACCGGTTCTGCTTGAGCCCACCATTGTCGGCCCCGGCTTTGGGCCGGCCTCAGTCGCTGGAGACACCTTGGTCATCCGCGAGTGGAGCGACTCCGGGCCGTCCTACCTGCACATTCACCACTCTGACGATGAAGCTTGGCATGTTCTGGAAGGACGTCTCCGCTTCCGGTTCAGGCACGGCGAGGTGGACGCTGCCGCCGGCACCACGGTCTTTGTCCCGGCTGGGCTGGCGCATGCCTACCGAGTCACGGAGCCGAGCCGCTACCTGATCTTCCTCACACCGCGGCTGGATCGACTCATCGCCCGCTTGAGAAGTCTGGAGGATCGATCACAGCTGCGGAGCACCCTGGCCGAGTTCGACACGGAGTTAGTGGAATAGCGCCGGATGTGTTGCATTAACTTGGAGCGGATATAACGAACCCAGTCGAATTGGTCGCTCAGGCAGTGAGAGCGAAGAGCTTGTTGGTGAGACGGATTTCGCCTATCAGCCTCGGGCTGTTGCAGGATGCAGTGCCCTCGGCGAATCATGCACATGACCTCAAAGCCCCTGATCGTCGCATAGGCTGTTCTCATCCTTTGGAAGCCGCGGGTCGGCCGGATCACACACTTGAGGGCACCCTGATCGGCTTCGATGACATTGTTGAGATACTTCGACATCCGGTGCTCCACGTCGTGTGCCAAAAGACCCCTCCCGTTTCAGGCGCCGGACCGCCTTCGTATAAGACGCCAGTTTGTCAGTCGTGATCGATGAGGGAGGATAGTCACTCATCGTCTTCTGGGCTTTGCGCAGGAAGCGATACGCCGCTAAATACTTCCACTTGCCGCCAGCCCGCACGTAGGTCTCGTCGACGCGCCACGAGCCCGAGCGAGATCCCTGGTACTGGCGAACCCTTTTCTCGA
>KI911954.1:48074-48278 GCA_000517005.1 Microvirga lupini
AGAATCGTGCTTGGATCGACGGCGACACCACGCTCCTGCATCATCTCGGCCAGATCACGGTAGCTGATCCCGTCCTTGCAGTACCAGCGCACGCACTGCAGGATGATCTCGACGGGAAAGCGACGGCGCTTGAACAGAGACAATAGGATGGCTCCTCGACTGGCCGCCTCGGACTACACTGCCAAGGTAAATGCAACAGAGCCT
>KI911955.1:0-314 GCA_000517005.1 Microvirga lupini
CACATCTGCCCTCCAGGTGGCCTCATGCTTTTTGCGAGACTTTACAGCGCCATCATGACATCTTTAAAAGTGTAGCAGATCATAGGCTGAGCCAATATCTGCGTTGGCATGCTTTGATTGCCTTAACCTCAGTCCAACTCAGAACGAATGACCTTGATATTCTTTATCTTCTGCTTCAGCAGGTGCTGCAGCACTTGTTCTCGGTGGCATAATCCAGGTTGAATACAGGACTATACTCTTAGACAATGATAACAGTACAATCCGCCAAGGCTCATCGCGCCAACCGGCTGTTGGCTGCTCTGGAGCCGGAGGAC
>KI911955.1:414-2544 GCA_000517005.1 Microvirga lupini
GCTTGCAGCACCAGATGCAGGCCGCCTAATCTGCAACCCAGATGAGCCAGAGTCTCCCTTAGTTCGGATCGCCCGCCGTCTCAAAAACTCTGACAACGGACATGGCTCAGGACATCGGTTCAGGAGCGGGCTTCGGTTCTTCCGGCAGGGGGATGAACTCCTGATCATCATTCAGCGGTAGATGAATTCGACCACTCTGCCAGTCGGCCTTGGCTTGCTCGATCCGGTCCTGGCGCGAGGAGACGAAGTTCCACCAGATGTGCCGTGGTCCCAAGGGTTCACCGCCCAGCAGCATGACCGTCGAGGCCTCAAGCGCCGTCAGGACCGGATCCGAGCTGCCGGCGAAGACCAGCATCTGCCCCGGGCCATAGTCCCGCCCGTCCGCTTCCACCCGCCCTGCGACTACGTAAGCGGCTCTCTCTGGATACTCACCCGGAATGCCGCTCCGGCCGCCAGCTTGCAACTCGGCATGGACATAGAAAAGAGGTGACTGCGTCCTGACCGGGTTGGTTAGACCGAAGGCCCGACCTGCAATCAACCGCGCCGAGACACCCGCTTCCCCAAACACCGGGAGGTCCTCCGCACCATGATGGATGAAGTCCGGCTCCATTTCCTCCTGGGCTTCCGGAAGGGCCACCCAGGCTTGGATGCCGTGCACCCGCCCGCCGCTCTGCCGGATGGGGCCGTCGAACCGCTCGGAGTGGCTGATGCCGCTACCCGCTGTCATCCAGTTCACAGCGCCGGGCCGAATGGTCTGCTGCGCCCCGGTACTGTCCCGGTGCATAATCTCGCCATCAAACAGGTATGTGACGGTTGAGAGCCCAATATGCGGGTGAGGGCGTACGTCAGTCGTCCGAGGCACATGGGGCGGCAGATCTACGGGACCCATATGGTCGAAGAAGATGAACGGCCCAACCATGCGCCGCCGCATGAACGGCAGCACGCGGCCGACTTCAAAGCCGCCAAGATCCTTGCGCCTTGCGCCAATCACCAGATCCAGCATCAGACCCTCCACGCCAAGCGCAAAATGCAGCCCAGTCGGGATGGTTGGCCCTCAGGAGGGCTGAAATGTGGCCTGAAGACGCAATGGGATCATTGAAACGGATCGGTGAGGGGCCATACCTCCTGACCTGACGCTTGGACCTGTGTGGGTCCACCCATGAGACGGCACATGCGTTGTCCTCAATCCCAGCCCCCGATGGAGCTGATCCTATGACGAACGAACATCCCAGCGGAGTTAGGCCAAGACAGCATCCGTTTCGTGCCGTGCTGTGGGACATTGACGGCACCCTGCTGCTGAGCGAGGCCATGCACTTTCGTGCCCTTCGCCATGCCCTGGCAACCGAAGGGGTCGAGGTGCTTGACGGGTTTCATCATGAGATCGTCGGCCGGGCGGCTAAGGTCGTCTACGAGAAGTGCCGGCAGACCTTCGGCCTGTCCATGAGCTTCGACCAGTGGCGCCGGCTGAAATACAGCTACTACACCGCCCATGCAGCAGAGATCGCGGTGCGGCCCGGCGCGCTGGAGGCTTGGCGGGTGTTCGAGCAGTCGGGGCTCCGGCAGGCCTTGGTGTCGAACTCAGACCGGATCGTGGTGAACGCGAACATCCGGGTGCTGGGCCTGGAAGAGCCTGGGTTCATCTCGATATCGATCAATGACGTGGTGCGCGGCAAACCCGATCCTGAACCTTATGAGCGGGCAGCGACGCTGCTGGGGGTCAAGCCGTCTGAGTGTATCGTGATCGAAGACAGTCCGACCGGAGCGCAGGCCGCGCTTGCCGCCGGAACCCACCTCATCGCCTGGCCGGAGGATCGAATGCTGGAGTTCCAGCCGGGAACCCAGCCGATCACGGATTTGGAGCCGACAGTCAGGAAACTCCTCCGATATGCAGCATGAGGGGGAGTGTACACGATGATCCCGGTGGGCACGCACGAGAAACAGATGGCCGTTCCCGGCGTGGCGCTCAGGCGACGCAAGTTCACCACCTTACCGGAAGTGGTAAAGCGCACCCTGTTCCGGGATCACGAACTGAACACCAAGATCGTTGTCGGCCTCGAGTTCCTTGCGGATCGCCTCCTGAGGCTGCTCGTCAGTCAATGAGTACTTGATATGACTCACGACGACCGGCAG
>KI911955.1:2644-3224 GCA_000517005.1 Microvirga lupini
CGGCTTTGGTGCTGCCAGGGCGCGAGGCGGTTCATTCGGCTCCATAGGAGCGTGCGAGCTGGATCACTTCCGTGACGTTGCCCCGCCGCAGGGCTTCGATCGGCGAGGCACCAGCGAGAGTAGGATTCGGGGTGACAAGCCACTCGAGGCGCATCCAGGGCGAGCGGATCGGCATGGAGCGGAGCGCCTCGGACAGGCCGGCCACCAAGCTCCCGATCTCAAACTGACACGCGGGATAGGCGGTGCCGCCCGGCAGGGGCACGGCAATAACCGCGCTCTCGGCGGCCAGCTCCTGCAGCGTGACGACATCCGTGCCGAGCATGCGGGCTGCCTCGAATGCGCTGAGGGTGCCATCCGCTCTGTGGAGAAGGTCGGCTTTGATGTCTTCTGTCCTCACGCCCGTGCTCCTTACCGGCGAAGGGAGGATACCACGAGCCGGGAAGCGTGAGGACTGGTGTGGCGGGCATGCCGCATCGGGATGGTCCTCACCAGGTGGGTAGTCATCGTGTAGCGATAGCCGTCGTTGGAAAGCCGCATTGTCCGCCGTCAGCACTCATGAGACAGATCGGGTGAGTTGAAG
>KI911955.1:3324-15433 GCA_000517005.1 Microvirga lupini
TCCCCATGCGGCCGAATGAGATAGGAGCTGAGATTGCCATCCTGAATGCCACCCAGGGCGCCGAGGACAATCACGTCGAAGCCTTGCCCCGACAGGGCAACAGCGGGCATCAGAAGCATCGATATCGAAACAAGCGATGGGATCAGCCTCATGAAGGCTCCACTACTTTCAGATCAACGTTCGCATGAGAAATGCTGTCACAGGAGAGGGATGAAAGCCAACTGTTATCCTTGTGTTATTGCCATACGAATGGACGATGGCCGGTAGGAACAGGATGTACTCG
This sequence comes from Microvirga lupini, assembly GCA_000517005.1. Lineage (GTDB taxonomy): Bacteria > Pseudomonadota > Alphaproteobacteria > Rhizobiales > Beijerinckiaceae > Microvirga > Microvirga lupini. Next base: position 3,608 of record KI911955.1, read on the forward strand.
AATGCTTTCAACAGGGCAGTTCGGGATGGTAAAACTGCATCAATGTGGCGTTACTGAAGGCGGGTGGGAAAGAAGGGAATGTCTCATGAACCGTTCGATCCCTCCCGTCGGCTGGGCGCTATCGACCGCGCTGTTTCTGGTAGGCGCCGCCCATGGAGCGATGGCCCAAGATCATAAACCTGTTTATTACACCTGTGCCGATGGCACAAAGCTTCAGGCCATCTTCTCTCCCCCAAGCACCTCGATGGGATCCGTAAAGCTTGTCTATATTGGATCCTCAACTGAGAGGACGCTCCCGCAGGCCCTCTCTGCGGATGGAGGCCGGTACATGCAGGGCGACGTTGAGTTCTGGATCAAAGGGGAGGGGGCCACTCTGACCCGAGCGGGTAAATCGACAACCTGCAGAACCAGCAGCTAGGCTATGCCTTTCGACTAGCCGGCGGAAGGTCTGAGAGTGCGCGGTGATCGGACATTACAAGGCCACCTTTATCGGCCGGTTGTGACTCATAGCGGGCATCCCGGATGGCGTCCACTTCAGGCCTCTCGAACTCCAAATGGTTGAACTAGGACGTGAACTCATTAATGCTATGAGCACGCGCCCTAGTTCGCCCCTATCCCGATAAGCGGTCAGTAGTCCCAGAAAACCGGCACCCAACGAAATGCGTCGCCGTCGACCGCCACCCGTCCAACGGACGGGAACGGCAGGTGGGTCGCCACCAGCTGTTCGCCGGTCGCCGCCAGCTCCCGCAACAGACGGACCCGAACACGGGCTGCCTCTTCGGGGTCGTGTTCAAAGCCGTTGTGCCAGTCGGGGTGGTCGAACCCGACTGCGAAAACGGCATCGCCGGCAAACGTCAGCCGATCGCCGCCGGATGCTAGGCGAACCACGCTATGCCCTGGAGTGTGGCCGCCGGTGCGATGGACAACCACCCCAGGCGCCACCTCGTGCTCCTCATCGAACTGCCGCAGTTGCCCGCGGTACTCTTCCACAAAGCGCTTGGCGGTGGCCCTGAGCGCGTCCGGGAACCCTGGCGGCATGTAAGCGTGAGTGAAGTCGGGCGACTCCCAAAACTTGACCTCGGCGGCGGCCACGTGAATACGCAAGTCCGGACGTAGCCGCTCCTTCACTCCCTCGACGAGGAGCCCGCCGATGTGGTCCATGTGCATGTGGGTAAGCACTACGTCGGTCACGGAGGCAAGATCGATGCCGGCGGATTCCAGTCGTTTGATTAACTGCCCAGCCCGCGGCAGGTTCAAGTCGGGGTCTAATCCCAGCCCAGCGTCGATAAGGATGGTCTGATTTCCGCTACGTACCACGACCACGTTCAGCGACCAGTCGAAAGCCTCCTGCGGCAGGAACATGTCGTTCAGCCAGGCCGCTCGCGTAGCCGCGTCGGCGTTGTGTCCCAACATCTTGGTCGGAAGCGGCAGCACTCCATCGCTGACCACAAGCACGTCAATATCGCCGACACGTACCGCGTAGCGTGACGGAACCAACTCTTCGGGCTCACGTCTACTGGGGTGTAAGGTGTTGTCTAGGCTCATGTTCGCCTCCTGCTGGCCTACCGCTTTATACGCGGCGTCGACGACACTACGTTGAGGTGTGTTTGGGGTCGATTGGATCGAAGACGAGGGCGAGCCATACCACAGTATAGGTCCTGTCACTCAGTACGTGGCATCAGATTGGGGACAGGTTTCCTCTTTCTTGGCAGAGCCGCTCGGCGAGCAATCGGACAGGAATTGACTTCATCAAGGTGAGTGTTCGCTGCATCAGCAAAAAGCGTTTCAGCAGCTGCGGGGGCAGAGCGACTAGCTCCAATGCAGGATACGAAGATTGGGGGATGACCCAGGTTGCCATCCAGACGTAATTGCGACAGACAACGAATCATGACGTCCCGTTGGACAATGCCCAAGGAGCTCACAGCGGCCTAGCCTCATATAAATCCCTGATAGCCTCATTCGTGAAGTTTGGATGAGATGGATCGTGGGAATGAAGGCGGAGGCCCATGACCGTCGAGCGAACAATCGTTTCAGGATCAGCGAAATATGGGCGATGGTGGAGTTCTATCGTACTGGCGTTGTTCTTTACTCTGGCGCCCCTTTGTGTCGTCGCTCTCGCACAGGACAACGCGCCGCCTCCGCCTGTGCAGGAATTTGTCAAGCTGCTCGACGATCCTGCCGTACGCTCTTGGCTGGAGCAGGCGCGGATCACGCCGGAAAGGCCCGCGCCATCTCGCGGGGTAACCAACACTGAGCAGATGGCAAACCGACTGTCGAGCGTCCGGGCACACCTGGCGACAATTGCAGCGGCACTCCCGCAACTTCCCGCAGAGTTGCGTCGGGCATCGGAACTCCTGCTACAGGAGCTTCGGGATCGGGGGCTCTTCGCTGTGGTGGCACTGATTGGCGTGTTTGCCGCTCTGGGCTATGGCTCCGAGCGGGTGTTCTGGCGCACTACAAAGCGCACTCGTGTCTGGATTGGTCATCATCCCATGGCCACAGGCGCCGACCGTCTGCACATGATCGCTATGCGCCTAGGCTTCGGCCTTATGCTCGTGGCCGTCTTCGGCTTGGGCAGCATTGGAGCCTTTCTCCTCTTCGATTGGCCACCGCTGCTGCGCCAGGTGGTGATCGCCTACTTGGCAGCGGTGGTGCTCTTTCGCTTAGCGCTCGTCGCCGGCCGCGTGATGCTAGTGCCAGACGGCACCGTGGAACTGGGCAATCCGGAGCAGTTCCGGGCCGTGCCAATGCCCGCTGAACACGCCCGCTTCTGGCAGAGCCGCTTGGCGCTGTTCGTGGGATACTGGGCGTTTGGGCGCGCCAGCGTGGACCTTCTTGGGGTGTTCGGCATTGGGTCGAGCCTGCAGGACGCGGCAGGCTACATTCTAGGGCTGGGGCTGCTTGGGATTAGCCTTGAGGCGATGTGGCAAAGGCCTCATGCTCATACTGTGCCGCCGCACCATGGCTGGAGCGCCACCGGCCGAAGTATCCTGCTGACCGCCTATGGCGTCGCGCTCTGGCTGCTGTGGGTCGCAGGGCTCAAGCGCCTGTTCTGGCTCGCGGCGGTTACCATTGCCCTGCCGAAGGCAATTGCGGTGGGACAGAAGGCGGTGGCTTACCTGTTGCGGCCAACGATTGAAGAGCACGCGCCCAGGAAAGGCGTCCTTGAGGTGGTCGTTGAGCGTGGGCTACGCACTGCTTTGATCATCGCTACGGCGCTGTTCCTGGCGGATGTCTGGGGCATTGATCTCGTGGCCATAACGGCAAGAGACACCCTAGCAACCCGGTTGGTTCGTGGGACGCTGACGAGCGTCGTAGTCTTGCTGCTCGCCGACTTTCTCTGGCAAGTAAGCAAGGCGGCAGTGGACACCAAGCTAACCGACACGGTCGTCGCAGAGCCTGATACGGAAGCGGCAATCCGCCAAGCACGGCTTCGCACGCTGCTGCCGATCTTCCGCAACATCCTGTTCGTGATCATCGCTGTGCTCGCGGGTTTGACCGCCATTTCTGCCCTTGGTGTCGAGATCGGGCCGCTGATCGCCGGCGCAGGCGTCTTCGGGGTGGCGGTCGGCTTTGGCGCCCAGACATTGGTCAAGGACGTGATCTCAGGAATCTTTTACCTGCTCGACGACGCGTTCCGGGTGGGCGAGTACATCCGGAGCGGTTCCTACAAGGGTACGGTCGAGGCCTTCTCCCTGCGCTCGGTAAAGCTGCGCCACCATCGTGGTCCGGTCTATACGGTTCCCTTCGGGCAGCTCGGCGCAGTGGAGAACATGAGCCGCGACTGGGTGATCGACAAGTTCCAGATCGGGGTCACCTATAACACGGATCTGGAGAAGGCGCGCAAACTGATCAAGAGGATCGGACAGGAGCTGGCGGAGGATCCTGAGTTCACCCGACACATAATCGAGCCGCTCAAGATGCAGGGCGTCGAGCAGTTCGGTGACTATGCCATCCAGATCCGCTGCAAGATGATCACTAAGCCTGGCGAGCAGTTCGTGATCCGGCGCAAGGCGTTGGCCCGCATCAAGCAGGTCTTCGACGAGAACGGCATTCAGTTCGCCACTCCGACGGTGCAGGTTACAGGAACTGAGGATGCACCCCCCGCAGCTGCCCGACACGTGATTGAACGTATCAGCTCCGGGAGGCCTGCGGCGGAATAGATTTCTCGACTCTGCAGATCAGCATGTGTGAGATCGTGTGCTGTATTGGGTCGTCCCAATCCGGTGCGCGATGAATGTCGGCCCACTGTCGGTTGTATCGCAAACATAATTCGTTTCCGAAGGAATGTTGAACATCTGTATCAGGCCTCAAGCAGTTCTTGCTTTTCGTCCAACAGAGTAGGGTAGGGTGCTGAGCTGCCCTGACGGACGCTCAGCCTGATCACCGGTAGCAGCTTGCTCGCGCTCACATGCCAAATGGCGCTGGCCGATTGACGATTCAATCAATCGCAACATGCGACAAGAATGAGAGATCCGCGGCCGCTTTGTCGCGCGCGGTGTCTCCTCTGCGTACGACGAAAAGCGCATCGCATCCGAGAAGCAGATGATTGGGAAGTTCATTCCTCCGAGACAGATCGAAGATACCCCGTGCGTATTTCTGTAAGTCTCCGATCTCATTGCCGGCGAGTTGATGTGCCGCTGCGAGATTATGCCCAACGGTCACTTGGTAATCAGAACTTACGTCTGCAGTGTCAGCCGTGGCAAAGCTCGCCCAATTCGTCTGCATGCTCCCTGGCTCGAGCGCAAGAACCTGTACGCCGAAAGTGGCCACCTCTTTAGCGAGCGATTCCGTGAACCCACCGACGGCAAACTTGGCTGCGGAATATGCACTCATGCCCGCTGCGCCAATTCGACCAGCTCCCGAGGAGATGTTAATGATGTGGGCTGACCGCTGCTGACGCATTGTCGGCAGGGCGGCGCGTGTCAGATTGATCACCCTATTAAAGTTTGTATCAATTTGCGCCTGGAAGTCTTCTGGCGACGTCTGTTCGAATGGGGCAATCTTTGCAAACCCAGCGTTGTTAACGAGAACATCAAGCCGACCAAAGACATCGATTGCTCGCTCAACGGCGGCATCGGCACCGCCGGCGTCAGTTACGTCCAGGGCGGCAATGGCGATGCGACTTTCATATTGTGCTTGCAGCGTAGATAGCGTTTCAGGCTGGCGAGCCGTCGCCACCACCTGATCGCCCTTTGCAAGGGCGTGTTCAGTAATGGCCCTTCCAAGGCCCCCCGCAGCTCCGGTCACCAGCCATGTCTTCTGCATCTGAAGTTCCTCGTTCTTGACCGAGCAGGCGGTCATTTATTAAGCCTGTCAGAGTGGAATCAGCGTGCCGAAATGGCACCCCAAAGCGTTTTCCAGCCAAGGTTGAGGTACTCATCCGCCTTGGTTCGATCTCGTGCGATCATCTCCGTGACCATGTCTCCCAGAGCCTGAATGGTGCCTGAGAGAAACTCGATTGGTTGCACACGAAGGAGCCCCGAGGACAGGTCTGCTTCGATCATGCTTGCTATGCTGGCGCACGTTTCATCTTCGGCGTGATCCTTAACCTGGGAAACCTTCTCGGACACAGCCAACCGTCGGAGCGCGTCCCTCTTCTCGGGATTTTTCAGTCCCCACCCAACGAAGTGATCCCACAGGTGCTTGAGGCGCGTCTGAACATCTTCGTTCTTAGGGTAATCTGCTGCAATTGCGCGGGTGAGATCTGCTTTAAGCTCAAGATACAGCTCGCAAAACAGATCATCTTTTGTTGGAAAGTATACAAACAACGTGCCCTCGCCGACGCCAGCGTCGCGAGCAATTGCCTTTGTCGAAGCCGCCAACCCTGATGCTGCAATCGCGCTGGTTGCAGTGGCAAGGATCGCATTCCGCTTCGCGTTACTAAGAGGTCTAGCCATATCAAGATACATAAATGAGCGCTCACGCGGTCATTTATCTCTCCGAGGCAATACCGTCAAGGCTGAAGCGGAGGATCAGCAGGTTGCAGCTTCACACGCTCTTCTGATTATCTGTGTCTGCGAAGTTCTGAAGATGTCTCAGAAATGCTCTCCCGGCATTGCCAAGCGCGCTCTTGGACGAATTCGCAAGATAAACTCACGCGAAATTCAAGGAAGTCGCAAGGACTTTCCTCCTGCCCATCGCCATCCTGCGATCACAACAAACGCCGTCGATCTGACGACAGACGAAACGGCATGAAGCGCATCATTTGGAGATGGGGGTTGTGATGGGAATCTATAGTGCAATGCGGACAAGCCTTTCGGGCATGAACGCTCAGTCGTCTAAGTTATCAACCATCTCCGACAATATCGCCAATCAGAACACCACGGGCTACAAGCGGGCATCCACTGAGTTCGCGACCTTCGTGACGGCAAGCGGCCATGGTTCCTACGACTCTGGATCCGTCACAACAAGCGTCCGGTATAGTATTGGCCAGCAGGGCGCCAAGCAGTTCACGAACTCAGCATTCGATCTTATGATCGACGGGAACGGGTTCTTCCCTGTGACAGATGCTAGTGGATCCCTGGCCTTCACTCGCGCAGGCTCGTTCGTTCCTATTGTTCGGCTGGCTGAAACAGATACCGGAATGAAGCAAGCCGTTACCAGGCTTGTCAACCCAGCTGGATTTGAATTGCTGGGCCGGAAGCTCAACGCCGATGGAACCCCCAGCGGGGCAGGATCCCTCGTCCCGATCGAACTGCCATCGGGTGAATTGAAGCCAAATGCTTCAAAAAGTGGGGTATTCAAGGCAAACCTACCGGTCAGCACAAGCGTTCGTGCGCCATGGATACCCCCAGCCGGTGCGCTCCCAGCGGAGGGGACCTATGATCTCAAAACAAGCATCGTGACCTATGACCCCTTGGGAACCAAAGTCACGCTCGAGGTCTACCTCGCGAAGACAGGTGATAACGAGTGGCAAGCTGCCGTCTACGATAGTGGTAGCGCGTCTCGCCCGGCAAGCCTTCTCGGGACGAGTACTCTCACCTTCGACCCGATGACAGGGAAGGGCTCCGAAGGAACTCTCTCGTTCAACATTCCACATGCGACAGAAACATGGGCGACCTTTCCGTTCACTCTCAACTTAACCGGCATGACGCAGGTATCTGCTCCTTACACTGTCTACAAGGCAGAGACGGACGGAAATGCTGCGAGCTCGCTAGAAGGCTTTGAGGTATCGACTGATGGTACCCTGTACGAAGTTTATTCGGACGGAACGCGCAACCCATCGTACCAGATCCAGCTCGCGAGTTTCGAGAGCCCCGATCGCCTGAGCACCGAACCTGGTAACGTCTATCGAGAAACGCAGGAGTCCGGCAGCGTCAAATACGGCGCGGCGGAAAGTGCAGGTTATGGTACGGTCAATTCAGGAACTCTCGAGGCGTCGAACGTCGATCTCGGCACTGAGCTCGCGGAGATGATCCAATCTCAGAGTGCCTATACGGCCAACTCGAAGGTCTTTCAGACCGGATCGGAACTCCTGGATGTCCTGATCAACCTGAAGCGTTGAAGCGTCTACAGGTCAGAGGGAACATGATGCAGGCTCATGCAGCTTCGCTCATTTTGGCTGGATTTGTTGAAGCAGAGGGAGGTAGAGCCACCCTGGTGCGAGATAACTCCCGCCATGTATCTCTTCAAGGTATTGCCGGCGGCAAGTCGTTCAACATCCACGTGGCGGGCGCCAGGCCAGCTGAGGGGGCGTACCGGTGGATGGTATCTGTCCCAACCGAGATCCTTGCCGATGATCTAGACATCACCATTATCGGGGCGATCAAGACCACCCCTATGGTGTGCACGTTCATCTTCATGCCAAGAGCATTCCTTCGGATCCTGGGGACAAGGCAGGGTGCCAATGTCCGGGTGGGCCTGACGGTGAACCCTTCCAAAGGAGGCTTTGTGACTGATAATCGTCCTTGGCCGATCTTAGAAGGAACTTGGGAAGGGTTCCCGCCTGAACCTACGCCCCACCTTCGCGACGACGAAGCCGACGTCTTTTTCTCACTCCCATCGTAGTACCATGTATACATCGATGGCGGCTGGCAGCAGGCTTGGGATTCTCAACGTGCAATTCTGAGACGGTGGTTTGCCTCGCTCGAGGCGCAGATCGGAGCCTACTTCGTGCCAGAGTGGGGTAGGCGCACCCCCACTCTGGATGCAATCCATGTTGACAGTGAGAATGCCTCCTTGCATAGCGGGGCAATCAGATGAGCTTCTCCCGCGCGGCAGACCCGAAACGACGAAGTCAGATCTGGTCAGTGCCGGATCAACAAGATGATTGCTTCTTCGAGACGCGCATAGGCAGAAGACGCCAAGGAACGCCAATACCACAGCCTCATCGCCAATGGTCCTAACCATAGAGATCCGCGGACTGCGTCAGAGACAATACGGCATTCTGATCCGTCGGCCTCAGGAGCAACCCAGTGCAATTTGTTTTTGGCAGCTACAGGCTCGATCCGGATCGGCGCGAACTCATCAAAGGATCCGACACAATCGCGATTGGACCAAGGGTGTTCGACTTGCTTCTCTATCTGGTCCAACATAGCGAGCGGGTCGTCAGCAAACAGGAACTGCTGCACGCGATATGGGGCGGGCGGATCGTCTCTGAGTCGACGATGACGAGCCATCTCAATGCGGTCCGCAATGCCATTGGCGACAGTGGTTCGGAGCAGCGCCTGGTACGGACCGTCGCCCGTAAAGGGTTTCGGTTCATAGCCGACGTTCGGGTCGCGGACGGTCCAAACCGCAGTGGTACTCCCGGTCAGTATCTCACCGATCCGAACGCACTGCCAGCGCCTGCATTGAACATTCCCAGGCGGCCATCGATTGCTGTCCTACCGTTCCCGAACCTGAGCGCTGATCCCGAACAAGAGTACTTCGCTGACGGTGTGGTGGAGGACATCATCGCGGCATTGTCGCGTCTTGGCTGGCTCTTCGTCATCGCGCGCAACTCAAGCTTCACCTACAAGGGCCGTGCGGTTGACGTGACGCAGGTCGGCCGTGAGCTGGGCGTCCGGTACGTGCTGGAGGGCAGTGTACGGAAGGCAGCAGATCGCGTGCGCATCACAGGCCAGCTGATTGACGCAAACACTGGACTCACTGTTTGGGCCGAACGCTTCGAAGGTCCCCTGAATGACGTCTTTCAAGTGCAGGATGAGATGGTGGCCAGCGTCGTCGGTGCAACCGTTCCACAGCTGGAGCGGGCCGAAATTGAGCGCGCTCACCGCAAGCCGACAGAGAGCCTCGATGCCTATGACTACTATTTGCGCGGCATGGCGAAGTTTCACAAGGGAAGCAGGGAGGCCGTCGAACAAGCCCTGCCGCTGTTCCACAAGGCGACCGAGCTCGACCCGGACTATGCCGTCGGGTATGGCATGGCGGCGTGGTGCCATGTTTGGCGCAAGCTCAATGGTTGGATGATCGATCGCGCGCAGGAAGCCGCCGAGGGCGCCAGATTAGCCCACCGCGCCATCGAACTTGGGAAGCAAGACGCAGTTGCGCTCGCGCGCGGCGGTCATGCTCTCGGCCACTTTGGCGGCGACCTCGATGGTTGTATAGCACTGCTTGACCGGGCGCTTGTGCTCAATCCCAACCTCCTTGCAGCGTGGTATCTCAGTGGATTTCAGAGAATTACCCGCGGGGAGCCAAAGGATGCCATCGAGCGCTTTGCAAAGGGAATCCGGCTGAGCCCTTTGGATCCAGAGATGCCTCGTATGCAGACCGGGACGGCATTGGCCCATATGTTAGCCGGAAGCTACGATCTCGCGTCATTGTGGGCCAGCAAAGCGCTGAGGGAGTTGCCGAGCTTCGTGCTCGCCGCTGGCATTGTTGCCGCAAGTGAGGCACTGGCTGGGCGAAAGAGCGAGGCAGCGCACGCAATTCGCAATTTGCGTCAACTCGATCCAACTCTGCGCATCTCCAATCTCCATGACTGGGTGCAACTCCGGCGACCGAATGACTTGGAGCTTTTGGCAGATGGATTGCGGAGAGCGGGTCTGCCGGAGTGACGCCACTTAACTCAAAGGTTTGCCAGCGTGGGCGAAAGCCATGGAACATGACACGAGCAGCATATCGTCCATGGGGCACCATTTTCCCTTCAAGGCCCAGAAGCAGCATCCGTCTGACCAGCCGTACGTGACGTATGTCCAGGAATGCCGTAGTCGGAGGTAATCTAGAGGCAGCAACTCCGCAATCGCATGATGCGCGGGCTATTTCGTGAGTACCTGCTACGCACCTGCACGTCATTTACAAATCGCTCATAAATGTTAGCCACGGAAGATCGATTGGATTGCGGTGAGAAACACCCGACTGTTCCGACGCTCTGAAGCTACTTGAGAAACACTCGGAGGAGTTCGCTGCCCTCGATCAGTCAACGCGCTTCTGAAGCTCTGCGCTAAAGCGGGCCGCTCCGCAAGCAGAGCGGCTAATGCTTGCTGTTTGACTTCATAGATGATGACGGGCTCCAAGGCCTCCAACGTGCCAGCCTCACCAAGGTCCCCGAACAGGCTAGCTCCTCCAAAGTAGTCACCAGGTGCGAGACGACCTAATTCCTCGTCATGATTGCGCACTGCAACTATGCCGGAGCGCACAATCATCAGGTTAGCCCCCGGCTCATCTTGGCGAGCAATCACTTCGCCCGCGTTGAACTCGCGAACGACCGTGGCCTCGGCTAAAGCCTTCTTCTCAACAAGATCCAGAGATTTAAAGATTGAGATTGCCTTGATAAGCTCCAACGGCGTTACAAGTGGTGGCTCCGCAGTCTCCTCTGTTGGGAGATCATGGAAAGAGACGAGAGCACTAGTCGGCGTGGCAAGCAGCAGACCGTATGACTTGCAATGACGGTACACGAGATCAAGTACCTCATTCCTTGCTGCGATGCGCTGAGAGATGCTCCCCACCCAGAACTGCAATTCAATCTCAAGTGCCACTGCGTCCAATGTCTTGAGCCACACGATAGGGGCTGGATCGTTAAGGATTTTGCTGGAGCTTGAGAGAACGGCTTTCATCACGTCGAATACGACAGATGGCATGCGGGTCGGCGCAATCCGGACGATGACGCTCATCCGATGCGTTTCGGACGGACGGCTCACGTTAGTAAGCCCGAGCTTTGCAAGAACACTGTTGGGCAGCACAACGATGTTGCTCTCTGCTGTCAGGAGATGAGTTGACCGCCACGTACTCTCGACAATACGACCCTCCGTGCCGTCACTGAGGTGTATCCAGTCCCCCAGCTGGTAGGGACGACCAAGTGTTAGGGCAATACCTGAGAAGACATCGCTAAGCGTATTTTGAAGCGCAAGGCCGAGAATGATCGCGACAACGCCTGACGTCGCCACCAGCGTTCCGATAGGAACTCCAAAAACGAAGGCTAGGACGGATAGAACCATGCCAACGTAGACAATGCCGACAATCAGGTCCTGAAGGAGGCGCGCCTCGCGCGGTTTCCCATTGACAACGAGATAGATGCGTACGATGCCGATGATAGCCCATGCAAGATGTACCCACCACAGGATCTTCGCGAATGTCAGCAGCAGCGCATTTACGTCTCGCGTGCCACCATCAGCATAGCTTAGCGGCGCCAGGTGAGCGTCGGCCAGGACAAACGTCATGACACCGAAAAAGGCAAGCTGAACTAGCATCCTTTCATTCGCGCGAGCTCGTGGAATAAGATGCCATACAACAATACCAGCGACACCAACGGAAAATAGCTGCACAGCCGAGTCGGCGAAGGTCGCGGTCAAAGACATTGCATCACTCAGATATGAAGTTGGGTTGTGAAAGTCGACGTCCGCTGGACAAGCGTTGATTATGCTCAGGCCGGCAGTGCAAAGC
>KI911955.1:15533-36101 GCA_000517005.1 Microvirga lupini
CGACCTACTTAGATTGGTGCTGGAGTGTTGGGCCTGCGCATGTGAGCCACTTATCCCCATCGTACCGACGGCCGTCTGCCGCATATAAGAACTCCGATTTATGAATGGCGCTGCCGCTCACGGCTTTCGGCAGCGAACGAGAGCTGGGACCCATGAGTCAGCTTCGGGTCCCAGAAAGTACAACGGGTATCGTGCAGCGGCATCATGCCGACAGGCAAGTTTTGGATATCGCGGCTAATGCACTTTTACCGGGGAGCCCGCTCACGTCAGCTATACTGAGGTTTAGGGCTCGCCGTGTCTTGTTTGTTCTGCCGCCAAAATGAGCTACACGTGGGTATCAGGATGACCATGCTCTGTTGCGTACAGCGGTGTTGTTTGCGACCAATAGTGATCCGGCTGCCACATTACCCCTACCGATCGGACGGTGGCCGTTGCTCACCTAAACCTTAGTATAGCCGAAGCTGAACCCCAGATCGTGTCGTCATTGAAGCTACGGACGAGTAAAACGTTCAGAGCGCTCGGCTGAGGTGACTGGGCTTTTAAGTCCCACGACGATTGTCACCGGGTGTCCACGGGCTGATCAACTTGCAAATGGCACCGAGGATGACGCATGCGGTTGCTTCTGCCTGATCGACGGGATCGATCTTGAACGGCGTGAGCGTCAGCGGATCCAGATCCTGCTCAATTAAGCAGAGGAGTGGAAGCAATGAAAGTTGTTGTGGTAGGCGGCACTGGCCTCATCGGCTCAAGGCTGGTTACAACCCTACGGGAACGCAACCTAAATGTGGTTGTCGCCTCGCCCTCATCGGGGATCAACACAATCACTGGCGAAGGATTAGCTCGCGCATTGAACGATGCCCAAGTCGTGGTCGATGTCTCGAATTCTCCTTCGTTGCAGGACGATGTTGCACTACGTTTTTTCGACACGTCGGGCCGCAATCTTTTGGCAGCCGAGAAAAGAGCCGGCGTCAAGCATCACGTCGCGCTGTCCGTCGTCGGAACGGATCGCTTGCCGGAGAGTGGTTACTTCAGAGCCAAAATGGCCCAGGAGAACCTAATTCGAGCGTCGGGTGTGCCCTATACCACTCTTAGGGCGACACCGTTCTTTGAGTACATCACTGGGATCGTCGAAGAGGCGGCTGATGGAGATGTTCTTCGTGTATCCCCGGCCTCTATTCAACCTATTGCAGCCGATGATGTCGTGGTGGCATTGCGGGACGTGACGCTCAGCCTGCCCCAGAACCGCGAACTCGAGATCGTTGGACCCGATAGGTTTCGCCTCAACGAGCTCGCTGAGCAAATCCTCGCTGCTAATGAGGATCGTCGAACGGTGATTGCAGACGCTCACGCAATGTACTTCGGAGCAATATTGCGAGACGATACCCTGATCCCAGGTGATCATCCGCGATTTGCACCAACGCGATTCGAGGACTGGCTCAGGCTTTACATTGCTCAGGCGCTGGCTCCCGCCTTCTGATCTTCCAGGACGGATTGCGGTAGCGCATGCAGGCTCAGTCACAGTGGTCTAGCAGCGTTGAATGGCGAGCATCGCCTTCACCCGCTTGAGCCAAAACAAAGCCGGATGATGAGATGAGCGGTTTTAGCACCTATAAGCCCAGAGGTCGGATCGAACGCTGGGTCGACGCGCGGTTGCCCGTCATCCGCTTCGCGCATGACACGGCAGTGTCGTATCCAGTCCCGCGGAACCTGAACTACTTCTGGACGTTTGGTGGCATACTTACGTTCATGCTAGCGTCGCAGATCGTGACCGGCGTCTTTCTCGCAATGCACTATGTGCCGAATGCCGCTCTTGCGTTCAGTCGGTCGAGCGGATCATGCGCGATGTCAACTATGGATGGCTCATTCGGTACTTGCACGCGAATGGCGCGTCGATGTTCTTCGTCGTGGTCTACATCCATATCTTTCGGGGCCTGTACTACGGATCCTACAAGGCGCCGCGCGAGATCATCTGGATTCTCGGGATCACCAACCTTCTGATCATGATGGCGGCGGCGTTCCTGGGCTATGTCCTGCCCTGGGGACAGATGTCATTCTGGGGCGCCACCGTGATCACAAACCTCTTCTCGGCAATCCCGCTAGTTGGTGAGACGATTGTTGAGTATTTGTGGGGCGGCTACTCGGTCGGCGACCCGACCCTAAACCGCTTCTTCTCGCTCCACTACCTGCTGCCGTTCATGCTTGTCGGCACTGTCACGCTTCACATCTGGGCGCTTCACCACGTGGGGCAAAATAACCCGACAGGTGTCGAGGTCACGGACATCAAGAAAGATACAGTGCCGTTCACCCCCTATTCCACGGTGAAGGATGTTTTCGGTATCGCTTGCTTCTTGATCTTTTTCACCTACTGGGCGTTCTACATGCCGAACTATCTCGGCCATGCAGACAACTACATCCCAGCGAACCCCGCCGTGACGCCTGGGCACATCGTTCCGGAATGGTACTTCCTGCCATTCTACTCCATCCTGCGAGCCGTCCCCGATAAGCTCGGTGGTGTGATCGCGATGTTCCTGGCGATCCTCCTCGCGGCGTTCCTGCCGTGGATTGACACCTCCAAGGTGCGCTCGATGCACTATCGACCGGTTGCGCGGCCGCTGCTCTGGATGTTTGTTGCCGCCTTCATTGGCCTTGGATACCTCGGTAGCATGCCGGCGGAGGGCGGGTATGTGATCGCCGCCCGAATCCTCACAACGCTCTACTTCGGATACTTTGTTGCTTTGCCTTTGGTCGGCCTGTTTGAAAGGCCATTTCCGCTGCCCTTGTCGATCACCGAGCCTGTATTGGCGCGGCAGTCGGCAAATGATCTTTCATCATCGTCACGGGACAAATCAGTGAGAGCGGTGGTCAAGCGCGCAGACGAATCGGACGAAGCTGATCAGCTTGACGAAACTGCATTAACGCCGTGACGCTCGATGGCGGCCAAGCCCGTAGGCATTCGGAACAGTGTTTAGAGACGATGCTCATGCTCGGGAAGCCGCTCAAAGCAATCTCTTGTCTGAGCGTTGTGACGTGTCCGACTGCAATAGAGTGTATATCAGGGAATATGCATCCAGAAGTTCGAGCAATCGCCTCCACACAACTGGTAATGAATTGGCGCAGGCCTAATAGAGCTTCGGCCGTTACGAGTAAGGGAGGCCAGAACCACTCTGAATGCAGTTGAGTTCACACTCGCACATTATGTTGGCCCAAGTTGGACCGAGACGTCATGCGAGGATAGCATCTATCTGCTGAAATAGATTATCATAAATCGTTATAAAATAACGCTTGAATAGGTAAGTAAGCGCTCTCCTGTCTCATAGATTTCCATGAGGTGTGGTTAAACCCCGGCGGTATTAGGGTAGAGCCGTGAGTTCCCCAGCCCAATTTCCAGGAACCGGTGCTATATCAAGCGCTGATAGTCCCCAGGCTTTCTTTGTTTGTGGGAGAAGCCCATGACAGCAGCGCCTAACTTGCCCACCGAAGCCGTCTCCGATGATGTGCGTGCGCTACGAATTCTTGAGAGCATGCCCGGCTTCGCGTGGTCGGCGGACGCCGCTGGTAGGTTCACATACGTCAGCCCAAACACCCTGGTGTTCCTCGGCAGTGCGTCCGAAGAGCTCAACGATTCCGAAGGCGAGGATGAGTTTGGCTGGCGTCGCGTCGTCCATCCCGACGACTACGATCGTGTCGCTGCCCGTTGGCGGCATTGCCTCAAAACCGGTGACCACTATGACATGGAGCATCGTCTGAGGCGTGCCGACGGCATCTATCGCTGGTTTCGAAACTCGGGACGCTCGTCACGCGATAGCAAGGGGCGCATCACCCAATGGTACGGTACGACAATAGATATTGAGGATCAGAAGCAGGCTGAGGCGGCGTTGCACGATCGGGAGCGGGAGCTCTCCCAACTTGTAGCCTTGGTTCCGAGCCACGTTTGGCGTCTGACGCCCGAAGGTGAGCCGACCTTCTTCAACAAGCGTATGGTGGATTATCTCGGCTTGGATGTGGCGGATACCGACAAGCCAGGTATGAGCCGACTGGAGGCGGTCATCGAGACCGTCCATCCTGACGACGCAGCAAGCTTTCGGAAAACTCTCATTCATTCCTTGGGTACTGGAGAGAGCTTCGCATTGCGGTACCGCCTCCGCCGCGCCGATGGTATCTATCGCTGGATGTCAAGCCGTGCGGAACCCTTGCGCGATGAAGAGGGCCATATCATCCAATGGTACGGCCTCTGTCACGATATAGATGATCAGATGCATGCTCAGGAGGCGGTGCGAAGGAGCGAGCAGCGGCTCCAGCAGATAATCGATGTTGTGCCTGCACAAATCTGGTGCACGACACCCGACGGCACACCGTCTTACATTAACAAGCGACTCATGGACACGGTCGGCGTTGCCCTCGCAGACCTAATTGCGCCTGACGAATCGCGGTCCCTGGCAGACGTCCATCCCGATGACAGAGATAGCGTGGAGCAGGCGCTCACCTGGTCGTTCAACACCGGCGTCACCTTTGCAGTGGCGTATCGGCAGCGGCGTTCCGATGGCTCTTATCGGTGGACCGAAGGGCGGGCGGAGCCGCTCCGGGATGAGTCTGGCTCCATTGTCCAATGGTATGGTGTCTGCGTTGACATCGACGAGCGGGTCAATGCGCAAGAAGCATTGCACCACCGCGAGCGCGAGCTCTCACAACTGGTGGACATGGTCCCGGTTCACATCAGGCGTCTGACGCCTGAAGGTGAGCCGACCTTCTTCAACAAGCGGTTGATCGACTTCTTCGGCCTGGACTTAGCCAATTTAGAAAAGAAGGGCATGAGCCGGCTGGCGACAGCCATCCAGACCCTCGTCCATCCCGCTGACGCGGCCGATCTGCTGGCGGCCGTCCGCCATTCCACCGCGACCGGCGAGCCCTATTCCATGAAATATCGGATGCGCCGTGCGGATGGCGTGTACCGTTGGGTTGACGGCCGCGCGGAACCGCTGCGGGACCAAAGCGGAGCGATTGTCCAATGGTACGCAATTTCCATCGATATTGACGATGAGATGCGCGCGCAGGAAGCGCTGCGGGAGCGGGAGCGGGAGCTCTCACAGCTTGTGGATATGGTCCCGAGTATGCTCTGGCGACTGAGTCCGGACGGCAAGCCAAACTTTTTCAACAGGCGTCTGATCGACTTTCTCGGCCTGGACGTCGCCGGGGCGGACAAGCCGCACACGAGCCGATTGGCGGCTCTCATTGAAGCCGCCGTCCATCCCGATGATGCGCCAAGCGTTAGGGAAGCATTCAACCACTCCTTCGTCACTGGCGAGCGATTCTCCAGGAGGTATCGTCTCCTGCGTGCAGACGGCGTCTATCGCTGGGTGGAGGGCAGTGCAGAGCCGCTGCGAGATGACAGTGGGCGCATTGTCCAGTGGTACGGGCTCACGCATGACATTGACGATCAGTTACGCGGCGAGGAGGCGCTGCGACAGAGTGAGCGCCAGCTTCAGCAGCTTATCGATACCGTGCCAGTACAGATCTGGTGTGTCACGCCCACTGGCGAGCCAGCATACATCAACAAAACCATGATGGACTATATTGGGCTCAAGCTCAATGACTTTGACGCCCAGGGCGGGCTACCCAGCGCAATACAAACGATCGTCCATCCGGACGACCGAGCCGCATTGCAGCAAGCCTTGATGCACTCCTTCACCACAAGTGAACCGTTCGAGTTGAAGTTCCGCAATCGTCGATGGGATGGCTCTTACCGCTGGAATGAGGGCCGGGCGGAGCCGCTCCGCGATGAGAAGGGCCACATAATCCGTTGGTATGGTGCGAACGTCGATATTCATGATTTCGTGACATCTCAGGAAGCCTTGCGTGAGAGGGAGCGCTCCCTCTGGCAACTTGTCGAGACATTGCCGATTATGATTGATTGCGCCGCGCCGAACGGCGAGCCGCTATACCGTAGCAAACAGCTTCGCGATTTTCTGGGATATGAGCTCGAAGAACTGGATGCAGCAGGAAAGGGCCGCTTGAACGGTACACTTGATGCCGGTGTACATCCCGACGACCTGCAAGGCGTTAAAGAGAAGTATGCTCATTCGTTGTCCACTGGCGAACCATATGCTCGCAAGCACCGTCTACGGCGCTTCGATGGAGAATACCGCTGGGTCGATACCCGCGCAGCGCCGATGCGCAACGCCGAGGGGACAATTGTGCAGTGGAACGTCACCTGCCTGGACATCGATGGAGAGATTCGAGCGCAGGAAGAGTTGCGTCTGGCGAGAGAGAGACTCGCCCGTGCAAGCCAGGAGGCAAGTCTTGCTGAGCTTTCAGCATCCATTGCGCACGAGGTGAACCAGCCGTTGGCGGCGATCGTTGCCAACTCCAATGCATGTCAGCGCTGGCTCATGGCTGATCCTCCGAACCTCGAGCGCGCACAGAAGACTGTGGAACGTATCATCCGCGATGCAAATTCCGCCGCCGATGTCGTGAGCCGAATCCGTGCCCTGTTCAAGCAATCCAAGGGGGCAAGGACGAACACAGCACTATCCAGCGTCATAGCCGAAGCGCACGACCTCATGGCCGAAGAGGCCGCGCGGCGTCGCATTCGTGTGGACGTTGCGGTCGAAAGCACGCTTCCACTTATCGCTCTGGATCGCGTCCAGCTCCAACAGGTTCTCGTCAATCTTATCCGTAACGGCATGGATGCAATGGACACTGCCGCGGGCGCCAGAGTTCTCGGAGTGCGTGTTTGCCGAACAGGGGATGTCGTCCAAATCGAAGTCAGTGATCGCGGCGAGGGTATCAAGTTCCCAGACCGGATCTTTGATCCATTCTTCTCGACAAAAGAGCATGGCATGGGCATGGGGCTTGCGATCTGCCGATCCATCGTGGAATCCCACGGCGGTCGCCTGTGGTCAGAGGCGAACCAACCGCAGGGTGCAAGGTTCATCTTCACATTACCTATTGATAAGGACCTGGGGTCGTGACGCTCAAACGCCCGCGGTGCTGTCCTATTGAACGACAAGGACATTGTCGACTGGTAACAAGTGCAATTGTCACATCTCCATGCAATGCATGGGTTTCCATAGGGTGCACCCGGTCTGCGACAGGATTAACCTGGGACTTGAGTTCAACAGTCAGGGTGGGATCAGGCTCGCGACCTGCTGGCCGAGTGCCCGGTCCCACGGTAGACGAGTTTAGTACGAGACGAACGAACCGCCTGCAGCGACGTTCACCTTCGCATTGCCGGCTGGAGCAGTAGCGGCGCCATGACAACGGACGATCATATTGTTTTCATCGTTGATGACGATGAACGCGTTCGAGAGGCGCTCGCAGAACTCCTAGCCTCGCATGGCCTGCGTGCTGTCGCGTTTGGATCGGCTGGTGAGTATGTGAGCGCAGTCAAGCCTGATGTACCGGCCTGCCTCGTCCTCGATATCGAGCTGCCGGATATCAACGGCCTCGAACTGCAGAGGCAGATTGCTGGAGGAGACCATCCGGCAGTCGTTTTCATAACAGGGCATGGTGACATTCCATCTTCGGTCCGCGCGATCAAGCGCGGTGCTGTGGATTTCCTGACCAAGCCTTTCAGTGATGCGGATCTTATGGCTGCCATTCAGGCGGCACTCGCCCAAGATCGAGAAATCCGGTCGGAGCGAGCTGAGCGTGACGTTCTAAAACAACGTTACTACGACCTGACGCCGCGCGAACGTGAGGTACTGCCGCTGGTGATAAGTGGGCTTCTCAACAAGCAGGCGGCCGCCGAACTCGGCATCAGCGAGGTTACGCTGCAAATCCATAGAAGGAACGTCATGCAGAAAATGGCAGCGGCGTCACTCGCGGATCTGGTGCGGATCGCGCAGAGGCTGGAAATTCCAATCACTCACTCGCGTCGAACAGGGGGGAGCGGAGTGTGAGCAAAGAAAGGCCTGTAGTGGCGGTTGTCGACGACGATCCAAGAATTCTGGAATCGTTGGAGAACCTCCTGGAATCGGCGGGTTACATGGCCTGTAGCTTCTCTTCCGCTAGATTATTGCTCGTCAACGGACTGGCAGGATTAGACGTACTTATTACTGACATTGGGATGCCAGGTATGGATGGCTTCCAACTCCGAGACTTCGTGAACAAGGAACGCCCGGATCTGCCAGTATTCCTGATCACAGGGCGTCACGAGATTGCCGATCAGGATCGAGCTCAGGGCGTCAGCGGATGCTTCCGCAAACCTTTTGATTCGCAGGCGCTGCTAGCAGCGATATGCGACGCCCTGCCGAAATAGAGAAACGGAGGATGAACATGAGCGTTGATCTGCCGAGTCTACGAGAGTTGACCTCATTGTCGCGGCAGTGGGCAAGGGATGAGAGGCAGCCGCTCGTCATCATCGTCGACGACGACGTGTCCGTACGAGAAGCACTCTCCGAGTTGATCCAATCAGCGGGCTTCCAGTCGATTAGCTTCGCCTCGGCGCACGAGCTGCTTGAGGCGCATGTCTTGGACAGCCCCGGCTGCTTGATACTCGATGTGCGGATGCCAGGAGCGAGCGGTCTTGATCTGCAGCATTACTTGATCCGGAACGGGAGCCCCAAGCCGATCATCTTCCTGACAGGCCATGGCGATATCCCCATGACGGTTCAAGCCATGAAAGCCGGAGCCGTCGATTTCCTCACTAAGCCGTTCCGGGACCAGACTCTGCTTGACGCGATTTCGGTTGCCATCGAGAGGGACATGGCGCAGATGGCAGTTGCAAGCCGCACTAAGGAGAACTCCGACCGATTCGCGACACTGACGCATCGGGAACGCCAAGTTATGCGCGAAGTAGTGCGTGGGCGCCTGAACAAGCAGATCGCTTTCGAACTCGGCATCAAAGAGATTACAGTCAAGCTTCACCGCGGCAATGTCATGCGTAAGATGCAAGCAGCCTCACTCGGTGAACTGATCCGAGTATGGGAAGCGCTACCCTCCGAGCTACGCGACTGGGGCTAGCACTGGCCTTTGGAATGGCTCTGGTGCAGCTCGATTCGACGACACGTAGGAGTTTGACCTGAGGACTTGCTCCAGAAAACGCCGCCTGTCATTCAGTCGTTGTCGGCCAAGCCGACGGCAATGTAGTCTGGGCGGCTCTCTTGAATATTGCCAGGTTCCGAGTCACTCATGTTTTAGCTTCGATCAAACCGGAAGGTTCCCGGCTGTTGATGCACCGGCCACTTCGCCTACACCACAGACAGTATCCGTGGCCCGGTATCAGTGGCTTCGTTCAGCGTGCAGCTCAAGGCAATGAGATCGACTGCTCCAGTGATCGTCATCGCCACCTTCACTGAGCGACTGACCAACCTGACCTGAGGTCTCAACCTCAGGAGCATGCCTCCCGGTCCGGTAGGTCCGCCACTACTTCATCCTCAAGGCAGTCGGATCGGCTCCATCAGACATTTGGCGCGGGTCTTTGCATCGACACAGTGTGCCGACCGATCCACATTGTGGCGGATCCAACCTAACCTTCGGTCTAGTCATCATAGACGTATCGTTAGCGGCCAGAGCTACAGGCATAATAGCGGAATCTCCACTCAGTGGGCATGCTTTACGACGATGAACCGACGAACCCAAGCAAGGAGATAGCGCATGGACACAAGAACTTCGGAACACGCCAAAGCATCCCGATCCGAGGCACATACCCAGCGTCTCAACTATGCGGCGCAATCGCCTGAACTCTTCAAACAGTTGGCAGACCTCGCGACCGCTATTAGGAAGAGCGGTATCGACGAAACGATTATAAATCTGGTAGAGATCCGCACATCTCAGATTAATGGCTGCAGCTTCTGCCTCGACATGCATGTGAAGCAAGCAAAGCTCCACGGCGAACGAGAACTGCGGCTGTACCACGTCGCAACCTGGCGTGAATCTCCGCTGTTCGAGTCGCGGGAGCGCGCCGCGCTGGCTTGGGCCGAAGTGCTTACGAAGCTTCCTGAGGGCGGCGTTCCCGATGATCTGTACGAGCGAGTTCGCGGTCAATTCTCGGAAAAGGAACTATCCGACCTGACGTTCGCAGTTATGGCAATCAACGCTTGGAACCGCGCAGGTGTTGCTTTTCGTGCAACTCCGGGGTCGGCCGATAAGGCGTACGGGCTCGACAAAGCCGGCCTGAGCTGAAGACGGGCGACGTCGCCACAGTACTGTGCCAAGTCAGAAACGTTGCCGTAGGGGCTCAAAAAAGGATATCTATCATGAAGATTGTCATCAATGGTGGAACCGGTCTCATCGGTTCGAAGACAGTTGCGCGACTGCGCAGTGCAGGACACGACGTGGTGGCCGCCTCGCCGCAAAGCGGGATCAATTCCGTAACAGGAGAAGGACTCGCCGAAGCGATAAAGGGCGCGCAGGTTGTCATTGACCTGTCGAATTCGCCTTCTTTTGAAGATGTCGCCGTCCTCGAGTTCTTCAGGTCATCGACGGGCAACCTCCTCGCTGCGTCGAAGGAGAATGCGGTGAAGCACTACGTAGCGCTGTCTGTTGTCGGGACGGAGCGTTTGCAGGCGAGCGGCTATTTTCGGGCGAAGATGGCTCAGGAGGAACTGATTAGGAGTTCCGGTCTCCCCTACACGATCGTACACGCGACTCAGTTCTTCGAGTTCCTTGGCGCGATTGCCAGCTCTGCTAAGGCTGACGAACGGGTCACTGTTCCAGCCGCTCTGATCCAGCCGATCGCCTCAGATAATGTCGCCGACGTGATGGCGGAAGTTGCGCTAGCTTCACCACGCAATGGCATACTCGAGATCGCCGGTCCGGAACGTTTTCGTATGCGTGACCTGATTGCAAGATATCTGGCTGCAATGGGTGACACACGTGTTGTCGACGCATCCGCCGGTGTGCCGTACTTCGGAGCAATGCTCGAAGAAAGCACGCTGGTTTCTGACAACAATCCACATCTCGGCAAGATCGATTTTCACCAATGGTTTGAGTCCAGACCCAAGGCGGCCTGAGCAAAACTCACCATGAAGCATCTCACGCAAATCGATCCAGAAAGGGATCCGCAATGATCAAGGAACTCTGCAGTGCGGCCATCGTACCGTTCCTGACCGCTAGTGTCACCGGCGCTCACGATGCCGGCTCCCCGAGCGGTGCTGCTAAAGTCACACTTGTATACGAGCATGAGCTTCCGAATGTGCCCGGGAAAAGTATCAAGGGCGTACTCGTCGAATACGGACCTGGTGGCTCTGATGAGGCCCACACCCACCCGTCGTCGGCCTTTATCTATGCCACCGTTCTGGAAGGAGCAATTCTAAGTCAAGTCAACGACGGGCCCGTCAAGACATACCGCGCCGGTGAAAGCTTTTCGGAGTACCCCGGTGATCGCCACGGCGTCAGTGCAAACGCCAGTAGGACGGAGCCCGCTCGACTGTTGGCAGTCTTTGTTGTCAATACCACTGAGACAGAATTGCTCTCTCCGATCAGGTGAAGGTTCGGCCTGAAGCTCACATCGTCTCTATCGGTCGGGCAAGTATCCGGGAGCCGGGGCGGTTGTGGGACAAACGACCGAGGCCATCGGATCAATAAACATTGAGATCTGTAAACTCTCAAGATCCGTTTCACAGAATTATGTTCAATGGAGCCACGCATGACCAAGCGACCAATGTTTGAACCGGCCCGCCGGGATGTGATCGGGTTTGGGTTAGGTGTGGCTCTCATCGCCAGTTTGCCCGCCGTGCCGGTGGCCGCTCAGCAGGCGACCCGTGTCAACTCACCAGACGAAGAGGATACCACCATGGGTACCGTTATTACCAAGGACAACGTTGAGATTTTCTACAAGGACTGGGGGCCCAAAACCGCTCAGCCGATCGTTTTCCATCATGGATGGCCTCTGAGTTCCGACGATTGGGATGCTCAGATGCTGTATTTTGTGGGGAAGGGATATCGTGTCATCGCCCATGACCGTCGCGGGCACGGGCGCTCGGCTCAGGTCGGCGAAGGTCACGATATGGATCACTATGCCGCCGACGTTGCTGCTGTGATCGAGCATCTCAACCTCAGGGACGCTATTCATATCGGTCATTCGACCGGTGGCGGGGAGGCAGCACACTATGTGGCGCGCCACGGGCAGGCTCAAGGCAGGGTCGCCAAGCTTGTGCTAATCGGTGCCGTGCCGCCAATCATGGTCAAAACCCCGGCGAACCCCGGTGGGCTGCCGCTCGAAGTTTTCGACGGCTTGCGGGCGCAGCTCGCAGCAAATCGCTCCCAGTTCTATCTCGATTTCGCGAGCGGGCCGTTCTACAGCTACAACCGTCCCGGAGCGGCACCGTCCCAAGGTATCATCCAGAACTGGTGGCGCCAAGGCATGGCAGGAAGTGCCAAGGCTCACTACGACGGTATCAAAGCGTTCTCAGAGACTGACTTTACTGAGGACTTGCAGGCGGTCGATGTTCCGACACTCATTATGCACGGCGCCGACGATCAGATTGTGCCCATCGCAGACTCCGCGCTGCTCTCCGTGAAGCTTCTGGCGAACGGTACGCTCAAGGTCTACGAGAAGTTCCCGCATGGCATGTGCACAACTCACGCTGATGTGGTGAACTCGGACCTTCTCGCCTTCATCAGAGGCTGAAGATCCTCCCCGCAGGTAGCTCCGGATCGGCCGGATAGTCGGCCGATCCGCTGGTGCGAGCTGGTGTGTCATGAACCATTCGCGGCATTGATCCGATACGAAGGGTATGAAGATGTCTAGGAAGAATAACAGACCGGTCGCGGGGGTCTCGGTTCCGGACACGCCAGTCGTTGGTCGCGCACTCGAGTATGCTCGGCAAAGGTGTGAGGCATACCTGTTCAACCACGTCGTTCGGTCCTGGCTCTTTGCGACTCGACTCGGCCAGCTCCAGGAACTCGCGCACGATACTGAGGTCATTGCCGTCGGGACGTTATTGCACGATATCACGCTCAACGAGCACTTTGCCGGACCGCGTCGTTTCGAGGTGGAGGCGGCCGATCTCGCCAGCAGCTTCGCAAGAGAAAGCGGATTCGACGAACGCCGGGCTCAATTAATTTGGGACAGCGTAGCCCTCAACTCGACCCCGTCGATTGGGCTCTATAAGCAGGCAGAGGTCGCTCTGTGCACAGCCGGCATTTGTCTGGACGTGATCGGTTGGCAGTACGATCGCATTCCCTCCGAAGAGATGGAGAGGATAGTAGCGGAGTTCCCAAGGCTCGGTATGAAGCATCGAATGACGCGCTGCTTCTGTCACATTGCTGAAGTTAGGCCTGAACTGACCTACGATAACTTTGTTCGGGATTTCGGCGAGCGCTTTGTCGCAGGCTACAAGGCCCCTTCATCTGTCGACTTTGTCGCAAAAGCTCCGTTTCAAGAGTGATACCATGTTCTATGTTGTGAGGCACCGCGCAAGAGACATCGCCGCCTGCGCTTTGCCCTTCGCGGTTGCCAAGGCTGGTGAAATTGCGCGTCGCCTTTCATGAGGGCAGTACTTGCTGCGACGATCCAGAGAGCAGTGTAGCCGCAAGTGCACCGATACTCTTGCCGCCCCCGGTCTTTTGTGCCGGATCACTGACCCGCATCGCGCGAGCATTATGATCCAAGCCGCGCTCGCGGAGTGGTCCTATCGAAAAGTGAGTGGTTCCGGTCCGCTGCCAAGCATTGCAGGGTGCTGTCTGCTGCCGGAGCCAACGTGTCAGCGTTCATGTCCGACCGAATGAGGCCGTGGAATTGGGTTCCTTGATGTCGACCAGATTTCTTCATCAGCTTGCAGCACCAAACCGAGAGCACTTTCTGGAAACCCTGCTCGAGAGCGTCACGAATTATGCTATTATAACCCTGGACGCACATGGCATCATCACCGGCTGGGACGGCGGTGCTAAGCCGATCTTCGGCTGGGGCGAGGCCGAAGTGCTCGGACATCATACCGACCTTTTCTTCACGCTTGAGGATCGAGCCGCTGAGATCCCGAGCCAGGAGATGGCCAGCGCTCGCCGGACGGGAAAAGCTGCCGGCGAGCGCTGGCATATCCGTAAAGACGGCAGCCGCTTCTGGTCTAATGGATCCCTGATGCCCCTCATGGACGGAACCGGCTATCTTAAGATCTTGCGCGACCGCACCGAGCAGCGCGTGCGCGATGCGGTCACCCAGGCGAATGAAGCGTTCCTGCGGAGTGTGTTAGAAAGCTCGGGCGATTGCATCAAGTTGCTCACTCTTGACGGACGTCTGGAGTTCATGAGCGCGGGCGGTCAAAGAGTGATGGAGGTCGATGACTTCTGCTCGATCCAGGGCAGTTACTGGCCCAACTTCTGGGAAGGGAAGGGCAGGGCCGCAGCCGAGGCCGCGCTGGCGCTAGCCCACAAAGGCGGTGTGGGCCATTTTCTGGGGTTTGCCAGGACAGCCAAGGGGTCACCCCGTTGGTGGGATGTGCAGGTCACCCGCATCCCTGCCTCCGATGACACAACCGGCAAGTTTCTGTCGATCTCGCGCGACATTACTCAGGATCGCGAGCGGCAGCTCGCCATTGATGAGCATAATGCACGCCTGAAGCTCCTGTCGGATACAGCTTCTCAGCTAATTGGCGGGAGCGATCCCAATATTGCGCTTGAAGCTCTTTTCCAGGCGGCGCCGGGTCATCTCGACCTCGATGTCTGCCTCCACCTATCACCCGATGCTGTGGGGACGCTGCGTCTTCAATCATGTGTTGGCCTCACACCGGACGAGGCCGCCCGGCTGGCGCGGCTCGATCCGGGCGAGACTATCTGCGGCTGGGTTGCGCAAACCCGGCAGCCTTTGTACCTAGCAGACGTCCAGACGTCCAATAACGCCCATGCCCAAGAGGTGCAGGGTCTCGGCTTACAGGCTTATGTCTGCCATCCCCTGATAGCCAATGGCGAACTCCTCGGCACGCTGTCCTTCGGATCACGCAAACGAGCCACCTTCAGCCCAGAAGACCTCGCGTTCTTCCGCACAATCAGCACCTATGTGGCTGTGATCAAGGAGCGGCAACGAGCCGAGGCTGAGCTCAAGGAGACTGAGGCACGGCTGCGCCTAGCCGTTGAGGCTGCAGCCATTGCGATCTTCGATCACGATCTCACGAGTGGAATTTTGAGTTGGGACGCGCGGACGAAGGAGCTGTTCGGCCTGCCACCTGAGGCCGGGGTCAGCTATGAAGGGACTTTCTTGGCGGGGCTTCATCCCGAGGACCGCGCGGCTGCGGATCAGGCGCTCCAAGACGCCATCGATGTAACGGGGCCGGGCATCTTTGACGTCGAGCTCAGAACCATTAATCCACTTGATGGCGGCACCCGCTGGATCGCGGTCCGGGGTAGGGCGGTTCGGGAAGTCGGGCGTACGATCCGCTTCATTGGAACTGTTCGCGACATCACCGGACGCAAGCGAGCCGAGCAGCAGCTCCGGCTTCTGCATCGGGAACTAGGCCATAGGCTTAAGAATGTGCTGACCATGGTGCAGGCCATCACCACGCAGACATTGCGCAACGCTAGGTCTATTGAGGAAGCGCGGGACACCCTCGCCGCACGTCTGGTCACGATGGGCCGGGCACAGGATGTTCTGATCGCAGGCACGACGGACGGAGCAGACATCTTGACGGTGTTGAACTCGGCACTCGAGCCGCATAGTGAACCGCAAATGGATCGCTTCCGTCTGCGAGGCCCGAAGATACGGCTGAACCCTAGCGCCGCTCTCTCGCTGGCGCTTCTGGTGCATGAACTGGCCACCAACGCTCTTAAGTACGGGGCGCTCTCGGCGCCACAGGGAAAGGTTGACCTTATCTGGACCCTCACGATCGATGATCAGGAGCCCTGTCTGAAGTTGAGCTGGTCGGAGCACGGAGGGCCGCCGGTCGTCGCTCCGAGCCGCAAAGGGTTCGGGACACGCCTGATCACGCGTGGTCTGGCCGGCGACGTGGGTGGCAAAGTCCAACTCGACTACGATCTGACCGGCGTGGTCTGCACCCTGACGGCTCCGTTGGCTGAACTAACGGAGTCTCGTGACTCACGATTAAGGCAGTGAAGTCGCAGGAAGGAAGCATTCCCAGTTCGGTTAGCGCGAGTATGGGGTGCAATCAGCCAGTCAAAGGCTTTGTCCGCATCGTGAAAGGGGAGCCGCTACTGTACCTCACCGCACTCAACACAGGCGTCGATAAAGGCTCTAGGCTTCTGAACGGTGGGCGCACTGGTACGGCCCTGCGGCGGCTCGAGGGTCACGAGTATGATGTGCGGCTCGTACACCGAGACCCACATGCTAGGGCGAACGAGGAAAGGCATCCCACCAACCGGACGGGATGACTGATTAACTTCCCAGGGCAAGAACTAGTGACGCAGACCACATCAGGCTGGTGAGATGCCGAAGCAGATCCGACCTGCGCAGGGGGACTCACGAGCCCACTCTGGTATTCCATACGGTAACTACTTTGATGTTGGGCTCGGAAAGAGCAAGGGTATGCCTCAAGCAGAATTGCACTAAGGCTAATTTCAGTGCCTCATCAGCCGTACCGTTGATCCGATCGAATGAGTTGGAAATGCAGCGAGTAGTTGATGCTACCCGCCGCAATATGTGGCCGTTGCCTTTGAGCCAGTGAACCTGGCGCTACGAGGCGCTGGGAACTTCATATCGGACTGCGCCCTATCTCACGACTTGATTGGTCCGATAGAGTTGGTCCAACAGCTGAGCATTATGGTGCCTTCACAGCATCCTCGATCAGCGCAGAGACCTCTTTTGGATGAGAAACCATGATAGCGTGGGACGCACCTTCGACGACCCAGGTCTTTACCGAACGTGCACGCTCCGCCATGAAACGCATTACGGCGGGAGGGATGTTGCGGTCATTGGATCCGTAGATCATGTAAGAGGGAAGACTCTTCCAGGATGGCACGCCAGACGCCTCGGCGAGGGCCGCCTGCGCTACAGGACGCTGGGTGGCCGCCAGGAGCCGAGCTTGCGCTTCCGGCAGATCCGCAGCGAACTGAGCGTGAAACTTATCATGCTTGATGTAGAGGTCTTGACTGCCGTCGGACAACGGGACAGGAGCGATCGCGCCTGCTAGGGTGCTGCCGGGGAACATACCAGATAGCGTGAGGCTAGACTCGCCGGCATCCGGAACAAAGCCCGCTACGTAGACGAGGGCCTTCACATTGGGGTTGCCATTGGCAGCGGCAGTGATGACCGGCCCGCCGTACGAATGGCCGACGAGTACGACTGGCCCTGAGATTGATCGGACTATGGCCGAGACTGCCGCAGCGTCCCCAGCGACGCTACGAAGCGGATTGGATGCGGCAATAGCTCTATAGCCACCCTTATCCAGTTCTGCGATGACTGCGTTCCAGCTCGAGGATTCTGCGAAGGCGCCGTGCACCAATACAATTGTCGGTTTCACCGGCGGTTGTGTGGGCTGCGCCATCACATTAGCTGGCACACCAACAACCGTGGTGAGTAACAGAACTCTTATAATCCATTTCACCGACCGTCTCCTCTTCAAATAACTGCGTCGAGTAGAGGCAGAGAATGGGGCCGTCTCATAGTTCGAACAATTCTACACAGGCAGCAGTTGTGCGATGCAAAGGTCTAGGGCGCTCTCATCTAAGGTTGAGGACCATCGGTCAGCAAGGTTTGGAGAGCGGTTCTCAAGGATCAATTAGTCAGACCTTAAAGGCTTCCTCGTCAATGGCGACGCGTGCGCCTGCTTGATAGGCCGAATGCTGAACGAACGGTACAAACCAGTCCTGCTAGCTCGGCCGAGGGGACGTCTGTCTCTTCGAGACCCTTCGCTGTCCTTTGACGAGACATAACCAATTGAAGTCGCGACGACACATATACCTCTGTATAGCAAATCCTCTCCGTTGAGCCAATCGATCGCACGTGCCCGTCACTATAACGTCTCCAGAGGACAACGACCGCCCAGTATCGACGGGCCGAGCGAAGACAGCAATGTCGACCTCATGAGCGAAGTCGGACGTAGGATGAGCAATGTGTACAGTGCACACGGTACGCATCGCAATCTTGCACCACACGAGGCGTCGTCGATCTGTCTCGATTGGGTGGAGGGACAAATGTCCGAAGGAATTAATCAGGATCGCCGCTGTTTCCTGAGTTCTGTGGCCAAGACGATTGCGGCTGCGGAACTCGCCATGATCGGCTCAGCGGAAGCACAGTCCAGCCGAGGGGCGGCGCCGGATATCCTCGCAACTAAGCCCGGGACGAACATGTCACTCGGTACGCTAAAGCAGATTGACGCGGGCGTCCTGACTATCGGCTACGTGGAAGCTGGACCCGCCGATGGTCGTGCCGTCCTTCTTCTGCACGGCTGGCCTTATGACATTTTCAGCTATGTCGATGTCGTCCCACTGCTGGCCTCGGCGGGCTATCGGGTCATTGTGCCCTATCTGCGCGGCTACGGCCCGACCCGCTTTCTGTCCGGTGAAACGTTCCGGAACGGCCAGCCCTCGGCACTCGCCGTCGATGTGATCGCGCTGATGGATGCGTTGAAGATCGACAAGGCCACACTCGGCGGTTGCGACTGGGGCGCGCGGACGGCCAACATCGTCGCGGCGCTCTGGCCGGAGCGGTGCAAGGCCATGGTGTCCGTGAGCGGCTATCTGATCGGCAGCCAGGACGCTGGCAGGTTGCCTCTGCCCCCCAAGGCCGAGCTCGAATGGTGGTACCAGTTCTATTTTGCCACGGAGCGCGGCCGGGTCGGGTACTACAAGCATCGGCACGATTTCGCCAGGCTCATCTGGCGGCTCGCTTCGCCGAAATGGAATTTCGACGATGCCATGTTCGAGCGCACAGCCGCATCGTTCGACAATCCGGATCATGTCGACATCGTCATCCATAACTACCGCTGGCGGCTCGGCTTGGCGGAAGGCGATCCGAAGCTTGCAGACCTGGAAAAGCGTCTCGCCGCATTCCCATCCATCGGCGTTCCGACGATCACCCTGGAAGGAGACGCCAATGGCGCACCCCACCCAGACCCAGCGACTTATGCCCGAAAATTTTCCGGCCGGTACGAACACCGGCTGATCACTGGGGGCATAGGCCACAACCTGCCGCAAGAGGCGCCTCAGGCATTTGCCAACGCCGTGGCGGATGTCGATCGCCTCTGAGTGGTGTCCAGTCACTGTTGCCAACGAACCGGCGGGGTTCGCTGGGTGAGATGCCTGACAGCTTCTTTGGTGGAAACAGCCGGAGAGGCGAGAGCGGCGGTCTGGTTTTGCTTCGTGGTTTTGCGGCGTCCTTTGAGAAGCCGCGATTGTAGGACGACGCGCACAATGTTCTCCAGATGTGACAGACCGGAACAACTGACTGGCTTCGTGAAGGACTATCCACATTGTTCGGGTTGAGCCAAATAGAGTGGCCGATATTGGAGATAAAAGTGAATAAACTATCGAACAAAGTTGCTGTTATCACCGGCGGAAATAGTGGCATAGGCCTCGCTGCTGCCAAGGCCTTCCTGTCGGAAGGGGCTAAGGTCGTCATCGTCGGAAGGCGTGCTGACGCCGTTGCGGCGGCGGCCGACGAACTCGGGGCTGGTGCAACGGGTCTGGTGGGGGACGTGGCGGACCTCTCTACCCACGAGCGATTGGTGACGCTTATTACTGAGCGGTTCGGTGGGATTGATATCTATTTTGGGAACGCTGGCACAAACACCATCACGCCAACGGAGGCGGTAAGTGTCGAAGAATTCGATACCCAATTCGCAACAAACACGCGTGGGGTTTTCTTCGGTGTCCAGAGCGTTCTGCCGCTTATGCGCGAAGGCGGTTCGATCATCCTCACAAGCTCGATCGCCAGCGAAAAGGTTCTTGGGGGACATGCGGTTTATTCCGGCACTAAAGCGGCAATCGAAGCCTTCGCGCGAAGCTGGGCGCTGGAGCTGAAGGACCGCCGGATTCGGGTAAACGTGCTGAGCCCTGGCCCGGTGGACACACCGATCCTTGCTAAGCTGGGTGTCGCCCCCGAGGCTCGATCAGAATTTGAAGCACAAACGATACAGGCAATTCCGCTCGGGCGGCTTGGTCGGCCGGACGAGCTCGCAAGTGCTGCGTTATTTCTAGCCTCGGACGACAGCAGCTTCGTGACCGGTGTCAACATCCGCGTCGACGGCGGCATAACGTTGACCTGACACTCGGCTCGGCAGGCATCTAACGAATTTCCCTTTGGAGTAGCGGAAACAGCATCTTGGCACTGCTACAGCAAAAGGTGCGACACACCGAAAGGAAGCGCAGTGAAGATCGGAGCACTGGGAGAAATCTCATCAGGCGAGAGCAGGGTTGCCATGACACCCGGCTCGGCCGTTGAATTGAAGAAACTAGGGTATGCATGCGTCGTTCAGACCGGGGCAGGCAAGGACGCGGGATTCGCCGACGCTGCCTATGCCGCGGTCGGTGTCGAAGTACTCCCTTCAGCCAAAGCTGTGTTTGCCGCGGCCGACGTGGTGGTTAAAGTACGTGCTCCTGAAATGGCCGAGGTTGGCTTCCTGCGCCAAGGCCAGACGCTGATCTCGTTCTTCTGGCCGGCGCAGAACACCGATCTATTGGAACGAGCGAGGGCGCAGGGTGCAACGGTCATTGCCATGGACATGGTACCGCGCATCTCGC
>KI911955.1:36201-36359 GCA_000517005.1 Microvirga lupini
TTGGTCGCCGGGACGGGCTGCGGGCGATAGTATAGGCTGCCCCGACTGATCCCGAGCTCCTCGGCCTGCCGGATCAGCGGCAGATCATGGGAGCGGTCGATCATCGCTTTGCGCTCGGCCGCACTCCGGCTTTGCCGAGCGCGTGCTCTAAAAAATCA
>KI911955.1:36459-36669 GCA_000517005.1 Microvirga lupini
GCTCGTCCTGCTGGTGCTGTACGTGCAGGGGGCAGGCATCTGGGCCCTGGTGGCGATGACGCTGCTCGCCTTCTTCATCGGCTACCATCTGATCCTGGGCATCGGCGGGGCCGACATGCCGGTGGTGGTCTCGATGCTCAACTCCTACTCGGGCTGGGCCGCCGCCGCGATCGGCTTCACCCTCGGCAACGACCTCCTGATCGTCACCGG
>KI911955.1:36769-37970 GCA_000517005.1 Microvirga lupini
TGCCCTGGTCGGCTCCTCCGGTGCCATCCTGAGCTACATCATGTGCAAGGCCATGAACCGCTCCTTCATCAGCGTGATCCTGGGCGGCTTTGGCGCTACAACGGGTCCGGTGATGGCCATTGCCGGCGAGCAGATTGCCATCGATGCCGATGGGGTGGCGACCGCCCTGGAGGAGGCCGACAGCATCGTGATCGTGCCAGGCTACGGCATGGCCGTGGCCCAAGCGCAGCAATCCGTTTCGGAGCTGACCCGCCGCTTAAGGGCCAAAGGCAAGCAGGTGCGCTTTGCCATTCACCCGGTGGCGGGCCGGCTCCCCGGCCACATGAACGTGCTGCTGGCTGAGGCGAAGGTGCCTTATGACATCGTGCTGGAGATGGATGAGATCAACGAGGACTTCCCCGAGACGGACGTGGTGATCGTCATCGGCTCGAACGACATCGTCAACCCGGCCGCCCAGGAGGATCCCAACAGCCCGATCGCCGGCATGCCGGTGCTGGAGGTGTGGAAGGCCAAGCAGGTGTTCGTGTCCAAGCGCGGGCAGGGCACCGGCTACTCCGGCAT
This sequence comes from Microvirga lupini, assembly GCA_000517005.1. Taxonomy (GTDB): domain Bacteria; phylum Pseudomonadota; class Alphaproteobacteria; order Rhizobiales; family Beijerinckiaceae; genus Microvirga; species Microvirga lupini. The sequence goes on from KI911955.1 coordinate 37,331, forward strand.
CGAGAACCCACTCTTCTACAAGGATAACACCCGTATGTTCTACGGAGACGCCAAAGCAAGCATTGATTTGCTCGTGCAGGCCATTTAGGCTCCGCTGCTGCGTCTTTAGCGAGAAGGCTGCTTCCATTATCAACCATCCACACCAATCGTTGTCGCCGGCGTAGATGAGGTCTTCGGTCGGGATGTGGTGTAGAGGAAGCACTGGGTTACGCGATGGGCAAGAAGATGGTAGTGCTAGGTAGCACCGCCATCTTCTTGTGGTGCTCCTCAGGTTCTTAAGCGCATCAAACTGATCCGATCAAAGTGCTCAATGGACGATGTTTTCCTTTGCGCGCGGTCGTCGCGCCGGGTTCTATGCTCCCGAAGTAAGCTGCTGATACCTTCATTCAAGAGAATATCCAGAGGCCGAAGCACAGGTTTCGCTCTCGAGTGGCCCGCTTTCGGACTACTTCAAATCGAACCGACTGCGCCATTCTTGCATGATGGCCGCTACGAAATCGAGAAAGACACGTGCACGAGATGGCATGCCGCGTCCGAAGGCGTGAAGAACTTGTACAGGGACCGAAGGCATAGGAAGCTCCGGCAGTACGACGTTCAACGCTCCGGCACTCAGCTCTTCACGGACGTTAGGGCGTAGTAT